>CAVVPI010000022.1:0-403061 GCA_963750055.1 uncultured Actinomycetota bacterium | reverse complement strand
CATTGTCTTGATGACCGTCGGCCACCAAGCCACCGCCTGGGCGGCGCCACCACCTTTGCTAGTTGACCTGATTCCTACTCGTCTTCTGGTTGACCTCAGGCACTCGCTGTACCTCTACATTGTGCTGTTCTTCATCCTCTTCGGTATTTTCGGTTCCTACCCGATACCGCATGGATGTCGATGCATGACTCCTCGGACGGCGACCACACCTTCATCGGCGCGGAGGAATGGCGAGCGACGACTACTTCTGGAATGCGGCCCCAACAACTTCGGATTCCGCTCGCCACCTGTTCCTCAGTTGTTGCTCGCGCTGAACCCTGCTCACTCGTATCAGCTGGGGCCCCACGCGTCCGGATGGTGATTTGTGTGCAATGTGACTCGGTCGCCGCGGTGGCTGATTGTCTTTGGCACGCCTTCGAAACGCCACTTTCGCGTCATCAACTCGCTACTCAGCTTCGTCGGCGTCGACGTGATTGACGGCGCATCGGAATGTTGGGAGTCGTGGACCGCCGACGATGGTGGTGAACTGGCGGTGGACCGGCTACAACGCTGATGCCTGTTGTTTTTCCGGCACGGGGCCATCCGCGCGATCTCAGGAGGCGGCCGCGCTTGACGGCGCGAGCCACTCGGCGGCAGTTCTGGCGGTATCAACCTGCCGACGCCTCACCTCAACCTGCTCCGCGACTACTCCTTGCACCATCGGCGGCATGCAGCTTCATGCTGAGCTGTCTTGTGTTCGGCAATGGAACGTCATCGGCGGGTAACCAGCGAGTTTTCAGATGCTGGCGATGTACATGTACTGAAAAGTGTCGCTACACTGCCGGTCACGCCGCGCTGCCGTGGCCTGGGCGTGTATGTTCCTGATGATCGTACGGTGTCTGCTGCTCAACTTCCTGACTCGTCGTCTGCTGTTTGGTCAAGCTGGGAGGAGCTACACCTTGGCCTCCCGTGCTACTCCGGCGCACCAGCCGCTGACCTATATCGCGCTCCTGCTCGCGGTGTCTTTGACCACCCGTTGACCTACACGGTCGTTATCGCCACCCTGCAGTCGACTCGATCAACCAGGTGCCCCGCCGAGCACGCCCGGCGGCTGATTTGGTGATCGAACCGGTGTGAACAACGACGCGCCAATTCTCACTGGCTCATGAACTCGATCATCGTATCCTCAGCGGCGACCATCGGCGGTGCCTGCAACGCTCGCCAGGCTTTGTTGTGAAGCTCTCTCTTCTGCAACTCAGTTACTGTCGATTGTGGTTATGATGACGTGCCCACCACTCATCCTGCTCTCGGGATGATGCAATACCTGCGCTGGTACGACAGCCTTTGTGCAACGGTGCCCTTCACTGCCTTTGTGTATTGATGATGCGGAGTATGCTATCCAGGCGATCTCCGACGAGCTGATCGAAGCCGGCCAACGGCAAGTTGCACACCTTCCGGTCACTGGAACACTGCGCTCCGGCCGGCCGCCGCGGTGCTGGGTCTACTCACACCTTCATGGAGAACTGGAACTCGTTGGCTGGCCGTACGCGGTGCTCACCCCAGATGGCTGTCCCTGGCGTTCCTGTCTATGTTATCACACGACTATTCACAAGTGTCGCGGCCACTGCCGTTGGCAACGGTGCCATGCCCGGTATTTATTGTATTGGCCGCCAGAATCCATCGGTGATGATGGTAAAGGTGCCGTCAAGTCGCGCAACCCCGCAAACCCAAGACGTCCAGTCGCTTGACCAGACCGGAGCGATTTGCCGCCCGGCTTCATCTGGGGGCGTTATCGAAGCAGCGGCGGCCGAGGACGGGTCGCACCCCGTCGATCTGGGACACCTTCTCAGCCACACCCCCGGACGGGTCCTTCACACAGAGCCGGTGACGTGGCCGTGACCACTACCACCGGTTCCGGGACGATGCTAAAACTGATGGCTGATTGGGCCTGAAGTCGTCGGACCGGTGCCGTGCAGCCCGGCGGTTCCGGCGCGGCCAACCAAGCGGCTGGAGGACCGGCTGCTCGTGGATGACCTGCTCTGCAACACGGCATCGAGCCGTTGGTCACGCTGACCACGGGACCTGCCAGTGACTGCAACGTGGCGGTTGGCCACTGCGGCACAGCGCATATGCCGCGCTGACCCAGGCGGCCCTCGGCGATCGGATCCGCTACTGGGACCACCCTCAACCTAGCATGGTGCTCGGTTTTCCACGACGGCTCGGAGGCCTCACGCGCCTGGGCCGCAGCGATGGGCGGCGGCGGTCCACGCCGGCCACCACCTGATGCTCGGAGCACGGTGGCTGTGCAGGCCACGGCGGACGGCCCGCCCATGATGAATTGGGGCATCACGCTGCACCTTTACGGTGTCGCTGTACTCCGGTCGGCGGCCGACGTCAGCGCCCGGCGGATCGGACCGGTCGGCCAACCGGTCTTCCTGGGACCCGATCCTGCAGGGGGGTATCTGGGGTGGATCTAATTGCAGGCCGCCGTGAGAAACTCATTTAAGAGTGTCCACGACGCGGCCTGGAGACCATCTCACCCCCGCCACCTGCTCCGCATCAATCACAGCTGGGCACGTGGTGGCCGCGCCTGGTGTTGAGGCGCGCAGCCCGAGCCGTAGGCGGGCGCCTGTCGAACTGGCCGAGCCGAGGAGACCGCGGTTCGTCACCCGGGCGTGCCGGTGACCGACATGGGCTGGGAGATCGAGCGCGCCGGGGCCGGCGGAAAACCCTCCAGCGGGTCCACCGGGGAGTCGGGACCTGCCGCTGTACATCACGCAGAACGGCTCCGCGTTCATCGAATGAGGTGGTTAAGCTGGCGAGGTCGGCGACCGGACCGGTTGCCTTCTTCGACATGCCCACCTGCGGGCCTGCCCACCAAGTGATCTCCTCGGGCGTGCCACTGCGAGGCTACGCCTGGTCGCTGTTGTTATGAGTGGCGTGGGGTTAGACACGGAAGCGCTTCACGTTGACTATGAAAAGGAGTTTGCATTGCAAGCACGCCCAGGTGGTATGCTGAAGCGATCTGACGTGGCTCCGGCCACAATAGGCGGGGGGTCAGCCAGTATTGGGGTGCTGCTGCTCATCTCCGCAAAGGTTGGCACCGGGCTGCCTGATGTTGAGGAGTGGGGACTGATGACAACCCAGCGCACCAGGTCACTCGGCGACCTACCTGGACGTGTCGTGGCCCAGCTGGTGTCGGGCGGACGCGTCCGCGTCGTCAACGGTTCGCAGGTGGAGCCCGAGGCTCGGGAGTGGCTGCTGACAGGCCATCGTGGAACTGGCAGTGATGCCTATCGGCGGCCAGGGCCCTGGTCACCCAACTCGGACGGACTCAACTGGCACTGGGTGGTCGGAAAGTGAGAAATGGGCTTTGGGAGCTGTTCTTCCGGCCGGTATTGTTTTGGGGTACCGCCCTGCTGGGAGAGCCCATGAGCTCTGGCTGGCGATCTCCGAGTCGCCAGCCGAGCGCGAACCAGCACCATCCTGACCAACCAACAAGTTGATGGTGCTCCTGCTCTCCTGGCACGACGGCGGACCGCTGCCCATCCTGCTTGAGCGCGGGCCGCCGACCGTGTCGGCGGCCGACCGGCCCACGTTGAGCACGGGCGCACAGCCGGCCTACTTCGTCAATGTGGCTTGTGGGGCCCGGCAGGCCGTTGAGTATCTCTTCGGGCGGGGGTCGCGCCTGGTCGGCACCATTGCCGGTCCGAGGATATGGGCGTTGGCGTGGCCGTGGGGCTACCGTGAGGTGGTCCCAGCAGCGGTATCGACCTCGCCGTGGACCTTGTCGCATACGGCGATTTCAGCGAGAGCAGCGGCGCGCCGGCGATGCGTCGACTTGTTGGAACTCTGCCGACTTGGATGTTGTTGTTGTTCCGCATCTGCTGCGGGGGGAGGTGTGCACCGCGGAGTCCGGCGCGGGTGCCCGATGACGTGGTGGTGTGGTTGGGACGCGCCATCGTGGGCCCAGGCCATCTGCTGCTGACCACGAATCTTTGAAGCCGATGAGGAGATGATGGCCGACTGCTGGCTTCTGGATCCCACGGAGGAGGACCGGCCAGGCGGTGCCGCTCGACACCCACCTCGTCCACCGCGCCTCAGCCTGACCCGCCCGGCCAACCCATCACCACCCACCCCCCACCACCCACCACCCACCACCCACCACCAGCCGCCTCAGCCTGTTGAGAACACGGCTATCCGACGGTGGAAAACCGAGTGTCCGTGAATCTGCGCGAGGGTGGGTGGTGGGTGGTGGGTGGTGGGGTGGTGGGGGTGGGGGGTGGGTGGTGGTGGGGTGGTGGTGAGCTGTGCAGCTGCTACGTTGCCGGTAGCTGTTGTAGTCTGGAGTTGTGTAGAGACCTGGTTCGGCTGCTTACCGGTGACTGGTGTGCACCAGCAGGTCACTGCCTATGCAAAAGACCCTTCCAGGAGCAGAGCCCGGCCGCCGAACGGTTGTTCCTGATACTGGGAGCGGGGCTTGTTGATCCCCACCTTGAACGAATGCGAGCTTGGCCGCCTCGTCCTCGTCGGCCACAGGTGGAGGCTCGCCACGCAGTGCTGTTCGAGGTGTTCCATCGCGCGGTGAGTACTTGTTGCTGGTATTCACCACCACGGATCCGGCGAACGGCGTGATCAACCAGTGACCGTGGGGTGGAGTGAGAACACCCTGATGGTGCCACGTAATCCGCCAGGCGGCCGACGCGCCCGGCGACCGTAGAAGCCAACTGTAGCGCGGCGTACCGCTCGTCGACCGGCGGCGCATCCTCGGCCTTCGCCGTGCTGATCAGCGGGCCGAAGTCCAGCTCGGCAGCGGTCACCGGCACGCCAGTCGGGGCCACGGCGAGCGGGTGGCCGAAGCGTACGACCGCACCTACCGCAGGTACATTCACCTTGGCGCTGCACGAGAACCGCGGACGGGTGCGTAGTGCTCGCCGTGTCGAAACCCTCCTTCGTGGCGAGCAGGTCCCACGGGGAAAACCAGATGGCCAGGCGTTGACAGGCCCTCTGCTCGATGAAGTGGCGCTTGTCCGAGTTGAGCAGCGCCGAGGCGACCTTGCCGCGACACCGTCGAGCCACACCGCCGACGGGAAGGGTGATCGCCCCGGAGATCGGCGCGGTCGCCTTCGTCGGCGGTCGCTCCAACGGTGGCAAGGTCGCCGTCGGCGCTGCTCGACTCGGACAAGCGCCACTTCATCGAGCAGGAGGGCCTCAACGCCTGGGGCATCTGGGACTTCTCCCAGTGGGACCTGCTCGCCGCCCACCTGAAGAAGGGCTTCGAGTACGGCAAGCAGCGCTGCACCGCGTACCCGCGGTTCGTCGTGCAGCGCGAGCTGGTCGACCAGTTCCTGGACATGTACCTGCCGGTGGTGCGGTCGGTACGCTTCGGCCACCCGCTCGCCGTCGGCGCCGACTGGCGTGCCGGTGACCCGCTGCCCGAGCTGGACTTCGGCCCGCTGATCAGCGCGGCGAAGGCCGAGGAGCTGCGCCGCAAGGTCGACGAGGCGGTACGCGGCGGCGCGGTTCCGCTCTACCGGGGCGGGCTGGCCGGGGCGCCGTTCCTCGACGGTCAGGACACCTCGGCGTACGTGGCACCGTCGGTGCTGCTCGCCCCGCCCGGCCGGTCCCGGCTGATGCACGCCGAGCCGTTCGGCCCGGTGGACACGATCGTGGTGGTCGATACCCGCGACGAGTTGCTCGCCGCGATGAACGCCTCCAACGGCGCGCTGGTCGCGAGCCTCGCCTGTGACGACGAGGACGAGGCGGCCAAGCTCGCGGGCGATCTGCAGGCGTTCAAGGTGGGCATCAACAAGCCCCGCTCCCGGGGTGACCGGGACGAACCGTTCGGCGGCCGGGGCGCCTCCTGGAAGGGTGCTTTCGTCGGCGGTGACCTGCTGGTGCACGCCGTCACCGTAAGCAGCCCGGACCAGCGTCTCTACGGCAACTTCCCGGACTACAACAGCTACCCGGCAACGTAGCCACTGCGCACCTCACCCACCACCCACCACCACCCACCCCCACCCCCCACCACCCCACTACCCCACCCACCACCACCCACCCTCGCGCAGATTCACGGAATGGGTGGCTTTCCACCGTCGGATAGCCGCACTTTCTGTGAATTTGCGCGCGGGTGGGTGGTGGGTGGTGGGGTGGTGGGGTGGTGGGGGGTGGGTGGTGATGGGTCAGGCCGGGCGGGTCAGGCGGAGGCGCGGTGGACCAGGTGGGTGTCGAGCAGCACGTACGGCGCGGCTCCAGGTGCTCGCCGTCGGATCCGGGACACCAGCAGTCGGGCCATCTGCCGGCCCATCTCCTCCATCGGCTGGAAGACCGTGGTCAGCGGCGGATCGGCCTGGCGCGCGATCGGGCGCGTCCTCGAAGCCGACCACCGCCACGTCATCGGGCACCCGCCGGCCGGACTCCCGCAGCGCGCGCAACGCGCCGCAGGCCATCAGGTCGGAGGCGACGAAGACCGCGTCCAGATCGGGGCAGAGCTCCAGCAGCTCGACGCATCGCCGCCGCGCCGCTGCTCTCGCTGAAGTCGCCGTACGCGACAAGGTCCGCGGCGACGGCGATACCGGTGGCCCGGACCGCCTCCCGGTAGCCGGCCAAGCCGGGCCACACCCACGCCCATGTCCTGCGGACCGGCGATGGTGGCGACCAGGCGCCGACCCCGCCCGAACAGGTACTCAACGGCCTGCCGGGCCCCGCCGGCGTTGTCCACGTCGACGAAGTAGGCCGGCTGGGCGCCGGGCTGCAGCATCCGGGCCGGTCGGCCGCCGAGCACGGTCGGCAGCCCGCGCTCCTCCAGCAGGATGGGCAGCGGGTCGGCGTCGTGCAGGGAGAGCAGGAGCACCCCGTCGACGTGCTGGTTGGTCAGGTGGTGCTCGATCCGCTCGCGCTCGGCCGGCGACTGGGCCATCGCCAGCCAGAGCTGCATCGGGGTCTCCAGCAGCGCCGGAGCTGATGCCGCGGACGATGCCGGCGAAGAACGGCTCGCCGAAGACCCGTTCCCCGGACTCCGAGACCACCAGTGCCACCGAGTCGGTCCGCTGGGTGACCAGTGCCCGCGCCGCCCGGTTGGGCACGTAGCCCAGTTCCTCGATGGCCTGCTGCACGGCAGCCCGAGCCTCCGGGCTCACCTGCGGCGAACCGTTGACGACCCGGGACACCGTGCCCCGCCCGACACCGGCCCGGGCCGCGACCGCGTCCAGGGTGGGTCGCCCGAGCGACCTGGTGCGCTGGGTTGTCATCGTCCGCTCCTCCGACGTCGGGCAGACCCGGCGCCGACCTTCTGCGGAGATCGGCACCGGGCGCCCCGAGTACTGGCTGACCCCGCCTATTGTGCGGCCAGACCGTTACGTCGGATCACTTCGGCGTACCACCTGGCGCTGGACTTGGGGATGCGAAGCTGGCTTTCATAGTCAACGTAGATCATGCCGAAGCGCTTCGTGTAACCCCACGCCCACTCGAAATTATCCAACAGCGACCAGGCGAAGTAGCCTCGCAGTGGCACCCCCGCGGCGATCGCTTCGTGGCAGGCCCGCAGGTGGGCGTCGAAGAAGGCGACCCGGTCCGGGTCGTCGACCTCGCCGTCGACCACCTCGTCGACGAAGGCGGAGCCGTTCTCGGTGATGTACAGCGGCAGGTCCGGAGTACTCCCGGTGGCACCCGCTGCAGGGTCTCCACCAGCCCCGGCGCGTCGATCTCCCAGCCCATGTCGGTCACCGGCACGCCCCGGGTGACGAACCGCACCTGCTCGCTGCCCGGCCAGTTCGACGGCGCCCGCCAGTACGGCTCGGGCTGCACGCCCTCGACCGGCGCGGCCACCACGTGCCGGCTGTAGTAGTTGATGCCGAGCAGGTCCAGCGGGGTGGAGATGGTCTGCCAGGTCCCCGTCGCTGGACGTGCTCGAAGTCGGTCACCTCACGCAGGTCCTCGACCAGATCCGCCGGGTACTCGCCCCTGCAGGATCGGGTCCAGGAAGAACCGGTTGGCCAGCCCGTCGATCCGCCGGGCGGCGTCGACGTCGGCCGCCGAGCCGGTCTGCGGCGACACCGCGTACAGGTTGAGCGTGATGCCGAATTCGTGCTCCGGGCGGGCCGCCCGCATGGCCTGCACGGCCAGCCCGTGTCCGAGCATCAGGTGGTGGGCCGGCGTGGACCGCCGCCGCCCGCTCGCTGCGGCCGGGCGCGTGCGCACCCGAGCCGTAACCGAGGAAAGCCGAGCACCATGGCTCGTTCAGGGTGGTCCAGTAGCGGACCCGGTCGCCGAGCGCCGTCGTGGGTCAGCGCGGCGTAGTCGGCGAACCGCGGCGGCGGTGTCCCGCAGTCGGCCAACCGCCGGCGTCCTCCAGCGGCTGGGGCAGGTCCCAGTGGTAGAGCGTGACCAACGGCTCGATGCCGTGTTCGAGCAGGTCGTCCACGAGCCGCCGGTAGAAGTCCAGGCCGGCCTGGTTGGCCGCGCCGGAACCGCCGGGCTGCACCCGGGGCCAGGAGACCGAGAACCGGTACGACTTCAGGCCCAGATCGGCCATCAGTTTCACGTCGTCCCGGAACCGGTGGTAGTGGTCGCAGGCCACGTCACCGGTATGCCCCTCGACCGACCCGGCCGGGGGTGTGGCTGAAGGTGTCCCAGATCGACGGGGTGCGACCGTCCTCGGCCGCCGCGCCCTCGATCTGATAGGCGGCGGTGGCGGCACCCCAGATGAAGCCGGGCGGGAAGGTGAGCCCTCCGGTCTGGTCAAGCAACTGGACCGTGTTCGGGTTTGCGGGGTTGCTCACGACTTGACGGCACCTTCCATGATGCCGCCAATGATCTGGCGGCCGAATACGATGAATACCACCAGCAATGGCACGGTGCCAACGGCGGTGGCGGCGAACACCTGTGAATAGTCGGTGTAGTAGGCGTAGGACAGGAACGCCAGGGACGACCTGCAGGGTGGGATTCTCCGGGGTGAGCACCGCGTACGGCCAGAGGAACGAGTTCCAGGTCTCCATGAAGGTGAGCAGACCCAGCACCGCGGCGGCCGGCCGGAGCGCCGGCAGGACGATGTTCCAGTAGACCCGGAAGGTGCTGCAACCGTCCATCCGGCCGGCTTCGATCAGCTCGTCGGAGATCGCCTGGATGGCGTACTGCCGCATCATGAAGACGCCGAACGCGCTGACCATGAAGGGCACGGTCACCGCGAAAAGGCTGTCGTACCAGCGCAGGTCCTGCATCATCCCCCAGAGCGGGATAAGGCCGAGCTGGGTGGGCACCATCATGGTCACCACGATCGACAGTAGCAGCGCATTGCGGCCCCGGAAGCGCAACTTCGCGAAGGCGAAGCCGGCGAGCGTTCCGGTGAGGACCACCGAGATGGTCACCACCGAGGAGACGATGATCGAGTTCATCAGGCCGGTGAGGAAGTTGGCGGCGTCGTTGTCCAGCACCCGTTCGAAGTTGTCGCCGAATGCGCCACCGGGCGTGCTCGGCGGCGGCACCTGGTTGATCGAGTCGAGACTGCGGGTGGCGATGACGACCATGTAGTAGAACGGGTAGATCGAGAAGAGCACCGCGAGCAGCGAGCGCGATATAGGTGAGCGGGCTGGTGCGCCAGAGCCGCGCGGAGGCCGAGGTCATTCGGGTCGCTCCTCACTTGACCGAACGGCGGACGAGCAGGAAGTTGAGCAGCGACACCAGGACGATCATCAGGAACATCGCCCAGGCCACGGCAGCGCCGTAACCGGCGGTGTTCAAGCTGTTGATGCCCTTCTCGTACATGTACATCGCCAGCGTCTGGAACTCGCGCTGGTTACCGCCGATGACATTGCCGTTGCCGAACACGAGCGGCTCGGTGAAGAGCTGCATGCCGCCGATGGTGGAGAGGATGACCACGAAGATGAAGGTGGGGGTGAGCATCGGCAGGGTGATCCGCCAGAACTGCCGCCAGTGGCTCGCGCCGTCGAGCGCGGCCGCCTCGTAGAGATCGCGCGGAATGGCCTGCATGGCGGCGAGCAGGATCAGCGTGTTGTAGCCGGTCCACCGCCAGTTCGACCATCGTGGCGATGGCGGTCCAGGAGCTCCAGCGTTGGCCGCGCCAGTCGATCGCGTCGATGCCGACGAAGCTGAGCAGCCAGTTGATCACGCCGAAGTCACGTTGGAAGAGCATGGCGAAGACGATCGCCACCGCGGCGATCGAGGTCACGTTCGGCACAGAAATCGCCATCCGGAACAGCGTGCGGGCCCGTAACTGGGTGCGATTGAGCAGGTTCGCCAGGAAGAGCGCGAGCAACAACTGAGGAACGGTGGCGAGCAGGAAGATGCCGAAGGTGTTGAGGACCGCGTTCCAGAAGTAGTCGTCGCTGGCCAGGGCGACGAAATTGTCCGCGCCGATGAAGGTGTGGTCGCCGATCAGGTTCCAGTCGTGCAGCGACATCCAGGCGGTGCGCAGCATCGGGTAGAAGCCGAAAATACCGAAGAGGATGAAGAACGGCGCGATGTAGAGGTACGGCGAGTACTTGAGGTCAAGCCGGGAAAGACGGTGGGATCGCGGTCCGACTCGGCCCCGAGGGCGGCGGTGGCGCCACGGGTCGGTGGCGCTTTGGTGGCCGACAGGCTCATGGGATTTCCTTTCCCATCGGCGGCACGGTGGCATGCGCCGCCGCTGGCGGGAGTACGCGGGGATCGGTGATCACTCGGTGGCGCCCGGGCGGGAGGCCCGCCCGGGCGCCGTCGAGACATGGGCGCTTAGAAGGCGCCCTGAATCGCCGCGTCCTTGACGAACTGGTCCCAGGCCGCCTGCTGCTTCGCCTGTCCACTCTCGTAGGAGCGCAACGCCGGCTCCAGCGCGTTCTCCTTGACCGAGTTGTGCTTCGGGCCGAGGTGGATCGGCTCAATCTTGGCGACGCTCTCACCGAAGATCTTGCCGGTCGGCGCGTTGTTGAAGTACGGGTCGGTGTACGCCAGGAAGTCCGCGTTCTTCAGCGCCTCCAGGTTGGTCGGCAGCGGGCCCTTCGCCTTGAAGGCCGCGATCTGGCTGGAGGCGTTGGTCAGGAACTCGGCCAGCTTCGCCGCCTCCTTCTGGTGCTTGCTCTGGCTTGGCACGGCGAGCCACGAGCCGCCCCAGTTACCGGCGCCACCGGGCACACCCGCGACATCCCACTTGCCCTGGTTCTCCGGGCCGGAGTTCTCCTTGACGATCCCGATCATCCAGGACGGGCAGAAGGTGGCCGCGAAGGTGCCCTGCTTGAAGCCGGCGGACCACTCCGGCGACCAGGTCGCCGTCTTGGCGGTGATGTTGGCGTCGACCATCGCGATCGACATGTCCCAGGCCTTCTTCACCGCAGCGCTCTTGTCCGCTACGACATTGTCGTCCTTGTCGTAGAAGAGGTCGCCGCCCACCTGGACCATGACCGCACTGGAGGCGGTGGTCACCGAGTCGAGCATCCCCTTACCGGTGGCCGCCGCGGTACTTCTTGCCGGTGTCGATGAACGCCTCCCAGGTCGGCCAGAGCGCGGTCACCTCATCGCGCTCCACCGGCAGCTTGGCCTTCTCAAAGAGGTCCCGCCGGTAGCAGACCGCCATGCTGCCGACGTCGGTCGGCAGACCGATCAGCCGGCCGTCCGGCGCCTTGCCCAGTTCGTACTTCCAGGGCAGGTATTCCTTGCTGTGGTCGGCCACCAACGGAGCCAGGTCGACCCAGTTGGCCGGGTTGGACTTGAACTCGTTCAGGATGCCCTCTTCGAGCGCGACGACATCCGCGGCGCCCTTGCCGGTGGCCAGGGCCCGGACCAGCGTCGGCCGGTACTCGCCGAGTTGAGCGACCTTGCGCTGCTCAATCTTGATACCGGTGTCCTTCTCGTACTGCTTGAGCAGATCTTCGTAACCGAACTCGCCGAAGGTGGAGATGATCAGCTTGGACGGCTTGCCTTCGGCCTGCTCGTTCTTATCGTCGCTTCCGCAAGCCGCGATGCCGCCGAGCGCGGTAATCGCGGCCAGAGCGATACCGGCGACCCGCGTACCGCGCGTCGTGACGCTCATCCTGACCCCTCTCAGGTGGTGAGGTATGTGGTGGGGATACCTGTAACGCCGTCGCGGCGGGCGACCGGCAGCGCTTTCCCCGGCCACGCCACGCGAAGACGATCGCGCTGACTCCCAACGTCACCGGTCCAGTGTTTGTGGCTCGCACCACACCGCCGGGAGCGCTCCCATGAGATTGCCGCCGGGGTTCGGGGGTGTCAATAGGTCGATGGGAGCGTTCCCATTTCGTTACCGCAGGCAACGGGTCACTCAGTGACAAACAGGGGCTTACCGCCGGTGATTGCGCGGGATTTCAATACCCGACCGACGCTTACTGTCTGATTTACCCCTTCAGCGGCCTAGGCGCACCGGGCAACTGGGCGAGCTCCGCGCGCGGGATCGGTTCAGCACAGCCGACGGGCCAGCGTGCTCGCCCGGTCCGCGTCGAACGCCTCCGGGTCGAAGCCCCGGGCCCGCCCAGGCCCGCATCGACTCATGCTCCGGATGCGGTGGGATCGGCGAGCGCGGCCAGCAAGCTCCGGTAGCCGACCGGTCCGCCAATATCCTCCGGCGGACAGGCCCGCTCGCCGTCCGACACAGACCGGGATAACGCTCGTCCGGATCGGCGCCGAAAACGTCCTCCACCGTGACGTCGTGCTCCCACCAGTCACCGAAGTCGTAGGTGTAGCGAACCGGGTCGCCCTTGCCCACCACCGCGTCCAACCGGGTGTCCAGCTCGTCGCGGAGCGCCAACTCGCCGTCCGGATCGGGCTCGCCGTACTGACGCCCGTCGATCTCGAACGAGTGCAGGTGGCAGTCCTGCCAGCCCAGCGCGTGCTGGAACACCCGGTGCACCCGGTCCAGGGTGTAGCCGCCGGGCACCAGCACCCGCCGCCACACCGGCGGCCGGACCCCGGCAGGGACACCTTCAGCTGGAAGATCTGACGCGGCACGCTGGTCCCATCCTTCCTCGGCATAGGCTGCCCGCATGATCTGCCGAGCCTGCCGGGAGCGGCGGCACGACGACTGCCCTGGCCGGAACTGGTGCGACTGCCAGCACCGTACCGCCCGAACCCACCCCTCCGGTCACCGGTCCGGCCGGCGAATGACCGACCAGAACCGCGATCAGACCGGATCTGGCCCGAGCCCGCGAGTCCGCCACTTGACGACCCGCCGCTCACCGCGCTCTACGGCCGCGCGCCGACGGCCGCACCTGCGGATGAACTTCGTCGACCAGCGCGGACGGGGCGGTCGACCTGGACGGCTACTCCGCCGGCCTCTCCGGCGAGCCGGACAAACGGGTCTTCGCCATGCTGCGGATGCTCTGTGACGCCCTGCTCGTCGGCGCCGGCACGCTGCGACACGAGGGCTACCGGGCGCTGCGGCTGGACGCCCGGCGCCGGGCCTGGCGACGGGAGCGGGGGCTGGCCGAGTACCCGACGCTGGTGGTGGTCTCCGCCGCACTCGACCTCGACCCGGCCTAGGCCGCCTTCGCCGACGCCCCGGTCCGCCCGCTGGTGCTCACCCACGCCGCGCCACCCCCCCGCCCGGGCTCACCGACGTCGCCGACCTGGTCCGCTGCGGCACCGACCGGGTCGACCTCGACCGCCGGCGATAGCCGACCTGCGCCGCCGGGGCCACCGGCAACTGCTCTGCGAGGGCGGCCCGCAACTGTTCGGCGCGCTCACCGCCGCCGACCTGGTCGACGAGGTCTGCCTGACCGTGGCGCCCCTGCTCGCCGGCGCGGGCGCCGGCCGGATCACCGCCGGCCCGGCGAGCCCACCGCGCGGGCTGGCCCTGCGACACGTACTCGCCGCCGACGACGGCGTGCTGCTGCTGCGCTACGGCCGCGGCTGAGCCGGGCCGGTCAGCTCATCGACACCACCGGGGGTAACGCCGCCACCGCCGTGACCAGACATTCGGCGGCGGCCGTCTCCGCCGCGTACACCTCGGCCACCGCCCGGCCGGTCGCGGCGAGCAGTTCGGCCACCGCCGGATCGTCCAGCGGCGGCGCCGCGTCGTACTCGCCGCGCAGCGCCCACAGCGCGGCGGCGGCCTCGGCCACCATCGGGGCACCGGCATCCCCGTGAGCGGTGATCCCGCCGCTGACCGCCGCGGTCAGCGCACGCAACCGGGCGAACGGCGGTACGTCGGCGGGCAGCACCGCTTCGGCGACCCGCTGCCAGGCCGTCGCGGCGGCCCGGAACGCCCCGGCCGGCGCCAGCAGCCCCGGCGCGTCGAGCAGTTCCGCCGCCTCGGTGAGGAAGTCGGCATAGAGTCCGCGCAGGTTCCCGCCGGTCATCCCGGCCGGTGTGATCCCCTCCCACACGGACAGCAGCGCGCCGACCAGCCCGGCCCGGTCGGCGAACACCGTCGGCCAGCCCTTGGCGTTGCGCGGATCGGTCATCAACCGCGCCCACTTACGCCAGGCGGGCAGCCCGAATGAGGTTGAGGAGTCGGTCAGCCGCGCGACGCAGTCGGCCAACCCGACCGAGACCACGCGGCGCAGCGCCGCGTCGTCAATCGTCAGCTCCGCCGCCGGTCGGGGCACCACGAGCAGATTCCGGTACGACACCACCCGGGCCCGCGCCGCGTCGAGGTCCGCCCTCGGCACGGTCAACGGGGACAGGTTCCGATCGTCGAGGTGCACCCGGTCACCGGTGAGCGCGTACGCCACCACCGGGTGCCCGCCGTACCCGTCGAGGTGGGCCGGAAGGTGCCAGTAGCCGACAAGCTGCCGGTCGGGCAGCACGATCGCCGGCCGCCCGGCGTCGAGGGCGGCGGCCAGGGCCCGCGCCGCGCCCTTCGCCCCGCAGGTACGGTGCACGTCCGCCGGCACGTCGAGCCGGGCCAGCGTCTCCTGCGGCCAGGTCGGGTACTGCCATCGGTTGCGGAAGCCGAGCGTCACCGAACGGGTGCGCTGCGCGGCGAATTCCCAGAGGATGTAGCCGGCGCCCAGCCCGCCGCCGATGCCGAAGACCAGTGCCTCGCCAAGTGGCGCGCCGGTCGCGGCGAGCCGTACGCCGTGCCGGGCGAGGAGATTCGCGACCACCGACGACTCCGGGTGCCGGCCGCCGCGCAGCGGGTAACCGGCGTCCACTACCGGGACCGGCTGGCCGGGGTCAGGACCCACGGTTCCGGAGATCATTTCGCGCTCCTGCGATCCGCCATCCGGGGAGCTTAGTCCGGCCCGGGCCGGGGACGGCACGCGCGTCACTTGGCGTGTTGTCGCACCGGTGGGGCAGGATGCATCACGTGTGCGTTGACCAAGAGCTGCCCCGCCCCCGAGAGCTGCCCCGGACCGGACCACGCCAATGAGTCACCTGCCGATGGACGGGCCTGAGCAGGACTCGCCCGGCGAGGTGGTCGGTCGGGTGCTCGGCACCGCCGACGCCACTCCGTTGCAGTTCTGGACCGCGGTCGCACCCGGCAGCTACCTGCAACTCGACGACGTGGTGGTGACCCGGCGTGAGCTGCCCGACCGCGAACCGGTGACCATCGCCGGGGTGGTCACCCAGGTTCGGGCCCGGCACGAGGGCGCCCAGTTCGAGTCGGACGTGTTCGCCATCGCCGACGGCACCCTGCCCGCTCAGGTGCAGGAGGCCGCCGAGATCACCACCACCCGGGTGGACCCGGAGTTGTATGTGCCGCCGGCCCCCGGCGCGCCGGTACACCGGGCCGAGGGCGATGCCCGCGCCCGCGCGCTGCACTTCGACCGGATGGAGCGCCGGATCCCGATGGGCATGGGCCGCGACGGGGTGCCGGTCTACCTGAACGCCGACTTCCTGGACGGCAGCCGGGGCGCGCACGTCTCCATCTCCGGCATCTCCGGGGTGGCGACCAAGACCAGCTTCGCCACCTTCCTGCTCTATTCGGTGTTCCGCTCCGGGGTGCTCGGCGGCGACGCGGTCAACGCCAAGGCGCTGATCTTCAACGTCAAGGGCGAGGACCTGCTCTTCCTGGACCATCCGAACACCCGGCTCGACGCGGCCACCACGGCGGCGTACGCCCGGCTCGGGCTTTCCGCCGGTGCCTTCCCGGACGTCCGGGTCTACGCCCCGCCCCGGGCCGGCGACGCCTCCGGCACACCGGACGTGAGCAGCCGGCTGACCGGGGTGGACAGCTTCTACTGGACGCTGGCCGAGTTCTGCGCCGACCGGCTGCTGCCGTACGTCTTCGCCGACGCCGACGACGAACGCCAGCAGTACACGATGGTGGTGCACTCGGTCGCCGCCTACCTGGCCCGGTACGCCCAGCCGGCCGACGGTGGGGTGAGCATCGACGGGACCCGGATCGGCTCCTACCCCGACCTGGTCGACCACATCGTCGGGCAGCTCACCGACGACGAGACCCGGTCCGACTGGGCCGGCAGTGCGATCAACATCGGCACGGTCAACGCCTTCGCCCGGCGGCTGATCGGCAGCAAGAAGGACCTGTCCCGGCTGATCCGTGGCGACCTGGCCAGCCGCCGCCCGCACTCGATCAACACCGCCGAGAGCGCCCAGGTCACCGTGGTCGACCTGCACAACCTGCCGGACCGGGCGCAGCGTTTCGTGGTCGGCGTCACGCTGAAGACCGAGTTCGAGCGCAAGGAGAAGGCCGGCACCGCGAAGCCGCTGCTCTTCGTCGTGCTCGACGAGCTGAACAAGTACGCCCCCCGGGAAGGCTCCTCGCCGATCAAGGAGGTGCTGCTGGACATCGCCGAGCGCGGGCGCTCGCTCGGGGTGATCCTGATCGGCGCCCAGCAGACCGCCAGCGAGGTGGAACGGCGGATCGTCACCAACTCGGCGATCCGGGTGGTCGGCCGGCTCGATCCGGCCGAGGCCTCCCGCCCCGAGTACGGCTTCCTGCCCGCCGCCCAGCGGCAGCGGGCCCTGCTCGCCAAACCGGGCACGATGTTCGTCAACCAGCCGGACATCCCGGTGCCGCTCTGCCTGGAGTTCCCCTTCCCGGCCTGGGCGACCCGGGTCTCCGAGGCCGGCCAGGCGCCGTCGGCGACGCTGCGCTCGATCACCCAGGCGGCCGACCCGTTCGCGGTGGTCGGCTCGCGATCCGGGGCGCTGACCGACGACGACATCCCGTTCTAGCCACGGAGTGCTCCTTGAAAATCCTGCACACCTCGGACTGGCACGTCGGCAAGGTCCTCAAGGGACAGTCCCGGGTCACCGAACACGTCGCGGTCCTGGCCCAGGTGGTGGAGATCGCCCGCGCCGAGCGGCCCGACCTGGTGATCGTCGCCGGGGACCTGTACGACACCGCGGCGCCCACGCCGGACGCCACCCGGCTGGTCACCCGGGCGCTCACCGCACTGCGCGGCACCGGCGCCGAGGTGGTGGCGATCGGCGGTAACCACGACAACGGTCCGGCGCTGGACGCGCTGCGCCCCTGGTCGGAGGCGGCCGGGGTGACCCTGCGCGGCAGCGTCCGGGACACCGCCGCGGACCACATCATCGAGGGGAGCACCGCTGGCGGCGAGCGGTGGCAACTGGTCGCGCTGCCGTTTCTGTCCCAGCGGTACGCGGTCCGCGCCACCGAGATGTACGACCTCACCGCCGCCGAGGCCGTGCAGACCTACGCCGACCACCTCGGGCGGCTGCTCGGCAAACTCGCCGAAGGCTTCACCGCGCCCGACCGCGTGCACCTGGTCACCGGCCATCTGACCGTGGTCGGCGCGCGCTCCGGCGGCGGCGAACGGGAGGCGCACACCGTACTCGGTTACGCCGTACCGGCAACGGTTTTCCCCAGCCAACACGCACTATGTCGCCCTTGGCCACCTGCACCGGGCCCAGCAGGTGATCGGCCCGTGCCCGATCCGGTACAGCGGCAGTCCGCTGGCGGTCGACTTCGGCGAGGAGGAGAACACCCCGTCGGTGACCGTGGTGGAGGTCACCGCGCGAACCGCGGCGAAGGCGCGGGAGGTGCCGATCACCGCTGCCAAGTCGCTGCGTACCGTACGCGGCACCCTGGCGGAATTGGCCGACGATCGACGCCCCGGACGCCTGGCTGCGGGTCATCGTCCGGGAGCGCCCGCGGGCCGGGCTCCGCGAGGAGGTGCAGGAACTGCTGCCGCAGGCCCTGGAGGTGCGGGTGGATCCGGATCTGCTGCCGGCACCCGGTGGGGTGCGCGCCGCGCCCCGGGCCGGACGCTCCCCGCGCGAACTCTTCACCGACTATCTGGACAGCCGGGGGCACGCGGACGACGGTGTCCGGGAACTCTTCAACGAGTTGCACGAGGAGGTGGGCCACTAGTGCGCCCACTGCGCCTGGACATGGCCGGATTCACCGTTTTCCGGGACGCCACCACGGTCGACTTCACCGACGCCGACTTCTTCGCCCTGGTCGGCCCGACCGGCTCGGGTAAGTCGACCGTGCTCGACGCGATCTGTTTCGCGCTCTATGGCACCGCGCCCCGCTGGGGCGGCACCCGGGGCATCGCCAACGCGTTGGCACCGTCGGCGACCGAGGCCCGGGTACGGCTGGTCTTCGAGTCCGCCGGGGCCCGGTACGTGGCCACCCGGGTGGTCCGCCGGGACGGGCGCGGCAACGTCAAGACCGGAAACGCCGGGCTGGAACTGACTGCCGGCCGGGTTCGATGTCACCAAGCTCGACACCGGGATGAGCCCGGAGGACCTCGGCGAAGCGCTCGCCGGCACACCAGCGCGACATGGACGCGGCCGTGACGGAGGCGATCGGCCTGCCGTACGAGCAGTTCATCACCTGCGTGGTGCTACCGCAGGGGCAGTTCGCTGATTTCCTGCACGCCAAGCCGGCCGCCCGGCAGCAGATCCTGGTCAACCTGCTCGGGCTGGGTGTCTACGAGGAGATCCAGAAGCGGGCCTCGAGCCCGCGCGGTACGGGCCGAGGCCCAGTTCGCGGCGGTCGATCAGGTGCTCGGCGGGCTCGCCGACGCCGACGACGCGGCGGTGGCCGCCCTCGCCGAGCGGGTAGCCGCGATGCGGGCGCTCGCCGGGTCGGTCGAGGCGGCCGTACCCGAGCTGAACCGGGCCCGGGCGGCCGCGACCACCGTCGCCGAGCGGCTGACCGCCCTGGACGCGGAGATCACCGAGCTCGACCGGGTACGTCCGCCGGCCGACGTGACCGCGGTGGCCCGGGTGGTCGCCGCCGCGCGGACCGAGGCGGCCGACGCGGTCGCCGCCGTCACCCTGGCCGAGGAGCGGGAGGAGAAGCTCCGCGGCGAGTTGGCCGCCGCTGGCGACGCCACCGCGCTGCGGCTGATGCTCCAGGCCCACCTCGATCGGGACCGGCTGACCGGCGAGGTGGCGACCGGGGCCGCTGGGCTGACCGCAGCCGAGGCGGCCCACCGGGACGCGACGACCGTCCTGGCCGCCGCCCGAGCCGCCGCTGACCAGGCCACCGCCGGGCTGGAGGCGGCCCGCCGGGCGTACCAGGACGCGCAGGCCGCCGATCGGGCCGCCGCGCTGCGCGCCCAACTCACCACCGGTGACGCCTGCCCGGTCTGCGCGCAACCGGTCACCGAGGTGCCCGCCGTACCGGCCGGTTCGGCGGTGACCGCCGCCGAGGCCGCCGGACACGCGGCCAAGGCCGCCGCCAAGGCAGCCGAGGCGGTGGCCGCCGAGCGGGATCGGACCGCCCGGGACCGGGAACGCGAACTCGACCGGGCCCGGGCCCGACACGAGCAGCTCACCACCCGGCTGGGCGAGTTGGCGGCCAAGCTGGCCGACTCCCCCGGTCCGACGGTGCTGCACCGGGAGCTTTCCTCGGTCGAGGCGCTCCGCGCCACCCTCGAGGAGGCCGGCGGGGCGGTCCGCGCGGCCCGGGAGGTGCAGCGGCGGACCCGGCACGCCGTGGAGCTGGCCGAGGAGCGGATGCGCGCCGCCTGGCGTGTTTTCGACACCGTCCGGGACACGGTCGCCCGGCTGGGCCCGCCGGCCGTCGAACGCGACGACCCGGCCACCGCCTGGTCGGTGCTCGGCCGGTGGGCGGCCGGCGAAACGGAACTGCGGCAGGGTGCCCGGGCGACCGCGCTCAGCTCGGTGGCTGACGCACAAGCCGCCGTACGGGCGGTCGAGGAGCAGATCAGCGGACTCTGCGCCGACGCCGGGCTGATCATCGACGACGACCACGTGCGCGGCGTCGCGGTGGCGGTGGAGCGGGCCGAGGCCGACCACCGGCGGCTGACCGAACGGTGCGAGCAGCGACGGCAACTGGAGGACCAGCGCGGCGAGCATGAGCGGGCGGGTCAGATCGCCAAGGCGCTCGCCGGGCACCTGCGGGCCAACAACTTCGAGCGCTGGCTGCTGACCGAAGCCCTGGACCTGCTGGTCGACGGCGCGTCCCGAATCCTGCGGGAACTCTCCACCGAGCAGTACGAACTGATCCACGACAAGGGCGAATTCTTCGTGGTCGACCATCACGATGCCGGGCTGCGCCGGGGCGTGCGGACACTGTCCGGGGGCGAGACCTTCCAGGCCTCGCTCGCCCTCGCGCTCGCCCTCTCCGAGCAGCTCGCCGGCCTTTCCAGCACCGGGGCCAGCCTGGAGTCGATCGTGCTCGACGAGGGCTTCGGCACCCTCGACGCGGCCACCCTGGACACGGTGACCGCGACCCTGGAGAACCTGGCCGCCCGCGGCGACCGGATGGTCGGGGTGGTCACCCACGTTCCGGCGTTGGCCGAACGGGTCCCGGTCCGTTTCGAGGTAAGCAAGGACGCGCGCACCGCCCGAGTCGAACGGACCGGCCTTTGACCCCGGACCCGGAGCAGCCCACCGCGACCCGCTGGCACGTCGACGGTTGGCACCCCGCCTACGGGACCTCCTTCGAACAGTCGGAAGCTGGCGGCGGCCCGACCACGGAGAGCAGCGCCCAGGTCGACACCGACATCGAGCGCAAGGCCGATCAGTGGCAGCCGCTCGACGCCCCGCCCGAGCTGCGACCGCCGCCGGTGGTGCTGCTGGTCGACGGGGTGCGCCGGATCGACGCGACGCTCTGGACCCGGGAGTCCGACGGGACGTCGTACCCGGGGATCGCCGCCTCGTACGCGGCCGGGGTCATCCGGTGTGACCTGGGCCGGGGGGTGGCCGAACTGGTTGCCCACCAGGTCGACCGGGGCCTGTTCACCGCGAGCCGGGAGGCCCCGGAACTGGCGGCCGGCACGGTCCGCTACCGGGTGCAACGGGTGGACACCACCGATGTCACCAAACTCAGTCAGACCGTGCAGGGCCCGTTGACCGAGTTGGAAGTCGACGTCTCGGTGCGGGCCCGCAAGTCCAGCCTGACCGACGACGATCTGCTCATCGTCGACGGACCGCTGCGGCGGCGGCGCAATCTGCCCCGCACCCTCGGGTACGTCAAGACCCAGCAGGGTCGCTACCTGTCCGCCCAGCTCACCACGGTGGTGACCGGGCTGCGGCCGGGGCAGCGCTGCCCGGTGTTCCGCATCGGTACCGCCTGGGGCGGCTACTCGTGGTACCTGCGCCTACCCGGGCCGAGCGGCGCACCGTGGGCCGGCATCGTCCGACTCGAATGCGGCACCGACCTGGAGCCGGCCGAGGCGATCGCGCTGGCTGACCTCTCCCTGGTCACGCTGCCCCGGTTCGCCTCCAGCCCGTACAAGGATCCGCGCGCGCCGCAGAACCTGATCCCGATCGCCGGACTGGAGCGCCGGCTACGCGGGCTGCTCGGCGACGCCCGGCTGCTGCACCGGTCGTTGACCGTCGCCGCTGCCCGCCCGGCCGCCGTCGCGGCGATCTCGCCAGAAGGCAACTAGCGGCCGGTTTCCCGGTCGTTCTCCGGTCCACCGGGACCCCGCCCCCGACCGACGATTGGCAGCCGGGTACTCGCTGTGATGTTCTTGCCCGATGACGGACACGCTGGTCACCGAGATCGCGACCCTACTGGCCGGACCGGTTGAGCAGGCGGCCCGGGGCCTGCTCGGCTGCACGCTGTCGGCTGGCGGCGTCACGGTACGACTGACCGAGGTCGAGGCGTACGCGGGCAGCGGCGGCGACCCGGCCTCGCACGCTTACCGGGGGCGTACGCCGCGTAACGCCGTCATGTTCGGACCGCCCGGGCACGCCTATCTCTATTTCACCTACGGCATGCACTGGTGCATGAATGTCGTCACCGGGCGGGATGGTGAGGCGGCGGCGGTCCTGCTGCGGGCCGGGGCGGTGGTCGACGGCCTGGCTGCGGCCCGGGTCCGGCGTCCGGCGGTACGCCGGGAGGTGGATCTGGCCCGTGGCCCGGCCCGGTTGTGTGCCACGCTCGGCCTGGACGGCGCGGCCTACGGTGCCCACCTACTCGGCGACGGCCCGGTCCGGTTACGGCCCGCGGTGACACCGGTGCCGGCGGAGGAGATCGCGGCCGGGCCGCGGGTCGGCGTGACCAGTGCCCACGACGTGCCGTGGCGGTTCTGGATCGCTGGCGACCCGACGGTCAGCGCCTACCGTCGGCACGTCCCACGCAAGGCCTAGTGCGGAAGACCTCTGGCCGGTTGCCGCCCCCTGCGGCCGGGCAGAATAGCCGCATGGCACGCAGGCGCAAGGCGGCTCCGATCGCGGTCCGGGTCGACACCGGGCTCGCCGAACTGGCGCCCGATCCGGATCGGCCCCGCTCGGTCACCCTGCTGCTCGACGGCACCCCGCAGTCGCACGTCGATCTGGCCGATCCGACCCACCTGGAGTTCGAGTACATCCGGCGGATGGCCTCGGCCATCGACCTCGCGGCCCCGCCGGGCCAGCCGTTGCGCGTGCTGCACCTGGGCGGCGGGGCGCTGACCCTGCCGCGTTACATCACCGCCACCCGGCCCGGCTCCAGTCAGCGGGTCGTGGAGATCGATGGCGGCCTGGTGGAGTTGGTCCGGCGGGAACTGCCGTGGCCGACCGATCCACGGCTCCGGGTCCGGGTGGGTGACGCCCGGGAGGTGGTCACCGCGAGCCGGGACAGGGCGTACGACCTGGTCGTGGCGGACGTCTTCGCCGGTGCCCGGACCCCGGCGCATCTGACCTCGGTGGAGTTCGCCGCGGAGGTGGCCCGGGTGCTCCGCCCCGAGGGCGGCTATCTGGTCAACATCGCGGACGGGGCGCCGTTGCGGCACGCCCGCACCCAGGTCGCCACCGTGCGCGAGGTCCTGCCCCAGGCCTGCCTGATCGCCGACGCGGCGGTGCTACGCGGCCGGCGGTACGGCAACCTGGTGCTGATCGCCGGCCGCACCGAGCCGCCAGTGGCGGAACTGGCTCGCCGCGCTGCCGGCGACTGGTTTCCCGGCCGGCTGCTGCACGGCCCGGAGTTGGACCGGTTCACCGGCGGCGCACGCCCCGTCGTTGACGTCCAGGCCCGACCATCGGCCCTACCGCCGGCCGGCATCTTCGGCATCGCGCGCTGACCGGCACCGTCGGCTCAGTGGGTCATTCGCCAACGGAGTCCGCGCGTTCCGGCAATCAGGATAAATTACGTCGGTGCGCCGACCTGGCTTCAGCGCTGCTCAGGGCGGGCACGGTACCGGGAGCCACCCGGTCCGGTGGGCGTGACACAGTGTGTCGGTGACCGGGGCTGAGGTAGTGCTGACCCGGACGCTGCACCCGCCGGCGGGATACCACCTCGCCGGCTCGGTCCGGCTCCTGGCCATGGGGACGCATGACCCCTCCGCGGACTCCGGCTGCCGGCCACCGGGCAGATCTTCCCTCGGCTACTGCGGGCAATCCTCGAACAGAAGGTCACCTACCGGGAGGCGTACCGGGGGTACGCGGCGATCATCCGGCAGTTCGGCTCGCCCGCCCCCGGGCCGGTTCAGCCGCTCTGGACACCGCCCGAGCCGGCGGTCGTCGCGGCGGCGCCGTACTGGGTGTTCCATCCGTTCGGCATCGAGCAGCGCCGGGCCGATACGCTGCGCCGAGCCGCCGCCGAGGCCGACCGGCTGGAACGCTGTCACGACTCGGCGGCAGCCACCGGGCGGCTACGGGCCATCGCCGGCATCGGGCCGTGGACCACGGCCGAGGTGGTCCGGATCGCCTACGGCGACGCGGACGCGGTCAGCGTGGGCGACTACCACATCCCGAACACGGTGGCCTGGGCGCTGGCTGGCGAGCCCCGCGCCGACGACACCCGGATGCTCGCCCTGTTGGAACCGTTCCGCGGTCACCGTGGCCGGGTCTGTCTGCTGTTGGAAGCCGACGGGCGACACGCCCCCCGGTTCGGCCCACGGATGCCGATCCGGTCCTTCGCCCGGTTCTGAGCACCGGGCCGTCCGATGCCCGCCGGCTGGGCGCCGCCACGTGCGCCGCGGCGCCCGCCCGGTCAGCCCTGCTCGCTGCGCTGCTTGAGCCCGTCCGCCTCCATGCGCAGGTAACGCCGGGTCAACGACGCGGTGAGCCAGCCCACCACCGGAGCCAGTAGCCCGGCGTGTTCAATGGCGAGCTCGACCCGGGCACCGCCACCGTCGACCGGGGTGATCAGATGGCTGCCCTCGGTGGTCACCCCGCCGCTGGTGGAGCTCCAGTTGACCGTGACCGTCCGGGACGGCCAATGGGCCCCAGGGTAACCACATCGGATCGATGCCCGCACATAGGCCGGGTCCACGCCGAGCACGACGCCGCGATGACCTGCACCACGAATCGGGTCACCGTCTGGTTGACTGGCCCGATGGACCTGCCGATCAATCCGCCGGTCGAGCCGATGCTGGCCAGAAGCGTGTCGAAGATTCCCAGCGCCGACGGGATGAGCTACGAGCCGAAGTGGGACGGGTTCCGGTGCATCGTGTTCCGCGACGGCGACGAGGTCGAGCTGGCCAGCCGGGGCGGTAAGACGCTGACCCGCTATTTCCCGGAGGTGGTCGCGCAGGTCCGGCAGCAGTTGCCGGCCCGGTGTGCGATCGACGGGGAGCTGATCGTGATCCGCCGAGATGGCCCGTCCGGTCTGCCGCGTCTGGACTTCGACCTGCTCAGTCAACGTATCCACCCAGCCGCGTCCAGGGTGGCCATGCTGGCCGAAACCACCCCGGCCGACCTCGTCGCCTTCGACCTGCTCGCCCTCGGTGACGAGTTGCTGCTGCGCCAACCGTACGCCGAGCGCCGGGCCAGGTTGGCAGCCGCGCTTGCCGACGTCACCCCGCCGGTACACCTCACGCCACGCACCACCGACCCGGAGACCGCCCGCCGCTGGTTCGAGATCTTCGAGGGGGCCGGCCTGGACGGGCTGATCGCCAAGCCGGCGGAGATCCCGTACGACCCAGGCAAACGGTTGATGTTCAAGGTCAAGCACGCCCGTACCGCCGACGTGGTGGTCGCCGGGTTCCGCTGGCACAAATCCGGGCCGGTGGTCGGTTCGCTGCTGCTCGGGCTCTACGACGAGGGTGGCGTGCTGCACCATGTCGGCGTCTGCGCCTCGTTCACCGCCGCGCGCCGTATCGAACTGCTGGAGAAACTGGCCTCGCTGCGGAGCGGCGGAGCGGATCATTCGTGGTTGCCCAGCGAGCCGATCCCCGGGCAGCGGGTCCCGGGCGGGCCGAGTCGGTGGAGCGGAGCAAAAAACCTCGACTGGGAGCCGCTCTGGCCCGCGCTGGTGGCCGAGGTCGGCTACGACGCGATGGAGGGGCTGAACGGACCGGAACGACCCAGGTTCCGGCACACCGCCCAGTTCGTCCGCTGGCGGCCGGACCGTGAGCCCCGCTCCTGCGAGTACGACCAGCTTGACCAGCCGGTCCGGTTCGACGTCGACCAGGTGCTGCGGGGTGCTCCGGCGACGAATTGACCAGCGGGGACGCGGGCCGCTGAGCCGGCCCGAGCGGATCACGTAGCCTGACGGCCGAGGAATCACGGAGGGAGTCCTGGTGGCCCGTAAGCATCCGGCCCGGCGACGGTTCGTTCCACCTCGGCTCCCGTTGGCCGTGCTGCTCGCCGTGGTGTTCCTCACCGCCGGTTGCACCCTGCCGGGCCTCGGCAGGGGCGGGGAGAACGGCCGGGCCGGTCAGACCGGCTCCGGTCCGCACTGGCGTCCCTGCCCGGAGACGGCGAAGGAACTTGTCGGGCGGGGCGCACCCAACATGAGCTACGAGTGCGCCACCATCGCCGTCCCCCAGGACTGGCACACGGCCAGCACCACGAGCCCGCGCACCAGCGCGGCCGACACCTTCGAGATCGCCCTGCTGCGGGCCCGCTCGAGCAAGCAGCGGGACCGGATCGGCTCGCTGCTGCTCAATCCGGGTGGACCGGGCGGTTCCGGCATCGACACCGCCGTCTATCTCTCCTTCGGTTCGGCCTTCGGCGGCCTGCCCGATGAGGTGACCCGACGCTTCGACATCGTCGGCTTCGACCCGCGAGGGGTTTCCCGGTCCAGTCCGATCAAGTGCATTTCAGACGCCGACCTGGACGCTACCTTCGGCGCCGATCCCGACCCGGGAAGCGACGCCGACTTCGACGGCCTGATCGCGCTCAACAAGCGGATCGGTGAGAGCTGCGGCGACCGGTACGGCGACCGGCTACGGCTGTACGCCACCGAGCAGGCGGCCCGGGACCTGGACGCGATCCGCGGCGCGCTCGGCGACGAGAAGTTGACCTACCTCGGCTACTCGTACGGCACCCTGCTCGGCGCGACCTACGCCCAACTCTTCCCGGCCAACGTGCGGGCGATGGTGCTCGACGGCGCGGTGGACCCGAAGCAGGATGTGGTGGCCGGTTCGGAGAGCCAGGCCAAGGGTTTCGAACGGGCCTTCGACAACTTCACCGCCTGGTGCGCGCGGACGCCGACGAAGTGTCCGATCGCGCCGGACGCCCGGGCGGCGGTGACCTCGGCGATTGAGAAAGCCCGGGTGTCACCGGTACGGGGCAACGGCGGACGTACGGCGAGCGCCGGTTGGGTCTTCTACGCGGTGATCTCCTCGCTCTACACCGAGCCCGGCTGGGAGCGGCTGGCCTCGGCGATCAACGATCTGGCCGGCGGCAACCCGAAGAAGGTGTTCGCGCTCGCCGACGAGTACACCGAGCGGGACGCCAACGGCGAGTATTCCAATCTGTTCGACGCCAATCTGGCGATCAACTGCGCGGACGAGGGCTCGACACCCGACGCGTCCCGGATCCGGGCCCTGCAGTCGCAGTGGCGGTCGAAGTATCCGCTCTTCGGCGCGGCGCTGGCGGTGGGCATGCTGAGCTGCGCGTACTGGCCGGGTCAGCGTGATCCCTACCCAACCGGCCCAGCCATCGGCGCCCCGCCGATCCTGGTGATCGGCACCACCGGCGATCCGGCCACCCCATACGAGCAGGCGCCGAAACTGGCCGACCTGCTCGGCGTCGGAACGCTGTTGACCTGGGAGGGTGAGGGGCACACCGCCTATCCACAGACGAAGTGCGTGACCGAGGCGGTGAACGGCTACCTGGTCGATCGGAAGGTGCCTCAGCAGGGGCTTCGCTGCCCGGCCCGGTAGGCCACGCGCCGGGAGGCGACGTTGGCGTGTGCCAACGGGCCGGGCGGTTCGGACGCGTTGGTGTGTGTGTCAGGCTGTCGGGCATGAGCGAGATCGTTTTCCGGACGGCACGCCGAGCGGACGTACCGGCGATCGTCAACCTGCTGGCCGACGACGAACTGGGCGCCGGTCGGGAAACGGTGACCGAGGAGGTGGACGCGGCCTACTGGGCCGCCTTCGACGCGGTCGACGCCGACCCCCGCAACGTGCTGGTGGTCGCCGAGCGCGACGGTGCGGTGGTCGGCACCATGCAGCTCACCTTCATCCCGTCACTGACCCGCCGGGGCGGTGAACGCGCTGAGATTGAGGGCGTCCGGGTCCGCCCCGATCAGCGTGGCGCCGGACTCGGCCGGCAGATGATCACCTGGGCGGTGGACCGGGCCCGCGAACGCGGTTGCCGACTGGTCCAACTGACCACCGACAAGCGGCGGACCGAGGCGCACCGGTTCTACGCGTCGCTGGGCTTCCAGGCGAGCCACGAGGGCATGAAGCTCGCCCTCTGAGGCAGGCCGTACGGAGTCAGGCCCTGCGGTCGCGGTCCTTGGACGGCTGCACCCGCTTCGGCTCGCCGGGCATCTTCGGGTGGTCCGGCGGGTACGGCAGGTCACCCGAGCCGGCCCGGTCATCCCGCTCGGCCCAGTCCAGCAGCGGGCTGATGTCCCACGGCGCATCATCGATACCGGCGTGCGGGTCGCCGATCTTCGCCAACCGCTGCGGTACGGTGCCCAGATCGAAGTCGTCCGGCTCCACCTGCGGTAACTCATCCCAGGTGACCGGGGTGGAGACGGTGGCCCGCGCGTTGGCCCGCAGTGAGTAGGCGCAGGCGATGGTCCGGTCCCGGGCCATCTGGTTGTAATCGACGAACACCTTCGCGCCGCGCTGCTCCTTCCACCATGCGGTGGTCACCAGGTCGGGACGGCGGCGTTCCACCTCGCGGGCAAGGGCGATCGTCGCCCGACGCACCTCGGCGAAGGTCCACTGTGGCTTGATCCGGAGATAGACGTGCACACCCCGACCGCCGGAGGTCTTGGGGAAGCCGGTGGCCCCGAGTTCGTCGAGGAGCGCACGTACCTCACCAGCCGCCGTCAGGGCATCGTTGAAGTCGGTGCCCGGCTGCGGGTCCAGGTCGACGCGCAGCTCGTCCGGCCGATCCACGTCAACCGCCCGGACCGGCCACGGGTGGAAGACCACCGTGCCCATCTGCGCGGCCCAGGCGACATGCGCCAGGTCCACCGGACAGAGTTCGGCGGCGGTACGGCCACTGGGAAAGGCGATCTGGGCGGTCTGGATCCAACGTGGTACGCCCCGGGCCGGTACCCGCTTCTGGAAGAACATCTCCCCCTCAACGCCGTCCGGGAAGCGCTGCAACGTGGTCGGCCGGTCCCGCAGGGCGCGCAGGATAGCGTCCCCGGCCGCCAGGTAGTAGTCGAACACGTCCTTCTTCGTGTAGCCACGCTGTGGAAAGACGACCCGGTCCGGGCTGCTGAGTCGTACGGTGTGTCCGGCCACCTCGACCTCGACGGCCGTTGACTTGACGGTGCCACCCATCCCGCGACCATATGCCACCGACGGCTCTCCTGGGGGGCCCACCCGAGCGCGCCGCGCCGTTGCGCGGTGGCCCGATTTACCCCTGAGCGATTACCTACACCGGTGGGCGCCGTACCGTGGTGTCATGGCTGTTGACAACACCGGGCTGCCGAGCACCGAGGACGAATGGCGGGTACGACTGTCGCCCGAGGAGTTCCGGGTGCTGCGCCAGGCCGGCACCGAGCGCCCGTGGAGTGGCGAGTACGTCGAGACCAAGACGCCCGGGATGTACCACTGCCGGGCCTGCGGCGCGGAGCTCTTCTCCAGCGACACCAAGTTCGACTCGGACTGTGGTTGGCCGAGCTTCGACCAGGCGTTGCCGGGGGCCATCCGGTACGTGGAGGACCGCTCGCACGGCATGGTCCGGGTCGAGGTGCGCTGCGCGCGATGCGACTCGCACCTCGGGCACCGGTTCGAGGGGGAGGGCTACACGCCGCGCGACACCCGCTACTGCATCAACTCGGTCTCGCTAAGGCTGGACCCGAGCGGAGCCTGAACCGGCTCGGCCCTCACTGGCTAGGGAGTTCCGTCTCGATGACCGTGTCCACGCTGCTCGGCCCGGTGGCGTTCCTCGCGCTCGCTGCCCTGCTCGGTCTGGCCATCTCCGCCGTCGACCTGATCGTCGCCCAGCGCCCGGCGCCCGTACGCCGGCTGTTGGGCATGGGTTTCACCCAATGCGCTCTACTCAGTCGGGCTGCCGATCTCTTTCTCACCATGCGCGGCGTGCTCCCGATGATGGCCGTGCTCTGGCTACTGCGCCGTTTCCGCTTCAGCGAGCGTCCGTTTCGGCGCGCTCTGTCCGCGGCACAGGTATCGGATAGGAGCGCTGCGCACTACGGCGGAGAGCTTCAACGAGCTCGATAGCTTGGCCGGGGCGGGGCCGGTTGTCCACAGGCCCCCTGTTGCCAAGGGTTTAGCGGTTTCACCCGCTCCAACTCCTGAAATACAGCAGACTGTCAGCAGATGTCTGAATCGGGGGATTTGTGATGGCACAGTGCGAGGTCTGCGGCAACGACTACCAAATGTCGTTCGAGGTCCACACGATCGGCGGCAACATCCACGTCTTCGACTCGTTGGAGTGTGCGGCCCACCGGTTGGCCCCGATCTGCGAGCATTGTGAGTGCCGGATCCTCGGCCACGGGGTGGAGGTGACCGGCCGGTTCTTCTGCTGCGCGCACTGCGCCCGCACGGTCGAGACGGTCGAGGGCGCCAAGATCCGCGACGCGGTACACGTCTGAGGCACCAGGACGGGCCGCCCGGCCATCCGGCCGTCCGGTCTACGATCCGGCAATGCCGTCGCCGCACACCGAGTTCCGCGTCGCCTCCTTCGCTGACCTGGATGCCCGCACCCTGCATGACCTGCTGCGACTGCGCATCGACGTGTTCGTCGTCGAGCAGAACTGTCCGTATCCCGAACTGGATGGCCGGGACATCGAGCCGGGCACCCGGCACCTCTGGCTGAGCCGGGACGGCGTGCCGGTGGCCTACCTGCGGCTGTTGGCCGACCCGGATGCGGTGACCCGGATCGGTCGGGTGGTGGTGGCCCACGCCGCCCGGGGCGGCGGGTACGCCAGCCGGCTGGTGACCGAGGCGCTGGCCCTGGCCGGGGATGGCCCGTGCGTGCTGGACGCGCAGGCACACCTCGCCGGCTTCTACGCCCGGTACGGCTTCACGCCGACCGGACCCGAGTTCGTCGAGGACGGCATCGCGCACCTGCCGATGCGCCGCGAACCGCACTGATCAGAGCCCGGAAGGGCGCCCCTTCCAGCGCCCGAACGCCGGCACCCTGCGCGGCAGGGCGCGCCTAGGGCAGCGCAGCGACCAGCTCGGCGATGGAGCGGCGGCGGCCGGTGTAGAAGGGGACCTCTTCGCGGACGTGCCGGCGGGCCCGGGAGGCGCGCAGGTCCCGCATCAGGTCCACGATCCGGTACAGCTCGTCGGCCTCGAACGCGAGCATCCACTCGTAGTCGCCGAGCGCGAACGAGGCGACCGTGTTCGCCCGGACATCCGGATAACCGCGCGCCAGTTTGCCGTGCTCGGCGAGCATCTCCCGGCGCTCGGCGTCCGGCAGCAGGTACCACTCGTACGAGCGGATGAACGGGTAGACGCAGATGTAGTCGCGGGCCGGCTCGCCGGCCAGGAACGCCGGAATGTGACTCTTGTTGAATTCGGCTGGCCGGTGCAGCGCCATCTGCGACCAGACCGGGGCCAGGTGCCGACCGAGGGCGGTGCGGCGCAGCCGCCCGTACGCCTCCTGCAGCGCGTCGCTGGACGGCGAGTGCCACCAGATCATCAGGTCGGCGTCCGCACGCAGCCCGGAGACGTCGTAGCTGCCCCGTACCACCACATCCTTGGCGGCCAGTTCCTCGAAGAGCGCCTCGGCCTCGTCCGCGTGGTTGTCGCGCAGCGCGGGCAGCGGCCCGGTCGCCCGGAACACCGACCACATGGTGTAACGGATGCTGGCGTTCAGCTCACGCAGCCGGGCGGCATTGGTCTGCTCGCTTTCCTCGGTCACGGTGTCCGTCCTTCCAGAGCGTTGATGATCTCGTCGGCGGCGGTTTCCCCCGACCGTACGCAGATCGGGATGCCCACCCCGTCGTAGCCGGCACCGGCCAGGGCCAGGGTGGGATGCGCGGACCGTAGGGTGGCCCGGGCGGCGGCCAACCGGTCCAGGTGACCGGGGGTGTACTGGGGCAGCGCTCCGCCCCAGCGCTGCACGTGCGTGGCGCTCGGCGCCGGCAGCGCTACGCCGAGCAGCTGGCTCAGCTCGCCCGTGCACGATCGCGGTCAGTTCGTCGTCGGCGCGTTGCAGCAGGTGCTCCTCGCCGCATCGACCGATCGAGGCGCGGATCAGCGCCGTACCGTCCGGCTGGCGCAGGTGGGCCCACTTGGTACTGAAGAAGGTGGCCGCCTTGATCAGCGTGCCCTCGAGCGCCGGCACGAGGAATCCGGAGAGCGCCGGCAGGACGCGCCCGGCCGGCTCCGGACACACCAGGGTGACCAGCGCCATGCTGGCGTAGTCGAGCCGACCGATCAGAGCGGCGACGGCGATATCGACCCCGCTGAGCAGCCGGGCCGCCGAACGGGCCGGCAGCGCCAGCACCACGGCGTCGACCTCAACCAGCTCCGGTTCACGGGCCGGACCGATGACCAGCCGCCAGCCGGTCGGCGTGGGCGTCAACTCGCGAACCGCCGCGCCGAGGCGAATCTCCGTCCGGCAGCCGTCGGCCACGGTCAGTGCCGCCGCGGCGGCGGCGATCAACTGACTCATCCCGCCAGCGACGGTGGCGAAGACCGGCGCGCCCGGGGGCCGACGGAAACCAGCTTGAGCCGCCCGTACCGCCCCGGTCAGCGTTGACTCGGTACGCGCGGCACGGGCCAGCGCCGGCATCGTCGCCGCCAGCGAGAGCATGTCGGCCCGGCCGGCGTACACCCCGCCGAGCATCGGGTCGACCAGCCGGTCGACCACCTCGTCGCCGAGCCGGCGACGGACCAGCTCACCGACCGCCACGTCCTCATCCGGACCGAGCAGCGGCCGGCCGTTGTCGTGATCCAGCTCCGCGTCCGGCCGGGCCACCGTAGCCACCTTCGCCAGATCCCCGGGTACGCCGACCAGGGTGCCACCGGGGACCGGGCGTAGCTCGCCGTCGACCACGATCGCCGCCTGACCGACGGCCGGGTGCACCAGCGCGTCGGCCAGCCCGAGCCGGCGGGCCAGGATGATGGCGGCGGACTCCCCGCCAGCCGGATCGCGGGCCAGGAACGCCTCCGCACCGAACTCGACGGTCCTGCCGGCCACATCCCCGGTACGCAGCTTGCCACCGAGGGTGTCGGCCTGCTCGTACATGGTGATCACCGTGCCGGCCGGCACCCGATCGCGTAGCCGCAGCGCGGCGGCCAGCCCGGCGATGCCGCCGCCGACCACCGCGATCCGCGCGCCGCCAGCCGGCCCGCCGCCGGCTGCGCTTCGCCCGCCGCCGGCCCGCGCACTCGACGTTACGTCACCCATCGTCTACTACCCGTCGCTCATGGTCTGCGTGCGGACGCCTCGTGGACCAGCGCGACCACCCGGGTCAGCACCTCGGGATCGGTCTCCGGCGGCACCCCATGGCCCAGGTTGAAGATGTGCCCCGGGGTGGACAACCCCTCGGCGAGGATCCGCCGCACCTCGGCCTCGATGACCGGCCAGGGCGCGAAGAGCACACAGGGGTCCAGGTTGCCCTGCACCGCCTTGTCCGGGCCGATCCGGACGGTGGCCGCGTCCAGCGGCGTACGCCAGTCCACGCCGACCACGTCGGCGCCGGCCTCAGCCATCGCGCCGAGCAGCTCGGCGGTGCCCACACCGAAGTGAATCCGGGGCACGCCGGCATCGGCCACACTTGCCAGCACCGCTGACGAATGTGGCAGTACGAACTGACGGTAGTCGGCTTCGGAAAGCGCCCCGGCCCACGAGTCGAACAGTTGCACCGCCGACACCCCGGCGGCGATCTGGACCCGCAGAAACTCACTGGTGATCTCGGCCAGCCGGGCGCAGAGCGCGTGCCACACCTCCGGCGCGCCGTACATCAGGGCCTTGGTCCGCAGGTGGTTACGCGACGGGCCGCCCTCGACCAGATAGCTGGCCAGCGTGAACGGCGCCCCGGCGAACCCGATCAGCGGGGTGTCGCCCAGTTCCGCGACGAGCAACCGGACCGCTTCGTCCACGAAGGACACATCGGCGGCGTCGATCGTCCGGATCCGTTCCACCTCGGCGATGCTCCGCACCGGCTCGGCGATCACCGGGCCGGTGCCCGGCACGATGTCCAGGTCGACCCCGGCGGCGGCCAGCGGTACAACGATGTCACTGAACAGGATCGCCGCGTCCACTCGGTGCCGGCGCACCGGCTGGAGGGTGATCTCACACACCAGGTCCGGGCGGCGACACGACTCCAGCATGCCGATACCGGCCCGGATGTCCCGGTACTCCGGCAGTGACCGACCAGCCTGACGCATGAACCAGACCGGGGTGTGCGGCACCGGCTCGCGCCGGCAGGCCCGCACGAAAGGCGAATTGGCCGGCCCTCCCGGGGCCGGATCTCCGTCTTGGGCAGTGCTGCCCACAATCGTGGTGCTCATCGGCGCAATCGTGCCACGCGTGGCACCGCCACCGACGGGCACCGTCCGGTTTTGTGTGGTGTAGCCGGGTGTGTGGTGCTCCCCGCCGCCCTCAAGGCGGCCGGGCCGGCGCGGCGATTCCACCGCCGCACCGACGATCGGCTTAGGCTGCGGTCATGGCGGCCCCGATCGTGTTACCCGAGACCTTCACCCGCGCGGTGGCCGGGTTACGCTCGGCGACGCCCCGCAACGAGATCCTGCTCGAAGAAGTGGCCGCCCCGCAGCGGCTGGCCCCGTACGCCTTCGCGCTCAGCGCGAGCGTCCTGCGCGGCGACGACGAGGTGGCTACCGGGCGCCTGATCCTGCTGCACGACCCGGCCGGTCACGAATCGTGGGAGGGCACGCTACGACTGGTCACCTATGTGACCGCGGAGCTGGAGGTCGACCTCGCCACCGATCCGCTGCTGCCCGGCGTCGGCTGGACCTGGCTCACCGACGCGCTGGACGCGCAGGACGCCCGCTATCGGGCCCTCGGCGGTACGGTCACCCAGACCATCTCGACCCGATTCGGTGAACTGGCCGGTCCACCGGCGGCCGGCGATATCGAGATCCGGGCCTCCTGGACGCCGTTGAGCGCCGATATCCGAACCCACCTGCTGGCCTGGTGTGCCCTACTGGCCGACACCGCCGGACTACCGCCGCCCGGGGTAACCGCACTGCCCGCCGCGCGCCCGGTCAGCGCCGTCTAGCCCCTTCCCCGTCGATCAAGGACTTCTTGTCGTGGTTGGATCACCAAACCACGCCCATAAGTCCTTGATCGACGGGGAAGTCCCTAACTACAGGTACTTGTCGGCCTCATCGCAGGCCTTCTCCGCCGCCTTGATCGCCTTGTCAAAGGCGGCCTTGCTGGTCGCGGTCATCGCGTCACTGAACAAATTCAGGCACTTGACGATGACTTCCTTCTGCCGCTCCTGCTCATCCCGGGCGTTCTGGGTGCCGGCGAGGCTCTGCTCGACATCCTTGACCTTGTCCTTGGCGGTCTGCAGCTCCCGCTGAAGCCGATCGATCTCGCTACCGTTCGCCTCGATCTTGCTATCCCGGTCGGCGATCTGGCTGGTCAGCGCCGACTCGGTCTTTGTCAACTCGCCGGACTTGGCGATAAACAGCCCGGTCATCAGCCCACCGGCCACGAAGAGCAGACCCGCGACGATCGCCAGAACCAGCGCCGCGCGGCTCTTTCTGGCACCGGCGGGCGGTTGGGGCGGATAACCGTACGGCACCGCGTAGCCCGGCGGTCCTGATAGCGGCTGGCCGGGCAGCGCCCCGGAGACCGGCTGGTTAACCGGACCACCGGAGACGGGGCCCCCGTATGGGGGCGCGGCGGGCGGCACGCCGTACGCCGGCCCGGGGACCGGAGGACCGTACGGAGGCACCGAGGCTGGAGCAACGGAACCGGGGTAGCCGGCCACACCCGTACCGCCGGGCACGGCAGCCGAGCCCGGCTGGTACGACGGTTGGGCCGGACTGTCGTGGACCACACCAGCCGGCATCGGATACGTCGGCTCAGCACCCGGCACCACACCAGCCGGCATCGGATACGTCGGCTCAGCACCCGGCACCACACCAGCCGGCATCGGATACGTCGGCTCAGCACCCGGCACCACACCAGCCGGCATCGGATACGTCGGCTCAGCACCCGGGTTTCCCGATGGATATGGGGTATCGGCCGGCGGCGGGCCGCCGTCGGAACCAGTCACGGGGTTGGACATGTCATCCTCCAGTTGTGCTGGTGCGCCGATGCTCTCTCCCGAGCAGGCGCCCCAAGGAATTACAGGAAGAGTGGTTCGATCTCGGCAGATCGCGATCAGCAGATTTTGAACTCGTCGCAGGCGGTCTTGATAGGTACGGCAAGGCCGATGCCCTCGGCATCCCGGGCCTTGGCGGTGGCGATGCCGACCACCTGCTTCTCACTGTTGATAACCGGACCACCGGAATTACCGGGATTGATCGGAGCATCGAACTGAATCACCGTACCGGTGCCATTCTGTGCCTTACGGAAAGCGCTGACCACCCCGGTGGTGACGCTGTCCTCCAGCCCGAGCGGGGCCCCCACCACGATGATCTGCTGACCCGACTTGACCGCCGCTGAGGCGGCGACCAATCCGGTGAACCTGCTGCTCGTCTTGAGATGCGCCACATCGTTGTCCTTGTCGACCTTGACGATGGTGGCCGGGTAACGCTCGTCCCTCCGTTCCAGGAAGACCTCGCGCTTACCCGCATCCCAGAGCGACTCGACCACATGGAAGTTGGTGAAGAGGTTGGTACCGCCGTCGGAGGCCGGCTTGCCGACCGCGAAGGCGGTGCCGGTGAAGGATCCGGCCGCGACCCGAAAGACGCTGGGCAGCACCGCGCTGGAGATCGCCTCTGGATTGAAGACGCTGCCAGCCTGCTTCTCCAGTTCACCCGCCCGGCCCTCCAGCCGGTCCAAGCGGGCGGCGTCGCCGCTCTGCGCCTCGTTCAGCCTGCGATCGGTGGTATCGAGCCGATCGGATAGTTGGTGGATCTGGTACGCCTGGAAACCGGTCACCCCGAGCAACACGAACGACAGCACCAGCGCACTGATTCCGGCCCAGCCGCCGGTACGACGACCCACCGGACCGGGACCGGCCGTGGCGGGCGCCGGCACGTACGGCCCGATCGGTGGTACGGGCTGAGCCGCCGGCTGCGGCGGGTAGGCAGCCTGCGGTGGGGCGGGATGGCTGACCGGATGGATCGACGGCGGCCCGCTGGCAGGCCCGTACGGCGGCCCGGGCGGCGTAGGCGTGCCCCAGGACGGGTGAAGCCGAGGCGGCAACGGGCCGGACCGGGCCGGACCGCCCTGGCCTGGGGCGGACTGCGGCGCAAACCCGGGCACCGGCGTCCCGGTCGGCTCGTGGTGGCTCTGCCCTTCGTACCCAGAAGTCATGAACTCGACGTCCTCCCCTAGACGTGCAATCCACAGTCGCATGGCCGGACAAGCCATCAGGTCTACGGCAGCAGGCACCGTACCCGCAGCGTGGGACGTTTGTCTTCTCCGATGTCTCGGCTCGCTCGCGCCGTCCTGGTACCGCCTCGGCGCCACGGTCCGGTTCGACGCGCCGGACCCACTGCGCGAAACGGCCGTGGGGGAAAGACTAGGGTTGCCAGGTGACCGACGAACCACCCCTGCGCCGTCGGACCGCGCAACGCCGAGCGGGGGACGAGCCACACAGCCTGCCGGCATCCTCGCCGGCATCCGACACCGTGGGGCCCGACCCAACCATCGGCGGGCCCGTTCCGCTCCTCGCCCCTCGAGATGGCACCCCGGTGCCGGTGGAGACCTCCACCGGTTTAGCCGAGGTCGTCGCCCGTTTCGCCGCGGGCACCGGCCCGGTTGCCGTGGACGCCGAGCGCGCCTCCGGTTACCGCTACAGCCAACGCGCCTACCTCGTGCAGCTACGCCGGGCCGGGGCCGGCACCGCGCTGATCGACCCGCTGCCCCTGGGTGACCTGAACACCCTCGACGAGGCGGTCGCAGACGCCGAATGGGTACTGCACGCGGCCAGCCAGGACCTCGCCTGCCTCGCCGAACTCGGGTTGCGGCCACGGCGCCTCTTCGACACCGAATTGGCTGCCCGGCTGGCCGGATTCGAGCGGGTCGGCCTGGCCGCACTGACCGAACAGCTACTCGGCTTCACCCTCGAGAAGCACCACTCGGCGGCGGACTGGTCCAGCCGACCATTGCCCGATTCCTGGCTGACCTACGCCGCTCTCGACGTGGAGATGCTCACCGACCTTCGGGACGCGCTCGCGATCGAACTGGAGCGCCAGGGTAAGGAGAGGTGGGCGGCGGAGGAATTCGCCGCGCTGATCCTCTGGGGGACCCAGCCGCCCCGGCAGCGACCCGATCCGTGGCGTCGCACCTCCGGGATCCACCGGGTCCGTGGGGCGCGGGCACAGGCCCGCGTGCGGTCGCTCTGGTACGCGCGGGACGCGATCGCGGCCCGCCGGGACGCGGCACCGGGTCGGGTACTGCCGGATGCCGCCATCGTGGCCGCTGCCGAACTGGATCCCAAGGACGAGCGGACCCTGCTGACCTTGCCCGGCTTCGGCGGTCGTTCGGTCCGACGGCTGGCGCGTACCTGGCTCGACGCGCTGGCTGAGGCGCGGCACCTGCCTGACGATGCGCTACCGGTCACTCCGCCGATCGAAGGTCCTCCCCCGCCGCATCGATGGGCGGAGCGGGACCCGGTGGCCGCGGCCCGGCTGGCCCGCTGTCGGGAGGTGGTCACCCGGATCGCGGGCGAGAACACTCTGCCGCCGGAGAATCTGATCACGCCGGACTCGGTTCGGCGGCTGGCCTGGATACCGCCGGAAGAGATCAGCCCGGAAACCGTCGCCGAGACGCTACGCGGGTACGGTGCCCGCAACTGGCAGCTCGTGCTGGTTGCCGACGATCTGGCGGTGGCCCTGGCCGGGCCGGCCTAGACCGGGCCGGCCTAGACCGGGCCGGCCGTGACCGGGCCGGCCTGAATCAGGTTCCCGGCACCCAGGCCGTCGGAACTGGCGAGGACCACGTTACGGATGCTCGACCACTGCAACGAGTGCCGGATACCGTCCGTCACGGTCAGTTCCGGCTGCCAGTGCAACAGGTTGCCGGACCGCTCGCTGCGGGTGTAGGAGCCGGCCGAGTCACCGGGACGCGGACCGGCGTCGCGCACCCGCAGCGGGCCGGCAGCCACCTGGAAGGCCTCGACAAACTCACGCACCGTGGTACCACTCCCGGTGCCCAGATTGATCGGCAGATGAGACTGCGCGCCGCCGCGCGGCAAAATGTCGTCGAACCGGCGCAGCGCCGCGACATGCGCTCGGGCCAGGTCCCAGACGTGGATATAGTCCCGGATACCGGACCCGTCCCGGGTGGGCCAGTCCACCCCGGTGATCAGGAACTCGGCGTCCTCCTCGCGCGCGGTGATCAACTTGCCGAGCAGATGGGTCGGACGGCGGATCTGCAGGCCGGTGCGGAGCATCGGATCGGCACCGATCGGGTTGAAGTAGCGCAGGGACAGCGCCCGCAGGGCAGTGGCTTGCGCGTTGTCCGCCAGCACCAGCTCCATCATCGCCTTGGTCCGGGCGTACGGGCTGATCGGCTCCAGCGGCGAGTCCTCGTCGACGGAGAAGTCCGCCCCCGGCCGGTAGATCGCCGCCGACGAGCTGAACAGCTACCGCTCGCACCCGTTGCGTAGCACGTGGTCGATGAAGTCGATCGACTTTGCCACGTTCTCCCGGTAGTAGCGCAGTGGCTGCGCCACGGATTCCGGTACGACGATCAGCGCCGCCGCGTGCACGACCGCCGCGATGTCCGGATGCTCGGCGAAGATCCGGTCGACCAACGGACCATCCGCGATATCTCCCGGGTAGAAGATCCGGTCATGGGCGAACTCGACCCGGCCGGTGCAGAGATTGTCCAGGATCACCGGCACCAGGCCCGCGTCCAGGCACGCCGAGGCAACCGTACTCCCGATGAAGCCCGCACCCCCCGCTACCAGCACCTTCACGCTCTCACCTCTACCCGGCGACGACCTCGTCCGCCGCGTCGTTTCGCGAATAATGCTCCGATTCAGCGAGACGCCATGCCGATCCGAACAGCGCGGCGATATGTGGCGCGGGACCACACCGGGCGTTCGGACATCGCTAGTTACTCGGCAAGTAGCATTCGAGGTACCAGCGCCGATGCCGGCAAGGAGGCTCTCAAGTGCCCCGTGAAGTCCGGGATGTCGTCTTCGTCGACGGCGTCCGCACCCCGTTCGGCAAGGCGGGTGGCATGTACGCCAATACCCGCGCCGACGACCTGGTCATCCGCTGCATCCGCGAACTGCTGCGCCGCAACCCGCAGTTGCCGCCCGAGCGGATCGAGGAGGTGGCCATCGCCGCCACCACCCAGATCGGCGACCAGGGCCTGACCATCGGCCGCACCGCCGCGCTCCTGGCCGGCCTGCCCAAGACCGTGCCCGGCTTCGCCATCGACCGGATGTGCGCCGGCGCGATGACCGCCGTCACCACGGTGGCCGGCGGCATCGCGCATGGGCGCGTACGACGTGGCGATCGCCGGCGGCGTCGAGCACATGGGCCGGCACCCGATGGGCGAGGGCGTCGACCCCAACCCGCGCATTCTCGCCGAGCGAGCTGGTCGACCCGTCCGCGCTGGTCATGGGCGCCACCGCCGAGAACCTGCACGACCGGTTCCCGCACATCACCAAGGAGCGCGCCGACGCGTTCGCGCTCGCCAGCCAGCAGAAGACCGCCAAGGCGTACGCCAACGGCAAGCTCCAGCCCGACCTGGTCCCGGTCGCGGTCCGCGATCCGGAGACCGGCTGGGGCCTGGCCACCGTCGACGAGGCGCCCCGCCGGACACCACGCTGGCGAAGCTGGCGACGCTGAAGACCCCGTTCCGCCCGCACGGCCGGGTGACCGCCGGCAACGCCGCCGGCCTCAACGACGGCGCCACCGCCTGCCTGCTCGCCGCCGAGGAGGTCGCCCGCGAGCTGGGCCTGCCGATCGCGATGCGGCTGGTGTCGCTACGGCTTCGCCGGTGTCGAGCCGGAGGTCATGGGCGTCGGCCCGATCCCGTCCACCGAGAAGGCGCTGCCGGATCGCCGGACTGACCATCGACGACATCGGCCTGTTCGAGCTCAACGAGGCGTTCGCCGTCCAGGTGCTCGCCTTCCTCGACCACTTCGGCATCGCCGACGACGACCCGCGGGTCAACCAGTAGGGCGGCGCGATCGCCGTCGGCCACCCGCTGGCCTCCTCCGGCGTACGGCTGATGACCCAGCTCGCCCGGCAGTTCGCCGAGCAGCCCGAGGTCCGCTACGGCCTCACCGCGATGTGCATCGGCATCGGCATGGGCGGCACGGTCATCTGGGAGAACCCGAACTGGGAAGGTACGACAAGTGAGCGCGAGGAGTGAGCCGATCCTGCGAGCCCCGCAGTCGCGAACGAAAGGCAAATCACGGTGAGCGCGATGCGTGTGGATTTCCCAACGAGGTCGTGACCCGGTCGTTGCTGCGGCTGGTCGCCGTACCCGGCCTGGACCGACCGGCGGCGCTGATCACCCTGGACAACGGCCTCGACCACACCAAGCCGAACTCGTTCGGCCCGGGCGGCCTGACCAGTCTGGACGACGCCCTCACCGAGGCCCTCGCCGCCGACCCGGCGTTCATCGCGGTCACCGGCAAGCCGTACATCTTCTGCGTCGGGGCCGACCTGACCGGCATGCCGCTGATCACCAACCGGGAGCAGGCACTGGCGATCGGGCAGCTCGGGCACCGGGTCTTCGCCCGGCTCAAGGACAGCACGGTGCCGACGTTCGCCTTCGTCAACGGCGCGGCGTTGGGCGGCGGTCTGGAGCTGGCTCTGCACTGCCATTACCGGACGATCTCCGGCGGCGCGGCGGCGCTGGCCCTGCCCGAGGTCTCCCTCGGGCTTGATCCCCGGCTGGGGCGGCACCCAACTGCTGCCCAACCTGATCGGCATTCCAGCCGCCGCTCAGGTGATCATTCAGAACCCGCTGACCCAGAACAGACGCTCAAGCCGAAGCAGGCCGCCGAGCTGGGCATCGCCGACGTCCTGCTGGAGCCGGCGGACTTCCTGGAGCGGTCCCTCGAGTGGGCGGCGCGGCGTGGTACGCGGCGAAGTCACCGTGTCCCGCCCGAAATCGACCGGGACCTGTGGGACGGGGTGCTCTACTTCGCCAGGCAGCAGCTTCGACCAGCGGCTGCACGGCGCGGTGCCGTCCGCGTACAAGGCGCTGGAACTGCTCGGCCTGGCCCGCGACGCGGACTTCGCCACCGGCACCGCCGCTGAGGACGACGCGTTGGCCGACCTGCTGGTCACCGATGAGTTGCGCAGCAGCCTCTACTCCTTCGACCTGGTGCAGCGCCGGGCCAGGAAGCCGGCTGGCGCGCCCGCGCCGAGCCCTGGCCCGGACGGTAACCAAGGTCGGCATCGTCGGGCGCCGGACTGATGGCCTCCCAACTCGCCCTGCTGTTCGCCCGGCGGCTTGCAGGTCCCGGTGGTGCTGACCGACCTGGACCAGGCCCGGGTGGACAAGGGCGTCGGCTACGTACAGCAGGAGATCGAGAAGCTGGTCGGCAAGGGCCGGCTCGACATCGGTACGGCGGCCAAGCTCCGCGGCCTGGTCAGCGGCTCGGTGGACAAGTCGACCTTCGCCGATGCCGACTTCGTCATCGAGGCGGTCTTCGAGGACCTGTCCGTCAAGAAGCAGGTCTGGGCCGAGCTGGAGAAGATCGTCTCGCCGGAGGCGGTGCTGGCGACGAACACCTCCTCGCTGTCGGTGACCGAGATGGCTGCCGAGCTGGCGCACCCGCGAGCGGCTGGTCGGCTTCCACTTCTTCAACCCGGTCGCGGTGCTGCCGCTGCTGGAGATCGTCCGGGGCGAGCGGACCGACGATGCGACGTTGGCGACCGCGTTCGCGGTGGGCAAACAGTTGCGCAAGTCCTGCGTGCTGGTCTCCGACGCCCCGGCGTTCGTGGTCAACCGGCTACTGACCCGCTTCCTCGGTGAGATCTTCGCCGCGGTGGACGCCGGCACCCCGCTGGAGGTGGCCGATTCGGCGCTGGACCCGCTGGGCCTGCCGATGCGACCGTTGGCCCTGTTGCAACTGGTCGGTCCGGCAGTGGCGTACCACGTCGGTGGCACCCTGCACGCGGCGTTCCCGGACCGGTTCACGGTCAGCGAGAACCTCAAGCGGATCGCCGACGCCGGTCGCCCACTGCTGGTCGACGACGCCGTCGATCCCGAGGTCGCCGCCAGGCTCCAGGTCGGCAATGAGCCGCTGACCGCCGAGCAGGTACGCCAGCGAGCGCTCGACGCGCTGGCCCAGGAGGTGCGGCTGATGCTCGACGAGGGGGTGGTCGCCGAGGCGCAGGACATCGACCTGTGCCTGATCCTGGGCGCCGGGCTGGCCGTTCCACCTGGGCGGCATCACCCCGTACCTGGACCGGTCCGGTACGGCGGAGCGGGTGACCGGCAAGCGGTTCCTGCCCCGCGGCGTGGCCAGCCTCCCCGCCTGAGGGTCCTGATCCGTCCATTGACCGCGGGGGCCGGTCGTGTCCACAGCGGACGTGACCGGCCACCGCGTCTGTTACCGCGGGGTGGGCCGCACTCGCGGCCGGTCGACCACGGTCGAACGTGTCCGGTACCCGATGTCAGGCGGCGAGCAGCCGATCCCGGTATCCACGTACCTCATCGGCGAGGATCGGATCGGCCGCCACGCAGGCGCGGAACTCCTCGTCCGCCTCCGCGTCACGCCCCAGCGCCAACAGGCACGCTCCTCGGTGCAAGCGCGCCATCGGATCGTCATCCGCCTCCACCACGAGCGTAAGGTCAGCCAACGCCTCCTCGGGCCGGCCAGCATCCACCAGCGCCATCCCCCGGTTGAATCGGTTCGCCGAATTGTCGTCCAGCTCGATCGCCCGGCCCAGGTCGGCCAGGGCCGCCGGTAGGTCGCCGGTCTGGTAGGCAGCGAGACCACGGGCAGCCCAGGCAGCGGCCAGTTCCGGGGCGCCCGCCAACACGGTGGTCAGGGTCTCTCGAGCGAGATCCGGGTCATCGACGAGCTCCAACTGCCCGCGTACGCACAGCAGGTGCGCGTTGCCGGGTGCCCGTTCCAGTCCGGCCCGGACATCCGCCCAGGCACCTTCGACGTCGTCGAGGGCGTACCGCAGACCGGCCCGGTTTATCCGGGCGTCCAGGTGGTCAGGATCGAGTTCCAGCACGTACCCGAAGCCGGCCAGGGCAGCGTCGGTATCGCCGAGTTCAAGGAGGGTGTCCGCCCTGTTGTAGTACACCTCCTGGAAGGGCGGGGAGAGCCGCAACGCCTCTTCGTAGCTGGCCAGGGCCTCCTCAGTGCGCCCCGTCCGGCGCAGCAGGGTGCCCCGGTCGAGTTGGTACTCGGCGTAGTCCGGATCCGCCGAGATGACCGCCTCCAGCTCGACCAGGGCCTCCCGGTGCCGCCCGAGGGCAGCGAGCAGTTGTGAACGGTTGTGTCGCAGCACCGAGCGGTGCAACTTGTGCTGGCCGGCATCAAGCGCTCGGTCGAGTTCCGCCAATCCGGCGTTGACCAGTTGCAGTGCCTCCTCCAACCGGCCCTCGTGCATAGCGACCAGGGCCAGGCCGTTGCGGTTGAAGACCAGGTGCGCGGCCCGCTCCCGGAGGTCGGGGAGCAGTCGGGCGTACGCAATCGCCGCATTGCTCCAGGCCCGGGCACGTCGGTGGTCACGTTCGCCGGTCTCCAGGTGCCGGGTGTAGATCATGGAGGTGGCATACGCCGCCTGCATGTGCACCATCGAATTGTCGGTGTGCGCCCGGGCCTCGTCGTAGAGCTCCAAGGCCTCCAGTGGTCGGGTCAATGCGAGCAACGACGTGGTCGTCTTGGTAGTGAATGCCCACCATTGATCCATCTGCTCGGTCCAGTCGACCAGCGCTCGCCCGCGCCATCCATAGTCGATGGTCGCGTGGTAGAAGCCCATGTTGACGCAGTACTCCAACGCCTCCCGCAGGGCGTCGACGCCGGCTTGACGGGACGCACCGCCCCGTTCCCGGTGCATCGGGATAGCACCGAGCCGCAGCGACCACTCGCCACTGCGGATGAGCTCGTCGGCCCGCTCGTCGTGCAGCGTGGCTCGCAGCTCCGGCTCCAGCGCGGCGTACGCATCGCGTACCGCTGGGTCGTCGTCAACGCAGTCGCCCCACACGTACGCTCGGGCAAGTTCCACCCGGCCGGTCTCGCCCACCGCATCGGCCGGTCCCGCCACCGGCTCGACCTCATCGGAAAGCAGCGGCTCCTCGACGGGGATGGCGAAGCGCCGCAGTGCGGGTTCGAGCGGTACGGCCAGCACGCCGGCCGGTTCCTCGACCGTGTCAGTGGCGGTAGCCAGCCGCAGGCGCAGCAGGGCCGGATCGGCACGACGTAGCAGCACAGCGAAAAACTCACGGTCGGTCTGATCGGCCTCGTGCAGGTTCTCCACGAGCAGGCATCGCGTCCCGTCCCCGAGCTCGCGCAGCCAAGCGTTGAGAAATTCGGCGATCCCGTGCGCGTGCCGCAAGGTACGCAACCGCGAATAGAAGCGGGTGCGCTCCGACGGAACGGCGAGCGAGGTCAGGGTCTCCCGGGTCACCGGTACCAGCTCGCGCAGTTCGTGGGCCACCGAGAGGAGCTCGATCTCGTGTCGGGAGACCAGATCGGGGCGCCGTTCCAGAGCCGCGGGCACTATGGCGCGCAACAGGGTTCCGGCGGCCGTGTAGGGACCACGCAGCCTGCGGTGCGCGTCCAGTTCGGCAAGTACGGGCACGTCAACACCGGCGGCGAGGAGGCGACGCCGATCGCGTTGGCGAGCTGCGCGGATCCAACGATGCGGTGTTTCTGCCATGATCGTGCCCTTCTGGATGCCGGTGACGGATGCGCTGTTCTCAGGCGGGCGTGCTGCCTGGCCGTTCGCGCCGCCTGCGGTGGTTACGGGCGGCCAAGAAGCCGACAATGACGAGCTGACCGAGACTGAGCGCGAGTATCGCGGCGGAGTCGATCAGGTTCGCGGTACCCGCCCGACCATCCAGATCGGCGATGGCCTGGGTGATGAAGGTGACGGCGAGCGGGACAATCGCGAAGAAGAGCGTGGCCAGGGTGATGGCGTAACCCAGCACCATGAGCCACACGTACCAGCGGGCGACTCGCCGGTCGGTGGGGTGCACGTCCGGATCGTCCGCCGTCGGGCCGGTCCGCCCCAATAGCCGCCGGACCCGCTGGCGCAGCAGCAGGATGGCCGCCCCGTGCAGGTCAATCGTGCCTAGGAGCATGGAGAGCAGGTAGTACAGGTCGGTACGCAGATAGAAAAAGAACTGCCAGGCGATGCGGAGCATGGTGCCGAAGCTGACGGCCAGGCAGATCCGGGCGACCAGCGGGAGTGTCCCGTCCTCGTTGCGCAATGCCGCCGCGGCCAATATCAGCAACGCCATGGCCAGCAGATCCATCCCCATGCCCGCCAGCATCGGCACCCACCGACTCCGGCGGGGAACCATCACCAGTCCGTCCATTGCCGTCTCGAACACGAGGTAGTGCATGCGATGACCAATGGTCAGCCGGCTACGCAGGCCCAGGCGCCGCCCGGCCAGGGCGTGGGCAGCCTCGTGCAGGAAGATGAACGGCCACTGCCCGGCGGCGAGCACGATAGTGACGATGGTCAGGTAGTCGGTAAAGAAGATGTGGCCATAGTGCGGGCGCAGATCCGGCTGCGCGACGGCCGTGACGATCCCGGCGACCAGGAGGAGCGCGTACCCGATCAGCGCCACCGGCGAGAAGAGCACCACACCGAGCCGCTGCCACCGTACCGGCCCGATATCACCTCGGTCCTGTGCGACGTCGGTCGATCCGGGGGCTGTCAGGATGCCCATTTCGGCGAGGTCACCCAGCAGGCCGAGGATGTCGATCTCCTCGTCGTACCGGTCGGCGTACCAGTCACCGGCCTGCCGAGGAGTCATCCCCTCAGTCAGTCGGTGCATCACCTCGGCGGCATCGGCTGGCACGACGGCGTAGGACTCGCTGCTGTGGCAACCGATCACGACGTCGTCGCCTTGGCGAAGGAAGGCCAGTTCGGGCACCGAAACCGGACGGTCCAGCTCAAAGCCGCCAGCCGGTACGGTGGCGTTGTCCTTTTCGTATCCGATGCCGCTAGTCATGCCGCTCTCCCCTGCCGTGCCGCGTGCCAATGGCTCTGAGCACTGCCCGGCCGGGATGCACACCCCGGCCGGGCAGCGGTGGAATCAGACAGCGTTGATCATGCAGTCCCACGGGATGTAGAGGGCGTTGGCGGCTGCGGTCAACCGAACCGGGCCCGCCTTACGAACGGCGACCTTCTTCATCGGCCGCCCGGCCTTCTTTACCATTGTGTCGATCATGGAACCTCCATATGCCCTGGGCTCGGGGGTTCGAACCGGTCGTATTCTTGCCAGCGGCACTGAAAACGCACTGAAAATTGACTGAGAAGCGTCGACGAGCAGAGCGATCACGACGTGGCCAGACAATAGGCCCGGCGACGAGCCGCCGTAGCCCGCACACCCTCACGACATCGGCCTCCGGAGGAAGTGCCGGTCGAGGCGGTATTCGAGCGGAGTCAGGATCCGAACGCCGGGCGGCGGGCTCCAGTCCAGAGCCGGATCCTGTGCGACCATCGCCGCATGCAACGCACGCAGGTTCGGTCCCGGCTCCACGCCGAGTTCCTCGCGTAGCCCGATCCGGATCGTCCGCAGCGCTTCGAGCGCTTCCGTCCGGCGACCGCAGCGGTGCAGCGTGAGCGCCCACAGTTCCCAGGCATGCTCGTGCAACGGATAATCGTCCACCAGCGACCGTGTCTCGGCTAGCAGCCGGTGATGCTCGCCAAGCATCAGTCCAGCCGCTATTCGGTTCTCCCGCGCGACCGCGCGCAGCCCTTCTAGATGCTGAATGGCGCTGTGTACCAATGCGGCGGAGCTGAGATCGGCATAGGCGGCACCGCGCCACAGGCGCAGGGCGCTGTCGAGTTGGCGAGCCGCGAATTCTGCCTGCCCTGCGGCGAGCGCCGCCGCACCGGCCAGGGCCAGCGCGGTGAAGCGCTCCGCGTCGATGCTCTCCGCGTCGAGGGCGAGCGAGTAGCCGCTGGCGTGCCTCAGCAGTACGGTGGCGTGCGCCCGCGGCGCACGGTCCGGCTCCAGGGCCCGGCGCAGGTGACGGATGTAGGTGTGTAAAGCTTGGCGCGCACTGGGGGGCGGCCGCCCGTTCCACACCGCCTCTATGATCCGGTCCTCGCTGACCACCATGCCACGGGCGAGCAGCAGGCTCGCCAGAATGGCCTTCGGCTGACGTCCGCCGACGTTTACCGGCACACCAGCGACCGTCGCCGAAATTGGACCGAGTACCCCAATGCGCACCGATTGTGCTTTTTTTAACGTAGTAGAAAATTGCTCCGATTCTCTTATCTCAGACACCAGTAAGATACTTCACAGTCGCTGACAGGGCCTCAAGAAGGCGAATTCCCTGTTCATGATGCAATTGACAATTGCCGCAGTTCATTCGCACAGCAACGACGATCACCGATATTGGCAGGCCCACGGTGATGGCGTTGACATTCCTTCCCGATCGGCTCCTGGCCACCGTTGGCCCGCTCGGAGGCATCCCGGACACGCGGCCGCCATCCGCCGCACTTGGTTACGTCTGCCTCGTCGTCGGCCATGGTCACATCGCTCTCGGTACGCATCATCCGCCAGCGGGGTACGCCGTTCGTGTGAGGCGTTCGCGACGAAACGTTCCCGCGCCTCGGTCGCAGCGAGCAGCACCGGGATCGCTCCGGCGCCGACCAGCAGCAGACCGTTGAGCGGGGTGAGCCGCAATCGCAGCCCGCCAGGTGTGGGACACCCGGTGACCATGTTGCTCGACGGTGGGGATGACTCCGGCTCCGCACGCGCCGCTAGGATCATCGGCCCATCCCAAAAACTGGAGTACAAATGTCCCAGCCCCCCGTCGGACCCAACCCGTACCAGCCCGGCGCGCAACCGCAGCCCGGCTTCCCGCCGGCGCCGCAGCCCGGCTTCCCGCCAGCCGCACCGCAGAAGAAATCGAACGTCGGCAAGATTCTGCTGATCATCCTCGCGGCGGTACTGCTGCTCTGTGTGGGCGGAAGCGCGATTGTCTTCTTCGCGTTCAAGGACGACGTCAAAGAGGCTGTCGAGGCCGTCAATACGCGGGTGGTCGAGCCGGAGACGCTGGGCGGGCGCAACAAGGTCACCGATCCGGAACTGCAGGCGCTTGCCGTCGAGATGGTGGCCGACATCAAGCAGAGTGTGCCGAACTCGACCAGCACCGTGGGTGGGTTCTACGGCGATATTGAAAAGCAGGATCTGGTCATGATCGTCGGCGCGTCGGGCATCATTGCCGACCCGGCCAAGGAACTCGACGATGCGGCCAAGGGGGTCTCCACCGAACTCGGTGTCACCAATATGGCGTCGATCGATCCCGGTCCGCTCGGCGGAACGGCCAAGTGCGGCGACGGCACTACCGAGGAGATCCCGGTCGGAGTCTGCGTCTGGGCTGACAAGGGCAGCGTTGGAATGATCGCCATCTACTTCAAGTCGGCGAAGGAAACGCAGGCCGAGTTCCTCGCCATCCGCGCCGCGGTGGAGAAGCGCTCCTGATCGCCTGACCTCGGTGGCCGACACGGCCGATCCGAGGGTGTGCTGCGGGGACGGTCGGTCCTGGCCCGACCGTCCCCGCAGCACCGCTAGGCCCCGGCAACCGGTCCGGAAACCACCACCGCCGAAGCGGCCACCACCGGGGTGGTTTCGGCGGCGGGCAGGGCCACGGTGACCTCAAGGCCGCCACCCGTTTGAGCTACCGCGCTCACCGTGCCGCCATGAGCGTCGCAGACCGCCCGAACGATCGACAGGCCCAGACCCGAACCACGCGCCCCGGTCCGCTCCCGGCCGCCCCGGCGGAACGGCTCGAACAACCCGGGTACGTCCGCCTGATCGACCTCGAAGCCGGTGTTCCCCACCACCAGCCAGGCCCGCTCCCGGTCGGCGCCGGTACGCACCCAGAGCCGGCCATGCAGGTGGTTGTAGCGCACCGCGTTCTCGATCAGGTTGCCGGCCAGCCGTTCCAGCAGTCCGGGATCACCGACCACGGGCGCCGGGTCGAGTGCCATCCGGACATCGAGCTTGAGTCGCGTGGCCTCGGCCCGGACGCGCGGAGAGCGCGGCGCCCGCTCCGACCGCCAGGTCGGCGGGCGCCTTGCGACCCAGCCGCCGTCCGGCCTGGGCTTCGCTGCGGGCCAGCACCAGCAGCGCGTCGACCAGGCCGTTGGCCCGCTCGGAGGCATCCCGGACCACGGTCGCCATCCGCCGGTACTCGGCCACGTCGGCCTCGTCGTCGGCCATGGTCACGTCGATCTCGGTCCGCATCACCGCCAGCGGGGTACGCAGTTCGTGCGAGGCGTTCGCGACGAACCGTTTCTGCGCCTCGAACGCCTCGCCGATCCGGTCCAGCATCGCGTCGAAGGTGCTCGGCCAGTTCGGCCACCTCGTCGTCCGCACCGGAGTAGCGGATCCGCTGGTCCAGGGTCGCTTCGCCGAGCCGTCGGGCGGTCAGCGGTGACCTGGTGACAACGGCCGTAGCGCACGGCCGGCCACCAGCGTACGCGCCGGCCACCCCGACCACGCTGATCGCCAGCAGGGCGACCAGGCCCTTGGCCAGCAGCTCCCGGGAGGCGTTGTCGACCAACCGCTGCTGCCACTGCCGGGCGTCCAGCGAGCTGCCATCGGTGAGCACCACTCGTGGTGCCTTCCGGCAGGTCCTCGGTCGGGCGCAGCGCGTCGTCAGACCAGCAGCCAGGCGAGCAGCACCAGGATCGCTCCGGCGCCGACCAGCAGCAGCCGTTGAGCAGGGTCAGCCGCAACCGCAGCGTGGGGCGCAGCTTCGGTCGGCGCCGGGTGAGGTAGACGGTCATGCGCTGACCTGGCCGGGCACGAAGGGTTCCGGCACCCGGTAGCCGGCGCCGACCACGGTCTCGATCAGCGGCGGGTCACCGAGCTTCCTGCGCAGGGTCATCACGGTGACCCGGACCGTGGTGGTGAACGGATCGGTGTTGGCGTCCCAGACCCGTTCCAGGAGTTCCTCGCTGGAGACCACCGCGCCGCGGGCCTTGAGCAGCTCCTCAAGTACGCCGAACTCTTTCCGGGTCAGATCGACGGCCACGCCCCGTCGGGTGGCCACTCGCCGGGCCGGGTCGAGTACCAGATCGGCCACGGCCAGCACGGGTGGTGCGGCCGGGGTGGCCCGCCGTCCCAGCGCCTGCACCCGGGCGACAAGTTCGTCGAAGGCGAAGGGCTTGGGCAGATAGTCGTCGGCGCCGAGTTGCAGCCCCTCAACCCGGTCGGCGACCGTACCGCTGGCGGTCAGCATGAGCACCCGGGTCAGCGCGCCGGAGCGGCCAGGTCGGCGCAGATCTGATCGCCGTGCACGCCGGGCAGGTCCCGGTCGAGCACCACCACGTCATACCGGGTGACGAAGGCCATTTCGTGCCCGGCCGAGCCGTCGTAGGCCACGTCCACCGCCATTCCCTGGCGGCGCAGCCCCCGCACGATCGCATCGGCGAGGTTACGCTCGTCCTCCACCACCAGTACCCGCACCGCGACCTCCCTGAATCCGTGCCCGGGCCCCAACCTAGTTGCGGTCGACAAGCCGCAGTCCGGCACGGGCCTGCCGATCGACGGTGATCTCGGGAATCATTTCGGGCGAGGAGCCGCGGCACAACACCGACCAGGGCGCCGCGACCACCCAGCTCGGCACCGCCGGGGTACGGCCCGCCCGGCTTATCCAGATTGCCGTGACCGGTACAGGAATGGGTGCTAATTCAATACGATGATTGACAGGCTCAGATGCTTGCCGTATCGTTTGCAGTTGATCAACCCGCAGTGACGATTATCTTTTAACATCCGCTCATCCCAATGTAATCGTAATCTTATGTCGATAGTTGGTTCGGTGACCGACGCATGCGCCATCTGAATTACGGCGCCAAGCTCGCGGATATCGATCGGGTCGCCAGGACTCGGGACACCTGCCCCGGACCGGACTGTCGCCGCTGTGCTGACTTCCGTCATTAGCGGTGTCTGTGATGTTCATGGTCTTGGAATGAGGAGACTGGTGTGACACATTCTGTTTCGGCGGACATTCGACCCACCGATGACCCCCTCCTGATCCAACCCGGTACGACGCGTCTCACCGGCTGGGCCGCCGACGCGATGGCCCGTTTCGAGTCCCGGATGAGCGCTGAAGCCCCAGCTTTCCCGTGCATCTTCGGGGTGGACGCGATCCGGCGTGGCACCCTGCGAATCACCTTCGTCCCCGCCGGCGCAGCCCGGCTGAGCCGGTTGGCCACGGCGCTGAGGGAATTCGCTGAGCAGGCCGAGTCACTCGGCCGACGTACCTCACTGGTCGCGATCTTCGAACCCGACCCGGCACTTGCGACCATGGACGACTACCGGACGGCGTTCTGGTCGCTGCTGCAGGGTCTGCGGGCGCAGGACACCCGGCCCTGGCCGCCCGGGATCGCCCAGAATCCGGAGGACCCGCGGTGGGAGTTCAGCTTCCACGGCCAGCCGATGTTCGTCGTGGTGAACACACCGGTACACCAACGCCGACGGAGTCGGCATTTCGACTACTTGGCGATCACGTTCCAGCCTCGATTCGTCTTCGACGATCTGGCCGAGACCTCGCCGCAGGGCAAGAGCGCCCGCGGGATCATTCGGGAAAGGTTTTCCCGGTACGACGAACTGGCACCCGCGCCGGTTCTCGGCAGCTTCGGCGTACCCGGTAACAGAGAATGGGTGCAGTACTTTCTCGACGACGAGAACGAACCCGTCGACGCGGCCGTACGCTGCCCGCTGCACTCCTGAGCGTCTCATTCCCGCCACAGCGCGTCGAGAAAGGACCTGAGCGAATGGACCCGGCGTTCTCCACTGCCACCCCACCGGCCCTCTCCGCCGAGCTGACCGGTCTCCTACCGGAACAGGGCAGCTTCGAACTTCAGCACGACCAACCGGGCAAAACCCATAACTGGCACCTACACAGTCTCGACGAGGAACTGTTCGTCATCGCCGGTGAGGTGACGCTGTTCTGGAGCGGCGCGAACGGTTACCAGGAGCGGCACTGCCCACCCGGGACCTGGATCCGACTGCCGGCCGGTGTGGTGCACGGGTCGACCGCCGGCCCGACGGGCACCATCTACATGATTCGTCCCGAGGGTGGGGCCACCGCGCAGACGTCCTTCCTCACGCCCGACGCCTACCCGCACCACGCTTCGTAGCATTCTGTACGCTGCCAGCCGCATCCAGGAGGCCACCGCCCATGCGCTTCGACCACGCCGGAGACCGGATCGGTGGCCACCGGTGACCGCTGATACCGAACGCCAACCGCCGGACGCCCGGCGGGCGCCGCGCCGCCGCAACAACTGCGCCGGTACCTGACGCTGCCGGGGGCGGTCGCCCTGGCGATCACCATCGTGGTGGGCAGCGGCGTGCTGGTGCTGCCCGGCATCGCGTACGCCCGCTCGGGAACCGCGGCGATCTGGGCCTGGCTGATCAGTGCCGCGCTGGTGGTTCCACTGTTGGCCATCTTCGGCCGACTCGGCGGGGCATACCCGACCGCCGGCGGGGTCGCCGGGTTCATCCAGGCCGCCTTCGGGCGCCGGCTGGCCGGCGGGATCGAGATCCTGCTGCTGGGCACCTTCGGCCTGGGCATCCCGGCGATCGCCCTCACCGGAGGCCACTACTTCGCCGCGTTGCTCAGTTTGCCGGACCGGACCGCCCCGGTGATCGCCGCGGCGCTGCTGGTCGGTGCGGGCGTGGTGAACATCGCCGGTGTACGGCTGTCCAGCCGGGTGCAGACCGTGCTGGCCATCGGGTTGACCATCGGGCTGCTCGCCGTCGGACTGGTCGGGCTACTCGCCCCGGGCGCCCGGATCACCGCACCGGCGCTGCACCCGGATGCCCTGCGCGCCGGGCTGGCCTCGGTCGCGGTGGTTTTCTTCGCCTTCACCGGCTGGGAGATGCTCTCCTTCACCGCCGAGGAGTACCGCAACCCGCGCCGCGACTTCCCGCGCGCGGTGAGCATCAGCTTCCTACTGGTCACCGGGGTCTACCTGCTGCTCGCCTGGAGCGTGCAGATCACGGCTGGCACAAACGGACGCCCGGCTGTCCGACACGCCGATCGCGGCCGTGGCGGCCAGCGCCGTTGGCGGCGGGGTGAGCAGGCTGGTGGCCGTACTCGGTGTGGTGATCATCGTGGCGAACCTGGTCGGTGCGGTCTGGGGCGCCTCACGGCTGGTGATGTCCAGCGCCCGGGAAGGACTGCTGCCCGGACCACTGGCCCGGATCAACCACTCCGGCGCGCCGCACGCCGCGATCGTCGCGTGCGTCGTCGGTTTCATCCTGGTCGTCGGGGCGAGCGGCCTGGGTCTGCTGTCGTTGAGCGGCCTGCTGACCGTGGCCGGTGGAAATTTCTTCCTGCTGTACCTGTTCAGCGCCGCCGCCTACATCCGGCTCTTCCCCCGGAAGCGCGAACGCGTCTTCGGGGTTGTCCGTCCTCGTGGTGCTCGGCGCGGTGCTGTTGACGTTCGGATGGCAGCAACTGCTCTACGCCGCGATCCTGGTGGTGGCCGGACTGATCCTGGTCGGTCGGCGGGTCACGCCGGTCGGGGCGCGTCCTGTCGGCATAGCTACCCTTCGGCCTCAGCCCGGCCGGTCAGGGGCCGCACGTCCCACACCCACACGTCGTCCATCCGCTCGGCCGGGCCAGCGATCTGGTCGACGGTACGGCGCAACGCCTCGACGTTGGGCTGCCGTACCGGCAACACCAGGATCGCGGCCCGCCAGTACCGCAACTCATCCTGGGCACGACGGCGCTGGCGGTCAGTGAGGGTAATCATCCGACCGGTGGTGGCGACCCCGTCGAGCAGGTCACCGATGCCGCTCGGCCGCCCACCGAACCGGCCGGGATCGCCGGTATTACCGTTGCGAGGGGCCAGGAAGTAGCCGCCCGGGATCTTAAAATCAAGATCGGTCGACGCGGCCCAGCGCATACCGTCCGTGTGCCCCATTGCGGGGATCGGCACCGGGACCAGGGTCTGGTTGGTGCCGACCAGCGGCCGCCAGCGACCGGAGGTGATGAAGCTCGGTACGGGCGGGCGGGATACCTCGCGCAGCGGCAGCGGCACGATCGGCACCAGCGCGATGGCCAATGCGGCGACCACCACGCCGCGCACCGTCCCGAGGCTCGGCGGACCTCAACCGCCAGGCCCGGTCGGTGCGCCAGGGCGAGCAGCAGCCCCACCACGACCGAGGTGATCAGTCCGAACCGGGTCGGTACCACCGCGTCGAAGAGCGGCACCTGCACCAACCACTCCCAGGGCGCCCAGATCGCGCCACGCTTCCAGTAGGAGATCCGCTCGCCGAGGGAGAGCACGGCGCAGACGAGACCGGTGAAGGCGAGCGCCCGGACGATCGCCTCGCGGCGCAGCCAGATCACGATCGCCACGGTCAGCAGCGCGAGGCCCCAGCCGAAGAAGGCGTTCTCCTCGGAGTAGTTGGGAGCGAGGTTCGCGTTCGCCCGTTCATTGCCGCCCAGGGTCGTCGAGCCCGGGTACGAAGAAGGCGGCGAGATCATTGCCGTAGTTCCGTACCGCGTCACTCAGGCCGTGGTACGCCTGCCGACCGGCGAACTGCACGTACAGCGGGTAGGCGAGCAGGGCGACCACGATGACGCCGCAGACCACCAGCCCAATGCCGAGTGGCCGCGCCGCCGACCGCCACCGACCGGGCTGCTGCACCAGCACCGCGAGCAGGAAGATCCCGACTGCCATCGCGGTGAAGAGCAGGATCTCCTCGTTGATGAATGCCTGATAGCCGACGAGCAACGCGAGCACCACGCCGTCGCGGACCACCCGGGTGGAGCGGGTCAGCGCGATGACCCGCCAGACAATGAATGGCAGCAGAAACTGGCTGATGATGTTGGGATGCCAGTTGGCGTGCGAGAGCATGGCCGGCGAGAACCCGCAGAACCAGCCGCCCACCACGGCCGCGATGGGCGCTCGGACCACATGTCGGGAAAGGACGTAGTACCAGGCTGAGGCGGTGCCGGCCAGACCGAGCGTGACCAGGACCACAAAGGAGACAGCCGGTCCGAAGATCAGCGTCACCGGCACCATCGGAATGCCCAGCCCGAGGATCGCCGTGTTGGCCATCAGGTTGACGCCATCAGGATAGTTCAGCCGGTCGGTGAAGAAGGGGAATTCGCCGTGCAGCACCACCCGGACCGAGTGGGCGAGGAAGAACTGCACCTGGGCAGGGTCGCTGCTGTAGAGCGAGGCGACCCGGCCGACCGGATCGAACCAGATCCGACTGGTCACCCAGAAGGCGGCAGCGAGGAAGAACGCGTACACGGCCAGGTCACGCCGCCAGGTCGGCCAGCGCGACGGCCGGTCAGTCGGTAGCAGGTCGGTCCGGTCCGGCGGTGCCGGCCCGTGCCCCGGCAATCCCCGGTCCACTGCGCCAGGGTACGTCGTCTGGTCCGAATCGGGCGCCGGTCCGCCGCCGGTGCCCGTCGCCGAAGGGCCACCGGACTCGGGTCGCGGCAGGTCCGGTGCGGTTTCTAGGCGAGGCTCGGCAGACGTCACAGTCGGCAAAGTCTACAGGATTGCCGGATTAGTCCGAGATGCTCTGGCGACCTGCGCCGACACCGCAGCCGCCGCTTCCCAATCGATGCACCGGACGGCGCAGGCCGGCTTTCCGAGTCATGCCCGGCGTTGTCCGAAATCTCATATGATATGGCTTCTATAAGGAAGATCGGATCGGGAGACAGTGGTGGGTCCAGTCCTTCGTCGTGGAATGCTGAGCACAGCGCTGGCGCTCCTTGTGGTCACGACGGGCTGCACCGCGATCCCAAAGGACCCGCCGGTCGGGCTGCGGGCCGGATACGACACCCGGGACGGCTCACAACAGGTCTGGCCGGCGCGGGGCGGACGAGCGGCCGATCCACAGGCGACAACCGCGGTCGCCGCCGCTGTTGCGGACTGGCGTTCACCGTTGGACGACCGGGTGCATCTACCCTCGTCCGGCATCCTCTGGCTCGGCGACGTCGGCGGGACACCGCTGGCGCTGGTCGCCGCCAACGTGCCCGGTCGCGCCGCCTCCTGGCTGTTGCAACTGACCGGTCGGGGCGACCGGTTCCAGATCGATCGGGCCAGCGAGTACACCGATCCCGGCTATCTGGTCTATTCCGACGTGCTACCGGCGTATCTGCCCGACGGCCGGCGCTATCTGACCTCCAGCCGGGTCGAGCGGCTACTCGGGCCGAACGGGAAGGCCCTGGAGCTGGTGGACGGCCTGAGCGCACTGGTGGAGGTGCCCCGCTGCGCCGCAGTGACCGTCACCGCCCGGTTACGGCCCAGTGAGTCGCTGCCGAACGGCAAGACCGCAGACAAGATCATCGACCTTGGTACCGGGGTGCCGGACCCGCGCTACCCACTGGTCAACGACGAGGCCAATTCCGGCGGCCCGGCACTGCGCGGACTCGACACCTGCGCGCTCGCCGCAAAGACCGGTCCCGTTCGGCAGCATCCCACGCCGAATCAACAACCAGGAGGCGCCCGGCACGGTACCCACCTCCTGGCCGATCGACAAGATCACCAACAGATCGCTGGGCGAGATCTCGCTGCAACGGCGACGAGTCCGCGCAGCTCGACCAGCTCTCCTGGCGTACCGACGCGGGCATGATGACAGCGGTGGTCCTCCGCCCGGAGCAGGGCGCCGCGGTGGTGTCACCAGCCGACCGGGTGAACGCGCTACAGGCCTACGAGCTGCCGGTGCCCGGGCAGCCGGTCATCGTGCTGATCTGGCGGGCCAATCCGGAAAGCAGTCTGGCCCTACCACCCGGGACACCTCGACGGATCGACCGTCCCGGCCTGGTGGTGGTGGATAAGCCGGCCGAGCCGGGAGACGTACAGCCTGGCCGCCTCGGACAAGACCACCTACCGCTCGATTGGCGGCAACTGACCTCGCCGGGTCGGACCGTTGCCGGGCGCACCTGATTTCTGGTACGCCCGGCATCGCCACACGCGAGCGGCAAGCGATCAGCGCGTTGTGCTCCCTGGCCTTGGCCCTGGCCGGACCGCCGTTGACTGTCCGGTCACCGCTGACCGCCACCCGCACCGGCTCGATCGCCTCGTCATCGAGCTGCGAAACCCAGCCGGTGATGTCCCGGGCCACGTCCTGCGCGGTCAACCGCAGGTCGCCGAGAATCTGGGCCCGGGTGCCGTACGGATGCCAGTCCGCTGGTACGCCCAGATCCCGCAGCGGCACCCGGACGTCGGCGTCCCGCATCGCCTTGGCCAGGGCGTCGCCGACGCCACCGGTACGGACCCCGTCCTCGACCGTCACCACCAGCCGGTGCGCGCCGGCCAGCCGGACCAGTTCGGCGGGGACCGGACGGACCCAGCGCGGGTCGACCACCGTGACGCCGTAGCCCTGCTCGGCGACCCGGGCGGCGACCTCCACGCCAAGCTGGCCGAAGGCGCCGACGGCGACCAGCAGCACATCGGTACGGGGCGACTCGGCCAGCACGTCCACCACGCCGCCGGGACCGGCTCCGTCGATCGCCCCGACCCGGCGTACCGCCGGTAGGGCCGCCGGTACGGAACCGGTCGGGAAGCGCAGGATGGTCGGGCCGTCGTCGACGGCGACCGCCTCGCGTAGCTCCTCGCGCAGCGTGGCCGCGTCCCGGGGTGCGGCGATCCGCAGACCGGGCACCACCCCGAAGACCGACATGTCCCAGATGCCGTAGTGGCTCGGCCCGTCCGGACCGGTGATGCCCGCCCGGTCCAGCACGAAGGTGACCGGCAGCTTGTGCATCGCCACGTCGAGCAGCACCTGGTCGAAGGCCCGGTTGAGGAAGGTCGCGTAGACCGCCACCACCGGATGCAGCCCGCCGAGCGCCAGCCCGGCGGCCGAGGTGGCGGCGTGCTGCTCGGCGATGCCGACGTCAAAGACCCGCTCCGGATATTTACGGGCCAGCGCGGCGATGCCGGTGGGCTCGGCCATCGCGGCGGTGATGCCGACCACGTCGGGTCGGGCGTCGGCGACCGCCACCAGCTCGTCGGCGAAGACATGCGTCCACTTGACCGAGGGCGCGGCGAGCAGCTTGCCGGTCTCCACGTCGAAGGCGCTACTCGGGCCGTGCAGGCAGTCCGCCTCGTCCTCCTCCGCCGGGCGGTAGCCGTACCCCTTGCGGGTCACCGCGTGCACGATCACCGGACCGCCGAAGCCCTTCGCCTTGCGCAGCGCCGACTCGACCGCACCGAGATCGTGCCCGTCGACCGGGCCGACGTACTTGATGCCGAGGTCCTCGAACATGGTCTGCGGCGCGACCGCGTCCTTGATGCCCTTCTTGACCGCGTGCAGCACCTCGTACATCGGCTTGCCGACCAGCGGCGTGGACCCCAGCGCGTCCTTGACCGTGTCGAGGACCTTCTCGTAGCCGGGGTTGAGGCGCAGCGTGGAGAGGTGCTCGGCCAGACCGCCGATGGTCGGCGCGTACGACCGGCCGTTGTCGTTGACCACGATGACCAGCGGATTCCGCGCGGCGGCGATGTTGTTCAACGCCTCCCAGCACATGCCGCCGGTGAGCGCGCCGTCGCCGACCACGGCGACCACGCTGCGCGATTCACCCCGCAGCGCGTACGCCTTGGCCAGCCCGTCGGCGTAGGAGAGCGCGGTCGAGGCGTGCGAGTTCTCGATCAGGTCGTGCTCGCTCTCCGCCTGGCTGGGATAGCCGGACAGGCCACCGCGCTGCCGGAGCCGGTCGAAGCCGTCCTGCCGCCCGGTGACCATCTTGTGTACGTACGCCTGGTGGCCGGTGTCGAACAGGAAACGGTCCCGGGGCGAGTCGAAGACCCGGTGCATGGCGAGGGTCAACTCGACCACCCCGAGGTTGGGCCCGAGGTGGCCCCCGGTGCGGGAGACCTTCGCGACCAGGAAGTCCCGGATCTCCGCGGCGAGTACATCCAGTTCCTCGGCGGACATCCGTTTGACGTCCTGCGGGCCACGAACCGTGCTCAACAGCCGGCCGCCGTTGGCCGGGCTCTCCTCGATGCTCATCAGGCAACCCTGCCCCGGATGGCGGCGACATCGGGTTGCCGAAGACTGAGCTGGTCGATTCGCTTGCTACACAGGCTCATGACCGCAGAGTCTATCGGGACGGCCGGCGCGCGCAGCGCGGCCGGAGATCTTTGGATCCGGATCGACGTAGCACCGCGATCCGACGAGTGGTGCGTTTCGGCTCCGCCGAACGGCGGAAGGACCGGGCTGAGGACGCCGGGCGGGCGTAACATGAGCGGTCGGGCAGTCGTCTCCATCCTGCTCCGGCGAACCCCGCTCATCCGGCGCATCAGTCTCCCTAAGGCTCGCCCATGTCATCAGAGGGCAATCGTCCGAACCTGCCGATCCGGGCCGTCCGCCGCACCCCGGTCGCCGGTCGGTCCGCCGTCGGTCAAGTTCTCGCACTGGTCATCGTGCTGCTGGTCGCGCTCCCCCTGCTGCCGCTGATTCTGCTGATCATCGGATGGATCCGACTCCTGGACCGGTACCAGGCCGACCGCAACGGCTAGCGGCCGGTCGATGCTCCCGGCACCGGCTCGAGGAGCGCGACCAGCTCCATGTGCTGGGTCATCGGGAAGAGGTCGTAACCGCGTAGCCCGGCGAGCTGCCACCCGCCCGCCCGGAAGGTACGCAGGTCGCGGGCGAAGGCAGCCGGGTCGCAGGCGACGTAGACCACCGCCCGGGCACCGGATCCGACCAACGCGCGGGTCACCTCGCCGCCGGCCCCGGCCCGTGGCGGATCCAGCACCACCAGGTCCACCGGCCCGGCGATCCGCCGCCGGGCCAGGGCGGTTTCCACCTTCGCCGAGACCACCTCGACCTGGCGCAGGTCACTCAGGTTGTTCCGGGCCGCCGCCACCCCGGACGGCGCCGATTCCACCAGGGTGACCCGGCCGGTCGGACCGACCCGGTCGGCCAGCGCCGCGGCGAAGAGCCCGGCCCCGCCGTAGAGGTCCCAGGCGGACTCGCCCGGCTTCGGATCGAGCAGGTCGAGCACCGCACCCACGAGGGTGTCCGCAGCGGCCGGATGCACCTGCCAGAACACCTCCGGCGGCAGCGTCCACGCCCGTCCGGCGGCGTTCTCGCGTACCGTCGGTGGGCCCTGGTCGGGCCGGACCGCCCCCGGCTGCCGGCTGGTCACCGTCGCTCAGACCACGCACGGTCACCTCACCGGCGGTGCTGGCGACGGCCTCCACCGCGTGCAGGTCCGGCCAGCGCCGCCCGCTCGGCGCCAGCACCGGCAGGGTCTGGATGGCCGGGTGGGCGATCAGGCACCGGTCGATCGGCACCACCTCGTGTGAGCGGTGCTTGAGCAGCCCGGCCCGCCCGGCGGCATCCACCGAGTAGCGCACCCGTGACCGCCAGCCCAGTTCGCCGCCGGGCAGCGGGTCTATTCGTACGTCGAGGTCGTCGACCTCAGCTGGCTCCAGGCCGGCCAGTCGGAGCAACTGCTCGCGCACCACGGCGGCCTTCCACTCCCGCTGCGCGCCGGGCTCAACATGTTGCAGGTCACATCCACCGCAACGGTCCGGTCCGGCGTACGGGCAGGGCGGAGTGACCCGGTCCGGTGCGGCTTCGAGCACGGTGACCGCGTCCGCCCGCAGGAAGCCCCGGTGCACCTCGGTGATCTCGGCCACCACCCGCTCCCCGGGCAGGGCGTGCCGGACGAAGATCACCTGCCCGTCCAGCCGGGCTACGCAATGCCCGCCGTGCGCCACCTGACCGACGGTCAGCTCGACCCGCTCCGCCTCGCCCGGACCACCGGATCGCGCTCCTGGCCCGACCGGCACCGCGTCCGCCACGGCCTGCTCGTTTGGTGTCAACTTTCTCCGTCCCAATCTGCTGGGGTCCGTAACTGCTCCTGTTTTTCTCACTGTTTTTCAATCCATTTCTGGCATTATCAATGGGTGAAGTTGTCCGAATGGGCGCGGCGGAACGGTGTGCATTACCAAACCGCCTGGCTGTGGGCGCGCAACGGGAAGATGCCCGTACCGGTGGTGAAAACCCCAACCGGCCGATACCTGGTGCTGGAACAAGATGACCAGCCGGCCGGTAGGGCGGTGGCGTACTGCCGGGTGTCCAGCGCCGACGAGAAGGCGGATCTGGAACGGCAGGCGGGCAGGGTTGTCACTGCCGCTACCGGTATGGGAATCATGATCGCCGAGGTGGTGGTCGAGGTCGGATCCGGGTTGAACGCCCGGCCGGCCGGAACTCGCCCGCCTGCTACGCGACCCGCGCGTGTCCACGATCGTGGTCGAGCATCGGGACCGGCTTGCCCGCTTCGGTGTCGAACACCTGAGTGAAGCGTTGGCCGCGACGGGACGGCGGATCGTCGTCATCGACGACGCCGAGGTGGCCGATGATCTGGTGCGGGATATGACCGAGGTGTTGACGTCGTTCTGCGCCCGCCTGTACGGGCGCGGGTCGGCTCGGCGTAAGGCGTTGGCGGCGATGACGGCGGCGGAGGCAACCGGGTGAGCCGGATCGTGCAGGGCTTCCGGGTTGAGTTGCGCCCGACGGCCGAGCAGCGGCGGCGTCTCGGGCAGCACGCGGGCTTGTCGCGGGTGGTCGAAAACTTTTGCCTCGAACGAGTCAGGGCGGCGCTCGCCCAGCGGGAAGCCGAGCGGTCGTATGGCATCCCGGAAGCCCAGTTGACGAAGGCGCCGTGGTCGGCGGTCGACCTGGAGAAACTGTGGCGTCAGGCCCACCGGGATGTGTTTCCGTGGTTCACCGCCGAGAAACTGTCGTCGCGGATCCCGAAGGAGGCGTGTCGGGTTCGGGCAGCCGGGTTGAAGAACTGGGTCGACTCCCGCAAGGGTGCCCGTAAAGGACGGCGGCTGGGGTTCCCGTCCTGGCGTAAACGCAAGCACGGTTCCCGGTTCCGGTATGACGCGGACCGGGCGCGGCCGACCGGCATCCGTACGGTGACGTTGCCCGCTGTCGGGGTGGTGGCCACTGGTGAGGACATGTCGTGGCTGGTCGACCGGATCGGCGACGGCCGGGCGCGGGTGATCGGGGCCACCGTGCGGGAGCGGGCGCGACGGTGGTGGGTGTCCTTTCAGGTCGAGGTTGACCGCGGCGACATCAACCAGCGTCGCGTGGTGTCCGACGATGCTCCCGACCTGCGGTATCGATCTCGGTGTGAAGACGTTCGCGGTGATCGCCGACGACACCGGCCGTGTGGAGGAAATCCACGCGCCGAAGCCGTTGAAGACAGCGTTGCGGAAACTCCGCAAGGCCAACAAGACGTTGGCCCGCTGCCAGCGTGGATCGAGCAATCGGGTGAAAGCTGCCGGTAAGGTCGCCGCCGTGCACCTGACGGTGGCCAACCGGCGGGCTGATTTTCTGCACCAGTTGACGACGAGGCTCGCGAGAACCAAGCGTGCCATCGCCGTCGAGTCGTTGAACATCGCCGGCATGGTTCGGAACCGCCGGCTGGCCCGCGCTGTTTCGGATGCCGGGTTCGGTGAGTTCCTGCGTCAGCTCGGCTACAAAACCCAGTGGTACGGGTCGAAGGTGTGGGTCGCCGATCGCTGGTATCCCAGCTCGAAGACCTGTTCCGCCTGCGGGGCGATCAACAACGGGTTGACCCTGTCCGACCGGGTATGGACGTGCCTGTGCGGAGCCCACCACGACCGGGACCGCAACGCGGCGATCAACCTGCTGACCGCGATGCACACCCACGCTTGAAGTCACACGTCGCCTCGCAGTTCCGTGGGAGACGTTAAACGCCTGTGGAGGACCTGTAAGACCCCGGCCAGCCGGGGCACGGACCAGTGAAACAGGAACGAGAATCACTGAGATTCTCCGAACGGTCTGAGGTGCTGGTCTGGTCCTGGTCCGCGTTTCCGGTACGGGTTCGCCGGGCCCGGGTGGACCGTGGCCGGGCTCACTGCTGGCCGCGCGGCTCATCGCCGTGCGGGTCGCGCCACTCATCGCCGTGCTGGTCGCGCGCTGGCGGTGTGGGCGCCAGCAGGCTGCCGATACTGACCCCACGCGGTCCCCTGGCCGGCCCCCGGCTCAGCATCGCGTCGAGCCGGTCCAGGTTCTTCCCGGCGCTGGAGGCCAACTGCCACGGCACGCTGGTCACCATCACGCCCGGTTCGAATAGCAGCCGGCCCTTGATCCGCAACGCGCTCTGGTTGTGCAGCAGGTGCTCCCACCAGCGGCCGACAACATACTCCGGAATGAAGACGGTGACCACGTCCCGCGGTGACTCGCGCCGCGCCGATGCGACGAAATCGAGGATCGGCCGGGTGATCTCCCGGTACGGCGAGTCGATGATGGTCAACGGCACCGGCACCTGGCGCCGCTCCCAGTCCTCCTGGATCGCCCGGGTGTCCTTCTCATCGACGTTGACGGTGACCGCGGTCAGCGTGTCCGGCCGGGTCGCCTGAGCGTAGGCGATCGCCCGCAGGGTCGGCTTGTGCACCTTGCTGACCAGCACGATGGCGTGGTTTCGGGCTGGCAGCACCGGACGGCCGTCGTCGGCCGGGGCCAACTCCGCGGCAACCCGGTCGTAGTGGCGACGGATGGCCAGCATCATCGCGTAGATCAACGCCATCGCGGCGATCGCGATCCAGGCGCCGAGCAGGAACTTGGTGACCAGCACGATGGCCAGCACCACCCCGGTCAATCCGGTGCCGAAGGTGTTGATCGCCCGGGACCGGGTCATCCGACGACGTGCCGCCGGATCACGTTCGGTGCGCAGCAACCGGTTCCAGTGCCGGATCATGCCGGCCTGGGAGAGCGTGAAGGAGACGAAAACGCCGACGATGTAGAGCTGGATCAGTCGGGTCACCTCGGCCTGGAAGCCGACGATCAACACGATCGCGAAGGCCGACAGAAAGAGGATCCCGTTGGAGAAGGCCAGCCGATCGCCCCGGGTGTGCAACTGGCGCGGCAGGTAGCGGTCCTGAGCCAGGATCGAGCCGAGCACCGGGAAGCCGCTGAACGCGGTGTTGGCGGCGAAAAACAGGATCAGCGCGGTCATCCCGGCCACCACGTAGAGCAGGATGGAATCCGTGCCGAAGACGGTCTCACCGAGCTGCGCGGTGACGGTCTTCTGCACGTAGCCGACCGGACCTGACTCGATCTGTCGGGCCGGATCCTCGACGAACTGCAGGCTGGTCAGCCGGGCCAACAGCACGATTCCGATCAGCATCGTGATCGCGACCACGCCGAGCATCAGCAGCGTGGTGGCCGCGTTGCGGCTCTTCGGTGGTTTGAAGGCCGGTACGCCGTTGGAGATCGCCTCCACCCCGGTGAGCGCGGCGGCACCCGAGGAGAAGGCGCGTAGCAGCAGGAAACCCATCGCGAGAGCGGTCATATTGGTCCGCTCCGCGTTGATCACCAGATCGGCACTGGGTGCCCGGAGATCATCATTGAGGATGAAGATCCGGATCAACCCGGTGAGCACCATGCCGATGATGACGATCATGAACCCGTAGGTGGGGATGGCGAACGCGGTGCCCGTCTCGCGCAGTCCACGCAGGTGCAGCGCGGTGAGCAGCACCACGGCGGTCACCGCGACCAGCACCTTGTGCGCACCCACGAAGGGCACCACCGACGCGAGGTTGGCCACTCCGGAGGAGACCGAGACGGCGACGGTCAGCACGTAGTCGACCAGCAGCGCACTGGCCACCCCGATGCCGAAGCGGGGCCCCAGGTTGACCGTGGCGACCTCGTAGTCGCCACCACCGGACGGATAGGCGTGCACGTTCTGCCGGTAACTGGCGACCACGGTGAGCATGACCACCACCACCGCCAACGCCACCCACGGGGAGAACAGGAACGCCGAGGCGCCGGCGATCGACAGCGTCAGGAGGATCTCGTCCGGGGCGTAGGCCACGCTGGAGAGCGCATCGGAGGCGAAAATCGGTAGCGCGATCCGTTTCGGCAGCAGCGTGTGCTGGAGACGGTCCGACCGAAACGGTCGCCCCAAAAGCAGCCGCTTGAACAGGGAGGCGGATCTGGCCACAAGCGCTAGCGTACGGCTGGCGCGACCGCCCCACCGTCGGGTGCCCGGTGCGCCGCCACCCGCGACCCGGTACGGTCGGGCGGCGCCGACAGGCCACCGCGTGGCACCCTCATGGTGAAACCAGTGACCCGCCGAGGGACCACCGTCCGCCGGACGGATCGGATCCACACCTCGCCCGGAAGGACGCACCGTGCATGTCGTGATCATGGGTTGTGGTCGGGTCGGGTCCACGCTCGCGCACAGTCTGGAAATCCGCGGTCACTCACTGGCGGTCATCGACCAGAACGCGGACGCCTTCCGGCGCCTCGGCCCGGAGTTCGGCGGGATCACCGTGACCGGCATCGGCTTCGACCGTGAGGTGCTGCGCCAGGCCGGAATCGAGCGGGCGGACGCCTTCGCCGCGGTGTCCAGCGGCGATAACTCCAATATCATCTCGGCCCGGCTGGCCCGGGAGACGTTCGGCGTTTCCCGGGTGGTGGCCCGCATCTACGACCAGCGACGCGCCCAGGTCTACGAACGTCTCGGCATCCCGACGGTCGCCACGGTGCGGTGGACCGCCGACCGGATGGTCCACCACCTGGTTCCCGAGGGAGATATGGAGGTTTTCCGCGATCCGACCAGCACCGTGTCGATCATCGAAATACCGGTACACAAGGACCGGATCGGCCGGCCGCTGCGGGAACTGGAGGAGGTGACCGGCGCCCGGACCGCGTACCTGATGCGGTTCGGCATCGGCACCCTGCCCACCGCCTCCACCGTGGTGCAGGAGGGCGACCAGATCTTCATGCTGGTCACCGATGACATGGTGGGACCGGTGACCACCGTGGCGGGCGCACCGCCGGAAGGAGCACGCTGAGCATGCGAGTCGCCATCGCGGGTGCGGGCAACGTGGGCCGCTCAATCGCCCAGGAGTTGATCGAGAACGGCCACCAGGTGTTGCTCATCGAGCGGCAACCCAGGATGCTGCGCCCGGAGCGGGTGCCCGCGGCGGAGTGGGTGCTCGCCGACGCGTGCGAGTTGGCCAGCCTGGAGGAGGCCGACATCACCAACTGCGATGTGGTGGTGGCCGCTACCGGTGACGACAAGGCCAACCTGGTCGTCTCACTGCTGGCCAAGACGGAGTTCGCGGTGCCGAGAGTGGTCGCCCGGGTCAATCGGGCCGAGAACGAGTGGCTCTTCACCGACCAGTGGGGCGTCGACGTAGCGGTCAGCAAACCCCGGGTGATGGCCGCCCTGGTCGAAGAGGCGGTCACGGTCGGAGACCTGGTCCGGCTGATGACCTTCCGGCAGGGCGAGGCCAACCTGGTCGAGATCACCTTGCCGCCCGCCGCCCCGTACGTCGGACATCCGATCCGGTCGGTGCCGCTACCCCGCGACGCCGCGCTGGTCGCCATTCTGCGCGGCAAGCGGGTGCTGGTACCGACTCCGGACGACCCGATGGAGGCCGGCGACGAGCTCGTCTTCGTCTGTACCGCGGAGATCGAGGAGGCGGTCCGCGCGGTCATCCTCGGGCCGGACAGCCTCGGACGCGGTCACGAACCGCGCTGAGCGGACCTTATTCGGGTCCACGCTCGCGGCAGGGCCCGATCAGCCGATCACCGGGGTGGCCACGGCCGGGGTCCGGGTCACCCGCCGAACCGTCCAAATGGTGATGACCAGCAGCAACGCGTACGGCGGGTAGCCCAGTAACAGCCGGGCGACACCAAGCGCGGTGCCCATGTCGGCGAGGTAGAGGGCGGCCTGCACGCCGACCTTGGCCAGCCAGACCACCCCCCAGAGCACGGTCAGCCAGGTGAAGGTACGGACCAGGCGGGGATCCTGACGCCACTCCGAGCGCCCCTTGGCCATGATCACCGACCAGAGCCAACCGACCAGCGGCTGCCGGATCGCCGCCGAGCCGAGCAGGACCAGCCCGTAGGCGATGCCGTAGAGAATGCCCGGCAGGTAGAAGTCCTTGTCGTTCCCGGACCGCAGGGCCAGGAACGCGCCGATCCCGATGCCGAACAGCCCGTTGACCGCATGCCGGATCGGGCGTCGCTGAAACAGCCGCAGGGCGGCGATACCCAGCGCGACAGAGACCGCGGCGATCAACGCCGGGCGTAGTGTGGCGATGACGTTGACCGGCACGAAGACGATCACGGGAACGCTGGCCTCGGCCATCCCCCGCCAACCGCCGAGTTGCTCGGCCATCTGTTCGCTGAGGCTGGGCAGCCGCTCGTCGTCGTCGGAGCCGATGGCCGGCCCGCTTTCCGCCTTGCCGGTGCCGGCGGGTTGTCCAGTCGTCATCTGCGCGTCTTCCGGTCGCTGCTGTGGCCGCCCGACCGCGCTCATCGGGGCGACTCCAGCTCGTAGTACGGATTGTAGATAACCTTACGGTCATCCCGCACCGCCACGCGACCGCGCGCGGTTAACGGCCGGCCCGGCTCGATGCCGGCGATGTGCCGGCGTCCCAGCCAGACCAGCGTCACCACGTCACTGCCGTCGTAAAGGTCCGCTTCCAGGGTGGGCAGGTTGGTTCGGGGGGTGTAGACCACCGTCCGGAGCCGGCCGGAGACCGAGACCACCTGACCTCGCCGGCACAGCCCGGCCAGCGTGCTGCCGGACTCCGCGCTCTCCCGCCGTAGCTCCCGCGCCTCCATCTCGGCCTCGCTGGCCGTCAGCCGGCGCAGCAAGCCCCGCAACGAAACCCGGCGCTCATCGATCGTCATGACGCTGGTGTCATCCTCCTCGACCCGCCCCGGTGCCGGAAACCGTCCGGCCCGGAAACCGTCCGGCCAGCGTACGCCGGAATGCTCCGGGGTGGCACCGGCCCAGCCGGCCCGTTGGCGACGGGCTTCCGGCGTGGATCAGGCCGGATCGCGAGGATGGGGCGACGGTCCACCCAGGCGCGGGATCTGCGCACCGGACCCGACTCCGTTGAGCCGTGGCGCAGCCGGCGCACCCCCCGTCGCGGCCTGGTTCCGATCAGCCTGCTCGGCGACCTCCCGGGGCAGCCGCAGCGGCAGCGGCTCCCGCACCGGCTTCGCCTCCTGGCCACGGTCGACCACGAGGCCGTGCAGGCATTCGGCGAGCGGACCGGCGGCGGCCGGGTCGGTCGCCGCCGCACCCTGGTAGACCCCACGGATCATCCACCTCGGCCCGTCGACGCCGACGAACCGAAGGTCGGTCACCCCGTCCGGGGTACGCACCCGGGCGCGCAGCTCGACGCCGTACTCGCCCTCGGACTCCGCGGCCGACGCGCCCTCGGCGATGAGCGACTCGCGGATCTCCTGGCGCACCTCGTCCCAGATGCCCTCGGTGCGCGGCGCGGCAAAGGCGCCGAGTTGCAACGCGTTGTCGCCATGCACCAGGACCACCTGTTGGATGACGCCATCGGGGTTGGCCTGGACCCGCACCTCGACGTCGGAGACCGCGGGGATCCGCAGGCTGCCCAGATCGAGCCGCTGCACCCCGTCAGGGGCCTCGGTGACGTCGTACGGCCCACGCCCGGCGGCCGCTGGTCCATCACCGCCGGTTTCGTGCGGTGACGGCGCCGGGCGGTTCGACCGCTCGTCGTGGCTGTGCCGTCCACCGCGTCCTCGGGAGAAGATCACCGTGCCCGCCTTCCGTTAGTGACCGCGGGCGCCGCAAGTTCACTCCTCGCGCTCACCGTGTCTGCCTCTCGTCCACCTGCTCGCCCGCCACGCATGACGTGACCAGGCTGACATGTCCGCCGGTCGATCCGTGCCCGGCGTCGCCGCGTGGAGACCCGGGCAGGTCGTCGACCGGGCGGAATGCCGCCCGCTCCACGCGCTGCACGACAAGCTGTGCGATCCGGTCACCTCGGGAGATTTTCGCCGGATTCACCCGATCATGATTGATCAGGTTGACCAAGATCTCACCGCGGTAGCCGGCATCGACCGTACCGGGCGCGTTGAGCACCGTCACACCCAGCCTGGCCGCAAGACCCGACCGGGGGTGGACCAACCCGACGTAACCAGCCGGCAGGGCGATCGCGATCCCGGTACGGACCAGCTCGCGGCCCCCCGGCGGGAGTTCCACGTCCTGGGCGGCCATCAGGTCCGCCCCGGCGTCACCCGGGTGGGCGTACGCCGGCATGGGCAGATCCGGATCGAGCCGCCGAACGGAAACGGGTACGAGATCGGACACCGGGCACTCTCCCCTTCGGGTGCGGTTCACGGGTGACCCCTACATCCTGCCGGGTCCGCCCGGTCCGTCGCGCGTACCCTTCTTCCGTGGCCATGTCGAGTTCCGAATCCGCCATCACAGCGACGCACCCCGGCTACCGGGAGCACTTGCGCCTGCCCTGGTGGGCATGGCTGGTCGGCGCGGCCTTCGCCACCCTGCTGGCCCTGGAGCTCTGGATGGGCTCCTCCGGCATCCAGGCGTGGCTGCCGTTCGCGGTGCTGCTCCCGGCGACCGGTGCGCTCCTCTGGTGGCTCGGCCGGATCACGGTGCGGGTGCGGCAGGACGAGTTGCTGGTCGACGACGCCCGGCTGCCGGTGAGGTTCGTGGCCGACGTGATCGCGCTGGACGCCGCCGGTCGGCGGGAGGTGCTCGGCCCGGGGGCGGATCCGCTCGCATTCGTCGTGCAACGCCCCTGGGTCTCCGGTGCGGTGCAGGTGGTTCTCGATGATCCGGCCGATCCGACCCCGTACTGGGTGGTCAGCTCACAGCACCCGGTCCGGCTCGCCGAGGCTGTCCTGACCGCCCGCGACAGCGGGGCCGCCCACGACGTGACCCAAGGGCTGTCCTGACCGCCCGCAGCGGCCGCTTCGCCACCCACCGATCGATCCTCGCCGCATCAGTCATCGATGTCATCGGTCATCCGTCGGCGCGCCATCACCCGCTGCCGATCGCGTAGGTCCGCACCCACCCGGTAACCCAGCTCCCAGGTCGCCCGTCGGTTGAGATAGCCCGCCACAGCGGCACCGGTGAGCAAGGGCCCGAGCGTGGTCAGGTTGCGACCCAACCGCTTCAGCAGCATCTCGCGCAACTCCCGGCGGGCGGCGACACCGAGCACGGTACCCACGCCCACCCCCGGCACCAGCGGCTGCCCGGCGCGCTGGCTGCTCCAGGCCTGGATCATCGCGACCGCACGCTGACCGGTGCCGCGCGGCAGCCGGACGCGGTACACCTCGTGCAGCTCGCCGATCAGTTTGATCTCGATAGCGACCACCGCGACCGTCTCGGCGGCGAGCAGCACCGGGGCCGACAAGAGGGTCGGGGTCACCACCCACTCCACCGCGGCCACGCCGCCGCCGGCCACGCCGATTCCGGCGGTGGCCCGCGCGGCGTTGCGGACGAGCCGCTCGGCGAGCGCGTCGTCGTCAAGACCCGGAAAGTGCCGCCGAATGTGTCCCGACCACGGATCGGGACATGTGGCGCGATATCGCCGACCACGTCGGTCATCCAGCGGATGACAGCCGTTGGTTTGACGAGGTTGACGAGACCACCGCAGCGGAGCTCGCCGATGAGCCGGCTCAGCAACCAACGCCGCCGCGCCGGCTCGAGATCCCCGTCGGAGAGTACGGCGAAGGTCGTACCGAGACCGACCGGGACCGGCGTGGCTCCCGGAGCGGATCGGTCACCCGGACTCACGGCATCGGAAATCGACGCCGTGGCCGCGGTGTGCGCCACCCCGGGAGGTCCACCGGATCGTGTACCCGGAGCCTGATCAGGCGGCCCATGGTCTGCCCTCCCACCCGTCGCGATCCGCGTGGCCTCGACCCGCCCAACCACCGATCCGGGCCGGAGTCAAGCCATCCGAATCGAGTTAACCAGGTCACCGCCTCCCGCGCAGGCCAGCCCGAACGCGGCGACCTCCGGCCGGAGGTCGCCGCGCCTACTCGGGAGCTCAGGCACACTCGCGACAGATCAACTCACCGTTTCGCTCCGCCGCCAACTGGCTGCGGTGGTGCACGAGGAAGCAACGTGCGCAGCGGAACTCGTCGGACTGCATCGGCAGAACCTTGACGGTCAACTCCTCGTCGGCCAGGTCAGCGCCGGGCAGCTCGAAGCTCTCGGCGACCTCAGCCTCGTCGACGTCCACCGCGCCCGACTGTGAGTCGACCCGCCGTGCCTTGAGCTCTTCCAGGCTGTCCTCGCCGAGGTCGACCTCGTCGCGACGCGGGGCGTCGTAGTCGGTGGCCATCGGTTTCACTCTCCCATATCAATATAGTCGCTTCCGGTAGTAACGCCGGACGACGCTGTTTCGGTTCCCGCTGGCCGGTCGTCATTTTCCGGTCGCTCGACCCGGAACCTCGTCCGGATCGCAGCCGCCAGGAAAACTCCCCTGGCGAGCGCGGTACCTTACCCCCCTTTGGGCGAGGCATGTATACCGCCCTCGCGGCAAGGATGTGCACCTGAGCGCAAGAAGAGGCTTCCAATGTGACTCAGGCGACACGAAGATAGGGGCAGGAGCTGGTTGATCGGCGTCGGCGCGCCGGCAGCTTTGGCGGTTTCCCGACCGGGCCAGACAACGACTAGCCTCAGCGGCATACTCGGTAGCCAGCGGCAGCGGGAGCACCGTTGCCGGCCACCAACCACCCTCACATGCCACGGGAGCCAACCAGATGAGCTTTGCGCGGGTGCGGGCACTCGTCTTCGTCGGCGTGCTGGTGCTCTTCGCCATGGTCTTCGGCGGCATCGCGCTGTTGCGCGACACCCAGGCGGGCGGCGACAACGCGGCGAGCTGCCCGGACGGCTACCAACTGGCCGACGTCCGGTTGCGCGAGCCGAAAAACATCAAGATCAACGTCTATCAACGCCACCGACCACCGCCGGTCTGGCCAGCACGGTCGCCACCGATTTCCGCAACCGCAAGTTCCAGGTGCTGAAAACCGCCACCGAGAAGAAGGGCATCGACGATGTCGCCGTCCTGCGGTACGGCCCGAAGGCGGTGGGATCGTTGCACGTGCTGCGGGCGTACTTCCTGAACGAGGCAGAGCCGGAGTACGACCCGAACCGCGACACCGATGTGGTGGATGTCATTCTCGGCACCGGGTTCAAACAGCTCGCCACCATCACCGAGGTGAACCAGGCGCTCGCGGCGCTCGGCCCGCTGGAGCTTCCCGGCGGAACCTGCCCCGACACCGAGGACACTGACCGGGCCAGGCGACGTCGCCCTGGTCACCGCCCCCGATCCGCTGGCGCGCCGAGCGGTCGGGAGAGCGCGGAACCCGGGTAACCGACGACAATCAGGGTCCGCCGGCGGCATCGAAGCGGACGAGGTGCGCGTGCAGCGGATCGAACAGTGCCGGCGGGGCCGCGATGACCAGATCCGGACCGGGCGCGGCCCCGCCAGCCCGGCTACCCGTAGGCCAGCCTCCTCGGCGATCAACCCGGCCGCCGCGTGGTCCCAGGCGTTGAGCCCCTTCTCGTAGTACGCGTCGAACGCGCCCTCGGCGGCCAGGCAGATGTCCAGCGCGGCCGAGCCGAACCGACGGATGTCCCGGACGTACGAGATCAGTTGCGCCAGCACACCGGCCTGGTGCAGCCGTCGGGCCGGGTCGTACCCGAACCCGGTAGCCACCAGGGCCTGCCCCAGATCGGTCTCCGTCGAGCCGCGCAGTCGCTGACCGGCCCGGTAGCACCCCTGCCGCGAATCGCGGTCCACTCGTCCCCGGTGGCCGCGTTACGCACCACGCCGACCACCACCTCACCGTCCACCTCAGCGGCCAGCGAAACAGCGTAGTGGGGTAGGCCGTACAGGTAATTCACGGTGCCGTCAATCGGATCCAGGATCCACCGTACGGCTGATCTGCCGGGCGTACCGCTGTCGCCGTACTCCTCGCCGAGGACGGTGTCCTCCGGTCGCACGGCGCCCAACGCGGTGATCACTTGGCGCTCCACGAACCGGTCCGCGGCGGTGACCACGTCCGTTGCGGTGCTCTTGGTAGCCACCTTGGCCACCCCCTCGGCCCGCATCCGGCCGGCGGTCTCCGCTGCTAGCCGGGCAATCCCGGTGGCAATCTCCAGCAACTCGTCCCGAGTTGGTGCCATACCGCCCATGACCTCACCCTTCCGCACGCCCACGGTGCACCGCGCCGGCCGCGGGTATCATCCTTACAAAAGTCCAGACGCGCATCGAGTTGGCGGCCCCCAGCCGCCTCTTCGGCGTGCGGCGCGGACGATCGCCGCAGACGGCGTTACAATTCACGCCTACCCACGTGCCGCGGACCGCCGAACCGGCCGGTCCGGGACACGGGGTCCTCAACCACATCGGCTCTACCGCATCACGGTGCGCCGGCCGATCCGGCCGTGCTCGCTCATCGCCTCCGGAAGGTCATTCGTGACAGAACCCCGCCACACCGGCGCCGACGTACGCTCGCTCACCGACATCCTGGTCGCCCAAGCGCAGAACGCCGGCGGTCAGCTCACGTCGGCCCAGCTGGCGCGCGCCGTCGAGTCCGCTGAGGTGACTCCGGCCCAGGCCAAGAAGATCCTGCGGGCGCTCTCCGACGCGGGCGTGACCGTGGTGGTCGACGGCTCGGCGAGCACCCGCCGACGAGTCGCCGCCGCCCGGTCCACCACTCCCGCCTCGAGAGCGACCACCGCCAAGGCGACTAAGAAGGCGACCTCGCCGGCACCTAAGCAGGCGCCCGCCGCCGACGAGTCGGCGGCCACCGGCCGCAAGGCGGCACCCCGCAAGGCCACGGTCGCCGCCGAAGGCGCGCCTCCGACCGGCCCGGCCAAGGTCTCCGCCAAGACCGCTGAGACGCCCGCCAAGGCCGCCGCGAAGGCAACCAGGGCCGGGAAGTCAACCGCCGCCACCTCAGCCGCGAACGGCCCCGTGAAGGCCGCCAAATCGACTACCAAGGCCAAGGCCGCGGATGCCATCGACGGGGAGATCGACCCCGAGGAACTCGCCGCCGAGATCGAGGACGTCGTCGTCGAGGAGCCGGTCGAGCTGACCAAGGCGGCCGAGGCCGACGCGGCCGGCGCCGCGACCGACAACGACTTTGAGTGGGACGACGAGGAGTCCGAGGCGCTCAAGCAGGCGCGTCGCGATGCCGAGTTGACCGCCTCCGCGGACTCGGTCCGGGCCTACCTGAAGCAGATCGGCAAGGTCCCACTGCTCAACGCCGAGCAGGAGGTCGAGCTGGCCAAACGGATCGAGGCCGGGCTCTACGCCGCCGAGCGGTTGCGGGCCGCCGAGGAGGGCGAGGAGAAGCTGGTCCGGGATATGGTCCGCGACCTGGGCTGGATCTCCCGGGACGGGGAGCGTGCCAAGAACCACCTGCTGGAGGCGAACCTGCGGCTGGTGGTCTCGCTGGCCAAGCGGTACACCGGCCGGGGTATGGCCTTCCTCGACCTGATCCAGGAGGGGAACCTCGGCCTGATCCGGGCCGTGGAGAAGTTCGACTACACCAAGGGCTACAAGTTCTCCACCTACGCCACCTGGTGGATCCGCCAGGCCATCACCCGGGCCATGGCCGACCAGGCCCGCACCATCCGCATCCCGGTGCACATGGTCGAGGTGATCAACAAGCTGGGCCGGATCCAGCGGGAGCTACTCCAGGACCTGGGCCGCGAGCCCACGCCGGAAGAGCTGGCGAAAGAGATGGACATCACACCGGAGAAGGTGCTGGAGATCCAGCAGTACGCCCGGGAGCCGATCTCGCTCGACCAGACCATCGGCGATGAGGGCGACAGCCAGCTCGGCGACTTCATTGAGGATTCCGAGGCGGTCGTCGCGGTCGACGCGGTCTCCTTCTCGCTCCTGCAGGACCAACTCCAGCAGGTACTGCAGACGCTCTCCGAGCGCGAAGCGGGCGTGGTACGGCTGCGCTTCGGCCTCACTGATGGCCAGCCCCGCACCCTTGACGAGATCGGCCAGGTGTACGGCGTGACCCGCGAACGGATCCGCCAGATCGAGTCGAAGACGATGTCGAAGCTACGACACCCGTCCCGCTCACAGGTGTTGAGAGATTACCTGGACTGATCTCAGTGTCAACCGGGCGTGTCGCTTTCGTCACCAGACGTGCAACATCGCATGGCGATCAACCATTATCCGTATGTGATCGTTGACGTGGCACCCTTGGTGCACGGCACACTGTCTCTACCACGTGTGACGTCGGTCCCCCGGAGGCACACTGGGAAGGCCGCACCCCCCGCGGGTGTTGCACGATAGGTGAACGAGGACGACCGAAAAGAGAGTGTTCATCGGTGACGACCGCAGGAGGACAGGCGATGACCCCGACCCTCACGCCGCCGCCCGTGACGGTGGCTCCCCCAGCCGCCGATGAACGGTGCGACCGCTGCAACGCTGCCGGCAAGCTCCGGATCACCCTCGCGGGTGGGAGCGAGCTGGTGTTCTGTGGGCATCACGCGAACAAGTACGCCGAGGATCTCGTGAAGATCACGGTACGGTACGCGGTTGACCCGGAGTTCAGCTGGCGTGGCGCCGATTTGATGGCGAACTAACCCGATACCAAGATAAGTCGACTGGAGGTGCCCTTTCGGGCACCTCCAGTCGACTTTTCCCCTTTTCCCTTTTCCCACTTTCCTGAGCCCTCTCCAGGCGGAGAGGGTTCAGGGAAGCAGAGTGGGACGAGGTGGCAAACGGTCAGAGCGTCTGAACGGTGGCGATCCGCTCCTCAAGCTGTTCGATGGTGGCCTGGGCGCTCGGCGGGCCGCCGCAGATCCGACGCAACTCAGCGTGAATCTTGCCGTGTGGCAACCCGGTCCGGTGATGGTGCGCCGCGACAAGCGCGTTGAGCTGCCGACGCAGCGCCACTCGCCGTTCCGCAGCGCTTAGCGGACGACTGGCCGGCTGTCGTGGCGTGGGAGCTGATCCAATGGCCTGACGACGCCGGTGCGCCGCCAGCTGCTCCGCCTGCCGCTTGTTGAGCAGCGCCGCCACCTGGTCCGCGGTCAGCAGCCCCGGCAACCCGAGATAGTCCTCCTCCTCCGGCGTACCGGCCTGAGCGCCGGTGCCGAAGGACGCCCCATCAAAGATCACCTGATCCAGCTCGGCGGTCGCGGACAACGCCTCGAACCGTTTCTCCAGCTCGCCGCTGGCCTGCTCGTTGCGCTGAGCGCGCTCCAGCAGCTCGTCGTCGAAGCCCTCGCCCTTCTTCGGTGCGCCGAGCACGTGATCCCGCTCCACCTCCAGTTCGCTGGCCAGGCCGAGCAGATGCGGCACACTGGGCAGAAAGACCGAAGCGGTCTCCCCCGGCCGGCGGGCCCGGACGAACCGACCGATCGCCTGGGCGAAGTAGAGCGGGGTGGAGGCGCTGGTGGCGTAGACCCCCACCGCCAGTCGGGGAATGTCCACGCCTTCCGACACCATTCGAACGGCGACCATCCAGTGCTGCCGCGACTGCGCGAACGCGGCGATCCGGTCCGAGGCACCCACCTCGTCGGAGAGTACGACCACGGCTTTCTCGCCGGTCACCCGCTCGAGCAGCCGGGCGTAAGCCCGGGCGGACTGCTGGTCACTCGCGATCACCAACCCGGCGGCGTCACTCATCCCCCCGGCCCGCAGCACCTGCAGCCGGGCGTCCGCGGCCCGCAGCACCTGCGGCATCCAGTCCCCCGCCGGGTCGAGTGCGGTACGCCAGGCCTGCGCGATCAGATCCTGGGTCATCGGTTCACCCAAACGGGCGGCCAGCTCGTCGCCGGCACTGGTCCGCCACCGGGTCTCCCCGGAGTAGGCCAGGAAGATCACCGGGCGGACCACCCCGTCACGCAGCGCATCGGAATAGCCGTACACCGAGTCGGCCCGTGATCTTTGCAGGCCATCCCCGCCCCGCTCATAGGTAACGAACGGGATCGGGTTGTCGTCGGAGCGGAACGGAGTCCCGGTGAGCATCAGTCGCCGTACCGCCGGTTCGAAGGCGGCCTTGACCCCGTCGCCCCAGGAGCGTGAGTCACCGGCATGGTGGATCTCGTCAAGGATGACCATGGTGCGCCGGGTCATCGTTCGCCGCCGGTGCACCTGCGGCGCGATGCCGACCTGCGCATAGGTGACCACCGCACCGTGAAAGTCTGCGGCGGAGTGCAGATCGGCGTTGCGGAAGGCGGCGTCGAGCTGGATCCCCACCCGGGCCGCCGCCTCGGCCCACTGGGTCTTCAGGTGCTCGGTGGGCGCCACCACGGTGACCGCCTCGACGGTGCCGTCGGCGAGCAACTCGGCGGCGATCCGCAGCGCGAACGTGGTCTTCCCCGCACCGGGCGTGGCGACCGCCATGAAGTCCTCGGACCGGCGGCGCAGATATTCGACCAGCGCCTTACGCTGCCACGCCCGCAGCGCCGGGAAAGCGGCTATGGCTGGCGGCCGGGCTCCCACGCGAGATACTCCCTTCCGACCTCCGTTGACAGCCGAACGCCCCGGAGGGCGGACAGCCGGCAACGGCGGACACCGGTCACCGCGAACCGCGCCGGCAGGCGACAGCTCATGAAAACGCCTCCGCGACCGGTGGAGCGCGAAGGCCGTCCCAGCATAACCAGGAGTGCTCCAACGCCCCAGGCGACACCAGTGCCCCGATCAGGCTGCCCGTTGTCCGGTCCCGCCGAACCCGCTCGGGCCACCGCCCTCGGACTCTTGACCGGTATCGCCCGCCGGCCGGTCCGCCGCTACCGGCGCTGACCAACGGCGCCCAAGGGCCACCAGGCGTACGGCGAAGATGAAGACCGCAGCGGCGACCAGCGGACCGGGCCCGGCGTGCCCGGACCGGTCCAGTCCGACCACCGCCGCCGCCCCGGCCAGCGCGGCCAGCGCATAGATCTCCCGACGCAGCACCACCGGGATCTCCCCGGTGAGCAGGTCACGACCGAGCCCACCGCCGATGCCGGTCAACATGCCGATCAGGCAGGCACCGACCGGTGGTACGCCAGCGGCGAGCCCCTTGAGCGTGCCGGTAACGGTGAAGAGGCTCAGTCCGGCCGCGTCGAGCACCAGGACGGTCCCGCGTAATCGTGCGAACTGCGGATGCAGCCAGAAAACGGCACCGGCGGTGAAGATGGCGGTAGCGGCGTACCTCCAGTCACCGAAGGCCAGCGGCGGCGCTTCGTTGATCACCAGGTCGCGAAAGATCCCGCCACCCAACGCGGCGACGAAGCCGACGAAGACCACCCCGAACAGGTCCAGGCGCTTGGCTACTCCCGCCGAGGCACCGGAGGCGGCGAAGACGGCAACCCCGACCAGATCGGCAAGCAGCAGAGCGGTAGCAGCGGTCACCGCAGAAGGTTACGTGCCCGGCCGGTCAGCGCTGCCGGTTCAGTCGCGCATCGAGTCGTAGATCTCCTTGCAGCGCGGACAGACCGGTGAGCCCGGCTTGGCCGCCTTGGTAACCGGGAACGTCTCGCCGCAGAGGGCAATCACGAAGGTTCCCATGACCGCACTTTCGGCGATCTTCTCTTTCCGGACGTAATGGAACATCTCCGGCCCGGTGTCAGCGTCCTTCACTTCTGGACGCTCGAGAACCTCTACGCTCACGGCAGTAATACCTCCCAGGTAACGCGCCGACTTGCCATTTTGGCAGGTCTCCGCCGAGCGGTCCACTGAACATTCCAAGTACGGTGCGGATCGGCGTACGGTGTTGATCGTGAAGGACTTCGACATCCAGTACGACGCCGAGGTCACCGCGGCGCCGCGCGCTGGCCGGAGCGCCCCTCCCACATCGATCAAGGGCTCGTGGTCGTGGTTGGATCTCCGATCCACCGCAAGATGTCCTTGATCGACGGGAAAGGTGACCCTTGGCGGCGGTCGGGTCAGGGTTCGGCGTCGATGATCCGGTGCGGTCGTTCCTCTGCGGCCAGGGCGTGCGGTGGTGTGTCGAGGCGCTGCGTTCGGCGCAGCCGAGCGCGGAGCCGGTGCTGCTCCTTGGGCGGCCGGTCGTTGGCGAGCAACACGGCCAGCCACGGAATCAGGATCATGCCGACGGCGCAGAGTGACAGCCAGAGCCAGAGCAACGGCGCCTTAGCCCCGACCAGGATGGCTCCGACAACGAGGCAGGCCACTCGGATGGCCATCATCACGACATAGCGCAGTTCGCGGCTGTGCAACTGATCGTCCTGGCTACGTGAAGCATCAGTGATCAGGATTGGCTGGCGCGCCGGACGCTTCACGGGCCCTCCTCAAGGAGAATGCCGTTCCATCTTCCCACCTCGCCCACCGGCTGCGCCGAGGACTGCTGGCGATACCGGTCACTCCAGGCCGATCGCCCGGGACTGATGAAACGCTACAAAGCGGAGCTATATCGCGAATACCTCAACTCTTGGCGGCGACCTTCATCTGCTGCTTGTACTCACGCACCTGACGCAGCGAGTCGGCGTCGACGATATCGGCCACGGACCGGTACGCGCCCGCTTCGCCGTAGACGCCGGCGGCTTCCCGCCAGCCGGGCGGCCGCACACCGAAGCGCTTGCCCAGCAGGGCGAGAAAGATCTGGGACTTCTGCTTGCCGAAACCGGGCAGCTCCCCGATCCGTTTGAGCAGCTCCCTACCGTCGGCCGCCTCGGACCACAGCCGGCTCGCGTCACCGTCGTACCGCGCGACCAGCAGCCGGCAGACGTCCTGCACCCGGGCAGCCATCGCCTTCGGGAACCGATGCAGGGCCGGGCGCTGACTGAAAACCGCGATCAGCTCGGTCAGGTCGAAGTCCGCCAGTTCCCGCGCGTCCGGCTCGTGGCCCAACCGCAGCGCCAGATCGTACGGCGCGGCGAAGGCCCGCTCCATTGGGATCTGTTGATCAAGAACCATGCCGACCAGCAACGCCAACGGGTTTTCCCGGAGCATTCTGTTCGCCTCGGCGTCAATCGGCAGGGTGAGCGTCATGCGCTCCATCCTGCCCGCTCCGCCTAGCTGAGCTGCGCCGACTCCCCACCCCGAACCCACCATCGAAGTTGATCGTGACGTAACCGCGGCTCATGATCGCTAACCGCTTTCCGGTAAAAGTCCGGCTCGAGTTCGCCGGGAATGGACTAACGATCAGGGGCGGGCGCGGAGGGACGGAGGGACGGAGGGACGGAACTGGGCTTCGACTGGTTGATCGGACCGGCGGAGCGTGTTGCAATGACTCCACCGCCACTGTGGGGGCAACCACACCGCGGGCACCGCCGGACCAGGCACCCCACGCCGAGACGTCAACGCCCTGACGTCCCCCGCGACAGGCTGCCACGCGAGTCTCCCCACCGTTGGACCGAGCCAGGTCCACCGGGAGATTGCCATCGGATCAGACCGGCGAGGTGTTCAACGACTTGACCTCCTCCCGGCCCTGAAGGGCCGGGATTCCCACCGTCGCCGGTCGGGGTTTCCTGCTTCATCGCCGGTTGCCTGGTCCGAGAGGAGTTCTCGTTGAGGTCTGACACCAGCTCCACAGGCGTTTTACCTCTCCGCCAGCCCGGCGGCGAGAAGGTTTCTAGCTGCGTTGACATCCCGGTCGTGGACCGCCCCGCAACCGCACCTCCAGGTCCGAACGTGCAGGGGCAGCGTGTTCCGCTTGGTCCCACAGGCGGAGCAGAGTTTGGAGGAGGGAAACCAGCGGTCGACCGCGACCAGGTCACGGCCGTACCAGGCCGCCTTATACTCCAGCATGCTCCGCAGCTGCCGCCAGGCCGCGTCCGAGATCGCGCGGGCCAGGGTGTGGTTGCGGAGCAGGTTACCGACGGGCAGATCCTCGATCACGACCGTTTGGTTCTCACGGACAAGTCGAGTGGTCAGCTTGTGCAGAAAGTCCCGACGGCGGTCGGCGATCCGCGCGTACACCTTCGCAACCCTGCGGCGGGCCTTTGCCCGGTTCTTCGAACCCTTGACGGCGCGGGCCAGCCCGCGGTGGGCCTTGACCAGTTTCCGCTCGTCAAGGCGTTCATGTCGGGGGTTGGGGATCTTCTCCCCGGTGGAGAGGGTGACCAGAGCGGTGATCCCCGCGTCCACCCCCACCACACGTGCTGTCGGTTCCAGCCGGTGGATGGTCTCCTCGACCAGGATCGACACGAACCACCGCCCCGCCGCATCCCGCGACACCGTCACCGTCGACGGCTCGGCACCCTCCGGAAGCGGACGCGACCACACAATGTCCAACGGCCCGTCCAGCTTCGCCAACGTCAGATGGCCGTCCCGCCACCGGAAACCGCTACGGGTGTACTCCGCCGACGACCGCGATTTCTTCTTCGACTTGAACACCGGATACCCGGCCCGCTTGGCGAAAAAGTTGCCGAACGCCGCCTGCAGATGCCGCAGTGCCTACTGCAACGGCACAGACGACACCTCGGTCAGGAACGCCAGCTCCTCGTCGCGTTTCCAGGCGGTCAGCAAGGCCGACGACTCCCCGTAGGAGACCCGGCGACCTTCCACCCGGTAGGCGCGGGTCCGTTCCTCCAGGGCCTTGTTGTAGACCAGCCGCACACACCCGAACGTCCGAGCCAGCTCAGCCGCCTGCCCGCAAGTGGGGTAGAAGCGGTATTTGTACGCCCGCTTCACCACCCGACCCATGCACCACACTGTATACCTGATCGTACAGGTGTACGCACGGCGGTTCGGCTTACGACGAACCGCCTACCCATGCCCTGCTCCGCAGGGGTCCGATTCTTCCCCCGTCTGAAGGCGGGGGTTTCCTCGGAGGTTCCTGATGACTACCCCTACCAGGGCCGCGCCCTGGCACCGCAACCGTTTCGTGTGGGTCGCGCTAATCCTGCTCTCCGTGTCAGCCGCGGCGGTGGCACTGGTTCATACCGCCGGCTCCGGCGCCAGTCAGGCCACCGATCTCAACGGCCAGCTCACCCGGCGCATTCAGGTCATCCTCGAACAGACCGACCCGACCCAACACCAGGGCCACGGGGCGCACATCCACCAGGGCGACAGCCAGCCGGCCAAGGTGGTCTGCGCGGCCCGGGTGTACGGCTTCGAACCGACTAGCGCCACCACGGTCGCCGAGGTCAACCTGGTCTACGGATACCACCTCTGCGGCCTCGCCGAACAGAACCGGCCATGGGACTGGGCGGTCAAGCTGGTCGGCCCGGTGATCATCGGAATTGCCACTGATCCGCCCACGGTGACCGTCGCCGAGTCCACCGAGACCGTCACCTTCACCGAGCGGGTCCGCCAACTCTTTCCGGAGCGATACCAGCAGGAGGCCCTCCAGGAGGCGATCGGCTCAGACGCCATGACCGAGCTTCGACGGCGCTATGAGGTCGCCGCCGGGCTGTAGCCAATCTGGAACCAGTCCGATCACCGGTCGGTGGGTTGCGGCCGACTCGGCTGGTCGCAACCGGCAGGATGTCAGTCGTGGACGAATACGACATGCTGCTCACCCCCGCCGGGGTGGACCAACTCCGGACCGCGCTGATCAGCGCCGGGTACACGTCGAGCCGCATCGCCGAACGACTCGGCCCGCAGGCGACCAGCGGACTGACCCGCAACGACTACCGGGCCGCGCTGAGCGCCACCGAGGACCATGACCCGCTCAACACCCTGATCCGGCTCTTCGTCTGCGCCCAGACCGAGCCCGAATCGGCGGTATCGGCGGCCCTGGCACCGCTGCCGCTGGCTGAGGCGCTCGCCGGCGGGCTGGTGGAGTGGTACGGCGACGGTCTGCGACAGGGCGTCGACCTGGAACCGTACGGGGACGCCTGGTGGGTCCTCTCCGACGTCCCGGCCAGCGCCCGTCCCGGCCAACCCCTCGCCGCCGACCATGTCCTGGGCATAGGTGGGGCGTCCACCACCCTGGTGGGGGCGACGCTGCGTCGACCGGTCGGCACCGCGCTGGATCTCGGCACCGGCAGCGGTGTACAGGCGCTGCACCTGGCCACCCATGCCCAGTCGGTCACCGCCACCGACGTGTCGCCGCGCTCACTGCGCTTCGCGGCGACCACCGCCGCGCTCAGCGGCCAACGCTGGGAGCTGTTGGCCGGTGACCTGGTCGCCCCGGTCGCCGGACGCCGCTTCGACCTGGTGGTGAGCAACCCGCCATTCGTGGTCGGACCCGGCACCACTACGCACAGCTACCGCGACTCAGGCCGGGTCGGCGACGACCTCGCCGTCGAACTGGCCACCGCCGCACCGGGGCTGCTGACCGAGGGCGGGGTGCTGCAGTACCTGGCCAACTGGGTACACGTCGCCGGAGAGGACTGGAGCGAACGGGTCGCCGGCTGGTTCGCCGGCACCGGCCTGGACGCCTGGGTCATCCAGCGCGAGGTGGCCGACCCGATGGCGTACGTGAATCTGTGGCTGGCCGACGCCAGCGAGGAGCGCCGACCCGCAGCGGATCGCGGCCTGGCTGGACTGGTTCGACGCGCACAAGGTGGAGGCGATCGGCTTCGGTGTGATCAACCTGCGTCGGGGCGGACACGCCGACCCGGTGATCCGGGTCGAGGAACTGCGCCAGCAGGTACAGCCGCCGATGGGCGACCAGATCGCCGCCTGGTTCGACCGGCAGGACTGGCTGCGGGTACGGGACACCGAAGCCCTGCTGGCCACCCGCTTCCAGGCCGCTGACGGGCTGCGCCTGCGCCAGGAGGCGACCATGGGCGACGAGGGGTGGGCGGTGGACCGGCAGACCCTGACCATGCCACACGGGTTGCGCTGGACCGAGGAGGTCGACCCGCTGGTGCTGTCCCTGGTCGGTGGCGCCGATGGCCAGATACGGCTGCGCGAGCAGTTGGCGGTGCTGGCGGTGGCGCATGACGTACCGGAGCAGGAGCTGGCGGAGGCGGCCGGGCCGATCGCCGCGCACCTGGTGGAGCGCGGGCTGATCGTGCCGGTGGCAGACTGACGCCATGCGAGCGGTGGTGCAGACGGTCAGCCGGGCCAGTGTGACGGTGGACGATTCGGTGGTCGGGGCGATCTCCGACGGGTTGCTGGTGCTCCTCGGGGTGACGCATGGCGATACCCCGGCGACCGCCGAGACGATGGCCCGCAAAGTGCACGAGCTGCGCATCCTGGATGACGAGCGGTCAGCCGCTGAAACCGGGGCACCGGTGCTGGTGGTCAGCCAGTTCACCCTCTACGGCGACGCTCGCAAGGGCCGCCGGCCGAGCTGGGGTGCGGCGGCCCCGGCCGAGGCGGCCGAGCCACTGGTGACCGTGTTCGTCGAGGCGTTGCGGCAGCGGGGCGCGAAGGTGGAGACCGGACGGTTCCGGGCACACATGCTGGTCGAGAGCGTCAACGTCGGCCCCCGGACGGTTCTGCTCGACCTCTAGTCGAATCTTCGGGAGGTTCAGCGCCGGCTGGCGGCACGTAGCCAGCCGGCGAGCTGGACGGTCCAGTCGGTCCGGTCCACCATGGCGTAGTCCACGGTGAACCGACCGAAGGTGTCTCGCCCTCGGGCGAGTACCCCACCTGGTTTGTCGAGCTCGACGAGGAGCTCCATCCGCTCGGGAGCGGCGACGAAGGCCAGCACAAGCTGATTGAGCGTCGATCGGTATTCCGGCGACGGCTGGAACTCGAACTCCTGACGCAATGGCAGGGTCTGCCGCGCACCATAGAGGCGACCCCGCTCGACCCCGGTCCGGAGCAGACGGAAACCGAGCCCGGTCAACGTCGCCAGGATCCGCTCCTGCGCCGGCAACGGGTACACCGCCACCGGCTCCAGGTCGCACTGGTCGACCTCGCGGTCCACCGCCAGTTCGGTACGGAGCCCGATCGTGATGCCGGGCAGCGGCTGGCCGTACAGGTTGGTGATCGGGGTTTGCCAGGGCACCTCAACCTGGAACGGAAAATCACGCCGCTCCCCGGCCGCCAGCCGGAACCCGCTGGCGACCCGCTGGCGGTGGAACGCCTGGTCGGTGTCGTACCCACTGTCTCCGGTCGTCACCTCGACCCGGGTCATCCAGGCGACCGCGAGATGGGCGACGTCGACCGGATGCGCTCCCCCGACAAGCTGGACCCGACCCGCCAGATGATCCCCCGGGCGGCAGTTCGGATCAGCCAGCACGGTCCGCACCGACGGGCCATCCAGGCCCCGCGACCGCGACAACCGCCTGAAGACCACCCCGATCCTCCACCTTCTCTGCTACCGGCTTATCGGACATTGTCGAACAGAGCCCTTAATTTGGCAGAGATTCCGGCGATTAACTCCACGATTCCTGCCACCTGGCCGTTCTCCTCACCGCCGCTTCACGCGGTAACCGCCAAGCTGTTTCTCACCAACGCCACTCGGCGGCTGGTAGCGCCATTTAGTCGACGCGGGGAGGCGACTGACGATGGTTCCGCAGATGAACGAGCACAACTTTCACCCGGCTGGCCAGGCCGATACCGATAGCGAAACCTCCACCGACGACCGGATCGACGAGGCGACGATCGATCTCGACGCCACCGATGAGCGGGGGATCTCCGCCGACCTGGTCCGGGCATATCTCAACGGCATCGGCCGAACCAAGCTGCTCACCGCCGGGCAGGAGGTGGAGTTGGCCCGACGGATCGAGGCTGGCCTCTACGCGGACGCCAAGCTCGCCGAGGCGCTGTGCGCTGACACCACCGCGGTGCCGGCGTCGCTCCGGGCCGACCTGGAACTCATCGCCGCGCAAGGACGGGCCGCCAAGAACCACCTGTTGGAAGCGAACCTGCGGCTGGTGGTCAGCATCGCCAAGCGGTACACCGGCCGGGGCATGGCCTTCCTCGACCTGATCCAGGAGGGCAACCTCGGCCTGATCCGCGCCGTGGAGAAGTTCGACTACGCCAAGGGCTACAAGTTCTCCACCTACGCCACCTGGTGGATCCGCCAGGCCATCACCCGGGCCATGGCCGACCAGGCCCGCACCATCCGCATCCCGGTGCACATGGTCGAACAGGTCAACCGGATGGTCCGGACCCGCCGCGAGCTGGCCACCGCGCTGGGCCGCGAACCCACCGTCGGCGAGATCGCCGCCACGCTCGGCGTGCCCGAGTTCCAGGTGATCGAACTCATCTCGTACGACCGGGAGCCGGTCAGCCTGGACCAGGCCGTCGGCGAGGACGGGGAGAGCGCGCTCGGTGACTTTGTCGCGGCGGTTGATTCGCGGGAGGAGCCGGGCGACAACGTCGCCCAGGGCATGCTGCGCAACGAGGTGGCGATCGTCCTCGCCACCCTGTCCCAGCGGGAGCAGGCGGTGATCCGGCTACGTTTCGGGCTCGACGACGGGCGCCAGCGCACGCTGGACGAGGTCGGCCGCGAGTTCGGGCTCTCCCGCGAACGGATCCGCCAGATCGAGAAGGTGACCCTGCTCAAGCTGCGCCACCCGTCGCGGGCAGAACGCCTGGAGGCGTACGCCAGTTGAGCGGTCAGGAAGGGGCCCGCCGGTCGGACGACTAGAAGGGGCCCTTCCGCACGCTGCGGTCTAGAGCCGGCGGGGGCCGGTGTCCGGCCGGCTGCGGCGGCCTCGTCGAGCCGGACGCTGGCGTGCAGCACGGACAGACCATCCGGGCGGGCGAGCACCGGGTTGAGGCTGCAGCGCACGCACCCGTGGCTGCTCGTCGGCCAGTCGGCCGACCCGCAGCAGCAGGTCGACCAGGGTCGCCCGGTCAACCGCGTCGGTGCCTCGGTAGCCGCGCAGCAGCGGCGCGGCCCTCGGCTCGTCGAGCAACGCCGCCGCGTCCCGGTCGGTCAGCGGCGCGGCCCGCCAGGCCCGGTCGCCGAGCAGTTCGGTGGCCACCCCGCCCAGTCCGAAGCCGACCACCGGCCCGAACGCCGGGTCCTCCACCATCTCCACCACGCAGGCCACCCCCGGCGCCACCATCGGCTGCACCAGGATCTCCGCGCCGAAGGCCGCTGCCATTTCGGCGTACGCCCGCCGCACGGCTGACACGTCCCGCAGGTCCAGCCGGACCGCGCCCAGGTCGATCCGGTGCCGCAGCCCGCCGCCGGCCGCCTTCAGCGCCACCGGCAACCCGAGCCGCTGCGCGGCCACCACCGCGTCGTCGGCCGAGGCCACGGTCTGCGACCCGACCACCTCGATCCCGTACGCGGACAGCAGGCGCGCCGCCAGCTCGGGCCCGGCAGTGTCGACCGCGCACGGTTGCCGCGGCGGTGTCCACACCGGAGAACGGCCGGCACGGTGCCGGGCGGCTGGCGGAGCCAGTTGGCGTACCCGGCCACCCGGCCCAGGGCACGCACCGCCTCCTCCACCGACGGGTACGTCGGCATGCCGGGCGGCAACTGTCCGGTCAGGAAGGTCGCCACGGTGGGCTTGTCGCCAGTCAGCGCCACGCTGGCCAGCGCGGCGGCGAAATCGGCCTCCGGGCCGACTGGTTGTCCAGGCAGGGGCGGCGCGACGACCACGACGAGCGCGTCGACGGTGTCATCCATCGCGGCGCCAACGCAGCGCGTCGGTGAAGTCCCGCGCGCCCGAGTTCGGGCCGACGTCGACCGGGTAGCCATCGGCAACGGTGAGCCCGTAGGCCGGGCAGGCGGTGACGGCGAGCAGCGCCAACGCCGGGGAGTTGCCGACGATGCCGACCCGCCGGACCGGCGGGCAGCGGCTGGTTGGCCAGCAGCACCCCGGCGTCGAACAGCTCCGCCACGGTGTCCACCCGGATCACGCCGGAGCGGGCGAAGAGCGCGGTTACCCCGGCGGCGTCCGGCCCGGCGGTCCGTCCCCGACCCCCGGCGGTCGGGCCGACGAGGCCAGCGCCACGATCGGTTTGCTCCGGCCGAGCCGCCGGGCCAGCCGGGCGAACTTGCGGGGATTACCGAAGGTCTCCAGATAGAGCAGGATCACATCGGTGGCCGGATCGTCCTGCCAGTACTGGAGCAGGTCGTTGCCGGAGACATCGGCCCGGTTCCCGGCGGAGACGAAACTGGAGAACCCGAGCCCACGCTGCTCGGCCTCGCGTAACAGCACCACCCCGAGCGCCCCGGACTGACAGAAGAAACCCACCCGGCCGGCGGTCGGCAGCCTCGGCGCGAGGGTCGCGTTGAGCCGTACCTGCTGGTCGGTGTTGGCGATGCCCAGACAGTTCGGACCGATCACCCGCATCCCGGCGGTGCGCGCGGCGTGGATCAGCGCGCGCTGCGCCTCGGCCCCGGCCGGCCCGGTCTCGGCGAACCCGGCCGAGATCACCACCAGCCCGTGCGACGCCGGCCCGGCGCCGCGTCGGCAACCGCGGCGGGCACCGCGTCCGGCGGCACCGCGATGACCGCCAGCTCCACCGGGACGGCGGCTTCGACCGCCGACGCGGTACGCCGGCAGCCCGCCGACCTGGTGCGCCCTCGGGTGCACCGGGACGAGGTGCACCGGTGAACCCACCGTCCCGCAGATGGCCCAGGATGGCTGCGCCGACGCCCTGCCCCGTGGCGCTGGCACCGTAGACGGCCACCCCGCGTGGTGCGAGCAGCCGGGCGATCGAGCGGGCCTCGGTGCGCTGCTCACGCTCCCACTGCACCCGGATCGACGTCTCGGTGGGGGCGATCGGAAAGCTGAGGTGCACCACCCCGTCGGCGTACTGCCGTTGCACCTGATAGCCGAAGTCGGCGAAGACCCGCAGCATCGCCCCGTTCGCCGGGAGCACCTCGGCGACGAACCGGTGATGCCCTCCTGCCGGGCCGCCTCGGCCAGATACTCCAGCAGCACCGACCCGATTCCGCGTCCCTGGTGGGCGTCCTCCACCACGAAGGCGACCTCGGCGTCGGTGGCGCCGGGGCCGAGCCGGTCGTACCGGCCGACGGCCAGGATGCGGTCGCCGGCGAGCACCACGAACGCCTCCCGGTCGTGGTGATCGACGGTGACGAATCGCCGCAGGTCACGCTCCGGGATCCTCGGGTACGGCGAGAAGTACCGCAGATACCGGGTGCGGTCGGAGAACCGCGAGTGCATGGCCAGGATCGCCGGCGCGTCCTGCGGTCGGATCGGTCGTAACTGGACGGTGGTGCCGTCCCGGAGCAGCACGTCCGCGGCACGGTCCACGAGGCTCCCTTCCGGCCCGGCGCACGCCTTCGTCGAGTGGCTCGGGTTCAGTCGCGGGGATCGTGCGGATCGAGTCCGTGCAGTGGGAAGACCGCTTTACGGGTGGCCATGATCGCCCGGTCGACGGCGTCCGGTTCGCCGGTGGGCTGCCACGGCTCGTACGACACGTCGGCGTCGTCGGTCATCCTCGGTGGCACCTCCCGGCCCGGTCGGCGGCGCGCTGACCAGCGACCGCCAGCCCGGCGGGGTCGGCGACGCCGGATCGACCGGCTCACCGGTGGCCACCGCCAACAGGTGCGTCCAGGCCCGGGGTACCACCTCGACCACGGCGTACCCGCCGCCGCCGGTGGCCACCCAGCGGCCCTCGCACAGCTCATCGGCGAGCGACCGCAGGGCCAGGTAGCTGGCCCGCTGACCGTCCACGGTGAGCCGCAGGTCGGCGAGCGGGATCGAGTCGGTGCCCGTCAGCGCCACACTGGGTGATCAGAATCTCGCGGCCGGAACGCCCGGAGCACCGACGGCACGACCGCGTGGAACGCCCGCAGCCAGCCGGCGTCGCCGGTGCCCGGCGGCAGCGGCAGGTTGACCGCACGCCCCTCGGCACCGGGAGCGCCGGTCTCGTCCGAGAAGCCGGTGCCGGGAAAGAGGGCCAGCGGGGTTTCGTGCAGGCTGATCGTGAGCACCCTCGGGTCGGCGTAGAAGATCTCCTGCACCCCGTCGCCGTGGTGCACGTCGACGTCGACATAGGCGACCCGCTCCGCGCCCAGATCGAGCAGCCGGGCGATGGCCACCGCCGGGTCGTTGTAGACGCAGAAACCGGCGGCCCGACCGGGCATGGCGTGATGCAGCCCGCCGGCCACGTTGACCGCCCGTCGCGCCTCGCCCCGCCAGACCGCCTCGGCGGCGGCCAGGCTGGCCCCGGCGACCAGCGCGCTGGACTCATGCATGCCCTCGAAGATCGGATTGTCGGCGGTGCCGAGTCCGTACCCGGAGAAGAACGGGTCGTGCGGCGCCGCGCGGACCGCCTCGAGATAGTCCGGCCGGTGCACCCGGGTCAGCGCGGCATCATCGGCCGGCCCGGGGCGAGCACCCGGACCCCGGACGGTCCAGGACGCCCAGTTCGCGGGCGAGCGCGATGGTCAACTCCACCCGGACCGGGTCGAGTGGATGGTCCCCCAGGTTGTACGCCAGCAGGGCTTCGTCCCACATCACGACTGTGCCGTCCGACATGGCGCCATCGTCGCACGTTCGGCCCAACGGTCCGACCAGGAACGCTCACGCGTCGGGTTCGCCGCTCGCCCCGGCACCGGTGGCCACCGGGTCGTCCCGGATCGGTCACCCATTGACTCCACGATCCGACATATAGTGCGGCGTCCGGTCGGCCGGCCAGGTGCAGCGCCAGCACCGCCTGGGCGGCGGTCACCCCGGAACCGCAGTACGCGCCGACGCGTACCCCGGGCTCGACGCCGACCCGCGCGAACCGGGACCGGAGGGTTTCGGTGCCCGGCCATCGGCCGTCCGCGCGCGGTGTACCCGGTCGCCGGCAGGTTGACCGCGCCCGGAATGTGACCGGCGACCGGGTCGATCGGCTCGGTCTCCCCCCGGTAGCGCGGCGCGGCCCGCACGTCGAGCAGCACCCCATCCCCGGCGGCGAGCTCCGCGGCTGCCCCGGCGTCGAGCACCGGCAGAGCGCCGGGACGCACGGTGACATCACCCGGCCCGGGTACCGGCGACTCGGTGCTGACCGGCAGGCCGGCCGCGACCCAGGCCGGGTAGCCGCCGTCGAGCAGGCGGACCGGTCGGTGACCGGCCCAACGCAGCGTCCACCAGGCCCGAGCCGCGGCCATCCCGTCCCCACCGTCGTAGATCACCACCGGGTGGTCGACCCGGACCCCGGCGGCCCGCAGCACCCGTTGCAGCGCCACCGGGTCAGGCAGCGGATGTCGCCCGCCGCCCCCGGCTGCCCCGCACAGTTCCCTGTCCAGATCGACGAAGACGGCGCCGGGCAGGTGACCGGCCCGGTAGTCGTCCCGGCCGGGTGGCCCGGTCAGCCGCCAGCGCACATCGAGCAGGGTGGGCGGTCCGCTGGCCGCGAGCGACTCGGCCAACGCGGTCACATCAACAAGAATGTCATCAGGTACGGACACGCCGTCCAGTCAACACCAATGGCGCCCAGAACCACCGGCCTGGCCGGGCTGACCCGGTGTTCTCCGAGGTAGCATCAAGGTTCGGGAGGGACCGCTGACGTGAACGACCTTGTTGACACCACCGAGATGTACCTGCGCACCATCCTCGAACTTGAGGAGGAGGGAGTGCCGCCGCTGCGCGCCCGGATCGCGGAGCGGCTGCGCCAGAGCGGGCCGACGGTGAGCCAGACCGTGGCACGGATGGAACGCGACGGGCTACTCACCATCGAGGATGATCGTCACCTGCGACTCACCACGCTGGGCCGGTCGCAGGCGGTCGCCGTCATGCGCAAGCATCGTCTCGCGGAACTACTTCTGGTCAACGTGATCGGCATGCCCTACGAGGAGGCCCACGAGGAGGCCTGCCGTTGGGAGCACGTGATGAGCGACGCGGTGGAGAAGAAGGTCTACGAGCTGCTCAACCGGCCGACCCGATCGCCGTACGGCAACCCGATCCCCGGGCTGGAGGCGCTGGGCGCCAGCACCGTACCCGCCGAAGAGGTATCGAGCACCGAGAGCGAGCGTAACCTGGCCTTCCCCGGCCTCTCCGGCTCGGTCGTGGTCCGGCGGATCTGCGAGAGCGTGCAGACCGACGGGAACGTGCTCCGCCAGTTGCACGCGGCGGGCGTTGACCCGGGTGCCACGGTGACCGTGGCGCAGGAGCGGGACGGAGTGACCATCAACCGCTCCGGCGACCGGATCCGGTTGCCCCGGGAGATCGCCTCGCGGGTGTTCGTCGTTGCCCACTGACCGTCCGGCCCCCGCCCGGCTGGTCTGCGGCCGGTGACCTCGGCTGGTCAGAGACTACTGGCGTCGATCTTCTTCGCCAGTGCGACGAGCCTGGTCGAGAAAGCATCCGCCGCCGTACGGTCCTGCCCGGCCGGGAACGTGTAACGCAGACTGACCAGCCGACCATCGCCGGTGAGCCAGCCGACCTCGGCCACCGCCCCGACCCCCTTGGCCGGCGCCGCGGTGACCTGGTACGCAGCCTTCCCCAGCCCCTTGACGGTCTTACCGCCCTTGGGCACCAGTTCGTCGGCGAAAACCGAGGCGTCGGCGGTGGTGGGGGAAACCGAGAGGACCAGCTCGGGATGCTCGGCGGCCTCGGCCCGGACCACGCAGGTGTTCGTGGCGTTGTTACGACTGGCGGCGGCGACCTCGAACCGGACACTGGTGATCTCCTCGATCACCGGGTAGTCGAGCAGCAGGCAGGAGCCGCCCGCCGACGCGGCGGGCAACCGGACCACCTCCGGCATCGGCAGCCGAGGCTGACCGGTGGTTGTTTCCTCGCCGCACCCGGCCAACATCGGCGTCCCGGCCAGCATCAGCAGGCCGAGTCCGGTACGCAAGTTCCGCATACGCACAGTAACCTCCCGCTCGCCCGGCTCGGATGGTCGGGGAGTCCGTGGCACACCGTACGGCGTCGGCACGCCGAACCACCACCCCGTGTCGGAGGGCCGACTCGAAGCGCCAGCGGTACACTTCAGCCGATATCGGCCGTGAGTCAGGCCGGCAAACCGGACACGATGTGCCGGGCGATCTCCAGCGAACTGGTCGCCGCCGGTGACGGTGCGTTCAACACATGCACCTGATGTTCCCGGGTGACGATCAAGAAGTCATCGACCAGCGCACCATCGCGGGCAATCGCCTGGGCCCGGACGCCGGCCGCGCTCGGCACCAGATCGTCGGCGGTCAGCTCGGGCACCAACCGGGCCAGACTGGCCGCGAACCGCCGCCGGGACAACGAGCGGCGGACCTCGGTCACCCCGTACGGCAGATGGCGGCCCGCCAACCGCCACAGCCCCGGATAGCTGACCAGATCGACGACATCGCGCGCGTTGATCCGCCGCCACGTGTAACCCTCGCGGGCCAGCGCCAGCACCGCGTTGGGCCCGGCATGCACCTGACCATCGATCATCCGGGTGAGATGCACCCCGAGGAACGGAAACCTCGGGTCAGGCACCGGATAGATCAGCCCGCGCACCAGGTCCCGGCGCTGCGGGCGCAGCTCGTGGTACTCGCCCCGGAACGGCACGATCCGCGCCGGGGGCGTCATGCCGGCCAGTCGGGCCACCCGGTCGGCGTGCAGCCCGGCGCAGTTGATCAGTACGTCGGCGACCAGCTCCCCCTCGGTGGTCCGGATCACCTGCTCGCCACCGGAGACCCGTACCCCGAGCACCTCGACACCGAGCCGGATCCGCGTCCCGGCCCGCTCGGCAAGCTCAGCCAGCCGGACACAGACCTCGGTGAAGTCCACGATGCCGGTCGACGCCACCCGCAGCGCCCCGAGGCAGCGCACCGCCGGCTCGTACTCGCGGACCTCGGCCGCACTGATCAGCGTCACCGACAGCCCGTTGGCCAGTCCCCGCTCGTGCAGCGCCCGCAGCCGGGGCAACTCCGCCTCCTCGGTGGCGACGATGAGCTTGCCGCACACCTCGACCGCGATGCCGTACTCGGCGCAGAAGTCCACCATCGAGCGGCTGCCGGCCCGGCAGAGTTGGGCCTTCAGACTGCCCGGCCGGTAGTAGATTCCAGCATGGATGACCCCAGAGTTGTGGCCGGTCTGGTGCGCCGCGACCCGGGATTCCTTCTCCAGGACGGTCACCTCGGCGTCCGGATGCTCCTGGCTGATCCGGTGCGCCGTGGCCAGCCCGACGATGCCGGCTCCGATCACCGCGTACCTGGTCATGGGGCGGACCCTACCGGCCGCCGGGCGCCGGACCGCCGGGCACGCCGGACCGGTGATCAGTCAAGGTACGGACAGTGTCGGCAACCGCGCCCGCAGCAGGTGCCACGCCTTGCGAGGAAAGCGGCGGTGAGCACGAAGAGCCCGGTGCCCGGGTCCGGATAGCCGGCCTGCCCGGCGGCGAGCGCCTCGGCATGCGCGGCCAGAATCCGCTCCCGATCCGGGTGCTCCGGCGCCAACCGGGACGGATGCGGCTGCGCCAACGGCCGCGCCGCCAGCGGCAACCGCCGCCCCCGCTCGCCATCGCGCCCCGGCTCACCGCTCATGAACGCCGAGGCTACCCGCACCGCCGTTATCCCCTCGCCCGCGCCGGAGCCGACCGGTAGGGTGCGCAGACGTGATCATCAGAGCCGCCACCGACCAGGACTGGCCCCGGATCTGGCCCTTCTTCGAGCACATCGTCGCCGCCGGGGAGACGTACGTCTATCCGCTCGATCTCACCTCGGAGACCGCCCGGCCGTTCTGGATGGAGGCCCCACCGGGGCAGACCGTGGTGGCGGTGGACGGCGAAGTGATCCTCGGTTCGGCCAAGATGGGCCCAAATCGCCCCGGTCGGGGCGCGCACATCGCGACGGCGAGCTTCATGGTGGACCCGGCCCATCAGGGTCGCGGAACCGGCCGGGCCCTGGGGCAGTACGTGATCGACTGGGCCCGTAGCGCCGGCTACCACGGCATCCAGTTCAACGCGGTGGTAGAAACAAACACTGCGGCGGTCGCGCTCTGGCAGTCGCTTGGCTTCAGCATCATCGGCACCGTCCCCGAAGCCTTCGACCACCCGACCCATGGGCTCGTCGGCCTGCACGTCATGTACCAACGCCTGTAATCCACTGTGGTCACTCTCGCTCCCCCGCGCACACCCCGTGCCCTCACATGATCGCGAATACCTCGGCCTGCCCTGACCGGCCAAACCCTTCAGGATCAACGATGAGTGCATCGGCTTAGGTCACGTGTCGACGGCAAGAGCCGGTTCAGCAACATCGGCACGCTGGCGTTGTCCCGTCCGCTACGGCCTCACTGATCTTGGCGAGGCTGGTCCGAGGACCGAGAAACCCCGGCAACCATGCAGGCCGCCGGGGTCTCGGAAGCGGACGTCTAACGGAACGTGCCGCCCTTGGTCGCGTTCACGAACTCGGCCCAGGCTGCCGGGTTGAAGGCCAGCGTGCCGCCAGCCCGGTCCTTTGTGTCCCGCACGAACACCCGCCCGGGAAGGTTGTCCGAAACCTCCACACAGGCGCCACCATTGCTACTGCTCCGCGCACTCTTCCGCCAACGGGGTTCGGCTTAAGCCTTCATATCACCACCCGGATCCCATGCCGCTTGAACGGGCTATCTGACTGATGTGGCATGCCTGCCTGCAGGCTCTCGTAGCTGCAGCAGAGACCGGCTCCGGAGAGTCGGTGAAACGGGGTATTCGGCGATACAGACGACGCCGGCTTCGAAATGCGTACATCACCTGCCGTCGCCCACTTGGGGCTGGCGAATCTACCGAGCGTCGCCAACGCCTCACAACTGTGGTCGCCGCCCCAGAGCTCCCGGGCAACATGATCCGGAAGATCTCCGGAATTTTCGGCGACTGTCGATCCGGGTCTTGATCCTTCGACCGAGGCTTCGATAGGTCAACCCCGAACCTCGATCGACCAGATACGGCTACTGACCAGGCTCAATGCTTACCTACGGAATTTCGTCGGCAAGGCAAGGTTTCCACAATGTTTCCGAGAGTTATTGACAAGCCGACGGAGTGGGGCCAATACTGTTGCCATCGATCAGTCTCGATCAACCTCAATGCCACCACCGCGTGGTACGAGGTCCGGTGGCCGTCACCTGGTCACCGGCAGCCTCCCGGGTCGTACCGCGCTGCTGGCCTCCCGCCAGCCATCACGAGGAGGAAGGCAAATGAACGATGCCCCCGTCCACTCGAAGAGCCGCAGGCGCGGACGCCTCAGGATGCTCATCGGCGGTGCCTGCGCCGTAGTGCTGATCACGGCCGGAACCACGGCGATCCTGTCCAGCCCCGCCCACGCCGTAACCGTCACGACAAACTCCACCGGAACCAACAACGGCTACTTCTATTCCTTCTGGAAAGACAGTGGCAACGTCACCATGAACATGGGTAACGGCGGTCAGTACGACATGCAATGGAGCAACGTCAACAACTTCGTCGCCGGTAAGGGCTGGAACCCCGGCGGACGTCGGACCGTGAACTACTCGGGCAGCTTCAACCCGTCCGGCAACTCATATCTGACCCTCTACGGGTGGACGAGAAACCCGCTCATCGAGTACTACATCGTTGACAGCTGGGGCACCTACCGGCCCACCGGCACGTTCAAGGGCACGGTCACCAGCGACGGCGGTACGTACGACATCTACCAGACGCAACGGGTGAACCAGCCCTCAATCGAAGGCACCAAAACTTTCTACCAGTACTGGAGCGTCCGACAGTCGAAGAGGGTGGGCGGCACGATCAATGCGGGCACCCACTTCGACGCCTGGGCCCGTTATGGAATGAATCTCGGCAGTCATGACTACCAGATCCTGGCTACCGAGGGATACCAGAGCAGCGGGAGCTCCAACATCACGGTGGGCGGCTCCGACCCCGGCCCCAACCCCACCAACTCGACCAACCCGCCGCCTGGTGGGGGCTGCACGGTCAGCGTGAGCCGGGCCGAAGAGTGGAACGACCGGTTCAACGTGACGTTCTCGGTCAGCGGTGCCAGCAACTGGGTTGTCACCATTCGCACGAATGGCAGCCAGAGCCTGCAGAACAGCTGGAACGCGTCGATCAGCGGCACCAGCGGCACCCTCACCGCGCGCCCGAACGGCAACGGCAACAACTTCGGCATCACGCTCTACAAGAACGGCAACAACACCACACCCACCGCGAGCTGCGCGACCGGCTGATCTGACGCCTGGATGGGGTGCCGGCCGTGGTCGGCACCCCATCCACGCCTCGGGGCCAAGGGCGTGCGGTGGAACTCGGCGAACACCACCGGCAGCAGCTCCGGCGGGGTGTGGATGATGGAGTACCAGGCGACGATGCCGGGTAGCGCGCCGTCGGCCAGCTCCAGGGTGGCCATCGTCCCTCTGTCGAACCTGGGCGCGTTACCCGAACCAGTCGATCGCCTGCCCGTGCGGGCGGGTCCAGGCCAGCGGCGTACCGTCCAGCGCGAGCACGTTGTGGAAGGTTCCGCTCGGCGGCTCCGCAGCGCGTCGTAGGTGAGCACGTTTGGGGCCTCGTTCGCGATCCAGTGGCCGGGTAGACCGCGTACCAGCTTGGCGAACGCTTCCCGTCGCGGCTTTGGCACCAGGTACAGCACGGAGGTGTGGAACACCACCAGCGTCGCGTCGGGCGGCGCCTGCGCGGCCAGCGCCGGGAGGTCGTCCACCAGGTCGCCACGGACGAGCAGCGGCGGGTCCGCCGCGGCGATGGTCGCGGCAGCGCGTAGCCGGGCGCGGCGGTGGGTGTGCTCCGGCCAGGTGAGCGCGTCGAGCCAGGCGAGGTCCGCCGAATTGGTTACGTCGAGCGGGTTCAGGTCCAGGCCGACCCGCCACACCACCTCGGGTAGACCGGCCGGCGGCGCGATTCCGGTGGCCGCGCAGTCGAGGACCGGCTCGCCCACGCCGACCATCTGGTCGCCATAGCGGTAGGCGTACCGGTCGGGGTAGAGACACAGCCCAGCGGAGGCCCCAACCTCCAGCAGCGCGAGTGGCTGCGGGAGCGCGGCGAGCACCGGGAGCAGTACGGCGCACCGCCCGGCCTCGTTCGTCTGCGTCACCCGGGTGCGTATCTCCGCCTCGATCGCCGGCCAATTCGCGATCGTGTAGTCGAGGAACCGCGCCCGGTCTTCGACGGGGCCGCCGAGCAACCGTACGACGCCGAACAACAGGTTCGGTTGCCGCTTGATCGGTGGGAGCGTGCTGAGCAGGGCGAGCACCTCGTCGTCCCGGGAGACCGTGAGCGACAGGCGCTCGTACGTGGGCGACACGCCGTGCGCCTCGCGCGCGGCGAACTTGGCGTAAATCTCGGCGATCGTCATGTCCCAATGATCGCGGCGATCTCCTAACGCACTCTCATGCCGACGTCGGCGGAAACCGGTGGCGAGGTGGCGTCGATCGACGCCACCTCGCCACCGGTCACAGGATCCGGCGGGTCAGCCGATGAAGCCCTGCTCCTTCATCCACTTCGTGACGACGTCGGCTACCGATTCACCCTTGACGTCGACCTGCTCGTTGAGCGCGCTCAGCGTCGCGTTGTCGAGCTTGGCGGTGATCGGGTCGAGCAGTGTGATCAGCGACGGGTACTTCGCGGCAATGTCGCCGCGCACCGTCAGCGCGGGGTTGTAGATCGGGAAGAATGCCTTGTCATCTTCCAGTGGCACCAGGTTGAGGTTACTGATCCGACCATCGGTGGTGAACACTTCGCCGAAGTTGCACGCCTCGCCCTTCTTGGTCTCGGTGTAGACGACCCCGGTGTCCACCATCTTGACGTTGGCATCCGGCACGTTCATTCCGTACGCCTTCGTCATGCCCGGCCAGCCGTCGTTGCGCGCGGCGAACTCGCTTTCCAGACAGAACGTGGCCTGCGCTGGATTGGTCTTCGCGAACTCGGCCAGGTCAGAGAGCGTCTTCAGGTTCCATTCCTTGGCCTTGTCCTCGCGTACCGCCAAGGCGTAGGTGTTGTTGGCTGGCGCGTACGCCGACCAAGCCACCCGGTTCTTTTCCGCGTCCTCCTTGACCACCGCGTCGTACTGCTGCTGTGAGTCGGCAACCGGATCGGTGTGGTTGAGATAGGTAATCCACGCCGTGCCGGTGTACTCCCAGTACGCGTCGACCTCGCCGGCGAGGAGGGCCTTACGCACGTTGACCGAGCCCTTGATGTTGGTCCGGTCCGTCACGTTCGCGCCGGCCGCCTTCAGGGCCGTCATGGTGATGTGTCCGAGGACGATGTTCTCGGTGAAATCCTTGGAACCGACCACGATGGTCTGTCCCGACAGGGCCTCGTCTTTTTTGATGCTTCCCTTACCGACGGCGACATCGCCGCCGGATCCCTCGGTCGTGACCGAGCATCCAGTCAGCGCCAGAGCGATGAGGGTGGTGCTGCTCAGCAATGCGAAAAGGGATTTCCGGGTACGCATGACATGAACTCCTTGAGGCGCGCAGGCGCCGGTTGGGAATGGAAGGGTGATGTCTGGCGGAAGGCTCAGTCGAGACCGCGGGGCTTGAGAAGGTCCCCGATCACACCGAAGAGCCAGTCCAGCAGCAATGCCAGCGCCGCGGTGAGCAGAGCACCGACGACCAGCACCGGGGTCCGCTGCAGTTTGATCCCTGTCACGATCAGGTGCCCCAGGCCACCGGCGTTGATGAAGGTCGCCATCGTGGCGACCCCGACCGCGAGGACCAACGCGGTGCGCACCCCGGCCAGGATGACCGGCACGGCCAGCGGCAGCTCAACCCGGGCCAGGACGGCGAGCGGCGACATCCCGATGCCCCGGCCAGCCTCGATCAGATGCCGATCCACCTGGTTGATTCCGACGATGGTGTTCCGCAGCACCGGCAGGACGGCGTAGGCGACCAGCCCGGCCAGCGCGGTGGAGAAGCCGATGCCGAACCAGATGCTGAGCAGCACCAGCATCCCGATCGCCGGTGTCGCCTGTCCGATGTTGGCCAGGCCGGTCGCGGCCGGGGCCAGCCAGCGTAGCGCCGGTCGGGTGAGCAGGATGCCGGCCCCGACCGCGATGGCCACGACGATGAGGGTGGTCGCGGCGGCGAGGGAAAGGTGCTGATTCACCGCTCGGAGGATGTTGCTCGAGTCGAGCACACGCCGTTCGATGTCGTCCAGCTCCAGGCTGCGCACCCAGAGGTACGTCCCGAGTAGCACCGCCAGGAGCACCAGTGGCATGGCCGCGTGGCGACGCAGTAGACCGTTCCACCGTGATGGCACGGCGAAGACGGACTGGTCGGCCGTCATGGTGGAGGTCACCGTGGCGACTCGTTTCCGGCCGGAATCGCCATGTCCCGTCGCCCGTTCAACGACACCGCCGACACGGGTGCGACGGCCCAGTCACGCGGTGCCTCCGTGAGCCCACGATCGCGTCGGCGCTCGACATCGCGCATCGCGCTGATCACGCGCATCAGACTGTCGATGGTCAGCACACCACGGTAACGACCGCTGTCGTCGACCACGACTGCCGCTCCGCAGCTGGAAGCCAGCATCGCGTCCAGCGCATCGTGCAGGGTGGCTCGCGGTTCCACCGCGATCGCGGGGACTCCGACGCCGTCCAGGTTGTCCTGCTGAGGTGTCAGGTCACGCGGACCGACCCAGCGCAACGGCCGGCGTTCGCTGTCCACGGTGAGCACGGCCCACTCGCCGGACTCCGCCAACCGGCGTAACACGGTGGCTGGGGTCTCATCCCACTGCACCAGTGCCGCCTCTTCCCAGCCGACGGCGTCGACTCGACGCAGGTTGAGTTGCTTCAGCGAGGTGCCGGTGCCGAGGAACTGGGCCACGGTCTTGTCCGCCGGTTCGGCGAGCAGCCGTTCGGGGGTGTCGAACTGCAGGATTTTAGAACGCTCGCCGAGTACCGCGATCCGGCTGCCCATCTTGATCGCCTCGTCGAAGTCGTGCGTGACGAACACGATGGTCTTGCGCAGCTTCTCCTGCAGCCGGAGGAACTCGTTCTGCAACCGGTCTCGGGTCAGCGGGTCGGTGGCCCCGAATGGTTCGTCCATCAGCATCACCGGCGGATCGGCGGCCAGTGCGCGGGCGACTCCAACGCGCTGCTGCTGGCCACCGGAGAGCTGGCTTGGCAGTCGGTCACGGTATTGCCCCGGTGCCAGACCGATCAGGTCGAGCAGTTCATCCACTCGGGATTCGATCCGTTGGCGATCCCAGCCGAGCATCTTGGGCACCAGGCCGATGTTGGTCGCCACGCTCATGTGCGGGAAGAGACCAACTTGTTGGATGACATAGCCGATGCGTCGGCGTAGCTCGGTAGGGTCCAGCGAAGTGACGTCGGCCCCGTCCACAATAATTCGTCCGCTGGTCGGCTCGATCAACCTGTTGATCATCTTCATGGTCGTCGTCTTGCCGCAGCCGGACGGCCCGACCAGGACGACGATTTCGCCACGGCGAATCTTCATTGACACGTTCTCCACCGCTGGCGCCTTCTGCCCGCGGTAGAACTTGCTGACCTGCTGTAGTTCGATCATTATGTCGCCGGTCATTTTCGACCTCCTTGTGGTTGAGGGATCACGACCGCTGTACGCCGCCGAGCGCCTCGGCCGTACGTGGCCGGGCGCGCCAGCGCAAGCTGAGGGACCCGCTACGCCGGCCGTTGCCGGTGAGCATGCCGAGCAGCGCGAGGCAGAAATCGATGGCGAGGGCGAGAATCACCACGCCGATGGTGCCGATCAGTGCCTGGTTGAGCGAGTTGACGCCGCCGAGGTTGGCCAGGCCGGAGAAGATCTGGTTACCCAGCCCGGGGCCCCCGACATAGGCGGCGATCGCCGCGATCCCCATGGTGAGCTGCGTGGAGATCCGGATCCCGGCCAGGATGACCGGCCAGGCCAGTGGGAGCTCCACGGTGGCCAACGTCCGTAGGCGACTCATGCCCATCCCGTGCGCGGCCTCGATCAAGGTGCGATCGATTTCCGTCAGCCCCACCACGGTGTTGCGGATGATCGGCAGCAACGCGTAAAGGGTCAGAGCCACCAGCGTGGGTGCGTAACCCAAGCCCAGTGGGGCGATCAGCAGGCCGAGCAGCGCGAACGACGGGATGGTCATGATCGCTGCCGCGATCGCGACCGTGATCCCGCGCGCCCGCTGGTGACGATAGGTGACACTGGCGATCAGGACTCCGATCACCGTGGCCAACGCGACGGCGAGCAACACCAGGGTCGCGTGCTCCACGGCCTGGGCGACCAGCAGTTCACGTCGGCTTTCCAGGTACTCGAAAAAAGTCATCCGCCGACCCCTTTAGTCAACTGGGCGACAAAACCGTCGCCGGCGCTGGATCGGTGCGGGCGCGTCATGAATTGCTGGTCCTCGGCGAAGCACCGGGAGCTTTTCAAAATGTGACGCATACTTGACAAATCAGACAAAGGTTGCGGTTAGACTATGTCCGTTATGGTCGTCTATCACAAGCAAAGTCCCTCCGTCGGCAGTGTTGAGCTGGTCCAAACAGCCGATTTCCAGTGGCAACCTCCTTCGCAGTCGGAGCATGTATACCTGCAATCATTGCAGGGTGTCACATGCTGCCTCACCGCTCTCATCTGTCGCCACCTGCACAGACATAGATCACCAAACGCCCCGGGTAGCGGTTCCGCCGGCTCGACCGGGCGACCGGGACGACCTCGCCGACGCCATCGCGGCCCTGAGTCGCGTCCTGGTCGGAATCACCGCGCGGACCCTGGTAACCCTCGATGCCGACCTCACGCTCCCGCAATACCGGTTCCTCGTGGTGCTCGCGAGCGGTGGACCACAACGAAGTATCGACCTCGCAAGAGCGCTGGAGGTGCACCCATCGACGGTGACCCGCGTCTGCGACCGGCTGATCCGCCGGGGCCTCGTGCAGCGTCAGCACCGCCAGTTCGACCGCCGGGTGGCCTGGCTCGCGCTCACCGAGCAGGGCAGGGAACTGCTGGGGCAGGTCGTGCGACGGCGGACCGCGAAAATTCGCGAGCTTCTCGATGCGACGCCTCTCAATGATACGGAAAAGGTCGTCGGATTTCTCGACGCGCTTGTCGCGTCCGCCGGCGAACTGTCGGAACAGCACTGGTGGCAACGGTGGACTGAATCGGCGGTTATCGATGATGAATCGAGCTGTGCGATTACCCGGAAGGGTGCGACCATGACCGCACCAACGAATCATCCACGGACCCGATCGCTGCCCGACGCCGCCCCTTGATCGCGCCAACTCCGACAGACCAACCCATTGTCGCACATCAATTAACACCAGGGTGGGCGTATCACTCACGCCCAACCTGCAATCATCGCCGGCATCAGGGGGTCGGTACGAGCCGTCCTACCGTTACGACGCGACGCGGTACCGCAGGAACACGACGCCGTTACGGAACCAGCGCTCCTCCACCAGTTCGAGGCTGAGCCGAATCTTGTCGGGCAGGAACCGTTTGCCCCCGCCCACGACAATCGGTGACACGAACATGCGGACCTCGTCAACCAACCCTGCCCGGAACGCGTGGGCCGCGAGCGCCGGACCGCCGACGCTGAGATCGCGGTCGGCCGCAACCTTCATTGCTTCCACGGCCTTCGGGTCGAAGGTGCGTTCGATGCGCGGCCCGGCCTCTCCACATGGCGGCCGGCGGCACTTCCGCGAGCTGCTGAGCGGATCGCAGGGTGTCGCGTCCCGTAGCAACGGAATGTCCCCCGGACGTTAACAGTCCGGGGGACACTCCGTTGGTCAGGCTTGCGGGTCCCTCTGAGGGTTCAGGCTTTCCCGCAAGGGGACAGCATGAGATTGGTCAGACTCAGCTGCAGCCGGAGGTGGAGCCGCAGCCTTCGCAGACGTAGCAACTGCCGGCCGGACGCATCTTCGTACCGCAGGTGAAGCAGAGTGGCGCGTCCGCCGCCTTGCCGAGCACCGCCTCCAGCAGTTCGGTGGAGGAGCCCACCGGCTGGACCGGCCTGGCCCCGTTCGCCGTCTGCGGCGCCGGAGCGCTCGGCGCGACAACCGGTTCCGGCTTGGTCACCACCGGTGCGGATTCGGCCATCGCGACCAGATCCACACTGTTCTCGGCCGCCTCCGCCTCGGCACGGGCCTGCGCGGCCCGCTCCTTGGCGGTGAAGATGCCCAGCTCGGCCCGGCGCTCGTACGGCAGGAAGTCCAGCGCCAGCCGGCGGAAGATGTAGTCCATCACCGAGGCGGCCATCCGGATGTCCGGGTCGTCGGTCATCCCTGCCGGCTCGAACCGCATGTTGGTGAACTTCGAGACGTACGTCTCCAGCGGCACGCCGTACTGCAGGCCGATCGAGATGGCCACCGAGAAGGCATCCATCACACCGGCCAGGGTGGAGCCCTGCTTGGACATCTTGAGGAAGACCTCACCGAGGCCGTCGTCCGGGTACGAGGAGGCGGTGAGGTAGCCCTCCGCCCCGGCGACCGAGAAGGAGACCGTCTCCGACGGGCGCTTCTTCGGCAGCCGCTTACGCACCGGCCGGTACTCGATGACCTTCTCGACCACCTTCTCCACCTCGGCGGCCGGGACCGATGCGACGGTCTGCTCTTCCTTGGCCGCCTTGCCCGACTTGGCCACCGAGAGCGGCTGGCCGACCTTGCAGTTGTCGCGGTAGATGGCCAGCGCCTTCAGTCCGAGCTTCCAGCCCTCGAAGTAGATCTTCTCGACATCCTCGATGGTCGCCGCTTCCGGCATATTCACGGTCTTGGATATCGCGCCACTGATGAACGGCTGGACCGCCGCCATCATCCGGACGTGCCCCATCGGCGCGATCGACCGCTCGCCCATCGCGCAGTCGAAGACCGGGTAGTGCTCGGACTTCAGCCCCGGCGCGTCGACCACGTGACCGTGCTCGGCGATGTGCTCGACGACCGCCTCGACCTGCTCCTCGGGGTAGCCGAGGCTGCGCAGGGCGCGCGGCACGGTCTGGTTGACGATCTGCATCGAGCCGCCACCGACCAGCTTCTTGAACTTGACCAGCGCCAGGTCCGGCTCCACCCCGGTGGTGTCACAATCCATCATGAGGCCGATTGTCCCAGTTGGAGCCAGTACACTAGCTTGGGCGTTCCGCACCGTTTTGCCGCGCCGATCTTGTTGCCGAGGGTCCACTGCTCGGTGGCCTGCCGGAGGATCGCGGTGGCGACTGGGCCCTCGGCCCGGATCTCGTCGTTGGCGGCGGCGTGCTTGCGCATCACCCGCTTGTGCGGCTCGGCGTTGCGGGCGTACCCGTCGTACGGGCCGACGACGCCGGCCAGTTCGGCCGAGCGCCGGTACGCGGTGCCGGTCATCAGCGAGGTGATGGCGGCGGCGACTGAGCGACCCTCGGACGAGTCGTACGGCAGACCGGAGGCCATCAGCAGGGCGCCGAGGTTGGCGTAGCCGATGCCGAGCTGCCGGAAGGCCCGGGTGGTCTCGCCGATCCTGACGGTCGGGAAGTCGGCGAAGCAGATCGAGATGTCCATCGCGGTGATCACGAACTCGACCGAGCGGACGAACTTCTCCACCTCGAAGCCCCCGTCCGCGCGGAGGAACTTCATCAGGTTCAGTGAGGCCAGGTTGCAGGACGAATTGTCCAAATGAAGGTACTCGGAACAAGGATTAGACGCGGTGATCCGTCCGGTTTCCGAGCAGGTGTGCCAGTCGTTGATCGTGTCGTCGTACTGCAGACCGGGGTCGGCGCACTCCCAGGCGGCCTTGGCGATGGTCGCGGAACAGCTGCTTGGCGTCGACGGTTTCGATCACCGAGCCGTCGAGCCGGCCCCGCAGGTCGAACTCTGCCGTTCTCCTCGACCGCCCGCATGAACTCGTCGGAGACCCGCACCGAGTTGTTGGCGTTCTGGTACTGCACGCTGACGATGTCGGAGCCGCCGAGGTCCATGTCGAAGCCGGCGTCGCGCAGCGCGCGGATCTTGTCCTCCTCGCGCGCCTTGGTGATCACGAACTCCTCGACGTCCGGGTGGTCGACGTCGAGGATGACCATCTTGGCCGCCCGCCGGGTGGCGCCGCCGGACTTGATGGTGCCGGCGGAGGCGTCCGCGCCGCGCATGAAGCTGACCGGGCCGGAGGCGGTGCCGCCGCAGGAGAGCAGCTCCCTGGAGGAGCGGATCCGGGAGAGGTTGACCCCGGAGCCGGAGCCGCCCTTGAAGATCAGCCCCTCCTCCTTGTACCAGTCGAGGATCGAGTCCATCGAGTCGTCGACGGACAGGATGAAGCAGGCGCTGACCTGCTGCGGCGAGGTGGTGCCGACGTTGAACCAGACCGGCGAGTTGAAGCTGAACACCTGGTGCAGCAGCATCCAGGTCAGCTCGTGCTCGAAGATCTCCGCGTCGGCGCTGGCTGGCGAAGTAGCCGTGCTGCTCCCCCGCCGCGCGGTAGGTCTGCACCACCCGGTCGATGAGCTGCTTGAGCGACCACTCCCGCTCCGGCGTGCCGACCGCGCCACGGAAGTACTTGGTGGTGACGATGTTGGCCGCGTTGACGCTCCAGGACTCCGGGAACTCCACGCCGCGCTGCTCGAAGTTGATCGAGCCGTCCCGCCAGTTCGTCATCACGACGTCCCGGCGCTCCCAGGTCACCTCGTCGTAGGGGTGCACCCCCTCGGTCGTCCAGACCCGCTCGACCTTGAGCCCGGCTGCCGCCGCGGCCCGGGTCCGTGCCTTGCTAGTCGGTCACGCCTTCCCCCGCCATCTCATCCGCCCCCTTGCGTCGCGCTCGAGCCACTCCGGTCGTCAGCTGTCCGCGTCATCGATCAGAACGTGCAGACGACGTCGAGCTGGTGCGGCCGGCCGGCTGACTCGCCGGTCGCGGACGCCTGTCGCCCGGCGGCCCTGCGACCCGGGCCGCGGCGGCTGCGCGCAGCGCCTCGATCTCCCGCTCGAAGTCCGCCAGCGAGTCGAACGAGCGGTAGACGCTGGCGAAGCGCAGGTAGGCCACCTCGTCGAGGTCGCGCAGCGGGCCCAGGATCGCCAGGCCCACGTCGTGGCTGGGCAGCTCGGCCGCGCCCTTGGCCCGGACCGTCTCCTCGACCCGCTGGGCCAGCAGCGCGATCGCGTCCTCGTCGACCGGCCGGCCCTGGCAGGCCTTGCGTACCCCGCCGATGATCTTGGTCCGGCTGAACGGCTCGGTCACCCCGCTGCGCTTGACCACGGCGAGGACCGCCTCCTCGACGGTGGTGAACCGCTTGCCGCACTCCGGGCAGGACCGCCGGCGGCGGATGAGCTGGCCGTCGTCGGCCTCCCGCGAGTCGACCACCCGGGAGTCGGCGTGCCGGCAGTACGGACAGCGCATCGCCGACCTCCTTCTCCGATCACACCGGTGACAGTGCATCGGCGCCCGGGTGCAGCGCGCCCGGGCACGCTCGAGCGCCGGCGTCCACCTCCGGTAAGACGGCCGCCGTGACGCGCCACGGGAGAGCTGTGAGGTAGTCGACCCCAACCTGTGGACTACTTACACCCTTGTCACTACTACATCTAGGGGTCGACCGTATGCCGCCGCACGGGCCGAGGTCAAGTTGACCGGCGTCCGGCGCGTCACGGACCATCCGACACTCGTCCGCAGCCCGCGCGACAGAACGCAGTCGTCGCGACCGGCGTACATGAGTAGAACAGGGTACGGACGAGCGCCCGGACAGCGACACGCCGCACACCGTCGTACAGATGTTTGAAACTGGCCGATCCCACCTATACGGTCGTGACAGGCCGACGCCCGGTGGACGCGACGCGTGACGGCGGACCCCGGCCACGCGCACGCACGCACGCGCGCACCCGAACCACCGGGCCCTACGCAGCCGACCAGGGAGGACGGACGTGTCGACCGACGACCGGACGCAGCCGGCAGAAGCACCCGCAGAAGCGCCGCCGAGGCCGGCCCAGCCGACCCCCGCCGCCGGCAGCGCCGCCCGCACCCGGGCCGGCCGAGCCGGCCGCTGCGCTCCGTCACCCCGGTGGTCAGCACGCTTCCCCGACCCGGTCGACCGCCGACCTGACCGCCCGGCAGCGCCGGATCCTGGAGTTCATCCGGGACTGGGTGGAGCGCTACGGCTACCCGCCGAGCGTCCGGGAGATCGGCGAGGCGGTCGGCCTGGTCTCCCCGTCCAGCGTGGCCTACCAGCTCAAGGAGCTGGAGCGGAAGGGCTTCCTGCGGCGCGACCCCAACCGCCCCCGCGCGGTGGATGTCCGCGCCACCGAGCGACGTGTCGACGACGAGGCCGGCCCGGCGCACAGCGCCCCGCCCCGGCCTACGTGCCGATGCTGGGCCGGATCGCCGCCGGTGGACCGATCCTCGCCGAGCAGGCGGTCGAGGATGTCTTCCCGCTCCCCCGCGAGCTGGTCGGCGAGGGCGAGGTCTTCATGCTCCAGGTCAAGGGCGACTCGATGCTCGACGCCGCGATCTGCGACGGCGACTGGGTGGTGGTCCGCCAGCAGCCGACCGCCAACTCGGGCGAGATCGTCGCCGCGATGCTCGACGGCGAGGCGACGGTCAAGACCTACCGCCAGCGCGACGGGCACGTCTGGCTGATGCCGCAGAACGCCGCCTTCGACCCGATCCCCGGCGACGACGCCACCATCATGGGCCGGGTCGTGGCGGTGCTGCGCCGCATCTGATCCGGCGCCCGGCGCCGGCCCGCCTACCGGACCGGCGACGGTATCTCCGCCGCTCAGCGGTAACCACGGTCGTTTTCCGGATAGACGTTCCGGTCGCGCCGGGGCTGCCCGTACTGTCCCCCGCGCCCAACGTCGTATCCGTTGGCTGGCCGACTGCCGCCCTGGTACCCGCGCCCGGAATCGGCTCGCTCACCCGTCTTCGGGGTCGGCCCGATAAACGCCGCTCCTGGATCCGCCGCCGTAGGCACCGGACGCGCCCCGGCCACCGCCGGACAGACCCTGGCCATCGCCGACATCCGTGCGACCGGTCGGTTGACCTCCATGCGCCCCGCCGCCGGGGGCGCTGCCGCCGTAGACCGCACCGCCGGTGGGCTTACCGCCATAAACCGCACCACCGGTGGCACCGCCGTAAACCGCGCCGCCAGCGGGCTTACCGCCATAAACCGCACCACCGGTCGGCTTACCGCCGTAGCACCGCCGTCGCTGGCCCGACCGCAGTCACCGGTCTCATCACCGGCCGGCCGAGCGGGGCGGTAGCCCGTCCCACGCTCGCCGGACGCCGTCGCCGGCCGGGATCGTTGCGCCGGCGGCACGACCGCCAGCCCGATCCGAAGGTGGCGGATCACCCACGCCCTCCGGTGCGGCCGGCTGACCCGCCCGGGGTCCGTCGCCGCCACCGTCGGGACCCCGCGCGCCACCGCCGTCGCCGCCCGGCTTACGGCGGGCCCGGAGAATCCCGAACACGCCGAGTCCGACCAGGAGCGCCCCGACCACACCGACCGAGGCGATCAGATAGGTGATGTCGTCCAGCGTCAGCCGGTCGCTCCATGAGGGGCCGTCTCCGGCTTGCCGAGCCGTCCGCGCTGACCGGCGCCTCGACTTCTCCACCGGGACGGTAACTGAGGATCTCCACCACGGCGTCCGGCGCCGAGCGAGCCGCGATCGGAGACGGTGACGTAGATCTGCCGTCGGGTGTGTAGGCGATGGCCTCACCGAACGGGTCGCTCAACGGTGTCACCCGGGGCGCACCGGTGGTGAGCGCCTTGATGATGTCACCGCCCTCGAGATCCCACTCGAACGCGTCGGCGTAGGTGCGCAACGCGATTCGCTTGCCGTCCGGCGATCGGGCGGCACCGGTGACGGTCAGCCGACCTGCCGCACCGAGCGGGTTGGCGGTGTCGGTCCTGGGCAGCCTGACCTCGCCGACCTTCGCTCATCGGCACCCCCTCGCGTTCTTCGTCCGCAGCGGTGCTGTCGGCTTGAAGATCTCCGCCGGGCCCGGGGTCTTGGTGATGATGTACGGGGTGCCATCGTCGGCCATCAACAGCGCCTCGGCGTCGTGCGCCTTGCCCCCGGGGTAGGTCGAGCCGGTGCAGCACCGGCCGGGCTGATCCGTCGGCCGGCATGCTCCACAGCGCCACGCTGGAGCGACGCTCGGTGTTGGTGATGTTGTCCCCGGTGTCGGCGATCCAGAGCGTCTTACCGTCCGCCGAGAGCGCCAGGTCCTCGGTGTCCCTGGGGCCGTCTCCGCTGTACTGGACGGCCTTCTTGACCTTGCACTTCTTATCCAGGAAGAACACCCGGTTACGGTCTTCGTCCTCGCTGCTGTCGTTGATCACCACATAACCGGTCTGGGTGGCGACCATCCCGGAAAGTTCGACCAGCCGGTGGTCGGTGATGGTGCACACCTTCTTGCCTGCCGCGGACGCCGGGGTGGCCGGAACAACCAGCGTGACCCCGCCGAGACCTATACCGACGAGACCCAGGCTGAGGCCAATTCGGCCGGAAACAACCAGGATCGAGGATACGACTCGCCGCATCCGCACAGTGTCGCACGTCATCTTGAGCAAACCCGGCCCCGGCGGCGCTGCCACACGCGACCACACGCGGCCGGCAACTGGTCGTGGCACGACACCCAGAAACGCTATGCCGCACCGCTACGGTACGGCGCCAGCTCGGCGGCGAGCGCCTCGTCGACCCGTACGTGCAGTCTGGTTCCCTCGGGGGTGTGCGTGGCGCCGAGCACCTCGCCCCGCCGGTGGACCCGGGCGACCAGATCCCCCCGGTCGTACGGCAGTACGGCGCGCAGCTCGATTGCCGGGCGGGGCAGTCGCTGCTCGATCGCCGCCCGCAGCTCGTCAATGCCCTGGCTGGCTCGGGCGGAGACGAACACCGCCTCGGGCCACTCCCGTTTGAGCCGAAGCAGCGTTTCCTCATCGGCCGCATCGGTCTTGTTCACCACCAGCAACTCCGGTAGCCGATCCGCGCCAACCTCGGCGAGCACCTCGCGGACCGCGCGGACCTGCTCTTCCGGGTCAGGGTGGGCGCCGTCGACCACGTGCACGACCAGATCGGCGTCGGCCACCTCCTCTAGGGTGGAGCGGAACGCCTCGACGATCTGGTGCGGCAGGTGCCGGACGAAGCCGACGGTGTCGGAGAGGGTGTAGATCCGACCGTCGGCGCCGTGCGCCCGTCGGGTGGTCGGATCGAGGGTGGCGAAGAGCGCGTCCTCGACCAGCACACCCGCGTCGGTGAGCCGGTTGAGCAGGCTTGACTTGCCGGCGTTGGTGTAGCCGGCAATGGCCACCGCCGGCACCGCGTTACGTGAACGGCGGGCACGCTTGGTCTGGCGTACCGTCCGCATGCCCTTGATCTCCCGCCGCAGCCGGGAGATCCGGGTACGGATCCGGCGTCGGTCGGTCTCCAGCTTGGTCTCACCGGGTCCGCGCAGACCCACTCCGCCGCCGGCGCCGCCGCCTCGACCGCTACCACCGGTCTGCCGGGACAGGCTCTCGCCCCAACCGCGCAGCCGGGGCAGCAGATACTCGAGCTGGGCGAGCTCGACCTGGGCCTTGCCTTCCTTGCTCTTGGCGTGCTGGGCGAAGATGTCGAGAATCAGCGCGGTCCGGTCGACCACCTTGACTTTGGTGCGCTGCTCCAGGTTACGCAATTGGGACGGGGAGAGTTCACCGTCGCAGATCACCGTGTCGGCCCCGGAGGAAAGCACCACCGAGCCCAGATCACCAACCTTGCCCCGGCCGATATAGGTCGCCGGGTCCGGCCGGCTGCGCCGCTGGATCAGCCCTTCGAGCACCTGCGATCCCGCCGTCTCGGCGAGTGCGGCCAGCTCGGTGAGGGAATTTTCCGCATCGGTCACGGTGCCCTCGGTCCAGACCCCGACCAGGATCACCCGCTCCAGCCGGAGCTGCCGGTATTCGACCTCGGTGACGTCGGTGAGCTCGGTGGAGAGTCCAGCGACCCGGCGCAACGCCTGCCGATCCTCCAACTCAAGCTCACCGGTGGTGGCGTCCACCCCGATGGCGTCGAGGTCCCCGTCCGCCAGCCGAACGAAGCTCTCCTGGTCTCGCAAGCCGATCTCCCGTCTGTGGGGTTCTAGAGGAAATCAATCGTGACATGCCCACCCCGTCGACCGCACCCGCTTATCACCCGACCTTCGGGCCCAAACCTGGGATCGACCCTAAACCCACCGACAACCTCCACCGGATCACATCGATCATGCTCGCATAGTGCGCCGCCAGCGCAAGGGCCTAGGATGACGAGGTTGCGCAGGGGTGGTCACGAGGGATGCGCCGAGGGCCGCCGACGCGCGGCCGGCGGGTACCCGCCGGTAAAAACCCGTCCGGTAAAGACGCCTGGACGGGCTGTCTCACGGTCAGACCATCAGCAACGGAGGACCCTGTGGCGATCACTCGCCTGCCGAGCGCCGGATTCTCAATCACCATCCGGATCAGCGTCACCGCGGACGCGTCGGCGATCGGCCGGCTTACCACCTGTGTCGGCGAGGCCGGCGCCATCGTCACCGCTCTGGACGTGGTCGACTCCGACCCGACGTGCGTGATCGTCGATCTGACCTGCGACACCGCCGACGCCGGTCACGCCGGCCAGGTGGCCCAGGCGCTGACCAAGCTCGAGGGCGTCGATGTACGGAAGGTCTCCGACCGCACCTTTCTGCTGCACCTCGGTGGGAAGATCGAGGTCGCGCCCAAGGTCTCGCTGCGCAACCGGGACGAGTTGTCCCGCGCGTACACCCCGGGGGTTGCCCGGGTCTGCCTGGCCATCGCGGAGAACCCGGCCGACGCCCGACGGTTGACCATCAAGCGCAACACGGTCGCGGTGGTCACCGACGGCTCGGCGGTACTGGGGCTGGGCAACATCGGCCCGGCTGCCTCGCTACCGGTGATGGAGGGCAAGGCGGCACTGTTCAAGCGGTTCGGCGATGTCGATGCCTGGCCGGTGGTGCTGGACACCCAGGACACCGACGAGATCGTGTCGATCGTGCGGGCGATCGCCCCAGGGTACGGCGGGATCAACCTGGAGGACATTGCCGCGCCGCGCTGCTTCGAGATCGAGGCGCGGCTGCGCGAACTGCTGGATATCCCGGTCTTCCACGACGACCAGCACGGCACCGCCATCTGTGTACTCGCCGCGCTGACCAACGCGCTGCGGGTGGTGGGTAAGCGACTCGCCGATGTCCGGGTGGTCGTCTCCGGCGCCGGGGCCGCCGGTACGGCGATCATGAAGCTGCTGCTCCGTCAGGGCGTGGGCGACATCATCGCGTACGACCGGCCGGGCGCCCTGCACCGTGGCCTGACCGATCTCAACCCGGCCTGGCAGTGGCTGGCCGACCACACGAATTCCGGCAACTACGCCGGCGATCTGCGCGGTGCGATCCGTGACGCGGACGTCTTCATCGGGGTAAGCGCCCCGAACCTGCTCACCGGCGACGACATCGCCACCATGGCGAAGGACTCGATCGTCTTCGCGTTGGCCAACCCGGATCCGGAGGTGGACCCGCGGGAGGCGCGCAAGCACGCCGCCGTGGTGGCCACCGGCCGCTCCGACCAGCCCAACCAGATCAACAATGTGCTCGCCTTCCCGGGCCTGTTCCGCGGCATGCTGGACGCGCACGCCGAACAGTTCACCGAGGAGATGGCGATCGCGGCCGCCCAGGCGATCGCCGACGTGGTCGGCGAGGAGCAAGATCAACCCAGTCGGTGATCGTGCCGAGCGTCTTCGACCCCCGGGTGGCTCCGGCCGTGGCCGCCGCCGTCCGCGCCGCGGCTCACGCGCCCGCGCCGCCGCCGGCCGCCGACCCGGGCCCGGCGAACCTGCCCGAGATCGCCGCTGAGGCAGCCGCCGAAGCCAGGCCATTGTCAACCTGACCCCAGCCCCACCCCACCCCATCCATCCCATCCCGTTGATCATGAGGTTATCGTTCGAAAACTCACATATTTCGCCGATAACCTCATGATCAACGGGATGGGATGACCGATAACCTCATGATCGACGGGATGGGGTGGCGAGTGCCGTGAGATCAACCTCACCGTGGGCGACCAGCACGGCGGGACCGGCCAGCCAGCAGCTCTCCGCGTCCAACGTCACGGTCAGCCGGCCGCCCGGCACATCGACCGCCACCACCCCGGCGTCCCGGCCGGCGTCCCGCAGCGCCACCGCGGCCACCGCGCACGCCCCGGAACCACAGGACTGGGTCTCCGCCGACCCACGCTCGTAGACCCGCATCAGTACGTGCAGATCGGCATCCGGCACCGGGTCACCAGCCGTGATGAACTCCACATTGACCCCGGTCGGAAAGAGCGCCGGCTCGAAGCCCGGTGACCGGCTCAGGTCCAGTTCCGACAGCTCAACGTCGGCTGGCAGGGCACAGACCAGATGCGGGTTACCGCAGTCCACCGCCGCCCCGGACAGGGTGAACGCGCCGATCGTCGCAACCGCGCTGGCATAGATCCGCGGTCGGGCCCATGTCGACCGCGATCTCCCGCTCCCGCTCCACCGCACGGACCACCCCGGCCCGGGTGGCGATCGGCACGCCGGCATCGTCCGGTACGACCAGCCCGGCGTCGATCAGGTACCGGGTGAAGACCCGCGACCCCGTTGCCGCACATCTCGGCGAACGAACCGTCGGCGTTCCAGTAGTCCATGAACCACTCGGCCTTCTCGGCTCCGCTGTCCCGCCCACGTCCGCCGCCCGACGACCACGCGGCGGTCGCCTCCGGTGCTTCGCCGTCCGCACCACCCGCAGCACCCCGTCGGCGCCGATGCCCCGCCGTCGGTCGCAGAGCGCCGCCACCAGGCCGGGCGTCAGCTCGAGCGCCCCGTCGGGGTCGGGCAGGATGACGAAGTCGTTGCCGGTGCCGTGGCCCTTGATGAACTGCACACCCGATCATCCCGAGGTGTCACCGGCGGTCACCGACCCCCGCCGGGCATTCGCGAATTGCGTTACTCATCCCTGCTTGCCGGAACCGCCCCGCACTCGACCGAACTACCGCCAGCGCGGCCGCGAGCAGATCCGGTCGGGCGGCGTCCAGCCAGGCGACCCGGGGATCACGGCGGAACCAGGACCGCTGCCGGCGGACGAACCGCCGGGTGGCCCGTACGGTCTCGGCCCGCGCCTCCGGTTCGGTGAGTTCACCGTCGAGCAGCCGCAGCACCTGCTGGTACCCGAGTGCCCGGCTGGCGGTACGCCCGGCCCGCAGCCCCCGCGTCGACCAGCCCCCGGATCTCGGCGACCAGCCCCATCGCCCACATCAGGTCCACCCGGGCGGCGATCCGCTCGTCCAGCACCGCCGGTCTCCCGGTCCACACCGATCTGTACCGCGTCGTAGCACGGCCTCGGCTCCGGCAGCGCGGCGGTGAACGGGCGCACCGGTCAACTCGATCACCTCCAACGCCCGTACGATCCGCCGACCGTTGCCGGGCAGGATGTTCGCCGCGGCCACCGGATCGGCGGCGCGCAGCCGGGCGTACAGCGGCGCCGGACCGGCCAGCGCGAGCTCCTCCTCCAGCCGGGCCCGCAGCACCGGATCCGTGCCCGGGAACTCGAACTCCTCCAGCACCGCCCGCACGTACAGCCCGGAACCGCCGACCAGCAGCGGCACCCGGCCCCGGGCCAGGATGTCGTCGACCGCTGCCCGGGCCAGCCGCTGGTACTCGGCCACGCTGGCCGGCTCGGTGACGTCCCAGATGTCCAGTACGTGGTGCGGTACGCCGTCCCGCTCCGCCGGGGTCAGCTTCGCGGTGCCGATGTCCATCCCCCGGTAGAGCTGCATCGAGTCGGCGTTGACCACCTCCCCGTCCGAGCGCGTGGGCCAGCGCGATGCTCAGCGCGGACTTGCCGGCGGCGGTCGGCCCGACCACCGCGACCGACCGCGGCCGTCATGCCGACGTCCCAGGTCGGCGACGAGAGTAGGTGACGCCGTAGGGGGCCGCGACATAGCCGAGGTCGCCGCGCCAGGAGCCACCGCCGGCCTCGGCCGCTCCGGCCAGCACCTGCCAGGGCGCCCGGCCGGCCACCATCAGCTCCGCCGACAGTGCCGGGTCCAGGCCGAGCAGGGCCTCGGTGTCCGCCTCGGCCAGGGCCGCGGCGACCGCCATCGTCGTACGGCTGGGCCCGCGGATCGTCGTACCCGGGCGACTTCTCCCCCTGGCACGCCGCCCCGTCCCCCATCACCAGGAGCGCGACCCGGTCAGCTCGTCCCGGCGGTCAGTTCGGCCCCGCAGCCGGCGGCAGCTCGGCCACCGACTCGTCCACCCCGACGCTCTGCGCCCCGGCGCGCCGCCACCGGCGCCGACGCTGGCGCGGTGCAGCAGCCAGGCCCCGATCAGCAGACTCAGCGGCAGGTCGGCGACACCGGCGGGACCGAGCGCCGTCGGCCGCCGACGGCGGGGTCAGGCGCGATCGCGCGATCCAGCCCGTACGGCCGCAGCGTGCCGTGGGCGCCCGGACCGTGAGCCGGCGGTCGCCGGACCGCACCGCCCACAACGTAGCATCAGGTCCGGTCGGCGGCGAGCAGCCGACCGACGGCGACGTCGCAGGCCGCCCGGAGATCATCCAGCTCGACGGCGGCCGCCCCGGCGAGCTCGGGGACGATCACGGGCGGGTGGGGGCAGACAGCAGCGGCAACCAGAGGCACGCCACCACCGTAGCGGGAGCAACGGCCCTTACCCCGGCGTGGATACCGCTCAGTCGGGCCTAGGACACCGTATGGTCACGGTCGACGACAGGCGCTCGACGCGGACCGGGGTGGACCTGTGACAATGCCGGGAGAAACTTCCCTGCAACTTGACTGCGCCGTGGCGGCGACCGCGGGCTCTGCCCCGGCGGCGCCGGGAGAACGAGGATGGGCACATGAGTGACTGGACTGCCTTCGGACGGGTGGACGCGGACGGCACCGTCTATGTCAAGACGGCCGAGGGCGAACGGGTGGTCGGTTCCTGGCAGGCGGGTGCGCCGGAGGAGGGATTGGCCCACTTCGCCCGCCGCTTCGCCGACCTGGTCACCGAGGTCGACCTGACCGAGGCCCGGCTGAACTCGGGCGCCGCCGACGCGGCGCATTCGCTGGCCACCTTACGCCGGATCCGCGGCTCGCTGGCCGAGGCGCACGTGGTCGGCGACATCGACGGCGCTCGCCACCCGGCTGGACCGGCTGGCCGCCCCGCCGAGGAGAAGGCCGGCGAGGCCCGGGCCGCCCGGGAGGCGGCCCGGCCGGAGTCGCTGGCCCGCAAGACCGCGCTGGTCGAGGAGGCCGAGAAGCTGGCCGCCGAGTCGACCGGTTGGAAGACCGCCGGCGACCGGTTCAAGGAGATCCTCGACGAGTGGAAGACCATCCGCGGGGTCGACAAGAAGACCGACGGCGAGCTGTGGAAGCGGTTCGCCGCCGCCCGGGACGCCTTCACCCGCCGCCGGGGCGCCCACTTCGCCACCCTCGACGCCCAGCGCAAGCAGGCCCAGGGGCCAAGGAGGACCTGGTCACCGAGGCTGAGACGCTGGCCAACTCGACCGACTGGGCGGCCACCGCGGAGCTCAAGGAGCTGATGGCGCAGTGGAAGGCCGCGCCCCGGGCCTCCAAGGAGGCCGAGCAGAAGCTCTGGGAACGGTTCCGGGCCGCCCAGGACGCCTTCTTCTCCCGGCGCAGCGAGGTCTTCTCCGCCCGCGACACCGAGCAGCGGGCCAACCTGGAGCGCAGGCAGGCGCTGCTCGCCGAGGCCGAAGCGCTCGACGTCGACGCCGACCCGCGCGGGCGCAGGCCGAAGCTGCGGGAGATCCAGGGCCAGTGGCACGACGCGGGCCGGGTGCCGCGCGAGGCGGCCGCCGGGCTGGACCGCCGGATGCGGGCGGTCGACGACAAGGTCCGCCAGGCGATGGACTCGGCCTGGCGGCGCACCGAGCCGTCGGCCAACCCGCTGCTGGCGCAGATGCGCGACCAGGTTGCCGAGGCCGAGCAGCGGCTGGCCCGGGCCCAGGCGGCCGGCGACGCCAAGCGGATCCGCGAGGCCGAGCAGGCGCTGGCGGCCAAGCGCCAGTTCCTCCACCTCGCCGAGCAGGCCAGCTAGACCCGCTGACAGCCAGCTCGCAGCGCCGGCGGCGAAGTGACGAAAGGGCCCCTTCCTGACCGTAACGGCACGGCAGGGGCCCTTCTCGCGTGGCCGATCAACAGAGTCCGCCCGCGATTCGCGGAGGCGGGTGCGCGTTGACGTAGCCCATCCACGCTCGTCAGAATGATCGGCGGAGCCAGGGCAGCGGCACAGCACACGGGTTCGCGGAGGCAATCACTCTGCGCCATAGCACCCGGTAGCCGCGGCGACACCATCACGTGGGCGGCCATCCCGTTCCTCATCGCACCGATCCGGGCATCGCGCAGTTTGATCCGGGCGTCCTCGCGGGCGCTCCCGGGTCTGGGCGCCCACCGTGTGACCTGACGGCGCCCAATCTCGGCATTGCCGCCGGAGGAAGGAGCGGGACACACCGCCACCGCCGCTCCACCCACCGGACGGCGGGTTACCACGTGAACGGAGTTCTGGCACATGTCACGCAGACGTAGGGCGACCGCGCTCGCCGGAGGGCTGATCGCGGCAGTCACCGCCGCCGCCGGCGCTGGTCGCCGCTCGCCCCGGCCGCCCGACCGGCGGTCGCCGCGACCGGCACCGGCACCGGCTACCTGCACACCAGCGGCAACAAGATCGTCGACAGCACCGGCGCCACGGTCCGGCTGACCGGAATGAACTGGTTCGGCATGGAGACCGACAACAAGACCTTCCACGGCCTCTGGTCCAACAACCCTGGCGCGGCCAGCTCGACCAGATGGCCCGGTTGGGCTACAACACGATGCGGGTGCCGTTCTCGAACGACGCGCTCAAGCCGGGCGCCCGCCAGCGGCATCAACGACTTCGTCAACCCCGACCTGGTCGGGCTGTCCCCGCTGCAGATCCTGGACAAGATCATCGGCTACGCGGGCAGCAAGGGGATGCGGATCATCCTGGACCGGCACCGGCCGACCGCCGCCGGCCAGTCGCCGCTGTGGTACACCTCCAGCGTCCCGGAGAGCACCTGGATCAACGACTGGAAGATGCTGGCCCAGCGGTACGCCGGCAACACCACGGTGATCGGCGCCGACCTGCACAACGAGCCGCACGCCGAGGGCACCAACCCGGCCGCCACCGGCGCCTGCTGGGGCTGCGGCGACACCAACCGGGACTGGCGGCTGGCCGCCGAGCGGGCCGGCAACGCGATCCTCGGCGTGCAGCCGAACTGGCTGATCTTCGTCGAGGGGGTGAGCTGCCCGAGCGGTGGCGAGGTCCAACATCTGGGACAACGACACGAGCAACGACGAGGACTGCGGCTGGTGGGGCGGCAACCTGTCCAAGGCCGGCCAGTTCCCGGTCCGGCTGAACGTGGCGAACCGGCTGGTCTACTCGCCGCACGAGTACGCCACCTCGGTCTACCACCAGACGTGGTTCGACGACCCGACCTACCCGGCGAACATGCCGGCCATCTGGGACAAGTACTGGGGTTACCTGTACAAGCAGAACATCGCCCCGATCATGATGGGCGAGTTCGGCACCACGCTGCAGGACCCGGGGACAAGGTGTGGCTGGAGAAGTTGATGGCCTACACCGGCACCGGGGTGAACGGCATGTCCTTCACCTACTGGTCGTGGAACCCGAACTCGGGTGACACCGGCGGCATCGCGCTGGACGACTGGACCAACATCAACACAGGCCAAGCAGGCGATCCTGCAGCCGTACCTGATCGCGCCGGTCCGGCGGCGGCACCCACCCGACGGCGACCCCGACCGCCACCCCGACCGGCCCGACGCCGACCGCCGACCCCGACCGGCGCCGACCACGCCGCCGCCGCCGGCCGGCGGCTGCACCGCCAGCTACCAGGCAGGCCAACGTCTGGCAGGGCGGCTTCCAGGGTGAGCTGACCGTCAAGAACAACGGCACCACGGCGGTCAACCCGTGGCGGTCACCTGGACCTGGCCGTCCGGGGTGACGCTGGCCAGCGGCTGGAACGCCACCGTCACCCAGACCGGGACGACGGTCACGGCCGCCGCGCCGAGCTGGGCGCCGTCGCTCGCCGCCGGCGCCTCGGTCACTGATCGGCTTCACCGCCAACGGCACGGCCGCCGCACCGGGCGCGGTGAAGCTCAACGGCGTCGCCTGCTGAGCGTCGGCACCGCAACGGGGCCCCGCTCCAGTCGCTTTCGGACCGGCGGGGCCCCGGGTACACGAGGTAATCAAGCGGGGCCCCTTGCCATGGCGTGCGGAGCAGCGGTCAGCGTGCGGCGCAGGCGTCGCAGGCGGTACCGGCACGTCGGCACCGGCGGCGCGCCGACCGTGGGCAGCCCGAGCAGCACACCCGGGGTACGCGGGGAGCGGCCCGCCTCGGCGGCGTCCCCGGCCCGGGTACGACGGTGGGCCACCGGCGCGCCGTCGGCGTTGAGATGGTGCGGCGCCGCGTACGTGATCGCGGTGTGCACGATGTCACCCGGCCGGATCTGCCCGGCCAGTTCCCCGACCGCGAAGTGGACGAGCCGGCCGTCGCGGGCCCGCCCGGAGAGCCGGCCGGTGCGCTCGTCCTTGCGCCCCTCGCCGACCGCGACCAGCACCTCGACGGTCTCGCCGACCAGCCGCTTGTTCTCCGCCCAGGTGATCTCCTCGACCGCCGCGATCAGCCGCTCGTAGCGCTCCTGGACGACCTGCTTGGGCAGCTGCCCGTCCATGGTGGCGGCCGGCGTGCCGGGTCGCTTGGAGTACTGGAAGGTGAAGGCGGAGGCGAACCGGGCCTCGCGGACCACGTCCAGGGTGCGCTCGAAGTCCGCCTCGGTCTCGCCGGGGAAGCCGACGATGATGTCGGTGGTGATCGCCGCGTCCGGCATCGCGGCCCGGACCTTGTCGATGATCCCCAGGTAACGATCGGCCCGGTAGGAGCGGCGCATCGCCCGCAGCACGTCGTCGGAGCCGGACTGCAACGGCATGTGCAGCGAGTGGCAGACGTTCGGGCGTCTCGGCCATCGCCGCGATCACGTCGTCGGTGAAGTCCTTCGGGTGCGGGCTGGTGAAGCGGACCCGCTCCAGGCCGTCGACGTCGCCGCAGGCGCGCAGCAGCTTGCCGAAGGCGAGCCGGTCGCCGAACTCCACACCGTAGGAGTTGACGTTCTGGCCGAGCAGGGTGACCTCCAGCACCCCCTCGGCGACCAGGGCGCGGACCTCGGCCAGGATGTCGCCGGGCCGGCGGTCCTTCTCCTTGCCGCGCAGCGCCGGCACGATGCAGAAGGTGCAGGTGTTGTTGCAGCCCACCGAGATCGAAACCCAACCCGCGTACGTCGACTCGCGGCGGGCCGGCAGGGTGGAGGGGAAGACCTCCAGCGACTCCAGGATCTCCACCTCGGCGGCGGCGTTGTGCCGGGCCCGCTCCAGCAGCACCGGCAGCGAGCCGATGTTGTGGGTGCCGAAGACCACATCGACCCAGGGCGCCCGCCGGACAATCTCGCCCCGGTCCTTCTGCGCCAGGCAGCCGCCGACCGCGATCTGCATGCCGGGATGCTGCTGCTTGACCGGGCGCAGGTGGCCGAGGTTGCCGTAGAGCCGGTTGTCGGCGTTCTCCCGGACCGCACAGGTGTTGAAAATCACCACGTCCGGCTCGTGGGCGTCGGCGGCCCGCACGTATCCGGCCCCCTCCAGCAGGCCGGAGATCCGCTCGGAGTCGTGCACATTCATCTGGCAGCCGTAGGTGCGCACCTGATAGGTACGCGGGCTGCCCGGGGCTGCGGTAGTCATGTCGGTGACAGCGTATCCGCAGCAGCCGGGAGACCCGGCGCGAGGAGGAACCGTGTGCCGGAGCATCAAGACCTTGCGTGAGCCCTACGCCACCGGGGTGACCGGAGCCGATATAGAGGCCGCCGCGTTGCAGTACGTCCGGAAGATCTCCGGTTTCCGGAGCCCGGCGGCGCATAACGCCGCGGCGTTCGACGCCGCGGTCGCGGCGGTGGCCGCGGCGACCCGGAACCTGCTCGACCAGCTCGTGGTCCGCGGCGGGAACCCAGATCCCACAGCCTGACCGAGCGGGCACGGTCCAGGCAGCGCTGGTCCGGGCAGCGCCGCTCAGGCCGCAAGCAGTCCTGGCCCGGGCCGTGCCCGCTCAGGCCGCAAGCGATGCTGGCCCCGGACGCGCCGCTCAGGCCGCGGCCAGGGCCGGCACCACCGAATCCGGTGCCCACCGGGACTGGTCTGCGACCAGCCACGGCATCGTGGATGCACCAGCGTGCACAGCCGTCGGTTGGCGAGGATCTCGCCGTCGATGCTGTCCTGGACATCCAGGTGCACCGGGCGGATCGTGCCGTCCGGCGCGACCAGCAGGTAACGCCCGGCATCCAGGGTGTCGTCCGGCAACAGGCAGTGCCGGCCCAACCGGCGGCCGAATGCGGCGATCGCGGCCGCCTCCGCGAGGTCGATCGGAACGCCATAGCAGTCGACCAGGGTCGGGAACTCCCCGGGTTGCTGCCAGACGTCACAGAGGAGCGCGCCGGCCGGAAAAGCTCGGGATCCGCCACGCCGAGCGGCAGTACCGGCAGGCCGAGTGCGTCAACGAGCGCGGCGTGGATCTCCGCTGGCGTGACGCGGCCGTCGATCCTCCAGTTCCACAGCTCGGTCATCGCCGCCTCCTCACTGACTGTGCTCGATTGGGACCGCTAACCAACCCTTACTGACGATGGTGACGGGCCTACCGGGCCGAGCGCGGCCAAGTTACCGGTCTGTGACCATATCTAACGAAATCACACATATGTGACTACTTTTCATAGCAGAAGCAAGCCAGGTTATCGCTGTTCGCCACCGGATGCACTTACCCTGCGTAGTCCTTTCGGCTCTCCGTCCTCAGCCACTCCGATGGGAATTCGGGATCTCACCAGCTCCTTCGAACCGGCCGGCCCTGCCCGGAGCCGCTATAGTCCCCTCTGGAGGCGGGCAGGCGCCTGGTGGTCCTCACGGTCTTCAAAACCGATGCGGCCGAGCACCTCGGCCGGGCGGGTTCGATTCCCGTACGCCTCCGCCAACCCATCCACATCCGTTGGCACCAATCGACTGCGGGTACCGCGCTGTCACACACCTCACCGTCGGTGTTACCGCCCCGTGACGTACTCGGTTGCCTACCTGCACTTCAGGTCCCCTAGAGTTGCGTCACCGATCCAGACTGGGGCCGAGGTTCATCGCGGCTGGAACCGGGATCAGGTGAAGGAATGATTGAGCAACGAGGGGGCGGGGTGACCGAGCGGAGCGACCAACCGCTGATCAGGTTGGACGGGGTCAACAAATGGTTCGGCCCGCTGCACGTGCTCCACGACGTCGACCTGTCGGTCGACCGGGGCGAGGTCGTCGTAGTGATCGGGCCGTCCGGGTCCGGCAAGTCGACGCTCTGTCGGACGATCAACCGCTTGGAGTCGATCAGCTCCGGCTCGATCATTTTCGACGGCAAGCCGCTGCCGGCCGAGGGGAAGGCGCTTGCCAAGCTGCGCAGCGAGGTCGGCATGGTGTTCCAGTCGTTCAACCTCTTCGCGCACAAGACGATCCTGGAGAACGTCACCCTCGGACCGATGAAGGTACGCAAGGAGAAGCCGGACGCGGCCCGCAAGCGCGCGATGGCCCTACTCGACCGGGTCGGCATCGCCAGCCAGGCCGACAAGTTCCCGGCCCAGCTCTCCGGCGGTCAGCAGCAGCGCGCGGCGATCGCCCGGGCGCTGGCAATGCAGCCCAAGGCGATGCTCTTCGACGAGCCGACCAGCGCACTGGACCCGGAAATGGTCGGCGAGGTACTCGATGTGATGACCTCACTGGCCCGCGATGGCATGACCATGGTGGTAGTGACCCACGAGATGGGCTTCGCCCGGCACGCAGCCAACCGCGTGATTTTCATGGCGGACGGTCAACTCGTCGAGGACGCTACGCCGGCCGAGTTCTTCGCCAACCCGCGAAGCAACCGGGCCAAGGACTTCCTGTCAAAGATCCTGACGCACTAGGCGTCCGTTGTGGAGCGCGCCACCCCCGGCGGGCTCCGTCGAAGAAGGAGAAGAAGGATGCGTATCCAGCGCGTAGCGGCGCTCGCCGCTGTCGCCGCCCTGTCGATCGGCATGGCCGCCTGCGGTAGCAACGATGAGAGTGGCAACACCGGCAAGAGCGACAAGTCGTTCGCAGCCGGCAGCACGATGGAGAAGCTCAACAAGGCGCAGAAGCTCACCGTCGGCACCAAGTTCGACCAGCCCGGCTTCGGCCTGAAGGGCCTTTCCGGTAAGCCCGAGGGCTTCGACGTCGAAATCGCCAAGCTCATCGCTGGCGAGCTCGGCATTCCGACCGACAAGATCGAGTGGGTGGAGAGCCCCTCCAAGGTCCGCGAGGACAAGATTGTCAACGGGGACGTCGACCTGGTTGCCGCCACCTACACCATCAATGACAAGCGCAAGGAGCGCATCGCCTTCGCCGGCCCGTACTACGAGGCCGGACAGAACATCATGGTACGCAAGGACGACAGCTCGATCACCGGGCCGGACTCGTTCAAGGACGGCACCAAGAAGGTCTGCTCGGTGACCGGCTCGACTCCGCTCGAGGAGATCAAGAACCACGTCAAGGACGTCGCCAGCCAGGTAGTGCCGTTCGACACGTACGACAAGTGCCGGGACGCCCTCAAGGGTGGACAGGTCGACGCGGTCACCACCGACAACGTGATCCTGCTCGGCTACATCGCCAAGGACGAGGCGTCGTTCAAGATGGCCGGCGACAACTTCACCAAGGAGCCGTACGGCATCGGCGTCAAGAAGGACGACACCGCGTTCCGCGACTTCATCAACGACCTGCTCGAGAAGGCCTTCGCCGACGGCCGCTGGAAGAAGGCCTGGGACGACACCGCCGGCAAGTTCGGCGCCACCCTGGGCGACGCTCCGGCACTTAACCGCTACTAGAAACAACCGCCAGATCTGGAGGGTGGGCAGGAAGGCAAGCACGTGAGAGTGCTCATCGAGAAGTTCGACGTGTTCGCGGGTGGCTTCTGGCTCACCCTCCAGATCTGCGTTCTCGCCGCGATCGGCGCCCTGGTCCTGGGCGCCATCGTCGCGGTGCTCCGCATCTCACCGGTGCCGCCATTGCGCGCCATCGGCACGGCATACGTGACCGTATTCCGGAACCTGCCACTGACCGTGGTCATGTTCTTCGCGGCCTTCGGGTTGCCGGCACTCGGCTCAAACGCCGACTTCCTGCGCATCCCCGGGCTCGACCTGGTGTTCAAGCGGCTCGGTACGGATCTGCCGTACTTCCGCTTCGCCCTCATCGCGCTCGTGTTGTACACGGCGGCCTTCGTTTGTGAGGCGCTGCGTTCCGGGATCAACGCGGTGCCGTCGGGTCAGGCCGAGGCGGCCCGGTCGCTGGGTCTGACCTTCGGTCAGAATCTCCGCTACGTGGTGCTGCCCCAGTCCTGGAAGGCCGCTGTGGTGCCACTCGGCTCGGTCATCATCGCGATGATCAAGAACTCTGCGTTGATCGGCTTCTTCGGCATCCTCGGTGACCTGTCCCAGACCGCCGACCAACTCACCTCGGCCGAGGGTTACGCCTTCATCCCCGTCGCCATCGGCATCTCGATCGGATATCTGATCATGACCGTCCCCCTCGGCGTGCTCATCGACCGACTGGAGAAGCGACAGGCGGTGGCGCGATGAGTCAGCAGCTGAGCGTTCTCTACGACGCTCCGGGACCCCGGCAACGCAGGATCACGCTGATCAGCAGCGTCATCGCCACGATCGTGCTGCTGATCGGCGCCTACGCCCTGATCTACCGGCCGCTCGCCGACAAGGGCCAGTTCTCGATGGAGCTCTGGGGGCCCTACCTCGACCCCGACAACGAGTCCTTCAGCCTGCTCTGGAAGCGACTCGGCTCCGGCTTCCTGCATACGCTGATGGCCGCAGCGCTCTCCATCGCCTCCTCGCTCGCCTTCGGCACGCTCCTCGCCATCCTGCGCATCCAGCTCAAACACCTGACTAAGCGCAAGTTCAGCGGTCTCAACGCCCCGTTCGCATACCTGCTGCGCGGCCTGAGCACGCTGCTCTCCGCCGTGACCCGGGTCTGCGTCGAGGTGTTCCGGGGAATTCCGGTCATCATGACCATCTACTTCGTCTCCCGCGGGCTGCCCGCCTACGGCATCTCCCTGGATACCCTCACCTACCTCGTCATCGGTCTGACGGTCTACAACATGGTGGTGATCGCGGAGATCCTCCGCTCCGGCATGGAGGGCCTCCCCGGCGGGCAGGCAGAAGCCGCTGCCGCCATCGGCCTGTCCCCGCTGCAGACGACCCGCATTGTCCTGCTCCCGCAGTCGTTCCGCATCATGCTGCCGGCACTCATCAGCCAGATCGTGGTAATCATGAAGGACACCTCGCTGGCCTTCATCATCAGCTACGAGGAGACGCTGAACGTTGGCAAGCAGATCATCGGCGTGCTCGGCAACCCGATCCAGACGTACATCGTTATCGGCGCCATCTTCATCGCGGTGAACTACTCGCTCTCCAAGCTCGCGCAGTACGTGCAGCGCCGGCTCGCCCAAGGCCGCAAGACCGCGGGAACTCCGGCGCAGAACCCGCCGTCGGCCGCACTCATCTCCCAGGCCGAAAGCACCGGCGGTTGATCAGAAAATACCCGTAACACCTCAGGGCGCCTCCGCTACGACCATGGCTGGTCGTGCCGGAGGCGCCCTGATTCTGTGCCGGTTGGCTCCCCCGAAGCACTGGCCATGGTCACACCACCATGGGACCGCGACGGTCAGCGGGCGATCTCAGTGACCCGGGACTCGCGGACCACGGTGACCCGGATCTGACCCGGATAGGTCAGCTCCTCCTCGATCTGCTTGGCCACATCCCGGGCCAGCACCGCCGCACCGATCTCGTCCACGTCGTCCGGCTTGACCATCACCCGGATCTCCCGGCCGGCCTGCATCGCGAAGACCTTCTCGACACCGGCCTTCCCGCCGGCGATCTCCTCGATCCGCTCAAGGCGCTTCACGTACGCCTCCAGGCTCTCCCTACGCGCCCCCGGACGGCCACCGGAGCAGGCATCCGACGCCTGGGTGAGCACCGCCTCGATGGTCTGCGGCGGCACCTCGTTGTGGTGCGCCTCAATCGCGTGCACCACCTCCTCAGCCTCGCCGTACTTGCGGGCCAGGTCGGCGCCGATCAACGCGTGACTGCCCTCCACCTCGTGGGTGAGCGCCTTACCGATGTCGTGCAGGAACGCGCACCGCTTGATCGTCGGAATGTCCAACCTCAGCTCAGCGGCCATGATGCCGGCGATGTGGGCGGTCTCCACCAGATGCTTGAGCACGTTCTGCCCGTACGACGTGCGGTAGCGCAACCGGCCGACCAGAGTGACCAATTCCGGGTGCAGATCGGTGATGCCCACCTCGACCAACGCGTCCTCGGCAGCCCGCTGGCAGAGCCGCTCCACCTCCTGCCGGGCGGTGTCGAAGACCTCCTCGATGCGGTGCGGGTGGATCCGACCATCGAGCACCAGTTTCTCCAACGTCAGCCGGCCGACCTCCCGACGCACCGGGTCAAAGCAGGAGAGCAGCACCGCCTCCGGTGTGTCATCAATGATCAGGTTGACTCCGGTGACCGACTCGAAGGCGCGGATGTTGCGCCCCTCCCGACCGATGATCCGACCCTTCATCTCGTCACCGGGCAGGTGCAGCACACTGACCACGCTCTCCGCGGTCTGCTCACTGGCCACCCGCTGGATGGCATCGACCACGATGTGCCGGGCCCGCTGGTCGGCGGTGTTACGCGCGTCGGCCTCGATATCGCGAACCAGCAGCGCGGCCTCCCGCTTGGCCTGGCCCTCGATCGTCTCGATCAGCTCGGCGCGAGCGGTATCGGCGGTTAGCCCAGCAACCCGCTCCAACTCACGGCGGCGCTGCTCCTCCGCCTCGGTCAGCGCGGCTTCCCGGGCGGTCAGCGCCGCCTCGCGCGCCGCCAACTCGGTCGCCGTCCCGCTCAGCCGGCGCTCGCGTTCCGCCAGCCGCTCGGCCTCCTCCCCGTGCAGCCGTTCCCGCTCATCCAGCCGGTGCGCCCGCCGCTCCAGATCAGCGGTTTGCTCCTTGGCATTGGCGGCGAGTAGCGCGATCTCCCGCTCACCGCTGCGCCGGGCCGCCGCGCGTACCTGCTCAGCGTCCTGCTCAGCCTGCCGGTGCGCGCGTTCCAGCACGGTGTCGGCCTCGGCCCGGACCGTGTCCAGCACCCGACGCGCCTCGGCGCGCGCGGCGCTCGCCTCGGCTTTGGCCGCAGCCGCCTCCGTACGCGCCGTAGCGGCCGCGGTACGGGCCTGCTCGACCGAGCTGGTCGCCTCATCGGCCGCGTTGCGCAACGCGGAGAGCGACTGCTCCTGGCGGTCCTTCTCGGCGAGGTAGCGGGGATCGTCGACGTTCGCGGCCGACCCGCTCAACCCGGTCAGCCCGCGCAGGGTACGGGCGCCCAGTACCAGACCGGCGAGGACGAGCAGGGTGAGTAGCAGTACCGCACCCACCAGGCCCCACTCGAGCCCGGTCATGCCGGCACCTCACGCACGTCGGCGCCATGCCGGCGCTGACCCTCTGCGGCCATGGCGTCACTCTCCTCCCACCGTGGCGCGAAGTCCGGGCTGTGTTCCGGGCGCAGGCGCCTAGTGCGGTTGTGGAGACGCCCGACCGGGGCGACTGGCCGGGTACGGCCCACCGTCGATGCTGGCGGGCACCGGACGATGGCCGTGCGGGTATGTCGGGCCGCCGTCAGCGCGGCCTCGCCGACGGCGGATCATCGACCGAACAGATCGGCCAAAGTGATGCTGTTCTGTTACACGATCTATGTTGTGCGGTAAGCCCGCGATGGTCGGACGCATTCCCCTAGTACCGCGAGGCTAGGTCTCCGGTACCGGTTCGGTCAAGGACTCATGATCCGGATTAACCTGCGCAAGCCGGCTACCTCGCACCATCACTACCCGTCACATCGGCCCCGGTCCACCGACTGAAAGTCAGGAAGCACCGCTTCCGATCAGCTGTAGCGCTGCCACAGGTCCCGGACCGGCTCCCAGCTCTGCCCCATGGCCTCGATCCAATACCCGCGGACATAGGCGGCCACCGGCGTCGATACGTCATCCCACCACAGGCCCGCGACGACCCGTCCCTTCGCGTCCGACCTGACCCGGTACGCGTACTCGACGTAGTTGCCACTACTGCGTCCCGAAGGCGTCGTCCTCGTCCCCACCGGGGCAGCTCCAGGGGTAAGGACCGGCGCGTCCACACTCTGGGCGGAAGTCAGAATGCGCGCCTTGTCCCGCTCTGCGAGTGAGCTGTACGCCACAAAATAGATGTTCAACGCACCCAGTCTGCACCACACCTTGATGGCCTCCCCAGCGGCGAGCGTCGGGCCATCCTGGTCGCCATTCTTCAGGCACCCACCCACCCGCGGCAGCCACGCCTGCGCCAGCTTCGCCAGTTCCGGAGTGAACTTCGACTGGTTCAACGTCAGTTGACTCTGTTCGAAGGGCGGCAGCGACGCGTTCGGTTGCCCGGTCGGCGTCGGTGCCGTGGCCGGTCCGGCCTTGGGCGCCGTCCCCCGGCCCACGAAGAACCCGGTGGCGCCGAACACCAGCAGGCCGGCCAGCAACCCGATCGCCAGGCCAATCAGCAGTTGCCCCTTCTTCTTCGGCGGCGATGGCACGATCCGTGGCTGCCAGTTGGCGCCTCCGGTGGCGAGCGGATCGATCGCATCCTCGTACGAGGGCCGGAAACTGGATACCGGAAGGGCCCCGCTGGCGGGCGCCCCCGACGTCGAAGCGACGCCGTAGTAATCACTGGGGCCACCAGAAACCGGGTGTGCGGAGGTGCTCGGGGCCGGAGTTGCCGCGACGGTCGGGATGCCCTGGTCCGGCGACATCCCCGGCTGGGCGGGCACCCAGGCAGGTGGCGTACCGCTGAGCCGCTGGGTCAGCGGGGCCTCTTCCTCATTCGATCGCTGGGTGGGGGCACCGTAGTCAGGTTGGGGCCGCGGATACGACGGCGGCGCGGGCTCCTGGGGATAGGACAGCGCCTGCGGGTCGTAGGCGCCCGGATCGTAGCCGGTAGACCCGGACGGATAGGCGACCGCCGGGTACGGTGTTGGGGCCGCCGGTTGCTCCTCACCGGTCCACGCCGGGGCGGTGGGCGGGGCCGAGACCGGCCCGACCGGATCTGTGCCTTCCCGCCAGCCGTCACCCTGCGATGGCTCCGAATTCCGCACCTCACCCACGGTCAGGCACGCTACCAGTCCGCGCATCGTGAGCAGTCACATCTACCACCGTCCGTTCCGTCTCAACCGGCTGTTGAAACCGTCAGACCGACCCTCGGGGTGGTCGCCCCAGTAACGCCATCGGCCGGTGGCGGTGGACAATGCCATTCCACCGTCACCGGCCGATAGTTGTTCATTCTGATCGTCCGGATCAGACGGTCACGTCGCGCCGCCGCCGGCCGGCCAGTACCAACGCCGTACCGCTGGCGGCGAGCAGCAACCCGAGCCCCGCGATGCTCGCCGCGTCGGTACCGGTCACCGGCAGGCCCCCGCCGCCCGAACCAGCGCCGTTGTTACCCGAGCCACCGTTGTTACCCGCACCGCCGCCGCTGTGGCCCGAACCGCCACCCGGCTGACCGCCGCCGCCACCCGACTGGTCGCCACCACCGGGATTGGTGGGTGCCGGGTCCGGGTCCGGCTCCGGGTCCGGGTCCGGTCCCGGTCCCGGGTCGCCGCCGCCCGGATCGCCACCACCCGGATCGGGGTCACCCGGATCGCCACCACCCGGATCGGGGTCACCCGGATCGCCACCACCCGGATCGGGGTCACCCGGATCGCCACCACCCGGATCGGGGTCACCCGGATCGGGGTTACCCGAGCCCGGATCGCCCGGCTCCAGCAACACGTGGACAGCCGCGACCGGGCTGGCCACAGCCGGCGCTGCCACGGCCGCCGCGACGGCCACAGTGGTCAGCGCCGCCGCGCCGATCGCGATACCCGTCCTGGTCACCGCTCGGATTGTCCGCGCGCGCGGACTGTGTTTAAGCCTCGCCATAGTTCCTCCCCGTCTCCATGGCTCGCACCATGATTCATCAGGAGCCCACTCTATCGTCGATAGTCGATTTGCTGACGATCGGCATTCACCAGATCAGGATCAGCGGATCGCCGTCGAATGTGGGTCGCCCCGCACTATATGACCGGGTCACACACCCAGCACAGTAAGGATCGAAGATCGCAACCTCGCCGTGATGCCAGGCAGGCCGGTCCTGATCCTACGCAAGACGATTCAGCCACCTCCGGCGGAATAGTTTCGCGACCAATCACGCCACCTGACGCTCCTGTTCGGAGGATACGGGGCCGCCCGATGGGATCGCTACCGCCCACTTCTGGTCGCGTCCCACCCGTCCCGGTGATCCGTGTCCCAACTCGGCGAGCTCACACCCATGGGCGGTCGTCCACAATCACGTCCGCGACGCTCATTGGCGTCATCCGCACCACTGCCCCCGACATCGGATCACGGACGGTCTTCGCTGCCGCCCTCCGAGCCGACGACGTCGAGCAATCCGTCCGGATCAATATATTCGGCGTACTCCGCCGCCTCCGCGCTCTGCTCGGCCAAGGCCTCCTTGACCGCTCGAATCGCCACACCCGGCGGATATCCCTTACGGGCGAGCATGGCGACCAGTCGACGGAACACCGCGTCGGGTTCTCCGCGCGCCGTGCGCAGCTTGCGGTCAACCAGGGCCCGTGCTGTTTCGGCCTCGGTCGTGTCGTCCAATTCACCAAGCGCCTCGCGAGCAGTTTCCCCCTCGACCCCACGCTGGCGCAGCTCATTGGCGAGCGCCCGGCGGGCCAGACCCCGGCCCAGGTGGCGACTGGTCACCCAGGCCCGGGCGAAGGCCGCGTCATCAACGATGCCGACCTCGTCGTAGCGGTCCAGCACCTGCGCGGCAATCTCATCGGAGATACCCCGACGGGCCAGGGTGGTGGCCAACTCCAGTCGGGTGCGGGGCCGTACCGCGAGTTGTCGTAGGCAGATCTCCCGCGCCACCTCGGCTTCATCGCGGGGTTGTTGCCGGGCTGCGGCGACAGCCGAGCCACCTGCCAGCTCACCGCCACGCCGGACGCTATCCCGGCCGTCGGGAGCTGCCACGGTAGCCCCGTCCGGCCAGCCCGACTCATCCTCGATGGGCCCGCCATGCCCATCTGCGCACCCGGCGCCGCTGTCCCCGGCACGGCCCGCACCACCGCGCCGTGAACGCCCGGCGCCCGGAGCTCCTGTTCGGGGCGGGGCTGCGTCCCAGCCCCGCCCCGAACGGGCCCCCCGCCCACGTCCCGCCATGTCGATTTGTCCACTCCAGTGGATGGTCGGTCAGCCGAATGGCTCATCGCTCAAAGTGAGCGCGCAAGCAACAATGGGTCAGAAGTCGACCGGCGGCAATTCCGGCCCGCCCGCCGCGTCGCCCGCTCCCACCCCGACGCCAAGCTTCTCCAGGATCTTCTTCTCGATCTCGGCCGCCACGTCCGGGTTCTCCCGCAGGAACTCGCGGGCTTTCTCCTTACCCTGGCCGAGTTGGTCGCCGTCGTAGGTGTACCAGGCGCCGGACTTGCGGATGATCGCCTGCTCCACGCCGACGTCGATCAGCGAGCCCTCCCGGGAGATGCCCTTGCCGTACATGATGTCGAACTCGGCCTGCTTGAATGGCGCGGCGACCTTGTTCTTCACCACCTTGACCCGGGTCCGGTTGCCGACCACATCGGTGCCGTCCTTGAGGCTTTCGATGCGCCGTACGTCCAGCCGCACCGAAGCGTAGAACTTCAGCGCCCGCCCACCGGTCGTCGTCTCGGGACTCCCGAACATGACGCCGATCTTTTCCCGGAGCTGGTTGATGAAGATCGCGGTGGTGCCGGTGTTACTGAGCACACCGGTGATCTTCCGCAACGCCTGGCTCATCAGCCGGGCCTGCAGCCCGACGTGACTGTCACCCATCTCACCCTCGATCTCGGCGCGCGGCACCAGCGCGGCCACCGAGTCGATGACGATGATGTCCAGCGCTCCGGACCGAATCAGCATGTCCGCGATCTCGAGGGCCTGCTCACCGGTGTCCGGCTGGGAGACCAGCATCGCGTCGGTATCCACGCCGAGTGCCTTGGCGTACTCCGGGTCGAGGGCATGCTCGGCGTCGATGAACGCGGCGATCCCGCCAGCGCGCTGGGCGTTGGCCACCGCGTGCAGTGCCACGGTCGTCTTACCGGACGACTCCGGTCCGTACACCTCCACGACCCGCCCACGCGGCAGGCCACCCACGCCGAGCGCCACATCCAGTGCGATCGAGCCGGTTGGGATCACAGCGGTCTGGATGACGGGCCGCTCCCCCAGCCGCATCACCGACCCCTTGCCGAACTGCTTGTCAATCTGCGCGAGAGCAAGGTCGAGTGCCTTCTCCCGGTCAGGCCCTGCCGCCATGGTCGCCACCCCTGCCTTCGCCGGCGTCTTTGAAGAACTTTTCGTCACGCGGACACGCTAGGCGTTGGGTCCGACAGAAAACAGCCGGCCGGCTGTGAGCTGTGGACAAACACCTGTGCTGTGGACAATAGCCGAACAGGTGTTCGACTCGACGCACGACACACCCACGTCAGGAAACCGCAGCTCAGCGTAGCCGGGCCGGCACTCTCTCGGGATACGCCGCGCACACCGCACGCCACACCACGACCGTCTTCTCGCCCTCGTTGAGGGCTTGGACGATGGTCCGGCCACCCAACTGGGACAGCACCTGGTCCGCGGCCAGGCTGCCGGCGTACGCCGGTCCGAACGCCTGTTCCAGGCGCGCCCAAAATTCTGTCAGCCGCACCCGTCGAACTCCTTCCGGCCGGCACTGGCGAACTCACCGTCGAGCCCGCGTCGTCGCCGTCCCTGTCGGCACCGTTGGCAACGCTAGCGCCCCCGGTGGCCCTGCCGCGAGCGCTCCCGGCAGCCCCCAACACCCCCGTCGATCAAGGACTTTCCCGTCGATCAAGGACTTATTGCGGTGTTTTGGAGATCAATCCGCAGCAACAAGTCCTTGATCGACGGGGTGGGGGCGATCGACGGGGTGGGGGCGATCGACGGAGTTAGGTCAGCCGGCGGTGGCGGTGGCCAGCTTGACGCTGAAGCCGAGGAAGAGCGCGCCGATCCCGGTAGTCACCCCGGCGGCAAGCCGACGGCGCTCACGGAACTGCGCCGCGAGGTAGGTACCCGTGAAGATCAACGCGGTCAGGTAGAGCGCGCTGGTGACCTGCGCGATCAGGCCGAGCAACAGGAAGGAGATCGCCGGGTAGGCGTAGGCCGGGTCGACAAACTGGATGAAGAAGGAGATAAAGAAGAGGATCGCCTTCGGATTCAGCAGGCTGATCACGGCCGCGCGGCGGAACGGGTGACGTACCGCGGCCGGCTCGGCAGCGTCGATCAGCCGGGGCGCGCCCGGATCGTGCCGGGTCCGCCACCGCCGCCAGGCACCACGCAGCATGGTCAGGCCCACATACCCGAGGTACGCCGCGCCCGCGTACTTGATCACCAGAAAGACCGGCGGGTACGCCTTGAGCAGCGACGCCACTCCGGCGGCGGAGAGCACCATCAGCACGGCGTCGCCGAGAAACACCCCGGCGGCGGCCCGGTAACCGCCCGACACCCCGCGCCGCGCGGCCGTGGAGAGCACGAAGATTGAGTTGGGTCCGGGCAAGAGCACGATGGCGATGGTGCCCAGTACGTAGGTCCAGATGTCGGTGATCCCCAGCACATGCGACATCATCCGGCCACCGGGGCCACCGGGCGAAGCCGGTCCCGGAGCCTGGCCTGTGCTTTTGGCCACTCATCCATGGTCATCGAGTAGAGCACGGAGTCCCGCCAGGATCCGTCCGGCCGTTGTCGGTGCATCCGCAGCACCCCTTCGCGAGCCGCACCGAGCCGCTCGATCGCCCGCTGCGACCGCTCGTTGCGGATGTCGGTGTGCCAGACCACCCGCCGCGCGCCGAGTTCGTCGAAGGCCCGGGTCAGCAGCAGCAGCTTCGCTTCGGTGTTGACCCCGGTTCGCCACCAGGGCCGGCCGAGGAACGTATACCCGATACCTACCGACCGGTTCGCCTCGTCGATCTCGTAGTAGGAGGTGGTGCCGATGATCTCGCCGGTCCGGGCGCAGCGCTGCACCCAGGGCACCCGGATCCCACTGTCGTGGGCGCGCAGCGCCTCGCCGACTATGGCGGCGAGCGCGTTGGGGTCGGCCGGCCGCTGGTCGCCCAGGTGTCGCCACACCTCGGGGTCGGTGGTCGCCGTGTACAGCTCGGCGGTGTGGCTGAGGTCGAGCGGTTCCAACCGGACGTACGTGCCGGTCATGGCGGCCGGGGTGAGCCAGGCCGAGCGCGGCGCGCGCAGGTACGCCGGCACCGGCACGGTGACCCCGGCGTCCGGCTCGGGCCGGCCGGGCACCAGCCGCAGCGGCAGTACGCCCGCCCAGTGCGGCAGGGCGTGGTCCGCCGTCTCCTCGCTCACTCCGCCGGTCCGGGCCCGGACCGACACCTCGCGCAGCGGCAGGGCCAGGACGGCCGTCTCGGCGAGTTCCTTACGGGTCGGGGGACGGCTGTCCGCGCCGCGTCCCCGGCCCACCTTCTCCATCAGGGCGGCCATCGCGGCCCGCTTCTCGGCCTCTCCGGTGACCAGATGGGCGGTGCCGTGCGCGACCACCGATCGATAGTTGGCGCTGTGGTGGAACTGGGAACGGGCGTAGACCAGCCCGTCGAGCAGGGTGACGGCGACGCAGACCGGCAGGCCGGCCGGGCCCCGGGCGGCGAGCAGTGGTCGGCTGCCGGTGGAGCCGTGCAGGTAGACGGTGTCATCGACGCGGACGTGCAGGGTGGGCAGCAGTCGGGGCTCGCCATCGATGGTGAAGCCGAGCACACAGTGGTACGCCTCGTCGAGGATCGCGTGCGCGGCGGCTCGCTGGTAGCTGACCCGGCCCCGCTCTCGGCTGGCGGTGGTTCGCTCTGTCTGCTCGTACATCCGACAACCACCCTTTGTTCTAGTACAATTGCAAAATTGTGACAACACATTATCAGGTGAGCGGTGCCTCGGCAGCCGAGATTTCGGCCAGCGTGGAGGCCGGGATCCGCACCGGGGAACTGCCGGCCGGTGCCGCCCTGCCCGCCGTCCGGGCCCTCGCCGGCCAGTTGGGGATCAGCCCGGCCACGGTCGCCAAGGCGTACCAGGGGTTGCGGCACCGGGGCCTGATCGAGACCGCCGGGCGCAACGGCACCCGGGTCCGCCCCCGACCGCCGGTCGCCGCGCCCCGGTCCGCGCTGCGTCTGCCGGTGCCGCCCGACGTACTCGACCTCTCCGCCGGTGAGCCCGACCACCGGCTACTGCCCCCGCTCGGTCGTCACCTGGCCGCGCTCGCCGAACAGGTCGACACCCCGGTCCGGTACGCCGACGCGGGCGTCCTACCCGAACTGGCCGATGCCGCCCGGGAGCGGCTGACCTCCGACGGCGTACCGGCGACGGAGATCATCGTGACCAGCGGCGCCCTGGACGGCATCGACCGGCTGCTCGCCGCCCACCTGCGTCCCGGCGACCCGGTCGCGGTGGAGGATCCCGGCTGGGCCAACCTGCTCGACCTGATCGCCGCGCTCGGGCTGCGGCCGATCGGCGTACCGATCGACGACGACGGCCCGACCCCGGCCGGGTGTGCGGGCCGCTCTCGCCGCCGGGGCCCGCGCGCTGGTGGTCACCGCACGGGCCCATAACCCGACCGGCGCGGCGATCACCGCCGATCGGGCCGCAGATCTGCGCGACGCTGCTCGCCGCCCACCCCGACCTGCTGCTGATCGAGGACGACCACGCCGCCGAACTCGCCCCGGTGCCCCTGCACTGCCTCGCCGGACGCGACCCGGCACTGGGCCTTCCTCCGCTCAGTCAGCAAGCCCTACGGTCCGGACCTGCGGCTGGCCACCCTCACGGGCGACGAGACGACCATCGCCCGGGTCGCCGGACGGATGCGGGTCGGCTCCGGCTGGGTCTCCACCGTGCTGCAACGCCTGACCGTACGGCTCTGGCAGGATCCCGGGGTCGCCGAGCTGATCGTCCATGGCGCGCGGACGAGCTACGCCGCCCGGCTCGCGGCCCTACGCGCCGCGCTCGCCGAGCGCGGCCTGCCGAGTCACGGCCGGACCGGGATCAACCTATGGCTACCGGTGCCCGACGAGACCCGGATGGTCACCGGGCTCCGCGAGGCCGGGTACGCCGTCGCGCCCGGCTCGCTCTACCGGATCTGGCCGCCGCGCCCGGACGTCCGGATCACCATCAGTCCGCTGGACGAGTCCGGAGATCGACCGCTCGCCGACGCGGTGGCGCGAATCGCCGGCCCCAACACGCCGACCTCCTTCAGCGCATGATCGTCCCGCAGCGTCAACGGGTGGAACATGATGCATGACCGACACCGAGACCGGCCTGGCCGGCGCCTCCCGCCCGGCACCGACAGCCTCCTGGACCAGGCTTGACGGCCACAAACGTCAGGTTCTGGGTGATGATGTGGCCGCGCAGCCGTCCGGTTTCCGCGACAAGGGCAAGCTTGACCAGCCCGCTTATCGGTTTCCACACCATGACGCGCAGCGCACTGCGGAGGCCGTGCGCCACCGGCGGGCAGGGAGAGGTACGCAGCTCAGCAAACCCGGCCACGGCAGCCAGCTGCGCGATGCTCCGTCGCGTGAACCAGGTTTCATGAGTGAGATCCCCGAACATGATGTTGCCTCCGGTCGGACTCACCGCGTTGGGCACCCTGGCGATGAAACAACCTCCGGGCCGCAGCGCGTGCTGAACCTCGTCGAAGGTCTGGAGTACCTCTCCCTTGACTTGATGCTCCAGAACGTCCAGCGCGAGGATCGCGTCGAATGTATTGCCGCGCCCCGAGGTACTCGTGAAAGTCTCCCAACTCGACGGACCGCACCCCTCGTTGATTCGCCAGGCGGACCTGTTCGGGACTGATGTCGATACCGGTGGCGTCGAACCCGTCCTCGCTGAGTAGCCGCAGAGCGCACCCTGCCCGCAGCCGATGTCAAGGATGCGTCGCCTGTGGGGATCCGCCGGCAGCAACCGGCGAAGCTCCCTTCGATAGATGAGCCGGACCGCTTCCTCATTCCCAGTCTCGGTGCCGGTCGCCGAGGCATAATCGGCGTAGAGCCGGGTACGGAAGTCGTTCATGTCACTCCTCAAGCAGGTCGGAAGCTGGCCGACCTGCCTGCTGGTGCGAAACGAAACGCCCTCAAGTCGCGGTCGGTGCTGAACATGGCTGCCGTAGTACAACGGGGTGGCACGGTTAGGAAACTCACCGTGCGCGTCGGTGGCGGTACGCGGCCGAGCCCAGACATCGAGAGGTCGCGTACAGCGGGCTGGTTGACGATCTGAAGGTCGTCACTGGCGCCCTCAGCTGACCCGGCAGGCCGCCACCGAGGCGTGCCGGGTTACCGCATACCGGATCCAGCCGTCCACCACACCCACCCAGTCGACCTCATCCACACCCGTGTGCCGAACCCGGAACCGGCTCAGGCTGGCGTGCCCGGCACCGGCCAGCGCCAGCCGCCGATCCAGCGCGAGGATGACCTGCATGCCGTACGGGTTGGCCAAGAAGGTCACCTCCACTTCGCTGAACGGGCCGGCGTACAACGGCGCCGCCCAGAAGCCGAGCTTCTGGTGGAACGGCAACGTCTGGTGTACCCCGGGCAGTCCGACCGGCCTGCAGGCCGACCTGCCGCAACTGGAAATTCAGCGCGGTGAGCGCCGCCATGATCTTCTCCTGGGCAGGGAGCGGGTGCACGTACACGGTGACCAGGTCACCCCGGTCGATCATCGGACTGACCGCCAGCTCGGTCCGCAGCCCCATCCGCAGGTTGAGCAGGCAGCGCCCGTCGATCACGGTGATCGGGGTCTCCCACGGCATCGGTACCTCGAAGGTGGTGGTGCGCCGTTCGCCGGGGGCCAGGCGAAGGGCCCGCCGCCGTCACCCGATGGAACTCGACCAGGTCGTACGCCCGATCGCCCCCGACCGGCTCGACCCGGGTGACCAGGCCGAGCCGGACGTGGTCGATGGGTGTCGGCGCTGGCGCCGGCCTCGACGGTCACCCGGCCGGGCAGGGAGAGGCCCGGCCGGGTACTCGGATTGGACAGGACGGTCTCCACCGACAACCCGGCTCCGGGCAGCATCCCCCCGAGGCCCATCCGGCCAGCATTCCCGCCCTGGCCACGCCGACACCTCAGCGGACCCGGCATCGCGCAACCCCACCTGCCTCAGCGCATCCGCCGCCCGCGTGGCACCGGATCGGTCTCATCGTCGAACTCGCCGATGACCTCCTCCAGCAGGTCCTCCAGCGCCACGAAGCCAACCGGCCGAGTCACTGCCGGCAACGGGACTGACCATCGCGAGCTGTGCCTGATCCGCGCGCATCGCGGCGACCGCCTCGGCGACCGTCGCGGTGGGGACGAGGCTGAACGCCGGGCTCATCAGCTGCGCCGCGGTCGCCGGCCGGCCGGCCGTCGTGACCCGGACCGCCTCCCGTACGTGCACCACGCCCGCCACCCGAGTCCGGCCCGTCGAACACGGCCAGCCGGGACCGGCCGCTTTCCCGGCAGACCTGCTCGATCCGCTCGGCGGTGTCCTCGAGCCGTACCGCGACGATGGTCTCGACCGGCTCCATCACGTCGGCGACCCTGGTGCCCTGAAGTTTGAGCATGCTGGTCAGCATCAGATGCTGGTCGGCGGCGAGCAGACCGTGCTCGCGGGACTGTTCCAGCAGCATCCGCAGTTCCTCCGGCCCATGGGCCTGGGCCAGCCCTTCCTCCGGGCCGGACCCGGACCAGCCGCAGGGTGGCGTTGGCCAGCCCGTTGAGCGCGGAGAGCACCGGCCGGGCCACCCGGGCGAAGGCTCGAAACGGCAGGGCGAGCAGCAGGGCCGAGCGCTCCGGGTCGGTGATCGCCCAGGACTTGGGCGCCATCTCGCCGACCACCAGGTGCAGGAAGGTGACCAGCGCCAGCGCGACCACCAGGGCCACCGCGTGGCTGGCCCCGGTGGAGAGCCCGACCAGGCTCAGTATCGGCCGGACCAGGCGTCCGATGGCGGGTTCAGCGAACGCGCCGAGGCCGAGCGTGCAGATCGTGATGCCAAGTTGCGCACCGGCCAACATGATCGTCAGTTCCCGTACGCCGTCCAGCGCGGCGCGGGCCGCTCGTCCACCTGAGGCGGCGGCCTGCTCCAGTCGGTACCGCTTGCTGGCCAGCAACGCGAACTCGGCGGCCACGAAGAAGCCGTTGAAGGCGAGCAACAGTAGTGAGATCAACAGTGCCCAGGCGGTGCTCATCTGACCACCACCAGGCGGACCGAGTCGGCGACGTGCCGATCGACCGCGAGCACCTCGACGGCGGCCCGCCGGGTTTCCTCCCGTGGGTCGCTGGTCCCGTCGGCGGGCAGGGGTATCTCCAGCCGGTCGCCCACCTCGGGCACCCGACCCAGTTCCCGCATGACCAGCCCGGAGAGGGTGTCGTACTCGGGCGCCTCGGGAAGCACGATGCCGGTGCTGTCGGCGACCTCGTCGATCCGCCAGCGGGCCGGCACCACCCAGGAGCCGTCCTCCTGCCGGACCGGCGCCGGCTCGGGCGGGTCGTCCTCGTCCCGGATCGGCCCGACCAGTTCCTCGGCGATGTCCTCCAGGGTGATCACCCCGGCGAAGCCGCCGTACTCGTCGACCACGCAGGCGAGCTGCCGGTGCCCGGCCCGCAGCCGGTCCAGCACCGTGGGCAGCGGCAGCGTCGTGGGCACCAGAAGCGGGGGTACGGCCACCGCCGCGACCGGGGTGCTGAACCGCTGATCCGGCGGCACCCCGAGCACGTCGGCGATGCCCGCCACGCCGACCACGTCGTCGATTCCTTCGGCGCCTTGCACCGGGAACCGGGAGTGACCGGTGTCCAGCAGTTCGACGATCCGGCTGACCGGCTCGTCCGCCTGGATGGTGTACACGTCCACCCGAGGCACCATCACCTCCCCGGCGGTGAGCTGCCGGAAGTCGAGCCCCCGGTCGAGCAGGGTGGACATCTGCAGGTCCAGTTGCCCCTCCTGGCGGGATTCCTCGATGATCCGTTCCAGGTCTTCCGGCGTCGCGCCGCTGGGCAGCTCCTCGATCGGCTCGATGCCGGCCCGGCGGAGCAGTCGGGTGGCGGCGGCGTCGAAGAGCCGGATCGCCGGACCGGCGACGGCCAGGTAGATCAGCGTGGAGCGGCTGAGCCCGAGGGCGAGCGCCTCGGCGCGGACGATGGCGAGATTCTTCGGGGCGAGTTCACCGAGCACCATCTGCACGACGGTGGCGATCAGCAGCGCCAGCCCGACCGAGATCGGCAGGCTGAGTGTCTGGGGCACGCCGACCAGGCCGAGCAGGTCGGCCAAGCCGGCGCCGAGGAACGGCTCGGCGACGTAACCGACGAGCAGTGCGGTGACGGTGATGCCGAGTTGGGCTCCGGAGAGCACGAACGAGAGCCGTCCGGTGACCCGGAGGGCGCGCTTCGCGGCGGGGTCGCCGTCGTCGGCGAGTTGCCGTAGGCGACCCCGGTCGACGGCGACGTAGCCGAACTCCTGCGCGACGAAGTAACCGGTCGCCGCGGTGAGCAGAATGATCAGGGTAAGGCCGAGCGCGATCAACACGATGTGTTCAGCGCTCCCGGAGGCGACGCCCGATGGCCTGGATGCCGGGTCCGACCCGGCTGGCTACAGCTGCCCTCCTGGGCAGTTGAGTCGATCATCCAGCAAGTTTATCCGGCTGAGCTGGGATTGCTGACGCCTGGGCGGGGAGCACCGCTTTCGGTTCGGAGCGCCGCGGCGCCTAGCAGCGGAGCTGATCCGACGGTCACCCGCCGGGGTGACCGTCGGATCGGGTGCCGGGTCAGGAGACGTTCAGGGCGGTGTCGTCGATGACGAAGGAGGTTTGCAGCAGGGCGTCCTCGTTGCCGAGGAAGTTGAGGGTGATGGTCTGCCCGGCGTAGGCGCTCAGGGAGAAGGATTTCTGGCTGTAGCCGCTGGCCTTGTTGAGGTTGGAGTAGGTGGCCAGGGTGGTCAGCACGGTGCCGGCCGAGTTGAGCACCTGCACCTTCAGGGTGTCGTAGGCGCTGCTGGTGGTCGTCTCAGCGGTGTCGATGTGCAGCCAGAAGCTGAAGTTGTAGCTGGCGCAGCCGGCCGGCAGGGTGACGGTCTGGGCGAGCGTGTTGGTGGTGGCTCGGCCGTAGCCGTTGAGCCAGGCGACGCGGGTGCCGCCTGCGCGCGGGTTGGCCGCTGAATGAGCCGATGACCCCGCTGGTCGCCGTCCAGGGTGCGGTGCCGCATTCGAAGCCGGGGTTACCCAGTTTCTGGCCGGGGCTGGGGCAGCCGCCGGTGCTGTTGACGGTCAACTGGTAGGTCGTGGTGCGGGTGGCGGCGGCTGCCGGTGCCGGTGATGGTGATCGAGTAGGTGCCGGCCGGGGTGGACGCCGAGGTGTTGATGGTCATCGTCGATGACCCGCCGGAGGTGACCGAGGCGGGGCTGAACGACGCGGTGGCACCGGTGGGCAGGCCCGACGCGGAGAGGCTCACCGTCTGCGCGGTGCCGCTGGTGGTTGTGGTGGCCACGGTGGCGCTGACGGAGCTACCCGGGTTGACCGAGCCGGAGGCCGGCGAGACCGAGATCGAGAAGTTGTTGGCGGGAGCGCCCGCGCCAGCCAGAGTCCACACCGTGTAGGCGATGGCGTCGGCATTGCGGTCCAACGCGGTGTCGTTGATGTTGCTTATCGTGTCGCAGGACGCGTGGTAGCAACGGTCGAACGCGACACCCGCCGTGCCGCCCCACAGGGACGCCTGGCTGCTGCTCTTGATTCCCTCGGCGCCGGTGAAGATGCCGCCGGCCGCGATGCCGACGCCGATGAAGGGCCCGTAGTCGCTGCGGCCGTCGAAGTCGGTTCCCCGGGTCGGCACGCCGATCGAGGCGTAGTACGCCTCGATGGTCTTCTCGATCTCGGCCGAGCCGGCCGGACCGGGGCCCGCGCCGACCCCGTCCGAGTTGTCACCGTCGTAGACGAAGTAGCCGGCGTTGGGCGAGGCGATCATGTCGAAGTTCAGGTACTGCTTGATCTTCGCGCGCTCGGTGGTCGGCAGGTTGTCGACGTAGTACCGCGATCCTCGCAGGCCGAGTTCCTCCGCGCCCCACCAGCCGAAGCGCAGGTGCTTGGTCGGGGTCAGGCCGGTCCGGGCGACCGCGAGCGCCACCTCCAGGATGCCCGCGGAGCCGGAACCGTTGTCGTTGATGCCCGGGCCCGCCGGTGACGCTGTCCAGGTGCGCGCCGCTCATCAGGATGTTGTTCGGGTCGCCGCCGGGCCAGTCCGCGATCAGGTTGTAGCCGGTGGCCCCGCTATAGGTGAAGGACTGCACGACGGTGGTGAAGCCGGCCGCGTCGAGTTTGCCCTTTGACATAGTTCACCGACGCCAGGTAGCCGGGCCGGCCGTGGGCGCGGTTACCCCCGTTGGCGGTGGCGATGGACTGGAACTGGGTCAGGTGCGCCTTGACATTGGCCAGCGAGATGTCCGGCACGGCGAGCGCGGCGACCGGCGCGGCGGTCGTAAGAGCCGGCCCGGCAGTCGCGGGCGCGGCCCCGGTGAGCGCGGCGGCGGTCAGGGCCGCCGCGCAGGTGGCGGAGAGCAGGCGAAGTCGCATACGGGTTCTCCCAGGGGTACGGGGTACGGGCCACTCCGGCGGCGCCTGGTGGGCGGAACGCCGGAGGCGATCCGCCGACATTGACGAACGCCTCTGGAAGGTTGTCGATCTCGCCACGGCTAGGCAATAGGCAAGCGGGGAAATCCGCTGATGTTCCGGATTTCGACAGACCGGGCATTATCCCGGTTCTTGCGGCTCAGCGGCGGCTGGGGCCGCCGGTCGAATCCGCCAGTTCGTCCACCACCAGCAACTCTGGACGAAATCGCCCGGAGCGGTAGGCGGCCCGACCGACCAGATGCGCGGCGACCGGCGCGGTGGCCAGTTGGAAGATTCCGACCAGCAGCAGGGTGGTCAGGTCGGCGCCGGAGCGCAGGCGCAGCGCCACCCCCGCCAGAATGAGCAGCAGCCCCAGCACCTGAGGTTTGGTCGCCGCGTGCATCCGGGACAGCACATCGGGGAACCGCACCAGGCCGATCCCGGCGGCCAGGCTGAGCAGGGCGCCGGCGATCAGGCAGACACCCGACAGGAGATCGGCGAGCCCGGCCCAGGTCACGACTTGTCCCTGGGGGCGGCGAACCGGACCACACCCACCGATCCGACGAATCCGAGGATGGAGAGCACCACCAGGATGGGCAGGGTGGTGGCGTGCCGGTTGATCGCCGCCTCGGCGCCCACCGCGCCGACGATGACGGCCAGCAGTACGTCCGCGGCGACCACCCGGTCCAGTAGGGAGGTGCTGCGCACGATACGGACCACGGCGAGCGCCGCCGCGACGGCGAGGAACGCGGTGACGAGCACGACAACAACAATCATGTGGTTTCTCCTCGGCGTACGACGGGCGGGGGCGATGCCAACTGGCGAAGTTCGGCGGCGGATCCGATGGCCCGGACGATCCGTTCTTCCAGGGCCAGCACCTCGCGACGGGCCCGAGCCACCCCTGCCGGTCCGGGCACATCGAGGACGTGGACGTAGAGAATCCCGTTCGCTCGATCCACCGCCAGGATCAGGCTTCCCGGGACCAGCGACGACGCCTCGGCGGTCAGGGTCAGGTTGAGATCCGAACCGACGCGCAGCGGCACCGCGATGATCGCGCTGCGCGGCGGGGCGCCGGGGCGCAGCGCGGTCCAGGCGACCTGCACGCTCGCGGTGACCAGATCACTGACGAATCGACCGGCGAACCGGAGCACCGCGATCGGGCGGATCCGCCCCTCGAAGGTCACCGGAGGTAACGGGAAGAAGAGCAGCACAACCAGCGCCACGGCCAGCCCGCCGATCAGGTTGCCCACCGAGAACTCGCCCCATAACAGGTTCCAGACCAGCACCAGCCAGCCCACCGCGACGAGCTGGTCGCGCCAGCGGCCCGCGGTCCATTTGCGGCACGCGGACAACAGTCGGATCATCGGATTCCTTCCGGCAGGACCGCTTCGACGTACGGGGTGCGTTGTCGTAGGTGCGCCGCGGCGTCGGCGCTGATGGCGAAGAGCGGCCCGGCGACCACGGTGAGCGCCACCCCGAACGCGACCAGGGCGAGGGTGGCACCCACCATCAGGCCGGGCAGTCTGCCCGGCAGGTCCGGCGCGGCCAGCCGGGGCGCCCGCCAGAACGCCCGGTTCCAGACCTTCGATCGTGGCGTACAGGGTGAGCAGGCTGGTCAGCGCGCCGCCGGCCACCAGCAGCCAGCGCAGTACCCCGCCGGCCGCGACACCCGCCTGGAGCAGTCCCGACCTTGCCGAGGAACCCGGAGAACGGCGGGATGCCGGCCAGGTTCATCGCCGGGATGAAGAACAGGATCGCCCAGCAGCGGCGCCGCCGTGGCCAGGCCGCCGAGCCGGGCCAGATCGGTGCTGCCGGCCCGTCGCTCGACCAGCCCGGTCACCAGGAACAGCGTGGTCTGCACGGTGATGTGGTGCGCCACGTAGAAGATCGCCGCGGCCAGGCCGGCCGCCGAGGCTCAGCGCGACGCCGAACAGCATGTAACCGATGTGGCTGACCAGGGTGAAGGACAGCATCCGCTTGATGTCGGACTGGGCGACCGCGCCGAGGATGCCGACCACCATGGTCAGCAGCGCGGCCACCATCAGCAGCGTCGGCGACCCGGCCCCGGGGAACAGCAGCGTCTGGCACGGATGATCGCGTAGATGCCGACCTTGGTGAGCAGGCCGGCGAACACCGCGGTGACCGGCGCGGGCGCGGTCGGGTAGGTGTCCGGCAGCCAGGCCGACAGCGGGAAGACCGCCGCCTTGATGCCGAACGCCACCAGCAGCATGCAGTTGCAGCACCAGCCGTACGTTGTCCGGCAGCGCGTCGAGCCGCCCGACCAGATGCGGCCATGTTCACCGTGCCGGTGGCGGCGTAGATCAGCGCGATCGCGCAGGAAGATCAGCGACGACAGCAGGCTGACCACGATGTACGTGGCGCCGGCCCGGATCCGCTCCTCGGTGCCGCCGAGGGTGAGCAGCACGATAGCTGGCGGCCAGCAGGATCTCGAAGCCGACGAAGAGGTTGAACAGGTCACCGGCGAGGAAGGCGTTGGTCACGCCGGCGGCCAGCACCAGGTAGGTCGGGTGGTAGATGGCCACCGGGGTGCCCACGTCGCCGTCGGCCAGGCCCTGCGCGATCGAGTAGAGCAGCACGCAGAGCGACGACGCCGCCGAGACCACCAGCATCAGCGCGGCCAACTCGTCGGCGACCAGCACGATGCCGACCGGCGGCGGCCCAGCCGCCGACGTGCATCGACGCAGCGGACCGTCGCGGTGGGCCAGGGCGAGCAGCGATCGACCGCGACCGCCAGGGTCGCGTGAGCACGGCCACGCTGACCGTGCGCTGGGCCGCGGCCGGCGGGCCAGCACCAGCGTCAGCGCGGCACCGAGCAGCGGCATGACGACCGGCAGCGGTACGAGGCAGGCTCACGTGTCACCGCCTTTCGTGTCGAGGCGCCGGGTCGCCGGTCGTCGCGGATCGACCTGCTCCGGCATCCGGCTCGGGCGGCTCGGGCCGGTCGTCGGCGCTGTCCTCGGTGCCGGAGCCCTCGTCGCGTTCGGCACGACGCACGATCCGCCGGTCCTCCAGGTCGTCCTGGACCTCGTCATGGCCGATCAGTTGCCAACTGCGGTACGCCATGGCCAGCAGGAACGCGGTCATCCCGAGGGTGATCACGATCGCGGTGAGGACCATCGCCTGCGGCAGCGGGTCGCTCATCCGCGCCGTCGGGGGTCACCCCGACGATCGGCGCGCCGCCGGCCCGGCCGCCGGTCAGGATGAGCAGATTGACGCCGTTGCCGAGCAGGATCACACCAAGCAGTACCCGGGTCAGGCTGCGCTCCAGCAGCAGGTAGACCCCGCAGGCGAACAGCACGCCGATGACGAGCACCAGCACCAGGTTCGGACTGTTCACACCCAGGTCCTCCGGACTCGTCACACCGGTTCCTCTCGGAGCGCCGTCGGCTCCAGACCGGTCGGACCGCTCGGACCGTCGAGCTCGATCTGTCGGTCCATCTCCGCGCCGAGGCTGCGCAGGATGTCCAGCACCAGACCGATGACGATCAGGTAGACCCCGATGTCGAAGAAGACGAGGTGACCAGGTGCAGGTCCCCGAGGACCGGCAACCGCAGGTCGATCACGGCGCTCTGTAGCACGTCGCCGCCGAAGAACAGGGCCGGTGACGCCGGTGCCGACGGCGATGAACAGGCCGACGCCGAGCAGCATCCCGGCGTCGACCGGGGCTGCCTCGTCGAGTTCGTAGCGCCCGCCGGCGAAGTAGCGCACGGTCAGCGCCAGCCCGGCCACCAGCCCGCCGGCGAACCCGCCGCCGGGGGCGTTGTGCCCGGAGAACAGCAGGTAGACCGAGAACAGCACCATGGTGTGGAACAGCAGCCGGGTGACCACCTCGAAGATGATCGAGCGCCGGTGCCGCGCAGGGTCGGTCCGGCCCGCAGCCAGGTCCCGTCCCAGCGGCGGCGACCGGACCGGGGCAGGTCCCGGCGACGCGGGCCGGGGCCGCCGCGGGGACGCTGGAAAATCAGGCTGGCCACCCCGGTGGCCGCCACCACCAGCACAGCGATCTCGCCGATGGTGTCCCAGGCCCGGATGTCGACCAGGGTGACGTTGACGATGTTCCGCCCGTTGCCGATACGACACGGCGAGGTCGGGAAAGTCAGCAGAGACCGGTACGGCCTGCCGCCCGCCGGCTGCGGCGAGGGCCAGACCGGACATGACCAGGCCGACCGCCAGACCCAGCACGATCCGGCTCCACCGGCTGCTGCGCAACAGTCGCGCCGAGAACTTGGCCGGCAACCGGCGCAGCACCAGCACGAAGACCACGAGGGTGATCGTCTCGACCAGGAACTGGGTGAGCGCCAGGTCAGGCGCCCCGTGCAGGACGAACATCATCGCGGTGCCGTAACCGGTCACCCCGACCAGCACCACCGCGGTGAGCCGACGCTGGGCGCGGACGGCCAGCACGGCGGCGAGGACGAGCACCAGGCCGACGACGATCTGCAGCGGGGTGTCCCAGAGCACGATCCGCTTCGGCCAGACCCGTCCGAGCAGCAGCGCCCCGCCGGGGGCGAGCACCAGGACCAGCAGAATGACGCCCAGATACTGGGGTAGCGAGCCGCGCTGGGTGGCCCCGGTGACCTCGACGGCGAGCCGGTCCAACCAGCGGGTGATCCGGTCGTAGCCGGCGGAACCGCCGACCGGATCGCCAAACCGGGACCCGGCGCGACCGGTCCGGCGCGCCGCCACGCGAACAGTAACCCGCCACCGGCCAGCGCCACCCCGGACAGGGCCAGCGCCCAGGTCGGGCCCGGCCAGAGCGCCAGGTGCGCATCGACCGGGCCGAACAGTTCGGCGTACGGCGTGAGCAGGTCGCCGAGCGCGCCGCCCAGGATCCCGAGCGTGAGCCCAGCCAGGGCGAGCAGGGCTACCGGGGTGCCCAGCACGGCCTCGACCCGGCGGACCGGGGTCGGTTCGACATCGGGCTTGTCGGCGAACGCACCCCAGACGAACCGGGCGCTGTAGGCCACGGTCAGGGTCGCACCGAGCACCAGAACGGCGAGTCACGGACCGGACGATCCAGGAACGCGGCGAAGACCGCCTCCTTGGCGACGAAGCCGAGCAGCGGCGGCACGCCGGCCATCGAGGCCGCGGCGAGCACCGCCGCGCCGCAGACCAGTGGCATCCGGCGCCACAGCCCGCTGAGCGCGGACAGCTCCCGGGTGCCGGCACGCTGGTCGATGATGCCGACGATGAGGAACAGCGTTGCCTTGAACAGGGCGTGGGCCAGGAGCAGGGCGACGCCGGCGAGCGCGGCTGCCGGAACTGCCCGCGCCGGTCACCACGATCAACATCCCGAGCTGGCTGACCGTGCCATAGGCGAGCAGCAGCTTCAGGTCGGTCTGTCGCAGCGCGCGCCCAGCCACCAGCCAGCATGGTGAACGCACCGGCCACGAAGACCACTGGTTGCCACGGGGTGCCGGCGGCGAAGACCGGGGCGAGCAGGGCGACCAGGTAGACGCCGGCCTTGACCATCGCGGCGGCGTGCAGGTAGGCGCTGACCGGGGTCGGTGCGGCCATCGCCGCCGGTAGCCAGAAACTCACCGGGAAGATCGCCGACTTGGAGAGTGCGCCGAGCAGGATCAACACCAGGGCGGTGGCCAGGTACACCCCGCTGGGCAGCGGGCCGGCGGCAATCTGGGACCAGCGGTACGTCCCGGCGTGCTGTCCCAGCATGATGAAGCCGATCAGCATCGCCAGACCGCCGAAAGTGGTCACGATCAGCGCCTGGGCGGCGGCCCGTCGGCTGGCCCGCTTCTCCGGGTTGTGCCCGATCAACAGGTAGGAGAAGACGCTGGTCAGCTCCCAGAAGACGTAGAGCAGCAGCAGGTCGTCAGCGAGCACCACGCCGAGCATGGCGCCGGCGAACCCGACGAAGACGCCTGCGAACCGGCCGAGACCGGGTTCGTCGGCCCGGAAATAGCGCGCGCAGTAGACCAGCACCAGCGCACCGACTCCGCCGACCAGCAGCACCATCAGCCAGGACAACGTGGTGATCCGCAGGGCCAGGTCGAGCCCGAGCATCGGCACCCAGGTGTACGTCTCGACCACCGGCGTGCCCTCGGTGACCGTGCTGGTCTGGGTCGCCGCCCAGCCGAAAGCGGCAGCCGGGGCGAGCGCCAGAGCGAAAAAGGCGCGTCGGCCCCACCCTCGCACGAGCAGGGGCGCGAGGGATGCCATCGCAAAATGAAGAGCCAGCAGCACCAGCATGCGTACTCCAGATAGGGGTCATCGCAGGCCCGGTTGGCGGGTCTGCGACGAGCAGGTTCAGCGGGCGGAGGTCCGGTGGAACGGCGAGTCAGTCGATGCTCGCCTGCGGTTCGACGCGGCGCGGGAAGAGGTGGCCGAGCTCGGCTATCGATTCACCGCAGCGCGGGACGGGCTGGGCCCGGTCTTTTGGCTGGCCGTGGTGCTCCGGCATGACAGTGCCGGCTGGGAACGACGACTCAGGCCGGTGGCGCGCGGCTGGGATTACCCGGGACGGCTCGCGACGATCGAACCGTGTGGTGCGCGCTCGGCACCGCCGGGCTGGACACCAGCGGCACCAGCCACAGGTCAACCGGCTGCTGCCCGGCGGGCGGCTGCGTCACCTGGCTGGGCGGCAACTCCTCGACGGTGCGTTCCTGAGCGGCGGTCCGACCTGAGCCGGCCCCGTCCTCGCCACGCCCGGCCGATGGCTGCGCATGGATCAGGGCGGCACCGATGGAGGCGTGCGCGTTGGCGACCGCGCCGGACGGCGCCTCGGCGCAGCCCGCGCCGAGCACTGAGGTGACGGTGAGGATGACGATGAGGACAGCGACGGACAGCCGACCGATCGGCCGGCACGTCGTGCGTCTCTCCCCCATCCCGCCTCCCGAGCGGTCGTCCGGACATTAGTGTACCGGGTCGAGACGGTAGTTACCCGCTTGCTATGTCCTGGTTCGGCCGACTGACCAGCGAGTTCCTCCAATTAGGGCGGTACGACCAGATCGGGACGGCCAAGCTGGCGGACGGTCTTGTTCACCACGCGCTGGGCAGCGGTGAGCGATCGCACCGGCAGGAACTGACCACGATTTTCCCGACGCAGTACGAAGTAGTGCACCGCAGCCCGCACCCGGGCCCGGTCGGCCGCGCTGGCCTGCGCGGTCACGGTCACCAACTCACGCAGACAGGCGGCAAGGCGCTCCGCCAGCTCAAGGTCGGCCCCGCGCAGCCCAGGCCGAACCGCCGCGAGGTGGCCATCCACCTTGCGGATCAGCACATCCGTGCCGTGCTGGGTTTCTCGCGGAGCAGCGGTCATCCAGCCTGTTTCCTCTCCATATCGGCCTTGACCCTCGAAGAAGTTACTGTACGTCGCGTTGCGCCAGCAAGCAGTTAAGTAAGACTTAACGCGTCTATCCGCTCGATAACGTTATCCAACTCAATAAGCGCAACAGACCGGGCGCAACCCCCGGCAGTAGATGCGGGCCTGTCGTACCGAGCGGGCAAGATGGATCGGTGAGCGACGTGCTGGCCCCGTTCGGGGTGGCGACCAGGGAATGGTTCGCCGCCGCCTTCGCCGCGCCCACCGAGGCGCAGACCGGCGCCTGGCGGGCCATTGGCGCCGGCCAGCACAGCCTCGTGGTCGCCCCGACCGGCTCCGGCAAGACCCTCGCGGCGTTCCTCTGGTCACTCGACCGGTTGGCCCGCGAGCCGGTCCCCGCCGATCCGCAGCGGCGGTGCCGGGTGCTCTACGTCAGCCCGCTGAAGGCCCTCGCGGTCGACGTGCAGCGCAACCTACGGGCCCCGCTGACCGGCATCCGGCACGCCGCCGCCCGGCTCCGCGTCGAGCAGCCGGATATCACCGTGGGCATGCGCACCGGCGACACCCCGGCCGACGAACGTCGGGCGTTCGCCCGAACCCCACCGGACATCCTGATCACCACCCCGGAATCGCTCTTCCTGCTGCTGACCTCAGCCGCCCGGGACGCGTTGCGCGGGGTGCAGACGGTGATCATCGACGAGGTGCACGCGGTCGCCGCCACCAAGCGCGGCGCCCACCTGGCGCTCTCGCTGGAACGACTCGACGAGCTGCTGGCCGCCCCGGCGCAGCGGATCGGCCTCTCCGCCACCGTACGGCCGATCGACGCCACCACCCGGTTCCTCGGCGGCGCCCGGCCGGTGACCGTGGTGCGACCACGCACCCCGAAGACCATCGAGGTCAGCGTCGAGGTGCCGGTCGAGGACATGACCCGGTTGGACGAGCGGACCACGCCGGACCGGTCCGTCGACGATGAGCTGGGCGGAGCACGCCGGGCCTCAATCTGGCCGGCGGTCGAGGAACGGGTCTTCGCGCTGATCCGCGAGCACCGGTCGACCATCGTCTTCACCAACTCCCGGCGCAGCGCTGAGCGGTTGTGCGCCCGGCTCAACGAACTCGCCGCCGAGCAGGGCGAGACCGCGCCGCAGGTCACCGACCGGGGTGCGCCCGGCCGGTTGCCGGCCGAGATCATCGCCCAGTCCGGTACGGCCGGCGGTGCCGCGCCGGTGATCGCCCGCGCCCACCACGGCAGCGTCTCCCGCGAGGAACGCAAACATATCGAGGAAGCCCTCAAATCCGGCCAACTGCCGGCCGTGGTGGCCACCTCCAGCCTGGAACTCGGCATCGACATGGGCGCGGTCGACCTGGTGGTGCAGATCGAAGCGCCGCCGAACGTCGCCGCCGGCCTGCAACGCGTCGGCCGGGCCGGGCACTCCGTCGGCGCGATCTCCCGGGGGGTGGTCTTTCCCAAGCACCGCGGCGACCTGCTCTCCTGCGCGGTGGTCGCGGAACGGATGGTCGGCGGCGCGATCGAGGAACTGCACTACCCGCGCAACCCGCTGGACGTGCTGGCCCAGCAGGTGGTCGCGATGGTGGCGCTCGACCAGTGGCGGGTCGGCGACCTCACCGCCCTGGTCCGCCGGGCCGCGCCCTTCGCCGAGTTGCCCGACTCGGCGCTGCACGCCGTACTCGACATGCTCTCCGGCCGCTACCCGTCCACCGCCTTCGCCGAGCTACGGCCCCGGCTGGTCTGGGACCGGGCCGCCGACCTGCTCACCGGCCGGCCCGGCGCGCAGCGGCTCGCGGTCACCTCCGGTGGCACCATCCCCGACCGGGGCCTCTTCGGCGTCTTCCTGGCCGGCGCCGAACGCGCCGCGCGGGTCGGCGAGTTGGACGAGGAGATGGTCTACGAGTCCCGGGTCGGCGACGTGTTCCTGCTCGGCTCCTCCTCCTGGCGGATCGAGGAGATCACCCCGGATCGGGTGCTGGTCACCCCGGCCCCCGGGCAGGCGGCCCGGATGCCGTTCTGGAAGGGCGACCAGCTCGGCCGCCCGGTCGAGCTGGGCCGGGCCATCGGTGCCCGGCTGCGGGCCCTGATCCGCCAGGACGACCAGACCGCTACCGCCGCGCTGCGGGCCGGCGGGTTGGACGACTGGGCGGCCGGCAACCTGATCGCGTACCTGCGCGAACAGCGCGACGCCACCCGCGCGCTGCCGGACGACCGGACGGTGCTGGTCGAACGGTTCCGCGACGAGCTGGGCGACTGGCGACTGGCCATCCACTGTGTGCTCGGCGCCCGGGTGAACGGGCCGTGGGCGCTGGCCATCGCCCGGCGGCTCGCCGAACGGTCCGGCCTGGACGCCCAGGTGCTGCCGGCCGACGACGGGATCATCATCCGACTGCCGGACACCGCCGACGAGCCACCCGGCGCCGAGCTGGTCGCCTTCGACCCGGACGAAATCCGCCAACTGGTCGAGGAATCGGTCGGCGGCTCGGCCCTGTTCGCCGCCAGGTTCCGCGAATGCGCCGCCCGAGCCCTGCTACTGCCCCGCCGCGACCCGCGCCGCCGCCAGCCGCTCTGGCAGCAACGCCAACGGGCCGCCCAACTGCTCGACATCGCCCGCGAGTACGCCGACTTCCCAATCACCCTGGAGGCGGCCCGCGAATGTCTGCAGGACGTCTTCGACGTACCCGGCCTGATCACGGTGATGCGCGACCTGGCCGCCCGCCGGATCCGGCTGGTCGAGGTGGAAACGCCGAGGCCGTCGCCGTTCGCCCGCTCGCTGCTCTTCGGCTACGTGGGCACCTTCCTCTACGAGGGCGACGCCCCACTGGCCGAACGTCGGGCCGCCGCGCTGGCCCTGGACCCCACCCTGCTCGGCGAACTGCTCGGCCGGGTCGACCTGCGCGAACTGCTCGAACCGGCGGTGGTCACCGAAACCGAACGGCAGGTCCGCTGGCTCACCGACGAACGCCGTCCCAGGGACGCCGAGGACGTCGCCGAACTGCTCCGACTCCTCGGGGACCTCTCCGACGCCGAACTGACCGAACGCGGCGTCGAACCGGCCTGGCTGACCACCCTGGCCGACGCCCGCCGGATCCTGCCGGTACGGATCGCCGGCGAACCCCGGTGGATCGGGATCGAGGACGCCGGCCGGTACCGTGACGCGCTCGGCGTGGCCCTACCGGTCGGCGTCGCCCAGGCGTACCTCGAACCGGTGGCCGACCCGCTCGGCGATCTGATCGCCCGGTACGCCCGCACCCACGGCCCGTTCCCGGCAGCCGACTGCGCGGCCCGGTTCGGACTCAGGGTCTTCGTCGTCGAGCAGACGCTACGGCGGCTGGCCGCCACCGGTCGGGTGGTCGCCGGCGAGTTCACCCCGTACCCGGTCGGTGGCGCGGCCGGCACCGGCGCCGCCGAATGGTGCGACGCCGACCTGCTGCGCCTGCTCCGCCGCCGCTCGCTGGCCGCGCTGCGCCGGGAGATCGAACCGGTGCCACCGGAGACGCTCGCCACCTTCCTGCCCCGCTGGCAGCAGATCGGCTCATCCGGACGGGGCATCGAAGCGGTCGCCGGAGCGGTCGAGCAGCTTCAGGGCGTGGCGCTGCCCGCCTCCGCGCTGGAAAGCCTGATCCTGCCGGCCCGGGTAGCCGACTACTCCCCCGCGTACCTGGACGAGCTCTGCGCCAGCGGCGAGGTGCTCTGGGCCGGCGCCGGGACGATCGGCCGGGGCGACGGCTGGCTCCGACTCGCCTACGCCGACTCGGCCGCCCTGCTGCTCCCCCCACCCGACGACGCGCTCGCGCTGACCCCACTGCACGAGTCGGTGCTCGCCGCGCTCGATGGCGGGCAGGCGCTCTTCTTCCGGTCGCTGGCCGACCGGGTCGGCGCGAGCTCTCTCTCGGGCGGCCCGGTCGACGCCTTGACCGGCCCGGTCGACGATGCCGCCCTGCTCGCCGCACTCTGGGACCTGGTCTGGGCCGGCTGGCTGACCAACGACACCCTCGCCCCGGTACGGGCGCTGCTCGGCGGCGCCGGGGCGCACCGGTCCCGACCCAACGCGCCCCGCACCCGCTACCGGCGCCCCGGCCGGGCGGTGCTGCCCACCCGGACCGGCCCGCCGACCGCCGCCGGCCGGTGGTCACGACTACCCGACCGGGACACCGACCCGACCCGGCGGGCTGCGGCGCTGGCCGACACCCTGCTGGAACGGCACGGCGTCATCACCCGGGGCGCGGTCGCCGCCGAGGGGACACCGGGCGGCTTCGCCGCGGTCTACCCGGTGCTGGCCGCACTGGAGGAACGCGGCGCGGCCCGACGCGGCTACTTCGTCGAAGGGCTCGGCGCTGCCCAATTCGCGGTGCCCGGCGCCGTTGACCGGCTCCGCGCACTGGCCGAACCGGACGCCGGCACCCGCACCGGCGCCGCCCGGGTGCTCGCCGCCACCGACCCGGCCAACCCGTACGGCGCGGCCCTGCCCTGGCCGGAACGGGCGGTCGAGACCGGCGACGGCGAACCCGGCCCGGCCAGCGGGCACCGGGCCGGGCGCAAGGCGGGTGCCCTGGTGGTGCTGGCCGGCGGCCGGCTGGCGCTCTACGTCGAGCGCGGCGGGCGTACCCTGCTCTCCTTTGTGGACGACGATCACGTGCTGTCGGCGGCAGCCCGCGCGCTCGGCGCGGCGGTCGGCTCCGGCGCGCTGGGTGCCCTGTCGGTCGAGCGGGCCGACGGCGAATCGGTGTACGCCTCCCCGCTGCGCGACGCGCTCACCTCAGCCGGCTTCCGGGCCACCCCACGCGGCCTCCGGCTACGCAGCTGACGGTTCCGTCCTGGTTGGGCGGTGGGCTGACAGCGCAGGGTGCCAGGTGCGGCCCTGGCCGGCATGCCCGCGGTTATCCCTGACCCCCATCGAGGTGATGCGGGTGCGAGAATCGTCGGCCATGGTCAGCGGTGCGAGCCAGGTGAACATGCCAGACGAGGTCCTGGCCAGGCTGGCGGCCCTGCGACAGCACCGGCAGAGTGGACGGCGCTCACCCCACAAACCGTTACTGGTGCTGTTGGCGCTGGGTCGCCTGGCAACCACCGGTTCGAGCGAACTGCCGTGGAGCGATGCGCAGACCCAACTCGCGAACCTGATCAGCGAGTTCGGGCCGACGTCGAAGACCAGCCCACCGCAGAGCGCGGCATACCCGTTCACCCGACTGCGGTCGGACGGCATCTGGGTCCTCGACCGCGATGTGCCGATGGACAACGTCGGCCCGCTGGCCGCTCAGCAGGTGACCGGACAATTCGAGTCGGCGCTTGAGTCGGTGCTGGCTGCTGACCCGGGGTTGATCGCGTCGGCCGCCCGAACGCTGGTGGAGAGCCACTTTCCGGCCACAATCGCCTCGGACGTACTCAGCGCGGTCGGGTTTGACCCCGACACCGTGCTGCACGTTGCCGACAGGTTGCCTACCCCGCCGGCAGTCGCCCAACGGCGTCGTGACCCGAGGTGGCGGGCAGCGATCATCCAGGCGTGGGACAGGCAGTGCGCGTTCTGCGGCTTCGACGGTCAACTCCACGGCGCCACGGTGGGAATCGACGCGGCACACGTACGCTGGTTCGCGCTGGACGGCCCGGACAGCCTCGACAACGGCCTGGCGTTGTGCGCGTTGCACCACAAGTTGTTCGACCGAGGTGTCCTCGGTATCGGCCAATCCATGCGCATCCACGTCTCGGACACCTACACCGCCCGCACCACCGCCGGACGCGCCCTCTACGACCTGCACAACAATCCACTCCGGACCCGGCCTGGTACGGCACTCCCGGCGGATGATCATCTCTCCTGGCACCGGCGCGAGGTGTTCAAAGGCCAACCACTCATCACATAGAGACCTGCGTCCAGCCACAAACCGTGGTGGCCAGCAATCAATGTCGTGAGCTGCGTAGACCCATTCGTTGAGAGGAGCATAAATAACTATAGAGGGCGATGGGGTTCGATTTGGATTGAGCTTATCGTTGACGCCGCGGGTGGCGCATGTGCCGTCGTCGCAGTGGATGTCCAGCTCGGCTGCGGTGACACCGATGGTCATGCTCTTGCCGACGTGGACATGACCGGAGAGACCTTCTGACCGCCGTGGCCACACCACTGTTACTGGAGTCGTCGTTGCACCACGACAGGGCCGATGCGGGGTTGCGACACCCGGGCCGGCGGGACGCAAGATACCAGGCGCGCCAACTCGGCCTAGTGTCGTGTAATGGAAACGACTTCCTGTGCGGCGGTCGACCGATCGGCGTCGTGATCATCAAGCCTGCCTTGCTCGGCCCGCTCCTAAAGCTGGAACCGCCGATACCGGTAACACCACGTTACCGACAGTCGGCCAATCCGAGATAGCGTGGAAACAAATCCGCCCGTCCACACGGATTTGTTTCCACGCTATCGCCCGGCACCGGGTCACCGGTCACCCGCCGCGACGGTCGGCTTCCGCCCCGGGCGATGGGATCGGGTCGGCGACGGAATCAACCCGGCCCCGGCAGCGCATATCGCGGCCCACCGGCGTTCCGGATCGGTTCCGGGCACAGTGCGGAATCCCTTCGCTCCGCGCTTCCGCATCAAACGACGACAGAGACCCGCCCGGCGACGGACCCGCCCGGCGACCCGGCGAGCTGCCAACCAGCCAAAACGGTCGCCCCCAGGGCGGGCACCCGACGAGCCGCCAAGCAGGTTGCCCCGCGGACGTACACCAAATTTCAGGTAGTCACACAAAATTTCAGGTACGCCCCGACCGCATATCCGCCCCGTCAGACCAGTGCCACTAGGCGAAAATCGACAGGATTACGCAGCCACCGGCCGCCCGCAGCGTGCCCTCGGAAAGGGTCTCCCGCAGGAACACCTCCGCCCCGTCCCGGTCCCCGGCACGGAATCGCGCCTGCACGGTGGAGTACCGGCCCTCGCGTCGCTCATCCACTCCCAGCGCGTTGGGCACCAGCGCTGACAGGTACGCGTCGAGGCGCTCCTTGCCCACCGGATCATCACGCTCCAAGACGCCGAGGACCGGGCCGAGAAGGACATCGCCCGCAGCGCCGCCGCCAAGACCGCTTGCGGCGCATCCTCCCGGGTTACTGAAGACGGCAACCGCAGCCGGGGAGTACGTGCTTCGACCGGTTCCAAGGGCAGACGCAGCAGACCGTCCGGCAGGTGGATCTCTGCGGCCTCCCCGCGTACCAGCAGCGGCAGGTCGCCGGTGGGATCCAACGCGACCTTGAAACCATAGGTCGCTGTGATGGCTTCATCGCCGGCACTCTGCGGCCTCAGCGACAGATCGAGCCGGATTTCAAAGAAGTCGGCAATGCCGTGCCGACGTCGATGCAGCAGCGAGCCGAGGCCTCCTCGAGTCGAGACCGACGCTGCTGCGGCGGCGTTCGTCGAGGCCTTCGAGATCCTCGATCGGCTGCGGGGCCCACTCACCGTCGCCGTCCGAGCAGCGCCAGAACTGGGTCCCGTACAACTGGGGTCTACCCTCGGCCCGCCGGACCCGATCGGTGAGATAGGCCAGGTGCCCCGGGTCCGCCTCACCGTCGCGGACCGCCGCCTCGAGAAGAGTGAGGCAGCGACGTTGGAACTCCTTATCGAGGTCCGCGTGCTGGGCAAAGAGCCAAGCGGCGAGCGCAGCCTCCGCACCGACCTCGCTCTGGCGCGGCCAGCCTCGCTGATCAAGTACGGATTTGAACCAGGCCGTGTTCTCGGTGTCCACCGCCGCCACCCGCTCCCAAGCGGCGCCATCGACCGGTGAATCGGTGATCGCCGACCGGACCTCCTGATCGCGTACCATCCGGGCGACGAACTCGGCAGCCAATTCAGCGTCATCCATCAGACGAGCATGCCGCGCCACTCGGTGATCAAACCAGCTCGGCGCAACAGCCAGCACGATCGAGTTGAGAGCCCACCTTCTCACGCTCCTCGCGCTTCTGTTGGTCAAGCCGCACGTGCGCTGCCGCTCACAGCGAGTCTAGTGGTGGCGTGCCGTTTACAAGGTATAGGGGTGGGCTTCCCGATCGGACCGAGAGGGCGATCTTGAGTCGATTCCAAACGTAGGGTCGAAGTAACCTTTTCACTTCTTCTTGCCGACAGAATCGATATGCCGATAGTTCGTTATCGACTAAACGAATTGAATGCGCCTGTTGATCGGTCAGCGATTCAGTGTCGAAGATAAACATGAGGCCGTCGTCCCAGGGTGGGTGCGGTGGCACCCAGTCGAGCACGAGAATTTTTGTGACGTGAATTTCGAGGCCGAGTTCCTCGCACACTTCACGTTCGGCTGCGAGGTGGGGGGCCTCGTTCGCCTCGGCCATGCCGCCAGGGAGGTCCCAGTCGGGCTTGTAGCGCGGGTTAACCAGGAGAATCTCGTCTTGCCCATTGCGAATAAGTACGTCAGCGCCGACTCGTTTGCGGGGCTGCTTGGCGTTTCCTTCTGCGAGGTACGCCTCCCATGCTTCCGGATCTCGCTCCCAGAGAGGGCGTTCAGTGGCCATCAGAATGCATGTCAGCAGGTCTCCCTTCCAGGGCTGGCACTACTGTACCGATCCATGCCCGCTCACGGACAGTTCGATCAACTTCACTTAGCAGGGCGGAGGGGATTGAACTGTGGGAGCGCAGCAGTACGCCTACCCGGCTGAGTTCAGACGCTACAACCGCGGACCCGAGCCCGACGGTGCCGGTGAGGACACTGCTGGTCATGGCACACGCATCGTCGATTTGTCCCTTACCAAGCAACGCCGTGACGAGCATGAGTTGCATGAGCGCCTTGCTTCTTACCCGCTCGGCAGGTTGTTCGGCGAGCGCGCGATCGAGCCGACGTTGGGCTTCAGCCAGGTCCCCGATGCGAAGAAAGCACCGTGCCGCGTCGACAGCGAACGAGGTGGTGTCGTACGGGCTCAGCCACTCCGAAGCCGTTGGATAAGTTTTGGTGAGCGACTCCTCCGCATCGACGAGAGCAGCGACTGATTCAACCACCTGACCTGCATCAGCCAGCCCGCGAGCCCGTAATGCTAGAAGGCGGGCTCTCAACCGAACGTTGGACTGCCCGTTGTCCAACTTGGCTAGTCCTTCGGTTGCGTGCTTGAGAGCGGTGGCAGCGTTGCCATGTTGGCCTTCAAGGTGACTCAGGCTCGCTAAGGTTTGAGCGAAGAGGTTTTTGTCGTCGCTCCGCTTGGCAAAGCCGGTGGCCTCCTTGAAGTGCGCCTGGGCCAGCGAAGAGGATCCTGCGTCGAGGGCCATCCATCCTGCCATGTCGCTCATACAAGCGGCGGCAGCGAGGACCTGCTTCGAGATTGAGTCGCATGCAGTTCCGGAGCTGAAGGATGGGCTCCGGTTCAGCCCGGCGAGGTGGGTGGTGACCGCCGCATAGAGATGGCTGCCACCAACTCGCCGATCGGCTGTCCGTAGCGAACGTACCAGGTTCAGATCAACCGGATTGTGCCAGTGACCGGGATTTGTTACCGCGAGTTGCTGCTTGCCGATTGGGCGTGGCTCGTCGGCGGGAAGGCTGAACCACAGCAGGTGACGCGGCATACCGAGCAGCAGCGCCCAAGCGGTGAGCCGGTCCAGGTTACGTAACGGCGGACCGTTTTCTAACCTGCTGAGCTGGGCCTGTGTTTGTCCCATCCACCCTGCGACCACATCTTGCGTGAGAGGCCGTAGCCCATGGTGCGGGTGGTGCCGGTAGGCCCGCAGCACAGCCCCGATATGGCGAGCGGCGAAGGCCGACTGAATCTCGTTGGTATCCCAGAAGTCTTCCGGTAGCGCGGGAGGCTGTAGTAGGTGACGCTGACGTCTCTGGCGACAGCCGCCACACTGGGTGGTTCGGTTATGCCGCGACAAGCGAGTGCCGCAGGAGCAGTGGCGTGCGGTCCCTTGAACGGACATTCCTGTACCTCAGCCAATGATCAATCAGGGGGAGGTGCATTTCAGGCAGCCTATCGAACTTATGAGTTTTTCGTATACACCGCATCCACAAGGAATCATTCCTCCCGTACAGCAGCTCCCACAGCATCAGTACATGGCCCGGGGCGGGTGCTGGGCCGCCGGTGGTGTTGCTCTCCCCGTTCAGTTCGCTGCCGACCCCGCCCGTCCCGGTGCCGTTCCACTGTCGATATTGAGGGAGTCGTTTTCATGTCTGTGGTCCGTGTGGTGCTCACCGATCGGGTTCAGCCAGCCGTGGTCGAGCCGGTGCCGGTTCAGCGGTCGGTTGCTGGGGCGCCGCCGGGGGAGTTTCCGGTGTTGACGCCGGTGGTGGATGAGCATGTGCGGTTGGCGGTGCGGGCGGTGGTGACGCATGCGCCGCAGGAGTGGCCGTCCGGTGTGGTGTGTCGGAATGATCGTGAGGTGTTTCCGTGTCGGCTTGGTCGGTGGGGGCGGCGGGTGTTGTTGGCGGCGGGGGTGGCCGAAGAGCGGCTGGATGCGCTGGTGGCGGTGGGTGATCCGTACGTGTGGCCGTTGGTGTGAGTGGGCTGGGGGCGTACGTGATGGTGGTCGAGGTGAGCGGTGGTGAGCCGGCGGGTGGGTCGGGGTTTGACCTGGTCGGTGGGGCGTCCGGGGTGCGGGATGCGGTCGCCCGGTGGCTGCGGCTGGTGGCGGCGGACGTCGAGTTGGCGCCGTTTCTGGTGGGGGTTGATGAGGCCAGGTTGGGTGGGCATCTGGCTTTGGTGTTGACCGTCGCGTTGGGTGGGCCGTGCGGGGATTTTGTTCGGCCGGCGGAGACGGGGGTGTGGCGGGGTCTGGGGTTGGGTGAGGGGCAGCATCGTCGGATCGTTGACTACCTGTCCGGGGTGTTGTGGGCGATGGGCCTACCGGCTGGGGTCACGGTTGGGTGGTGCGGGTGTTCGCGGATGAGGTCGGCCGATGAACGCTGACCGGAACGAGTTGCGGGCCGGGTGGGCGCGGACCATCAGGTATGCGGAGCAGGCGGCCGGGCGGTTCTGGTTGACGGTGGATGACCGGTATCCGGGGTTGCTGCCGGAGCGGGACGCGGGAATGGTTTTCACCGGGCTGGGTTGGTTGGCCGGTGGTGGGGATGATCCGGCCGGGCGGGCGGCAGCGCTGCTGGTCCTCGGCCGCGCCCACCGCACGATCGGGTTGTTGCCGGTGCATTACGGGCCGATCGGGGAGGCGCTGGTCGCGACAGTGGCCCGCTTTTGTGGCCGGTCGTGGCGGGTCGGGCAGGCTGCCGGTTGGGAACGGGCGGTCGAGTCGGCGGCGCGGGCGGTGGTCCGTGCCGCGTCGCTGGTCTCGGATGGTCCGGCCCGTTGGCCGGTTGAGGTGGTCGGCCAGGTGCGTGCGGCCGGGTCGATCGGGGTGTTGATGGTCCGGCCGGTGTGGCAGCCGGTCCCGTACCGGCCGGGGCAGGCGATGCCGGTCAACTCGCCGCGCCGGCCGGGACGGTGGCGGTGGTACAGCCCGGCGAACGCGGCGCGTGCGGACGGGACGGTCGAGTTCCACATCCGGGCGGTTGCTGGCGGCGGGATCTCGGGCGCGCTGTTACGCACTGTACGGCCGGGCGAGTTGTTGTGGCTGGGCCCGGCGGCCGGGCGTGGCCTGCTGTGGGATCCGGCATCGTCGGGTCGGGATGTGCTGCTGATCGCCGGTGGGACGGGGTTGGCGCCGCTGCGGGCCCTGGTCGAACAGATCGCCACGGCCGGTGGTGGGCGGCGGGTCATGTTGGTGGTCGGCGCCCGCCGCCTGGATGACATCTACGATTCGGTCGCCCTGGACAAACTCCAATGCGCGTATGGCTGGCTGACCGTCGTACCGGCCCTGTCGGCGCATCCGGCGGTGCCGGACGCCGAACACGGCGATGCGCTCACCGTCGGACTCTGGTTCCATCAACCCGGGCAGGACGTCTACGTCTGCGGCCCACCCGCCATGATCACCGAGGCGCGACGCCGGCTACCGGCCGCCGGCATCCCACCGGAACGACTCCACCTGCCGGACAGCTTCCCGACATCGAGCCTCCAGGCCGAAGCAGTCCCGGTGGAGGGCGTCGGTGGCGACGTACCGCAGCCGTAGCCGGGGCGCCGGACGGCTGAACCCGGAGCAGATCCGCACCGCGGCGCTCGCCTTCGAATGGACCACGTTCGGCCGACGCGGCTACCGCCCCGACGAGATTACCTTGCCGTAAGGCTTCGTCGAGCAGCTTGACCGCCGCCTCGAGATTCATCGCCTTGAAATCCACAGATTGCCGTGAGATTCTTGTGCGCCGATGGCTTGCCGCGCGAGGGGCTGACCGTCGTCCAATGGGCAACCGGACACCAGCATGGTCTCCGGGGGACGGCGACAGGTGCGATGGAGCACCCGAGAGCAGTCCGTCCATGAGTCCGCCCGCCGCCTCGGCATCTCCCGATGCGCCCCCACCCGTTCCAGGCTGGCGAGTCTCTTTGTGATCAACAAAAGGAACTCAGCTATGAAGAACCCGAACATGAACGGGTATCGAGGTCATGCCCTACCGTCGGGCCCGACCCGATCCGGCCGACGTCGCTGGCCGACCCTCGCCGCGAGCCTGCTGCTCGCCACCGGGGCGCTCGCCGGCGTGAACACCCCGGGTGCCAGCGCGGCGCCCACCCCGGTCGCCGTGACCGTGAACGCCCGCGCGGGACTGGCGACCGTGCCGGACACCGCGCTCGGCGTCAACCACGCCATCTGGGACACGAACCTGGGCACCAACCGAGACCTCCGACCTGCTGCACGCGGCCGGCGTGAAGATGCTGCGCTACCCCGGCGGCTCGTACGCCGACATCTACCACTGGAAGGACCACACCGCGCCCGGCGGCTACGTCGCCCCGAACACCGACTTCGACACCTTCATGGCCGGGGCGCGGCGGGTCGGCGCCCAGCCGATGATCATCGCGAACTACGGCACCGGCACGCCGGCCGAGGCCGCCGACTGGGTGCGGTACGCCAACGTGACCAAGGGCTACGGCGCGAAGTACTGGACGATCGGCAACGAGAACTACGGCAACGGCCACTACGGGTCGGCGTGGGAGGCCGACGACCACCCCGACAAGAGCGCCACCCAGTACGCGAACCTGGTCGTCGACGTACGCCGACGCGATGAAGGCGGTCGACCCGCACCATCAAGGTCGGCGCGGTGCTCACCATGCCCGGCAACTGGCCGGACGGGATCACCGCCGGCGACGACCCGGGACCCTGGAACCAGACCGTGCTCGCCATCGCCGGATCGAAGATCGACTTCGTGGACGTGCACTGGTACCCGGGCGGCAGCGCCGCCGAGTCGCTGGCCCGGACCAGCCATCTCAACGACGCGGTCTGGCTGCTGCGGCAGCAGCTCACCCGGTACGCCGGCGCCGAACGCCGCCCGGATCGGGATCAGCTTGACCGAGCTGAACGTCGACCCGGGCCGGACCACCCAGCCGGGCGCGCTGTTCCTGGCCGACGCGTACAGCGGGCTGCTGGAGAACGGCGTCTTCACGGTCCGAGTGGTGGAACGTGCACAACGGGATCGGCACTGTCTCGACGGTGGCCGGACAGACCGACTACGGCGACTTCGGCCTGCTCTCCAGCGGCACCTGCACCTCGGACGGCTCGGTCTGCGAGCCGCCGCTGAACACGCCGTTCGCGCCGTACCACGGGCTGTCCATGATGAACCTCTTCGCCAAGACCGGCGACCAGTTCATCCGCGCCGGCACCGACCAGCCGCTGGTCACCGCGCACGCCGTGCGCCGGGGCAACGGCGATCTCGCGGTGCTGCTGGTGAACAAGGACCCGAACAACGTCGTACCCGGTCGCCATCGACTACGCCGGGTTCAGCCCCGTCCGACCGCCGCGCCGACCGTCTACACCCACACCAACGGCGCCACCTCCATCGCCACCAGCCAGACGGGGAGCGCGACCAGCCGGACCCTGCCGCCGTACTCGCTGACCACGCTCGTGGTGCGCCCGGCCGGCACGGTCACCGGCCCGCCGGGGGCGCCGGGCCAGCCCACCGCCAGCAACGTCACCGACCGGACCGCGACCATCTCCTGGCCGGCGGCCACCGAGGGCGGCAACCCGATCGCCAAGTACGAGGTGTACCGGCAGTACGGCGCGATCAGCGAGCAGCTCGGCGAGACGGCCGGCACCTCGTTCACGGTCGGCAACCTCAACCCGGGCAGCAGGTACACCGTCAACGTGCTGGCCCGCGACACCGCCGGCAGGGTCTCCTGGGCCTCACCGCCGCTCACCTTCGCCACCGGCACCCCGGCCGCCAGCACGTGTGCGCGTCCGGTTCACCAACACCACCGACTGGGGCAACGGCTACGTCGCCAACATCGACATCATCAACAACGGGGCGAACCCGATCAACGGCTGGACGCTCACCTACACCTGGCCGACCACCTGGCAGCAGATGAGCAGCGGCTGGAGCGCCAACTGGGAGCAGGTCGGCACCACCGTCAGAGTCACCAACGAGGACGGTAACCGCCAGATCGCCGGCGGCGGAGGTAGCACGAGCACCGGCTTCGTCGGCTCGTACAGCGGCCCGAACGTCCTGCCCACCACGTTCACCCTCAACGGCATTCTCTGCACCACCTTGTAACGTCACCGTCGAGGCCGCTGGCGGAGCCAGGAACGCTCCGCTGGCGGCATCGAGGTGGCCGGCGCACCACCGCAACGCTTCGGCCCGCGAAGGCTCGCCGCAACGGTCACATCCCGACGGGGAACATCAGTGCAGCAGCGCGCCGGCCGGTTCGTCGCGGCCGGTGTGCACGATCGGCAGGCCGGAAGGCGCGTGCACTCCGACGCTCCAGTCGATGCCGAAGCGGAACGGGTCGCCCATGTCGTACAGCCGGGTTTGCCGTTCGGTGAGGGTGAGCTGGATGTGGTCGCCGAACCGGTTGAGCATGGCCTGCCAGGCGGCGTGGTGTTGGGCCGGCGCGGTGGGGACGTCGGCGCGCAGCGCGCGGCGGGCCCGGGTATCGCGGGCGTGTTCCCAGCGCCCGTCGGCCCGGCGCCAGGTGATGTGCCGGGAGCGGCTGACCGCGTTGCCGAGCGAGGCGACGTTGTAGCGGTAGCCGAGTCGCTTCAGGGCGAAGTCGAGCGCGTCGATGGTGAGGGGTTGGCCGGCGGCGAAGAGACCGAGCCGGGCCACCGATTCCAGGTTCCGGGGTCCGGGCAACGGGCCGTGCCGGTAGAGGCAGTAGAGCCCCTTGCCGGCCCAACAGAACCGGGGGTCCAGGGCGAGGGTGGCGTTGGCGGTCGGCACGGTGAGGATCCGGCCGTAGTCACGTCCGACCAGCCGCACGAAGTCGCGTACGTGAATGGGTCCGTCGGCGGCGCAGGCGGCGGCGTAGAGCAGCTCGGCGTTCGCGGTACGTTCCGGGCCGCCGCAGGCGCAGCCCCGCTGCTCCCAGGGTGCGAGCAGCGCGCCGCATCGTACGCAGGACAAGAGCGCGGCGGTCAACCGTTACTCCAATCCACGGTGGTGCCGACAGGTGCGACGACGAGCGGGCCGAGATCATCATCGGGGTCGGGGCCGATCGCGTCCAGGTAGCGGGTGACCACCGCCTCGTCGATCAGGTCGACGTTGTCGGCGGCGGCCAGTTCGACCAGGGCGTGCGCCTTGCGTAGTACGTCACGGGGTTTGCGGTTGGAGCGGACGAAGAGGGCTTCGACCGCGGCGGCGGTGAACGGGTAGCGGTCACCGGCCGGCCGGGCGGCGTCCGTTCGGCGGGCGGCGTCCAGGTAGCTGCTGAGCAGTTTCGAGGTGGCGGTGAGGTCGCGCAGGGCGGGCAGTACGACGACCCGGTGCTTGTTGGCCTCGGTGATCTCAAAGGTCGGCAGGTCCGCCAGGTCCCAGGCGGTGCCGATGGTCAACGCGGCGCGGGGGTGCATGGTGACCACGATGCTGAGCATGTCGGCCATCGGCAGGGTTTCCAGGATGATGTCGCGGAATCGTTCGGTCTCCAGGTCCCGCTTGGCCTTGGTGGTGTTGGTGCTGGCCAGGTCTTCGAGCTGGTCGCAGCAGAGTAGGACGTGTTTCATCCCGGCGGCGGCGGCGAAGAGCAGAAAGGTGGCCAGGTAGACGGCGCCGTTGCGGGTCCGCGAGGCGGGTTTGACCTGGTCGAGGTAGTCGGCGGCGACGGTGGAGTCCGCGTCGCAAAGTGCGGCGATCAGCTTGTCGTCGGGTGGGCCCAGGGTACGTCCGCGCAGGCCACGGTGTTGTTCGGCGACGGCTTTGGCCAGCAGGGCCGGGTCGTCGGCGCCGGTCCGGGTGACCAGGGCGGCACGGAGGCGTTCGGCGAGGGTCGGGTCGCCGTCGTCGACCCGGAAGTCGGTGGCGTACTCGACTGCGGTGAAGAGCGCGGCGCTCAGTGACCGGATCTGGGCAGTATCGAAGCTGGTGAGCAGGCCACAGATGGGTTCGGCGTCGGCATCGGCGTCGTCCAGGCCGCAGTTGAGGTAGGCGGATCGACCGAAGTCGCGGTTGAGTCGCCCGGCGAGGTGCTGCATGAGTACGGATTTGCCGAACCCTCGGGCGTCGGAGTCACCCGGCCCGGTCCCGGTTGACCAGAGGTAGCCGAAGCGCAGTCCGGAGAAGGCCGCGCCGAGAACGAATTTTTCGATCGCCTCATCGACCTTGTCGGCGTTCACCTCGGGGTCGTACAGCAGGCCGTTTTCGCGTCGGTCCGCGCCGCCGAGCCGGGCGATGCCGGTGGTGGGGAACGGATTGTTGACCAGCTTCCAGTGCTTTTTGAGCCAAACCGGGCCGGCGGTACGCGGGGACAGGGTCACAGGTTCTCCTTGGCAGCGGCAACAGCGGCGGCGAGGACGGGGGCGGCGGGGGCCGGCGCGGCGGCGAGGGCGGGGGCGTCAGCGGGCGGAGGGCTGACGCTGATCACGTTGAAGACCCGGCGTAATCCGCTCGCGGTCGGAATGATCAGCGGTCGGGTCGAGGCCGGGGTGGCCCGCAACGACGCCTGGTCGAGGTGGATCCGCAGCCCGAGGTCGGCGTGCTTGCCGGTCAGCGCCTCGATGATGGCGATGTCGAACTCGGCGTCGCTGATCCGCTGCTTCCAGCAGACGGCGGCGCGGATCTGCCACACCGGCTGGTACATGCCAGCGGATCGCTCGGTCCGCCGGTCCCGCCAGATGTCCGACAGGGCCTGCAGGGCCTGGCGGCGGAGATCCGGACCGACCCGGCGGGTGATGCGTACCGGGTCGTGGTCACCGGTGACCCCGCTGGTCGACCAGAGCCGCAGCGCCGATGGGCCGGGCGCGTAGTAGCTGAAGTTGGCCAGCCCCAGGAATCGGGTCCAGCGGCGGAGCAGTTCGTGGCTGATGTAGTCCAGCCGGCAACCGGCCGAGGCGAAGGCGAGCCGGGTGATCGCCTCTTCGCAGGTGTTGGCGAAGTCCTTGGCGGTCAGGGCCTTCTTGCGGGCTTCGGCTCGGGCGAAGATCCGGCGTACGTAGCTCCGGATGCCGGCGTCGATCTCGTCGGGCGCGGCGGTCCAACCGAGCGAGCCGTGGCTGACCGCGTCGGTGGCGTACGCGATGAACGCACCGAGGAACGGCTCCCCGGTGCGTTCGGTGGGATCGGTGGGTTTGAACAGCGGGATGCTCAGGTGGGTGGCCGTACTGTCCGGCCGGGCACCGACCACGCGCAGGTAGCCCTCGAACTGCGGGTGCGCGGCGATCAGGGTTCCGGTCAGCGCGTTGTACCCGGCGCGTTGATCGCTGCTGACCAGTCGGGTCCATGCCTCGCCGGCTTCGGTGAGTTGGAACGTCGACCCGGCGTGCAGGTAGGCCGACTTCGGGCCCGATGGCAGGATGTGCCGCCGGATCCAGCCCAGGCGCATGAGTTCCTTCAGTACGTCGACGGTGTTGTAGACGTACCTGGTGTGATCGGCGCGGGCCTTGTCCCACTTGCGGTCATCGAACGATCCGTCGGTGTCGCTGTCCCTGGCGAGGTCCGCCGCCCGTGACACCAGGGCCCTTCTGATCTGCTCGAAGGTGGCACCGGCGGCCACGTTGGCGATGCCAACGGCAAGGTAGGACAGGTCCTGGAGTCTCGGGATTCCCGAGCCGCCGACGCTCATGCCACCAACTCCAACCGGGTTCCGGCCGCCCGTGCCGATCGCCGCTGGCGGGTCGCGCGCCGTCGGCTGAACAGCGTCTGCTCGGCTTCCCACTGCTGACACTGGGCGCGCTCGTACACACTCTGGATCGCGCCGTCGCGTACCACCAGGCAGACTCCGGGCATCGCCGCCGGGTACAGGTACGACAGCCCCGGCTCGGATGCGATCGGGTTCCACCAGCGGGGGGCGTCGAACTGGTGGGCGTTGGCTCCGGCGGCGGCGAGCCGGCGGAACGCCTCCGCGGTGCTGACCGGGGCGACACGCTGCTGGTATCGCATGACGGCGTGACGGGTCGGGTACATCAGGTGACCTTTCTCGTGGGTACTGGAAATGTCATCCACTGTGCCGTCACCACAACCCGGACGCCAGATCACAACGGATGTTGCCGGCCTCATGCCCCATGAGGCCGGAAAAATCTATTCAACGAGATTCACCAGCGAGAGTGGACCCACCCGTCGGAACGCTTGACCTTGTCCCTGGGGGAAGCCACAGCATCAGATGGCCGGTCGCGGTGACCGGCACGAGAAGGAGTGGACGATGGGTGGGCTTTGTACGGAATTTGCGGCCTTAGCGGTCGGCATCGCGCACCGCCGGTCCCCCGGTCGACCGCCCGGATCCGAATCCCGAGCGTCGACTGGGCACTGACCGTCCGCTATGGAATGCTGGCCGGGTGGGGAAACACTCGCACGACGTGGAGACGTGCCCGTGCTGCACGTACCGGACCGGAGGCGGCACCTGCCCGGTCTGTTTCTGGACCGACGACGGTTCCAACGATCAGACCGCCAGCGTCGCCCGGGGCGGCCCAAATGGCGATTTGAGCCTCTCCGATGCCCGGCTCAACTACGCCATTTACGGGGCAAGTCATCCGCGCTATCAGGAAATGGTCCGCGAACCACGGCCTGACGAAAGGCCCTGAGACCGGGTGGGCGGTGGCGGTACGGGTTCCGCCGGCACCGCCACCACCCACTCGGCTCGACGGGTCAGCAGGCCGGCACGGTGCCCCCGGTGACCCCGGAGACGTACGCGTGGCTGATGAACTGGCCGCTGGCGATCCGGTTCCAGCGGGTCGTGGTGCCGTACGTTCCGCTCACCGACTGGCCGGTGACCCAGCACTCGATCGGCACGTTGGCGTAGGTCGCGGCGTATCCCTTGGACGCGTAGGTGCTGCTCGGCCCGGTGCGGATGTTCAGCGGGCCGCTGCCGATCCGGCCGCGCGAGCCGCTGCCGGTCCAGAGGAAGGCCACGTCCACCCAGGCGTTGTCGGTCAGCAGCAGGCCGTCCCAGAAGGTGCCGTCGGCCAGGTCGATGCCGGCCGGGTTGGCCACCTTACGACCGAACTGGTCCTTCCCGCCGTTGTAGCCGTTCTGGTACGCGGCCTGCGCCTCCGGCCGGCCCTGCGGCAGGTCCTTCCAGGATTGCCGGGTCGCCGACGGGTTCCAGTAGTCGTCGGTGGTGTTCCACGGTCCGACGTCCCAGACCGGCGCGTACTCGCAGCGACTGCCGCTGGTGGTGCAGACCCGCACGGTGTAGTCGCCGGCGTTCTTCGCCGACAGGCCGCGCGCGGAGGGCAGCGCGACGAAGTGGTCCCGGGCTGACGATCACATGCCCGTTGGCGGTGGTGCCGCCGACCAGGCCCTCGCGGGTGGCGTACACCCGGTAGGTGAGCCCGGGGTTGGCGGCGCTGGTCGCGGCACCGAGTCGGCGACCAGCCGCAGCCCGCGTACGGTCGGCGAGCCGGCCGGGCCGGCGATCAGCGTGAGCCGGGCCTGGACCTGGCTGACCTGTTGGTCGAAGACCGCCCCGTCGGCGGTGGGCAGCCACTCGGTCCAGCCGGCCGACCGCCAGCCGCGGACCGCCACCTCGACGGTGCCGCCGGCGGTGGTGTCCGCGGTGAGTTCGGCGTGGATCCGGTTGGCCGGGGTGCCGAGCTGGTGCGGCGCGGCGAGCAGCATCCCCTCGGCGGTTGCCCGGCGCTGGCCGGCCGGGACCCGGGTGAGATCGGCCAGCCGTAGCCCGGCCGGGGTGGCCCGGACGTTGACGTCGTCGGCGTCAACCACGGAGAGGTCCACGGTCCAAGCGCTGCCGGGCGCCGTCGGGGCGGCGCCGGCCGCCGAGGCCGGGCCGATGTCCGGGCCGATGTCCGGGCCGGCGGTGGCCGGGGCGGCAATCAGTACGGCGGCGAGCGCGCCGGCCAGGGCGGCCAGCCTCGGGCGGGATCTGCGGTACGTCATCAGGGGTCTCCTCAAGACGGCGGCGCGGGGCGGCGACAAGAACACCAAACGTTGGTGATCTTCGATGTTCTGATCGTTGAGAGGTAGAAAACCATCGATCAGTTCGATCCGTCAAGAAGGAAAACTTCACCGGCCGAGGGGCGGCCAGGTACCAGTTCACCGAGATCGACAAAACTTGGCACATCGGCAGCCGCACCTTCACCCACTTCCCGATGTTGAATTATTACGGACCGTAAGCGGGCTAACGGAGTGGGCTCGACCAGTTTCCACCAGCGCTGAGGCTACCGAGCCCCGCCGGTGAGGAGCGTGGTCATGTTCAAGAAGCTCGCGGCCAACCGGGCCGCTCGGGCAGCCGCCGCTGCCTCCGCCGGCAGCGCTGCCGGCAGCGCCATCGGCAACAGCCCCGGCCACGAACCCGTCGCCGGAACCGGAGCCGGCGACCAGGGCACGGCGAACCCGGTTCCGGCGACCCGGACCGTCCCAGACCCGCTCGCCGAACCGCTGCCCGACCCGGTCACCGAGCCGCTGCTCGATCCGGCTGCCCCGCCGGACTACTTCGGCGCCGTGCCGCACTACGCGAACAGCCCGCTGGCGGTGCTGGGTCCCACCGGCGAGGTGCTGCCCGGCACCGGGATCCGCAAATTCGTCAACTCGCTCCCCCGGGTCGGCGACCTCCCCAACAACCTGGGCAACCTGATCCCGATCGCGGTACCCGACACGATCACCTACCCGGGATGTGACTACTACGAGATCGGGGTACGGCAGTACGCCCAGCAACTGCACGAGGACCTGCCGGCCACCCGGCTGCGCGGCTACCAGCAGCTCAATTACGGCACCGACGACGCTGGGCGCAACACCATCGCACCACCGGCCCGGCCGTACTATCTCGGTCCGCTGATCGTGGCCGACCGCGAGCGCCCGGTACGGGTGAAGTACGTCAACCAACTGCCGACCGGCATCGCGGGTGAGCTGTTCCTGCCGGTGGACACCACCGTGCCCGGCGCCGGGGTCGGCCCGCTGGGCGGCACGGAACACTACCCGCAGAACCGGACGGCGGTACACCTGCACGGCGGGTCCACTCCGTGGATCAGTGACGGCGGGCCGGGGCAGTGGTTCACCCCGGCCGGGCAGATCACCTCGTACCCGAGGGGGCCAGCTACGCCGACGTGCCGGACATGGCCACACCGGAGGCCGGCGCGGCGACCGCGTACTACCCGAACCAGCAGGGTGGCCGCCTGCTCTGGTACCACGACAACTGCGTCGGGATCAGTCGACTCACCGTCTACTCCGGCCAGCTCGGCCTCTACCTGCTGGACGACCCGGTGGAACGGCGACTGGTCACCGACGGCGTACTCCCCGCCGAGGAGATCACGCTGGTGATCCAGGACAAGACCTTCGTGCCGGACGACCCGCAACTGGCAACTGAGGACCCGACCTGGGACACCACCCGCTGGGGTGGCCGGGGCAGCCTCTGGTTCCCGCACGTCTACCTGCCCAACCAGAACCCGTCCCGGGAGGACGGGAAGAACCCGAGTCGGCCGCTGGGACTATGGGCCGTGGTGCCGTCCGAAGCGCCCCGGCCCGGAACACGAACCGACGCACGCGCCGGTGCCGAACCCGTACCACGATCCGGTTCGGCGGCCCTGGGAGCCGCCGCTGGTCCCGGGCACCCCCACCCCGTCGGCGGTGCCGACGGCGTTCATGGACACCCCGCTGGTCAACGGCTGTGTCTACCCGAACCTGCGGCTGCGGCCGACGGCGTACCGGTTCCGGATCCTGAACGGCTGCCCCGACCGGAGCGCTGAACCTGCAGCTCTACTACGCGGTCTCGAACGGGTCGATGTGGCGGCTCGGACGGGTCGCTGCGCGACGCGGAGGCCGGCGAGGTGCCGATGGTCGAGGCCGCGGCCGACCCCGGGCTTCCCGCCGACCTGGCCGACCGACGGCCGCAGCCGGCGGGGTGCCGGACCCGGAGGCCCGAGGCCCGGACTGGCTGCAGATCGGCAACGAGGGCGGCCTGCTGCCGCAGGTGGCGGTCCTGACCAACCAACCGATCAACTACGTCTACCACCGGCGTGACAGCACGGTACTCAACGTCTCCGACCACACCCTGCTGCTCGCCCCAGGCGAACGGGCCGATGTGATCATCGACTTCTCATCGGTGCCGCCGGGATCGAACCTGATCCTCTACAACGACTGCCCGGCGCCGCTGCCGAAGTTCGATCCACGCAATGACTACTACACCGGCGCGCCGGATCGGGCGGCCACCGGCGGGGCGCCAGCACCCCGCCGGGTTACGGGCCGAACACCCGCACCCTGATGCAGATCCAGGTGGTCGGTGCCCCTGCTGCGCCGTTCGACCTGGCCCGCCTGCGGAGCCGGCTACCTCAGGCGTACGGGCAGAGCCAGCCGCCGCCGATCGTGCCGGAACCGGCATATGACGCCGCCTTCGGCACCAGCACGGCCATGAACACCTACCTGGCGATCCAGGATGAGACCATCGCCTTCTCCCCGATCGGCGGCACCGGGCCGGTGACCCGGCCGCTGCGGGCGAAGGCCATCGTGACCGGCTTCGAACCCGAGTACGGCCGGGAGGTCGCCCGGCTCGGCACCGAATTGCCGTACCCCCGCCCGCACGTCCCGGGCATCATCGCGCTGACCCAGGTCGATCCGCCGACGGAGATCCTGTTCCCGTCCGATCCGGCCACTCCTGGTCGGTTCGATCGACGACGGCAGCCAGCTCTGGCGGATCACCCAGCACGGGTCGGACACCCACACCGTGCACTTCCGCTATTTCAACGTCCAGCTCGTCAACCGGGTCGGCTGGGATGGGGTGATCAGGGCTCCCGAGCCGAACGAGCTCGGCTGGAAAGAGACCGTACGGATGAACCCGGGCGAGGACATCATCGTCGCGATGCGGCCCACCCTCCCCGATCCGCTGCCGTTCAAGATCGGCGACAGCGTCCGACTGTACGATCCCACCCGGGTCGCCGGCACCAGCGTCGGCTTCACCCAGGCCAACCCGGAGACCGGCGACCCGGCGACGATCACCAACCGGATCGCCAACCTCGGCTGGGAGTATTCCTGGCACTGCCACCCGCTCGGTCAACAGGACACCGGAATGGCCCGCCCGATGACGCTGCGCTGCTCCCCGGCCGCGCCGACCGGACTGACCGCTGCCCCGGCCCCCGGCTCACCCACCGTCCTGCCCGCCATCGTGCTGACCTGGACCAACAACGCGTTCCGCCCGGCGGCCACCAGCATCGTGATCGAACGGGCCACCAGTGCGACCTTCGTCACCGAGGTCACCGCGATCGCTCTTCCCGCTGCCAGCAGGTCCTACGCCGACTCCGCGGTCACTCCGGGCGTCCCCTACTACTACCGGGTACGCACGGAGAACAGCGTCAGTTACTCCGCCTGGTCCAACATCGCCAGCACCACGGTGCACCTGTTACCGCCCACGCGACTGACCGCCACCATCCCGGCCAACCCACCGCTGCGGGTCGGGCTGGTCTGGGCCAACCGCTCCTTCGCCGGCAGCGTCGATATCCAGCGCGCCACCAACCCCACCTTCACCAGCGGACTGATCGCCACCGCCATCCCGGTGGGCGGCACCTACACCGACAGCACGGTCTCGGCGAACACCACGTACTACTACCGGATCCACACCCGCCATCTCGGCGTCTCATCCCCCTGGTCGAATGTGGCCACGGCGGTGGTGCCCGGACTGCCGGCCGTACCAGCGGACCTTCGGGCCACCACCGTCGCCGTCGGACCGGGCGCCACCACCGTCAATCTGACCTGGACCGAGGCCGTCACCAGCGTGGTCACCGGCTACGAGCTGCAACGGGCCACCAGCCCGTCGTTCACCACCGGACTGGTCACGGTCACCATCGCCGGCGCCGCTCGCGCCTACGCCGATACCGGCCTGATTCGCGAGTCCAGCTACTACTACCGGATCCGGGCGTTCAACGCCGCCGGCAGCTCCGCCTTCACCGACCCCATCTCGACCATCGGGCCACCCTGACGCATCATCCGCCGGTGGGTCCGTTCCAGTCGACGAGCTGGACGATGACCCCGTTGGGGTCCCGGACCTGGAAGGACCGCTCGCCCCACTCCTCGACGGTCAGCGGCATGGTGATGACGACCTGCTCGGCTCGCAGCCGGGCCAGCTCACCTTCGAGGTCGTCGACGACGAAGGCGAGGATCAGGCCGGCGGCGTGCTCGTCGCGCTGGTCCACGGGGAGCGTCTGCAGGCCCCGCCGCAGGAATACGATGTTCATTCCAACGTCGTCGCGGGTCAGGGAGGCGAAGCCGTCAGCAGCCATCTCCTCCCGGAACCCGAAGTGGGCGGTCAGAAAATTGCTGGAGGCGGCGACATCGTCGACATTGAGCGACACGGCCGATGACGTGATCTTCATAAGTTGCTCCGGATCGAGCGGACAGGAACAGAACTCCGTACGTTGTACAGCGTACAACGTACGGAGTGGTTCCGGAGGGATGGCCGGTGGCGATTGACCGCAGCGGCGGCGGCGACCCCGCACGGACCCTGGCGCTGCTCTGGCGCGATGTCGACGCCAGGGGGCCGCAGCGTGGGCCACGTCAGGGCCTCACCGTGGATCGGGTGGTCGCGGCGGCCATCGAACTGGCCGACGCCGAGGGGGTCCAGGCGCTGACGATGCGCCGGGTCGCCCAGGCGCTGGGGGTCGCGCCGATGTCGCTCTACACCTACGTACCGGGCAAGGCCGAGCTACTGGACCTGATGCTCGACCTGACTCTACGCCCAGATGCCCCGGACCGACCTGTCGGGCCAGCCCTGGCGGGTACGGGTCGAGGCGATCGCCCGGGAGAACCGGGACCTCTACGATCGGCACCCGTGGGCGACGGCCGTCTCGACCAGTCGCCCGCCGCTGGGCCCCGGCCTGATGGCCAAGTACGAGCACGAACTGAACGCCTTCGCGGAGCTCGGACTCGACGATCTCGAAATGGATGCCGCCCTGACCTACCTGCTGAGTTTCGTCCAGGCCTCCGCGCGCTCAGCCGCGGAATCCGCCGCCGTTTCGCGGGACAGTGCGATGAGTGACGAGCAGTGGTGGACAGCGAACGCCCCCATCCTGGCGCGCGTCTTCGACGAGACCAGGTATCCGACCGCCGCCCGGGTCGGCGCCGCCGCTGGCGCGGCACACCAGGGCGCCTACAGCCCCACCCATGCCTACGAGTTCGGCCTGCGACGCGTCCTCGACGGCCTCAGCGTCCTCATCGAAACCCGCCGCACCTAATCCCACCCCGCACCCCCGCCCCACCCCCTCGGCCCCCGCCCCCTCGTCGATCAAGGACGGGAAGGGGAAGGGGTGATTAGGGTCGGACCTGCGGTGGGTCACCGACGGAGCGCAGCTCGGCCAGGCCGGCGGCGACTCCGTGCAGCAGATCACTCGCCTCGGTGAGCCGGGACACCGCCGGATGATCGTCGCCGGTACGCCCCTCCTCGGCCAGGTAACCGGCGGCTGCGGCGACCAGGATCTCGTACGCCGTCACGCCCCCATCGAGCTGTTCGAGCAGGCTCCGGTGCGCGGATTCCAGCCCCGGTCGCACCTCGTCCGGCGCGAACCGCAGCGCCTTCTCCACGCTCGCCGAGCGGTGGGCCAGCTCGCGCAACGACTGTTCCGCTTCGGCGGCTTCGGACCGGGCCGGCGCGGCCGGACCGGTCAGCCGATCGGCGAACCCGACCATGGTCGAGGAGGCCCGGTCCAGCCTGGCCCAGGGCCCGGCCGCCGCGCAGCCGCGCAACGCCGCCCGGGACCGCTGCCGGCGTACCTCAGCCACAGCGCTACGGCCGGCGGGGAACCACTCGACGGCGGCGACCAGCCGGGCACGGGCCCGCTCCGCGGCGACCGCACGGTCGACGGCCGGGGGTGCCGGCTGAGCGGTGAGCGCCCGCAGGTCGGACCAGCGCCACAGGGCCAGCACCACCGAGCCCCCGGCTGCGGCCATCCAGGCCGCGTCCGGTAGGCCCAGCCCCTGGTACGGAGTGAGGACGGCGGCCGCACCACTCAATCCACCAGCCAGCACGCTCCACCGACGGGCGGACCGACGAAGCTTGCGCAGCCGGCGGAAGTAGCTGGTGCGCTCGTCTGCCATCTCGGTCCCCTTCCCCCCACCCGGTAGCCGGCCCTCAGCGCGGCGGCCCGGATAACAGCTCCGGCGCCCGGTGTATCCGCGCCCGTGTCAGCCGGCGGCGCTGCTGTCCCCGGTGGACTTCTCCTTCGCCATGCTGGCGCGAATCTCGTCGAGCCGGGCGACGGTGGCGGTATCGGCCGCCGAAGCGGCCTGCTCGACCGCGGGTCGGGTCGGCCCGCCGGCCAGCTTCTCACCGGCCATACTCGACCGGATCTGCTCCAACCGGGACGTGCCGGCCAGGTCGAGGCTGGACTGTTGAATCTCCAGCATCCGGCCCTCGACGGAGTTGCCGGCCAACTCGGCGCGGCCCATCGCGGTCGCATAACGCTGCTCGATCTTGTCGCGGACCTCATCGAGCGACGGGGTGTTACCCGGGGCCGCCAACGAGGACATCGACTCCAGCGACCGGGCCACGCTCTCCTGCATCTTGGCCTGCTCAAGCTGGCTGAGCAGCTTGGTCCGCTCGGCCAGCTTCTGCTGCAGGATCATCGAGTTGTTCTCCACCGCCCGGCGTGCCTGGGACGCCGCGCCGAGCGCCTGGTCGTGCAGGGTCTTCAGATCCTCCATCGACTGCTCGGCGGCGACCAACTGGGTGGCCAGGGTCTGTGCGGTCTGCTCGTACTTGGCCGCCTCGGCCTCGTCCCCGCTGGCCCGGGACCGGTCGGCGAGCACCAGTGCCTGCCGGGCCATGCCCTGCAACCGCTCGACCTCGGACATCTGCCGAGACAGTCGCATCTCCAACTGCCGCTGGTTGCCGATAACCGCCGCCGCCTGCTGGACCAGCGCCTGGTGTTGGCGCTGGGCATCCTCGATGGCCTGCTGGATCTGCACCTTGGGATCGGCATGTTCATCGATCTTGGCACCGAACAACGCCATCAGGTAGCGCCAGCCCTTGACGAACGGGTTCGCCATCTCCCCGGTATCCCCTCAGTGTCAATGATCAGGTCGACCGCCGCACGACAGCCCTGAACCGGGCAACCATGCGACGCGGTCTCCATCGTCTCAGTCCCGCGCCAGCCCAGGCTTACGACCTGAGAGGGATATCCCTCGGGTCCGCCACTAGGAGATCAACCTTACGTGCTGGCGAGTCACCGAAGCCACACCCGGATCAGGCGGCGCACACTATATCGCGTTTGCGGTCAGTCGGCCGCACCCTACGCGTGGCCCGCAGGGTGGTCTTGAGCGGGGAGTCCTGCCGGACCGACACGGAGACCGTGCCGTCGGTTGCCACCTGCCGAACGTTGACGTCGGCTGCGGCCCGTACGCCCCCATCGCTGATCGCCGGCAGAGCGGCGGCACGACCGCGCCGCACCGGTCCGGCCGACCGCTCCGGCCCGACAACACCGGCCGGCAGTGCCCCGTCCACCCGCTCCTGTCGAGGCACCAGCACGCTGGGCAGCCCTTCAGCCAGCTCAACGGTGTCGCTGACCTCGCGTAACAGTTCGGAGAGCCGAGCGCCGAGGGCGGCGCAGATGGCGGCGAGCAGCTCACTCGACGGCTCTTTCTGGCCTCGTTCGATCTCCGAAAGGTAACCCAGACTCACATTGGCCGCGGAGGAAACCTCGCGCAGGGTCCGATGCTGACCCTGCCGGCGTGCACGCAGTGCGTCACCGATCACCCGGCGTAGCAGGACCATCGCACCTCCCCTGTCGCGGTTCACTCTCCTCATGGCGTCGCTGCGACGCCCTCGGCGCTCGAGCGACTCCGACGCGGAGCGGGCCCTCGACATCAGCCGTCCGGGCCTTCCCGCCACCGTACCTGTTGTGGCGCCGACTCGACACCCCTCACAGCCGGTCCGGCAAGCTGGGCGACTTTCGGGCCCGACGCAACCCGACCCACACCGCCAGTCGCTATATCCGACTATATCGGGATTACTGTCGATCTAGCTTCCGACCGGCTACCCGCTATCGCGTACGGTCGGCTACCGGGGCCGCCGACAACTGATCGGCCAGCAGTTGCAGGACAGCGACCACCGTACCGTCGCGGATCGCCACCCGGCCGCCTTCGAGGTCGAGTCGGCGGACCGCGGCGCCGCCTGGCCCGGCCACCGCGACGAAGACCAGGCCGACCGGCTTGTCGCCCTGCGGTTCGGGACCCGCCACACCGGTGGTGGCCAGGCACCAGTCAGCCCCGCAGCGGATCCGACCGCCCTGCGCGAGCGCCACCGCGACCTCCGGATCCACCGGCCCGCGGGCGGCAAGCAGATCCTCGGGTACGCCTGCCAGCACGGCCTTCAACTCGGTGGCGTAGACCACCAGGCCCCCGCGGAACACGCTGCTGACTCCGGCGACGTCCACGATCGTCGCGGCCAGCAGTCCACCGGTGAGCGACTCGACCGTCGCGAGGGTCTGCCCGCCGCTCGTCGAGCGTGTGCACCACCGCACCCGCACGGCCGCCGATAACTGTGCCGCTGCTGCCGCCCATCGCAACCTCCTCGCTGCGCCCTTGCCGCCCGGCCGGGCCTGCGTCAAGCTGGCTGGCGGCGGTCTGGCCGGCAGCCCGCCGCACTGTGGCGGCGCCTCCGGCGAGGCGGCGGCCCGGCTGGCGGTTCCGGTGGCTCTCAGCCGGCCCGTCGACGTAGCCGCACCGCTCGGACCACATAGTCGAGCCCGGTCAACACGGTCACCACAACCGCGGCGCCCATGAGCCACGGCCCGATCCCGGCCACCGCCGCTCGGCACGGGCCAGAGATACCAGACGATCGCCAGGACCTGTAGGCCGGTTTTGATCTTTCCACCCCGACTGGCCGCGATCACACCGTATCGAATCACCCAGAACCGGATCAGCGTGACGCCGAACTCGCGGCCCAGGATGACCAGGGTGACCCACCAGGGCAGCCGGTGGTACCAGGCGAGCAGCACCAGGGCGCTGCCGGTCAGCGCCTTGTCCGCGATCGGATCGGCCACCTTGCCGAACGAGGTCACCAGCGACCAGCGCCGGGCGATCCAGCCGTCGAGCAGATCCGTCATCGAGGCGAAGGCGAAGGTCAGACAAGCGATGATCCGCCAACCCGGCTGGACCATTTCGGAGGCGGCGACCAACACCATGAAGACCGGCACCAGCGCGAGGCGTAACGCGGTGAGCCCGTTCGCCACGTTGACCACGGGCACCGCCCTGACCGTGCACGGCCGAGCGCCGGATCGGTCGCCTTGGTCACCCGGTCACCTCATGTCGCTCGACGCTGCGGAGATCATCTCATCGGGTACGGCGAGCAGGTCAACGCCCTCCGTGCCGGTAACGGTGGCCCGGACCAGGTCACCGGGGCGCAGTGCGGCCAGGTCGACGGCACCGGCCAGCGGAGCGACCAGGGTGGTCGAGCCGTCCACCTCCGGCGCCTGGTGGGCGGCCCGCCCCTCGACCACACCTTCGTCGATCGAGTCGACCAGCACCTCCACGGTCGAACCGAGCCGTTCCTCGGCACGCTGGGAGCAGAGCTCGTCGGCGAGCGCACTCAACCGGTCGTACCGCCGCTTTATCGTCGCCGCGGACACCTTGCCACTGCAGGCCGGCCGCCTCGGTGCCGTCCTCATCGCTGTAGTCGAAGACGCCGATCGCGTCGAGCCGGGCCGCGGTAAGGAAGCGGATCAGCTCGTCAACATCGCCTCGGGTCTCGCCGGGGAACCCGACGATGAAGTTGCTCCGCGCGCCGGCCTCCGGCGCCAGCTCGCGGGCGGTGGCCAGCAGTTCGAGGAAGCGGCTCGTCGATCCGAATCGACGCATCCGGCGCAGCACCGGCTCGGCCGAGTGCTGGAAGGAGAGATCGAAGTAGGGCGCGACCCCCGGTGTGGTGGCGATCGCCTCGATCAGGCCGGGCCGGGTCTCCGCCGGCTGCAGGTAGCTGGCCCGGACCCGGACGATCCCGGAAATCGCGGCGAGCTGCGGTAGCAGTTTCTCCAGCAGCTCGGGGATCGCCGAGGTCCTTGCCGTACGACGTGGAGTTCTCGCTGACCAGCACCAGCTCACGCACGCCCGAGGCGGCCAGCCACTCCGCCTCGGCCAGCAGCTCATCCGGAGTACGCGAGACAAAGGCACCACGGAAGGCCGGAATGGCACAGAACGCGCAGCGTCGGTCGCAGCCACTGGCCAGCTTCAGCGAGGCGACCGGTCCGGTGTCGAGCCGCCGACGCAGCACCGACCGCAGGTGGGCTGGGGTGTGCTCGTCGGTGACCAGGTCCGCCCGGACCGGCTGGGCGCCGCCGCCGTGCCCGGGAACCACGACAGCGCTGTCCCGCCGGGCGACCGGGGTCAACGGAAGCAGCTCCCGACGGTCACGCGGGGTGTGCGCGTCGACGCGCTCGCCGGCGAGCACCGAGTTCAGTCGGGCGGAAATGTCGGGGTAGTCGTCGAAACCGAGCACCGCCTGCGCCTCGGGCAGGCTGTCGGCGAGCTCACGACCGTACCGCTCGGCCATGCAGCCGGCCGCCACCACCTTGGCTCCGGTGTCGGCGGCGGCGAGGAGCGTCTGGATCGAGTCCTGCTTGGCCTTTTCCACGAAGCCGCAGGTGTTGACGAGCACCACGTCGGCGCCTTCACCGTCGGTGGTCACCTGCCAACCGTCGGCATGCAGTCGAGCCGCCAACTCCTCCGAGTCGACCTCGTTGCGGGCACAACCGAGGGTCAGCAGCGCGACCCGACGGCCATCAGTCGATGAGGGGGAAGTAGCAGACACCATCCGAGGGTACCGGGCGCCGCTGACAATCCATTCAGGTGTAGGCAGGCGGGTGACCTGCCCGGGATCGGTGCGGACCCGGGCAGCGACCGCTGCCCGGGCGGCCGGGGTGGAATCCGTACCACTCTGTCCGACCGTGAGCACCAGTCGCCCGCCCCCGGTGCTACGGTCGGCGGGACGGCCCGGCCAGCTGGCATGCCGTCCCGGACGAGTTGTGGGTCGTACCCGGTGAGCCAAGACGACCCACCTGGATGACGTTTCCGACTCGTCCGGGTGATCCCGCCCGGGCGCCATCGCAGAGGTGGTTGTCATGGCTTGGCTGGTGTTGGTGCTCTCCGGACTGCTGGAGAGCGTCTGGGCGATCGCGCTCGGCCGCAGCGCGGGTTTCACCCGGCCGCTCCCGTCGGTGGTCTTCCTGGTTGCCCTGATCTTCAGCATGGCGGGCCTGGCCTGGGCGCTACGCGAGATCCCGATTGGCACCGGCTACGCCGTCTGGGTGGGTATCGGCGCGGTCGGTACGGCCGTGGTGGGGATGCTGGCCCTCGGCGAGTCGGTCAACGTCCCACGGATCAGCTGTCTGCTGCTGGTCGTGGCTGGGGTCGTCGGGCTGAAGCTCTTTTCCTGAGCAGTGCGCGGTCGGCTGTCGGCCGCCTCAGTCGGCGCCACTGCCCAACGCCTCAGTCGGCGCCACTGCCCAGCGCCGGCCAGCGCCTCTGCCAACTCGTCCGGCTTGACCAGGACGTCGCGCGCCTTGGAGCCCTCGGAGGGCCCGACGATGCCCCGGGTCTCCATCAGGTCCATCAACCGGCCGGCCTTGGCGAAGCCGACCCGCAGCTTGCGTTGCAACATCGAGGTGGAGCCGAACTGTGAGGTCACCACCAGTTCGATCGCCTGCACCAGCAGGGCCAGATCGTCACCGATCTCCTCGTCGATCTTCTTCTTGTTGTCCTGCACGGGGGTGAGCACATCCGCGCGGAACTCCGGCTCGCGCTGGTTCCGGCAGAACTTCACGATGTCGGCTATCTCCGACTCGCCGCACCCAGGCGCCCTGGATGCGTACCGGCTTGGAGGCGCCCATTGGCAGGAACAGTCCGTCGCCTCGGCCGATCAGCTTCTCCGCACCGGGCTGGTCCAGGATGACCCGCGAGTCGGCCAACGACGAGGTGGCGAAGGCCAACCGGGACGGCACGTTGGCCTTGATCAGACCGGTCACCACGTCGACCGAGGGGCGCTGGGTGGCCAGCACCAGGTGGATGCCGGCGGCCCGGGCCAACTGGGTGATCCGGACGACCGAATCCTCCACGTCGCGCGGGGCGACCATCATCAGATCAGCCAACTCATCGACGATCACCAGCAGATACGGGTACGGCCGGATCTCCCGCTCGCTGCCCGGCGGCGGCTTGATCTGGCCGGCGAGCACCTTACGGTTGTAGTCGTCGATATGCCGTACCCCGTTGGCGGCGAGGTCGTCGTAACGCATGTCCATCTCGCGGACCACCCACTCCAGGGAGTCCGCCGCCTTCTTCGGGTTGGTGACGATCGGCGTAACCAGGTGCGGGATGCCCTCGTAGCCGGACATCTCCACCCGTTTCGGGTCGATCAGCAACAGCCGCACCTGATCCGGGGTGGCCCGGGCCAGCACCGAGACGAGCAAGGAGTTGAGGCAGGAAGATTTCCCGGCACCGGTGGCGCCGGCGACCAGGATGTGCGGCATCTTCGCCAGGTTGGCCACCACGTAGCCGCCCTCGATGTCCTTGCCGAGCGCGACCAGCATCGGATGGTGATCGGCCGTCGCCGCACGTGAGCGCAGCACGTCCCCCAGGGCCACATCCTCCCGGTCGCTGTTCGGGATCTCCACGCCGACCGCGCTCTTGCCCGGGATCGGGCTCAGGATCCGGACGTCGGGTGACTTCACCGCGTAGGCGATGTTGCGGGAGAGCTGGGTGATCCGCTCCACCTTCACCCCGTGGCCCAGCTCGACCTCGTACCGGGTGACCGTGGGCCCCCGGGTGAAGCCGGTGACCGCGGCGTCCACATCGAACTGATCGAAGACCCCGGTCAGCGCCGCGATCACCTCGTCGTTGGCCTTGCTCCGGGTCTTCGGCGTACCACCTGGGCGCAGCAGGTTGGCCGGTGGCAGCGTGTAGTCGCCAGCCAGGCCGGTGAGCGCGAGCTGCTCCGCCCGGCTGGGCGGCGGGGAGTGTTCCGGCGGGGCAGCGGCCCGCTGGCTGGCGGGCGCCTTCCCGGCCCGCTTACGCGGCAGGACAACCGGTTCCTGGTCGTGCTCGTCGTCATCGGCGAGGGACGCGGCGGGTACCGCGGCGGCGGCGGTGGCCTGGCGGCGACGCGCCGGTCGACGCCGCGCGGCGGGTCGTTCCGCCGGCTCTTCCTCCGCCGGGCCGTCCGGGTCATCCGACGGCGGCCCGAGCACCGCGCCAGCGAGCAGCCCGAGCCGCTCCGGGATCTTGTTGATCGGCGTGGCGGTGACCACCAGCAGCCCGAAGAGCAGGAGCAGCACCAGCACCGGCACGGCCACCCACGGGCTGACCGCCTGCTCCAGGGTCCGCCCGACGCCGGCGCCGATCAGGCCACCGGCAAAGTCCCGCTCCTCGTTGTCGGTCGGTTGCCGCCAGATATGCAACAGGGCGGCGGTGGAGACGATCAACGCCGTCCAACCGACCAGGCCACGGCCACGGTGCGCCGGCTCGCCCGGCTGGCGCATCAAGCGGACCGCGCCGATCAGCAACAGGATCGGCAGCACGACCGAGATCGCTCCGAGGAAGAGCCGGATGGTGTCGGCCAGCCGACTGCCGACCGGGCCGGCGGAGGAGAACCACACCGCCACCGCGCTCAGGATCGCCAGACCGAGCACGAGCAGGCCGGCCCCGTCGCGCCGGTGCTCCGGATCGAGATTGCGGGCGGTGGCCGCCTGCCGGCCCACGGCCCGAATCGCCCAGCCGAGACCGTGCGCCAGCCCCATCCAGGCGGCGCCGGCCGCACGGCCGGCCTTCGCGGCCGGGCTCGGCCGGGTCGGGCGGCGTCGGGCGGTCGCTTTGGTCCGGGCCGACTGGCGGGTACGGGCAGCACCCACACCGGCGCCGGAACGGGTCGACGAGCCGCTCCGGCGCCGGTTCGCCTGGGATGAGGCACGACCCGCCATAGAGTCACACGGTAGCCGCGCACTCCGAGGATTCCCCGTTTTTACGAGCCGTGTCCTGCCCACCGTGTGCCTGGCTATGCATCGATCCGTGATCCGCCTAACATCACCGGCAGACCAAATGCCCCATCTCCCCGCAATGGACATGAGGTGGGCGGGTTTGTCACCCGCCGGGCGACAGACCCCGCCCTGCGCCGGGTCGACCGACCTACCGGCCATGGTCCCGCCACCCGAGGAGGCTTCATGACCGAGCGCAGTGCGGCCCCCGTCGGACGCGGCACGGTGCCCGGATGACCCGCGACGAACTGGTCGCCGCACTGGCCGAGGCCAGAGACCTGCCCGACGGCGTCGACAAGATCACAGAACTGGAACGGCTGGCCGCGTACGCCGACGCGGCGGCGGACCTGCGGCTCGGCTTCGACGCCCGTCTCGAACTGATCGCCACCCACCAGCACACGCAACGGTGGCGGATGTTGGCCCCGTTCGAATGGTGCCGGGCGACGTACGACCACGCTCCGGCCCTGTTCGACAGTCGGCAGGCGCGGCTGCTGCACCGCTATCACAGGTGGACGGTGGCCATGCTGCTCGGCACCTACCGCGTCGGGCTGACTCAGACCCGGGCCGGCCTCGACGACCTGGCTCGGCGGTTGTCCGAAGATGGGCACAGCCCGCAGCTCACCCACAAGCTGCGCTGCCGGATCGCCGATCATCTCGGTGACGAGCCGACGGCCCGCGGCTGGCTGACCCGGTGGCGTACCGCGCCCCGCGACGAGCAGAGCGACTGCGCCGGTTGCGATCGATCCGAACAGGCCGGACTGCTCGCCGGCTGGGGCGAGTGGGCCGAGGCGGCCAGCATCGTCGAGCCGGTGCTGACCGATCCGGCGGGCTGCGCCCAACAGCCGGAGCAAGGGCTCGCCGGGCTGCTCCTGCCCTACCTGCGCCTCGGCCGCTATCAGGAGGCGGCCCAGGCGCACATCCGGGCCTACCGGCGACACCGACATGAGCGCGACGCGTTCCCGTTGCTCGCCGCCCACCTGCGCTTCTGCGCGCTGACCGGACATCACGAACGGGGTCTGCGGATCCTCGCCGAGCAGCTCGGCCGACTCGACCGGCCCAGCGACGAGTTGTCGGCAATGGAGTTCGCGGCGGCCGGCGCGCTGGTCTGCCGACTGGCCGTCGAGGCCGGACACGCCGGACGTACCCTGCATCGACCGGGGTACGGCGACCGACGCGCCGCGGAACTTACCGTACCCTCGCTCGGTGCCGACCTGCTCGCCACCACGCAGGATCTCGCCGGGCGGTTCGACGCCCGCAACGGCACCAGCCACCAGTCCGGCCGGATGGCATCCTGGCTGGCCGATCAGCCGCTCCCTGGACGGGGCGTCCGCTCCGTCGGCGGCCGGCCCGGCCCATTGCCTGCCGACGAACAGTTCGCGCTACCGGTGGAGGAGCCAGCGGACGACTGGGCGGTGCCGGTCGGCGTTCCGCCCGACAGCCGCCCGGAACTGCTGGCCCCGCTGCGCCTCGCGGCCGTGGTCGCGGTGCTGGACGAGCGCCGGGATCACTACGTGATCGAAGCCGACGGCACCATCCGGGGGCGCTGGGGTGACGCGCTCATCCGCTTCGAACGCATGGGTGACGGCGGAGAAATCCTGTACACCCGGGTCACCGCCGAGCGCCGGCTGCCGACCCGGCGGCTGGCCGAGGCGTACGAGTTCTGCAACACGTGGAACCGCGACCGACTGCTACCCAAGGCGTACGTGCGCGAATCCGGGTCCGGCGAGCTGATCCTGGCCGGTGAGGTCAGCACCGATCTGCGGCAGGGCGTCGCCGGGCCGCAGCTCGCTGTACTGGTCAACGCGGCGCTGACCACCGGTGTCGCGTTCGCGGCCGCGGTGGCCGCGCTGCCCTGAGGGTTCGCTTCCCACCCCGGCCGACGGATACTCAGCCGGCGGCCGGGCGACGCCGCCGGTACCGCAGCAGCAGGCCGATCCAGGATCCGGCAACCACGACCGCGACCAGCACCTGCACCAACAGGGTGTAGCGCTCGGGATAGAGCACACCCTCGAGGTACCGGTCGATGAAGCCCTGACGGATCCCGATCTCACCGGCCTGCCGCCGGGCCCAGTGCTCGGCGTAGGTGAGCGGGCAACCCAGCTCGGCGCCGATCACCGCGATCCCCCAGGCCACCGCCGCCAGATGCGGCCAGATCGCCCGCGGCCAACGCCAGGCGAGGAACCCGCCGAGCAGCAGGTAGACCAGAAAGCCGAAGTGCAGCAGCACGATCAGCCAGGCCAACAACCGGTAGCCCATGGGCAACCCCCCGCTGGCAACGCTACGCAACCGGCCGGCCCGCCGCCCAAGTACGCGCACTCAGGCGGCTCGGCCTCCGGTCAGCGTCCCGGCGCGGGTTGCTGGTCAGACCTCAACGACGGTGGGCACGATCATCGGACGACGACGGTACGCGTCGTTGACCCAACGTCCCACCGTCCGCCGGACGATCTGCTGGAGCTGGTGTGGATCGGTGATGCCCTCCGTCGCGGCCCGGCCCAGCGCCTCGGTGATCAGCGGGATCACCGGGTTGAACGCCCCCGGGTCATCGGAGAATCCCTTGGCCGACACGGTCGGTCCGCCGACCACCTTGCCGGTCACCGAGTCGACGACCACGGTCGCCGAAATGAAACCACCGTCGCCGAGCATCCGCCGCTCGGTGAGCAGCGACTCGCCTACGTCACCGACGGCCAGGCCGTCGACGTAGACGTACCGGCTCTTGACGTGTCCGACCACCCGGGCGTGCCCCTCGACCAGGTCGACCACGTCGCCGTCCTCGCAGAGCACCACCCGGTCCGGCGCGACCCCGCTCTCGATGCCCAGCCGGGCGTGTGCCCGCAGGTGGCGCCACTCGCCGTGCACCGGCATCAGGTTGCTCGGCCGCACCACATTGAGCAGATAGAGCAGCTCGCCGGCCGGGGCGTGCCCGGAGACGTGCACCTTCGCCACATCCTTGTGGATCACCACCGCACCAGCCCGGGAGAGCTGGTTGATCACCCGGTAGACCGAGGTCTCATTCCCCGGCACCAGTGAGCTGGCCAGCACCACCGTGTCGCCGGGCGCCACGGTGATGTGCCGGTGGTCGCCGGTGGCCATCCGGCCCAGCGCGCTCATCGGCTCACCCTGCGAGCCGGTTGACATCAAGACGATCTGGTCCGGCGGCAACGCGGTGGCCTCGTCCAGACTGACCACCAGGCCGGGCGGGATGTTGAGCAGGCCCAGATCACGGGCGATGCCCATGTTGCGGACCATCGACCGGCCGATCAGCGCGACCTTGCGGCCATGCTCGGCAGCCGAGTCGAGCACCTGCTGCACCCGGTGCACGTGCGAGGCGAACGAGGCGACAATGATCCGCCCGTGTGCCTTAGCGAAGATCGAGTCGAGCACCGGGCCGATCTCCCGCTCCGGGGTGACGAAGCCGGGGATCTCCGCGTTGGTCGAGTCGGAGAGCAGCAGGTCGACGCCTTCGGCCCCGAGCCGGGCGAAGCCGGCCAGGTCGGTGATCCGCCCGTCGAGTGGAAGCTGGTCCATCTTGAAGTCGCCGGTGTGCAGCACCAGGCCGGCCGGGGTCCGGATGGCCACCGCGAGCGCATCCGGGATCGAGTGGTTGACCGCGAAGAACTCGCACTCGAACGGGCCCAGCCGCTCCCGGCCGCCCTCCCGCACGGTCAGCGTGTACGGATCGATCCGCCGCTCGGCCAGTTTCGCCTCGACCAGGGCGAGGGTGAACTGTGACCCGACCAGCGGAATGTCCGGCTTGTGGGCCAGCAGGTAGGGCACCGCCCCGATGTGGTCCTCGTGGCCGTGGGTCAACACGATGGCCTGCACGTCCCCGAGCCGGTCCAGGATCGGCGCGAAGTCCGGCAGGATCAGGTCGACCCCCGGCTGCTCGACATCCGGGAAGAGCACCCCGCAGTCGACCACCAGCAGTTTGCCCTCGTACTCAAAGACGGTCATGTTGCGCCCGATCGCGCCCAGACCACCCAGCGGAATGATCCGCAGCCCGCCCTCAGGCAGCGGCGGCGGAAAGTCCAATTCAATGCCCGGCTGACTCATACGTTCCCCTCGTTGCTCCGGTCGACCGTCCCCACGCCGTCTCCGGTCACAACGGCAACTCCAACCCCGACTCGGCGCAGTCGCTGCGCAGTTGGGCGATCTCGGCCTCGGTGGCCGGCACCAGCGGGAGGCGTACCGGTCCGGCCGGCAGACCGTGGGCCGCCATCGCGGCCTTGACCAGGATGGTGCCCGGGGCCCGGAAGATGCCGGTGAACAGCGGCAACAGCCGACGGTGCAGGGCGCGGGCCACCGCGACCTCGCCGCGCTCGTACGCCTCGATCATCTGTTTGGTCAACGTGCCGGTCAGGTGCGTGGAGGTGCCGACCAACCCGACGCTGCCGACCGCAAGGGCCGGCAGGGTCAACGCGTCCTCACCGCAGTAGAAGGCCAGGTCGGTGTGGCTGGTCACCCGGGAGGTGGCGATCAGGTCGCCCTTGGCGTCCTTGACCGCGACGATCCGGTCATGCTCAGCGAGCCGGACCAGGCTCTCACTGGTGATCGGCACCCCGGTGCGGTGCGGAATGTCGTAGAGCATCACCGGCAGACCACTGGCATCGGCCACCGCGGTGAAGTGTTCGATCAACCCGGCCTGCGGCGGCTTGTTGTAGTAGGGCGAGACCACCAACAGTCCGTCGGCGCCGGCCTTCTCCGCCGCCGAGGCGAGTTCGATGGTGTGTCGGGTGTCGTTGGTGCCGACCCCCGCGACGATCTTGGCCCGGTCGCCGACCGCCTCCACCACGGCGCGGACCAACCGCTCCTTCTCCGCGTCGGTGGTGGTTGGCGACTCGCCGGTGGTGCCGTTCACCACGAGAGCGTCGTTTGACTGTTCGTCGACCAGATAGCTGGCCAATCTGGCCGCACCGTCGAGGTCCAGTCCGCCGTCCGTGGTGAACGGCGTCACCATGGCCGTGAGCAGCCGCCCGAACGGACGGGGCGCCTCCCGATCGGACGGGACAGGATGGTCGTGGGTCATGCGAACAACCTAGCGGACGGCCGCTCCCGGTCTGCTGGGGAAGGGCTCAGGACTGCTCGGCGTACCGGCTCGTGGCGATCTCGGTGCCATCCGGGAGCGTGGAGATGGTGAAGTCGGCGAAGACGTTCGGCGCGACCCGCTGGAGCTGACGCAGGCACTCGACGGCCAGTTCACGGATCTCCACGTCAGCGTGCTCGGTGGCCCGCATGCCGATGAAGTGCCGCCAGGCCCGGTAGTTGCCGGTGACCACGATCCGGGTCTCGGTCGCGTTGGGTAGCACCGCGCGGGCCGCCTGGCGGGCCTGCTTGCGGCGCAGTGTCGGATTTGCCACATCGGCGAACCGCTGCTCCAGCCCCGCGAGCAACTCGGTGTAGGCCCGCACGCTCGCCTCGGTCGCCTCGACGAACCGCTTGTGCAGCTCAGGGTCCTCGGCGATCACCGAGGGCTCCACCATCGCCGCGTCGCGCTCCGGCACGTACCGCTGCGACAACTGGGAGTAGGAGAAGTGCCGGTGTCGGATCAGCTCGTGGGTGAACGAGCGGGACACCCCGGTGAAGTAGAAGGTCACGCTGCCGTGCTCCAGCACGGAGAGGTGGCCGACCTCCAGAATGTGTGCCAGATAACCGGCATTGGTCGCGGTGGCCGGATTGGGCTTACGCCACGACTGGTAGCAGGCCCGCCCGGCGAACTCGGCGAGCGCCTGGCCACCGTCGGTATCGGTCGACCATGGGACGTCGGACGGCGGTTCGAAATGTGTCCAGGCGACGAGGCTGACCTGCGGGGGCACGATCTCCGGCATTCCTGGAACTGTAGTTCCTCCGGTTAGCCGCAGCGCCAGCGCCACCCCCGGCGGTCGTCAGACATAGAGCCAGTCGAACGGCGCCCAGGGCAGGTTGCGCAGCACCGAGAAGATCAACCAACCGCCGAGAAAGACGCCGATCATCGTGGGTGTCACCCGGGGCTGGGGCAGTCGCCAGCCGAACATCTGCCGCCCGGCCCAGACCAGGTAGGCGTAGATCAGAAACGGCACGGCGAAGACGAACACCAGGTGGTGCCGGGCGGCGGCCGGTAGGTCACCGTGCAGCAAGTACCAGAAGGCCCGGGTACCGCCGCACCCCGGGCAGTCCAGCCCGGTGGTCAACTTCAGCAGACAGGTGGGTAGCGCGTCCGGGGCACTGCGGGTCGGGTCGACCAACATCGTGTAGCCGACGGCGGCCCCCACGCAGCCCAGTACGGCCACCGGCGTGGCCCAGCGCGGCAGTTTGGCCCGCACCCGGTTACCGAACCGGGTGAGCCGGTCCTCCGAGGCCGGATACGGCGGCACCGGGTAGGGCAGCGGCACCTCCGCCGGGGCGGGGGTGGGTCCCGTGGTCACCGGGCCCGGCTCGTCCACTGGTCCACCAACGCTCGTCATCGCACCTCACCGTTTCCGTCGGTCCGTCGCGCCGCGTGCCCGGCCATTTCACCGTACTCCCGCGGTGGTAGCGAGGGCGGCGGCGAGCGGCACCGCCAGGTCGCCCGCCACCGGGGCGGCCACCGCGTGCAGACCGAGCCAGCCGGCGAGCCGGTACAGCTCGGCGGCGAGGGCCGACGCGGTCTCCAGTGGATCGGCGCCCGGCTCGCCCCAGGCAGCCGGGACCAGCAGCACGCCGGCCCTGCGGTCGGCCTTCAGGTCGACCCGGGCGGTGAACCGATCGCCCTGCAGGAACGGCAGCACGTAATAGCCATGCACCCGTTGCGGGGCCGGCACGTAGATCTCGATCCGGTAGGTGAAGCCGAAGAGTCGCTCGGCGCGGGCCCGTTCCCAGACAAGCGGGTCGAATGGGCTGACCAGCGTGTTACCCCGGATCCAGCGTGGTAGTCGCGCCTCGGCGTGCAGGTAGGCCGGCACGCGCCAGCCCTGCACCGCCACCGGCAGCAGCTCGCCCGCCTCGACCAGCTCGGCGATCGCGACCCGGGCTGCGGCCAGGGGCAGCCGGAAGTAGTCACGCAGCTCCGGCTCCGCGGCCACCCCCAGCGCCCGCGCGGCGACCGCGACCAGCCGCCGGTACGCCTCGGGCCCGGTCGGTGTCGGTGCGGCCAGCACCGCCGCCGGCAGCACCCGTTCCGGTACGTCGTAGACCCGGGCGAAGGCGCTGTTGCGACTGGCCGCGCTCACCTCACCGGCCCAGAAGAGGAACTCCAGCGCCCGCTTGACCGCCGACCAGTTCCAACCCCAGTTGCCGGTCTCCCGCGGCGCGTCGTGCTCGATCTCGGCCACGGTCAACGGGCCGTTGGCGCGCACCTCGTCGCGTACCCAGGCGACCAGCTCGGGCTGCTCGGCGGCGATCCGGCGCATGCCACCCCACGAGTCGGACCGGGCCCGCGCCATCCGCCAACGCAGCGCCGGGTGCAGGTCGACCGGGATCAGCGAGGCCTCATGGCCCCAGTATTCGAAGAGCTGCCGGGGACGCCGGTAGGCTGCCTGGTCGAGCAACCCGGTCGGGTACGGCCCGAGCCGACTGTAGAGCGGCAGGTAGTGCGCCCGCTGCAGGACGTTCACCGAGTCCATCTGGAGCAGCCCGATCCGGCCCAGCACCCGGCGCAGGTGGCGCATGGTGGGCACCCCGGTGGGGGCGGGATCGGCGAATCCCTGGGCGGCGAGCGTGATGCGACGGGCCTGGGCAAGGGACAAGGATTCCGGTACGGCCATCGCGCTGCACCCTAACCGACCCCCCATTTTCTTCGTGATCAGGGACTGGCCCGCGCGTATCGTCGGCGTGTCGCACTATCAGCTCCCTGATCACGGGGATCTTGCGCACGGCTGGTCGCCGATGACGAAGAGTCGCGTCACGAACTCGAGTTGCCCGGCGGGCGCCCCCCGCTCAGCCTGCCCGAACTCTGTTACGCCGCTCGCCTCGAGCACCTGTGACCGGCTGCGGGTCGGCAGCACCAGCAACAACGCGAGGCTGACCCAGACGTAGGCGTTGCTGCCCAGGAAACCGAGCACGCCACTGAAATCCAGCTGCCAGATCCAGACCAGGCGGCTGATCAGCACCAGGTACCCGACGATCGCGAAGGCCAGCAGCCGACGCCGACGACCACTGCCGGCCGGGGCGGCGAAGGCATTGTCGACCAGCAGCACCAGCGCCGGAAGCAGCCAGACCAGGTGGTGCACCCAGGTCACCGGACTGACCAGGCAGCCCACCACCCCGGTCAGCGCGAACCCGGTCAGCTCGTCGCCGGCCGCCACCGCCATCCGGCAGCGCCAGGTCCAGAAGATCAGGGTCGCGGCGACCAGCATCAACCAGACCAGGGTGCTCGGCTGGTCCGGGTTGAGCCGGGCCACCATGCCCTGCCATGACTGGTTGGAGATGAAGGCCAGTGTCCCGACCCGGTCGGTGTCCCAGACCGCCGAGGTCCAGAACATCCGGGAGGTATCCGGCGCGATCGCGGCAGCCACCAGGGTGGCCGCGACGGCGGTACCGATCGCGGTGCACATCGCCCGCCAGCGCCCGGTGATCAACAGATAGACGATGAAGATCCCCGGGGTCAGCTTTATCGCGGTGGCCAGGCCGATCCCCACCCCGGCGAAGCGGCGGTACCGGGCCAGTGCCGCTCCGCCGGCACTCGGGAACGGGGCCACCAGCCAGAGCAGGTCGGCCGCGACGAGGAGGAGGAGCAGCAGGTTGACCTGGCCGAAATTGACCGTCTCGCGCAGCGGCTCGAAGGCCGCCGCCAGGCAGCCCGCGACGGCCAGGGCGAACCAGCGCGGCCAGCCCATCCGGCGGGCGATCGGGTCGACCAGCCACCAGAGCACCAGCGCCCCGGCCAGCACACTGAGGGTCACGCTGATCACCATGACCACCGGCCAGGGAAGGTACGTCATGGGCAGCATGATCAGCGCGGCGAACGGCGGATAGGTGAACCCGTACCTGGTGCCGGGCTTGATCCAGTTATAGAGCTGGCCACCGTCGAGCCAATGTCGCAGCGCGCCGCGATAAATTCGCAGATCGAAGAAACCGTGCCGGGCCGCCACCAGATCGAGAAAACCCGCCACCGCCGCCGCAAGGACCAGCAGGAAGAGCACCTGGTACCGGGTGCGCCGCAGGCCACCCTGTGCCATCCTCGCCTCCTCGCGTCCGTAGGCTGCCTGTCATGGCTCTCGGGTACGTCCGCCCGGCGCGTCCCTCCGACGCCGGCGAAATCGCACGCATCCAGCTCGCGACCTGGCGGGTCGCCTACCGACGGATGTTGCCCAAACACGTGCTCGACAACCTCAACGAGGCTTTCCTGTCCCGGCAATGGGTCGCGGCGATTGAGACGCCCCCCTCCGACCGACACCGCGTGCTGGTCGCGGTGGAACAGGGCGAACAGTCACATTTGGTGGGTTTCGCCGCATCCGGCCCGGTTGACGAACAGGCGTTGGCCCCGGACGAGCCGCCCACCGCACTGGGCGAAGATGTGGTGGCGGTAACCGATCTGCTGGTCGAGCCCCGGTGGGGCCGGCGCGGGCACGGCAGCCGGCTACTCGCGGCCAGCGTCGACCTGTGGCGTGCCGACGGCGCCGCCATCGCGGTGGCCTGGGCGTTCGACGGCGATCCGGCCACCCGCAAGTTCCTCGGCAGCGCCGGATGGGAACCGGACGGGGCGACCCGGGCACTCGACGTGGATGACCTGCTGGTCAACCAGCTCCGCCTGCACGTCTGCCTGACCCCCGGGGCTCAGTCTGCCTGACCCCCGGGGCCTGACGCCGCCCTCAACGCCGCGTCAGGCCCGGACCGCACGGTCAGCTCTTGTCCGCGCCGTCGTTGGCATCGCGCACGAAATACCGCTGGAAGACCGTGAAGATCACCGCGACCGGGATGGTGGCCAGCAGCGCGGCGCCGAGCTTGAGCGGATACTGCGTGCCCTTGCCCAGCGAGCCGCTGACCAGGTCGGCCAAACCACGCGGCAGGGTGAACAGATTCGAGTCCTGGACCGCGACCAGGGAGTGCGACCAGGGAGTGCGGGAATTCGTTCCAGGAGCCCTGGAAGGAGAGGATGGTCAGCGTGATCAGCGCCGGTTTCGCCATCGGCAGCACCACCGACCAGAAGGTACGGAAGGTGCCGGCACCGTCGATCCGGGCCGCTTCTTCGACGCTGACCGGAATGGACTCGAAGAACTGTTTCATGATGAACACGCCCGCCGCATCGGCCAGCAGCGGCACGATCAGCGCCGAGTAACTGTTGTAGATACCGAGCTGGTTGAGCACCAGGAACTTGGGGATCAGCAACACCACACCGGGCACCGCCATCACCGCGATCACCGCGGCGAAGACCGCACCCCGACCGGCGAACCGCAGCCGGGCGAGGGCGTAGCCGGCGAGCGAATCGAAGAACACCCGACCGAGCGTGACCAGTACGGTGACCAGTAGCGAGTTACCCAGCCAGAGCGGGAAGTTGGTGCCCTCGAAGATCCGCTGGAAGCTGCTCAGGTCGATCGGATCCGGCACCGGGGAGAGCGGGTTGGCCGCCGCGTCCGGTTCGGTCTTGAACGAGTTGCCGATCTGGATGACGAACGGGTAGAGGAAGACCAGGCTGAAGAAGATCAGCACGGCGTACCCGACGAAGCGGGTCACCAGGGTGCGCGGCTCGCGGCGGCGGGCGGCCGTTACGGACGTGCTTTTCGGCGTCGTCTTCGACGGTTTGGTCAGCACGGCCATCTTCAGGACCTCCGCTCGGTCCGACGGAACCAACGACGCGGGCGGGCGGCGTCGCGGTCGCGTAGCACCCGCCGTTGCAGCAGGGTCAGCACGATGATGATCAGGAACAGCAGGAATGAGATGGCCGCGCCGGAGCCGTACTCGAAGTTGGTGAACGCGGTCCGGTAGGACAGGAAGGCCGGGGTGAGCGTGGTCTTGGCCGGATTGCCCTGGCTCATCACGTAGATCTGGTCGAAGACCTGCCAGGTGCCGATCAGACCCAGCGTCAGCACCAGGAACAGAGTCGGCTTGATCATCGGAATGGTGACGTGCCGGAACCGCTGCCAGCGGCTCGCGCCATCCAGCATGCTCGCCTCTTCCAGGGCCACCGGTACGTTCTGCAACGCGGCGAGGAACATCAACATAAATGTGCCGGAGGTGGTCCAGATCACCAGGGTGATGATCGAGCACATCGCCACACTGGGCCCGGAGAGCCACTCCCACCAGGTCAGGCCGAACGGTCCACCGTCGGCGAGCGCCGTCGGCGGACTGTCCACACCGACCGCGCCGAGCAGGATGTGCAGTACGCCCCGGGGGTCGGCGAACCACTGTGGTCCATCGATGCCGAAGAGGCCGATCAGCCGGTTGACCGCACCGGAGTTGGCGAACAGGAAGAGGAAGACCACGCTGATCGCCACCGAACTGGTGACGGAGGGGAAATAGAACGCGGTACGGAAGAACGACTTCCCCTTGAGCATCCGATTGTTGACCACCAGGGCCAGGCCCAGGGCCAGCACGGTCTGCACCGGCACCACGATCGCCACGTAGTAGAGGTTGTTACGGATGGCGGTCATGAAGTCGCGCCGGGCCAGGCTGTCCTCGGTGAAGAGCCGGGTGTAGTTGTCCGCTCCGACGAACGGCACCCTGCCGGTGAACGGGCTGCCCTGCCCGTTCCAGTCGCTGGGCCGGCCCGCGCCGTACCCGGCAGCCTGTCAGCCCCAGGCGTGGTCGGCCGCGGCCGCCGTTACCCTGGCCCAAGCGGCGGTCGGCCTCTACCCCGACGTACCGGCCGGCCGGGTCCGGCTACGGCCAATGCGCGGCGAGTCACTCGGCGCGGTCTCGGTGCGACGGCTACGGGTGGCCGGCGTACCGGTCGACGTCACCGTCGACCGGTCCGGCGCGGCCACGATCTCCGGCCTGCCGGCCGGGCTGACCGTGTCAGTCGAGTAGCGCGTCGAGTCCCACGGTGAGACCGGGGCGGTGCAGCACCGACCGGACGGCCAGCAGGACACCGGGCATGAAGGACACCCGGTCGTACGAGTCGTGCCGGATGGTCAGCGTCTCCCCGGTCGTACCGAACAGCACCTCCTGATGGGCGACCAGGCCGGTGGCGCGCACCGAGTGCACCCGTACCCCGTCGATGTCGGCACCGCGCGCACCGGGCACCTCGTCCCGGGTGGCATCCGGCGCGGCGGCCATGCCGGCCGCCGCGCGGGCCTGCCCGATCAGCCGAGCGGTGTACGCGGCGGTGCCACTCGGCGCGTCAAACTTCTTCGGGTGGTGCTGCTCGATCACCTCGACGGACTCGAAGAACCGGGCCGCCCGCGCCGCGAACTGCATCATCAGCACCGCGCCGATCCCGAAGTTGGGTGCGATCACCACACCGACCCCGGGCTTGTGCGACAACCAGTTGCGCACCCGATCCAGCCGCTGTTCGGTGAAACCGGTGGTGCCGACCACGACGTTGATGCCCTGGTCGATGCACCAGTGCAGGTTGTCCATCACCACATCCGGGGTGGTGAAATCGACAACCACCTCAGCATTGGCGTCCGATGCGTTGAAGAGCCAGTCGCCTTGGTCGATCATTGCCACCAGTTCGAGGTCGTCAGCGGCGTCCACCGCCCGGCACACCTCGACACCCATCCGACCCCGCGCGCCAAGCACCCCGACCCTGGTCGGCTCCGCCGACGATCGGCTCGGCTGCGTCGACGACTGGCTCACGACCTCACGCTCGTCACTCACGGGGCACAACCTATCCCAAGGCCGACACGGCCCGGTGCCGGGCGTTACCCATCTCAGCCGATGGTGGTGAAGTCACCCTCGTCGAACGGGCCGACCACCGCCAACGACATCGGCCGGGAGAGCAGATCAGCGGCGAGCGCGTTCACCTCGTCGGCGCTGACCTCGTCCACCCGGGCCAGCAGCGCGTCGACCGAGAGCAGTTCACCGAAGAGCAGTTCACCCTTGGCCAGCCGGCTCATCCGGGAACCGGTGTCCTCCAGACCGAGCACGTACGAGCCCTTGGTCATACCCTTGCCCCGGGCCAGTTCGGTCGCGCTGATCCCCCGCGCGGCGACCTCGGCCAGCTCGGCACGGATCAGCGTCAGCACCTCATCGACCCTGCCCGGCGCGCAACCGGCGTAGACGGCGAACAGTCCACTGTCGGCGTACTGGCTGGAGTACGAGTAGACCGAGTAGGCCAACCCGCGCCGTTCGCGGATCTCCTGGAACAGCCGGCTGGACATGCCGCCGCCCAGCACGTTGTTGAGCACCCCGAGGGCGAAGCGCCGCTCGTCGAACCGGCCGATCCCGGGACAGCCGAGTACGACATGCGCCTGCTCGGTCTCCCGCCGCTCGAGCAGGGTCCGGGGTGGGCGGACGGGTACGCCCGGCGTGGCCGCCCGGTACGGCGCCGCCGATTCCGCACCGGCCCCCAACCGGGTGCCACGCACCGCCTCCCGGATCAGCTTGACCGTTTTAACATGGTCGAGGTTGCCGGCGGCGGAGATCACGATCGACGGTGCCCGGTAGCGCCGCTGATAGAAGCTCAGGATCTGCCGCCGGGACATCGGGGTGATGGTCTCCTCGGTGCCCGAGATGAGTCGGCCGAGCGGGTGGTCGCCATAGACCGCCCGAGCGAACAGGTCGTGCACCTCGTCGCCGGGCTCGTCGTCGTGCATGGCGATTTCTTCGAGGATCACGCCCCGCTCGGTCTCCACGTCGGCTGGGTCGAGCACCGAGTCGGCGACCAGATCGCACATCACGTCAATGGCCAGGGGCAGGTCCTGGTCCAGCACCCGGGCGTAGTAGCAGGTGTATTCCTTGGTGGTGAAGGCGTTGGTCTCACCGCCCACCGCCTCGATCGCCGCGGAGATGTCGAGGGCACCCCGCTTCTGGGTGCCCTTGAAGAGCAGATGCTCCAGGAAATGCGACACCCCGGCCTGCGAGCCGGTCTCGTCGCGGGAACCGACCGCCACCCAGATACCGAACGAGACGCTGCGCACGGTGGGGATGGCCTCGGTGAGCACCCGTAGCCCGCTGGGCAGCACCGTACGTCGTACGGTGCTGCCCAGCGGATCGCTACTCAGAGTACGGGTCACCGCTCGCTTCGACTGGCTCACGGGACCATGACTCCTAGATTGGCGGTACCTCCGGAAGGGACGGTACGCGGCGGGAACGGATCAGCTGTGCCGGCTGCGACGACGACGTTCGCCGCCGCCCTCACCGCCGCCCTCGCCGCCGCCCTCGCCGCCATCCCGGTCGCCCCGGCTGGGTCCCCGGTCGCCGCGCTCCCGGTCGCCGCGGTCCCGCGGTCCCCGGTCGCCGCCGTCACGGGCCGGCGGGCGCTCGGCGCCGGCCTCCGCCGGTGCGGCCTCGCCCTCGGCCCGGACCTTGTCCAGGTAGATCTTGCCCCGGGCGTCGATGTCGGCGATCTGCACCTCGACCTTGTCACCCACGTTGAGGAAGTCCTCAACCCGCTCGACCCGCTTGCCGTCGCCCACCTTGGAGATGTGCAGCAGACCGTCGCGGCCGGGCAGCAGCGAGACGAAGGCGCCGAACGCGGCGGTCTTCACCACGGTGCCGAGGAACTTCTCGCCCACCTTCGGCAGGGTCGGGTTGGCGATCGCGTTGATCCGGTCCACCGCGGCCTCGGCCGACGGGCCGTTGGTCGCGCCGACGTAGATCGTGCCGTCGTCCTCGATGGAGATCTCGGCGCCGGTCTCGTCCTGGATGGCGTTGATGGTCTGCCCCTTCGGGCCGATCACCATGCCGATCTTGTCGACCGGGATCTTCACCGTGGTCACCCGGGGCGCGTAGTCCGACATGCTCGCCGGACCGGCGATCGCCTCCTGCATCACGCCGAGGATCGTGGTCCGGGCCTCGTGTGCCTGCTGCAGGGCGGCGGCCAGCACGTCGGACGGGATGCCGTCGAGCTTGGTGTCGAGCTGCAACGCGGTGACGAAGTCCGGGGTACCGGCGACCTTGAAGTCCATATCGCCGAAGGCATCCTCGGCACCGAGGATGTCGGTCAGCGTCACGTACTCGGTCTTGCCGTCCACCTCGTCAGAGATCAGGCCCATCGCGATGCCGGCGACCGGCGCCTTGAGCGGCACACCGGCCGAGAGCAGCGCCAGGGTGGAGGCGCAGACCGAGCCCATCGAGGTGGACCCGTTGGAGCCGAGTGCCTCGGAGACCTGACGGATCGCGTACGGGAACTCCTCCCGCGCCGGCAGCACCGGGATCAGCGCCCGCTCGGCGAGTGCGCCGTGGCCGATCTCGCGCCGCTTCGGCGCACCGACCCGGCCAGTCTCCCCGACCGAGTACGGCGGGAAGTTGTAGTTGTGCATGTAACGCTTGGACTTCTCCGGGGAGAGGGTGTCCAGCGACTGCTCCATGCGCAGCATGTTCAGGGTGGTGACGCCGAGGATCTGCGTCTCGCCCCGCTCGAAGAGCGCCGAACCGTGCACCCGGGGCAGTACCCCGATCTCGGCGGTCAGCGGGCGGAGGTCCCGCAGCCCGCGACCGTCGATGCGGACCTGATCCCGCAGCACACGCGAGCGCACCTCGGACTTGTTCAACGCCCGGAACGCCGCGCTGAGCTCCTTCTCCCGCCCCTCGAACTGAGCGGCGAGTGCGCCGACAACCTGCTCCTTGACCCGGTCCAGGGCGTCCTCGCGCTCCGCCTTGCCGGCGATCTTGAGGGCCTCGGCGACCTGGTCACGGGCGACGGCCGACACCGCGTCGTACACGTCGTCCTGGAAGTCCAGGAAGACCGGAAACTCGCCGACCGGCTTGGCGGCCACCTCGGCCAGCTCGCTCTGCGCCCGGCACAGCTCCCGGATGGCCGGCTTGGCCGCCTCCAGACCGCTGGCCACGACCTCCTCGGTCGGCGCGGTCGCGCCGCCGGCAACCAGCGCGGCGGTGTGCTCGGTCGCCTCGGCCTCGACCATCATGATCGCGACGTCGCCGTCCGGCAGCGCACGCCCGGCCACCACCATGTCGAAGGTGGCCCGGGTCAGCTCCTCGTGGGTCGGGAAGGCCACCCACTCGCCGTCCACGTGGGCCATCCGGGTCGCCCCGATCGGGCCGGAGAACGGCAGGCCGGAGAGCTTGGTCGACATCGACGCGGCGTTGATCGCCACCACGTCGTACGGGTGCAGCGGGTCGAGCGCCAGCACGGTCTCGACCACCTGGACCTCGTTGCGCAGGCCCTTGACGAACGACGGGCGCAGCGGCCGGTCGATCAGCCGGCAGGTGAGGATCGCGTCCTCGCTCGGGCGGCCCTCACGGCGGAAGAACGACCCCGGGATGCGACCCGCGGCGTACATCCGCTCCTCGACGTCGACGGTCAGCGGGAAGAAGTCGAACTGCTCCTTCGGCTGCTTGCCGGCGGTGGTCGCGGAGAGGACCACGGTCTCGCCGAGCTGGGCGATAACGGATCCGGCGGCCTGCCGGGCCAGCCGGCCGGTGGAGAAGGTGATCTCACGGGTACCGAAGGACCCGTTGTCGATCACGGCCTTGCTGTGGTGGGTGCCGAGATTGTTCTGCTCGGTCATGGGTGTATCGCACTCCTTGGATCGTGGGGTGCACGACCTTGCGGAGCTGTTCAGGCGGCCGGTCTTCGATCGAAGCGCCCGGGGTGCCGGCTACTGCCGGCCGGCCCGGGGGCCACTACCGGAGACCGGTGCTGACCGGCTCCCTCATCGGATGGTCGCGCTGGCCCCTGGTTGGGGTGAAAACGGCGGCGGGGGAGCGGCTTTCCAGCCCCTCCCCCGCTCACGTCATCGCCGCAGGCCGAGTCGCTCGATCAGCGACCGGTAGCGGGCGATTTCCTTCTTCTGCAGGTAGTTGAGCAGCCGGCGGCGCCGGCCGACGAGCAGCAGCAGACCACGACGGCTGTGGTGGTCGTGCTTGTGCACCTTCAGGTGCTCGGTGAGCTCAGCGATCCGCTTGGTCAGCACCGCGACCTGCACCTCGGGCGACCCGGTGTCGCCTTCAACGATCGCGTACTCCTGGCGGATCTTGGCCTTGGCTTCCTGGTCGAGCGCCATGTTCTCCCTGTTTCGATGGGTTCTGTGATGATCCCCGTCCGATCCTGGGACCGGATGTGGATGACCTCGCTCCCGCGGCGTCGTGCAGGCACGCGAGGCTCCCGTCGGTAACCCGACGTCCCCGACAGGCTACCAGCCCAGCGCCGATCGACCCGCCGAAGGGCTCATCGCCGACCACGCCGTTCGGTCAGACCGGCCGATCAGGTGAGAATTCGCCGGGTCCGCGCCACGTCCTCGGCGATCTGCGCGACCAGCGGCTCGATGCCGTCGTAGCGGCGGGTCTCCCGCAGGTGCGCGACGAAGTCCACGGCGAGCTGCTCGCCGTAGAGGTCGCCCTCGAAGTCGAGCACGTACGCCTCGATCCGGCGCTCCCGTCCGGAGAACGTCGGGTTCGTCCCGATGGATACCGCCGCCGCCCGGCGCTCCGGCAACCGGCCCTCCCGCCCACCTCGACGGACCAGCCAGCCGGCGTAGATGCCGTCCGCCGGGACTGCGGCGTACCGGTGGCAGAGCAGGTTCGCGGTCGGGTAGCCGAGCTCCCGGCCCCGCTGGTCGCCCCGGACCACCACCCCCTCAAGCCGGTGCGGGCGGCCCAAGGCGTTCGCCGCCGCCGTCACGTCACCGGCGTCAACACAGGCCCGGATGTAGGTGGAGGAGAAAACGGTGTGGTCCTCGGCGACCAGCGGGGCGCCCTCGACTCCGAATCCGAACGTCCGCCCCAGCCGCTCCAGCAGCGCCACGTCCCCCGCCGCCCGGTGCCCGAAGCGGAAGTTCTCCCCCACCACGACCAGTGCGGCATGCAGATGCGCGACGAGCACGTCATGCACGAACGCCTCCGCCGACAGTCGGGAGAAGTCCGGGGTGAACGGCACCACGCAGAGCACGTCAACGCCGAGCTCTTCGATCAGCTCCGCCTTGCGGGCCGGCTCGGTCAGCACGGTCGGATGCGAGCCGGGCCGGACCACCTCCGCCGGGTGCGGATCGAAGGTGACCACCACCGACGGGACGCCCAGCTCCCGGGCCCGCTTGACCGCGTACCCGATCGTCGCCTGGTGGCCCTTGTGCACGCCGTCGAAGACCCCGATGGTCACCACCGACCGGCCCCAACCGCCCGGCGCCGCCTCGTACCCCCGCCAACGCTGCATTACTTCCCTCCCCGTTCCTGCCTCACGGCCGGCCCGGCCGCCGGCGCCTCAACCCTGCCGGCGGTCTCAGGCCGGCGCGAGCACGATCTCCGCGCGGGCCCGGCCGTCCCGCTCGCTGACGATAGCGATCAACCCACCGGACGGATCGAAGACCGCGTACGGCCCGTCGATGCCGGCCGCGTCGAGCGGCCCACCGTGGGAGAGCACCTTCGCCTCGCCCGCGTCGGCCTGCCGTTGCGGGAAGAACCGCCGAGCCGCCGCCTCGACCGGCAGGTTGACCACCGCCGGGGCGCGTTCCTCCAGCTCCGCCAGGGTCGACGCCTCGGCCAGGGTGAACCCACCGACGGCGGTACGGCGCAGCGCGGTGAGGTGTCCGCCGACCCCGAGCGCGGCACCGAGATCCCGGGCGATGGCCCGGATGTACGTACCGGACGAGCAGGTCACCTCGATATCCACGTCCAGCACCACCGTCGCCTCGGCCTCGGTGCGCCGGATCGCCAGCACGTCCAACTGGGAGATGGTGACCCGGCGGGCGGCGAGCGCAACCGTCTCGCCGTCGCGGACCAGCTTGTACGCCCGCTTCCCGTCGATCTTGATGGCGCTGACCGCGCTGGGTACCTGGTCGATCTCACCGGTCAGCGCGGCGAGGCCGGCTCGGATGGCGGCATCGGTGACCCCGTCGACCGGGCTGCGGGCGGTGACTTCGCCCTCGGCATCGTCGGTGACCGTCGACTGGCCGAGCCGGATCGTGGCCGTGTAGCTCTTCGCCGCGCCGATGACGTAGGTGAGCAGCCGGGTGGCCCGCCCTACGCCGATCACCAGCACTCCGGTGGCCATCGGATCCAGGGTGCCGCCGTGCCCGACCCGTCGGGTCCGGGCCAGCCGCCGGATCCGAGCGACCACGTCATGCGATGTCATGCCGCCGGGCTTGTCGACCACGATCAGACCGTCCACGTTCACAACCGCCAAGCCTGCCAGACGCCCCGCCATCCCCCACGCCACCCCACCCACCGCGCGTCGATCAAGGACCTCCCCGTCGATCAAGGACCTCTTGTCGTAGTTGGATCACCGATCCACGACAAGTACTCCTTGATCCATGCGGAAGTCCCTTGATCGACGAGGCGGGGGCGAGGCGAAAGCGGGGCGAGGCGAGGCGTGGGGATCAGCGAGTGGCGCCGACCACCGCCCACCGCTCGGAGCGCAACCGAAGCAGCAGGGCCACCAGCCGGACCACCATGAAGAGCGCGAGTCCGGCCCAGATGCCGCCGAGGCCGAGGTCGAGCGCGTACGTGATCCAGATCGCCGGCAGGAACGCACCGAGCGCCGCGGCGATGGTGAGGTTGCGCAGATACCGGATGTCTCCGGCGCCGATCAGCACCCCGTCGAGGGCGAAGACCACCCCGGCCACCGGCTGCATCACCACCAGCCAGAGCCAGGCCCGCATGGCCTGGGCCTGTACCTGCGGATCGGCGCTGAACCAGGCCGGCACCACCGGTGCACCAGCCCCGATCAGCAGGGCGAGCATGACACCGCAGATCCCGCCGATCAGCACCACCCGGTGGGCTACCCGGCGGGCGTTGCCGGCGTCCCCGGCACCGAGCGCCGCACCGACCAGAGACTGGGCGGCGATGGCCAGCGCGTCCAGCAGCAGCGCGGTGAAGAACCACAACTGGATGGCGATCTGGTGGGCGCCGACCGTGGTGACTCCGAACCGGGCGGCCACGGCGGTGGCCGAGAGAAAGCTGGCCTGGAAGGCGGCCCCCCGGATCAGCAGGTCCCGGCCGAGCACGATTTGCCGGGCGATGAGCGGCGGCCGGGGTCGCAGCGGCACCCGCTCGGTGATCAGCGCCGCGGCGAAGAGCAGGCCGGAGAGCGTCTGGGCGAGCGCGTTGGCGACCGCCGAACCGACCAGACCGAGCCCGACCGGATAGACCAGCAATGGGCAGAGCAGCGCGGAGAGCAGGTTGGGCCCGAGCACGAACCAGACCGGTCGCCGGGTGTCCTGCACCCCGCGCAGCCAGCCGTTACCGGCGGCGGCCAGCAGCAGTCCGGGCGCGCCCAGGGCGGCGACCCGTAGCCAGTTGGTCGCGGCCTCGACCACCTCGGCGCTCTCCCCGGCCAGGGCCCGCACCAGCGGTCCAGCCCCGACCTGCGCGACGAGGGCCAGCAACAGCCCGACAGCCAGGGCGAGCCAGGAGGCCTGTACGCCTTCGGCGACAGCCGCGTCCCGGTCACCGGCGCCGTACCGGCGGGCGGATCTGCCCGTGACGCCGTACGCGGTGACCACGCCGAGCCAGGCGACCAGGGCCATCACCGGGCCGCCGATGGCGAGCGCGGCGAGCGGGACCGGGCCGAGGTGACCGACCACTGCGGTGTCGACCAGTACGTAGAGCGGCTCGGCCGCCAGCACCACTAGGGCCGGCAGGGCCAGGCCGGCGATCCGGCGTACGGAGGCGACCGGGCCGGGCTGACCTCCGGGAACAGGGTGAGTCATCGCCGCCGATCCTGACACAGCTCAAGTAAGCTACGCAACGCTCTTGACTGCTTACCGATCAGATGCCCCGACGAGTTGCACGCCTTTGTCGTCGGGACGGTCGGGCGGGTTGGCCTAACCAGGCCGGAAGACCAATAGTCTTAGTCCGGCGGGGAGGGAGCAGAGTAGGCGCACCACCTCGGGGTGCCGATCTCGACCCGCACAGGACTACCAGGGATCAATGGAGCGAACAGTGGAACGATCCTCGTTGACCGTACTTCTCGATCAGCACCTCGACGTGGCCCGGTCCGCGCCAAGCGGACGTAGCGCCCACACCGTGTTCGGGGGGCACGCACGGACACTGCGCCAGACGCTCGTCACGCTCACCGCCGGACAACGACTCGACGAGCACGAGAACCCCGGGGAAGCGACCGTGCAGGTACTTGTCGGCCGGGTACGCCTCGCCACCGGCGACACCTCCGTTGAAGGAGTAGCCGGAGATCTCCTCGTCGTCCCAGACTCCCGTCACACACTCGAGGCGCTTGAAGACGCCGGTGTTCTGCTCACGGTAGCCAAGCTCGGCTGATCCGCGGACGGATCGAACCAGCTCCGCGTCCGGGTTATGCGGGACCCAGGACAGCGACGAGGAAGTCCGATTCATCGGTGAAGGGACGCAGGTCCCAGGTTGACAGCAGGAGGTCCGACACCAGTCCGATCGCCTGCGCATCGGCCAGGAACTCCCCGAATTCGTACCCCCGGCCGGCACCGAAGCCCACCACGACCCGGCCGTCGCCGCGCAGGTGGGCGCGCATCCGGCGGAGCACTTCACGGCGGGTGTTCGGGGCGACGAAGGTCATCACGTTGCCGGCGCAGACGATCACGTCGAAGCCCTCGCTGATGCCCTGCGCCGGGAGATCCAGGTCCGCCAGGTCTCCGACCAGCCACCTGGCGCCCGCATGCTCCTGCCGGGCGGCGGCGATGAGTACGGGATCGATGTCCACGCCGACCACCTCGTGCCCGGCGGCCGTCAGGAACGATCCCACCCGGCCGGTGCCACAACCGGCGTCGAGAACTCTTGAGCCACGCGTCAGCATGGCGTCAATGAGGCGCGCCTCCCCGGCCAGGTCTGCCCCGGCCCGAGCCATCGCCTGAAACCGCTCGATATACCGCTGTGAGTGGCCCGGGTCAGCTTCGACGAGCTTGATCCACCGGTTCTCTTCGCCCATCTGGTCATCCTCCCGTGGCAAGCCGCGGTCCCCGAAGTCGGTAGCTCACCACTCCACGGCCTATCGGGGTGAGTCACTGTTCAGTCGTACATAAAGTTTCATGTCCGAGCATCACCTGGAATGTACACCCGACCCGCACAACCACCACTGACACTCCGGTACCGGATCCGGCACGCTCCCCCGATCCAGGCTTCCGCTCGTATCGATTGATCGATATCGTTAGCGGATCACGCAAGGGAATCGGTTGGATCCACCCTGCATCCGGAGGAGGAGCACGTGAAACGAATCCACCTGCTACTGGCCAGTGTCCTCGCCCTAACCCTGGGGATACTCGCGGTCCCGGCCCACACATCCGCCGCCGAGCGGTCGACCAACGCGGCGCCTACCGCCAACCGGGTTCCCCTCGCCATCCAAGCCCAGATAGGTATTCATTGGGACACCGTCGACCTCGGCGGCGGCCCTGTCGTGATTTGTGAGATGTGCGGATCGTTGCTCGAATTACGGCACCGGGACAAGATCAACCCCGAGGCTCAGCGAATTATTCTCGATGCCATCCTCAAGGGAATGCACAACCTCGGCCTCGCCAAGAGCACCGAAAAACCTGAGCTGGCCCGCGAATACCGCACCGCCGCCATGAACAACTTCACCAACGCCGCCGAGACCGTCATGGGCGGTGTAGTCATCAATTTCACCCCGATCGGCTACTACGATCTCAAGAGCGGCAAGGCCATCCCCGCCGAGAACGAAGCGCTCAACGCCCTCGCCCAGAGCCTCACCGACGGGATCTCGCTACTGCAGAAGTCCCTGGCAGGCGGATCACCAAAGCTCAGGGAGGAAGCCCTGGCCACGTTTGACGGCGCGATCAAGCACCTGGGCGATGCGGCAGCACGATCCGGCGGCGTCGTCATCAACATTTAGCCACACCGCAAACAGGCGGCTCTGATCTCTACAGCCGAGGGGGAAACAATGAAGCGAATCCACCTGCTACTGGCCACCGCCCTCACCCTGGCCCTGGGGCTGCTCGCCAGCCCAGCCCAGGCAGCCTCCACCAGCGCACAAACGGAGAGCGCCGCACCCCCCACCGAACTTGTCACCACGGTCCCCATGGCGTTCAAGTCCGAAATCGGCTTCATGTGGGAGTACGTCGACCTTGGCTTCGGCCCCATCCTGATCTGCCCACAATGCGGAACGCTCCTCGAAGTCAAGAACATCCGAGAGCGACTCAACCCCGAGGCCGAGAAGAAATTCCACGCCGACGTCCTTAACGGCATGCGCAACCTCGGCCTCGCCAGGACCACTGACAAACCCGATCTAGCACCCAGCTACCGCGCGTCCGCGCTGAACAACTTCACCAACGCCGCCGAAGCCGTCATGGGCGGAGTAGTTATCCATTTCACCCCGGTCGGCTACTACGACCTCAAAAACGGCAAAGCCATCCCCGCCAAGAACGAATCGCTCAACGCCCTCGCGCAAAGCCTCACCGACGGCATCTCCCTACTGCAGAAGTCCCTCGCGGGCGGGTCACCAGAGCTCAGGGACCAAGCCGCAGCCAAATTCGACAGCGCGATCAAGCACCTGCACGATGCGGCAGAACGATCCGGCGGCATCGTCATCCACTACTAGCCACACCGAAGCACCAGGCGGCGCCCCGACACCAGGGGCGCCCCCACTCGGCCCCGGTAACGACGTACCCCGGGAAGTGGGACTGGACCCTTACCACGAATCGTGTTCGGCCAGCTGGTTCGTCAGCCCGTCGGGCGCGGCCGTGTCCTCGCCCGCCCGAGCACCGCGGGCCCGCCACTCCGACGCCAGCACCGACCAGATCTCGATGTCGATGCGTCCGGCCTCACCCGGATACATCTGCCGGAGGGTCCCGTCACGGCTCATGCCCAGCCGCTTGGCCACGTTGATGCTGCGCGTGTTGTCAGCGTTGGTCCGCCACTCCACCCGCTGGATGCCCCGCTCCCGAACCGCCCAGTCGAGGATCCGCTCGACCGCCCGGGTGATCAGTCCCCGGCCCTCAGCGGACGGTTCCAGCCAGCAGCCCGCCTCGCAGACCCCGAGGGCCGCGTCGAACGACACGAACAACACTCCGCCGACCAGCGTGCGATCCAGCCAGATGCCCCAGATGCCGCCGGCATCCTGGGCCTGCTTATCGGCGTAACGCTGCAGCACGGCCCGCGCCGACGCCGCATCGGTCGCCACGAAAGCCGGCGAGACCCAGGGCGCGATGTGCTCCCGGGCCCGGTCGAGGTGGGCGAGGAACTCCGCCGAACGCCAGGGCTCCAACGGGCGCAGCTCGGCGGCGGCGGTCAACGGAAGCGCGAACATCGGGGCCTCCAGACGCTACGGAGAGTCGGTCCGGGCCGAACCCATCCCGCGCCACCGCTTAACGGCCCACCCCCATCTCCAGCAGCCCGCCCAACGCCGCACCCCCAGAGTTGATCATGAGGTTATCGACGCTGAGAGCGCTCTCTCCATCGATAACCTCATGATCAACCATGGAATGTGGAGGGGGCGGGCGGTGGGGATCTGGGTATTCCAGGCAGGGACCGAGAACGACCGGGGGCCGGCAGAACGACGAGCAGAGACGAGGAACCGTGTCGTACGCGGAAGAACCGTTGCAAGCGCACCAACAGCCCGAAGAGAACTCCGGACACGGGCGGCTGACCGTACGCCCGTACCCGCCGGTGGCGCTCCGGACCGAGACCGGGCTGCGGTCGGTCGACGGGCCCGGTGGCGAACTGCTGGCGCTGCACTACGTGCCCGCACCGGCGGACGGCCGACCGTACCGGCTGGTGCTCCTGCTGCATGGGGCGGGTGGCTCGGCGCGGCAGGGCCTGGACCTGCTGCTCTCCGTCGCCGATGAGCATCGACTCCTGCTCGTGGCGCCGAAGTCGACCGCGAGCAGTTGGGACATGATCGTCGAAGGTTTCGGCCCGGACGTACGCCGGATCGACCGGATCCTGGAGCAGGTCCTCGACGCGTACCCGGTCGAGCGGATGGTGATCGGCGGGTTTTCCGACGGCGCGTCGTACGCCCTGACGCTCGGGCTGACCAACGGCGACCTGTTCGACAGCGTGCTCGCCTTCTCCCCCGGCTTCGCCGCGCCGCTGGTGACCCACGGACAGCCCCACATGTTCGTCTCGCACGGCACCGATGACCGGGTCCTCCCCATCGACCCGTGCAGCCGGCGGCTGGTGCCGCGGCTGGAATCCCTCGGCTACCGGGTCGGCTACGAGGAGTTCGACGGCGGCCACGAGGTGCCCGACCAGGTGGTACGCCGGGCCATGTCCTGGTTGTGGGCGAGCGCGGACACCACCGGTTCGAGGTGACGACAGCAGCGACGCCACGGATGCCACGCACTACGGTCTCGATGTCGTCGAGGTTATCGCACCTATTAATTCCAATTAACACTTACCACAACCACTAAATACAAATAAAAATCGCTTACCAACACAACAATCCCATCCACCAATATCTAAACACTAACAATTCGCACCAAACTAAAGATAGATGAACGGGGCTGGCGCGGCGATCGCCAGGACGATCCCGCCGTACAGCGGAATCCCGAGCATTGCCGACGGGCCGCTCACCGCACGGGCGATGACCGCGCCGACGACCAGCGCGAGTCCACCCCAGAGGAAGACCGACGCGGTCGCCAACCACCCATACCGGGTACGGACGCAGCGGCGACAGAGCGGCCAATCGGTGACCTTGGTAATCCGTACCTTTTCGGCATGTTCGGCGACCCGTCCCGCCACCCCCAACGGATTGGCCGCACGTCGGCGCTCGAGCCGGGGCCGGGACTGCAGCGCGAAGCTCACCCGCTGCATCGCTGGCCGATTATGCCGGACACAGCAGTCGATCTGGGCGAGTATCGAATTCAGGCGTGCCGCCGGTATGGGTAACAACGTATCCACCGCTGCTATCTTGCCAGAACCTCGCACGGTAGGATCGCTTTGCAACAATCTTCATCGATTGAATATGGGTGCCTACTGACTACGGGGAGCAGGGGTGTCTTTCAAGGTAAATCCCGCGTCCGCGGTTCCAGAGCACCATCGGTGCTCTCTCTGACGATGCCAGCGCGGCCGTCAAGTACGTACAGCAGTGGACGACGTCGGCTATGCTGAGAGGTCGGATGTTTCTCAGCGTAGCGTCGTGCGCTAGCAGCGCTCGGGAGCAGTTGAGCCAGCTCTACTCCACTTTAGATACGCTGGTCAGCGCTTCAGCGCAGGAGCTTGCAAAGCAGCCCGATACTACGAGAGCTCAGATGCGGCGGCCGCTCAGCGGCTCGACCGTACCTACTGAGAGCCTGGCTACGAGGCGTCCCTCGCCTCCTCGTCGTGTGATCAATCAGGAAGGCAGCGTTCGGTATGGGCACAAAACCAGCCGACGAGTTGGTCACGGGTTTGATCATGAGCGTTATCGCCCGAAAATGTATGCGCTCCCAAAGTACGATAATCCTCATATTGGTTGGGCTGGGCAGCGGAGTATGTCACCGGGACCAACCCGTGGGCCTGGGTGGCCGGGGAAGTTGCCGGCGATTGGGAAGCGGTACAGAAGGCCGGCGTCGCGATCAAAAACCTCAGCGAGTTCAACGAGGCCTACGCAGGAATGATCAACTCGGCGACCGCTACGGTAGGTTATGACTGGCAGGGACACGCCGCGGAGAGCGCCAAGGAGTATTTCACCAAGCTGTCTACGGTCCTGAAATCTCAGATCCCCGATCTGGCCGGGCTCGGCGCCCAGTTCGAGTCGATAGCAACCGGGATGTATGAGATGTCCAATGCCATCAAGGGCCTGCTGGAAACCCTCACCGACTACCTGATCGCGATTGGCATCGAAGCGGCGGCTGCTGCGGCGTCCAGTTGGACGTGGTCGGGCCGATCCTCTCCGGCGCAGCCGCCGCGGTGACCATCACCGAGGCTATCGGCCATGGGGAAAGATCGTTGAAGTGCATACCCATGCCTGGAACGCGGTGCAGGGCTTCGTCGGCCTGGTCGCGGGCTATTTGGGCGGCCTACAAGGCCTGATACCCACCCGCTGCCCGCCGGCGCCTACGACCACCCGGGGGTGTGAGATGACCAGACGAAACGAAGAAGAGCCGATGCTGGACATCGCCCGGGGTGACCCGGCGCTCTCCCGTCACCTGCGCAATTCACTCAAGCTGCTCAGTGAGCGTAGCGACAGTCCCCAGTTCCGCCGACTCATCGACGATGTGCTGGCAGGGCGGCAGGGACTGCGCGAGATCGCCGGTTCGCCGGTCTTCGCCCAGGCGCTCAATCCGCAGGTCGAACGCTTCGCCGAGCGATACGAAGCACTTTCCGACGAGGAGCGGGCGGCACTCGCTGCGGAGGGTGCGGCGCAGTTCGCCGCTGAGCGTGAACGGATTGAGCGGGAACGGCACGAGTAGCCGCAACGGCGGCGATCGCTGGGGCGGAGGCGGGGCGATCACCGGGGCAGGTTAATGAACCGGTCCCTGAACCCAGTTACAGGTACCCGCGACCGCTTCCAGACCAGGTGCCGTCGGGAGGACCGTCTCCTCGTCGATCGCCTGGTAGGCGTCGTTGTAAGTCGCTATCTATCGATTCAACTCAGCTTCTACTGTGGCCTGACCCGGAACCGGATTTCCACACGCTCGGCGGGAGCGTGCAGCCGTCAGAAGTCAGGGATGTTAGCGAGGCGTCGTGCCGAGTCGCAGGTGGTTGACGGTGAGGGTCGCGCAGCTCGATCTCGCGCCCTCGGGGCGCTTCTGCTACCCACACCCCGAACTCAGCCGTGATGGCGTCGACGTAGAAATGGGACGACCTCTTCATCCAGGTAGCTCATCGTGTCAGCGACACAACGTGTTGGAAATTTGATCAACGCGAGGTCTTGGGAGACGGGGTAGGCGCGCCGGGTGGTGGACGGGGGTGGGGTGGGCGGCCGGCTGGCCGGGGGCGTGGTTAGTGGAGGTCGAGGGCGGTGGCGAGGTGGCGTACGTGGTCGCGCTCGCGAAGATGGAGCTGGCAGCCAGTCCGGGCATAGTGGACGGCGACGGGTCGGCCGCAGGCGGCGTACCCGATCTGCTGGGCGTACGGGTCGGCGCCGGCATGGTCGACGGTGACGATCCCGTCGGCCAGGTCCGGCCCGATCGGATGGCCACCATCGACCCGGGCGAGGTCTTCCGGGCGTACGCCGAAGGTGGCGGCATAGCGGGCGAGCCGGTACGGCTCGGGGAGCTGGTGGACCGGTTTCCCGCCCGGTTGGGTGGCGACCAGCGGCACCAGACCGACCAGCGGCGCCAGCGCGACCAGCGGGCGCGGACCGGCCGCCGAGTCACCGGCCCGCCACACCAGGTGCCGAGCCCGGCTGGTCAGGTCGCTGATGGTGATGCTGACTCCGTGGTAGACGCGGTGGCTGTCCCCGCAGGTGCCGCAGTGCAGCAGGTGGCGTGCCAGCCGGCGCCACGGTGGGGCAGGCGGGGGCGACCGGCGGACTGATCCGGGTGCACCAGCAGACCTGGAGCCGACTTCCCGGGGCGCAGTCCGGGCACGGGTGGTGCGGGATCGGCGCCCCGAGCCAGGCCGGCAGTGCTGGTTCCCAGTTGCGCAGCAGGATGGTGCTGCGCCGGCGGCCAATCTGACCGGTGGACTGTTCGACCAGGGTGACCTGGGTGCCGCCCACCTGCAGGCGGGTGTACCACCAGCGACCGGACCGCCAGATCGCCTGGGCGCCGGCGGCACCGCGCCCGGTTTGCAGGTTGGTCAGGCTGTTGACGATCCGCCGCTCAACCTTGTCGACGTCGACCCGCAGTTCACCGGGGAGGTCGACCTGGGTCGGCGCGTCCGGGCTCGGGTAGTGGGCGGGGGCGGTACGACTGCGTTCGTCCAGCCCGTACAAAGCGTCGTCAATGCTGGTGGCGGCGACCGCCGCCGGTAGGTCATCGGCCCACCCGCGCGGCTCAACGGGCATGTCGGCGCCGGGGGTTTCGTATCGGATGTCCCAGGAGAGGTCCCCGTACGTCCGGCGGCGGGCTTCCACCACCAGGTCGAGGCGGAGCAGGTCCGCGGCCCGGCACAACCGCCCCAACTCGCGGTCCGGATCGGGGACGGACGCGGGCGCGGTACGGCCGAGGAAGACGTGCCACGGATGTTGGGACTCGGCGGCGAGCGCTTGGGCTTCCAACGCGCGACGGTCCGGCTCGGGCAGGTCTGGCCGCCACCTGCCGGGCAGGAAGATGACCGGCCCGACCTGCGGGCGGCCCGGGTCGGCCAGGTCCCGCCAACTGGCGGCCCCGACCAGATCGGCGAGCCCTCGGATCAGCGGGCCGACGGGGAGGTGCCAGCCGCCGCCGTCGGGCCACGGCTGCGGGTCGACCACGCCGGGCACCAGGTTCGCGGAGGCGACCCGACCGGTGTCCAGGTTGACCATGCTGAGCACCACCTGGGCCCGCCGCTGACCGGTCTGCCCGCAGAGACCACAGGCGCGGGCCACGCTGCCGGCGCCGTGGCAGACCAGACAGTCCCGGTACGCCCCGCCGGGCGTCCGCTCGCCTTCGATGATGAACGCGTCACCGGCGGCGATGCACCGGCAGGTTTCCACCGTGAAGGTCATCCCGTTGCAGTCCGAGCAGACACCACCGGGGTTCCGGTCACCGGTTCACCGCCCGCGACGCACACGGGACCTCGTGTTCGGCCCGCAGCACACAGCGTCGGCCGTTGTCGAGCAGCCGGTCGCAGAAGAGCCGGTACTGCACCGCCTGATCGTCCTCAACCGACACGGTCGACTCCGGCACGTCGACCTCGGACAAGAAGGACACCGAGCGGGCCAGCGTACGGGCGAACTGCCGGGCCCGGTCCAGGTCCTCGGCGGTGAACGCCAGATGCACCACGAACCGGTCCGACGCGCCCATCACCGGCCCACCAGGTCGCGCGGGGTCAACGCCTGCTGGGACTGCCAGCGCCGCAGGGCGTCCTTGATCCGGCCGTTCTGCTCCCGGGTACGCGCCAGTTCGGCGTACACCTGGGCCAGGTCGTCGGCGACCCGGTCCAGGAATTCGCCCACCTCCCCGGCGTCGACGCCCCGGTGCCGGAACCCGACCGGGGTGAACCGCCGGGAGCGCACCTGCCAGGGCCGCAACGGCGCGTACGACGCCGACCGGTACGCGGTGCCACCGGTCAGCGGCGGCGGCACCGGGACCCGCGGACCGACCCTGAACAGGCGCCAGAAGAGAGCGAACACGAAACATCAACCTTCCGTAAGACGTAGGCGGGGTGGTGGAGACGGGCTCGGCCCCGCTTCCCCTTTGAACCGGGGCCGAGCCACCCAGCGCCGGCCGCCGCAGCCACGAGCAGCAAGTACGGCAACAGGGCCAACCAGGAGCGCCGAGACGGACGGCAGGGTGCCCGCCGTCGGCAACCAACATCAGATCGGAAGAACCAGAAAACCAACCGATCGTTAAGCTCGATTTTTATCGATAAATAATGTGAGCAGGAAATACGCGCGAGAATAGTCGTCTCAAGATCCGAAAATTTGCAAGATTACAAGTCGCCCGACGGTTTCTCGGCAAGTTTTTCGCCGTTCAGACTCGCGAAATCAGCGCCGCCCGTGGTAGATATTGTGCACGTCAGTTGGGGCCCATCACTCCTTCTCAACCCGACACGCGTTACAGGCGAGCACCGTACGTCGTACGTAACCAACCCTTCACCTGCTCTGACACCACGTTGTCAGCACTTTGAACCTTGAACAATGGTTCATGGCGGCCAGTTTTCTCGCATTTCAGAAAGGTGGATCATGCCTCACAAACCCTTCCCCCGGACGCTGCGCGCGCAGTGGCTCGGCCATCACCTCCGGGCGCTCCGCGAAGAGCGTCACCTGTCCCTGGATATGGTCGGAGAAATGCTCAACCGAGATCCATCCGCACTCAGCCGCTATGAGCGCGCCGAGTGGCCGATCCAGCGGCCCGACGCGGAGGCGTTGCTGAACATCTACGGCTTCTACAGCGCACAGAAGCGAGCCGAGCTACTCACCGTCGTTGACGAGATCTGGCACACCGACCGGTGGGACAACAACGACGGCGAGATCGACAGGGCTGCCTTCATCGACGTGCCCTGGCTGGAGTCCCGCGCCGAACGGATCTGCTCCTACCATGCGCTTGTGGTGCCGGGCCTGTTCCAGCTTCCCGAGTACGCCGAGCTGGTGATGCGCTGCGTCGAGGGTCCAGAGGTTGCCGAGGCCACGGTGGGACGCGGCCTCGCGCTACGGCTCGATCGGCAGAAACTGCTGGACGATCCCGCTCGCCCTACCATCGAGGCCATCATCGACGAGTCCGCGCTACGCCGACAGATCGGTGGTCCGACGCTGCTCAAGGCTCAGCTCGCGCACCTCACCGAGATCGCCCAGCGCCCGCGAGTTGAGGTGCGGGTGCTGCCGTCCCGAGTTTGGCTGCACCCCGGTCTCGACGGCTCGTTCTGGCTGTTCCGAATGCCGCGCCCCTATCCGCCGGTGGCCTATCAGGAGAATCGCGCCGGTCGAATCTTCCTGGAATCGCCGAAGGCTGACGGCTTCCGGCACGCGTACGATCGGGTGCGGAAGGCCGCGCTCGACCCGGTCGAGTCGGCAAAGCTGATCACGACCATCGGGGAGGAACTGTCATGAGCGAGACCCTGCCGGCGGTGGCCTGGCACATCAGCACGAGAAGCGCAGACACCGGCGCGAACTGCGTCGAAGCCGGCCCGCTGGCCGACGGCTCCGGCCGGGTGGCGGTACGCCACAGCAAAACCCCCGACGCGGCAACCATTGTCTACACCCGAGCCGAGTGGGACGCCTTCGTGGGCGGCGTCAAGGACGGCGAGTTCGACTTCCCCACCCCCTGACCCCACTCTCTCCCTCGCCCACCCCAGCCCCACCCCGAACTGGTGGCCCGTTCTACACCCCTCTGACCAGGACCAGAACCGTCCCAATCAAACGGCTGCGGCCGACCTGTAACACAACACAATTGGGTGCCCCGGGCAAACCCCGCCCGGGGCACCCAATTGTCACGCCAACCCAGCCGAAACAGGAACAACTCGCGTCGGTGTCACCGGTTGACAGACCACATCATCCTGCGGCGCCGCGACGACGAGCGGGAGTCATCCCGCCGTTCAACCCGACACACGCCCTCGGCACACTCAAACAACTGTTCACCACCGGCCCGTGGCTACCTGAAGCCACCCACTCAAGCTGAACAGATACACTCGCGTCCGTCGGATACGGTGGCTGTGCCCCTCTAATGAAGTAATCTCAGCGACTTTGCGGTAGGTATTTGTACTCGAAATGGGTCAGGTGGAGTGCGGCGGTGACGATGTTGCTGAGCCTGCGTGGGCTGGCGGTGGTGTGCCGCAGGGTTTTCCAGCGGCCGATCAGGATCGCGAAGCCGCGTTCGCCTTGCCAGCGCAGTCCGCGTAGCAGCCGGTTGTAGGTGCGGTTGTCGACGTGGAGTCGGTGTCCGTCGGTGGGCTGCTTGACCGGGGTCCTGATGCCGTGACCCGCGCCTTCGTAGCCGGAGTCGGCCAGGGTGGGCAGGTGCAGTTCGGAGGCGGCCCAGTTCAACGCTGCGGTGATGCCCTGTTGTTGGGCGCAGGTCAGGTCGTGCAGGTGGCCCGGCAGCGCGTCGGAGGTCCACACGGGTAGGCCGTCGGGGCGCATGATCGCTTGAATGTTTCCGCCGAAGTCACGGTGTTTACCGGAGTACCAGGCGTCGATGGTTTCGCCTTTGACGCTGAGGGTGGTCTCGGTCGAGCCGGTCGCAGTCGAACAGTTTCCCGTCGAGGATCACGTGCGACCAGCCGTCGGCGGCGACCCGACGCAGGGCGGTGTGCAGGTCCTGGGCCTGGGCGGCGAGCACGGTGATGCCCTCGGCCAGGTAGCGGTAGGAGGTGGCCCGGGAGAGCCCGAACCCGGCGCCCAGCAGGGTCACGTCCTCGCCTTTACGGAACCAGACCAGCACCAGCAACGCTTGGCGGAAGCAGGTCAACGAGCGGGTACCGGTCCGCGTGCCACGGGCACGGCGTTCGGCAGCGAGGAGCCGGCCGAGGTGCTGCACGAGTTCCCTGGGAACGTCGACCATGGCACGATATGCGATCACGTGGGGTCCTCACCGTGTGGGTGATCTTGTGGTGAGAACTACCTACCGAGGGCCCCACGCCCACGTCCAGCACCATCCGACCTGTACAGCTTCGCCCGTGTCGCACCAATCAACACTTTCGCGTTGCTGAGATCAGCTCAATGGTCGGCATCCAACACGCGTGAACGCGCAGGAGGTCCCGTGGTCCGGGTCTTCATCGATGTCATGAACGGCTGGCATCCTGATGACTGACACAGCAGCGCTGGTCCGTTGGTCGTTCATCAACCAATCAGCGCCACCAGGGAGCCAGGCACAGCCTGATCGTGGTAGGACGATCGTCGCCCATCACGTTCGACGACGCTGGCCGTTGACCGGTCGGGAAGCCGACGTCGAAGGGATAGTCCGGCGGCTGCTGGCAGGCGGTCTGCACGGGGTGCTGCTCACGGGTGCAGCAGGGGTGGGTAAGAGCCGCGTCGTCGAGGCCGTGCTCAACCGATGCGCCGCCAACCTATGCCACACAGTGCGGATCATGAGCACGCCAGCGGGTCAGAACCTTCCGTTCGGGGCGGTCCGCCATCTCCTGCCAGAGCGGAGCCCATCGCGCGTGGACTTCGCCGAGACCCGGCGTACCGTCGCGCAGGCGTTGCTCAAGGTCGCCGACGGACGCACGATCGTCCTCGGGGTCGAGGATGCCTGCTGGCTGGACGAAGAGTCTGCGGCGTTGGTCGAATATCTGATGGTTAACGCCGAGGCCCGGGTGTTGTTCTCCGTGCGGACGGAGGCGGTTGGGACGGCGCCGGTCGGGGTGCTGCGCCGGTGGGGCCGATTCGATCGGGTGGATCTCGCCCCGCTTGCCTGGCAGCAGACGAAGGACCTGGTCACGGCCGCCCTCGGGGCGCCTGCGGACGGACTCACCCTGGACTGGTTGTGGCGGGTCACCGGTGGTAACCCGTTCTTCCTGCACGAGGCGCTGTGCGGTGCGGTGGAGAACGGTGCCCTGACGGTCCACGACGGCATCGCAACCTGGCACGACGGTGTACCCGGCGACGTCTATCTCAGCGACACGGTGGCGGCCTCGCTGGAAGCGCTCTCGCCGGAGGAGCTGGACGCGCTGCGGTACGTCGCCTACGGGGACCCTGCCCCGGTCGAGGTGATCGAGCGACTGGTTCCGGCGCCCGTGCTCGAACGGCTGGAGGAACACCGGCTCATCCAGGTCGACCAGTCGGCGCGGTCTCCGGAGATCAGGGTGGTCCACCCGCTCTACGCCCACGCGGTGCGCGCCCGTACCGGGGCCTTGCGAGCGCGGCGTGTTCGGGTCGAACTTGCGACGGCGCTGGCGGCCACCAGGTCTGGTGACCGGGTCCGCACGGTCCGTTGGCGGCTGGCGGCCCAGCTGGACGTACCCGACGACGAGGTGCTGGCGGCATCCGATGAGGCCCTGCTCCGCCAGGATGTGGCCGTGGCGGAGCAGCTCGCCCGCCAGGTCCGTACGCCCGCCGGCGCCTGGCGTCTGGGCCGTGCGCTGGTCGCCCGGGGCGAGTACGCCGAGGCGGAGCGGTGGCTGGCCGACGCGTACCGGGACCTGACCGATCCGACGCAGCGGACGAATGTGGCCGCGCTGCGTGCGGTCAACCTTTTCTGGGGGTTCCGGGAGCCACAAAGGGCACTTGAGGTCATCGCCGGGGCCAAGGCCACGCTACCGGTCGACGCGTCCAGTGATCTGCTGGCCGCCGAAGCGCTCGTCGTGGTCTTCGAAGGCCGGACGGATGAGGCGGTCGAGATGGTGGCCCGCCTGGAGCGCCACCCGCCCGACGATCCGCTGCTGGCCGCCGCGATCGCACCGCTGCGGCCGCAGCTGCTGCTGTTCACCGGCCGGCCGGCGCAGGCGATCGTGGAACTCACCACGGATCAGGCCGGGCTGCCCGGAGCCTGGCCGACGATGCGGGCAATGACCCAGGCCTGCCACGTCCAGGCGCTGGTCATGACCGGTGCGGTCCGGCATGCGGCCGAGGCGGTGCAGCGTTACTATCGCGACGCTGTCGAGCACGGTTCGCCGGCCGGGGTGGGCATTCTCGCCCTGGCGGGTGGGATTTGCGCCTACTACCAGGGGCGGACCGAGCAGGCCGCGCGGTGGCTGCGGGAGGCCCGCGCGTTGACCAACGACCATCCGAGATTCCGGTTCCGGGAGACCACCCTGGCGATCAGCGCCGGTGTCGCCGCACAGCTCGGCCTCGTCGATGAGGCCCGCGAGCTGCTGGCCCGGCTCGACCAGGCCGACGTCGACCCGTCGGCAGCCGACTATGGTGCATTCGGCGAGGTGTGGGCGCTGGTGATCTCGGGTGATCGCAGCGGTGCCAGCGCGGTCCTGCGTCGCCGGGCGGCGGAGGCTTCGGCGGTCGGTAATCTGCTGATGGCGACGGAGTTCCTGCATGTCGACATGCGACTCGCGCCGTCCGCGGCGACAGCCGCCCGGCTGCAGCAGATCGCGGCGGGCACGGACGGGGAGCTTTATACGCTCCTCGCCGATCACGCCACCGCATTGGCCCGCCGGGACGTCCGCGAGATGAACCGGGTCAGCGCCGCGTTCGAGAAGCTGGGGTATCGCGGGTTCGCGTTGGAGGCCGCCGCCACCGGGGCGATGTTCGGCGGTGGCCGGGAAACGAACGCGTTGGCCCGCCGCACCCAACGGTTGCTCGGCGAGCATCAGGGCACGTGGCCGGAGTGGCTGCCGGAGCCGAAGACCGCACCGGTGTTGACCCGCCGGGAGCAGCAGGTCAGCGAGCTGGCCGCGAGCGGGATGGACACCACGGCGATCGCGCGGGCGTTGACGGTGTCCACCCGGACGGTGGAGAACCACCTGCAGCGGGCGTACGGCAAGCTCGGCATCCACCGCCGTACGGAGTTGGCGGCGGCGCTCGCCGAGGACGGTTTCTTTATACACCGCTGACCGCGGTGTCGCGCTGGTCCTGCTGTTCGCGCACGAGTAGGGCGTAACGGCCGCCTCGGGCGACGAGTTCGTCGTGGCTGCCCTGCTCGACGATCGTTCCTCGGTCGAGGACGACGATGAGGTCCGCGTCTGCCCCCGTGCGGTTCGGACACGACCACCGTCGCGGCCCCCGCGATGCGTGCCCCCTGAGCGACGAGCAGACCGACAGCCCCCGCACCGAGCACCAGCACGTGGGATCCGGGCCGAGTCCTGACCCGATCCCCAGCATGCAGGCAGTTCGCCAGCGGCTCGACGAACACCGCATGGTCCAGCGGCATCGCGTCCGGGGATTCGGTGGACCTGCTCGGGACGATAGGCCACCAGCTCGGCGAACCCGGCCGCCGAGGACCAGCGGTGAGCGCAGTGCTGGGGCTGCCCGTTGCGGCACCAGGGGCAGGACCAGCAGGCGGCGAACGGGTCGCACGCCACGCGGTCACCGACGTCGATACCACGCACCGATGACCCCACAGCGACTACCACTCCGGCCACCTCGTGGCCGAGGACGCGGGGCGGGCGCCCTGCCGCCATGAGACCGCTGATGATGCGCGCGTCGGAGCCGCAGAACCCGCAGAACGCCGGCTCCACCAGGACCACACGCTCGTCCATCGCGGGCTCAGGCCAGTCCTGGCAGGCGATCTGACCCGTACCGGTCCAGACGGCGGCTCTCATCCGGTCACCGTCCCTGGGCCCGACGCGGTCGGACCATCGGCTCAGCTGCGAGCAGCGCCTGGGTGTAGGCATGCTGAGGACGGCGGTAGATCTCCTCGGCCGGACCGCTCTCGACGATGCGACCTCGGCGCATCACCACGATCCAGTCTGAGACGTAGTGCACGACGGACAGGTTGTGGGTGATGAACAGGTAGCTCAACGACCGGTCCCGCTGAAGCTCGATCAGGAGGTTAAGCACCTGTGCCTGGACCGACACGTCCAGGCTGCTCACCGCCTCGTCGCACACCACCAGCGAGGGCCTCGAGACCAGGGCGCGGGCGATCGAGACACGCTGGCGTTGGCCGCCGGAGAACTGCCCCGGGTACCTCTGGTGGGCGCTGGCGGGGACACCGACCGCGTCGAGAGTCTCGCCCACCCGTCGGCGGATCTGCTCCGCGGACAGCGACCGGTCCACCTGCAGGGGTTCGGCGACGTTCTGCTCGATGGTGCGGCGCGGGTTGAGCGAGCTGTTCGGGTCCTGGAAGACCGCCTGCATGCGCTCCGATAACCGGGACCGCTGCTGTGCCGGCAGGTCGGTCACGTCCGTCCCGGCAAAGATGATCCGCCCGCGGTCCACCGGGAGCAGACCGAGGATGGCCCGCCCCAAAGTGGTTTTGCCCGATCCGGACTCGCCGACGACGCCGACCGTCTGCCCCCGCGACACCCGCAGGGACACCTCGTCCAGCGCGCGCACGCCCGGGCGACGGAGCCGCCGGCCGAAGGTCAGCCCGAGCCCGGCCACGCTGAGCAGGTCCTGGTCAGCCATCGTCGCCTCCGCCCAGCTCGGTCCGAGCCGGCACCAGCGCGGGTGTGGCCTGCAGCGACCGCAGTGCGGCCTGGTCCTGCGCCCGAAGGCAGCGACTGAAGCGGGTCGCGGCGGGTGGCACCGGCAGCGCAGATGGCGGCGGGCCGGACGGCGACGTGGTCGGCGACGACAGGGTGAGCAGCGGGATCGCGTCCTGGCGGCAGGCTTCGAGGACCACCGGGCAGCGTGAGGCGAACCGGCACGAGCCATGCCACTGGTCGGGAGTCGGCACCACACCGCCGATGGCGACCAGGGGCGTCCCCTTGACGGCGTTCTGGGGGTTCGCGGCGAGCAGGCCGGCGCTGTAGGGATGGCGCTGCTCGGCCAGGAGTTCGTCCAGGCCGGCCTCCTCGACGACCTGTCCGGCGTACATCACCACAGCTCGGGAGCAGTTCTGCGCGATGACACCCCAGTCGTGGCTGACCAGGAGAATGGCGAGGTCGCGCTCTTGTGCCAAGGTGCGGAACAGCTCGAGGACCTCGGCCTGAACGGTCACATCCAGAGCGGTCGTCGGCTCGTCAGCGATGAGCAGCTGCGGCTCCCCGGCCAGAGCCAGGGCGATCGCGACCCGTTGAGCCAGACCGCCGGACAGCTGATGCGAGTAGGCGCGGGCCACCCGGGCCGGGTCCGGCACGCGCACCATCGCCAGCAGTTCCAGCGCACGCGCTCGGGCCTCCCGCCGGGACAGCCCGCTGTGCGCCCTGACGGCCTCGGCGAGCAGCGAGCCGATCCGAAAGTTCGGGTCCAGGCTCACCATCGGCTCCTGACAGACAAGTGCGACGACGCGGCCGCGCATCCGGGTGTAGGTGCTCTCGTCGAGGCCGATCAGCTCACGCCCGGCCAAGCGGATCGATCCCGATCTCGCTCCCCCGCCCAGGCCGAGCACACTCATGGCGATGGTCGACTTGCCGCAGCCCGACTCCCCGACCAGCCCGACGGTCTCGCCGGGGCGCACGCGCAGGCTGACACCGGTGACCACTGGCACCGGTTCACCGTCCGGTCCCCGATAGCTGACCGTCAGGTCCTCGATGACGAGCAGGTCGTCGTCGCGCCCCGGATCCTCGGCGGCGACGGGCACGTCGTGTCGTCGAGCCAGCACAGGGGTGGTACGTCCGGCCGGGGTGGCGACCACGTCGCGCGCAGCATCGGCCAGCACCCCGAATGCCAGCGTCATCAGCGCGATCATGCCGCCTGAGACCACCAGCAGCCACTGCCCCTGGTGGAGCACGCTCGCGGCATCGGTGACCATGCCGCCCCAGCTGGGTTCGCCTACCGTCACCCCCAGGCCGATGAACGCCAGCCCGCTCTGGATCAGCAGGGCGATCCCGGCGAACAAGCAGGTGTGCACCGTCGCCGCGCCCCCCACTGCGGGCAGGATGTGGCGCGCGACGATCCTGGGCTGGGACACGCCGGACACCCTGGCGGCGTCCACGAAGAGCTCGGTACGGGCGCGCAGCGCGATGGACCGCACGATCCGCATGAGGCCGAAGGACCAGAGCAGGCCGAAGGTCACCATGGCGACCAGGACGGTGTTCGCCAGCGCGGACAGCACCGCCAGGACGATGATGATCGTCGGCATCGCCAGCACGAAGTCCCCAACCAGGCTGATCGCCCAGTCGATACGCCCGCCGAGGTAGCCGGCCAGCAGGCCCAGCGGGACGCCGACCCCCGCATAGACGACGACGCCGACCAGCACGCCGAACAGGCTGGGCCGTCCCCCGTACAGCAACCGGGAGAGCACGTCACGGCCCAGGCTGTCGGTGCCAAGCAGGTGTGTCGCGGACGGGGCCTGTCCGATGGCGTTCAGGTCCTGACGTGCCGGGTCGAAGGGCGCGACGATGTCAGCGCCGATGCAGGCCAGCACGACGACGGTGATGAGCATGAGGCAGGCGACCGCTCGCGGCGACCGCAGCAGTCGGCTCAGCACGCTTGCTCGGGAGTTACGTTCAGCGGTCATGCCCGCACCCTCACCCTCGGGTCGAGCAGCCCGTACAGCACCTCGATCACCAGGTTGACCACCATGACGATCACCGTGAAGTAGATGGCGATCCCCTCGATCACCGGGATGTCCCGTTCCGTCACCGAATGGACGGCGGCGCTGCCCAGGCCAGGCAAGGCGAACACGACCTCGACGAAAACGGCCGCTCCCAGTGCCGCGACCGAGAAGAGGCCGATGACGGTGATGATTGGTGACAGGGCGTCGCGCAGAGCATGCTTGTAGATGATCGATCGTCGCGAGATCCCGCTGGCGGCCAGGGTGAGCACGTGGGGCGAACTGAGCGACTCCAGCATGCTCGCTCGGGTCTGCTTGGCCACCGACGCGATCCAGCCGACGGTCAGCGCGAGCACCGGCAGGACCAGGGAGTGCAGCCAGGCTCCGGCTCCCTGGGACAGCGGGACGTACCCGATGGCGGGGAACAACGGCAGGGCGATCGCGAACATGCTCACCAGCATCAGGGCCACCCAGAATCCGGGCAGGGCGAGGCCGATCAGGGCGAGCGAGTCGAGCGCGGTGGCGATCCACCCGCCCCGTACCGCACTGAGCACGCCGATACCGATCCCGGACACCGCGCACAGCAGGGTGCTGATCACCACGATGGACAGCGTGGCCGGCAGCCGCTGATTGAGGATCGCCGTGACCGGCTCCCCGTTGACCAGAGAGTTTCCAAGGGACCCCTGGGCCAGACCTCGCAGATAGTCGGCGTACTGCTCCCACAACGGCTGGTCCAAGCCGAGCTGCGCCCTCACCTGCGCGTACTGCTCAGGCGTGCCGTTCGTCCCGACGATGCTGCGGGCGATGTCGCCGGGGATGATGGCCTGGAGGCTGAAGACGGCGATCGTCACCGCGAACAGCATCGGCAGCCAGAACAGCAGCCGTTTGCCGATTAGTCGCACCATCATTCCTCCTTCACCGCTCGGCTCTCCCAGAGGCGGGTGGTGACGGGTGTAGCGACGCGGTGCCGCCGTGGCGGGCCCGCCGGGTAAGGCCAGGCCCGCCACGGGACATCGTGTCAGCCCGCCGGCTTGAAGAGGCGAACGTCGATGTAGCTGCCGACGCCGACCTCGACGTTGCTGACTTTGTCATTGGAGTAGTAGGGCTTCGCTACCCCGGAGATGGGCAAGGTCCACGCATTCTCGACCAGGTACCGCATGTAGCCCTTCCACAGCGAGGCACGCTCGTCCGCGGACTGGGAGGACCTGATCTTGTCGTGGATCGCGTTGAGGCTGGCGTCGTTCGTCTTGAAGACGTTGAAGTTCGCCGTCGGACCAAGGACCTGTGCCACGGTGAAGCCCGGACCGCTGGCCACCAGGATCCCGGCAGCCGGGTTCGCCTTGCTGAACAGCTCCTTGAGGAACCCGGGGAAGGTCGGCGCGCTCTTGATCTCCATCTTCACACCCACGGCCTCGAGGTTGCCGGCCACGGCCTGGGCCAGGCGCACGTTGGCCTGCGAGTTCGCCGAGACCAGCAGCGTGAACGAGAACCCGTCGGTGTAACCCGCCTCGGCGAGCAACGACTTGGCCTTCTGCGGGTCGTAGGAGTAAACGCTCTCCAGGGACTCGTCATAGGCGTCGAAACCGACGGTGTTCGGCTGAACCTGGGGGGTGGCCTGGTCGCCGTACACGGCCTTGGTGATCGCAGCCCGGTCCACGGCGAAGTTCAGTGCTTGGCGCACCCGAACGTCACCGAGCGCCTTGACCTTGGTGCCCTCGTGGTCGATCAGCAGGATGCCGTTCCAGGCGCCGATCTCGCTGGCCACGGTCAGGCCCTGGCTCTTGGCCCGCTCCACCGTGGTCGGGTCGCCGAACGCGAAGTCGACCTGACCGGCCCGCACGGCCTGCAGCGCCGCCGCTGGGTCGGTGATCACCCGGATGATGATCTTCTTGTAGTTGACCGCGTCCTTGTCCCAGTAGGTGGGGTTCGCCTCGTACGTGTAGTGGCTGCCGGCCACGGTGTCCCCGGCGTTGAGGGTGTACTGGCCCGCGCCGAACGTCTGGGAGCCGAGCTTCTCGGGGTCCGCCAGACCGGCGGGGGCGATGATGGCCCCGACCATGAAGTCGTCGGACAGCAGGATGGGCAGGTCGGGGTTGGGCACCGAGGTCGTGATGACGACCGTCTTGGCGTCCTTGGCCTTGATGCTCTCGACCTGGGACAGGATGCCCGAGGCGGATCCGCCCGGGGTCTGCTTGACGTGGCTGAGGGAGGCGACGACCGCCTCGGCGGTCATGTCTTCACCGTTGGCGAACTTGACCCCCTCGCGCAGCGTGATGCTGAACTCCTTGTTCTCCTTGTCGGTGTACTCCCAGGCCGTCGCCAGTGCGGGCAGGTAGTCACCGTTCGGTGCGTGACGCACGAGCGAGTCGTAGGCCAGGGACATGAACACGTTCGTCGGACCCATGCCTGCCTTGGCCGGGTCCAGGCTGAAGTTCTCCTGGTTGATCGAGATCGTGAGTGTGTCGGGGACGTTGCCCTTGGCTGTGCTTGAGGTCGTCCCGGACGTGCCGCTGCACGCGGCTACCAGGGCGGCCACGCAGGCGACCGCCATGATCTTCAGGGTGTGGCAACCGCGCCTGTGCAGACGGGGATCGGTCCTCATCTCAGGTCTCCAGTAGGTCGGGCGGATCGGTGGGTGGGCGATGTTGGTGTCGCGGTTGGTGCGGTGGTAGCCGATCGAGGTGTTACGCAGTGTCGCGATGACGGCGGGCCGGTCCCGGCCCGGATTGGGTGAAGGTCTTCACGTAACGTCACATCGCGGACGTGGTGGACGCGGTTCTCGAATGCCACTCGCGGCGGGCCCAGTCTTGCAGTTCAGTTCCGGATGACCGTCTTGGTACGCATGAGGAACTCGCCGAGGTAGCTGTCGTGCGGCACGCCCGGCTCGATCCAGTACGTCGGGTGGTCGCCCAGGTAAACGTTGCTGATCGTGGGTTCGTCCAGCAGTTCGTCGATCAGCGTCTCGTTCCGGGTGATCGCGGTCAGCACGAGGGTGTTGCGTAGCGGTCCGGTGCCGGCCTCCGGTGTCCACGGAGCGACCCACACGCAGGGGAACGGCAGCTCGATGCCGGCCTGCCGAGCGTCCGGACGGTCGACCTGGTACACGGCGGGACGCAGAGCGGCGCTACCGTCGCCCAAATCGTCGACGATTCCGGTGCCGCCGAGCCACGGCACTGCGTCGCCGGCCTGTGCGTGCAGGTAGTGCTCCATGGCCCGGGCGGCTGCCAATGGCTGCACCGGCAGCGCCGCCTTGGGATCCTCCGGTGCCAGGGTGGGCAGGGCGGCCAGGCGCTCGGCGATCGCTCGGGCCAGCGGCGCGGGGTCCCCCTCGACGAAGACCGCGGTGGTGTTGATGCAGGCGACGCCCGCTTCGTGGCTGACCGAGTCCACGATCGTGTCGAGGTGCTCCCGCCAGTCCGCGTCGGCGGTGAGGAGGATCTTGGATCGGCCGGGGCCCTGCGGGAGGACCCGCGGATCGCTGGCGTACTTGCGCACCACGTCGTCCCCGCCGTAAACCAGGCCGAGGTCCGCGCTGGTGAGGATCTCGTCGGCCGCGTCGTACTCGGTGGGCAGCACGACCACGTGGTCAGCTCCGAATCCGGCGGAGCGCAGTGCGGTGACCAGCCGATGCGGCGTGAACGGCTCCCGGCGCGACGGGCGTACCGCGACCCGGTACCCGAGCGCCAACGCCTCTAGCCACAGCGAGTGCGGGCCCGGGTGGTTGCCGGCCGCGTGGACGGCGAGAACAGAGCCACGCCGGGTCCATACCGCGCAACCGGCCCGGGTGGCCGGGTCCCGCCAACCAGCCACCGCGCCCACCGGCTGCGCCTGGTGGGCGCTGGTGTGCGCCTTGGCGGTGGCGTCCACGATCGCCGCGGTCGCCGAACGCACCACCGTCACCGGCACCCCGGAGACCCGGCTGACCATACGCTCGTACTCGGCAAACGTCAGCCCGTCGATGGTCTGCCCGGCGAAGATCTCCCCGGCCCGGGCGAGGGCCGCCGACCGTTGCGGTGGTGCCAGGCTCCGGGCACGGCGCAGCGCGGACATCGCACGGGTGACGTACAGCCTCGGCACCATGCTGAGCTCGGCCACCGGCGCCCCGGCGACGTCCGTGACGGTGAAGCGCCGGCGGGCCTGGTACGCCCCGCCCGGCCCTAGGGCGTCCAACACGATGAGGCGCGGTGGGGCGGCTGCGGCCGGGCCCATCAGTAAACACCTTCAATGACGGTTTGGTTGTCGAACGTGGCCACCGGGGCCACGTCCGCGACGGAGTCGCCGACCTGGCCGTCCAGTGGCGCGACCCGGGTAGCGTAGTCGCGCTCCAGGTTGTTCGGCAGGAACAGGCTTTTGCTGACGTGGTTCATCACCACTTGGCCGCGCTCGCCGTAGGGTACGGTCCGGCCGGTCTCGGGATCGACGGTTCGGAACGTTATGTACGGCGAGAACGAGTCGTAGACGCACGGGTCGTCATCGGTCAGCCCGGGCCGTTCGCTGGCGTTGCCGAGGATCATCGTGTTGCCGAAGCCCCCGTAGAGCGTGACGCTCGGAAAGACCTCGGTGCGGTATAGATGCCGGGTGTCCGGATCCATCTGGGTGCCGACCCAGTTGATCGCCCGGACCTTGTCGTTGACCAGCTTCACCAGGTCGTCGCGGCGGGCGAGTCGCTCCAAGACGGGGGGAGTGATCACCAACACCCCGACGTCCTGCGTCTGCAGGACACAGGCGAGCTGCTCGACCAGGTGCTCTCCGTACCCGCCGGCCTGGGCGGACTGGCCATCCGCGATAAGCATTTTCACCCAGCGCGGGTCCAGGTCGATGTGGAACGCCAGCCCGCCCCGGTACGCAGTCTGCCGGGCGATGACCGTCCCGACCATGTGCGGCCCGGACGGAATGGCGCACAACCAGTTCACCCCTCGTGGTACTCCGTGCGTGTCCAGTTGGGCGCTGCTCCACGCCACGAGCCGGTCCAGCCAGTCCCGCAGCACCACCACGCGCTTGGGCGCCCCGGTGGTGCCGCCGCTCTCATACACCCCGACGACGTCGGGGCGCGTGCCGTAGCCGCGCGGGATCAGGTCCTCAACCCGGACGAAGCGCAGCCCGCTGGCGACGTTGGGAAAGCGAGCGAGGTCGTCGAAAGTACGGACGTCGGTGAGCGGGTCAAAGTCGAGGCTGCGGGCGCACTCAAGCCAGAACGGGGACCCGGTCTCCGGCGAAAAGTGCCAGCGCATCGCGGCGCGGAGGAACTCGTCTGGGTCGAGTTGGGCGTCGAAGGGCAGATCAAGCAGCGGGTCGGCAGCGGACATGGTGGTCCTTCCGGTCGAGAAAGTGGTCCCGTGGCCGGTCCGCCGGTCCCATCTATGTGGAGGGTCAGTCAAGCGGCAGGCCAAGATCCGGAACATACGCGGAATGATTAAGATTCGGACAGCCTGTCCTGTTGACAATCTCCCAGCGCTCAGCTCTCTGGGTAGTCAGGTCACTACCGGCTTCCTAATACGGCAGACGCACTTCGTGATATGGGTTGTCGGCATCGGTGACCGTGTCGTGGCCGGTCGCAGAAGTGGCGGGCGACGAGCTCGACGTACAGGCGGTAGTCCTCATCGGTCACCAGGTCACCGACCTGTGTCGGGCTGGGGCGGCGGTCCCAGACCGCGGTGACGTCGGCCAGGTCGTATGTCCGCCCGTTGTGTTGCAGGATCTGCCGGCAGTCGGTCCCGTCGATCGCCACGGTCAGCCGGCTGTGCGCCGGATACTGATCCTCGTCCCACCAGAGCACCGGGACTCCGCGGGCCTCCACTTTCGGCCGTACGGATTCAATGCTGGTGAAGTCACCGGGGCTGCTGATGATCAAAAGCATGTGTTCTCCAGAGCTACTTGAGGAGGCGTGGCGCGCCGGGCATCCCCCCGCCCGGCACGCCACGCCGATGTGCTTCGGCGGGCACTAGACCCGGGAGCTGTCGTCCGTCCTGCCCTCTCTGCTGACGGAGGTGACGAAGCCCGTTCCCATGGCCATCGCCCCGACAATGATGTCGAGTTCGTCGTTGTTGACGATCTCGACGACGCCGGCGGCCTCCGCTGTGAGGTCATCGATCTGAATCCTTTCCATTCCACTTCCTTTCCATGTCTTGCGGCGCATCGGATAGCATTGATGTGAGATCTGCCGTCGCGTTGATCTCGCTTTGATGATGTCCGCCCACTCCCGTCCGGCGCCTGAGTAGCGACTACTCAGAGTCGTGTGGCGCCGGTCACGAAAGTCACTTGACCTCAACCGGGGGTTATTGGCTTGCCCGGGGAGTTGGACTGATCGGGAGGGCAGCTCATGCGCGTGGGTTGCGCGGCGGGTCCGGGCGACCGACGCGCATACGGCTATCGGGTCCCGGGCCACAACGGGCAAGACTCTGCTGGCGGCCAGCGGTGGCGCCTGAGCTACTTCTGGGTAAACATTCACGGCATTCGCCGTGGGCTGCTGTGCGTGCACCGGCTGTAGTTGACGGCGGGGCGTTGCGACACGCCGTTGGCGGTGCTGTGGTGGGCAGGGCTGGTGTGTTGGGATCTTCGGGTGCCGGAGATCGATGATTTGTCGCGTGGTGAGCTGATCGCGCTCGCCCGGCGGCTGTTCGTCGAGGTGCAGGATTTGACCCGGGTCAACGCGCAGCTGGTCGCGGCGAACGCGGCGTTGACTGATCGGGTGGCACGGTTGGAACCGTCGTCAGCCGCAACAGCGGAAATTCGGGGACGCAGCCGTCGAAGGACGACGATCTGGGCCGGACGCCGCCGGCCGATGATCCAGATGCCGGTAGTGGTGGGCTGCCGCGCAAGCGAGGTAAGCGCAAAGGCGCGCCAGGGGCGCATCTGGCCTGGTCGTGCGGTTCCGCGGCGACTACGCCGATGCCGACGGTGACGGTGACGTGTGGCCCCTGTGCCGGCTGCGCTACACCGGTACCACCGACCGGTGGGGCTTCGCCATCCACCTGGCCAGCCGCGACGGCTACGAAGACTTCCTGCTGCCCAACGGCCAACCCGTCGGTACCCCCGAGGAGGCCATCGACTGCGCCTGTGGCCGCTACCTCGGTGATCCCACCGCCTGGTCCTGGTCCCTCAAGCCCAGGGTCGCCCAGTTGCCGTGCCAGCTGACCATACGACCGGGTGTGCCCGTACGTGCACCTTATCGAGCGAGCGACGTGGGTTGACCTCGGCGACGGCGCAACCGATTCGTGCCGAATGGTTTTCTGAGAGGACGTCTGATTCACGTATTTCATGACAGGTCCAACTTGCCGGCTGCGCTATTTGCCCAGAATGAACACCAAGAGCGTATTTGCACCTCGGAACGAGGTCGTTCCTGAGTCCACTGTGTCCCTATATGCCACTTGGTTCCTGTCTGGTCCGAATATAGGCGCACGCGCCTATATTGCGAGCAAAGCGGGCGTGGTCGAGCGAGTGGCGAAGCGGATATCAGGTACGAGTCGGACGGATTGTAATGCAAATAAGTCCGTCATTATCTATTAAACGGGCATTTTGAATCAGGATCAAACGTCCTCTGAGATTCTTTGACGCCCGACTTCGGCGAGGATTCGATCGACGGAACGTGATTCAGGCGACCAGCTGCGTCGTTCTTCATGGACCCGGCCCATGATCCTGGAGAGTCCGGCCGGTGTGGGCAAGCCGAACTCTCCATGCTGACCTACTGGGCCGCCCGGGTTCGCGAGCAACACTGAGCAGCGCCAGCTCCTGAGCCCTCGGCGATTGGCACATCGGGCCGACCGTCACCGCCCGCCGGAGCCACCCCCGCCCGTCACGCCCGGGCGCCGATCGGAGCCCGTCAGCTGCTGCGGCAGGTGGGCTTTCATGAAACATGAGCAAAATTTGACTCTATCTTTTGACCCTCTCTAGATCTATGAATCTGGATACGTGACTACCCCCGTCACGCATCCCTCAGGAGGGCAAGAGTGAAGAGATCCTTCGCCGCCATCAGTGCAGCGATACTGGTCAGTGGCGTGCTGACCGTCGTAGCGGCGCCCAGCAACGCGGCACCGAGTGCACCATCCTCAGGCGCCTCCGCGACCAGCCGAGCAGACGAGGCTCTCCGGGCCCACCGGGGCGCCGTCCAGGCCAGCGACGGCGAGGCGTACTCGGTGTACAACACCGATGTCGATTCCAATGGCGCCTCGCATGTCCGCTACACCCGCACCTACCAGGGCCTGCGGGTCTACGGTGGAGACTTCGTCATCCACACCGCCGGCAACGGCACGTACCTCGGCGCCTCCAACGGGCTGCTGGCGCCGCTCGCCACGCTGAACCCCAAGGCGAAGGTGAACGCGAGCGCCGCGGCGGAGACCGCCAAGGCGAACTTCGCCGGGAAGATGACGTCGGTGGGCAGCTCGGAACTGTTCGTTGATGCCAGCTCCGGTCACGGTCGGCTCGCCTGGGAGACCGTCGTCAACGGCTGGGCGCCGGATGGGCAGACCCCCTCCAAGCTGCATGTGATCACTGACGCGACCAGCGGTAAGTTCATCGGCTCGTACGACGAGATCGAGACGGTCGCCGGCACCGGGCACAGCCTCTACTCCGGCACGGTCACCATCGACACGACGTACTCCAACGCCCTTTACTGGATGATCGACCCATCGCACGGCAACAACACCACCTGCGACATGAGCAACGGCCCCCCCTGCGTCATTTTCACCAACACCACCAACACCTGGGGCAACGGCACCACCTCCAACCGGCACTCTGCCGCCGTTGACGCCCACTACGGCGCGGCGATGACCTTCGACTACTTCAAGTACGTGCACGGCCGCAACGGCATCTTCGGCGACGGCAAAGGTGTGATGAGCCGGGTGCACTACGGCAACAACTACATCAACGCCTTCTGGGACGGCACGCAGATGACCTACGGCGACGGTCAGGGCAACGTCCGACCGCTGGTCTCCCTCGACGTCGCCGGCCACGAGATGAGCCACGGCGTGACCGATAGCCTGGTGAACCTGACCTACTCCGGTGAGTCGGGCGGCCTCAACGAGGCGACCAGCGATATCTTCGGCTCGATGGTCGAGTTCTACGCGAACAACCCCGCCGACCCGGGCGACTACTTCATCGGCGAGAAGATCAACATCAACGGCAACGGCACCCCGCTGCGCTACATGCACAACCCCGCCCTGGACGGGAGTTCGCACTCCTGCTGGTCAAGCACGACCAAAAACGTGGACGTGCACTACTCCTCCGGCGTGGCCAACCACTTCTTCTTCCTCCTCGCCGAGGGGTCCGGTGCCACCGCGTACGGCACCTCCCCGGTCTGCGGCAACGTCCCGGCCGTGACCGGCATCGGCCGCGCCAAGGCGGAGAAGATCTGGTTCCGGGCGCTGGCGGCCTACTTCACCTCCAACACCTCGTACGTCAACACCATCAACCCGTCCAACACCGCCCGGGCGTACACCCTGACCGCCGCAGCCAGTCTGTACGGCAGCTGCGGCACCGAGTACAAGACCGTGCAGGCGGCCTGGACCGCGGTGAACGTGGCCGGCACCGACACGCCCTGCTCCACCGGGAACGAATTCTCGGTCTCGGTCTCGCCGACCTCGGGGACCGTCGCCGCTGGCGGCGCCGTCTCCACCAGCATCGCCACCGCCACCACCGGCGGGAGCGCGCAGACGGTCACCTTCTCCGCCTCCGGCCTGCCGACCGGGGCCAGCATCTCGTTCAACCCGGCCTCGGTGACCTCCGGCGCCTCCGCCACCGCCACCATCAGCACCAGCAGCAGCACCCCGCCCGGCAAATACCCGGTCACCATCACCGGCACGGCCACATCGGGGAGCCGCAGCACCACGTACAACCTCGCCGTCACCAGTTCCGGGGGCGGTAGTTGCACCAGTCCGGGTCAGAAGCTCGGCAACCCCGGCTTCGATACCGGGACCGCCCCGTGGACCGGCCAGACCGACTCGATCGGCAACTGGTCGCCGTCCCAGCCCGCGCACGGCGGCACCCGGGCCTCCTGGCTCAACGGCTACGGCTACACCACCACCGAGTACATCGCCCAGACGGTGACCCTCCCCAGCGGCTGCACGAACTACGACTTCAGCTTCTGGCTGCACATCGACTCGGCCGAGACGACCACCACCTACGCCTACGACACCCTCAAGGTGCAGGTGCTCAACTCCGCCGGCACCGTACTGGCCACCCTGGCCACCTACTCCAACCTGAACAAGGCCCCCGGCTACAGCCAGAAGCCCTTCTCGCTGGCCGCCTACGCCGGGCAGACCATCACCCTGAAGTTCCTCGGCGCTGAGGACGTCATGTTGCAGACCTCGTTCGTCATCGACGACACCGCCCTCGACGTCTCCTGACCCCGGTCACGCCGCTGCCTCGGCGGCTACCCCTTCGGTAGCCGCCGAGGCACCACCCGGAGCGGGACGTGAGAGGTAGTACACCACCAGCCGCTCGGTGAGCGTTGCCGGGCGTGATCGAGCTACCCGCGCCTTCTGGCAACTGGAGAAGCCACCCACCCACCTCGACAGGCCGGCGGCGGAACAGTTCTCCTGGGAGTTCGAACGCTTCTGCGTGCTCGCCCTGCAGGGCAACCCGACCGTTCTGGAGGTGCTCTGGTCCCCGCCCTTGACCCCGGAGCCGCTGCGACCCTCGGGCCGGCGTTGTCGGCAGGCCAGAGGCCTGCCCGGGGTACACGCGCCGCATCCCCACCACAGCCTCGCCGCGTGGCTAGGGCGCAGCGGCGTATTCGATAGCGAGGTCGATCACCGGTCGGTATGCGCTGACCTGTTCCGGTGTCCACCCGGTGGGTTTGAACGCCTTGTCGTGGGTGATGATCCGGTAGATCAGGGCGCGAACCAGCATCTGGCCCCATTCGGGCAGGTGAGCCCACCGAGTTGCCAGGTCGGGCTTGGCGTCGTACCAGCACAAAGCGTCGGCGACCGCGACTGCTGACGCCCACGAGGTGGGCCGCCAATACGCTGGCCAGTCGATGATCGCTGGTGGTAGGCCGTCGGCGAAGAGTACGTTGCCGGGGAGGTCGCCGTGGACCACCTGCGAGGCGAGGTCGACCCGGCGGCGAGCCTGGATCAGTGGCTCCAGCAAGTCCACCGCGGCCTGGGATGCCTGGACGGGGAGTTCGTCCCATGCGACGCGGTCCCCGTAGGACCAGGGGTCATCGCGCTGGTCCAGGAAAGCCGGCCTGGGCAGGTCGGCGATGGCCGCGTGGAACGCGATCCCGACCCGCAGCACATCATCTTGTCGGCTGACGTCTGGATCTCCCGCGACAAACCGGCTTGCCTCCCAGCCGTGGATCACCCATGCCCCGTCCCTTGTACTGATTGGTTGGGCGACACGGAAATCGGCCGAGTCCGGCAACTCGTGGAGCACCTCCGCGCGCCATAGTGTCTCGGCCAGGAACTCCACCGGCTTGAGAATCACGTGGCCAGCACGCCACGTCCCACCTTTGCCGCCGGGCAACAGAATCGGTGCGTCCATGACACCGAACGCGGCCAGAACGACAGGTGGCGGGCTCACAGCCGATGACGTCACATGCAAGATCGTAGGTGGGGCGCCGGGTAGCAGCGACTGACCTGGGCGGCCCCTGTCGGTCAGCGTGAGTTGAGGCCAGCGGCTCGTAGCAAGTCCCGCAGTCCCCGGGCAGGTCGTCAACGGGTGGTGAACTCGTTCGCGGCCGAGACCACGTCGGCGGCAAAGCCGCCCGCGTACGCTGCCGTCGCGCCGCCGTCGACCGGCAATACGATCCCCGTGACGAAGGACGACGCGTCGCTTCCGAGCCACAGGGCGGCCTCGGCGACGTCGGACGGCAGGCCCAGGCGCCCGATCGGCTGTGAAGCCCCCAGCTTCTCCTCCAGGAATTCGCTGAACGCCTCCGCCTGGTCCGGGGGTACGCCGAAGCTGCGCGCCATGATGGGCGTGCGGATGATCCCGGGGGCGATGGCGTTGGACCGGATGCCCAGCGGTGCGAGCTCGACGACGGCCTGCCGCACGACCCCGACGATCGAGTGTTTCGCGATCGTGTATCCCGCCGCACTCCAGCCGCCCTGCAGGCCGGCGGCGCTCGCCGTCGAGACGATTGAGCCGCCGGTGCCCTGGCGCCGGAACTGCCGCGCCGCGTACTTGTGGCCGAGCACGACCGAGCGTGTCAGTAACGCGATCGTCCTGTCGAAGCCTTCGCTGCCGATCTCGATCATCGGAGACGGGTCTCCCTGCGCGCCCGCGTTGTTGAACATGATGTCGAGCTTTCCGAACTCACTCACCGCCCTGTCGACAGCCGCGGCGATGTCGGCCTCGCTCATGACGTCGGCATGGACGTAGACGAGCGAACCCCCATACGCCTGCTGGAGCACCGCGCCCTGTTCGTCGTTGATGTCGGCGGCGACGACCTTCGCGCCCTCGGCGACGAAGAGCTCAGCGCCGCCGCGACCGATGCCGCTCGCCGCACCCGTGATCACCGCGACCTTGCCCTTCAACCGATCTGCCACGGGTCTTGTCCCTTCGGAGACCGCACCGGATAGTCAGGCCAACCGACGGCCGGTGATGCTTCGGCAAATGCCGCCTAGCTGAGTTTGCCGGCGAACTTAACGACGCGCTGCGCAAGGTGATCGAGGGCTGCGAACTGGGCATCGGTCAGCGGGTCGGTGTTGTTGCCGCCGGTGACGTGGGAGACGCCGTACGGGTTGCCGTCCACGAACTTCAGCGGGTCGGTGTAGCCGGGCGGCACGATGATGCCGCCGAAGTGGTAGATGGTGTTGTAGAGGGCCATGAGAGTCGTCTCCTGGCCGCCGTGGGCAGTCTGTGAGGCGGTGAAGCCCGCGTAGACCTTGTCCGCCAGGAGGCCCTGTGCCCACTGCGGCCCGAGCGTGTCCAGAAACTGTTTGAGCTGGCTGGCGATGTTGCCGTACCGCGTGGGAGAGCCGAAGAGCACCGCGTCGGCCCAGACGATGTCATCCGCGGTCGCCTTTAATTCGTTTTTTGTGCGGTCGAAGTGCTGGCTCCATGCCGCGTTCGACGCGATTGCCTCCGGGGGCGCGAGTTCCGGGACCTGCCGCAGGCGGACCTCTGCACCCGATTTCTGCGCGGCCTCGACCACCCGCTCCGCCATGGCGTGAACGGTGCCGGTGGCCGAGTAGTAGATGACGGACAACTTGGCCTGTGCCATCTGGACGATCCCTTCGTTGTTCCCGAGAAAGATTCACGATTGTTTGATGGTCGATTACTCGGCGCGCCGGTTACCCGAACAACCACGGCCGAAACGCGTAGCTGAGGACCCGTCTTCGCTGGCCTCCGACCGCCGGGAAAAGATCACGCGTGCCGGGCGGCGCTTCGGTAGCGTTGCCGGGCGTGATCGAGCTTGTCGAGCGGCATACCGTCCTCGCCGTTGTCGTCGGATCGCGGGCGTACGGGCTGCACGGCCCGGATTCCGACTACGACCGGCGTGGTGTGTACGCGGCGCCGACCCGCGCGTTCTGGCAACTGGAGAAGCCACCCACCCACCTCGACGGGCCGGCGGCGGAACAGTTCTCCTGGGAGTTCGAACGCTTCTGCGTGCTCGCCCTGCAGGGCAACCCGACCGTTCTGGAGGTGCTCTGGTCCCCGCTGATCGAGACGATCACCGAGGACGGGGAACGGTTGCTTGCAACGCGGCAGGCGTTCCTGTCGAAGCGGGTGGCCGAGACGTACGGCAGCTACGCCCGGGATCAGCTCGCCCGGGTGGCGGCCCGCCGCCAGCGCACCGGCGAGACGAACCACAAGCAGGCCATGCACATGATCCGGCTACTGGTCGCCGGGGCGCACGTGCTGCGTACCGGGGAGATCCTGGTCGACGTACGGCACCTGCGCGACCGGCTGCTCACGGTGCGCCGCGGCGAACTGCCCTGGGACGCGCTCGCCGCCTGGACGGCGGGGCTGCTCGCCGAGCTCGCCGACGCGGCCGCCGCCACCGCGCTGCCGGAACAACCCGACCGGGATGCCGTGGATCGGCTGCTCGCCGCCGTACGGGAAAGGAACCTGTCGTGACCACCGACGTACCGTCGTGGGCCGCCGAGGTCGCCCACGCTCTGCCCCGTCCGCTGCTCTTCGCCACTGTCAGCGGTGCACACCTGTACGGGTTCGCGTCCGTCGACTCCGACCTGGATCTGCGGGCCGTGCACCTGCTGTCGCCAGCCGAGGTGGTCGGGTTGCGCACCGGGCCGCAGACGTTGCAACACACCGGCGTACGTGACGGTGTCGAGTTGGACGTGGTCAGCCACGATCTGCTGAAGTCCGGGGGCTCGGCGGCTCGTACCTGCTGCTTGGGTCTGATCCGGGCGCGGAACAGCCAGTCCAACGCGACCAGCGGTATGACGCCGGCCGGGTACCAGGCGATGTCCATCCAGTCGAACTGCACCCCCAGCGCGAGCCGGGCCAGCAGGCTGCGGGCCGAGAGGGCGGCCGGGATGCCGGTCAGTTGGAAGAACTCCACCGACCAGCAGAAGCCGATGGCGATCGCGCCAGCTGGCAGCGGAGAGATGCGCGGCCAGAGGAACAGCACCCCCACGTAGACCATCGACGCATAGAGGGCCGTGCCGGAGTTCTGCGCCAAACTGCCGTTGCTCTCCAGCATGCCACCGCTCCCGAACCGGATGGCGAGGGCCACGGCCAGGAAGACGGCCGCTGAGGCGAGCAGGAGAAACCGGAACGATCGCGGCGTGAGCGACATCCCGGAGATGCTAGCCCGCCCACGCATAGTCGGGCCGCAGCCCGAATCGGCCTAGCTGGAGAGTTCGTCGGCGCGGTCGAGCAGGGCGCGGCGTTCCGAATCGGCGTGGACGATGGCGGCGGCCTGCCGGAACAGCGCGGCTGCGCGGACCCGGTCGCCGTGCCGGGCGGTGAGGTCGGCCTCGGCGGCAACGGCGAGCGGGTAGCCGTCCAGCGCACCGCCCGCGCGGGCCTCGGCGAGCAGTGCCAGCCCGGCCGTCGGCCCGTACGCGTAGCCGTGCGCCACCGCGCGGTTCAGCTCGATCACCGGCGAGGGCTGTCTCCGGGCGAACTCGTCGTACCACGTCGCGATCGCCGGCCAGTCGGTGGCGTCGGCGGAGGGGGCGGTGGCGTGGCAGGCGGCGATCCGGGCCTGCCACGCGTACGGGCCGTCGGCTCGCGTCCTCGCCAGGACGTCGAGCCCTTCGGCGATCGCCGCGTGATCCCAGCGGCGCCGGTCCTGCTTGTCGAGGGTGAGCAGGTTGCCGGCGGCGTCGCGGCGGGCGTCCCGCCGGGAGTGCTGAAAGAGAAAGAGGGCGAGTAGCCCGGCGACCTCGGGCTGCCCGGGCATGAGCCGCTCGAGCAGCCGGACCAGGCGGATCGCCTCGTCCGCGAAGGTCGGCTCGCCGTCGGCGTTGTAACCGTGGGTGAAGAGCAGATACAGCACGGCGAGCACCCCGGGGAGCCGCTCGGTGAGCGCCCGGCCCTCCGGCACCCGGTACGGGATGCCGGCGGTGGCGATCTTCGTCTTGGCCCGGGTCAGCCGCCGGGTCATGGTCGACTCGCTGACCAGGAAGGCCCGCGCGATGTCGACGGTCGGCACCCCGCAGATCGTCCGCAGGGTGAGCGCCACGCGTGCCTCAAGCGCGAGCGCCGGGTGGCAGCAGGTGAAGATGAGCCGCAGCCGGTCGTCCACCATTTCCTCCTCCTCCGCTTCGGTGTCCGGGGGCGGCTCGATGAGCGCGAGCACCGCCAGCTCACGCAGCTTGCGGCGCTCGACAGTGGCGCGTCGCAGCACGTCGAGCGCGCAGTTGCGGGCCACCGTCATCAGCCAGCCGCCCGGGTTGGCCGGTACGCCGTCCTCGGGCCACCGTTCGAGGGCGAGGGTCAACGCCTCCTGGGCGCACTCCTCGGCCAGGGTCCAGTCCCCGGTGAGCCGGATCAGCACGGCGACGATCCGGGCGTACGAATCCGCGCTGGCGGCTGCGACGGCCGAAGCCGTCGCAGCCGGGTGCGGCTCGGTCACGCGATCAAGCGTTCAGGTCGGCGAACGGGCGCAACTCGATCCGTCCAACCCGGGCCATCGGGTGGGTGCGGGCCACCTCGATCGCCTCGTCCAGGTCGGCGCACTCAAGGAGGTCGTAACCCACGATCACCTCCTTGGTCTCGGCGAACGGGCCGTCGGAGACCAGCAGTTCGCCGCTGCGGACCCGGACCGTGGTGGCCGACGACGGCGACGCCAGCTCATGGCCGTCCAGACGGCGGCCCCGGGCGTCATTCTCCGACACCCACCCGTCGATGTCGGGCGCGTCGGCCTGATCCGTGTCGGGCTCGGTGTCGGTGCAGACGAACATCATGTACTTCATCTCGTGCGCTCCTCAGTGTCCTGATCTCATCAGGATGACGAACGGGCGACGCGGTTCCGGACCGGGCGTGCCAAAAAAGTCCTGCCCGAGTCGTTGGCGGCCTACACCCGGGACCAGCCTTCCTCCTCGACGGCTTCTTCGACGCGACGGTCTGCGCCTGGTACGAAGCCGGTGGTGACCACTGGAGTTGTGGTCCGGTCGACTTCAGCGACGTCCAGGGCCTCGACCCGGATGATTTTGACGGTGCGGAATATCTGTTCGGGCTGCTCGTTGATGGCACCACCGAGGCGTACGTGTCGTTCGCGGAGGACTACCTTGAACTGGAGGTCGACAGTGCGGCGGTCGCAGCCGTGCTCTCCGGTCACCCGCTGATCCCGAAGATCGTCACGGCGCCGAATCCCGGTGCGGATTTCGCGACCATCGCCACCGCAGCCGCCGCCATGGGCTACCCGGTCAGTGGGCCACCGACCGAGGCGCCGGGACGCGGGTAGACCAATGGGCTTCCGCGCTCGGCGCACCGGATCCGCCTGGTGGTTGTCGGCTCTTCCACAGGATCAGGGGCTATGGTCGACCAGCACCAGGGAGAGCGCCCGGTCTCCGTCCCGGGCGACGAGCCCGAGCTGGTCGAGCTGGTCGAGGGCACGCAGCACCGTCGCCTCATCCAACCGGTCGGCCAGTGCCCGTACCAGTTGTGCTTTGGACCGGATATCGGTGCAGGCCAGCAGCACCGTGCTCAGCGCCGCGTCGAGCAGATGCGTGACACCTTCGGCGCTCTGCCGGGAGTCATGGACCTCCAGTCCGGCCTGGCCAGCCTTGCCGACCAGCCGGACCGGTCGCTCGCTCCGGATAGCCCGCCAGCGTTCCACCGCCGCGTCGATCTGCCGAAACACCTGGCGCAGGGCCGGCGAGTTCTCGTACGGCCGTTGGAAGTAGTAGCAGTATTGGGCCAGGTCAAAACCGCTGGCCGCGAGGTAGCCGGCGGAGAAGATGAGTTGATACCCGGGTTCGTACATCGCCGTCGGAATGCCGAACCGGGCCGGGTCGGTCTGCAGCGGCGCGTACCGGGTGATCTGCACCTCCAGCCGGGTCGACGGCGGATCCAGGTGGGTCAGCCGGGCCAGCGTCTCGAGAAGCTGTTCGTAGTCGCTGAGTTCGTCGTCCGGGAAGCCGTACAGCAGGTTGTAGTGCACCACGATGCCGTGCCGGGCACCGAGCAGCAGCGTGTTGATGTTGCGGAGCTTCGGCGTGCCCTTGTCCATCTCACGCAGCGCCCGACTGGAGAAGGACTCGATCCCGGGCTGGACCTCACTGAAGCCGGCGGCGGCCAACAGTGCGAAGGAGCGCGGTGCGACATTGGCCTTGATCTCGGCGGTGATGTCATAGGGCGCCCCGCGTCGGGCCAGCTCGGGCAGGAGGGTGTCGAAGTACGCCCGAGGCAGAATGTAGTCGGAGAACCGGAAACCCGAGACCGCGTGCCGGGCCTGCAACTCGTCCATGGTGGCGAGTGCGGCCTCAGCGGACTTGACCCGGAACCGTAGATCGTCGTCGTGGATGCCGCAGAAGACGCAGTGCCGGATCGCGCCCCACCAGCAGCCCCGCGAGTTCTCCACCGGCAGCTTCCCGACGGTGATCTCCACCTGCTCGGTCCGGGCCAGCTCGGCCAGGTCCCGGTAATAGTCGGTGTAGTCCGGGGTGGGGACGGTGTCCAGGTTCACCAGCGGGGGCACCGCGGTGGTGTGGATCCGGCCGGCCTCCCGGTAGATCACGTTGGGTACGGCCGAGAGGGGCAGTTCGCCGACCGAGGCGCGGGCCAGTGCCTCGATCACCGGCTCGCCCTCGCCGAGGCAGACGACGTCCACCCAGTCGAAGGCGCCGATCGTGGTGTCGGCGGTGGGCTGGCGGACCGCGTACCCGCCGAGGGCGATCATGGTCTGCGGGGCGCGCTGTTTGATCAGCCGGGCCAGCGCGACCGAGGCGATCGTCTGGTCGAACATGCAGGTCAGCCCGACCAGGGTCGGTGCGGTGTCGACGATCCGGTCCGCCCATTCGGCGAGCCAGGCCGGGATGATCTGTTCGCGCAGGTCGAGCAGGGTCTCGACAATGCCATCTACGCCCGCCGACTTCCTGCTCGTCGAGCACACTCATTTCCAGCAGCTCGGCGGCCTTCATCCGCAGCAGTGCCCGCTGCCGGCTGGTCACCGTCGGGTCCAGCACCCCGCTGAACAGAAAGTCGTTCAGCGCGAAAACGTTGGCCAGGGAGAAGTACGTGGTGGCCCGCAGATGCCGAAGCAGGAACACGTTGAGGTGCAGCACCCGGCAGGGCACGCCGGCCCGGCCCAGCACCGCCTTGAGGAGGCCCAGCCCGAGGCTCGGCTCGGTGAGGGTCGTCCAGGGCATGCTCACCAGGACGACGTTCGGTCGTGCGGTGACGGCCACCGATGCGCCTAGAACTTGGCCCGGCCGGAACGGTCGATCACCGACAGTCGGCTGGGCACCGCCTCGCGGTCCACCAGCATGATCACCACGCCGACCACCACGGCGATCGCCACCGGGTTCATCACGCTGCCCGGGTCGACGTACGCGCTGGCCCCGGCGGTGATCAGCCGGTTGGCCGCCGCGTCGGAGAGGCTCATCCCGAGGCGTTCCGCGACCTCGGCGGGCTTGGTGGCCCAGGTTTCGAGGAAACGACCGTCGTCCACCACCTTGTGGAAGAAGGCGACCGCCTCCCGTTCCGCCGGGTCGCTGATCCGGTCCAACCGGTGAGGCGACAGCGCCTCCAGGTCCCGCAGGCTGTGCTCCTCGATCTCGTACCCGAACTCGCGGGCCAGCTCACGCGGCCTGGTCAGGATGTCGGCGGCACCGATGTTGCGCTCGCTGGCCATACGCAGGAAGTCCAGCAACACCCCGTCGATCGCACCGTCGGCCACCAGGTCCCGCAGCGCCGGCACCCGTCGGGGCGGCCAGGGCAGCGGGATCGGCGGCCGACCCGTACTGCCGCAGACGAAGCCGTCCACGTCGTCCAGGTAGACCAACGACTGATCGCCGTCGAGCGGGCCCACGATCGACTCCACCTGCGGTACGAGCAGATTCGCCACCTTGTTCACCAGTTGACCAAGCTCCCGACGGCTGTCGTCTCCGGGTGCCGCGGCTGCGGCCTGCACCAGGCGGGACAGGCCCTGGGCCTGCCCGAGCACCGCAGGGTCGATCGGCGGGATCGGGCGTACGCCGTTGGGGCCGATCACCAGACCGCCACCGTCGCCGCCACCAAATAAGATCACGGTTGCCATGTTCCGGCCGCCTTCCATTCAGCTGGAACTACGATCAGCCGAACGATAAGTCCGCACCCGCGGGTCGACCTGTCTGCTGTCACCCATCCGTCACAAGCGGCTTGTCATCTCTGGCTTCGCGGGGAGCTGGTCCGACTCCATGAGGACTGGGCAGCCCGTCCCGCCCCGAACGAGCCGACGACCAGACACCCGAGCCGGCAGGTGCGATCGTGACCATCGGCGGTTCTCGTGATGTCACCGCACTCGCCGACGATCTTGCTCGCCGCTTTCGCCTGACCGAGCCGATATCCCAGCCTGGGTCCATTGTGGTGCGCGGTGCCAGGAGCGAACCACGTCCCCGGGCGGTAGGGTCTGGTCGTGGCGAATCTCTGGAAAGATGTGGCGGCGAGAATCGGCCAACTGACCGGCGATAGCCCCACCGCCGCACCCGCTCCTGGTCGGGTTCCCGCCCAGCACGCCCGGCAGCCGCAGATCGAAGCTCTACAGCGGCGCCGGCTGGTCTACGCACCGGAGCTGGACGGGCAGGCCGATCCGGGTGAGATCGTGTGGAACTGGGTGGCCTACGAAGACGACCCGCACCAGGGCAAAGACCGTCCGGTGCTGGTGGTCGGGCGGGACGGTCATGGACGTGTTCGGCCTGATGCTCTCCAGCCAAAGCGACCGGGACGGCCAGCCACACTGGTTCGCGCTCGGCCCCGGCGCGTGGGACAAGGACCATCGCCCGAGCTGGGTACGCCTCGACCGGGTCCTCACCATGCCCGAGGACGGCATCCGACGCGAGGGCGCGGTGCTGGACCGGAGCCGCTTCGACCGGGTCTGTCAGGCACTGCGCACCGGCTACGGCTGGGCCTGACCGGTGGCCCACGATGCATCAGGATACCGAAGTTGATCAGTTTCCGGCAGCGTCGCCTGGGCTACCCTGCCGTTCCAAACCGATGATCAGGGAGGGTCTGGCCGGGGTGGACAGGCCAAGCCCTCCCTGATCACGAACTCACCTGGCCGCCCCACCCTGGCGCAACCGAAGCCTCCGCTCAAGCAGATCGACGAGCAAGTAGCCATCCGGCCAGGGCTAAGCCCACGCCGATCGCCGCCAGCGCTATGGAATTGACGAACACCACCCCGACGAGAACGCACAACCCACCCGACACCGATAACGCGTACGCCCTGGGGTTGTTCCATCCCGGTGGCCGCCAGCCCTCACGCTGGCCCCTTCTCGCTGCCATATCATCCTCTTCGCTTAGTCTGGCCAACTGCGTCGATCGGGTCTTGTTACCGCCTTGGCGTTGTTGCGATCGCCGAAAGAGGTGATCCCCAAACAAGAGGAAGAACGAACCTGTACCGCCGATCGCCGCGAAAGCCAGGCCCATCGCTATGGTTCCCCAGGAAGCTAGGAACGACAACGAACCGTCGACGTTTCCGTTCTCCGCGACGAAATGCTCCGGCGCCTCAGGATCAACCCAGATTGTCAACTCTTTCGGCGCAGGTCCATGACACCCGGTCGCCCCCGCACACGGAATCCACGTGTGGTACTGCGCACCGGCATACAGGTAATAGATTTCGATCCGATCAACCCCGGCACCCCGCACGTCTCCACCGGTGCGATCGGTCACCCGCGCCGTGACCGCCACCCCGTCGACCCGGAGCCGATCAGCCCGGTCCGCCATGTGCCAGTGGTGAACACCCGAAGCGATCGCAAGTGCCAAGCCACCAATCAGGATGATCAATGGCAACAGGACATACTTCAGCCTGAGCGCGGACCCGCCCCCTTCGGCGGACGCGACGCGGCGGGTCCGCTTGCTAGACATCGAGTGATCTCCTTGTCGATTTCCATCGGCGTATATCAGTGATCGGCCCGCTGCGCGAACCCTGACCAAGAAGCCAGCTACTACCATAGGAACGGATCTGTGAACGGGATACCCATCTTCCATGGCGTTACCGCATCCGGCGCGGAGATGCCCCAATAGCCAAACTGCCCAGCCCCCTTAAAAACAGCAGCCTGGACCGCATCTTCGTTAAGGACACCCTTTCGATGGAACTGCTGTTCCCAGGTAGCACCAACCTGTCGAGTCGGGTTTCGCAGGCTCCGCGTTTGCTCGAAGAGCGGCCTACCACTCCGGCTGAGTTTGAATATCCGAACACCGGGAATGAAGGAAGCTCCGACGTCGATTCCCATGCCCAGCAACATCTTGCCGACGTTATCAGGGTTAGAAAAACCGCCTTCAGCGACGCTCGCATCGACAACCCTGGAACCGATCATAACGCCCAACCCGACCCCAGCAGCGACCGCGCACACCCCGGCGGTAGCCGCGATACACGCGACCGCGCCGATAGTCGCTGGAACCCCCGTCACCCAATCCTTGTTCTTTTTCCACCATCTCTTGGCGCTCTTCTTGCCACCGAATAGGCAGGCGAAGTCCGAGAAGCCACACCGCCCCTTAAGTTCGTCGTCCGGCTCCGCTGGACCCGCTGGCTGCACTGCGGGTGCGGTTGGGCAGGAGGGTATCTGCGGCACGGCCACCCTTGGTTTGGGCGGACTCGCGACCGGGCCCATGAAGTTGAGGGCCACCCGCCAGACGTGCACCACTACCCGGGCGACCAGCCACGCTCCCGCCGGCATCCTATAGGCCATATTGAACCAGTACATCGTGTCGCCGATACCGCCGAGACAGTAGCCACCGGAACGGCAGTATAGGTAGTAGTCGGCGCGATAGTCGTAGCGGTAGCCCCCGCCCGTACGGCTCCACCGGCTGCTCCCGATGTAAACCCAACCGGCCCCCGGCTCCAAACCAGTCGGGTCCGACAAGGTCACCGGGCTGTTATTCGCGTAGGCGTAGCCGTTCATCTGATCGGGGGCGTCAGCGTTGAACACCGGGTCCACACTGACGAACCGTCCGATGCCTGGGTCGTACTCGCGGGCCCCCAGATGGATCAGACCGGTGTTGTCAACGGTGCCGCCGACGAATCCCTTGCTGTTCGGCCACGCCACCGAGCCGCCCCGCGGCGTGCCGTACGGAGTCTGGCGACGGACGGTGGACTGCTGCCCGACCGCGGCGACCGAAACCTGAGCCGTCCCCTGGTGATCGCTACTCAGCCAGGTGAGCCCGGCCGCCGTACGGGAGGCGATCGTCTGCGCGTTGAAGCTGTAGTAGCGGGTGCAGGCCCGGGCCCCCGTCGCGGTGGTGAACCGCACCTCCTGCCCTGGGAGGTAGAGGGTCTTCCCCGTCGGATCCCGGCGGATCAGCCGGCTCCCCTGGGCGTCATAGATGTAACTTGTCGTGCCGGTGGCATCCTTGCTGCTGGCCAGATGCCCCTCCGCATCCCAGGTCAGCTCTTGAGTGCCGGCAGACGCGGTCGGGCGGGTCAAGGTGTTGCCCACCGCATCGTAGGTGTATGAGGCTGAGGCGATGATGGTGCCGGCGCTGTTCTTGGTGGTGGTGCCGCTGAGGGCGTGCGGCCGAGGCGACCCGGAATTCGGGTACGCGTAGTCGGTGGTGCGTACCCCGGTTGGCGTGTTGTGATCGATCTCGCTGCGCCGCCTGCCTGCCGCATCGATGTCCCAGGTCAACCAGTACTTCGCTGGCCCGCCGAGGGCAGCGACCGTCGGATCGACAGTACAGTTCCCGTTACCTGGCGTCCAGGCCTCGGCGAGGCGGCCCAGGTAGTCGTGGCGGAAGCATTGATAATCGATGCCCCCTACCGCCGCCACATCAGCCATCTTTGTCACATTGCCGACATCATCATAGGTATAACGCGTATCCGACACCGTGTACGGCGAAACGGATTCCCGATCGCTACGGGTGCCGGTGAGCCGGCCGGTCTCCAGTTCCCAGGTGAAGGACTGCCAGAACCGCTCACCCCGCTCCGAATACAGTCCCGTGTACAGCTTGTACTTATCGACCTTACCCAAGGCGTTGTATTCGGTGTCGGCTACGTAGCTGAACTCATCCGTGCCATAGATGGTGGTGAGCCGCTCCGGCATTCCGCTTACCGAATTGTAATGATGATGCACCGCCTCGGCTGGCAGGTCGGCAGCCGCCGGCGTCGCTGCGGCGGCAATGCTGCCGTCCACGTTATAACTTGTCTCATAGGTGTACGTTCCGCCGAGGCCCGTCTCGGAGCTGGGAATCGTGATAGTCCGGCTGGTGGGCTGATAGCTGTCGTTGTAGCTGTTCACCTTGTCGGTGTAGCCGGCGGTGCCGACATAACGGGTGGACTGGGTGAGTTTGCCCTTGGCGATGGTGTCGTAGCTCCACCGTGCGCGGCCGAGCCCCGAGATGGCACCTTCATAGATGGCGGTCCGGCGGCCCAGCCCGTCGTAGGTGTAGATCAGCTCCGTGCCGAGCACATCCTTAACAGACGTCACCTGATCGGCATTGTTGTACTTGGTCGTGGTTTCCCCCTTGTCGGGGTCGTCCACGCTCACCTGACGGCCTCGGATGTCGAAGGCGAACTTCCACTTGTTGCCATCAGGGTCGGTGATCTGGTCCTGCTGCCCCTTGGAGTTGTAGCGGTACTTGGTCGAATCGTAGGCCCCGGTGGGGGTGGTCCCCTTGAACTGTCGAAGTTCAACGGTCCTGCCCCAGGCATCACCCACTGTGGAGGTCGGGGTGCCTCCGGCCGGCGGGGTGACGTCGACCCGGTCCCCGGCGTAGTACGTCTTAGTGCGGTATCGCTCAATGTCATACGGCCGGAAGATTGACGCGACCGGCCGACCCGACCCGTCGTAGACGGTGCTCATCTGACTGGGTACGTGGGCGCGCTCCGTCGCGGTCACCAGCGTGGTGCCCGGAACGCCCGCGGCATAGTAGGGATGGTAGGTGAGCACCTCGCGACCAGCGGTGTCATAGAACGTATCGGTCAGCAGCCGACCACCCGACGGCGAAGCCACCTGCGTCTGCCTGGGCCGCAAGAGCCCGTCGTAGAGCTCATAGCTGGAGACGTGGTTTCCCGCTGGGTTGAGCAGCCGCGTGGTGACCACCGACGGCGCGTTGTTACGGATGAGGTATTCATACCTGGCATTCGCGGTCTCCGTCAGCCGGTCTCGGCCCGGCGCCCAAACCGCAGTGGTGCGTCCCAACCCGTCGTACGTGGTCTCGGTTTGCTTGTTGTTGGCGTCGGTCACCTTGGTGGCCAGACCCCACGCCGGCTCCAGCTCCGTGGTGGTGGTGTGGAGTAGCGGATTGGTCACCACCATGCGGGTGAGCGGCCCACCGGTGGTCGGCGTGTAGGCCGTCGTTGACCGCTTCCCCATGGCGTCCCACGTCTCGGTGACCCGGCCGTGCTCGTCGTATCCGGCCCGCGCGATGGTGGAGAATGCGGGCGTTCCCGCATTCCACTCCGACAGCACCTCGTTACCGGTCACCAGGCCCCGACTCGGGGCGCTGCCGTGCGCATTGCCGTCATAAAGGGTCCGCTCCACCGAGATCACCTGAGCCTCGGTGAGGTTCTGGGGTTTGGTGGCGTCCGCGCAACGGACGGCATAGGTGGAGATGGTATGCGGCAGCCCGAGGAGCCAGGCCGTGGTGTTCCGCGCGTATTCCGTCTTGCTGCACTGCTCGTCGCCGGTAACCGCCGTGTCGCCTCGGTCGTCGACCTGCGTCGGCAAGCCGTACTCATCGTAGGTCGTGTATTGCGAGGTAACTCGATCACCCCGCCCGGCATCCAGGGTAACCCGGTGATGACTGGCCGCCACATTGACATACCGCGATTCCACCCTGCTCCCGTTGATCGTACGGGTCGCGGTGGCCGCAGACTGCCATGGCTCGTGCACCTCCCGGGAGATTACCGCCCCGCTCGGGCCGTTCTTGGTAACGCTTTCCCGCTGCATTCCCGCGTAGGCGTCTTCGTCGTTGACCGTGGGGACACCCGTTCCGGTTACCGTCACCGTCCGCGTGCCGGATGAGGTCTTGTCGCCATGCATACCACGGAAGTATTTGGTCTCCGTGTACATCTGCTCACCGGCATCACCAACGGTGACGCCCACGGTCGCATAACCGCGCCACACCGACCAGGTCTTGTCTTTCTTGTCGATCAGGCCATCGTCGTCCGCGTAACGCCAGGCGGGATCTCCGATGTAGTCGTATGAGTACGCGATGCGCGGACTGCCGTTTGGCGGCGTGCCACCGGTCTGATCGATCTCATAGATCTTCTTTACCACGTACTTGTGGAAGTAGTCGGTGATCGGGTTCGTATAACCCTCGGGTGTCCATCGCACGGGGTAGCAGCGCAGTTTATTGTCGTCCAGCGCGGTCGGCATCCGGGATCCGACCACGCAGTCCGGGTCCGAGTAGGTGATGTTCACCGTACCGCCGGACTCACTGCGGATCATCGCCAGGCGCCACCAGTTCATCGCCGGCGAGTGGTCAATCGTGTCGACCCGGTTGCTGAGCTGGATACCGGTGAACTCGATGTCGGGAATGGTCGTGGTCGTGCCGGTCAGGCCCTCGTGCGAGATCTTTTTCAGGAACAATCCGGCCCGGGTGGTGTCACCCGGATCCGGGAAGGTGTGGTGGAAGGTCCAGCGCTCCACATTTCGGTAGGACGAGCCGGAACGGACCTGGGTGGTCACGGTGGAGAGCCGCTTCTTCGACCAGAAAGTGGGGGAGCCGATCAGGCACGACGAGCCGGTGCACTCCTGGTCCCATGGGGTGTCCGGCCAATGGTCCCCGTCGTGGTTGGTGCAGCCGGAGAGACAGCGGTCGGCAGCCCCGAATTCCACCCGCATCGGTGCGGCTACCCCACGGTAGAGGGAGTCCGTCCGCACACCGCTCACCTTGGTGCGGTTGTCGGTGCCGTACTCGATCCGGGTCAGGTAACCGTCACGGGTATATGTGACCGGGTTGCTGGCGGTATTGTTCTGGGCGTATTTGTTGGTTTCCCGGGTGTACCAGTACGACATCGTGTTGCCGTGCACGTCGACCACGTAATCGAGGTTCCAGCGCCAGGCCTGGGTACAAACTGAGCCCGCGAAGTTGCCCGCCTTGTAGCACGGCTCATTGGGGTCGTTGCCGTACACCGGGACGGTCAAGGTGGAGTTGGTTACCGAATCACCCGAGGTCCAGCCGTCCAGCTTGTGTTTACCGAAATAGAACTGGGTGCCATCGGCGGTGGTGACCCGCCAGTACTCGCCGTTGTCATCACCGTTGCCGTACGACGTGCCACCAATGATCCGCTCCGCCTTGGTGCCATCATCACGCCGTAGGTGCCAATATCCATCGGTGGCGTTGTAGAGCAGCTCGCCCCCAGCACCACCTAGCGACATCGTCGCGTTGTCCGTCTCCCAACAAAGGTCACCGGTCTTGGTCGTATTGTTGTGGCCGGTGCCGTCCATGTCCTGGCCGCAGACCCGATATTTACGCTCGATAAAGTCACCCGGCGTGAATTCGAATCCCTCCCCCACCCAGGACGGCTGGTTGTTCGAGGCGGCATGCCGGCCGTCGACGCTCTGCGCCGAGTAGGAGAGCTTCATCTCTGGCGTCGGCCCGCCGAGGGCCGGGGGATTGCGCATCGGGTACGACCAGCTGAAGTCACCCGAACTGCTCCCGGCCGACCAGGTCGCCGACGGCGACAGGCTGGTCGCACCGTAGTCGCCCGCCTGCCCCGACGAGCCCGCCACCAGGGCCAGCAACGCGCCCTGGGTCGCGAACCCCGCCGACTCCGCCGCGGCCTTCTCCCCCACCAGGTCCACCCCGGCCAGCGGTACCTGCGCGGTCACCGTACGGGTGACGGTGTCGTTCCGCGACGGCAGCACCGTCCCCGCGCAGTCGGTCCGCTCCGGTGTGCGCAGTGCGCACTCGGGCAGTTGCACCAACCGCAGCCGGCTGGCCCAGTCCGCACCGTACGCGGTGGCGAACTCTCCATATTCGACGGAGAGCGCCACCGCCGCGTCCCCGGCGGCGCCATCCGCCCGGCTCACCTGGAGCAGCAAGCCCCGTACCCGAGCCCGTTCCGCGGCGGCCTGATCAAACACCCGGACGCGAACCCGGTCCGGCGCGACGGCCGGCCCGGCACCCCGGCTGAGGGAACTCCCCTCGGGTCGCGCCACCAGCACCGGCAGAGTTCCGGCCCGGACCGCCTCGTCCACGTCGTCCACCGGTGCCCCACGCCCCGCCAACGCGGGGACCGCGACCTCCGCGGAGGCCGCTGCGGGCCACCGTGGTGCCGGCTTGGCGGCGGCGTCGGGCATCGCCGGCACCTTGGCAGCAGCCGTCGGGACCTCCCGCACCGGCACCTGCTTGACCTTGGCCGCCGAGGGTGGTGCGCCCCGGCCAGCCGACTGTGCTGGCGCGGGAGCCTCAATCAGGCCTGCCGCGAGCACCGCCGCCGCCGTGGCGATTACCACAACTCTGCTGGCGGCCCGCCGAGAACCGCCAGCGCGGCCCCGGCGGTTACCTGCCGGCACGGCAGAGGAGAGGAGTGAGTTCACCGGGAATACCTCCGGTAGGTCCGAGGGATGGCCGAGGGGGTAGGTGACTAAGGGGTGGGCGTGATGCGGAGCCCGATGCCGGGACGCAGCACTGGCTGTCGGTAGGTGTATTTGAGGGCTACCGTGCCGGCGGCGTTCTCGATGCCGATGGCGGCGCCGCCGCCCCTTGCCAGGTTCGTGCCGTCGTTGTCGGTGTAGGCGAAGGTGTATCCGCCGGCCTCGTCGAAGATCACTTCGAAGGTGATCCGGGTGGCGGGGCCTTCGTACGAGTAGACGTTGCGCCACTCGACGATGAACTTCCGGTTTGGACTGCTGCCGGTTGTCGCGGTACGGACGCTGGCGTTGCTGTCAACCACCCAGTCGTGCCAGAGCGGGTAGATGCCGGCTCGTGGCCGTTTCGACTCGTTCGCGGACGGGATGTTCCACGGATCTGCTGCGGAACCACCCGGGTTGATGAAGGTGATCAGGCCGTTGATGTCGACCCAGGCGGTGTTGTAGGTCTGCCCGTAGTGGGTGACCGGGAAGGGCAGGGTGATCTGGGTGTAGGCGTCGTCACCGGTCAGCGGCAACACCGTGCCGTTGGCCGGGGTGAACCCGGTTTCCAGTTCGGTGATGCTGTATCCGGAGTTGGCCGGGGTGGTGTCCCGGGCGAAGTCGACGGTTCCGGAGGTGTTGGTGCCGACGGTCACCTGCCCGACCGAGGAACCCTTGCAGTTTCCGGTGTTGATGGTGTTGATCACCGCGTAGGTGCCGCCGGGGACGTTCGTGATGCTGTAGGTGCCGTTGGCCGCGGTCGTGACGCTCTTACCGGCTACCGCCACCGTGGCTCCGCTGACCGAGGAGCCCTGGCAGGTGACGGTGCCGGAGACGGTGCCGGTGCCGGGCGGGTTGGGGCGGAAGGTGATGGCCTGGCCGGATTCTAGGAGCGCTTCCTTGTGCAGGTACTGGAAGGCGATGGTGCCGGAGCCGTTCTCGATACCGGCGGTGGCCTTCGATCCCCGCGCGACCTCGTTGGCCGGGTTGATGTCGGCGTAGGTGAAGGTGATGGTCCCGTTCTCGTCGAAGACCACCGAGAAGGAGGAGCGCGCCGAGGTGTCGCCGTAGAGGTGGACATTGCGCCACTCGATGACCCACTGCCGGTTCGGTGCGGTGCCGCTGCTGCTGGTGGCGATCTTGGCCGAGGCGTCGATCACCCAGTCGTTCCAGTGCACGTAGACGGCGGCGTTGGGCACACCCGTGCGCAGCGTGGACGGGATCGGGCTGGAATTGGCGACAAGCCAGCCGTTGTAGGACGGGTCCTGGAAGGTCAGCAGACCGTTGGAGCTGATCCACGCCGAGGTGTACGACTGGCCGTACAGCTTGATCGGGAACGGCGGGTTCTTCTGCCACACCCCGTCGTCACCGCTCCAGCCCTCGGTGATGGTGCCGGGGACGAGGGCCTTCGTACTGGTCTCGCAGAGGTAGCCGAACTCGTCACCGTCGGTCATCACCGACAGGTCGACCTGGGCGTTTCCGCTCCCGAAGTGCAACGGCTCCCGCGCGTACTGCCCGGCACACCGGTTACCGGTGGGGACAGCGGTGACCGTGTACTCGCCGATCGGCACGTTGGTGAATTGGTAGCTACCGTCCGGGCCGGTGGTGGTGCTCGGCCCGCCCGTGCCGAGGGTGATGGTCGTCCCGGCGACGGTCCCGCCGGTGACGGCGGTGGTGAGCACACCGCTGATCGTCCCCGGCGTGTTCGGGGTGTAGACGATCGAGCTGTTGCTGCCCACCGCGGCCACCTGGAACGAGTAGAGCTCGGCGACCTGCCCCGAGATGCTCTCCAAGCCCACCGTCGCGCCCGCACCCTGCTGGATCGGGGTGACCAGGGTGCCGTAGTGGAAGCCGATCTGCCCGTTCTCGTGCAGCACCAGCTCGAAGGTCAACCGGTTGTCCGGGGCAGGCACATGCTGCAGGAGCACGTTGCGCCACTCCACCACGAACCGGCGGTTCGGCGACGAGCCCAACAGTTCGGTACGGATGCTGGCCGAGGCGTCCACGTTCAGGTCATCCCAGAACGGAGCGACCACTCCATTCGGGGCAGCCGTCGAAGGCATCGTCGGATTGATCCAGGTCTTGTTCGAATTCATGGGCTCATCACCGAAGTTGATCAGCCCGTTGGTGTCCACCCACGTCGAGGTGTAGGACTTGCCGTGGTACGTGAACGGGAACGGCAGGGTCAACTTCGCCCAGTTGTCGTCACCGGTCAGCGGGAACACGGTGTTGGCCGCCACATAGCCGGCGGTGCCCACCACGCAGGCGTAACCCAACGTGCCGTAATCCGGCCCCAGCCGCAGGTCCAACACCCGGTCCTGGTCCAACTCCACCTGGACACTCACACTGGTCACGCACCGGGCTCCCACTTGTGCCGACACCGTGTAGCTATCCGCGACCAGGCCCTGGAAGTCCCAGGCCCCACCCGGCCCCGTCGTCGTCGTCAAACCCCGCGGGTCAATCGTCACGGCCGCGCCCACCACCGGGGCACCCGCCGAATCACGCAACACCCCGGAAAGGTCGAACACCTCAAGCGGCGTGGCCTCCGCCGGGTAGGCGAACTTCACCGCCTGGCCGCTGACCAACACCGGCTCGTTGACCGAGTAGGCCAGCCCATCCTCGGCCTCCGGTGCCTGGATACCGACCGCCGCGTACGCGCCACGCACCGGGTCGCTGGTCAACCCGTCGTAGTTGGTGATGATCGTGCCATCCGGAGCCAGGATCAGCTCGAACGACAACCGCTGACCGGTCGACCCCTTACGGTGCACGTTCCGCCACTCGATCACGAACCGCCGAGCGTCGCCCGAACCGGTGGTCGCGGTCCGCACACTCGCCGAGGCGTCCACCACCAGGTCGTCCCAGAAGGCCGCCACCAGCGGGTTCGCCTTCGTCGGCGAAGGCAACCGGCCGCCAGCATTCGGCTGCGAACCCAACGGATCAGTGAACGAGAAGAGCCCGTTGGTGTCCACCCAGCCGCTCAGGTACGCCTGGCCGTAGAAGGGGAACGCGAACGGCAGGTCAACCTCAGCCACCGCGTCATCACCCGACAACGTCAAGACGCGATCATTCGCCGCGACGAACGCGGTCGCCTGCTCCACGCAGGTGTAACCGGAGTTGTCGGCGTACGGCACGATCACCAGATCAAGCCACGTGTCGCCTTCGATGTCGATCTCAAACTCGCCGAACTTGCCGCACCGGCCCCCATGGTTGACGGTGATCTTGTATGTCCCCTGCGCGAAGCCGGTGAACTCGTATCCGCCACCGGCATCGGTCGTGACCGACCGACCGCCGGGCTCGAGGGTCACGACCGCCCCCGGCACCATATCGCCGGTCTCCGCGTCAATCACGACGCCGGCAATCCGGGCAGCACCGACTGCGGTGAATCTCTTCACGGAGACGGTGCTCCGCTGGTTGGCCGCGTTCACCGCTGCGGCGTAGACATCGAGCGTGCCAGCGACAGTGGTGGGCACCGACACGGTTGCCGCCCCACCCGCGGCGCTCGGCGTCGCGGTCTTGTCCAGCAGACCGGCGCCGACACTGTACTTGTAGGACGTGACGTTGGTATCGCCAACAGCATCGATCTTCACGTTGATCGGCTTACCCGCGGTCACCGTATCGCCGTCGGGGAACGAAATCGTCGGCGGCAGCGGGAGGGTGAGCAGCGCAATGGAGGACTGGGTCACCGCGTAGTTGTAGACCCGAATGTTGTCTACCTGGCCGGCGAAGAACCCGTCATCGACCCCGGTCCACCTGCGCTTGCCGATGGTGATGTTGGTGGTGGCGTTGAATCCGCTCGGACGGGTTGCCGTAGCGGTCTGCGCGACGCCGTTGACGTAGAGCGTCAACCGGTTCGTTGCCACATCGAACACACCGGCCAGATGGGTCCACTTACCGGCAACCGGGGCGTCGTTTGACAGCACCGAGTAGATGGCCGGGGCATCCACATCGGAGTTCGTCAGCGCGAAGCGCCAGCGGTTATCCGTGCCGGAATATCCGAGCGCATAGGCGAAGGTCCGCGCGCCATTGGCGGCCAGGATGGTCCGTTGGGCGGTACCGCCAGTGGCGTTGAGCCGCACCCAAGCGGTCACCGTGAAGCTACTGTCAGTCCGGACGGGGATGGAGACACCGGTATCCGGGTGTGGGGTCATGACCGACCCGGCCCGGGTCGCCGCGCCGGTGACGCCGTCGAGGGAGAGCGCGGACCCGATCCCGGAGCGCCCAGCGACGCGGCTCGCCGTACCGTTCAGCGTCGCGGTGTTGCCGTGCCCGGTGGCGTCGGTCGCGGCACCGCTGGACTCGTCGAAGAGCCATTCGGCGGCCGCACCGACCCCGGGCCGTACCTTGAACTTATATTCCCTCGCGGTGGTGGAGAAGCGACCGGCACGGTCCTTCGTCCACACTTTCAGCGTGTTTACCCCGTCCCGGATCGGCGTGACGGTCGCCTTCGCCTTGCGGTCAGTCAGGTTCGCGTCAACCGTCGGTGCCGCCGATGGCTGGATGCCAGAGTCCAGCGTGTACGCGTAGGCGACGGCATCCTCCGGCTTCACCGTCGGCGGCGTAATGGTGAATTCCCCTGGCAGGCCAACTCCACCGGCTCCCGGGAAGGTAGGGCTGTCCACCGGGTAGTCGGTCGACGTCACGGTGTTCGGTGTGTTGGGGGGATTTGCGCTAACGGTGAACTCGCAGGTCCCGGACCAGGGGCCGTAATCCGTGCCGTCATGGGTACGGGATTGCCACACGTAGGTGGTGCCGTCGACCAGCTTCCCGGCGGGAATCGCCCGGGAGACCACCGACGGGTTCCCGGAGGCCTGTGAAATCTTGTCGGTGTCGTTCCGCGCGCCACCCGACGGCCACCAGTGGAACCAGGTGGTCAGGTTCTGCTGCGCCGTGTCCGGGTCCGAGTGCTTGGCCGCCAGGATCGGCGTCAAGGTCAACACGTACGGCCGCGACGTACCCGTGGCACAGGCCTTACCGTCGGAGAACCGGTCGGTCGGCGCGTTCGGGATGGTGTTGTAGGTGATCGAGAGCTTTGGTGAGGAATGATTGAACCGCTTCCACTGGTTCTTGGTGCCCTCGTCGACCGCCCGCAACCCCACGGTCATCGTGGAGCCTTGCCCCACGGCGTGTCGCACCATGGTGGTCACGTTGAACTCGATCGTCCCGGGGCCAGCGCAACCATGCACCGCGCCGTTCTTGCGGTTGGCCGGAGTCTGCGCGGTGTAGGAGCTGTTCCAGGTCGGCTGGTTGTTCCAGGTGGTGCTCGACGAGATCGCACCGGTCAGCCAGAGCTTCGCGTTCGAAGCAGGGCTGCAGGTCCAGGAGTGCCGCTGCTCGATCCGGAAGGTCGCGCTCTGAATGCTCTTGTTCGTACCCCGTACCGCGCTGATGTCCATCCGGAACAGTGACCGGATGATGTGGTCACCACACCCCTTGCAGTCCTCGGTACGCCCCGCCCCGGCCGACCCATTGGTCGATCCGTTGTTGAGCGCCGTCGAGTTCTTCCAGAAGGAGCTGGTCTTGTGCTTGCTCCACACCGAGGTCCACGCGCTGTCCGAGATGTTCCCCGTCCAGGATGGGTCAATGTAGATCGGGAACTTTGCGTCCTCGCTGGTCAGAATCTTCTGATCCGGGACAATCGTCAAGCTTTCCTGATCCACCCGGACCGGCATGACCGCACGCCGCGCCCCATCCGGGACGGAGACCTCGGGGTCATCCGGCTCAGCGGCCCCGGCCGCCGCAGCAGCTCGCGCCACCGTCTGCGCCGCCTCCGACGCCTTCGATCCGGAGATACTCCCCGTGCTCTTCTGTTCCCCGCCTCGCGGCGCCAACCCATCAGCCGGCCGCCCGTCGTCATCAGCCGACGAGTCATCAGCTGACGACGAGTCCCACATCAGCGGTGCCGGTGCGGTGAACACCGGCTTGCCCTGGTCGTCCCGAGCAACCAGACCACCGGCCGCCGTCGGCAGGACAGCCACACCCTTGGTAGACAACCCGAACCGCACCTCAGCCAGGTTGGGGTTCTTGGCCGCGGCCGGCGTTCGGACCACCAACACCTCGGAGAACCCCAACGCCTGCGCGGTAACTCGGAGATCGACATCGGGCAACACGTCCCGGTAGATCGCGGTGTCGCCCTCCAACACCGGCGTCGGCAACCGTCCCGGCCACGACATCGTCAGCTCACGGTCACCATCCATCACCCGGGCCAGTGGACCGTCCCCGCCGTTGGAGAAGACCACCGGCAGCACCGACGCCTTCGGGGAAATGCCCGCTTCCGTCGGCTTCAACACGGTGTTCACCGGCACCCAGGAGCTCCCCTGGCGCACCCGCACCGGCTCGGTGCTCTCCTCCAGCGTCCGCGACCCATCGACATTGAGGAAGGTCTGCGACACCTCGGTCCGCTCGGAAAGGATTTCCACCCGTCGAGCGCAGACGCCCACCATCGCCCACGCCGATTCGGCGTCCGGCTGCTCGGCCACACAGGTCGGATCGCTCTGCACGGTGGGCAGCGCAGCGGCCGGTGCCGGCGCGACCAGCACCGCGCCCACCATCGCCATGCCGATCATCGATGCCAGTCGGGCACGCCGTCTGTGCATAAGGTCAAACCGCCGAGCCGAGTCGCGACCGAACATCGACACCCCTAGGTGATCATGTACATACTGGTCGATCATGATAGCCATCGAGATCTTGATCGGTCAATTCGAAGATTTAAATAAGTTGGTTGGGATTCCCCGGCAAGCGGAACGCTTACGATCGATGCCTGTGTCACCGACCAGGGGACGTCGGTCGATCAGGTACGCGCCCCAGGCGCTGGCGCCTTGCGCCGCGACGGACAATGGGACTGTTGCCACACCAAGACTTTGGACCGCTCAGCGAGGGGCGTGCCCCGTGGCGATGATTGGGATGGGCCAGGTGCCGGGGAGCCAGAGCGATTGGCGGGCCGGGGAGACCAGCGGCAGTTGGGCGTCGTCGAGCCTGGCTGGTTCGGCCCGGCGGGCCGGCACCAGCGGCAGCCGGGCGGGGCCGGGCGGGCCGGGCGGGCCGGGCGGGCCGGGCGGGCCGGGCGGGCCGGGCGGGCCGGGCGGGCCGGGCGGGCCGGGCGGGCCGGGCGGAGCCGGGCGGAGCCGGGTCGGATCGGCCAGCTCCTGGAGGAGCCGGAGCTGACCGTGGCGGGCCAGCGGTGCCGCCTCGGTGAGCAGCACCGGCCGGCGGTGGCGTCCAGCGCCACGCCGATCGCCGGTACGACATGGTGCGCCACCAGCTCGACCAGGCTGCGGAAATCAGGGTCGCCGGGCGAGTCGTTGCTCGGCCGCGACAATCGCCTCCCGCGGAAAGCCGAGCCCCCGCAACTGCGCCAACAGGATCGCCGTAACGTCTACTTCAGATAGTTGGAGCCGGGCCAGCAGCGCCCGGCGGACCGGCACCAGCCGACGCAGCGGCGCCAGCACCACCAGGAATCCGTGCCGTTCGATGGTGTCAGCCAGCCGGGCGTACGCGTGATCCGCCGCCGCCGGGCCAAGCTGCGGGTTCAGCGTGCTCGCCATCCGGATGCCGCCCACCGATGAGCCGGACTCCCTCGGGCCGTAGCTGCCCCGACCCGGATGCCAGGTCGGCGGCACCTGGCAGGCCCACAGCAGCTCATCCAGGCCGGCCGGGCGGCTCCTGCGGGCACGGGAAGCGCGCGGACCCGCGACCGCAGCTCGTCCGGGCCGAGCGACTGACCGATCAGCGCCCCGGTGGCCAGCCGGAGCGCCCGCTCGGCAGGCATCCCGGCCGGATAGAGCTGGCCCTGGGCGTTGACGTCCGCCTCGCCGCTGCTGCCGGGGGCGGCGAGTTGCAGCAGCCGCAGATCGGTCAGGGGTGGCAGGTGCCGGGACGCTGCCACCAGCCGCAGCCATTCGACCGCACGTTGCCGGGTGGGCAGCGGATCCGCCTTGACCAGGGTGACGGCGCTCCGACCGAGCGGCACCACATAGCTGAGCAAATCGCCAGCAGTGCTCTCCGCATCAGGATTGTCCGACTCTCGGCCGATCAGCACGGTGTCGGCGCCCCGGACCCCTGCATCGCCTTTACTGCCGATTTCACGGTTGTTGCGCTTACCTGCGGGTGTCGTACCTACTGGCGGGTGTCCATCGATGTTTGCAGTGCGCGGCGGGCCTGCTCGCGGGCCTCATCGGTGGTCTCGGGGCGCGGCTTGGTCTTGGTCGGCACGGCAATGCTCCTTCCAGGGTGGCCGCGTCGCATGGACGCGACCCACGACAGCGGGGTCCTGCTTAGTGACCTCGGCGGCCGGTCCGGGATCTCCGGACGGACAGCCAGGGCAGCGTGAGCCCCGGGTTGGTTGACCCTGGAGGCGTGCGGTTTCCACGGTTGTGCACCTATTCAGGTGAAACGGGTGCCACCGAAACCAAGTTATCGTTCAGTTCCACAGATTGCGTAGCGTTCCCGCGATACGGGACAGCAGGCGTCGGCCTCCGCCCCGCTCAACCCCACGCCGATCAAGGATTTTCCCGTCGATCAAGGAGTTATTGTCGTACGGCGTAGATCCACTCGCCACGCTAAGTCCTTGATCGACGCGAAGGGCCTTGATCGACGCGAAGAGCCTTGATCGACGCGAAGGGCCTTGATCGACGCGGCTGCGGAGGTGCGCAGCTAAGCGAGCAACCACTCCAACGCGTCCGGGGTGGCGTCGAAATGGCCGGCGTGCCCGGCATCGGCCTGGGATACGAAGATCGCGTTCGGGATCCGGTCCGCGAGCCACCTGCCGTGCGCGACCGGCACCGCCGCGTCCTGCTCGCCGTGCCACATCCGCACCGGCCGGCTGATCGTCGCGGCCTCGAAACCCCAGGGCAGACCGAAGAGCGCAAGTACGTCGTCGACCCAGCCGGCCAGCCCCGGTCGGATCGCCTCGGCGAACGCGCTCCCGACCATCTCGCTGACCTCTGGCCGAGAAAGCACCGCCTGCTCGTTCGGGGGTAGCAGCGACGATGCGCTCGCGGACCCGAGCGTGGCAAGGTGCGCCTCAAGAGCATCCCGGCCAAGCAGCGCCATGCCGGCGCTGGCGCGGTTCCCCTCCGCCATACCGGCCGTCCAATCCAGACCTTCGGCATTCCGGGGAGCGAGGCTGGCCAGGGTGGCGACTCTGGATACCCGGTCCGGGAAGCGCGCCGCGAAGGCGAGCGCATGTGGTGCGCCGCCGGACACACCGAAGATGGGGAAGCGATCCACATCCAGGGCGTCAGCAATTGCCGCCAGGTCGTCGGCGGCATCGACCACCCGTCGCCCCGGCTGTGGGGTGGAGTATCCGAAGCCCGGCCGATCGTAGGTGACCATTCGAATGCCGAGCCGGGAAAAGAGACGAGCGTCGGGATACCTGGCAAGCCGGCTCATCGGGCTGCCGCATGCGTAAAAGACCGCCGTGCCGTCCGGCTCGCCCCACTCCTCGACAGCCAGGGTGCGACCGTCGCTGGCGATCACTTCGCGCATGACCGAGAAGCTAACGCGTTCCGCGGTAGACAGTCAGCGGGCGAAGAAATGCCAGCCCACCCACCACCAGAAGCCGAACAGGCCGATCCGGCCCACCGGCACCGGGCCGACCTCGTACTGCATCACCTTGGCGCAGACATCGCCGAGCGTCGGGATCCGGGACCCTTCCCGGCGGGCCGCCCACTCGACGGCCGCGAAGAGCACGAGGGCCACCAGGAAACCGCCGATGGCCAGCAACCGGGTGACGCTCATCGGCGCACCAACGCCCAGAACGCGGAGAGCCAGGCGAAGTAGCCGGCCGATCGGACCAGGTCATCGTCGAGCCACGGATCGGTCAGCCGGGAGAAGGTCGGATAGTCATCGGTGGAGCCGAGCGCGAACGTCGTCGCCTCGAAGAAGGTGAAGACCGCGACCGGCAACACCCACCAGATCGTGCCGCGGCCCAACCGCTGCGGGACTGGTCGGCGGGGCATCCGGTTGGTCAGTCCCAACCAGATCAGCGCGCCGCCGGTGCCGAGCGTGTAGAGGTTGGCCTGCGCCGAGAAGGACGGCAGCTGGCCGCCCACGAGCGACAGACAGGCCAGAACCGGCACTGAGACGACCGGTCGGTCCCAGACCCGGGGCAGGTCGGCGGAAATCTCCGGTTGCTGTTCCATCAACCAATTGTCTCCGCCTTACCACCCAGCGTGAAGCCGCGAAGCCCTGGGTTAACCCTGAGGTTCCGGCCGGGGTCCGGCCCGGTCCAGCTCGGTCCGGATGGCGGTGATCACGTCAGCGGCCGAGCCGTGACCGGTGAAGCCGGCCGCCATCCGATGCCCGCCCCCGCCCAGGGCCGTCGCCACCCGGCTGACGTCGGTCTCGCCCTTGCTCCGCAGCGAGACCGCCCACTCATCCTCGGCGACCTGCTTGAGCAGGCAACTCACCTCCGCCTCCGCGGTGCAGCGGATCGAGTCGATCAACGGCTCCAGCACGTACGGGCGCTGATCGTGCCGGGTCAGGTCGTCCAGCGTGGCGTAGGTCCAGACCAGGCCCTGCCCGGCCGCCGCGTCCGGTTCCAACCGGGTACGGCCGAGCACGTCGCCGTGCAAACGCACCGCACCGAACGGTCGGGTGTCGAAGATCCGACGGCTGATCTCCCCCGGCCGCAGGCCGGTCGCCAGCAGGCGGGCCGCCATCTCGTGTACGGCCGGTGTGGTCACGTCGAACCGGAACGAGCCGGTGTCGGTGGCCAACGCGACGTAGAGACACTCGGCGATCCGCACGTCGATCGACACTCCGAGCCGGTCGAGCAGCCCGGCCGCCACCACCGAGGTGGCCGCCGCCGTCGGATCGATCAGTTGGACATCGCCGAACCCGGGGTTGGAGGCGTGGTGGTCGAGCACCACGGCGGCGCCCGGGCCGTCCAGCCGGTCGGCCAGGGCACCGAGCCGACTCACGCTCGCCGCGTCGAAGCAGACCACCAGATCCGGTGCCGGATCGGCCTGGTCGGCGGGGACCAGCAACTCCAGGCCGGGCAGCCCGTGGAATGGCTCCGGTACCTCGGGCGGGCCGGGAAAGGTCGCCTGCACCTGCCGTACGCCCAGCTTGCGCAGCCCGAGCCCGAAGCCGAGCATGCTGCCCAGCGCGTCCCCGTCCGGGTTGATGTGACAGATCAGCAGCACCCGGCCGTCGGCCGGCAGGTCGCGGAACGTGGCCACCGCCGCCGCCCAGTCCGCCTCGGTCGGGCCGCCGTCAGCCGGCGCCGGCACCGCAGTCAACGCCGTACCGGTCGATGGCGTGGCGAGCTCGGTCACCGGCGGTCGCCGGTGTCGGCGGCCGACGGACCCGTCTCCTCCTCGTCCTCCTCGGGCTCTTCGAGCTTGTACGGCTGCGCGTCGCCCGCGTACTCGGCGCGGGCCGCGAGCCGCTGCACCTCCGCGTCGGCGTTACGGGCCATCGCCAACAGGTCGTCGATGTGCTTGACCTGCTGCTGCACATCGTCGAGCACGAAGGCCAGGCTCGGCGAGTGGCGCAGTCCCAGCGCCTTGCCGACCGTACTGCGCAGCATGCCCTTGGCGCTTTCCAGCGCCGCCGCGGTCCCCGCCTGCTCGGCCGCGTCACCGAGCACGGTGTAGAAGACCGTCGCCTCCCGCAGATCGGCGGTGATCCTGGCGTCGGTGATGGTGATCATGCCGAGCCGGGGGTCCTTGATCTGGGTACGCACCACCGAAGCCACCAGCTCCCGCACACGTTCCGCGTGCCGGCGCACCTTGGCCGGGTCCGTCATCTCCGCACCTCCACCGCATCCTGCTCCCGGTCCGGTTCGGCGGCGCTGGGCACCGCGATGCCGGACTGGCCAACCTGAGAAACACTACCCGCGCCGCCGCTTGACCTACGAAGCCGGCTGGCATATCTGCGATCTCCGGAGGCCCCCTCGAGACAGGAATCGGAACGCGGGGACCCCCGCTTCACACCTCAGTCGTCGGGGCCGTGTAGGCGGCGGCGCACTGACAGCAGTTCGATCTCCGGCCGGGCCGGCCACCAGTCGTTCGCAGGAGTCGAGCACCTCGGCGACGTGGCCCGGCTCGGCGGCCACCACGGCCACCCCGATCTGGGACCGGCCGTGCAGGTCGAGTGCGCCCACTTCGGCGGCCGAGAGCTCAAACCGGCGCAGCGCGGCGATGATCGGCCGGACGTAGGACCTCTTTGCCTTCAGCGACCGGGAGTCCCCGGGCAGCAGCAGGTCGAAAACAGCGGTTCCGGTATACACGGCCGGAAACGGTACGCCACTGCCCGCACCGGGGCACCGGGTTTTCGCTCACCGGCCGTCCGGCGCCACCGCGACCAGCACATCCCGGTTGATCGCCTGGTCGACCCGGTGCGCCAGGTCCGCGGTAACCGCTGGTCCGTCACCACCCGCAGGCCGGCACCGGTGAGGATGGCCTCCGCATCGACCCGCGGCGCGACGTGGGTGTTCCACGAGATGCCGAGCGCCCCGCCGGGGCGCAGCAGCCGGGCCCAGACCGGCACGGCAGTGGCCAGCAGGTCGAGCGGGGACCGGGACAGGCCCTGCCGTTCGGTACGGCTGCCGTGGGCCACCCCGTACGGCGTGTCGGTGACGATGATGTCCGCGCAGCCGGGGCGGAGCAGTTCCCCGGCCCGGGTGGTGTCGGCGTGCAGCACGGTGACCCGCTGGGTGGCTCCGGCCCGGTAGTCGTCGCGGGAGGCGGCGAGCACCGTCTCGAAGCGCCGGGCGACCAGTCGCCGGTCCCGGCGGACCGGGATGGTCTCGCTGGTGTGCTTGAGCCGCTTGCGCTTCAACCAGGTGCGCAGAAAGGCCGTGTAGGCGTCAACGTCCTTGCCGTCCTGCTCGACGCCGAGCGCGTCGTAGCCGTACATCAGGGCCTGGTTGAGGGTGGTGCCGCGGCCGCAGAGCGGGTCGAGCACCACCAACTGCTGGTCCAGCATGACGGGCGCCGAGGCCGAGGCGAGCAGGGTGATGTTGAGCAGCAGTCGGGTGAACTGCTCGTTGGTCTTGCCGGCGTACTTCGGGATGGTGACCAGGTCGGAGTCGAACCGGGCGAGCGGGTGCACCGCGACCGGCCGGAGCAGCTCATCGTCGACCCGTTCGAAGAGCGCGTACGCGGTTGAAAGGTTGGACAGGTAGGCGAGGTCACGGGGGCCGAGACCGGGTTCGGGTACGGCGAAGGTCAGGTAGCCGACCCCACCGATCCGTTCCTCGGCGACTTGGGTCGGGGCGGCGTCGAGCACTCCGGCGTCGGCGAAGATCGCCAGCTCGGTCCGGCCGAGCCAGCCTGCGGCCTCGGCGTAGACCCGATTGGCGGATGGGGCGAGCAGCATCGCGTACCTGATCACGATCGCATTCTCGCACCGGTAACCGCCTGGTCCGCAATTCGGGTGACCGCTTCGGTGCGGCCGGTGGCCGGGTGACGCGCTGACGGCCGGGACCCGATGGGTCCCGGCCGTCAGTTCATCACACCGCTAGGCGCGCGGCTTCTCGCGCATCTCGAAGGTTTCGATGATGTCGCCGGCCTGGACGTTGTTGTAACCACCCAGGGTCAGACCACACTCGAAGCCCTCGCGGACCTCGGTCGCGTCGTCCTTGAACCGCTTGAGCGAGCTGATCGTGAGGTTGTCCGCCACAACCGCCCCGTCCCGCAACAGCCGGGCCTTGGTGTTACGGCGGATGATGCCGGACCGCACGATACAACCGGAGATGTTACCGATCTTGGAGGAACGGAACACGTCGCGGATTTCCGCGGTGCCCAGCTCGACCTCTTCGAACTCCGGCTTGAGCAGGCCCTTGAGCGCTGCGTCGATCTCCTCGATGGCCTGGTAGATGATCGTGTAGTACCGAATCTCCACGCCCTCGCGGTCGGCGATCTCCCGGACCTTGTTGGAGGCCCGGACGTTGAAGCCGATGATCGTCACCGCCTCGGAGGAGGCGCTGGCCAGGTTGACGTCGCTCTCGGTGATCGCACCCACACCCCGGTGGATGATCCTGAGCTGGACCTCCTCGGGAATGTCGAGCTTGAACAGCGCATCCTCGAGGGCCTCCACCGAACCGGAGCCGTCGCCCTTGAGCACCAGGTTGAGCGAGGTCTTCTCGCCCTCCTTGAGCTGCTCCATGAGCGTCTCGAGAGTCGCCCGGCCACGGGAGTTGGCGAAGCTCGCCGCCCGCCGCCGTGCCTGCCGCTGCTCGGCGATCTGCCGCACCGTCCGGTCGTCCTCGGCCGCCAGGAAGGTGTCGCCCGCACCCGGCACCGCGGTCAGACCGAGCACCAGCACCGGACGCGCCGGACCGGCCTCGCTGACCTGCTTGCCGTTCTCGTCGAGCATGGCCCGGACCCGGCCGTGCGCCCCACCGGCGACGATCGAGTCGCCGGCCCGCAGGGTGCCCTTCTGCACCAGCACCGTGGCCACCGCACCGCGACCCTTGTCCAGGTGCGCCTCGATGGCGACACCCTGGGCCGGGCCGTCGATCGGCGCGGTCAGTTCCAGCGACGCGTCGGCGGTGAGCAGAACCGCTTCGAGCAGATCCTCGATGCCGATCCCCGGCTTGGCCGCCACGTTGACGAACATCGTGTCGCCGCCGTACTCCTCGGCGACCAGTCCGTACTCGGTCAGCTGCTGGCGGACCTTGTCCGGGTTGGCCTCCGGCTTGTCGATCTTGTTAACCGCGACCACGATCGGCACGTTCGCCGCCTTGGCGTGGTTGAGCGCCTCGATGGTCTGCGGCATGACGCCGTCATCCGCCGCCACCACCAGCACCACGATGTCGGTGACCTGGGCACCACGGGCACGCATGGCGGTGAACGCCTCGTGACCCGGGGTGTCGATGACGGTCAGCACCCGGTCCTCACCCTCGTGCGGCACATGCACCTGGTAGGCGCCGATGTGCTGGGTGATCCCGCCGGCCTCGCCCTCGACCACGTTCGCCTTACGGATCGCGTCGAGCAGCTTGGTCTTACCGTGGTCGACGTGACCCATCACGGTCACCACCGGCGGCCGGCTGACCAGTCGCTCCTCCGCCACTTCGGCGTCGAGGTTGATGTTGAACTGCGCAAGCAGCTCGCGGTCCTCGTCCTCGGGGCTGACGATCTGCACGTCGAACCCGAGGTGCTCACCGAGCAGCAGCAGCGTCTCGTCGGAGCAGGACTGCGTCGCGGTGACCATCTCGCCCAGGTTGAACATCTCCTGGACCAACGAACCCGGGTTGGCGTTGATCTTGTCAGCGAAGTCCGACAGCGAGGCACCACGCGACAGCCGCACGACCTGGCCCTGGCCCCGGGGGGCACCCGAGCTCATGGTCGGCGCGGAGAGGTTGTCAAACTCCTGTCTGCGCTGCTTCTTCGACTTCCGGCCACGGGTCGGCTTACCACCCGGACGCCCGAAGGCACCCGCGGCGCCACCGCCACGGCCACGACCGCCACCACCGGGACGCCCGCCGCCACCAGCCGGCGCGCCGCCACCGGGACCACCCCGGTAGCCGCCACCACCGGCGCCACCGGGAGCGCCACCGCCACCGGGACCGCCACGGAAGCCGCCACCGCCGGCGCCACCGGCACCGCCGGGACGGAAGCCACCGCCGGCGCCACCACCGGGACCGCCACGGAAGCCGCCACCACCACCGGGACGACCGGCACCGCCGCCGGGCCCACCGGGACGACCGGCACCGGCACCGGCACCGCCGGGACGACCGGGTCGCTGCGACGGCATGGAAGCCGGACTCGGCCGAGGCGGCATGGAAGCCGGACTCGGGCGAGGCGGCATGCCAGCCGGGCTGGGCCGGGGGCCACCCGGCGCAGCCGGACGCTGACCACCGGGGGTGATGCCGAACGGGTTGTTACCACCGCTACGCGCCGGAGGACGCCCACCGGGCCGCCCCGGAGTCGGCGTCGGCGCGTTGGGCGCCGGGCGCCCAGCGGCGGGGGTACCGGGCCGAGGCGGAACCGAGCCCGGACCGGGCTTCGGCCGGGCCGTGGTCGTGCCCTCGGCCGGCGGTTCCCGACGGACGGTCTCCCGCTGCTGCTGCCGAGCGGCCTGAGCCGCCTTGACGGTGGCCTCCTGCTCGGCCTTGAGCGCCGCGGCGCGGGCCTCGGCAGCGGCCACCTCGATGTCGTGGGCGCTGGCCGGCTTGGCGACCGGGGCCGCCGGTTGCGGCGGGCCGGGCACCGGACGGTTCGCCTTGGGGGGCATCGGCGCCGCCGGCCGACGCGGCGGCATCGGCTTGGCGGAGATCCTCGGTTCACTGGGGCTCGGCGTCGGGGTCGCCGCAGCCGCCGGAGCCGCCGACGGTGCGGCCGGTGCCGCGGAATCCGCCGACGCGACGAACGCACCGCGCAACCGACGGGCCACCGGGGCCTCGACAGTGCTCGATGCGGACTTGACGAACTCGCCCATTTCCTTCAGCTTGGCGAGAACGGTCTTGCTTTCGACCCCGAGCTCTTTAGCCAGCTCGTGTACGCGGGCCTTGCCTGCCACTGCACTCCTCACTCCGAGGTCGTGCGGGCAGCACCCGCAGCGACCTCACTCGTGCACTTGAAGCCTGATCATTTCTGGGACTTCATCGTGTGCTCATGTTGGTCGTCCTACCTGCTTGCGTTACGTTGCGGCCCTGGCCGGTCGGGTTGACCGGGCAGGGTGGTTGACGCGTCGATCAGCTCGACCAGCTCGCTGGCGTCTGGTACGCCAACGAGCCGGAGCGCCCGCCCGAAGGCACGGCGCCGCTGTGCCAGCGCGAGACAAGCCGGATCAGGATGCAGATTCGCCCCCCGACCCGGCAGCCTGCGGGCCGGATCAGCTCGGAGGCTGTAACCAGCCTCGTCGCCGACCGCGACGGTCCGCAGTAGCTCACCGGCCGGCGCCCGTTTCCGGCAGCCCACGCAGGTGCGCTCCGGCCACGCACGTCGTACCACTGGGAAGTCTACTCCTACCCGCGCGAGATCGCTTCGCCCGGTTCGGAAGCGTGATCAGCACCGCCGGCTGCCGGTCCGGACACCTGTTCGGTATCCGGCCGGATGTCGATCCGCCAACCGGTCAACCGGGCCGCGAGCCGGGCATTCTGCCCTTCCCGACCGATGGCCAAAGAAAGCTGGAAATCCGGCACAGTGACCCGGGCCGCCCGGGCGACCGCGTCGACCACCTCGACCCGCAACGCCTTAGCTGGCGAGAGCGCGTTACCGACGAAGGACGCCGGATCCTCCGACCAGTCGATGATGTCGATCTTCTCACCGTGCAGTTCGCTCATCACGGCCCGGACCCGCTGGCCCATCGGGCCGATGCAGGCGCCCTTGGCGTTGACCCCGGTCGCGGTCGACCGCACCGCGATCTTCGTACGGTGACCCGCCTCACGGGCGATCGCCGCGATCTCCACCGTGCCGTCGGCGATCTCCGGCACCTCCAACGCGAAAAGCTTCTTGACCAGGTTGGGGTGCGAACGGGAGAGGGTGATCTGCGGCCCACGCATGGTCTTGGCCACGTGCACCACCACACAGCGCAGCCGCTGCCCGTGCGGGTAGAGCTCGCCGGGAACCTGTTCGGAGGCCGGCAACACGCCTTCCAGCTTACCGAGATCGACCGAGACGATGCCCTTCTCAGTCCGCGCCTCGTGCGCCTGCACCACGCCGGTGACCAGGTCACCATCGCGCCCGGCGTACTCGCCGAAGTGCACCTCGTCGGTCGCCTCCCGCAACCGCTGCAGGATCACCTGCTTGGCGGTCATCGCCGCGATCCGGCCGAAGTCCCGCGGGGTGTCGTCCACCTCCCGGACCACCGCGCCGTCGTCATCAATCTCCTGGGCGTAGACCAGGGCCGCACCGCTCTTCCGGTCGATCTCCACCCGGGCGTGCGCCTGCGCGCCCTCACTGTGCCGATATGCCGTCAACAGCGCGGTCTCAATCGCCGCGAGGATCGTGTCGAACGGAATCTCCCGCTCGCGCTCCAGGGCGCGCAGCGCCGCGAGGTCGATGTTCACCTCTCCTCGCCCTCCACATCTTCGTCGTCGCCGATGTCGTCGATCTCCAGTAGGTCCTCGTCGGCCGTCTCGTCCAACCGGCTGAACTCCACCTGCACCCGGCCCGGTCCGAGCTCCGGATAGGCCCAGCCCACGGCCTCGCCATCCAGGTCGAGCACCACCTGCTCGTCGTCCGCGTCAAGCACCCGCCCGGTCACCTGTCGGTCCCCCGACGCCTGGCCCGGCAGAACTGTCCGCTCCGTACCACGCTGCTCGGACGGCCGGCGGCCGGTGCCCTTCGCGGTCACCTTGACCAACCGACCGATGTTGCGGCGCCAGTGCCGGGGCAGGGTCAGCGGCCGGTCCACCCCGGGTGAACTGACCTCGAGCTGGTACTCGCCGGCAAGCAGGTCGCCGTCGGTCTCCTCGGCCGTGTCCAGCGCCACCGAAATCGCCCGGGAGACCTCCGCCACCGCGTCGAGACTGACCCCGCCGTCGCCGTCAACGATCACCCGGACCACATGTCGCCGACCGGCTCGGGACACCGACACATCCTCAAGGTCGTAACCGGCGGCAATCACCACCGGTTCGATCACGCCTCGTAGTCGCAGCCGGCGCGCCGCCAGATCACCGCGTGGGCGTTCGATCCCACGCGGTCGGTCAGCGGTGCGCGGACCAGCCGTCGGCCGGCCACCGGCACGACCACGCTGCGTCATCTCGCGTCCCTCTCAGATTGTCGATAGCCCGGCCGGACGGCCATGCCAGTGCGCCACCGGGGCCAAACGCGCCCGGCGGCTGTGCAGAGCGTAACGCGCTGCCCGGCCGAAGGGCCCGGCGGCGCACCGGCGAACGGTACACGTGACAGCGACGGTCGCCCGCAGACCGCCACGGATGGTGTTGACTTGGCCGGTGCGGACCGGAGAGACAAACCAGAACAACCACGTACGGGGACCGTCCCGACGCCAGGTCGTGCGAGCGGCCACGCTCGTGGCGTTGGCCGCCGCGACAGCCCCGATGACAGCGTGCGATCTGTTCAACGGCGACCCGGAACCGGCCAAGCCGGACCCGGTCGCGCCGCTGATCGCCAATGCGCTCGACCTGGCCGCCCGGCACGAGGCCGCGATCGCCGCCCATCCCGAACTCACCGAGCGGCTCACCCCGGTGATCGAGGCGCACCGGGCGCACGCCGAGCAGCTCGCCCGGGTCAGCGGCACCGCGCTACCCACCGGTACGGCGGTACCCGGCACCCCGGCGACCGCGGCTCCGGTCGACGACGTCAAAGCCACCCTGGCCGCGCTTCGGACAGCCGAACAGGAAGGCCAGAAGGCGGCCGCGGCGGCCTGCGCCGAGGCGCCGGCCGACCGGGCCGCCCTGCTCGGGTCCATCGCCGCGGCCCGGGCCAGTCATCAGGAGGTACTACGGTGATCCGGCCGGACAGCCGGCACCGAACCGGGCAGCCAGCGAACGAGGTGACAGATTGAACGGCGAACTCACCGCGGCCCTCGCCGCCGAGTACGCGGCAATCTACGCGTACGGACCGATCGGTGTACGACTCTCCGGCGGCCCGGCCAAGCAGGCCCGCGCGGCCGAGGCGGCGCACCGGACCCGGCGGGACGCCCTGGTGCTGCAGCTCACCGCCGAGGGTAGTCCCGTCCCGGCGGCGGCGGCGGGCTACGCGCTGCCGTTCCCGGTTACCGATTCGGCCAGCGCGCTCCGGCTGGCCATCGAGATCGAGGAACGGACGGCAGCCCTGTGGCGGGCGGCGTTGCCGGCGACCAGGGGAGCCCAACGCGCCAGCGTCCTGGACGGGCTGACCGACTGCGCGGTCCGCGCCACCCGGTGGCGACGGATCGCCGGAGTGACCCCGGCCACCGTGCCGTTCCCCGGCCGCCCGAACTGACCTACCCGGTCGGGCCGGCCCTACCCGGCCCGACCGGCGCCGCACCGGGCCGATGGCGCTGGCGCCACCGGAACGGTCCGGCCCGGCACGGCTCAGGCCGGCACCCGCCGCCGATGGCGCCGCCGCACGTCCCCCCGGTGCGGGCATACTCGGTAACCGTGTCCATCCGTCACGGCCTACTCGCCCTGCTCGACCGCGGCTCGATGTACGGCTACCAGTTGCGCGCCGCGTTCGAGGAATCGACCGGCGGCACCTGGCCGCTGAACATCGGTCAGGTCTACACCACGCTGTCCCGGTTGGAACGCGATGGTCTGGTCCGACCGCTGCCGGAGAACGACGGTGGGCAGCGGCCGTACGAGATCACCGATCTCGGACGCGCGGAGCTGGCCATCTGGTTCGCCAGCCCGATCAGCCGCACCGACCGCCCCCGGGACGAGTTGACGATCAAACTTGCCCTGGCGCTGACCGCCCCCGGAGTTGACATCCGGTCGGTCGTACAGAACCAGCGCACCGCCACAATGCGGGCGCTGCAGGAGTTCACCCGGCTCAAACTGCGCGACAACCGGCCCGAGGACCTGTCCTGGCGACTCGTACTCGACTCGATGATCTTTCAGGCCGAGGCGGAGATCCGCTGGTTGGACCATTGCGAGTCGAGCCTGGTCGGCTACTTACCACCGGTCCGCCCGGCCGGCGCACCGACCGACGCCGAACCGGTTCCCGCGGATCCCGCCACCGACCACGAACGGTCACGTCGATGAGCTCGCCCACCGACACCGGCAACGTGCTGGAGTTGCGGACGGTGCACCGGCAGCACGGGGGCGGCGCGGCGGCGGTGCACGCACTGCGCGGGGTGACCCTCGCGGTCCGCCCCGGTGAACTTGTCGCCGTGATGGGACCGTCCGGTTCCGGCAAGTCGACACTGCTCAACCTGGCCGGTGGACTGGACAGCCCGACCCAGGGCGAGGTCTGGGTGGAAGGTCACCACCTCGGCACGCTCGATCGCCGCCGACTGGCCCAGGTCCGTCGCCGCTCGGTGGGATACGTCTTCCAGGATCTCAACCTGCTGGCCAGTCTGACCGCCGCCGAGAACGTGGCACTCCCGCTGGAACTGGACGGCATGGGCGTACGCCAGGCCCGGCGCCTCGCCCACGCCGCGCTCGCCGAGGTGGCACTCGACGGGCTGAGCGCCCGCTTCCCCGACGACCTGTCCGGCGGGCAGCAGCAGCGGGTGGCGATCGCCCGGGCGCTGGTCGGCCAGCGGCGGCTGATCCTCGCCGACGAACCGACCGGGGCGCTGGACTCGCGCACCGGCGAGGCGGTGCTGCGGCTGCTCCGGGCCCGGATCGACGCTGGTGCCGCCGGAGTGCTCGTGACCCACGAGTCCCGGCACGCGGCCTGGGCCGATCGGGTGGTATTTCTGCGCGACGGCATCGTGGTCGACACCTCCGGTCCGCTGGCCGAGCCGGAGCAGTTGCTCGCACCGATCCGGTGCGGCAGACCGTGAGCGGATGGCGGACCTCGCTGCGGATCGCCTATCGCGAGGCTCGCCGCGCGCGGGGCCGGACCGCGCTGGTGCTGGCGATGATCGCCCTGCCGGTACTCGCGCTGAGTTTCACCGCCGCCACCTACGACATGCTCCAGCTCACCCCGGCCGAGCGGCTGGCCCGAACCCTCGGTACCGCCGATGCCGAGTTGACGTGGGTATCCGGAGGCGCCGTTGTTCAGTACCCGATGGGCGACGGCTACTCCTCGGACCACGCCGCGGAGTCGGATCCGCCGACCACCGCCGACATCCTGGCCCTGCTCCCAGCGGGTAGCCGGGCCATCCCGGTGAACCGCACCCACTGGTCGCGGGCCCGGACCACCACCCGGACCGGCGAGGTCCAGACGTACAGCTTCGATATCGCCGACCCGCTCGCCCGGGGGCTTGCCAAGCTGGTCGCGGGTCGGGCACCAGCCGACGGAACCGAGGTCACGGTGAACGCGCGGATGCTCCGGCACTTCGGTGCCGAGATTGGAAGCACCCTGCGAGTCGGCGGAGATCACCGCTCCGAATACACCGTGGTCGGGGTGGTGGAGATGGCGAGCACCCTCCGCGAAGTCGTCATCCTGCCACCCGAGGCATGGCCGTCTGCTGTCGACAACTGGCTGGTCGACACCCCGGATCCGGTTGGTTGGGCGCAGGTACGGGAGCTCAACCGGCACGGCATCCTGGTGACCTCCCGAGCGGTGACCCTGGACCGGCCGCCGGCCAGCGAACTGTCGATCGGTGCCACCTCGCCCGGCCCGGATGTGACCGGGCTGAGCATCATGGCGCTGGTCGCCGGGCTCGGCGTCCTGGAGGTCGTCCTCCTGGTCGGCCCGGCCCTCGCCGTCGGCGCCCGGCATCGTCGGCGCGACCTGGCACTGGTCGCGGCCGCCGGGGGCGCGCCGGCCCACCTACGCCGGATCGTCCTGGCCGACGGCGTGGTGCTCGGCGCCGGCGGTGCCGCGATCGGCATCGCGCTCGGCGTGGCGGCGGCGATCGCCGGGCGTCCGCTGATCGAAACCTGGCTGCTTCATTTCCGGCTCGATGGCTACCGGGTGAACCCGCCGTGGCTGCTCGCGATCGCCGGCCTGGCCGTGGTCACCGGAATGCTCGCCGCGCTCGCCCCGGCGTACACGGCGGCTCGACAGGACGTGGTGGCCTCGCTGACCGGGCGCCGGGGAATCGTCCGGACCCATCGGCGTTGGCCGGCGATCGGCCTGGCCCTGGCCACCGGCGGCACCGCGCTGGCCGGGTACGGCGCGTGGCGGACCACCACCGGCCTCATCCTCAACGGACTGGCCATGGCCGAATTCGGTCTGGTGCTCTGCACCCCGAGCCTGGTCGGCCTGCTCGCCCGGCTCGGCCCGCTACTGCCGTTGGCACCGCGGATCGCGTTGCGCGATACCGCCCGCAACCGGGCCGCCACCGCACCGGCGATCTCGGCGGTGATGGCGGCGGTCACCGGCAGTGTCGCGATCGGCGTCTACCTGGTCAGCGATGAGCAACGCAACCAGGCCTCGCTGCGCCCGGCGGTGCCGGCCGGCTACGTAACCGTCCACACGGCCGGATCGGAACCGGACCTGGACCCCCGGTCCGTCCAGCGACTGGCCACGACCGCCGGTCTGCCGGTCACCGACCTGGCCGAGCTCCGAACGCCCAGTTGCCCGGCCGGCAGCCCCGCTGGCGCCTACTGCTCGCTGAGCCTTCGGATGCCCGCCGAACGGGAATGTCCGGTCCTCTGGTCCTTCGCACCGGGCGAGGCCGATCAGCGCCGCGCGTTGGCCGACGAACGCTGCCGGCAACCAGAACACAGCTACTACGGCGCCCATCAGCGGACCCTGGTCGACAACGGCACCGCTCTACCGATCCTCACCGGGGCCCGCCCCGACGACCTGGAGCGGGCCATTACGACCCTGGCCGCTGGTGGAGTGGTGGTGACCGATCCGCGGTACCTGGTGAACGGTACGGTGACCGTCGAGATCAACTGGAACTCGGACGGGCCCCCGGAGGACCGGGAGACGATGGTCCTGCCGGCCTACGCGCTGCGCACCGGGCTCGACGCGACCCGGGAAATCTATTCGCCGGGGGCGCTGGAACGCACCGGTCTGACCGCGTACCGGTCGGGCCTGCTCCTGGCGACCAGCAGCACCCCGAGCGCCGCACAGCAGGAAAAGTTCACTTCGGCGCTGCATGAACTTTCGCCCGACCTGACGGTTGAGGTGGAACGTGGCCCGCCGAAGTCCCAAACCGACGTCATGCTGATCGTGCTGGCCATCGCCGCCGGGCTGATCACCCTCGGCGCGGCCGGCATCGCGACCGGGCTGGCCGCGGCGGCGGGCCGGGCGGAGCTTTCGACCCTGGCCGCCGTCGGTGCCAGCCCCCGGCTCCGCCGGGCGCTGTCGCTGTGCCAGGCCGGACTGATCGCCGGTCTGGGCTCACTGCTGGGCATCGTGGCCGGGCTGGTCACGTCGTACGCCATCCTGATCGCGTTCAACCAGAGGTACGCGGGGACCTGGCCGATCAGGGAGCCGTACCCGATCTTGCTGCCCTGGCGGATCCTCGCCGTAGTCGCCGTCGTGCCACTGGTGGCGATGCTCGGCGCCGGGCTGCTGACCCGGTCCGGGCTGCCGGTCGAGCGTCGGACCGACTGAGCAGACCCCGCCAGGCTCCTGACGGGGTGTACGACGAAGGGCGGTCCGGCGCCCTGGCCGAGCTCCGTCCGGTAGTCGCCGACCCGTCCGCTCAGCCGATCCCGCCGACTCCGATCAAGCGGCCGACCAGGTAGGTCACCGCGGTAGCCGCGGCGCCCAACAGCAGCTGACGGCTGCCGCTGACCCACCAACGGCGGTGGGTGAATCGGGCGACCAGCGCACCGGCCACGAAGAGACCGACGCCACCGACCGCGAGCGCCAACCAGAGGCTCTCGAAGCCGAGCAGGTAGGTCACCAGCGGCACCAGCGCGCCGACGGAGAAGCAGAGCAACGAGGAGACCGCCGCCGTCCAGGGGCTCGGCTGCTCATGCGGGTCAACGCCGAGTTCCTCCTGGACGTGCACCCGCAGCGCCTCGGCCGGATTGTGTTTGAGCGCGTCGGCCACCTGCTCGGCCAGGTGCCGGGGCAGTCCCCGCTCGGTCCAGGCGTCGGCCAGCTCGCGCGCCTCCCCGTCCGGGTTGCGCTCCAGTTCCCGGCGCTCCTTGTCGACCTCGGCGGCCACCTGCTCGTTCTGCGACGAGACGCTGGTGTACTCCCCGAGCCCCATCGAGATCGCTCCGGCCACCAGGCCGGCGAACCCGGTCAGCACGATGTTGCGCGGCGCGACGCCACCGCCGCCCACCCCGGCGATCAGCGCGATGTTGGTGACCAGGCCGTCCATGGTGCCGAAGACGGCGGGGCGCAGCCAGCCCCCGGAGACGTCGGCGTGGTGGCTCTCGTCGAGCGGACCCCGATGCGGCGGTCATGGCAGGGTCAGGATTTCGAAGCCGTCCTCGGTAACCACGATGGTGTGCTCGAACTGTGCCGTCCAGCGCCGGTCCTTGGTGACCACGGTCCAGCCATCGCTCCACATGTCGTACTCGTGGGTGCCGAGGGTGATCATCGGCTCGATGGTGAAGGTCATCCCGGGCTCCATCACGTCGGTTGGCCGGGGGCTGTCATAGTGCGGCACGTAGAGGCCGCTGTGGAAGGCCTCACCGATGCCGTGCCCGGTGAAGTCGCGGACCACGCCGTAGCCGAACCGGCGGGCGTACGACTCGATCACCCGGCCGATCACGTTGATCTGGCGTCCCGGGGCGACCGCCCGGATGCCCCGCATCATCGCCTCGTGGGTGCGCTCGACCAACTGCCGGGCCTCCTCGGAGACCTCGCCGACGCAGAAGGTCGCGTCGGTGTCCCCGTGCACGCCGCCGAGGTACGCGGTCACGTCGACGTTGATGATGTCGCCGTCCTGCAACACGGTGGAGTCGGGGATGCCGTGACAGATCACCTCGTTGAGGCTGGTGCAGCAGGACTTGGGGTAGCCCTTGTAGCCGAGGGTGGAGGGGTAGGCGCCGTGGTCGATCAGGAACTCGTGCACCACCCGGTCGATCTCGTCGGTGGTCACCCCCGGTTTGCAGTGCTCACCGGCGAGTTGGGTGGCCTGGGCGGCGATCCGCCCGGCGATCCGCATCTTCTCGATCGTCTCGGCGGTCTGCACGTGCGAGCCGCGCCACTCCTTGGGCCGCTTCTTGCCCACGTACTCGGGCCGGATGATCTGCGACGGCACCGGCCGCCATGGGGAGAGCGTGCCAGGGGTCAGCGGCGCACGGACAGTCATGCGGTCCAGCCTATCGCTGGCCGTCCCGACCGCTCACGCTTCCGTGACCCCCGCCACGACGAGTCCTTGCGAAGTCGATTGTCGCGCCCGATCAGAAGGCCTTGGACACCGCACTCATCGGGATCGCCGGGATCGCCGGGTCAGGAGAAGACCGGCAGACCATCGATGCTGCTGCCGTTACGGTTGGCCCGGTAGTCGGCCAGCTCGGCGACGGAGCGGCGGGAGTGCGATTGGATCAACAGGTCGCGTTCGCCCTGGTAGCCCATCAGCGGCACCGCGTACCCGCAGGAGTCGCTGACCCGGGTCACCTCGACCGTGATCACCGACCGCACCCCGTGCAGGTCGGGCGCATCCGGAAAATCCCCGAGCAGCGCGGCGACACCCTGCGTCATCGACGGCGATCGCCTTCCCCCGACCATGTAGCCGGACAATCTTCGGTGGCCCCTCGAAGGCGCAGAACATCAGTGTGATCCGCCCGTTGTCCCGCAGATGGGCGATGGTTTCGGCGCCACTTCCATGATAGTCCAGGTAGCTGACCCGGTGCTCGTCAAGCACCGCGAACGTACCGGTCATCCCCTTTGGCGAGACGTTCACATGGCCATCCACACCGGACGGCGCGGTGGCCACAAAGAACATTCGTTGGCCGAGAATGAAATCACGGATCCTGCCGTGGATACCTTCGTATAGCTGCCCCATGCCACAATCCTGCCACGCCAACGGCCGACCACCCCCCTCCGTTCCCTCGATCAAGGACTTCCCCGTCGATCAAGGACTTGTTGACGTGGTTGGATCTCTGAACCTCGACAACTTCTCCTTGATCGACGGAGGGAGGTGGGTGAGGGGTGGGAGGGGGGGGCGGGTGGGTCCGGGGGGTCAGTCCACCGACTCCAGCAGCAGGGCGATGCCCTGTCCGACCCCGATACACATCGTGCACAGTGCGCGCCGCGCCCCACGCTGGCGAAGCTCCAACGCGGCGGTCAACGCCAGTCGCGCCCCGCTGGCGCCCAGCGGATGGCCCAGGGCGATCGCCCCGCCGTTCGGGTTGACATGCTCGGCATCCTCCGGCAGCCCGAGCTCGCGCAGCACCGCCACCGCCTGCGCGGCGAACGCCTCATTCAACTCGACCACGTCGAGCTGCGAAACGCGCAGACCCAACCGGTTCAACAGCCGGTTGGTCGCCGGCACCGGGCCCATCCCCATGATCCGCGGCGGCACCCCGGCGGCGGCCGCCCCGGTGATCCGGGCCAACGGCCGCAGCCCGTACCGCTCGACCACGGCGGCGCTGGCCACCAGGACGGCGGCGGCACCGTCGTTGACACCGGACGAGTTGCCGGCGGTCACCGTCCCGTCGGCACGGAACGGGGTCGGCAGCCCCGCGAGCCGCGCCAGGCTGGTCTCGCGGGGATGCTCGTCAACCGCCACCAGTCGGGTCTCCCGCCGGCCCGCCGGCACTTCGATCGGCACGATCTCGGCCGCCAGCCGACCATTGGCCTGCGCCTGGGCCGCCCGCTGCTGGGAGCGGAACGCGAACGCGTCCTGGGCGGCCCGGTCAACGCCGTACTCGGCGGCCACGTTCTCCGCGGTCTCCGGCATCGAGTCGGTGCCCCAGCCAGCCCGCATCAGCGGATTGATCAGCCGCCAACCGATCGTGGTGTCGTGGATCTCCGCCTCGCGGGAGTACGCCGTCGGCGCCTTGGGCAGCACGAACGGGGCTCGGCTCATGCTCTCCACCCCACCGGCCACCACCAGATCGGCCTGACCGGCGATGATCGACCGGGCGGCGCTGGCCACCGCGTCCAGCCCCGAACCGCAGAGCCGGTTGACCGTGCTACCCGGGACGCTCTCCGGCAGACCGCCCAGCAGGGCCGCCATCCGGGCCACGTTGCGGTTGTCCTCGCCAGCCTGGTTGGCGCAGCCGAGCACGACGTCGTCGACCGTCGCCCAGTCCACGCTCGGGTGTCGGGCCACCAGCTCCCGGATCACGTGCGCGGCAAGGTCGTCGGGGCGTACCCCGGCCAGCCCGCCGGCGTACCGGCCGATCGGGGTACGTACGCCGGACACCAGGAAGGCCTCAGTCACGCCAGGCAGGATAGCCGCCGACCGACCGACCGGTAACCACCGACCACCACGGCAGCCGGTTACCGACCGGCCACCCGCCGGCAGGGGTTAGGTTGGCTGCATGGCGCAAGCGCAGTTTGACCGGGAAACAGCTCCGACCGGAGAGTTCGTCCGCCAGCCCAATCGGTTCACCGGCCGGGTCAGCGCGCAGTCGCAGTCACCGCCCGGCGGCGGCCCGGACTCCGCGGGGCGCTGGCCGCTGGAGGCGGGGCGCTACCGGCTGGTCTGGTGCCGGGCCTGCCCGTGGGCGCACCGCGCCCGGATCGTCCGTGGTCTGCTCGGTCTGGACGAGGCGATCTCGTTGGCCACCGTGGATCCGATCCGCGACGAGCGTGGCTGGCGGTTCACCCTGGACCCGGACGGCCGCGATCCGGTGCTCGGCATCGAGTTCCTCGCCGAGGCGTACCTCGCCACCGACCCCGAGTTCACCGGCCGGGTCACCGTCCCGGCCCTGATCGACACGGTCACCGGACGGGTGGTCAGCAACGACTATCCGCAACTGACGCTCGACTTCAGCACCGAATGGCGGGACCTGCACCGGCCCGGCGCGCCGGACCTCTACCCGGAGGTACTGCGACCGGAACTGGACACCGTGATGGCCGACATCCACCGGGACGTCAACAACGGCGTCTACCGGTGCGGGTTCGCCATTAGCCAGGCCGCCTACAACGAGGCGTACGGTCGGCTCTTTGACCGGCTCGACGCGCTGTCGGCGCGGCTGGCCGACCGTCGCTACCTGATGGGTGACGCGATCACCGAGGCGGACGTCCGGCTCTTCACCACACTGGTCCGGTTCGACGCCGTCTACCACGGTCATTTCAAGTGCAACCGGAACAAGCTGACCGAACTACCGGTGCTCTGGGCGTACGCCCGGGACCTGTACCAGACGCCCAGCTTCGGGGAGACGGTCGACTTCGACCAGATCAAGCGGCACTACTATGTCACCCATCAGGCGATCAATCCGACCAGGATCGTGCCGCTCGGGCCCGACGAGTCCGGCTGGGACAGCCCACACGGGCGTGGCTGAGCGATCCGGCGTAGCCACCGACCGGCGCCGGTCCGCAGCCCCCTTCGCAGCTCAGTACCGGACCGTGGCCGCCTTCGCCGCCGTGGTCTGCACCCTCGGCGGGGTCGCCGCGGTGACCACCGCCGTGGTCGCCGGGCCGAGCCCGGGACTGGCCGGGTACGTCAGTGAAGCCGGCATCGCTTCCAGCGACTACGCGCCGACGTACCGGATCGGGGTGTTCGGTCTGGCCGCTGGCCTGTTGCTGTTCGCCGTGGCACTGTCGGCGGCGGTGCGTACCGCCGCGATCCTGCTCGCCGCCAGCACCGCCTGTACCGTGCTGTCCGGCGCGGTGACCTGCTCCGACGGCTGCCCCCTGCCGCCGTTCGAGGCCGCGACCGTCGCCGATCTGGTGCATGGCGGGACGAGTACCGCCGCGGTCGCGACCTGCGTTCTCGCCATGCTGGTGCTGTCCGCGTCGGCCGGCGTCTCCCGGGCGGTGCGACGGCTGGCCGTCGGCGGATGCGCCATCTCCCTGCCGCTGTCGGCGGCCGTCGGGGTGGCCATGCTCACCCTGGGCCGGGGCACGGTGGTCGGGGTGACCGAACGGGTGCTGCTCGGCATCGCGGCGCTCTGGCTCGCCGCCAGTGCGCTGCGGGTCGGCTACGAACAGGTGCGGAAGGGCCGCCCGTTATCGCTTCCGGCATAACCGGGCCGTTACCCTGCCCTGGGTCAGAACAGGACGGTGGCGAAGGTGCCGACCGGGCGGAACCCGCACCGGTCGTAGACCCGGCGGGCCGGCAGGTTGTAGTCGTTGACGTACAGACTCACCGTCGGCGCCACCCGGGCCAGCGCGTCGTGCACCACCGCGGCCATCGCGGCGGCGGCGACCCCCCGGCCGCGCCAGGCCGGCGCCACCCAGACCCCCTGGATCTGCGCGGTGCGCCCGGTCACCACGGCCAACTCGGCCTTGAAGATCACCTGCCCATCGGCGAACCGGGCATACGCCCGGCGGGCCCGGACCAGGTCGGCGACCCGCCGCCGGTAGGCCCGCCCACCATCCTCAAGTAGCGGGGAGACCCCCACCTCCTCGGTGTACATCGCCACCGCGGCCGGAAAGAGCAGGTCGAGTTCGTCCGACCGGACGACCCGGACCTCCGGGTCGACCGCCAGGCGCGACGGCGTAGCGGTGGCCAGCAGCGGCTGGTTGGCCCGTACCTCCCGGGCCGGTCCCCAACTGGTGGCGAGGCGCTGCCAGAGACCAAGTACGGCATCGGCCCGGCCGACGATTGACGAACACATCCGTTCCTCCGCGCCGAGCAGCTCGGCAAAGGCGGCGATCGCCGATGTGGAGGCGTGCACCGGGGTAAGATTCCCACCCAGCCAGCACAGTGCCTCGATCTGATGGCGCGAGCCATAGCCGAGGATCCGGCCGTCGGCCCGCCACCTGGACAGCCCGCGCGCGGCGACGCGCTCGGCGACCTGGGCTGCCGCGAACGGGTCGAGGTCGAGCAGCCGCTCAACTGCGCCGCGCTCGGCTTCACCGAGCTGGCGTACCGGCACCATCAGCACGCCTATCAGCCTGCCAGATCGAGGCACCGGTAGCGGGCCCGATCACCGCTCACGACGCGCCGGACGAGGTCCACGTCCGGGGTCAACGCCGCTGGGCGGGTACGACTCGCCCAGCCAACCACCGGTGGCACCAACGCGCCCAGTACGGCGAACAAAACAGCAAGCACCAGCCAGCCCGGCGCACCCCAGCGGATCGCCAGGGTGGTCACCAGGACCGGAGCGAGCATCCTGCCAAGCTGCGCTCCCATCGCGTACGTTCCCTGGTACTGCCCGTGCGCGTGCTCCGGCGCCAACCCGAACGAAATGCCCCACCCGGCCGCGGACTGCCAGAGCTCACCGATCACGTGGACCAGCGCTCCGACCAGCACGACCATGCTGGTGTTGACCAGCAACAGCACCGAGATCAGCCAGGGTGGAGCGGCGGTGTGCCCGGCGATCCACAGTGGCAGGGCGATATTGAGGAGGCCGAAGTGCATCGACATCAGACCGTCGAGCACGGTGAAGACGAGGAACGGTCGGTCCCGCAACGAGATCATGCGCGGGCCGTTGGTCGGCGCCGAGACCGGTGAGATGGGGGCCAGCCGGGTGACAATCACCGCTGCGGCCAGGAAGGTGGCCGCGTCAATCAGGATCATCGTGACGTACCCGGTCCGGGTGTCCACCGCGATGCCGACACCGGCCACCACCGTACCGAGCGAGATCCCGACGTTGGTGGTGGCTCGCAGGTAGGCCCGGGTGCGGACCCGCTCCTCCGGCGGTAGCGCCCCGGCGATGACCGCACCCCGGGCACCCCGGACGGCCGCGTCGGCCAGCGCGGTAGCGCCGCTGACGAGCAGAAAGGCCGGGAACGACCGGACCGCGATCAGGGCTGCGGTGAGCCCCCGGAGGCGAAGAGCCCGACGAGTTGGATGCCGCGCGGCCCGTACCGGTCTGCCAGGTATCCCATCGGGGCGCTGGCAGCCAGGCTGATCAACGCGGTCACGGTAAGACCGACACCCACCTGGGCTACGGAGAGCCCGACCGAGCGGGTCAGGAATAGCACGCTGGCGGTCAGCCGGATACCCCGCCCGACGATGTTGACCAGCGTGGAGATGGTGAGAATCCGGGCCGCGCCGGGTGCCGGAGAAGTGCCACACCCCTACCTAACCGTACATTCGTACGGTTAGGTAGCGATTAATGGCCCGGTCACCTCCCCACACCCAGCTCTCGCCCGACAGCTGGCGGCCGACCAGGTGGCCCGACAGAGAACCCTTGTCGCCGATACGTTTCCGATATATCGTCGACGCATCGGCGACACGAAGGGGGCTCACCGTGAGCTTTCACCGCAAATTCCACGGGATGCACGAATCACGGAAGCGCGGCTTCGGCTTCCCCCCGTTCGGACCGTTCTCACCGGGCAGCTTCGGGCCCGGCTCGGGTCACGGTCACGGTCACGGTCACGGTCACGGCCGGGGGCGGGGGCGAGGTCGGGGCAGGCGGCCGAACGTGCGAGCCGCAGTGCTCGCGCTGCTCACCGAGCGGCCGATGCACGGCTACGAAATGATCCAGGAGCTCGACTCCCGGACCGGCGGGGCGTGGCGGCCGAGCCCGGGCTCGATCTACCCGACCCTGCAACTACTGGAGGACGAGGGCCTCATCGTCAGCAGCATGACGGAGGCGGGCGGAAGCCGTAAGCGGTACACCCTGACCGAGGCGGGCCAGGCGGAGGCGACCGAGGCAGCCCAGCAGCCGCCGTGGGACGAGTTCGCCCAGGACACGATCGACAGTTGGCACGGCATCCGGGACGCCGGCGCCCAGGCGATGCACGCGCTGCGCCAGGTGATGACGACCGGTACGGATGATCAGCGTGAGCGGGCCGCTCAGGTGCTCGACGAGACCCGACGCAAGCTTTACGCCATCCTCGCCGAATCCGAGTAACCCTCCCCCACACAGACCCACCCCACCAAAAGAGTTGATCATGAGGTTATCGGCGCGAAATACCGATTTTTCGCCGATAACCTCATGATCAACTGCGGGGTGTGAGCTGAGCAGGACCAGGTCGGGACGGGTCAGTGCACGGTGACGACTGGACCGGCGAGATCGCGCAACTCCTCAGGAAGCTCGACACCCATCTCCTCAGCGATCCGCAGCGCCTCCTCGACCAGGGTCTCCACGATCTGCGACTCGGGCACGGTCTTGATGACCTCCCCCTTCACGAAGATCTGCCCCTTGCCGTTACCGGATGCCACCCCCAGGTCAGCCTCGCGTGCCTCGCCCGGACCATTCACCACGCAACCCATGACCGCCACCCGCAGCGGCGCGGGGAAACCGTCCAGCGCGGCGGTAACCTGCTCGGCGAGCGTGTAGACGTCGACCTGCGCCCGCCCACACGATGGGCAGGAAACGATCTCCAGGCCCCGCTCCCGCAGCCCGAGCGACTCCAGGATCGCGCTGCCGACCTTGATCTCCTCGACCGGCGGCGCGGAGAGCGACACCCGGATGGTGTCGCCGATCCCCTCGGCGAGCAACGCGCCGAAGGCGACCGACGACTTGATGGTGCCCTGGAACGCCGGCCCCGCCTCGGTCACCCCGAGATGCAGCGGATAGTCGCACCGCTCGGCCAACTGCCGGTAGGCCCGGATCATCACCACGGGATCGTTGTGCTTGACCGAGATCTTGATGTCCCGGAAGCCGTGCTCCTCAAAGAGCGAGCACTCCCAGAGCGCCGACTCGACCAGTGCCTCGGCGGTGGCCCTGCCGTACTTGGTCAGCAGCCGCTTGTCCAGCGAACCGGCGTTCACCCCGATCCGGATCGGCACCCCGGCATCGCCGGCCGCCTTGGCGATCTCGGCGACCTTGTCGTCGAACTGCCGGATGTTGCCCGGGTTGACCCGGACCGCCGCGCAACCGGCGTCGATCGCCGCGAACACGTACTTCGGCTGGAAGTGGATATCGGCGATCACCGGAATCTGCGACTTCTTCGCGATCGCCGGTAGCGCCGCCACGTCATCCTGCGTCGGCACCGCCACCCGGACGATCTGACACCCCGACGCGGTCAGCTCGGCGATCTGCTGCAGCGTCGAGTTGACATCGGCAGTCAGGGTGGTGGTCATCGACTGGACCGATACCGGTGCGCCGCCGCCCACCGGCACCGAGCCGACCATGATCTGCCGGCTCACCCGCCGGGTGGCGAGCGGCGGTGGCGGCACGGCGGGCATACCGAGGCTGACAGCGGTCACGATGGCACTCACCTTGAAATCAACGAAATCGGATTAATCAGATCCGCGGTGATCGTCAGTAGCGTGAAGGCGCCACCGATCAGGAGCACCGCATACGTAACAGGCATGAGCTTGAAGTAGTTGACCCGCCCGGGATCGGGCTTGCCCAGCCGGGCCCAGACCCAGGATCGGACCCGCTCGAACCAGGCAATGGCGATGTGTCCGCCGTCCAATGGCAACAACGGCAGCAGGTTGAACACGCCGATGAAGAAGTTGAGCGAGATGAAGAGCAGCACGAACAGTTCCCAGATCCCGTGCTCAACGGCCTCGCCACCGAGTCGGCTGGCGCCGACCACGCTGATCGGGGTGTCGATGTCCCGCTCCCCGCCGGTGATCGCCGTCCAGAGCGCCGGCACCTTCTGCGGGATTCGCTGCATCGCGTGCAGCGTGCCCACCGCCATTTTGCCGGTGTAGTCGGCGGTGGCCCCGAAGGCGCCGATCGGGCCGTACGTCAACATCGGCGGCTGCGACACCTTGAGCCCGACGCCCATCGCGGCAACCGGCGCGACCGCCCCATCGGGCTTGCCGAGCGGAGTGCGTTGCACGGCGGCGAAGTCGACCTCGGCGGTCGCGGGGGCGCCATCCCGGACGTAGGAAACCGTACTCTTCCCCGGCGGGGTCGCCCGGACCACCTTGAGCATCTCGCCCCAGTTAGCCACCGGGGTGCCGTTGATCGCGGTGATCCGGTCGCCGTCACGCAACTGGGCGGCGACCGCCGGGCCGGTCGGGTCACCGGGCTGACACTGGCGCTGGACGTTCTCCACCACGACGCAGCCGGCCACGTTGATCACCGCCGGCTCCTGCTGGGCCTGCGCATCACTGGTGGGGAAGTCGGGATTCGGCAGACCCATGAAGATCGCGGCGAACCAGAGCGTGATGATGGCGAGCGCGAAGTGGGTGATCGATCCGGCGGACATCACGATGGTGCGCTTCCACACCGGGTAGCGCCACATGACCCGCTTCTCATCAGCCGGATCGACGTCGTCGTCCTGCGGGGTCATCCCGACGATCTTGCAGAATCCGCCCAGCGGGACCGCCTTGAGCCCGTACTCGGTCTCGCCCCGGCGGAATGACCAGATGGTCGGGCCGAAGCCGACAAAGTAGCGGGTGACCTTCATCCCGAAGTGCTTGGCCGTGAGCAGGTGTCCGGCCTCGTGCAGGCTCACCGAGATGAGAATTCCCAGGGCGAACGCCACCACCCCGAGCAGATACAGCATCAGGCTCCTTCCACCGCTGTCGCGATGATCTCCTGGGCATGTGCGCGCGCCCATGATTCGGCGGCCAGCACGTCCTCGACGGTACCTGGTTCGGCAAAATCGGGGGCCGCCTCCAGCACCCGTTCGAGCGTGTCGACAATGCCGAGAAACGGTAGCCGACCCGCCACGAACGCGGCCACGCACTCCTCGTTGGCCGCGTTGTAGATCGCCGGCCGGCAGCGTCCGGCCTCGCCGGCCGCCTTGGCCAGGCGGACCGCCGGGAAGGCGGTGTCGTCCAGCGGGGTGAACTGCCAACTGTGCGCGGTGGTCCAGTCGACCCCGGCGGCGGCCCCGGGCACCCGGTCCGGCCAGCCCAGCGCCAGCGCGATCGGCAACCGCATATCCGGCGGGCTGGCCTGGGCGAGCGTCGAGCCGTCGGTGAACTCAACCATCGAGTGGATCACCGACTGCGGGTGGACCATGACCTCGATATCGTCGTACGGCACGTCGAACAGCTCATGCGCCTCGATCATTTCCAGCGCCTTGTTGACCAGGTTCGCGCAGTTGATCGTGACCACCGGGCCCATGTTCCAGGTGGGATGAGCGAGGGCCTGCTCGGGCGTCACCTCGGTCAGCTCGTCCCGCCGCCGCCCACGGAACGGCCCACCGCTGGCGGTGAGCACCAGCCGCCGTACCTCCGCCCGGCTCCCCCCGCGCAGGCACTGGGCCAGCGCCGAGTGCTCGGAATCGACCGGCACGATCTGCCCCGGGCGGGTCATCGCGGCCCGGACCACCGGGCCGCCGGCGACCAGGGACTCCTTGTTGGCCAGCGCCAGGGTACGACCGGCGCGCAACGCGGCCAGGGTGGGCGCCAACCCGAGCGAACCGACCACTCCGTTGAGCACCACATCAGCCGGCCATTCGGCGAGCTCGGTCATCGCCGACGGGCCAGCGATGATCTTAGGGATCCGGAAGTCGCCGCTCGCGTACCCCCGCTTCGCCGCCTCGGCGTAGAAGGCCAACTGCAGATCCTGAGCGGCGGACGCCTTCGCGACACCGACCGCCTCGACCTCAAGTTCGAGCGCCTGGGCGGCGAGTTCCGCGACGTTGGCACCGCCGGCACCGAGGGCGACCACCCGGAACCGGTCCGGGTTACGGCGAACGATGTCGATGGCCTGGGTGCCGATCGATCCGGTGGAACCGAGCAGCACGACATCACGGGGAGAAGTCACTGGCCCATTGTCCCGGATCGAATCTGACCGCCCGCTGGGAGCCTCATGCTTCGCTCGGCCCGAGCTTCGTCAGGAACGCGGCCAGCTCCCTCTCCTGATCTGCGGTCAACCCGGACCGCGGAATATCGAAGACGGCCAGGCCGCCGGCCTGATCCAAGAGGAAGGCGAACGGCTTTTTCCGTACCCGGACGAACACATTCCAGTTCAGTGTCGTACGGGCAGCGGCGGACTGCCACGCCACCTCGTCATCGGTCAGCAGGTATGAGCGCGGCTGGTACGAGTAATCCGGCAGCCGGGCCAGCCACTGCCAGGGCAGGATGACCGGCTTGATCACCCAGCAGAGACCCAGGCCGAGCGCGATCACGCTGCCGAGGCTGGCCCACGGGTGGCCCGCACCGAGCGTGAGCCCGCCGGTCAGGAGCATCACGATGCCGATGATTCCGGTGAAAATCCGATGGCCCAGGGTGTGTGCGGCGAGCAGGCGGCGGGCATAGGAGCGGTCGCGGGTATGGGTGAACTCAATATGCACGGCGCGGAACGATACCGATTCAACCGGTCCACGGCGTGCCGGTGCAGCCGGTTGAACGGCCAGTCACGAGCGGCGCAGCACGAATGCGTCCAGCTCGATGCCGCCGTACCAGTTGGTCCGGCGCCCGAGCGGCGTCATGCCGAGCCGACGGGTGACCGCCACCGAAGCCTTGTTTCCAGGCTGGACCACCGCGTAGATCTCGGCCAGGCCGGTGGCGAAGGCCCGGTCGATCGCGCCACGCGCCGCCTCGGTCGCGTAGCCGTGCCCCCACGAGTCGGGGTGCAGGTGCCAGCCCACCTCAACCTCCGAGGTTGTCGCGTTGTCGGTCCCCGGCAGCGGCTTGACCAGCACCGTGCCGGCCACCAGGCCGGTGTCGCGTACCTGCAGCGCCCAGACACCGTAGCGACTGCCATCGTCCTCGGCGGGTTGGCTGTTCCACCGGCGGACCACATCAACTGCCCGGTCCGGGTCCTCCAGGGCGCGCGGCTGGGCGCCGAGCCACTGGGCAACCTCCCAGCGCGAGTAGATGTCGAACAGCCGCGCCAGATCGACCGGATCCTCGGTCCACGCCCGAACCACCAAGCGATCGGTCTCAAATACCGTCATGCGCTCCGATCCTAGCCAGCGCCGCCGTCCCCCTACCCCACCAAGATCCGCGGCTCAGCAAGCTCCGCCTACCCCAGCGAGATCCGCGTGATCAGGGGGCAGCGATCGCGACCCGCTGACCACACGCGGGAGTTATTCCCTCATCACGGGGATCCTGGTGGGGATCGTGGGGGTGGGCTCGTGGAGGCCGTATCGGCGGTAGACCCGGGCCAGTGGGCCCGGCGCCCACCAGTTCCACCGGCCGAGCAGCCGCATGGTCGCCGGCACCAGCAAGGCCCGGACCAGCGTCGCGTCCACCACGATCGCCACGATCATGCCGACGCCGATCAGCTTGACGAAGACCATCCCCCCGGTGGCGAAACCGGCCACCACCACAATCAGCAACAGCGCGGCGGCGGTAATGATCCGACCGGTGTGCTGCAGGCCCGCCGCGACCGAGGCGGTGTTGTCCCCGGTGGCATCCCACTCCTCACGGACCCGGGAGAGCAGGAACACCTCGTAGTCGGTAGCCAGGCCGAACAGGACAGCCAACATCAGAATCGGGTTGCTCGGTTCGATGAAGCCGCTCGGGGTGAATCTGAGCCAGTCGGCGAAATGCCCGTCCTGAAAGATCCACACGACCACGCCGAACGACGCCCCGATCGAGACCAGATTCATCAGCACCGCCTTGATCGGCAGGACCACCGAACCGAACGCGAGAAAGAGCAGCAGTAGCGTTACCGACGCCATGATCAGGGCCATCCACGGCAGCCGCGAGCCGAGGCTGTCCAGCAGATCGAGGTCGGCTGCCGGGCGCCCACCGACCAGCACCTCGGCGCCGGCCGGCGCGGAGAGCGCCCGGATGGCCCGTACCGCCTGCTGCGCGACCTTCCCGGTCGGCTCCCCGGGATAGGTCACCGTCAGCAGCGTGGACCCACCCTGGTGCGCCGTCACCTGAACGTCGGTGACGCCGGGCAACCGGGTCACCTCGCCGGCGAACCGCTGGGCCGCATCGACTGCCGCACCGGAGATCAGCACATTGATCGGGCCGATCGTGCCGGCAGGGAATTCCGCGCCGATCCGGTCGGCGACCATCCTCGGCTGCGCGTCGGCCGGCAGCACCCGCTCGTCGAACCCGCCGAACTCAGCCCGCAGAAACGGTGCGGCCAGCACGGCGAGGACCGCGACCACCCCGAGCACGTACAGCACCGGACGACGCATCACGCTCCGCGCGATCCGCGCCCACCCACCGGTGACGAGGACCCCGTGCGGCTGCGTTGCCCGCGCGGCACGTCGGTGCCAGGGCAGCGGTACCCGCAACGCGTTGATCCGCGACCCGAGTACGGCCAGCAGCGCGGGCAGTACGGTCAGCGCCGCGAGCATCGCGACGAGCACGGCGGCCACCCCACCGAGCGCCATGGAACGCAGGAACATCTGCGGAAAGATCAACAAACTGGCCAGGGCAAGCGCGATGGTCAGTCCCGACACCATCACCGTCCGACCGGCGGTGACCATGGCACGCTCGATCGCCCCGGCGGTTGAATGTCCCGCGGCCAGTTCCTCGCGGAACCGGCTGACCAGGAAGAGCGCATAGTCGATGGCCATGCCGAGCCCGATCAGGGTGATGATGTTGATGGCGAAGACGGACACCTCGGTCACCAGGTTGAGTAGCCGTACCGCGACGAAGCCACCGAGGATGGCCAACCCCCCGATAAGCAGTGGCGTCGAGGCGGCGACCAGGCCACCGAAGATCAGAATGAGTAACACCAGCAGCACCGGCATCGACAGGAGCTCCGCCCGGGTGATGTCCTCGGTGCTCTGCTCGTTCGCGGCGCGCAGGAAGGCCACCGTGCCGCCGACCTCGGTGTGCACCCCCGGCACGTCGAAGGCCGGGCGCAGTTCGGCGAAGGCGGCGACCTTCTCGTCGACGTCCCCGGTCCGCAACCGCACCAGGGCATAGGTGGCCTGCCGGTCGGTGGCCAGCAGAGCCGGGGCCTGGGTCTCGTACCAACTGGTCACACTGGCCACCTCGGGCCGCTGGCGCAGCCGGTCCAGGGTGGCGGTCACCGGATCCCGGAACGCCGGCTGGTCTACCGTCGCCGTCGCACTGGAGTAGAGCACCAGCAGGTCAATACCCTGCTCGCCCAGCTCAGCGCTGATCCGCTGGTGAGCCCGGCTCGACTCGCTGGCCGGATCGTCGAATCCCCCGCCACTCAACGAACCGAACACGCCCGTGCCCCAGGTCGCCCCGAGGGCGACCAGCAGCCCGGCCACGGCCAGCACCACCCAGCGGAGCCGGACCACGGCCCTCCCCCACCACCCAAACATCGTTCCCCTCCCGGCCACCGTGTCAATCACGAGCGGTCAACAACCGTCAGAAAGGTAGACGGCAACACTCGGCGCCCTCGAACCGGCCACCGTTTCCGGGTGGCGAATCATCGACGGCGGCTCGTCGCGTCGGGGCAACCGGGTGCCAGGCCGGAAACAGCCGACGAGTGGATCACGGTGCGCCCGTGGCGTACTAGGCTCGCGACCATGAGTGCGCAGTTGCCCGCCCGTGTCGATGTCGCGATTATCGGTGCCGGCCACAACGGCCTGGTCTCCGCCGTCCTGTTGGCCCGCGCCGGACTCGACGTGCTGGTGCTGGAGGCGGCCGACACGATCGGCGGCGCCACCCGCACCGAACAGCCGTTCCCCAAGGTCCCGGCGCTGCGCCACTCCACCGGTTCCTACCTGCTCGGCCTGATGCCGCCGGAACTGATCAAATCTCTCGACGTACGGTTCCCGACGTTGCGCCGCGACCCGCACTACTTCCTGCCCACCCCGGGCGGCCCCGGTTCGCCGTACCTGCTCTTCGGCAGTGACCGGGACGCCACCCGGGCCCAGATGACCGAGTTCTTCTCCCCGGCCGACATGGCCGCCGACGACGCGATGCAGGCCGAACTGGCCGCGCTCCGCGACGACCTCGGGCCGGCTTGGCTCGCCGAACCCCTGTCGGTCGAGGCAACCGCCGAGCGGTACGTTCGCCCGGCGCTGCGTCAGGTCTTTGTTGACCTGGTCCGTGGCTCGGTCGCCGATTACCTGGCCCGCTTCGACTTCCGGTCCGAGCTGCTGGTCTCCATGTACGCGGTGACCGACGGGCTCTCCGGGCTCAACGCCGGCCCGGACGACCCGGGCACCGGACACAACTTCCTCGTACACAACATGTGCCGGCTCCCAGGCGCCGACGGAACCTGGATGATCGTCGCCGGCGGGATGGGCACCGTCGCCCGGACCTTCGCCGACGCGGCACAGGCCGCCGGGGCGCGGATCCACACCGGTACGCCGGTCACCGGCGTGACCCTGGACGGCGGCGCGGTCAGCGGTGTCGTGCTCGACGACGGACGCTCGGTCGCGGCCGAGGTGGTGCTCGGCGCCTGCGACCCGTACCAACTGATCGGGCTGGTGCCCGACGGGACGCTGCCGACAGCGCTCACCGAGCGGATGGCGGCGGTCCGCCGGCCCGGCAGCACCCTCAAGGTCAACCTGGCCCTCACCGGACTGCCCCGTTTCTCCTGTCTGCCCGAGGGCTCACCGAGCCCGTTCGGCTCGACTATCCACCTGCTCCCCGGCTCGGCCTCGCTGACCGGCGACGGTTCCGGCGAGTCACCGATGGCCGCCCTGCGCCGAATGTGGGCCGAGGTCCAGGCCGGGCAGCTACCCGACGAGCCGACCATCGAGTGGTACCTGCACACCACCGTCGACCCGTCACTGCGTGACGAGGCCGGGCACCATTCGTCCGCGCTCTTTGTCCAATCCGTGCCATACACGCCGGCGGCGGGCTCCTGGTCGGATCTCATGCCGTCCTACGTGGAGAAGCTGCTGGCGATCTGCGAGCGGTACGCCCCCGGCACTGCGGACCTCGTCGCCGACGCGGTGCCACTCGCCCCGCCCGGAATCGAGAGCCACTTCGGCATCACCGGCGGACATATCCACCACGTCGACAACACCGTGTCGTTCACCGACCGGATGCCGTACGCCACCGGGGTAGCCGGCCTCTACGCGGGCAGCGCCGGCTGCCACCCCGCCGGCAGCGTGATCGGCGCCGCCGGGCATAACGCCGCCCGCCGCATCCTCACCGACCTGGCTCGCTGAACCACGCCACCCATCTGCAGCGCCCCCCTCTCCACGCACCCCCCTCTCCACGCACCTTCACGGAATGAGTGGCTATTCCAGCGGCGATAGCCACTCATTCCGTGAAAAGGTCGTGTCTAAGCGGGGGTAGCGGGCGGGACCGCTGAGGCATCAGCGCGCCTGGCCCGGACCTGGTGCCCCACACTGGTCAAGCAACGCCCGCTGGTCAGATCGAACCGCCAACCGTGCAACTGGCAGGTCAACTGATCCCCCTCGACGATGCCGAACCGGGTCAGGTCTGCCTTCAGGTGCGGGCAGCGCCGCTGCACAATCCAGTCACCCAACTGGATGTCCTCAGTATCGGTGGACCGCTCGTGCTCGTCGTACCAGCCCTCCGCGTACTGGAGCCGTTCCTGGGAGAGGCACTTGAAGAAGGCGTAGACAAACTCGTTGTACTGCCCGATCCGGGCCGCGGAGAACCGGCAGGAGAGGAAGAGCGAGTTGACCCAGTCGACCTCTTCGATGTGCAGCAGGTGCTCGATCAACGCCCGCTCGGTGCGGAACCGGTAACGCACCTTCTCATCCGCGTACGGCCGCACCTCCTTGCCTGGAAAGTCAACCAGCACCGACTCGATCGACTCGCCGTCGTAGCCGACCAGGTCGAACCGGACCGGCCCACCGACCCCCTTGGCCAGATAGATCGACTCATCGAGGAGTGGCTCGATCCGGCGCTTCATCTCCGCCAGCACGTCGATCTCGGGGTGCCGCCAGGAAGCCTTCGCCGCCTCGATCACCGGCCGCACGCGGGCCTGGTACTCCCGCAGGTGCTCCTCCTTGCGGTCGAAGAACTCCCGTACGTCGGGCACCGGATGGCTGGTGTGGCAGGTGTCCACGGTTACCTCGGAAACGCTGCCGGGCAGCAGGATCACCCCGTTGTCGTAGCCGAGGTTGGTGTAGTGATCGAGAAAGACCTGCTGGTCGGGGAAGATGTTCCCCTCGTCGCCGTGGATGTCGTTGAACTGCCACAACTCGTCATCGAGGAAGCAGGGCGGGCCGGCGATCGGGAACACCCAGGATGCCTTCAGGTCATCGATGTAACGGATCGTACGGTCCATCTGCCGATCACGCTTCTGCTTGCCGAACGCGGTCTTGGCAGCGTTGGGCAGCTCGTAGACCATCGGGTACCAGATCGCGCCGGAGAACTGGAGCAGGTGCGCGTGCACGTGGCCCAGTTCGGCGAAGATGCCCAGATCGGTCGGCCGGGCATCGTTCTGATTGAGCAGCCGGACCCCGTTGTGCTCGACCCAGAGCGAGGAGTCCCCGATCGGGCCGTCGGTCGGGCTGGTCAACGCCTGGATCATGATGTTGAGCCCACCGTCGAGCTCCATCACCTCGTTGGTCTTCGTCCGGATGAACCGGGTGAACCCGAGTTCCCGTAGCTCGTCCTCCAGCTCGGAGGTCGGGTACTCCGGCAACAGCACGGTGGCCTTCTTCGATACGAAGCGCTTCAGCTGGTCCGCGTCGAAGTGGTCCCGGTGCAGGTGGGAGACGTAGAGGTAGTCGGTCTGCCCGAGGCTCTCCCAATCAAGTTGTGAATTGTCCGGGAAAGGAAACCAAGAGGCAAAATATGCCGGATTAACCCAGGGATCGCAGAGGATGCTGCCCGCGGCCGTGTCGATCCGCATGCTCGCGTGCCCCGTACCGGTCAATCGCACCGCACAGTCCCCCTAGACCAGAAAGCAAGGTGTACCCCCAAAACGCTACCGGAGTAGCTCGGGCGGCCGACCCGCGACGCCAGGTTGGCTGGCCACAAGGCGGTGACCTGGGCTCATACCCCGGATAGGCCGAGGCGGTCCACACCGCCGGTACTGGGCGTGCCAGACTTAGCCGAGATCCGATCGTGGAGGAAGGACCGAACGTGGCAGGAAGCGAGCCGGTAACATCACCCGACCAGCGCAAGCCGGGACGCCGCAGGGCGGGCCAGATCGGTGCGATCGTTACCGCCCTGGCGCTGGTCTTGATGATCTTCGGCAACAACGACGTCAGCGGTATCGCGAAGATCTGGCTGATCGGCACCGCCGCGGTGCTGATTCTCATCCTGATCGGCGACGCGGTGCTACGGCGCAACGGACTGCGATCCTGATCGCCTGATCTACCGGCGCCAGCGTCGCTAGCCGCACGCCGAGCTGTCCGGGTGGGGTGGACCCGTCTCCGGAGACGGGTCCACCCCACCCGGACAGCTCGGCGTCCGATAGATCAACGTCCGCGCAGGATGTCCTTGACCTCCTTGAGCGCGGCATCCACCTCGGCCTCGAAGTAGCCACCTGGCACCAGGCCGAACCGGGTCAGATCCAGCTCTGCCGGGTTGACCGGCATCGGTCCCCGCCCCGCCATGCTGGCCAGAATGCCCTCGAAGAGCCGGTCGACCTGTTCCGGGTCGTACCCGCTGCCGAACCGGCGGACCTGGAACGTTCTCCGGATCTGGTCGATCCGTTGCAGGTCACCGCTGGGCCCGCCGAGGACCGGCGGACCGAGCGGAGCTGGTCCCCCCATCGGCTGACCACCGGTAGGTAGCGGGCCCCCTGCCGGCGGCCCACTGAGCGGGGGACCTCCGGGACCGGGCGGCCGTCCCGGTCCGCGTAGCTCCCGGTCAGGCATCCGGATTTCGGCAGTCATGTCCGCCCGACCATGCCGGCCAGGCTCGAAACCATCGAAACGCTCCTCTGGCCCGAAGGCACCACCGGGCCCGGCCGGGCCACGGGCCGGAACCGGTGCGCCCCCGCGCGGAGCCTCGAAGCCACCGCGGGTGCTGTCATAACCACCGAACACACCGGTGGGCTCGTCATAACGGCGGTACGGGTCAGCCGACGCTGCCGGCTGTGCGGGCATCGACCGCGGGGCTACCGGTGCCGGCGGGATGCTCCGATCGTCGCGCATCGGCGGACCCATCCGCTCAGCCGGACCCATCCGCTCAGGCCTCTGCGGATCGACGCCGCGGCTTCCAGCGCCGCCGCGTTCCTCCAGTTCGGCGACCTGCCGCTCGACCCGGTCGAGATGCAGATCGACCTGCCACTCGTCGTAGCCACCGAAACGGACCCGGAAGACAACATCGTGAACCTGCTGGGCGGAAACCGGCTCGCCGACCGACTCCCCGGCAAGCGTGGCCTCGACCCGGTCCAGGAATTCGTCAACTTCTTCGACCTTGTAGCCCCGGCGGAGCGCCTTGCGCCGGAAACGCTGACCCTGACTAGCCACTATGTCTCCTGAATCGCTCGCTCGCTACGCGGACTCACCACACTGCCGCGCTGCGCGTGACGGTACCGGGAGCCCCCTGCCGAGCCCGATGGTTCGGGCATGAAACCTCTGCTCACTCTGCCTCCTCAGCCGCCGCGAGCTGGCCACATGCGCCGTCGATGTCGCGGCCGCGGGTGTCCCGGACCGTGGTGGAGACGCCAGCGGCCCGCAGCCGTCGGACGAACTCCCGCTCCACCGGCTTCGGACTCGCGTCCCACCGGCTACCCGGGGTCGGGTTGAGTGGGATGAGATTCACATGGACTAGCCGGCCGGCCAGCAACCGGCCCAACAGGTCAGCTCGCCACGGCTGGTCGTTCACATCCTTGATCATCGCGTATTCGATGGACACCCGACGCCCCGTCCGATCCGCGTAGTGCCACGCGGCGTCCAGCACCTCGTCCACCTTCCAGCGCTGGTTCACCGGCACCAGTTCATCGCGCAGGTCATCATCGGGCGCGTGTAAGGAGAGCGCAAGGGTCACCGAAAGGTCTTCCTCGGCCAGTCGACGCATCGCCGGGACCAGGCCGACGGTGGAGACGGTGATGTGCCGCTGGGACAGGCCGAGCCCTTCCGGTGCGGGAGTGACAAGCCGGCGGACCGCTGCGACCACTCGCGAGTAGTTGGCCAGCGGCTCTCCCATGCCCATGAAGACCACGTGGGAAAGGCGCGGCGGCGAACCGCTCACTGCTCCGGAAGCAGCCACTCCGGCGAGGTAGACCGCCTGGTCTACGATCTCCGCGGTGGAAAGGTTACGGGTCAGGCCCGCCTGCCCGGTCGCGCAGAACGGGCAGGCCATGCCGCATCCGGCCTGACTGGAGATACAGACGGTTACCCGGTCCGGATAACCCATCAGCACGCTCTCGACCAGCGAGCCGTCGTGCAACCGCCAGAGCGCCTTGCGGGTGGCCCCGTCGTCGCAGGTCATCTCCCGGACCGGGGTGAGCAGGGTGGGCAGCAGCGACTCGGCCAGCCGGACCCGACTTGCGGTAGGCAGATCGGTCATCAGGTCCGGATCGCGGATCAACCTGCCGAAGTAGTGCGTGGAGACCTGCTTGGCCCGGAAGGCGGGCTCCCCCAACTCGGTGACCAGGGCCTGCCGGGCCGGCAGATCAAGGTCGGCAAGGTGACGGGGTGGCAGGGTCCCACGGCGTACCGGGGCGGATCCGGCGGGTACGTCCGGGCTGATGGGAATCATGGGCAGGCTCGTCATGGCCTGTCCAGTCTCCCACGTCCCCGCAGCCATGCACCTGTCCGAGGGAGCGGAACCGACCAGACGATCCGGTTGATTGGACGTTTCAGCATCAGCGCCCGACCTCACCCGGCCGGCACGAAGATCGCTAGCAGGAGGTACGCGGTCGGCACGGCGAACAGGATCGAGTCAAGTCGGTCCATCAGCCCACCGTGACCGGGCAACAGGTTGCTCATGTCCTTGATGCCGATATCCCGCTTGATCATCGACTCGGCGAGGTCACCGAGGACCGCCGCGATCGAGATGGCGAACCCGAATATCGCTCCCCACCAGACAGTGACGTCGAGGAGATACCAGACCAGTAGCGCGCTGCCGATCGAGGCCGCCGTCACCGACCCGGCGAACCCTTCCCACGACTTCTTCGGGCTGATCGAGGGCGCCATCGGGTGTTTGCCGAACGCCACCCCGGCCGCGTAACCACCGGTGTCGGAGAGGACCACCGCGGCGAGGGTGACCAGTACCCGCAGGTCACCGTTGCCCGGTACGGCGGCGAGCAGTGCGGCGAACCCGCCGAGGAACGGCACGTAGACCGCGATCAACACACTCGCGGTCAGGTCCCGCTGATATCCGGCAGGTCCATCGGCGAGCCGCCACACCATCGTGGTCAGCACAGTGACCAGCAGCCCGAGGCAGAGCGCGTCCGGACCAGCCCACCAGGCCAGACCGACCATCAGCAGCCCGCCGCCGATCAGCGGCACCAGCGGCGGCCGGGCGTCAACGCGTCGGACCGCGCGGACCATCTCCCAGATGCCGATCCCGATGGCAATCGCGATTACGGCGAGAAACGCCGTCGGAAGCAGGAAAAGCGGAACCAGGATGGCCACACCGAGGCCCACGCCGACCCCGATCGCGGCGGGCAGGTTCCGTCCTGCCCGGCCGGAGCCGGCCGGCTTCCTACCGGGCCCCGCTCGGCGCCGCCCGGGCCCACGTCGGGCTGGGGCCGCTGCCGGGTCCGGCTCCGGTTCTGGACCCGATCCCAGGTCCGAACCTGGGCTAACCGGCGGCCAGCCCACCGGATTGGTCGACTCGGTCAGGCTGGCCGTGCCGGGGTCGGCGCTACTGCCGGGGTACGGGGACAGCTCGCCATTCGAGCGGTCGGCGTACCCGCCCACCTCCGGCGGCGGGCCGACATGGCCGTAGCCGCCGACCAGCAGATCATCTGATCGTTGGCCGGAATGATCCGGATAGCCGTCGGGCGCGGCACCATCGTGCCGCGCCCAGGGCCGAAGGTCATCGTCGTTGCCGGCCCACCGGGCATCGGGAGGTGCGTCCGAAGCCGCCCAACCGCGAGGCCCACTACCGCCGTAGGGATCGAGGTGTGTCATTAGACCTCAAGCAGCTCGGCTTCCTTGTGCTTGACCAGCTCGTCAATGTTGGTCACGTACCGGTGGGTGAGATCGTCCAGCTCCTTCTCCGCGCGGCGGACCTCGTCCTCACCTGCCTCGCCGTCCTTGACGATGCGGTCCAGCTCCTCTTTGGACCGGCGCCGGACGTTACGAATCGCCACCTTGGCTTCCTCGCCCTTGTGCCGGGCCACCTTGATCATGTCCCGCCGACGCTCCTCGGTCATCTGCGGCAGCAGGATGCGGAGCTGGTTGCCCTCGTTGTTGGGATTGACACCGAGGTCCGAGTCACGGATCGCCTTCTCCATGGCTTGCAACTGCCCGGCGTCGTACGGCTTGATAATCACCATGCGCGGCTCGGGCACGCCGACCGAGGCCATCTGCGGCAGCGGGGTCGGGCTGCCGTAGTAGTCAATAATGATCTTGGAAAACATGGCCGGAGTCGCGCGACCGGTGCGGATCGCGCCGAACTCCTCTTTTGCGTGCTCAACCGCACGCTCCATCTTCTCCTCGGCCTCGAGGAGGGTGTCGTCGATCACCTGCTCCGTCGCCCCCTTCTGATACGTCGTTGTCGGATCCGGCTCACGCCGTGATCAGGGTCCCGATCCGTTCGCCACCGACGGCGCGGATGATCGTGTCGTCGCCCTCGGCGCCGAAGACCAGCATCGGCAGGCCGTTCTCCATGCAGAGACTGAAGGCGGCGGCGTCCGCGACTCGGAGTCCGCGCCGCAGCGCCTCGGCGAAGGTGATCGTGTCGAGCTTGCTAGCGGTGGGATCGGTACGCGGATCGGCGGTGTAAACCCCGTCCACACCGTTCTTGCTCATCAGCACCACATCGGCGCGAATCTCCAGCGCCCGCTGGGCGGAAACCGTGTCGGTGGAGAAGTACGGCATACCGGCACCGGCGCCGAAGATCACTACTCGGCCCTTTTCCAGGTGCCGGATCGCCCGCAGCGGGATATAGGGCTCAGCGACCTGGGCCATGTTGATCGCGGTCTGCACCCGGGTCTCGATGCCTTCCTTCTCCAGGAAGTCCTGCAGCGCCAGGCAGTTCATCACCGTGCCGAGCATGCCCATGTAGTCGGCCCGGGCCCGGTCCATACCGCGCTTCTGCAGCTCGGCGCCCCGGAAGAAGTTGCCGCCACCGACCACCACGGAGACCTGCACACCACGGCGTACCACGGTAGCGATCTGCCGGGCGATGGCCTGCACCACATCCGGGTCGACTCCGATCGCACCGCCGCCGAAAACCTCACCGGAAAGTTTCAGCACCACCCGGCGGGCTCGGCCGGGTGGCGGTGCGGTGGGGTCGGCATCCGCCGCCGAGGTCCGGTCACTCACAACCTGCGTCATCCGACCGCCCTTCTTGCGCGGGCATGCCCGCCAACCCTTTGTCACCCGACCTGCCGCTGCTGACCCTATGCGACGAAGAGGCCGCGGTGCCTGTCACGTACACCAGCGGCCTCCTCGTTTCGTCACCGCCCCACCGCTGATCCGGGCCAATCAGTCCGGCCGGTGGGGTACCACTCAGGCCTGGCCGACCTCGAACCGGAGGAACCGGGTCACCTCGATGCCCGCCTCAGCGAGAACCTGCTTGACCGTCTTCTTGTTGTCCGCGACGGAAGCCTGCTCGATCAGGACGTAGTCCTTGAAGAAGCCGTTGACCCGACCCTCAACGATCTTGGGAAGGGCCGCCTCCGGCTTGCCCTCCTCACGGGCGGTCTGCTCGGCGATGCGCCGCTCCGACTCCACGGTCTCAGCCGGCACCTCGTCCCGGGTGACGTACTTCGGCCGCATCGCGGCGATCTGCATCGCCACCGCGCGGGCGTCCGCGTCGGCCGCCTCGTCGGTCTTGCCGGAGTACTCCACCAGCACACCAACCTGCGGCGGCAGGTCCTGGCTCTTGCGGTGCAGGTAGACCGCGACGGCGCCGTCGAGCAGTGCGAAGCGGTTCAGCACCAGCTTCTCGCCGATCTTGGCGGACTGCTCCTGGATGGTCTCCGCGACGGTCCGGCCATCGGCCATCGTCGAGGCGAGCAACGCTTCGGCGTCAACCGCCCCGACCTGCTCGCCATGCTCGACCAGCTGCTGGGCCAGGGCGATGAAGTCAGCGTTCTTGGCGACGAAGTCGGTCTCGCAGTTCAGTTCGAGCAACGCCTTGCCGGAGTGGGCGACCAGACCGTTCGCGGCGGTACGGCCCGCCCGCTTGCCGACATCCTTGGCGCCCTTGACGCGCAGAATCTCGACGGCCTTGTCGAAGTCGCCATCGGCATCGGTGAGCGCCTTCTTGCAGTCCATCATGCCGGCGCCGGTAAGGTCCCGGAGCTTCTTGACGTCCGCGGCAGTGAAAGTAGCCATGACTCTCTCTTCGATGTGTGACGCGGCTGGTTAGTGGTCTGCACGCCGGTTACCCGGAATCGGGCCCGTCGTGCCCCCGTACCCGCCTCGGGCCGCCGACCGGACAAACCGGCCGGCGGGACCCGACGGCGAGATCACTCGGCGGCGACCGCCGCGGGCTCTTCGGTCTTCTGCTCCGGCTCGACGGACTTCTTCTCGGTGTCCTCGATCAGCTCGCGCTCCCACTCGGCGAGCGGCTCGCCGGCACCGGCCGCGCCCGGCTCCGGCTTCTCGTCGGTGCCCCGGCGCTTGCCGGAGCGAGCGATCAGACCGTCACCGACGGCCGCCGCGATGACCTTGGTCAGCAGCTCGGCGGAGCGAATCGCATCGTCGTTGCCCGGAATCGGGAAGTCGACCTCGTCCGGGTCACAGTTGGTGTCCAGTACGGCAATCACCGGGATGCCCAGCTTGCGGGCCTCGTCCACGGCGATGTGCTCCTTCTTGGTGTCAACCACCCAGATCGCGGCGGGCACCTTCTGCATGTCCCGCAGACCACCCAGCGTGCGGCTGAGCTTGATCTTCTCGCGGGAGAGCTGCAGGGTCTCCTTCTTGGTGAAGCCCTGCGCGGTGCCGGAGAGGTCGCCGAGCGCCTCCAGCTCCTTCATCCGCTGCAACCGCTTGTAGACCGTCTGGAAGTTGGTCAGCATGCCACCCAGCCAGCGGTGGTTGACGTACGGCTGGCCGACCCGGGTGGCCTGCTCGGCAATGGCTTCCTGCGCCTGCTTCTTGGTTCCGACGAAGAGAATGCTGCCACCCTCAGCGACGGTTCCACGCACGAACTCGTACGCCTTCTCGATGTAGTCGAGGGTCTGGCGCAGGTCGATGATGTAGATGCCGTTGCGCTCGGTCATGATGAAGCGCTTCATCTTCGGGTTCCAGCGGCGCGTCTGGTGTCCGAAGTGGACTCCGCTTTCCAAGAGTTGGCGCATGGTCACGACGGCCATGATGGGCACTCCGTTCGATGGTCCCTGGTTGTCACGCCCGGCCCGGTGGCCTGGCGTCCTGGCGCCTGGTCGCCGACCATGGTGGGCCCGATCGCAGATCGGGACCAGGGGGCCGTCGCTCCACGGACAGACCGTGAAGAGGGCGCGCGAGTTCGACCGCTTGAGGCGGTCGCCGGTTGTCAAGTGTACGCCCACCACCGCGCCCGGCACACAACCCCCGGCCCACCCGGCCGCCACCCGATCCAACACCGGGCCCCCGCCGATCAAGGACATCTCGCCGTACATTGATCTTCGAATCGCCGCAATGCGTCCTTGATCGGCGAAAGTTCCCTTGATCGGCGGGGCGGAGCGGCTGTAGCCCGAGTCAGCCGACGGCGAGTGCCGCAGCGACGAAGAGCACGAGACCGATCGTGAGGTAGGCCACCGGCGGACGCAACCAGACCCGGGCCGGATCGACCAGCCCGGCAGCACCGCTGGCCAGCCCGTAGATGCCGGCGGCAAACATCGGCAGACCGAGCACGAGGAAGGTTCCCGAGATCACCCTGGCGGGCGAGACCGGCCCGCCGACCGCCCCGCCGAGCAGCACCCGCAGCGCCGGCAACTCGAAAAGCAGGGTGCAGAGGCCGAGAAGCACTGCCAACGCCGGCCGGCGGGTTCGGTACACACCGTCACTGGTCGGCGCCGATCCGGCGGGCCGACGCAGCGCCTCCCGGTCGATCGGCTGGGTGTGGAAGCGCTCCCCCTCGGGCGTCTGGATCGAGCCGCCGTCCGGGAAGCGTGGACTGATCGGCGCCATCGGTCCGGTAGGCAGGTCCAACGGCGCGACAGGGACCGCCTCTACCGGCGTCTCCACTGGCCGGGCCTGGTCGCCCCGTCGACCGCTCTCCACGAGCGGATAGCCGTGCGGCAATCTCTTTCCCGATTCCCCGGGCGACGACCGATCCGCATCGGCCACCCGGGTCAGTTCCTTCGGGTTCCGGTACGTACCGCCCCGATCCGGCGAGTCGAATTCGCCGGCGGCAACGCGGATGCGGCCACCATCGTCGGCCTGAGCCCGGCCACCGTCCTCAACCTCGTCACCGCCATCAGAGCCGCCACCACCGAAGCCCCGGGCAGTCAACCCGCCATCGTCAAAACCCGCACCGGCACCCGACCCGCTCTGTCGGCCCGTCGGGACCCAACCGTCATCGACCGGCGCTGGTCGACCCTCAGACGACGCCCACCCGGCCTCAGCCGATTCGTGACCGCCACGCAGCCGAGCGCCACCCGCGGCGGCCGAAGTCCGCCCCGGCTTTCGGTCATCATTTCCGCGCTCCGCCGAACCGCGGCTGCCGGACTCCACCAGGGTGTCCTTGGTTGCCCGCCCGTCGAAGCCACTCAACGGCATTTCCAGCGCCATCCGGCCCGGATCGCCGCGGTCCGGCGAGTCGGCATAACGGCTGCCGCCGAATCGGTCGACTTCCCGGCGGTCAGTGCCGTACCGCTCCCGCTCGGCATACCGGTCGACGTCGACTTCAGTGGCATGGGCGGCATACCGGCTCTCCCCGGTGGGCGCCTCACGCGGATCGGGCGCCCGGTATCCGTCGTCGCCCGGGTAACGGTCCTCACCCGCGCCAGCCCACTCCGGCTCGGCATATCCGCGCTCGCTGGCGTACCAGCGGTGGTCCTGCTCCTCGGGGAAGTTGCGTTGTTGGTTCACGCTGACGCACCGTAGGGGACCTGCCTGGTTCCCGCCAGCCCGCTGACCCGGATGCCGCTTTACCAGTCGGTAATCCGATTTCTTCAGGTGCACTCGGAGCCGTTCGCACTAACCGGGCAACACTGTGTATTCGGATAACGGCTGCGATACCGCGGATAACTGTGACCGGGATGAGTTGACCGCGCTCTGCGCGAGTCGTACCACGCGGACCAACGAGGCCCGACGCGCCGCCCTGCTCCCGCCGGGATTCGGGCTCGCCGCCGGGCTCGCCGCCGGCCGGCCAACCGCCGCACCTGGTCGAACTCGGCACCAGCGCCGGGTTACCGCGTCCGAATCCGGTGCCGAACTGTTCCTGAATCAGCGACCGGCTGCGGCGGGTCCGTCGGGGTGCTCGCCGTCGGCCTGCTGACCGTCATCACCTGGCGAAACGGCGAGCACCGCATCGGGACGCCGGCCCGAACCAGCCCACGGTCAATGGCTGGAGTGGGCGATGCCATAGCACCCACCTCCGACTTTTTGCTTGAGATATCCACAGAGCACTTAGTTATCCACAGAGGTCGAAGTCCGGGTTTCCCGTCGGGCCGCACTGCGTCACGGTCAGTGCCATGACGATGGTCAGACAAGCGGTCGGCGCGTACGGCGAACGATGTGCGGTACGGCATCTGGTCGACGCCGGCCTGCGGGTGGTGACCCGCAATTGGCGTTGCTCCAACGGTGAGATCGACATCATCGCCTGGGACGGTGATGTCCTCGCCTTCTGCGAGGTGAAAACCCGGCGCGGTACAACCTTCGGCACCCCGGCCGAGGCGGTGATCGGCACCAAGGCCCGCAGACTACATCGGCTCGCCGCCGAGTGGCTGGCAACGAATCGGGAGGCCCACCCGCGCGAGGTCCGCTTCGACGTCATTGAGGTGTACGCGCCGCGCGGCGGCGCCGCCCGGGTCGAGCACCTCAAGGGTGCGTTCTGAGATGCGCGGGCGAATCGAAATGCGCACACCCGAAAGGGGTCCGGCGGCATGAGCTACGCGAAGGTGCTCAGCGTCGGCCTGGTCGGGGTGACCGGACACCTGGTCGAGGTGGAAGCCGACCTCTCCCCGGGCCTACCCACCGTCGCGCTCTCCGGTCTGCCGGACACCGCGCTGCATGAGGCCCGCGACCGGGTACGCGCCGCGATCGTCAACTCCGGTCAGCACTGGCCCAACCGCCGGATGACCGTCAACCTGCTTCCGGCGACCCTCCCGAAATACGGCTCATCCTTTGATATCGCTATCGCGATCGCACTGCTCGGCGGCTCCGGTGAACTTCCGCTGGCCCCGCTGGAACAGGTGGTCGTGCTCGGCGAGTTGGGACTGGACGGCACGGTCCGCCCGGTCCGCGGCGTACTGCCGATGGTGGCGGCGGCGGTCCGGGCCGGGATCAATCGGGTGGTGGTCCCAGCGGAGAACGCCGCCGAGGCCGCAGTCGTGCCAGGCGTACGGGTCAGGGCGGTGGACACCCTGCACCGGCTGGTCGCCTTCATCCGCGATGGCGCCCGGCTGCTCGATCCGCCGGTCCGACAACCGGCGGCCCCCGTGATCGGGCCGGACCTGACCGAGGTCGCCGGTCAGGGGCTGGGCCGACGAGCGGTGGAGGTCGCCGCGGCCGGTGGCCACCACCTTGCGCTGCTCGGCCCACCCGGAGCGGGCAAAACCATGCTGGCCGAACGGCTCCCCGGCATCCTGCCCGAACTCAACGACGAGGCCGCCCTGGAGGTGACCGCCCTACATTCCATCGCCGGCCTGCTGCCCCCGGGTAGCGAGTTGCTCCGCCGACCACCGTTCCAGGCGCCTCATCACAGCGCCACCGTGCCGGCCCTGGTCGGCGGCGGATCCGGCCTCGCTCGGCCGGGCGCGATCTCCCTGGCGCACCGTGGAGTGATGTTCCTGGATGAGGCACCCGAGTTCAGCCGGCGGGCGCTGGAGTCGTTACGCCAACCGCTGGAGGATGGCCGGGTGCTGCTCGCCCGCTCCCAGGGCGGAACCGAATACCCCGCCCGGGTGCAACTCGTCCTGGCCGCCAACCCCTGCCCCTGCGCCCGGCCAGCCGGCGACACATTCTGCGAGTGCACCCCGCTGGCCCGACGCCGCTACCTGGGCCGGCTATCGGGCCCGCTGCTGGACCGGATCGACATCCAGGTGACGCTCAATCCGATCCGGGCCGCCGAACTGATGGACACCGGCCAGGCACCCGAATCCTCGGCGGCGGTCGCCGAGCGGGTGGCCCGGGCCCGCGCCGCCGCAGCGCAACGGTGGACCGGCAACAGTTGGCGGCTCAACGCCGAGGTCCCCGGCCCACAGCTACGCCAGCCGCCCTGGCAGTTACCGGCCAGCGTCACGCAGACGCTGCGCAACCGGCTGGACAGCGGCTCCCTGTCGGCGCGGGGATTCGACCGGATCATCCGGATGGCCTGGACCATCGCGGATCTTGATGGCCGTGACCGGCCTGATCACGACGACATGGCGGAAGCCGCCCAACTACGTACCGGAGTTTCCGAATGACAACAGAACTGGATGAGACCCGACTGGCTCTGATCGCATTGACCTGGCTCGCCGAGCCCGGTACGTGGTCGGTCTACCGGCTGGTGGCCGAACTTGGCCCCATCGAGGCGCTGCACCGACTACGCACCGGGGATGTCCCGGACGCCAAGCTGAGGACGTCGGTTCAGGCCCGGATGGCCGCCGACGATCCCCGCAGAGTCGCCGAACAGGCAGCCGAACAGACCGAGCGGGTCGGCGCCCGTCTCGTGGTCCCCTCCGACGAGGAGTGGCCGGCGCAGGTGCGCGACCTGGAACGGCTGGCACTGACCGGCACGCGACCGGAAGGTCGACCAGGAGACCGCCCCGCCGCTCTGCTTCTGGGTACGCGGCGATTTGCCGCTGCGCGCAGACGCTGGAGCGGTCGGTGGCGGTCGTCGGATCCCGAGCCGCCACCCCGTACGGTCATCCACGTGGCAACCGAGATCGGATTCGGCCTGGCCGATCGGGGGTGGAGCGTGGTCTCCGGCGGCGCATTCGGGATCGACGCCGCCGCGCACCGGGGCGCGCTCAACGCCGCTGGACGGACCGTGGCGGTACTCGCCTGCGGAGTCGACCGACCGTACCCGATGGGCAACACTGCCCTGTTCGACCGGATCGCCGAGTCCGGGTTGCTGATCAGCGAGTGGCTACCCGGCGCCGAGCCGATCCGACCCCGGTTCCTGACCCGTAACCGGGTAATCGCGGCGGCCACCACCGGCGCCGCCCTGGTGGAGGCGGCCGCGCGCAGCGGGGCCACCCAGACCATGCGCCGCGCACTGGCCCTCAACCGTCCCAGCATGATCGTGCCCGGTCCGGTCACCTCCGCGATGTCCGTCGGCGCCCACGAACTGCTTCGCGAGCATCCCGATGCTCGGCTGGTCACCGGGGTGCCACACATCCTGGAGGAGGTCGGTCGGATCGGCGTCGACCTGGCCCCCCTCGCCCGCGGCCCGCAGCAGCCCCGCGACCTGCTCGACGACGACGCCGGGCTACTGCTCGAATCGGTCCCGGGCCGGGGAACACACAGCCCAGACACGCTCGCCGCCCGCGCCGGCCTCGACCTCCGCACCACGCTGCGCAAACTCTCCATGCTCGAAGACCTCGGCCTGCTCACCCGCCGCGACGGCGGGTACGCTCTCGCGCCCAGGAGTCGGTGAGCCGACCATCGGCACCGGTCGTTCAGAGCGGTGCCAGCAGCATGAGAATCTCGTCACGCTCATCGCCTGGAGCCAGCCTCAACGCGCCCGTCAGCCATAGTGGACAAGATTAACCACTGGCGAACTGTGCGCCGGCTTGACGCGGCGGCAACACAACCAGCACGGTCGCAGGTGATGAGCGACGAACGCAGTACCCGGGCACGCCACGAGGCCCTGCCGCGACCGATGCGGGACGCGGTGGACGAGTTCGCCCGGCAGCTGTCCCGGGTGGAGAACCGGTCGGAGCACACCGTCCGGGCGTATGTCGCGGACATCGTCTCGCTGCTGGACCACGCCGCGCGAATGGGGTGCGCCGCACCCGCGCGAGTCTGGACATCACCGTGCTGCGGAGTTGGCTGGCCAAGCTGCGTACCCTCGGCGCGGCCCGCGCCTCCCTGGCCCGTCGGGCCGCTTCGGCCCGGACCTTCAGCGTCTGGGCGCACCGCGACGGCCTGCTGGACATCGACGTCGGCGCTCCGCTGGCCAGTCCCCGGGTACACCGGGAGCTACCCGACCGTGCTCCGCGCCGAGCAGGCCACCGAACTTGTCCTGGCACCCGGCGAGGAGGCGTCCCCGGCGCTGCTGCGCGACCGCGCGGTCCTCGAACTGCTCTACGGCACCGGGATACGGGTCGGTGAGCTCTGCGCCCTCGACACCGACGATGTCGACGACGCCCGCCGGGTCGTCCGGGTGCTCGGCAAGGGCGGCAAGGAGCGGTCCGTGCCGTACGGGCTGCCGGCGCAGCAGGCGCTCGACGACTGGCTGCGGCTGGGACGCGATGCCCTGGCCGGTCCGGCCAGCGGAGCGGCCCTGCTGCTGGGAGCGCGGGGCGGACGGCTGAATCCGACCGTGGTACGTCGGCTCGTCGGCGGGTACGCCCGATCAGCCGGGCTGCCCCGGACCAGTCCGCACGGGCTGCGGCACTCCGCGGCTACCCACCTGCTTGAGGGCGGCGCGGACCTGCGGGCGGTGCAGGAGCTGCTCGGTCACGCTTCCTTGGCGACCACGCAGATCTACACCCACGTCTCGGTGGAGCGGCTGCGCGCCGTGTACCGCCAGGCACACCCCCGAGCCTGAGCCCGCCGCCCAGCCGGCCACATCGATCAAGGACTTTCCCGTCGATCAAGGAGCAAATGTCGCTCCTAGGGAGATCCACTCACAGCAACAAGTCCTTGATCGACGGGGTGGGGGGCTGATCGATGGGTGGGGGCTGATCGACGGGGTGGGGGGCTGATCGACGGGTGATCGACGGGGGTGGGGGCATACCATCACGGGATGAGTGTTCCGGGGCCCCAGCCACCCGAGCCGATTCCCGGCGCTCAATTACTCTTCTCGCTCGACCCGGCCGTGGCTCATCTGAACCACGGTTCGTTCGGAGCGGTCCCGATCAGCGTACAGCGCGCCCAGCAGCGACTACGCGACGAAACCGAAGCCAACCCGCTGCGCTTCTTCACCAAGGGTCTGATCGACCGGATCGCCCACGCCCGCCGGCACCTGGCCACCTTCCTCGGCGCCGACCCCGAAGGCACCGCCCTGGTGGGGAACGCCAGCGCCGGTGCGGCGATCGTGCTCCAGTCGCTGCGGCTGCAGCCAGGTGACGAGGTCGTCAGCACCGACCACGGCTACGGCTCGGTGACCCTCGCGATCGGACGGGAGTGCCGGCGCACCGGCGCGGTCGCCCGTACGCTGTCGGTGCCGCTGGCCGCTACCGACGAGGAGATCGTCGAGATCATCCGGACCGGTCTCCGCCCGGGCCGGACCCGGCTACTCATCGTCGACCAGCTCACCTCGGCGACCGCCCGACTCTTCCCGGTAGCGGCGATCATCGCGGCCGCCCGGGAGCGGGCGGTGCCGGTGCTGGTTGACGCCGCACACGCACCCGGCATGCTGCCGGTCGCCGTACAGACCGTCGGCGCCGACTTCTGGATCGGCAACCTGCACAAATGGGGGTACGCCCCGCGCGGCACCGGCGTGCTGGCGGTCGCATCGAACTGGCGGCACCGCATCGAACCGCTGGTCGTCTCCTGGGAGCAGGAGGCCGGCTTCCCCGCCATGGTCGAGTGGCAGGCGACGCTGGACTACAGCGCTTGGCTCGCCGCCCCGGTGGGGATCTTCACGCTGCGTACCCTCGGGGTCGACCGGGTCCGAACGCACAACGCGGCACTGGCCGCGTACGGGCAGTGGGTTGTCGGTCGGGCCCTCGGTCTGACCCCGGCCGATCTGCCCGACCCCTGGCGGCCCCACCGTCGCCATGCGCATCCTCCGGCTTCCCGCCGGCCTGGCGACCACGGTCCCGGATGCGGTCGCACTGCGGGCCCGAATCGCCGACACGCTCGGCGCGGAGGTCGCGCTCAACTCCTGGAACGGTCGGGGGTGGCTACGGTTGTCCGCGCAGGTCTATAACCACCCCGACCAGTACGACCGGCTCGCCGAACGGCTGCCCGTCCTGCTCGCCGCCCCGGACTGAACGGCTCGGCTGGCCTGCCCCATCCGACGGACCCGGAGCGACCGGAGCGCATTATCGGCAGCAGCCGGACCCGCCCCAGGCCGAGTAGGGCCAGTGGATCCAGATACTCGTCACCCCGCCGCAATCCCCAGTGCAGACAGGCCTCGGCCGGACACCCTGGGTGACCGGCGAGCAGCCGGCCGAGCACATCACCCGAGTCGACCCGATCACCGGCCGCCACCTCGGGTTCTACCGGTTCGTAGGTGGTACGCAGCCCATCAGAATGCGTCACGCTGACCACCGGTCGACCGGCGACCTGCCCGGCGAACAACACCATGCCGGCGCCGGCAGCGCGCACTACCGCTTGCGGCTCGGTAGCCAGATCGACACCACGGTGGCCGGGCTGCCATGGCTGTGGCGGTGGGTCGAATCGGCGTACCGGTCGGGGCACACCGTCCAGCGGCCAACGGAACCCGGACCGGGCGGGCCCTGACGCCGGCAGCACGGCCGGCGACACCACGGCCGGCGACACCACGGCCGGCGACACCACGGCCGGCGACACCACGGCCGCCGGCAGCACGGCCGGCGACACCACCGGGATCCGGGGCCACTGCATGAAACCGCCGGGTAGTGCCAACGCGATCATCGCCGCCGCTAACCGGCGGTGGTATGTCTCCATGGCTGTGCAGCGTGATCAATGGCGACTGATGCCGCAAGCGCCCTTATCCCGATCTGTGGATAACCGTGCCGGTTGTGGATAACCGTCACCTAGCCCGGCCTGCGGCGAAGCAGGATCGCGTTGCTCACCACGAGAACAACGAAGGCTCCGGCAAGCCCGTGCTGTCCGGTATGCCAGAGCGCGACCGTGGCCCACCGAAGACCAGCGCCTTCACCAGAATCGCGAGCGCCGGCACCGCTTGGCCACTCGAATCGGCGTCACCGCTGCCCAACCGGTCGGATTGGCAAGATCCTCTCTGGACACACCTGGAAGACCGAACCGGGTGCGCCAGCGAGGCGATCCGATCTCAACCGGCCCGCCCGCAGCGCGGAACGGACCGGTGCGCACATTGGATGGTTACGGCTCGGGCGACCGGAGAGACGACTCCCCCGGGGCCATCAGCTACCAAAGCCGGAATCCGCCGGAAGGGAAATGTCCGGCTTTTCCAGCTCCTCCACATTTACATCCTTAAACGTCATCACTCTGACGTTCTTCACGAAACGGGCAGGGCGGTACATGTCCCATACCCAGGCATCGTGCATCTCCACCTCGAAGTAGACCTCGCCATCGGAGTTGCGCACATGCAGGTCGACCTGGTTCGCCAGGTAGAACCGACGCTCAGTCTCAACCACATAGGAGAACTGGCGGACAATGTCGCGGTACTCCCGGTAGAGCTGCAGCTCCATCTCGGTCTCGTACTTCTCGAGATCTTCCGCGCTCATCCCACTCCGCCTTCCATGACCACATCTTCCCCCACTGACGCTGGCGGTCGAGGCTGCTCGCCCAACGCCACGCCGACGGTACTCTCTACCAGACCGTGACCGCTCCATTGGCTCGCTGCCACCGAGGTGCGCTGGTCGGCGGGCACGCGGCGGCCGACCAGCACGTCCGGAGGCGGCAGCCACATTCACGTACGAGAAGCGGTGCTCCGCACACGGGCCGTAACGCTCCAGCGCGGCGGTGTGCTCCGCGGTGATGTATCCCTTGTGCTCGGCGAACCCGTAGCCCGGGAATCGGCCATCCAACTCGACCATGATCCGGTCCCGGGTGACCTTGGCCAGCACACTCGCGGCGGCCACGCAGGCCGCGACCCGGTCGCCCTTCCACACGGCGAGCCCTGGAACGCCCAGTCCGTCGACCCCGAAGCCATCGGTCAACACGTACTCCGGGAGGGTGGTCAGCGAGGCCAGGGCCCGTCGTAGCGCGGCGAGGTTGCACACCTGCAACCCTCGGGCATCCACCTCGGCGGCCGGGATGACCACCACCGCGTACGCCAGGGCACGGGTAACCACGTCCTGGTAGATCCGCTCCCGGGCGGCTGGGGTGAGCAGCTTCGAGTCGGTCAGCCCGGCCACCTCACCCCGGCGTCCCTCGGGCAGCACGGCAGCGGCGGCCACCAACGGCCCCGCGCAGGCTCCCCGACCCGCCTCGTCCGCCCCGGCCACGTACCGGAAGCCACGTCGTTGCAGGGCACGCTCCATGGCATAGAGACCGCCATCCCGACGCAGCACGGCCCGGGGCGGGGTCAGCATCGCTCTCCCAACAGCTGCGCCAGCAGTGCGGGCAGCTCGGCGGGGTAGTACCGCTCGGTTGTCGCGGCCAGCTCGGCAAGACCCCACCAGCGCCACCCGTCGATAGAGCCTCGTTCGCCCTCGTTGAAGCCGGCGGTATCGACCTCCCACTGCGGGATCCGGGCCAGGAAGAATTCCTGCTCCTGCCGATACCAGACGCCGTCGAACGGAAACTCGGTCACGTCCGACCAGACCGGCTCGCCCAGCTCGGCCGGCGAGATCCGCAGCCCGGTCTCCTCGGCCAACTCGCGCGCAGCCCCGGCAACCGATGATTCGTCCGGATCCAGCCCACCACCGGGGGTGAACCAGTACCGGTGCCCGGGCCGGGCCGGGTCGCTGCCCCGAAACAGCAGCACCCGGTCGGCCTCGTCGACGAGGAGCACGCGGGCGGCGCGGCGCGAGGTGAAGACGGTCACCTGGCCAGCCTAGACGCGTCGGATGCCCCGGCCGGGACCGGCCGTACGGCGTTGTCAGTAGATGCCATTCCCACAATGATCACCCACCGACCCCCGAACAGCCCAACCTCCGGCTCCGGCCACCCGGTGCCGGTTCACCGGGCCGGGGCGGGGACCCTGTCGTACGTGTCGGGCACGGAGAGCCAGGTGGCCCGTCCGAACGGCCAGAAGATCACGAAAGCGCGACCGACCACGGAATCCTCCTTGATCGTCGCGACGTTCACATCCTGAGCGCTCATCTTCCAATGCTCCAGCGAGTCGCCGGAAGCCGAGCGATGGTCCCCCATCACCCACAGCCGGCCGGACGGCACGGTAATGTCGAATTCCACATCGGCAACCGGATCGCGCCGCCCGTCACGGGAAAAATGTACGACTCGTCCAGCGGGTGGCCGTTGACGGTCAGCCGCTGCTGGTCGTCGCAGCACTGCACCCGGTCGCCGCCGACGCCGATCACCCGCTTGATGAAGTCCTCACCCGCCGGATTACCGGACCATTCAACCGGCGCCTTGAAGACCACGATCTCCCCCCGGCCCGGTGACCGGAAGTTGTAAACCAGCTTGTTCACCAGCACCCGGTCGTTGATGTCGAGGGTGTGCTCCATCGACGACGACGGGATGTAGAAAGTCTGCAGGACGAAGGCCCGCACCAAAACCGCGACCAGAACCGCCACCCCGAGCAGGATGGGCAGTTCCTTCCAGAAGGAACTCTGCGGCTTGGGCTTGTCGGTCTGCTCCTCAATCACGGGTGGAGCCTACGATGCCGGGCCTCGCGGGAGCGCGGTGAACGCGCGGTGACGAGCAGAGACCCCACAATTGGTATGACAATCGCCGTTCCTCCCGAATCATTAGAGTTTCCCAGCATCGGCGCTCCGGGAGCAGGTGCTGCGACCGGCTGCGCCAGCCGTTCGAAGGTCGCCGGCACCGGCAGCGAGGCCCACCGGGCGTACGGCCAGACGATCACAAACGCCCGCCCGATCACGTTGTCGATCGGCACCGTCCCCTGACAACGGGCGTCCTGCGAGACGAGTCGGTGATCGCCCATGACGAACAACTGACCGGGCGGCACCACCACCTCGTCGAACCGACGGGACCGGCATCTCCCGGGCATTCGGCGGAAGATCCAGTGGGGAGTCCTGCAGCACGTACGTCTCGTCCAGGGCCACTCCGTTGACCGTGACCCGGCCCTGCGCATCGCAGCACCGCACCCGGTCACCGGGCACCCCGATGACCCGCTTGATGAAATCCTTCTCTCCCGGTCGGCCGACCCCGACCAGGTCACCGAGGGTGCGGCCGAGTCGGCCGACAAACCCGGGGTCGGGCTCGTCATCGAACTGCGGCGCCCACGCGGTCGGTGCCCCGGAAGACCACCACCTCGCCGCGCATCGGGTCCCGCAGGTCATAGACGACCTTGTTGACCAGAACCCGATCACCGATGAGCAGGGTGTCCTCCATCGACCCGGACGGGATGAAGAACGCCTGCAGCGAGGAAGGTACGGATCAGCACGGCGAGGCAGAAGGCCACCACGAGTAGCAGCGGGAGCTCCTGCCAGAGCGGCATCGGCTTGCGAGCGCGGCGGGGCCGCCGGGGCTGGGGGCGCCATGGCTCGACGGCGTCCTCTTCGCCCACCCTATGCACCATGCAGCTCCCCGGTCCCGAGATACAGCGCTACCGCCCGGGTGCCTGCGATGAGGCTCCACGGGCGGTAGCGCGAAATGTCCCGCAGTCCCGGCCTGTGCCGGGACTGGTGCGATTCGCATCTGCCCGCGCGGTCAGCGTAGTCGGCGCTGGGCCGGATCGGCATGTTGCGATCGACGTAATCGGGATCAGCCGAGGATCAGCTTGCCCGCTTCTCGCGCTTCTCCTTGATCTTCGCCTTCTTCCCGCGCAGCTCACGCAGGTAGTAAAGCTTCGCCCGACGCACATCGCCACGGACGATCACTTCGATCCGGTCAATCGCCGGGCTGTTGACCGGGTAGGTGCGCTCGACACCCACCGCGAAGCTCATCTTGCGGACCGTGAAGGTCTCCTGCAGCGCCGTGCCGTGCCGCCGGATGACGACACCCTCGAAGATCTGGACTCGGGACCGGCTGCCCTCGACAACTCGGGCGTGCACCTTGACGGTGTCACCGGCGCGGAAGTCGGGGATGTCGGTCCGCTGCGACTGGGCGTCAAGGGCGTCCAGGGTGTTCATCGCTGCATCCTTGAAGGCTCACGGCGCGCCGGTCCTCGGCGCGCGATTGGGTGATACTGATCCCCATGGGCCGGTCCTGCGAACGGACCCGGATGGAGATCCTCGCTGTCGTTCGCGGCGCGAACGACAGCGGCAACCTCATTACTTTGCCATATCGTCGGCCGGCACCGGAAATCCGGCTCCGCTCAAGGCGGCGGCATCCCGGCGGTCCAACTCTCCGCCGGGCAGTGCGGCCAGCAGGTCCGGCCGCCGGACCGCGGTACGCAGCAGCCCCTCGTCCCGGCGCCACCGGGCGATCCGGCCATGATCACCGGAACGGAGCACCTCCGGCACCTCGTGCCCACGCCAGCTCGGCGGTTTGGTGTACACCGGCGCCTCCAGCAGCCCGTGCGCGTGTGACTCCTCGTCGAGCGAGCCCGCGTTGCCGAGCACGCCGGGCAGCAACCGGGTGACCGCCTCCATGATCACGATAACCGCGACCTCGCCACCGAAGAGCACATAGTCCCCGAGGGAGACCTCGGTCACCGGCATCCGGGTCGCCGCGTGCGCCAGGACCCGCTGGTCGATCCCCTCGTACCGGCCGCAGGCGAAGAGCAGATGCGACTCGGCCGCCAGCTCGTACGCGAGAGCCTGGGTGAACCGGGTCGCCGGCCGGAGTCGGCACGACCAGCCGGGGTGGCGCGGCCGACTCGACGGGCACCAGCTCGTCGAGCGCCTCGCCCCACGGCTCCGGCCGCATCACCATGCCCGGCCCGCCGCCGTACGGCGTGTCGTCGACCGTACGGTGCACGTCGTGGGTCCAGCGCCGCAGATCGTGTACGGCCAGCTCGAGCAGCCCGCTGGCACGCGCCTTGCCGATCAGGGACAGCTCCAGTGGCGCGAAGTAGTCCGGAAAGATCGAGACGATGTCGACCCGCATGTGAGGGCAGGGCCCCCTCTTATCGTTCTCTGTTTAGGACGGGGCCCTTCCGTACACCGGTCACGCCGCTGGCTCAGAGATCGAGCAGCCCGGCCGGCGGATCGACCACGATCCGCCCGCCGGCCAGGTCGACCTCGGGCACGATCGCCTTGACGAACGGGATCAGCGTGGTCCGCCCCTCCGGCCGGCGCACCACCAGCAGGTCCGAGGCGGGCGCGTGGTCGATCCGCGCCACCTCACCCAGCGGTTCCCCGTCCGGGGTCGACCACGGTCAACCCGACCAACTGGTGGTCGTTGAACTCGTCCGGGTCACTGGGCGGCGCCACCTCGGCGCTCTCCACCTGCAACAGGATGCCCCGTAACGCCTCGGCGACGTCGCGGTCGTAGAAGCCCTCGAAGGTACACCAGCAGGCGCTCCTGGTGCCAGCGGGCCGCCTCGACGGTCAGCTCGCTCGGGCACCCGTACCGGCTCGCCCTGACTCGGCCCTCCGCCGGGTCGGCCGGGTCCGGCGATCCCGGCCGGTCGCCGCCGCCGGGACGGTGCGCAACACCGACCCGGCAGCGAACCGGGCTTCGGGCTCGTCGGTCCGCACCTCCACGGTGACCTCACCACGGATACCGTGCGGCCGGCCGATCCGGCCGACGATCAACAGCATCAGTACGAGTCGACGATGTCGACCCGGACGCCCCGCCCGCCGATCGAGCCGATCACCTGGCGCAGCGCCTTGGCGGTACGCCCGGAACGGCCGATCACCGTGCCCAGGTCCTCGGGGTGCACCCGGACCTCGAGCCGCTTGCCGCGACGGGAGTCGACCATCCGGACGCGCACGTCGTCCGGGTGGTCAACGATGCCCTTGACCAGGTGCTCCAGCGCAGGCCGGAGCGCCATGTCAGCCCTGCTCGCCGGAGTCGCACCGGCCGGCTCCTCGGTCTTCGCGGGGCCTCAGTCTTCTCCTCGGGGCTTCCTGAGTGCTTCGCCGGCGGGCCTCTGCTGAGCGGGCTTCGCTCGGCGGCGGCGGCCTTCGCCGCCTTCTTCGCCGGCTTGGCCGGTGCCTCCGCCACCCCGGCCGCCGCCTTGGCCTCGGCCTCGTAGGCGGCCTTGCGGTCGGTCCGCTCGGCGGCCACCTTCAGCGGCTCGGGAGCCGGCAGGCCCTTGAACTTCTGCCAGTCGCCGGTCTTCTCCAGCATGCGCTGCACCGCCTCGCTCGGCTGAGCGCCGACGGACAGCCAGTACTGGACCCGGTCCGACTTGACCTGGATCAGCGAAGGATCTTGCTTCGGCTGGTAGATCCCGACGAACTCGATCGCCCGGCCGTCGCGCTTGGTGCGCGAGTCGGCGATCGACAATGCGGTATTGCGGGTTGCGGATCTTGCCCATCCGCAGGAGCCGGATCTTTACGGCCACGGTCTGTTCGCTCCTGTTGCGATTTTCACCAACCTTTTGCGGGCGGTGCGCGGGGTGAGCGCCGACCGGCACAGTGGGGTTGCGCCGGGGACTGCTCGATGGACTGGCGACACGCCCGGGTTAGAGGGCGCCGGTCGCGCACCGGATACCAACGCCCTATTCTGCCAGACCTCACCCCGCCCATTCACACCGGACGCCCAACTCAACGCCGACGGCTTTACTGCGACCGCTCTCCGGCCGATTCCCGCGCCAAGCCCACTGATCGAGAAGCCAGGCGCGGATTTGCCGGTCGCCGCACCGGCGGCGGGTGAACCGGGCGCAGGGGTGGCCCGTGCGCCGGGACTCAGCGCGCCGGCGGGCGATTCCAGCCGTCCGGCGGACCACCGGCGCGCTCCACCCAAGCGGTCGGGTACGAAGTCGGCCCAGGTGCCGTCGAACGGGAACTCGCGCCGCCTCGATCTGTTTGATCACCCGCTCGCCCTCGGCCCGCACCGCCGCCTCGTCGGTCACCCAGTAGTGCTCCGGGAAGGCCAGCCGCTCGACGAACTCCTCCTCGTCCTTCCACTCCCAGGACCGGTCGGGTCGATACCACGATGTCCAGATCCTGGTCGACCATGTCCACCCCGGCCACCTCGCCGTCGTCCCAGCGCACGCCGGGGTCCTTGAGGTTGACGTACCAGTTGGTGAACCGGCCTGGTCGTCGGAACGAACCACACCGAGTGCGCGGCGCCGGACGGCAGGAACTTCAGCATCGGCGGCCCGCAACCACCGGGTCGGCACTCGGCGTAGCTCGCGGGTGATCCACTCGGTGAACGGCATTGTCCGCATCCCCCGGCCGTCGTCACGGTCAACTCGCGGGCCACCGGCGAGTCCCGGGCCAGCCAGAGCAGCAACCCACGCTCGTCGTCGCTGACCACCCGGGCCGCCCGGACCCAGCCGATCCGCCCGCGCCGCACGTTCCGGTGCACGATCACGACCGGCGCAAAGCGCTTGAACGAGCATGCGCCGTCCGCTCCGCCCCATCAGAATGGGTGGCTATCACCCCCTCGATGGCCACCAATTCGACAAAGTGCGTAGAGAGCTAGGGGCTTTCCCGTGACGACTCAGTAGGCGCGGGCCAGGATGGCCACCAGGTCCGGCTCGTCCTCCGTGTCCGGCACCGTACCGTCGGCGCGGCGCAGACAGCGGACGGTGACGCCCTTGCCGTTCGCCTCCACCTCGCCGCTCGCGCCGACCGCCGACCACGGCACCCGTGCCCAGCCGGTCGCCGCCGCCTCGATCGCCTCGGCCAGCGTCGCCACCGCGACGGTCCGCGACTCGCGCAGCGCCAGCGCCTCGTCGTGCAGCGCCTGCTGGTCCGCCTCCAGCGCGGCGAGCACGGCCGACACCACGTCGGCCACCGGCACCGGGGTCTTCGTGCCGCCGATCCGCCGCACCACCACCGCGTTACCGGCGGCCAGGTCACGCGGGCCGACCTCGACGCGTACCGGATAGCCCTTGAGCTCGGCGTCCACGGCCCGGCGGCCGAACGGCGGTGTCCGCCCGCTCGTCCAGCGCGACCCGGACGCCCGGCGTCGCGCAGCGCGTCCCGCAGCTTCGCCGCCGCCTCGGCGACGCCCTCGCCGTCCTTGACGACCATACGTACGCCTGGACCGGCGCGATCCGCGGCGGCACCCGCAGCCCGTTGTCGTCGCCGTGCGCCATGATCAGCCCGCCGAGCATCCGGGTGGAGGTGCCCCACGAGGTGGTCCAGGCGTGCTCGACGCCGCCGGCCGCCGACGGAGTAGGTGATGTCGAACGCCCGGGCGAAGTTCTGCCCGAGCTCGTGGCTGGTGCCGAGTTGCAGCGCCTTGCCGTCGCCCATCATTCCTTCGCAGGTGTACGTGGCGGTGGCGCCGGCGAACCGCTCGCGGGCCGTCTTGCAGCCCGACCAGGACGGGGATGCCCAGCACGCCCGACCATGAAGTCCTCGTACACCTCGTGCAGGATCCTGCGCGCGTACGCCCGGGCGTCGGCCTCGGAGGCGTGCGCGGTGTGCCCCTCCTGCCAGAGGAACTCGCTGGTCCGCAGGAACATCCGCGGCCGCATCTCCCAGCGCACCACGTTCGCCCACTGGTTGAGCAGCAGCGGCAGGTCCCGGTAGGAGTCGATCCACTTGGCCATGAACTCGCCGATCACGGTCTCGCTGGTCGGCCGGACCACGATCGGCTCGGCGAGCTGCTTGCCGCCGCCGTGGGTGACCACCGCCAGCTCGGGCGAGAAGCCCTCGACGTGCTGCGGCCTCGCGCTTGAGGTAGCTCTCCGGGATGAAGAGCGGGAAGTAGGCGTTCTCCGCGCCGGCCGCCTTGATCCGGGCGTCCATCTCGGCCTGCATCCGCTCCCAGATGGCCTACGCCGGCCGGTCGGATGACCATGGTCCCGCGCACCGGCCCGTTGTCGGCGAGCTGCGCCTTGGCGATCAGGTCCTGGTACCAGCGGGGAAATCCTCCGCACGGGGAGTGAGCACGCGTGCCATGAGCGCACATCCTAGGCGCGTGCGCCGCCCCCCCGGTTTCCCAAGGCAGGGCCGCCTGCTATCGCCTTCTGGACAGGAAGGGCCCGTTGTCACCCCGGGCGCTTGGAGCGGCGGTCGCCGGACAGTGATTCTGGCGCGGGGTCAGCGGATGACGCGCCCGCGCAGCACGATCCGGCGCGGCTGCCGCGGACCACCCGCAGGTCGCCCGCGGGTCGGCGTCGTAGACCACCAGGTCCGCCAGGCCGCCCTCGACCAGGCCGGGGAAGCCGAGCCAGTCCCGGGCCCGCCAGGACGCCGCCGCCAGCACGTCGACCGGGGACATCCCGGCCCGCTGGTGCAGCAGCAGCATCTCCTCGGCGGCCAGCCCGTGGTCGATGCCGCCGCCGGCGTCGGTGCCCACGTAGATCGGCACCCCGGCCTCGTGCGCCGCGCGCACCACGTCCGGGAACCGGTCCCGCAGCGCCAGCATGTGCTCCGCGTACCCGGGGAACTTGGCCCGGGCCCGCTCGGCGATATCACCGAACGTGGCGATGTTGATCATCGTGGGGACCAGCGCGGTCCCCCGGCGGGCCATCTCGTCGATCAGGTCGAGGCTCAGCCCAGTGCCGTGCTCGACCGAGTCGACCCCGGCCCGCACCATGATCTCCACCGCCGACTCGGAGAAGGTGTGCACGGCGGCCCGGACCCCGGCCGCGTGCGCGGCCGGCAACCGCGGCGGCCATCGTGCCGGCGTCCCAGGCCGGGTGCCAGGTCACCGGCGTCCCGCTCGATCCAGTCGCCGACCAGCTTGACCCAGCCGTTGCCGGCGCGCGGCCTGCTCGGCGACGGTGGCGGCCACATTCGGCGGCGGCGACCTCGACGCCGATGTCGCGCAGGTACCGCCGGGGCGGCGCGACGTGCCGGCCGGCTCGGGCCAGTCGGGGCAGTTCCGGCTCGTCCTCCAACTCCGGGTACGGGTACGGCGAGCCGGCGTCCCGGATCGCCAGCACCCCGGCGTCCCGGTCCCGGATCCGGGCCAGCTCCGCGCGCCTGGTCCAGCGAGTTGATCGGGCCGCCCGCCGTAGGCGATGCCGATGTGGCAGTGCGCGTCAACCAGGCCGGGCAGGACGTAACCGCCGTCCACGATGGTCTCGGCACCGGCCACGGGTTCGTAGGTCACCCGGTCGCCGACCAGCCACAGATCCCGTACCTCGTCGTCGGGCAGGACCACGCCGCGCACATGCAACAGCCATGCGCATAGTCCTACCGGATCACTCCTCGCCGCGCTCGCGCAGGCCGGCCCGCCGAGCGGTGAGCGCCGGCAGATCGACCGCTCACCTTCCACGGCCGCTCGGTGACGAAGACATCCTCGGTATGCGTGACCAGCTCGTACTCGCCCTTCGGACCGAGCGCGCTCGGTCAGGGTGATTCGCTTGCAACGGATCGATCACCCAGTACGTCGGCACACCCGCGTGCGCGTAGACCCGCGCCTTGTCGTACTGTCACGGAAGGTCGACTCCGGCAAAGCACTCGACCGCCAGGCCGCGTCCTCGGACCGGCTGCGTCCACTGTCGGGCCGTCGCCACCATGCCGGCCGGGTCAGGATCGGTGCCGCGCTTGACGTCATGCTCACCGTACTCCGGTCGGCATGCAGGCCCCATCACCCTAAGTAATCAGAGTGGCACTCACTGTCACGACATACCAATGGTCAACCGCGCTTGTCGTCGGACCGCGGGTTGAGCTTGTTGAAGTCGAGCTTGGGCAGCTTGAAGCCGGGCGGCAGGCCACCCGCCCGCCAGGCGCGCTTCGGGTCCAGACCCGGCGGGAGCTGCGGCATGCCACCGGGGAAGCCGCCCGGCATCCCGCCGCCCGCGCCACGCCGCTGCGCGGCCGGCCGCCGCCCTTGTTGCCCTTGCGCTTGTTCTTCGGCGATTTCGTCGCCTTGCGCCGAGCGCCCGGGCAGGCCCATCATGCCGCCCATCTGCTTCATCATCTTCTGCGCCTCGGTGAAGCGGTTGAGCAGCTGGTTCACGTCCATCACGGTGACGCCCGGAGCCGTTGGCGATCCGGGCCCGGCGCGAACCGTTGATGATCTTCGGGTTGCTGCGCTCGCCCGGGGTCATCGACCGGATGATCGCGGTGACCCGGTCGAAATGCCTGTCGTCGAGCTCGGCCAGCTGGTCCTTCATCTGCCCCATGCCGGGCATCATGGCCAGCACGTTGGCGATCGGGCCCATCCGCCGGACCGCGATGAGCTGGTCGAGGAAGTCCTCCAGGGTGAACTGCTCGCCGCCCATCAGCTTGGCGGTCATCTTTTCCTTCTGATCGGCGTCGAAGGCCGCTCGGCCTGCTCGATCAGGGTCAGCACGTCGCCCATGCCGAGGATCCGGCTGGCCATCCGGTCGGGGTGGAAGACGTCGAAGTCCTCCAGCTTCTCGCCGGTCGAGGCGAACAGGATCGGCTGCCCGGTCACCTCCCGGACGGACAGCGCGGCACCACCACGGGCGTCGCCGTCGAGCTTGGACAGCACCACGCCGGTGATCCCGACGCCGTCCCGGAACGCCTCGGCGGTCCGCGACCGCGTCCTGGCCGACCATCGCGTCGATGACGAAGATGACCTCGTCCGGGTTGACCGCGTCCCGGATGGCGGCCGCCTGGGCCATCATCTCGGCGTCGATACCCAGCCGACCGGCGGTGTCGACGATGACGATGTCGCGGGCGACGCGCTTGGCGTGCTCGATCGACGCCGCGGGCCACCTGGACCGGATCACCGACGCCGTTGCCCGGCTCCGGCGCGTACACCTCGACCCCGGCGCGCGCGCCGAGCACCTGCAACTGACCGACCGCGTTGGGGCGCTGCAGGTCGGCGGCGACCAGCAGCGGCTGGTGGCCCTGGCGCCTTGAGCCAGCGGGCCAGCTTGCCGGCGAGAGTGGTCTTACCGGAGCCCTGCAGACCCAGCCAGCATGATCACGGTGGGCGGCTGCTTGGCGAAGCTCAGTCGGCGGTTCTCGCCGCCGAGGACCCCGACGAGTTCCTCGTGGACGATCTTGATGACCTGCTGGGCCGGGTTCAGCGCCTGCGACACCTCGGCGCCCCGGGCTCGCTCCTTGACCTGGCCGCGATGAAGCCCTTGACCACCGGCAGCGCGACATCCGCCTCCAGCAGCGCCAGCCGGATCTCCCGGGCGGTGGCGTCGATGTCGGCGTCCGTGAGCCGGCCCTTGCCACGCAGCTTGGTGAAGATTCCGGAAAGGCGGTCACTCAAGGTGTCAAACACGACGAAACATCCCGTTTGTCATTTTACGCGGGCAGAATGCGGCCGGTGCGCGTACGTCCGGCCATCGCAAGGGTAACCGCCCACCACACCAGTCGCTTCCGTGCCGCCCGCCCGAGACGGCGCCGCTGGCCTCCGGCACTCGGACGGGCACGCCGACGCCTCCGCACTTTCGCGGAAAGTGCGCCCAACCGCCCGGGCGATAAGCACTCATTCTCGGAAAGTGGCGGCAAATCAGCCCGGTCTGATAGCCGCTCAACGCAGCGCGTACTCCAGGGTGTGCCGCTCGTAGTCGAGCAGCCGTAGATCACGCATGGGACGACGAAGATGGCCCTTGTGCACGATCCGGACGAACGCCGGGTCACCGGCCGCCGCCATCCGCCGGATCCCCTCGACATGGTCGAGGATCCGCTTGCGGATGGTCCGTACCAACCGCTGCCGGTCCCGGGGAATCAGCCCGTACGCGTCGGCGAAGAGCCGGAGCCGGCGAGGCCGGTTGACCCGCATCCAGCCCAGCGTGTACGAGTCCCGGTCGGAGAAGAGGGGAACCCAGGTCCAGGCCGCGTACGCCACGTCGTAGATCCGCGCACCGGGCGAGGCCAGATCGAAGTCGATCAGCGCCAGCGTGCCGTCCGGCCGCCAGATCACATTGTGCGGTGCGGCATCATGGTGGCAGATCACTTCGGTGTCCGGCGGCGGCGGCCCGAACGACCGCCACACCGCACCGGGCGGCGGGGTGAACCCGTACTGCGCGTCGTGGAACATCCGCAGCATGGTGGCGACGGTGACCAGCGCCTCGTCGGTGACCCAGTGCGGCGCCAACGGGTACTCCCCGCACTCCCCTTCGAGGTACGACAGCACCTCGCGGTTGCGCTCGTCCATGCCGAGCGCCCGCGGCGATCCGGTGAAACCGACGTACTCCAGGTGGCGCAGGAGTGCGTGCACCGATGGGGTCCACGGCCCGGCGTTGCGCCGGACGGTATCGCCGAGCCGCACGACGACGCTGACATTGCCGCCGTGCAGCGGGATTTCCTGCGAGGTCACGTACGGTCTCCCGGGGCGCGGCACTGGTTCGCTGGGGTCGCGGCACCGACCGGAGGCGGCGGCACGGTTGTCGCGGTCACCCGAGGTTACGCGCCGGACGCAAGCGGCTCGATGCCGATGAGCGCGTCAACGAACTGGGTCGGCTCGAACGGGGCCAGATCATCCGGCCCCTCACCCAAGCCAACCAGTTTGACCGGGATGCCCAGCTTGCGCTGCACGGCGATCACGATGCCGCCCTTGGCGGTGCCATCCAGCTTGGTCAGCACCACCCCGGTGACGTCGACCACCTCGGTGAAGACCCGGGCCTGCTCGAGCCCGTTCTGACCGGTGGTGGCATCGAGCACGAGCAGCGTCTCGGTGACCGGCCCGTGCTTCTCCACCACCCGCTTGACCTTGCCCAGCTCGTCCATCAGGCCGATCTTGTTCTGCAGTCGGCCAGCGGTGTCCACCAAGACGGTGTCCACGCCGGCGTCGATCCCCCGTCGGACCGCGTCGAACGCCACGCTGGCCGGATCGGCCGCCTCCGGGCCGCGCACCACCTCAGCGCCGACCCGGCCGGCCCAGGTGGCCAACTGGTCGGCGGCGGCCGCGCGGAAGGTGTCCGCCGCGCCGAGCACCACGCTGCGCCCGTCGGCGACCAGCACCCGGGCGATCTTGCCGCAGGTGGTGGTCTTGCCGGCCCCGTTCACCCCGACCACCAGCAGCACCGCCGGGGTGCCGTCGTCGTTGCGGGCGGCGCGCAGGGTCCGGTCCAGGTCCGGGTCCAAGGCGTTGACCAGCTCGGCGGCGAGCAGGGCGCGCAGTTCGGTGGCGGTGCGGGTGCCCAGCACCGCGGTGCGCTGGCGCAGGCGCTCAACGATCTCCTGGGTCGCGTCCACCCCGACGTCAGCGCCGATCAGGCTCTCCTCGATCTCCTCCCATGCCTCCTCGTCGAGGTGGTCGCGGGCGAGCAGGCTGAGCAGTCCCTTGCCGAACACGGTCTGCGAACGGGACAGTCGGTCCCGCAGCCGAACCAGTCGCCCGGCGGTCGGCTCCGGCCGTTCCAGCACCGGTGCGGGGAGCACCTCGATCCCGACCGGCGCCACCTCGACCTCGGCCGGGGGCGCCAGCACCGCCGGCGGTTGCTCCTCGACCTCCACCGCGGTAGGAGTCGGCTCCGGCGCGGGTGGAGCTGGCGGCGCGGGTGGAGCTGGCGGCGCGGGCCGACGACGCAGGCGGGTCGCCAGCAGACCGACCGTGCCGAGCAGCAGCAGGCCGAGCAGGATCAACGCGAGCTCGAGGTAACGCATGACGTAAATCCTGTCAGACGCCGTCAGCCTGGCCCCAGCCGCCGCACCAGCGGCGCGGCGAACATCACGGGTACGCTCGCCGACACAGCCCTACGGCACCGACCCGCGGATCACCGACCGCCGGCACTGGCTCGTTCCGTACTCCGGCGCGCCGCCCCTTCCCGGTCCGTGACCTATCCGCGTCGAACGGGAGGAGAACCGGTGGACGACGCACGGACTCCCGACGGGTTCGACCCGGTGCGGCTGGTGGAACACGAACTCACCGCGCTGCTGCGTCGGGCCCGAGCCGTCTCCTGCGAGGTGACCCGCGAGGTGCACCCGAGCCTGGACGCGAACGCGTACGGTCTGCTGCTCTGGCTGCGCCGCGCCGGGGCGACCCGACTCACCGACCTGGCCGGACAGCTCGGGATCGGCAAGGGCACGCTGAGCCGGCAGATCGCTGGGCTGGAGTCACTGGGGCTCATCCGACGGCACCCCGATCCGGCGGACCGACGGGCGGCCCTGCTGGAGCTGACCGAGGAGGGGCAGCGCCGGTTCGACGACGCCCGCGCCGCCCGAGGGCGTCAGTTGCATCACATCCTGGCCGGCTGGCCGGAGGCCGACATAGCAGAGTTTGCCCGGCTTCTGCGTCGGTTCAACACGGCAGCCGCCTGATTCGGGTCGCCGACCACCAGGCGAGCGGTAGTTGCCCGGGGCAACCAGGTGACGATACCGTTGCCTAAGGCAACGAACCGGCGGAGAGATGGCGGAACCCGGCGGTGCCGCTATCCGCCGAAGGACTCTCGGATGACCCAGGCAGCTACCCGACCGGCCGACCCGGCCCCGATGGCGATGACCCACCGGCAGATCCTCAGGGCCCTCTCCGGACTGCTGCTCGGCATGTTCATGGCGATCCTCTCCGGGACGGTGGTCTCCAACGCGCTGCCACGGATCATCACCGAACTGAACGGGTCCCAGGCGGCGTACACCTGGGTCGTGACGGCGACCCTGCTCGCCACCACCGCGACCACCCCGATCTGGGGCAAACTCGCCGATCTGACCAGCAAGAAGCTGCTCATCCAGGTCGCTCTGGCGGTCTTCCTGATCGGCTCAATGCTCGCCGGACTCTCCCAGTCGACCGGTCGAACTGATCGCCTGTCGGGTCGTGCAGGGCATCGGCGCCGGCGGGCTCGCCGCACTCGCGCAGGTCATCATGGCCGCGATGATCTCGCCGAGGGAACGTGGCCGGTACATGGGCTACCTGGGCGCCGTGATGGCGGTCGGCACCATCGGCGGACCACTGCTGGGCGGCGTCATCGTCGACACCACCTGGCTGGGTTGGCGTTGGTGCTTCTTCATCGGCGCGCCCTTCGCGCTGCTCGCCATCGCGGTGCTGCAGAAGACGCTGCGTCTGCCGGTGGTCACCCGGCCGGTGAAGATCGACTACCTCGGCGCCACCGTGATCACCGCGGCGGTCTCCCTGATCCTGGTCTGGGTCACCTTCGCCGGCAGCCGGTACCCCTGGCTCTCCTGGCAGACAGCGGCCATGGTCGGTGGCATCGTCGTGCTCACCGCGCTGGCCGTGCTGATCGAGTCCCGTGCCGCCGAACCGATCATCCCGCTGCATCTCTTCCGGTCCCGCACCATCACCCTCGCCACCGTGGCCAGCATCTCGGTCGGGCTGGCGATGTTCGGCGCCACCCTCTTCCTGAGCCTCTACTTCCAGCTCAGCCGGGGAAAGAGCCCCACGATGGCCGGCCTGATGACCCTGCCGATGGTCCTCGGTCTGCTGGTCTCCTCCACCGTCGCCGGCCGACTGATCACCCAGACCGGCCGGTGGAAGCGCTACCTGGTCAGCGGCGCAATCGTCCTGCTCATCGGTTTCGCCCTGATGGCCACCATCGATGCCCAGACAAACTTCTGGCTGCTCAGCCTCTACATGGCGCTGATCGGCATCGGAATCGGAATGACCATGCAGAATCTCGTCCTCGCCGTACAGAATGTGGTGGAACCACATGAGTTGGGCGCAGCCAGCTCGGTGGTCACCTTCTTCCGTAGCCTCGGTGGCGCGCTCGGCGTATCCGCCCTCGGCGCGGTCCTGGCCAACCAGGTCAAGCAGTACGTCACTGACGGCCTGGCCAAACTGGGCGTGCCCGGCTCGAACGGCACCGACGGCGGCACCCTGCCGGATTTGCACCTGCTACCCGCCCCGATCCGGGTCGTCGTGGAGCACGCCTACGGTAACGCGGTCGGTGACCTCTTCATCGTCGCCGTACCGTTCGCCCTCATCGCTCTGCTCGCCATCGTCTTCATCAAGGAGATCCCGCTGCGCAAGCAGAGCGCCCTGGAACAGCAGGTCGCCACGGCGGCAGCCGTCACCGACTGACCCACCCCACCGGGAGAGAAATCGGCGGCGATTGTCGTACTCGTCGTGCATCATGTGCCGATGACTTGGACCGCCCCCGAGGTGAACCGCCTCAATGAGCCCTACATCGGCGACGAGCGCACCATGCTTGAAGGCTGGCTCGACTATCACCGGCAGACTCTGCTGCTCAAATGCGCCGGCCTCAACACCGAGCAGCTCAAGACCGCCAGCGTCAAGCCCTCAAATCTGACCCTGCTCGGTCTGGTCCGGCACATGGCCGAGGTCGAACGCTGGTGGTTCCGGATCCGATTCGCCGGCGAGAAGCTCGGCGACATCTACTGCACCGAGGCCCACCCGGACGCGGATTTTGAGGATCTCGACAATGCTGACGCCAAGGCCGACTTCGCCATCATCGTCCGCGAGATCGAGCTGGCCCAAGCGGCGGCCGCCGGACGCGATCTTGACGAGACCTTCACCCGTCCGCGACGTGACGGCGGGAGCGACGTGATCAACCTGCGCTGGGTCTACACCCACATGATTGAGGAGTACGCCCGGCATAACGGTCACGCTGACCTGCTCCGGGAACGAATCGACGGTGTCACCGGCGCGTAAGGAGAGCCAACGGCCATCAATGGGACACATTGTAAGAGCGTCTCAGGTTATCGTTTCGGCCAAACAAGGAAAGGCGGCTGAGGGTGCGGGTGGACACCGCCGCATTGCGTGCGGCGGCGAAACGGTTGCGGGACGAAGCGGCCGATCAGATCGGGCAGGCGATCACGGACAGCCACGGCACCGAGGAACGGTATGTCATTGCCTTCGCTTTCGACGGGTACGGCAGCCATGACGCGTACACGGCGGTTTCCCAAGCCTGGCGGAGCGAGTTGAGTACCCTGACGATAGCCTTGCGTGAACTGGCCAATGCCATGGAGCTGGCGGCTGACGACTACGACCGCGCGGATGCGGCGGCGGCCAACCGGCTGGGCGGTCACCGATGAGCGACGAGACTCCACTATCCCGTCTCACCAAACTGCGGCAGGAAATCGGCAGCCTGAACGGCATCTGGAACGCTACCGCGCTGCGTCACTCGACCGCCGACGCCGCCTCGGTTTCCACCCCGGGTGGCTCGCCGCCCATTCTCGAAGACCTGGCGGCCGGATATCAGAAGGCTGAGCGCGGCATCGACGACGCGCTGATGGTGATCAGCCAGATCCGAGGCCAGCAGTTGCCGGCCGTGTGGGCGGGCGAGACCCAGGTGGCGGCTAGTGCGGCGATCAGCGCCGCGGAGCGCGGTCTGATGCGCGGCGTCACCGTACTCGGCAAAATCGCCAGCGGGTTACGGCAGCTCGCCGGTGCCCTGGAAGCCAGCACACCGCGCGACGGAGCCGGCACGCACGCGCTTCATCAGGCGCATGGTCTCACCGAGGAAATCACCGTCGGGTTCATCCCTGACCCGGTCAACTACGACGGCGACAAAATGTACCGCGCGCATCACCTGGCGATGGATGGCATTGCCGAACGCATCGCCGCGCACACGACGGTCAGCGACACCACGCGCGAGGTCAGCAGCACCTTCTTCGATCTCGCGTCGCAGGCCCGGCTGGCCCGGTTGTCCTCGTCACCGCTCTCCCCCGTCGACGAACTGCTGATCACCGACGCGGGCGGTACCGGCACCAACGTGGACAACGCGATCCTGACCGCCGTGATGGCCGACCGCGCGGCCGACCGGTTCAGCCGTCTCGACGACGCGGATCGGGCCCGGATGGAGGCACTGCTGGCCGACGCGGCCAGCACCGAGCATCGGGCGTACCTGATGCGGGCGTTGGCTGCCGGCTATGACCTGAACCGGATCACGGAGTTCAACCAGCTGATCGGCCCGTACGGTAACGACCCCGGCTGGCTCCGCGAGCATCTGAGTCCGATGAACACCAGCGGTCCGGCTTCGGGCACCGGGCTGCGGCCCACGGTGTTCGACGGCGCCGGGTGGACCCAGGGGGCGTATCCGACCTGTGTCGCGTCCTCGACGGTGGCGGCCCGCGCCCAGGTCGATCCGCTCTACGCGCTTGAGCTGACCACCGGCGGGCACCCCGGTGACCCGCGGTACGACAACGGTCCGGCCTTCGCCGAACGGCTCCGCGACGAACAGGTGCGGGTCCACGACGGTGGCCGTTCCTGGGCGCAAAACCTGCCGATCATCGGCAGCGACGGCATGACCAACAGCCAGTCCGCGACCATCGCCGACCAGGAGATCGGCGCCCGGACCGGCGCCGATTACCACAACCGGTCCATCAACAGCGCCGACGATCGTCGCGCGGTGCTGCCGAGCATCGAGCGCGCCGTCGACGAGGGCCACGCCGTGCCGTTCTCCACCTCCCAGGACGGCTCCGGGCATCAGATGCTCATTGTCGGCCACGAGGGTGACATGTTCCAGGTCTACAACCCGTGGGGGTACACCGTCTGGATCAACGAGTCCGACTTCGTCAATGGCCGCCTCGACACGATCCAAGAGGGAATCCCCCGGACGCCCACCAGTGTGCGGCTGCCGAAGTAGCGAGGATGACGAATGACGTACCCGGTGATCGGCGAGGATGATCTGCGCGGCATCGACGTTCCGTCGTTACTCGCGCTCGGGCTGCGGGCGGGTGGGGCGCCGGTCGGCACCGTCGCGATCGCCGCGGCGCTGGCCGCGGGCGACCTCGACACCCAGCCCCGGTCCCTGACGTTCCTCGCCGAGGTGGTACGCCGAGGTGGTACGGCCTACGCCGCCGCGCTCCCGGAGCCGCTGCCCACCCCGGAACAGGCCGCGCTCGCGGCCTCCTGGCTCGACGCGGCGAACAGTGTCGCGGAGCGCGGTCCCGGACACGACGAAACGGTGGCGCGGTGGCTGGAGAAGGTGGCGCTGATCGTGGCGTCACGGCGCCGTGCTGGCTAGCCCCCTCGGCAATGCCCGGCATCAGGAAATCGTCACCGTCCAGCTGAGCGTTTTCGACTCGGCCCGGGTGTGGTCGTTCCGGCAGCCCTGGAAACAGTTCGACAGGGTGATCGTGACCTGCCCAGGGCGTTTCGCGTCGTACCGGAAGTAGCGCGAGCCGGCACCGCCGTCCAGCGACGGGCCGAAAACCTGGTCCCACAGACCGGCCGCCATCCGCTCCTTCTCGACCAGTTCCACCAGACCGGCCGGATCGGCCGACGCGGTCCAATGGTCACCGACTGACGCACCGCGATCCGGCACGGCCAGGGAGAATCGCCCACCCACGTTCACGGTGAGGGTGGTGGTTTGCTCGTCGGCGATCGCACCGAAGCGTGCGTGCCCGCGCCAGGTCAGTCCGGTCGCGACGACGGCGACGATGAGGACGATGAGCACGACGGCAAGCAGTGCGATACGCCTTGTCGGATACACGAGGTGTGACGATACGCCGGTGACCGCGGACCGGCGGATCTGGAGTTCAGCAGCCGAGCGCGGCCCGCAGGTAGGGCAGGTCCTGCGGACCGTTCCACCGGTACGCGGAGAGCCCGGCGGCGCGGGCGCCGCGCACCGCACGATCGTCGTCATCGACCAACAGCACCCGTTCCGGCAACGTGCCCAACGCCTGGCAGGCCGCCTGGAAGTACTCCTTCATCGGCTTGTGCAGTCCGAGCACCGAGGAATTCACCACCAGGTCGACCTCGTCGACGAGCGCGAGCGTGGCCAGGTCGGCGTCGAGCGCGTCGGTGGCATTGGTGGCCAGACCGACCCGCAGCCCGGCGGCCCGCGCCTGCCGGACGAAGGCGAGCAGCCTCGGCGTCGACCACGCCCCGGTAGGCCTGCCACTCGGCCACTGCCGCACGGGCCCGCTCGATGCCGCCGGCCGGCTCGGCAAGGGCCTCGGCCACGGCGGTCATCCACTGCTCGTGGCTGATCTGCCCGGTGACCGCCAGCTTCAGATGGGACCAGGCCATCGCGATGTCGAGCAGTGCGCCCGCCGGCAGGCCGTACCGCTGCTCCACCGCAGAATTGACCGCCGGATCCCACTGCCGCAGTACGCCGTCAAAATCGACCAGGAGCGCCGTCGCACGTTGCCGAGCCATTACTCCGTATCCTCCCGGGAGAGTCGCTGACTGATCACTTCAGTGACACCATTGCGCATGGTCACGCCATAGAGCGCGTCGGCCACCTCCATTGTGCGCTTCTGATGCGTGATAATGATCAGTTGGCTCTTCGCCCGCAACTGAGCCATCAGCGTGATCAGCCGGCCCAGGTTGACGTCGTCGAGCGCCGCCTCCACCTCGTCCATGATGTAGAACGGGCTGGGCCGGGCCCGGAAGATCGCGACCAGCATGGCCACCGCGGTCAGTGACCGCTCCCCGCCGGAGAGCAGCGACAACCGCTTGATCTTCTTGCCCGGCGGTCGTGCCTCGACCTCGACGCCGGTGGTGAGCAGATCCTCCGGGTCGGTGAGCAGTAACCGTCCCTCCCCGCCGGGAAAGAGCACGGTGAACACCTGCTCGAATTCCCGGGCAGTGTCGGCGAACGCGCTGGCGAAGACCTCCAGGATCCGATCGTCCACATCCTTGACCACGGTGAGCAGGTCCCGACGGGTGGCTTTGAGGTCCTCCAACTGCTCGGAGAGGAACGTGAACCGCTCCTCCAACGCCGCGAACTCCTCCAGTGCCAGCGGGTTCACCTTGCCCAGCAGGGCCAGCTCGCGCTCGGCCTTGGCCGCCCGCTTCTCCTGCACCGGCCGGTCAAAGGGCACCGGCTCGGGCACCGGGCTGCCGTCCCGCTCAGCCTGCGGTCACCTCGGCCTGGCTCGGCGGTACGAGCTGTCTCGGGCCGTACTCGGCGATCAGGGTCTGCACGTCGAGCGCGAAGTCCTCGGCCGCCTTGGCCTCCAACTGTTCGATCCGCATCCGCTGTTCGGCGCGGGCCACTTCGTCCCGGTGCACCGCGCTGGTGAGCCGTTCCAGGTCGGCGCCGAGCTGCTTGGCCGCGCCGCGTACCTGAAGCAGCTCGGCCTCCCGGGCGGACCGGGCCTGGGCCACCGCGTCCCGGGTCTGCTCGGCGCTGGCCAGCGACAGTGCCAACCGGGTGAGTGCCTCCCGGGCGCCGAGCTCGACCGCGCGGGCGATCCCGGCGCCTCGGGTCCGGGCCGCCCGGCGGGCCGCGGCACGTTCCCGGGCGGCCCGTTCCGCGCGTGCCTGCCGCATCAGCGAGTCGGCCCGGCCAGCGATGGCGGCGACCCGTTCCTCGGCGGTACGTACCGCCAGCCGCACCTCCATCTCGTTCTGCCGGGCCCTCGGCAGGTGCGCGGCGAGCTCGTCCCGCTCGGCGGTGGACGGCTCGGTTTCGAGCGGAGTGGACTCGGCCAGCCGGAGCCGCTCCGCCAACTCGGCAAGGCCGGTCAGGTCCCGATCCCGGGCCTGCTCGGCGCGGGCCCGGGACTCGGCCAGCCGGTCGGTCTCCGCCTTCGCCGACCGGGCGGCGGCGCCCAGCTCGGCCAGCCGGCGGGCGGCGGCGTTGCGCTGCCCCTCAGCTTCCCGCTTGACCTCGGCGGCGGCGCTGACCGCCGCTTTATGCTCGGCTACCTCGGCGCGGGCATCGGCAAGCTGCTCGCGCAGCTCCGCGATGGTCTGCTCAGCGGAGGTCCGGTTTGCCCGGGCCTCCTCGACGGCGGCCTGCACCTCGATGAAGCTGGGTGCTCTGGCCGAGCCACCGGCCGCCGCGTAGCCGCCGATCACGTCGCCGTCGCGGGTGACCGCGCACAGTTCCGGGTTGGTCGCCGACCAGCCGGGTCGCCGCTTCGAGATCGTCGACCAGGACCACGTCGCGCAACGCCCGGTGCACCGCCGGGCGCATCCCGTCGGGGCAGCCGACCAGGTCCGGCGCCCATCGCGCACCGGCTGGCAGCGCGGGACGCAGGGCGTCCGCCGAACCGATCATGCCGGGCCCGGCCGATCGGGCGATCAGCAGGCTGGCTCGGCCGGCGTCCTGGATCTTGAGCAGTCGGATCGCCTCGGTCGCCTCGTCGACGCCGGCCATCGCCACCGCGTCGGCGAGCGGACCGAGCGCGGCGGCGAGCGCCGCCTCGTGGCCCGGCGCCACGGTCAGCAGCCCGGCCAACCCGCCGAGCAGCCCGGGCACCTGGTCCGCCTGGGCCGAGCAGCGCACCAGCGCCGTCCTTGCGGCGCAGGCCCATGGCCAGCGCCTCCTCGCGGGCCTTCCAGGTAGCGGCGTCCTTCTCCGCCGCCCGCTCGGCATCGGAAACCGCCCGGACCGCCGCGTTGGCCGCCTCGTGCGCGGCGACCGCCTCGGCGTGCCGGGCGTCGAGATCCGCGTTGTTCCGGTCCGCCTGGCTCGACCGCTCGGCCACCGCGTCCAACTCGGCCTGCGCCTGCTCGGCGCGGGCCGCCGCATCGGCGTGCGCGGCGGCGAGCCGGTCGATCTCCTCCGCGGCCGATCCGGTCCGGGCCCGCGCCGAGTTGACCTGACCGGTCAACCGGGCCAGCCCTTCCCGGCGGTCGGCGATCGCCTTGGCCGCGGCGACCAGCGCCCGCTCCGCCTCGGCGAGTTGGCGTTCGAGCTCCTGGCGGCTCTCCACCGCCTCGGCGAGGCGTACCTGGTCGTCGGTGAGGGCGGCCCGCAGTTCCTCCTCGTGGGCCCGGATCTCCTCGGCCTCGGCGACGAGTCGCTCCGGGTCCCGGCCGGGACGCTCGTCATCCGGCGTGGCGTTCAGGTGGCGTAGCCGTTCACTGGCCAGCTGCTCGGTGGAGCGGAACCGCTCCTGGAGTGCGGCCAGCCGGTACCAGTTGTCCTGGGCGCTGGCCAGCAGCGGCGCGTCCTCGGCCAGGGCCAGCTCGAGCTCGGCGAGCCGCCGCTGCACCTCGGTGTGCTCCTGCTCAACCTGCTCGCGGCGCTCGCGCAGCGCGGTCTCGTCGGCGATCTCCTTGTCCAGGGTGGCGCGCAGGGTGGCCAGATCGTCGGCGAGCAGCCGCAGCCGGGCGTCCCGCAGGTCGGCCTGGATGGTGGCCGCCCGCCGGGCCACCTCGGCCTGCCGGCCCAGCGGCTTGAGCTGACGACGCAGTTCGGCGGTCAGGTCGGTGAGCCGGTTGAGGTTGGTCTGCATCGCGTCGAGCTTGCGCAGCGCCTTCTCCTTGCGCTTGCGATGCTTGAGTACGCCGGCCGCCTCCTCAATGAACGCGCGCCGGTCCTCCGGCTTGGCGTGCAGCACCGCGTCGAGCTGCCCCTGACCGACGATGACATGCATTTCCCGACCGATACCGGAGTCGGAGAGCAGTTCCTGGATGTCCAGCAACCGACAGGAACTGCCGTTGATCTCGTACTCGCTATCGCCGGAGCGGAACATCCGCCGGGTGATCGACACCTCGGTGTAGTCGATCGGCAACGCGCCATCGGTGTTGTCGATCGTCAACGTCGACCTCGGCCCGGCCCAGCGGCGCCCGGCCGGCGGTGCCGGCGAAGATGACGTCCTCCATCTTGCCGCCACGCAGCGCCTTGGCGCTGTGCTCACCGAGCACCCAGGCGATGGCGTCAACCACGTTGGACTTGCCCGAGCCGTTGGGTCCGACCACACAGGTGATCCCCGGCTCCAGCTTGAGCGTCGTGGTGGAGGCGAAGGACTTGAAGCCCTTCACCGTCAGGCTCTTGAGATACACCTTCTCGATCCTTGTCCGACGCGACGCCGGACAGTCTCGTGGTCGACCGGACCGGCGGGCTCCGCAACCAGGGGTCGCCGGGCCGACCGGTCACGCCCGGCTACGGGATGACTCGCACGTCAACTGACTCACACCGGATGTGGAGCCTCGTCATCCCGCAGAGTAACCCGCCGCCGCACCCACAGCCGTGTGGCACGCGCCACCGGCGAATGTCGGATCGCCCCTGGTCATCCCGGGTGGACCCGGGACGGTCGCCGCTTGGCGGAGCCCACCGCCCAGCACGGTTCCGGGACAAAAACTGCGCGCCGTCACGGAACACGTGTCGGCGCGCGATTGCGGGTTGCGATTCAGTTGTGCGGGCCGTGCACGCCGGTCCCGGCCCTGGAGATCAGGTCAGTGCCGGCTCGGCCAGCCGCAGCAGGTCGTCTGCTTCGGCTGCCGCAGCCGCGAGCCGATCGTTCTCGGCGCGCAGCCGGGTGATCTCGAACTCCAGCGCCTGGACTCTGGCACGCAGTCGGGTGACCTCGTCGATCAAGCGTCGGTCAGACGCCGCACCAACGTGGCCATAGAGGGCCTTCGCCATATCGTCTCCTTGTAATGCGCTGCCGGAAAGGCCGGCCAACGCGCGCCCAACTGTTCGCGACTGCCAGCCCACAGGCAACATGCGGGCATGGTCGGGCGCGACTGGCGACACCTATATAGTGTGCCGATCCCTTCGGTTCGTCAAGTTCCACCAGTACGAATCACTCATGCCGCCGAACCGGTCCTCGAACGAAGCACCATTAGCCATCAGCAAGATCGTTTTCTGGACCCCCGGCGAGGCGGTCGACGGGATTGTCATTGGCGCCGGTAGGTGGATCGAACAGGCGGTTGAGCTGACCCGTCTTAGATCTTCCTTAGCGAGGTTGCCCAGGTCAGGCAGCCCGCGTAGCGTCCGCAACGGCCCACTGCCAGACCAGCGGAGGAATGCCTGTGCAATGGTGGAACGATCCGACCGGTCAAGGTGAACCGACGAACCGCGCCCGGTCGAACGCGTCCGACACTGGCCGCCGACGGAGGGCGACACGTCGGGTAGCCGGCCGACACCGCCGCGCTGGCCGACTACCCTGGGCACTCGGATCGGCCGCCGCCGTCACCGCCGTGCTGGTCGCATTCGGCATGGCCACTGCCCTACTGCCGCCCAACATCGCTGGCGCTCCGTCCGCCGCCCCGAGCGGATCGGTGCACCCGGCAACCGGCACGGGTGGCTCCGGCACCCTCGACGACGGTCCGCTGCTCACCCACGCGCCGACCCCGACCAGCTCCGCTACCGTCACGACCGCACCAGCCACCACCACTCGCGCCACCACCACCATGCCAGCCACCACCATGCCAGCCACCACCATGCCAGCCACCACCATGCCAGCCGACCACCAGGCCAGCCACCACCACGCCAAGCAAGACCACCCCGGCACCGACCCGGGCCAGCACCGCAGACACTCGCGAGGCGCAGGTCGTCGAGATCGTCAACCAGGAACGCGCCGCGAACGGCTGCGGCGCGGTATCGGTCAACGCCAAACTGACCACCGCCGCCCGGCTGCACAGCGAGGACCAGGCAAGCCACCACAACATGTCGCACACCGGCAGCGACGGCAGCTCGCCCTGGGACCGGGCCGGACGCGCCGGCTACCCGAAAGCCATCGGCGAAAACGTCGCCGCCGGCTACCGCACTCCGGCGGCGGTGATGGAAGGTTGGATGAACAGCCCCGGGCACCGAGCCAACATTCTCAACTGCGCCGCCAAGGCGATCGGGGTAGGCGTGGCCGCAGCCGGCGACGGCACCCTGTACTGGACGCAGATGTTCGGTTCGCTGGCCTGACTCGGCCCGAACCGTGACCGAGCGGGGCCGGCGCCGTACCGGGAACGGCTGATACCCGTGCCGGGAATGGTGGCCGACTCGTTGTCCGGAGTTGAGGGGGTGCTGCTCTTGACGACCGCAGCTCGCTGAGGTGCCCGCCAACGGAACCGGCTGGCCATCGGGGGGTCGGCGATGGTGGGCCGCGCTGCTCGCCGCCACCCTGATCGCGCCCGTCCCGGGCTGCGTACCGGTCCGGAACCGGTCGGCCACCCCGCGCCCCTGGTCGAGCGGACCAGCGCCGAGCTGGCAGTGGCAGCTCACCGGAGAACTCGACCCGACCGTGGACGCGAAGGTGTTCGCGCTCGACCTGTTCAGCACGACAATCGAGGACGTCCAGCGGCTCCGCACCCTGGATCGACGCTTGATCTGTCAAGTGCAGGCGGGGACGTACGAGGAAGCTCGTCCGGACGCGGCCCGCTTCCCGGCGGCGGTGCTCGGCGCCAAGGCAGGTACGGCCGGCGAACGCTGGCTGGACATCCGGCAGTGGTCAACGCTGGAGCCGGTACTGGCGGACCGGTTCCGACTCTGCCGCGGCAAGGGCTTCGAGGCCGTCATGCCGACGCACCTGGATGGGTACGCGCAGCGGTCCGGATTTCCACTGACCTTCGACGGCCAGCTCGTGTTCAACCGCAACCTCGCCACGTTGGCCCGCGAGATCGGGCTATCCCCTGGCTTGACCAACGATCTGGATCAGGTCACGGCCCTGGAACCGGACTTCGACTTCGCGGTGAACGAGGAATGCTTCCACCGCCGGGAGTGCCACCGGCTGCTGCCCTTCATCAATGCCGGCAAGCCGGTGTTCCACGTCGAATATCTGGGATCAACCCGAGACTTCTGCACAGTGGCCCTCGGCTACGGCTTCGCCTCAATGCGTAAAGAGCGGAGTCTGACCGCCTGGCGCGACCCTTGTCTGCCCCCAGCCGGCGTCCCAGCGCTCAGCGGATCGGAGAGCCCGTGAGGGTGGGCGGCGCGCCCGACGACTCGGGCGCCGGCCGGGGACCAGATCGTCGAGGCCCGGGCCACCGGGCCGCACCGGGCCGGCTAACCCGCTGAGGTACGCGGCCGGGGCTGGCAACGCGGGCAGCTGTAGGACGAGCGGTTCATGAACGCCTCGCGGCGGATCAGCCCGCCGCAGCGGTTACAAGGCAGCCCCTCCCGGCCGTACACGTTCAAGGCCCGGTCGAAATAGCCGCTCTCGCCGTTGACATCCACATAGAGCGCGTCGAAGCTGGTCCCGCCCTCTTTGATCGCCTCATTCAACACGTCACGGACGTGCCCGAGTAGCCGCTCGACCGCCGGCCCGGTGAGTCCGTCGGTTGGTCGGGTCCCGTGCAACCGGGCCCGCCAGAGCGCCTCGTCGGCGTAGATATTGCCGACCCCGGAGATCAACGTCTGGTCGAGCAGGGCCCGCTTGACCTCGGTACGCCGTCGGCGCAGCCCGGCCACGAAACCCGCGTCGGAGAAGAGCGGATCCATCGGGTCCCGGGCGATGTGCGCGATCTCCGCCGGCAGTTCGGCACCGCCCGAGGAGACCGAGAGCCCACCGAAGGTGCGCTGGTCAACGAAGCGGAGCTGCGCACCGCCATCGTCGAAGGTGAAACGGATCCGCAGGTGCTTCTCGTCAACGGCCTCGGCCGGTTGCAGCAGCAACTGTCCTGACATGCCCAGGTGCCCGACTACCGCGTCACCGCTGTCCAATGGCAGCCACAGGTACTTGCCTCGCCGGCACACGTCGCGCACCGTCCGACCGGCGAGCACCGCGGCGAAGTGCTCGCCCCCGGGCAGGTGCCGGCGGACCGCCCGAGGATGCCGTACCTCAACAGCCTCGATCCGCCGGCCGATCACCCACTTGGCGAGCCCTTGTCGGACCGTCTCCACCTCGGGGAGTTCAGGCATCGGATCCGCCTCTCGCGCACATCAGATCAGCCGGGCCGACCGGCTCAGCGGTGGGCTCTCCCACCGATGGTTCCACGGCCCGTTCCTCCGCCGGCTCCACGGTCGGCTCCTCCGCCGGCTCCACGGTCGGTTCGGCGACCTGCTCGGAGAGGGTCCGCCAGGCGGCCTCGGCCGCCCGCTGCTCGGCCTCCTTCTTGCTCCGGCCGTCAGCGCCGCCGTACTTCTTCGCGGCCACCACCACCCAGGCGGTGAAGGTCTTGGCGTGGTCCGGGCCGGCCTCGTCGATCCGGTAGTCCGGTACACCGAGTCCGAGCGCGGCGGTCAGCTCCTGCAGGCTGGTCTTCCAGTCCAGTCCCGCGCCCCGACGCGCCGACTCGGCCATCAACGGGTCGAAGAGCCGGTGGATGACGGTCGTGGCGGTGTCCAGGCCGTACTGCAGGTAGATCGCGCCGAGCAACGCCTCCAGGGTGTCGGCCAGGATGCTCGCCTTGTCCCGACCGCCGGTGGTCTCCTCGCCCTTGCCCAGCAGCAGGTACGGCCCGAGGCCCTGCGGTCCGAGCCCGCGGGACACCTCGGCCAGCGCCCGCATGTTGACCACGCTGGCCCGCAGCTTGGCCAGTTGCCCCTCGGGCAGGTCCGGATGGTTACGGAAGAGCGCAGTGGTGATCACCACACCGAGCACCGAGTCGCCGAGAAACTCCAGCCGCTCGTTGGTGGGCAGCCCGCCGTTCTCGTACGCGTAGGAGCGGTGGGTCAGCGCGCGTTCCAGCAGCTCAGGCTCAAGCGCGACGCCGAAGGCGGCTTCGAGGTGTGCGATGGGCGCACGCCGCCGCTTGTCGTTGGTCATGGGCGTTACCTCGGTGTCGGTGTTGCGATTGCCCGGATGGGATCGGCGAGGAGCGCGGAGATCGTCGCGATCGCCCGGCGGCGGTGCAGGGTGGCGGCGAGCGCGATACCGGAGGCGACGTCGTCGCGCCCGGCCGCGCCGTGGCAGATGACGACGGTACCCGCCACGCCCAGCAGTACGGCGGCTCGGGGCGCCCCGCCGCTGGTCGGTGGTCCGCCGGCCAGCGCGTACGCCCCCTCAATCCCCTTGAGCAGCACGTTGCCGGTGAACCCGTCGGTGACCACCACGTCAGCGTGCACGCCGCTGGTCACGTCGTACCCCTCGACCAGACCGATGTACCGGGCGCCGACCGGCAGGGCCAGACCGGCGAGCATCGGGTCCGCCGCCCGCCGGGTCAGGTCGCCCTTGCCCGGCTCGGTGCCGACGGAGAGCAGGCCGACCCGCGGTTCGGCCACGTCGTGCACGACGGCGGCGTAGGCGGCGCCGAGCGTCGCGTGCCGGGCCAGGATGGCCGGACGGGCCTCCAGCGACCCGCCAACGTCGAGCAGCACCACCGGACCGGCGCTGGCGGGCACGGTGGTGACCAGGGCCGGCTGACGTACGTCGGGCCAGCGGCCGAGGCCGAGCGCGGCGGCGGTCACGGTGGGTCCGGTGGCCCCGGCCGAGACCAGGGCCACGGCGGCGCCCTCGGCTACCGCGGCCACGCCGGCGCCGACGCGTGGTGTCGCGTCCGGCCACTCAGGCTGGACGCGTCGACCGACTCGGCCGCGTCACCGACCGGGCGGACGGTGACCCGGTGCCGGTCGGCCGGTCGCAGCGCGGCGAGTAACCCGCTGGCCGCCTCGGGCGGGCCAACGAGCAGCAGGTGCAGATCGGGATCGGCGTCGATCGCCCGCAGAGCGCCGTCAACCACGACGGCGGGAGCATCGTCCCCGCCGAGGAGGTCGACGGCGATCCGCACGGTGCCCGGCTCCACGTGCACACCATCCGTCGGGAGTCGGCTGGCGTCGATCGGGAGCCGGTGCACCGGGCAGTTGCCAGGGCGGGCGCGCCGCCCGACCCAAGGTCGGGTGCGTCACGCGAGGTCCGGAATTCAGACCTCGATGACCTGACGGCCGTTGTAGGTGCCGCAGACGGTGCAGGCGGTGTGCGACAGCTTCGGCGACTTGCACTGCGGGCAGGCCACAGTCGGGACCACCGTCGCCTTCCAGTTCGCCCGGCGGGACCGGGTGTTGCTGCGCGACATCTTGCGCTTCGGGACGGCCACGGTTCTTACTCCTCTTGACGGGTCAGTTGCGACAGGCCCGCCCAGCGCGGGTCGATCTGCTGGTGGTCATGGTCGATCGGCAGATCGTCCCGGTGCACCCCGCACTCGGGGCACAGTCCTGGGCAGTCGTCCCGGCAGAGCGGGTTGGTCGGCAGTGCGAGCACCACCGCATCCCGCAGCGCCGGCTCCAGGTCGATCAGATCGCCCTGCATCCGGCCCACCTCATCCTCGTCGGTCGTCTCGTCCGTGGTGCTGCGCTCGTAGGCGTACAGCTCCTGGATCGTGACGACCAGCGATTCGCTGATCGGGCGCAGACAGCGGCCGCACTCGCCTTCGATGGGACCGGAGACGGTCCCGGAGACGAGCACGCCCTCGGACACCGATTCGAGTCTCAGGTCGAGGCTCAAATCCGCGCCCGTCCGGCACGCCGATCAGCTCCAAGCCGAGGTCCGCCGGTGCCGGCACCACCCGCTTGACCGCACGCTGAACGCCAGGCCGGCGCGGTAGCTCCCTCGTGTCGAGGACCAGCGGTGACCTGGGATCGAGATGTGTTCGGCAGATGTTTGGGCATAGTTAGACTCCGGCCTGTGAGTGGCCGACAAAGCAGGTTACCTGAGCAGCGGTCCGACCGTCGAACCGGGGCACTGCCAGGTCAGAACGGCAACGGCCGTTCGTGCTCGTCGCCCGCGAAGCTACCAATCTCCCGCAGTGCGTGCATCTTGTCCCGGCCCCGCTCGATCGAAGCCAGCGCCCGGGTGAGGAACTGCTCGAAGTTGGCCAGTGCGGTGTCGACGTAATCGTCGACCTCCTCGCGTAGCCGCCGCGCCTCGGCCCGCGCGTCGGCGATGATCCGGGCGCCCTCGTGTTCGGCGGAGACGGTGATCTCATTGATCGACACGAGCCGGGCATGCTCAGCCTCGGCCTCATTGATGATCCGATCGGCCTCGCGCTTACCGGCATCCATGATCTGGTCCCGCTCCTCCAGCAGCGCCGCCGCCTTGCGGAGTCGCCCTGGGCAGACCGGCGCTCAGCTCCTCCAGGACCGCGATCATCTCGCCGCGGTCGACCATGGCGTTGTTGCGGGACATCGGAACGGAACGGGCCGTCTCCACCATGCGGATAATCTCGTCGATGCGATCGAGCGGGTCGGGGTCTTCCACCGGTACCTCACTCCTGTCGTTTCGTCGGCCGATCTACCTGATGCGGCGTCCGAGGCGGATTCCTGCTCAGCCAATAATGCGGTGCGTTCCGGACCGGGGACCCTTCGGCACCGGACCGGCGCGTCGCCGATTCTGACCGATCAACGCAAATGGCGGACCGGCGGGCAGCCCGCCAATCAGCTCGCGCGGACCCTCGGTGAGCCGGTCCCGCAGCTTCTGACCGACCACCTCCGGCACATGCGCCGAGACGTCCCCACCCCACTTCGCGACGTCCTTGACCAGGCTGGACGAGAGGAAGGAGTAGAGCGGGTTGGTCGGCATGAAAAGCGTCTCGACACCGGCCAGGCCGATGTTCATCTGGGCCATCTGCAACTCGTAGTCGAAGTCGCTGACCGCCCGCAGGCCCTTGACCAGCACGGCCGCCTGCTGCGTTCGGCAAAAATCGACCAGCAGGCCCTGGAACGACTCCACCCGGACATTATCGTAAGATCCGGTCACTTCGCGGAGCATGGTTATCCGCTCCTCGACGCTGAACAGGCCGGTCTTCGACTGGTTGATCAACACGCCGACGATGACCTCGTCGAAGAGCCGGCTGGCCCGACCGATAATGTCGAGGTGGCCGTTGGTGACCGGATCGAACGAGCCGGGACAGACCGCACGTCTCATGATCGGCGACCGTACCAAAGAGTCGTCTCGCCGTACCGCCGGCTACGCTGCGCCGGTGATTCCCTGCACCCAGTCGACCGGCCCGGTGCGACTGGACCGCTCGATGACCACCACCGCCGTCCGGGGCCAGCCAGCCGCCGTCGACCAGCGCGGTCAGCATCGCGGTGACCTGCTCGTCGGATACGGCGTACGGCGGGTCGGCGAAGACCACGTCGTACGGCCCGTCCTCGGGCCGGCGTGGCCAGCACCTGGCTGACCTTTCCGGTGACCAGCCGCGCGGCGGCGCCGGCGCGCAGCGCGGCGATGTTCTCCCGGGTGATCCGGGCGGCCCGCGGGTCGGACTCGACCAGCAGCACGTGCGCCGCTCCTCGGGACAACGCCTCCAGACCGACCGCGCCGGAGCCGGCATAGAGATCGGCGAACCGGGCCCCGGCCAGCTCGGTCATCGCGTCGAGCGCGCTGAACAGCGCCTCCCGTACCCGATCCGAGGTCGGCCGGGTGCCCGCGCCCGGCGGGGCGTGGATCCGGCGGCCGCCGAGCGTCCCGGCGACGATCCTGGTCATCACGATCTTCCGTTCATGGCATTAACGATATTGAACGACTAACGAGGAACCGAACAACGCAAAGCGCGCACCGAGGGAGATATCTTCGTCACCACTCGTGCATCAATGGTGTCGAATCGGCAACATCATCGCTAGCGATGCCTGAAGGCTGTTCTGGTACCAACCTAATCGATAAGGTCAGGCGCTGTGCCGGCTGCAGCCTGCCGGCCCGATGCAGCGGGGAGACGTCGTAGCAGGTTACATCCGCTCCGCGAAACGGTGACCTCCGTCTCTCCGCATCCCATGCTCAATCCCTCATAGGAGTAGGCGTGAATCGTCTGAAGTCCCCGATCCGTCGCGCTCTGGCGGCTGCCGCCGGCGCGATGATCGGCATCGCCGGCGCCGTGGCGTTCGCCGCGCCCGCGAGCGCTCACCACCCGAACATCTCGGGCACGTACTGCCTCGTCGACAGCAAGACCAAGGAGTACCGGTTCGACTGGCGGGTCGGCAACAGCGAGGAGATCCCCGCCACCATCCTCAAGGTATCGCCCCGGGAAGTCGGCAACATCAAGGCCAAGGCCACGCTGCCCCCCAACGGCGACGACCTGACCGGCACCGAGACCCGTACCCCTTCCAGGGGCCACCTCGACACCAAACTGACGGTCAAGGCGCAGTGGAAGCGCCCGCACAAGACCGTCACCGAAGAGCGCACTATAGAGGCCACGAAGCTCGAGAACTGCGCGGCCAACCCGAGCCCGTCGCCGACTGTGACCGAGAGCCCCGACCCGGAGACGACCCAGAGCCCCGACCCGGAGGTGACCGAGAGCCCCGACCCGGAGGTGACCGAGAGCCCCGACCCGGAGACCTCCAACACCCCGGACCCGGGACCGACCGCGGAGCCGGTCGAGCCGGTCGGCACCCTCGAGTTCACCTGCGACGAGATGATCTTCACGATCGAGAACCCGACCGACGAGTCGGTCACCGTCACCTTCACCCCGAACACCGGTGAGCCGAAGACCCTCACCGTGGAGCCCGGCCAGACCGGCAGTGTGACGTTCGCGGCCAAGAAGGGGCTGACCGTCACCCCGACCGGCGAGGGTCTCGATGACTCCGAGCCGATCGCCTGGGAGCAGCCCGAGGGTTGCGGTGGCGGCGGCGGTGGCCTGCCGGTCACCGGTGCGGCAGCCGCCGGCATCGCCGGTGGCGCCGTGGTCCTGCTGGCCATCGGTGTCACGCTCTTCCTGGTGGCCCGTCGTCGCCGGCTGACCTTCACCGCGTGATCTGATCCACCCGACTGAGGGCGCGTCGACCGGAAACGGTCGGCGCGCCCTCAGCGTCTGTCCGGCCACGGCGAAGATGCACCGCGAGAGATCAGATGATCACTAATAGCGGGGTGAACGTCTCAAGTTCACAACATGATCATCGCGGGGCAAGCCTGGAGGATGCCCTGGCACCGCCGTAATCGTTAGGCTCGGGCGCCCGTACCGGGCGCGTTTCGTCGCCGCACTATGCGCCGGGAAACTGTTGTCGCAGATCGGGTCAGCCCTGGGGGCGATCGCACCCTCGCCCCAGCGCTGCGACCCGAAGCCCTCCCCTCTGAGGAGTACCCGTGATCCGTTCCAAGCTGTCGCTCCGGCGACCGCTCGCCATCCTCGGGGCCACCTTCCTCGGCCTCACCGCGACGTTGGCGCTGGCCACACCCGCGAGCGCGCACCACCCCATCGTCTCCGGCGCGGCCGTCTGCGTCACCCCGGACGGCGACTGGAAGGTCGCCTGGACGGTGGGGAACAGCGAGGGCGACATCCCCGCGACGATCACCTGGTTGGACCCGACCCCGGGAAGCAGTCCGGTCACTGGATTCGACAAAGGCTCAGAGGTTCCGGCTGGCGGTGAAATCACCGGCGAACAGTTGGTCCCGTCCAGCAATAAGCAGGCCTCACTCAAGGTCAGGCTCCGCTGGGTCCGCGAACACGATGGCCGAAAGGAAATAATCGCTCAGGGCAGTGAGCAGGACCATCGTCCGCCGGCCGGCGTCCCTCACCCAGTGCGTCGATCCGACCCCGACCCCGAGCCCAGATCCGAGCACCGAGCCCACGCCGGAGCCCGAACCGACCCCGACCCGGACCCGGAAACCAATCCCAACCCGGAGCCGGCCGAGCCGGCGGAGATCGTCACGTTCACCTGCGACGAGCTGACCTTCACCATCAACAACCCGGCGGATCGGCGAACGCATCACCGTCACCTACACCCCGAACCAGGGTGAGGCGCAAGACACTCACCGTGGCGCCGGGCGAGAGCAAGTCGGTAACCTTCCCCGCCTCCGAAGGTCTCACCGTCAACCGCTCCGCCGAGGGCTACGAGGGCGCCGAACCGGTCACCTGGACGCAGCCCAAGGGTTGCGGTGGCGGCGGCGGTGGTCTGCCGGTCACCGGCGCGGCTGCCGCCGGCATCGCCGGTACAGCCGTGGTCCTGGTCGGCGTCGGTGCCGGCCTCTACCTGATGGCCCGCCGTCGCCGGCTGACCTTCACCGTCTGATTCGAACGGCCAAGCTGAGCGGCGCGTGGACCGGAGACGGTCAACGCGCCGCTCAATCTCTCAGCCTTTTTCCAGGTACTCGGCGCGTTCCTCATCCACCAGGGCGGCCACCGAGGCGGCCAGGGCCGGATGCTTCGCCAGCTCCGGGTCCTGCTCAACCAGTCCCGATCGCCTCGGTACGGGCGTCCCGGATCAGCTCGGCGTCCCGCAGCAGCGACAACAACCGCAGGTGGGAGCGGTGCCCGGACTGGGTCGCGCCGAGCACGTCCCCCTCCCGGCGCTGCTCCAGATCCAGCTCGGCCAAACGGAAACCGTCGGTGGTGGAGGCGACCGCGTCCAGCCGCTCCCGGGCCGGCGTACCCTCCGGAGCCTCGGTGACCAGCAGGCAGAGCCCAGCCGCCGCGCCCCGACCGACCCGGCCCCGGAGCTGGTGCAGTTGGGAGACGCCGAAGCGCTCCGCGTCCAGCACCACCATCACGGTGGCGTTCGGCACGTCGACCCCGACCTCGACCACGGTGGTGGCCACCAGCACATCCAGGTCACCGGTGGCGAACGAGCGCATCACCGTGTCCTTCTCGTCGGCCGGCAACCGGCCGTGCAGCACCCCGATCCGCAGTCCGTGCAGCGGCCCCTCGGCCAGCAGCGGCGCCACCTCGGTCACCGCCAACGGCGGGCGTTTCGCCGACTCGTCGGCGGCCGGCGCCTCCTCGTCAGCGGCGGGACCGTCCCCGATCCTCGGGCAGACCACGTACGCCTGATGTCCGGCGGCCACCTCCTCGCGCAGCCGGCGCCAGGCCCGGTCCAGAAAGGCCGGCTTCTCGGCCACCGGCACCACGTGCGAGGCGATCGGCGAACGCCCACGCGGCAACTGGGAGAGGGTGGAGACCTCCAGGTCGCCGTAGACCGTCATCGCCACCGTGCGCGGGATCGGGGTCGCGGTCATCACCAGTACGTGCGGCGGCTGCTCGGCTTTGGCCCGGAGCGCGTCGCGCTGCTCCACCCCGAACCGGTGCTGCTCGTCGACGACCACCAGGCCAAGGTCGGTGAAGTCGACCCCCTCGTACAGCAGGGCGTGGGTGCCGAGCACGATGCCGGCGGTCCCGGCGGCCACCTCCTCAAGGGCCCGACGCCGGGCCGCGGCACCCAGCGAGCCGGTGACCAGGGTGACCCGGGTGCCGCGCCGGATCTCCGTCCAGTTCCCCGGCCCGACCGAGCGGGCCGAGCAGGTCGAGCATCCCCCGATAGTGCTGCGCGGCGAGCACCTCGGTGGGGGCCAGCAGCGCCGCCTGGCCGCCCGCGTCGACCACCTGCAACATGGCGCGCAGGGCGCAGACCGTCTTGCCGGAGCCCACCTCGCCCTGTAACAGCCGATGCATCGGGTGCGCGGTACCCAGATCGGCGGCGATCTCCGCACCAACCTGGCGCTGCCCATCGGTCAGCTCGTACGGCAGGCGGGCGTCGAAGGCGGCCAGCAGTCCGTCGGCGCGCTGCGGGCGGGGCCGCGCCGGCCAGGCCGCCGCGCGTACCTTGCGCTGCACCAGGGTGAGCTGTACGGCGAACGCCTCGTCCCATTTGAGCCGCCGCCGCGCCCGGTACAGATCCTCCTTTGTGGCGGGTCGGTGGATCTCCCGCAGCGCGGTGCCCAGATCGATCAGGTTGCGGGTTGCCCGAACGTTCGCCGGCATCGGATCCTCCGGCGGGGTGAGGGTGTCCAGCACCACCCGCACACAGCGGGCGATCACCCAGGTGGGCACCGCCGCCGCGGCCGGATAGACCGGAATCAGCGCACCGGCGAACTCCTCGATCTCCTCACTCGCCGCCGCCTCACCGTCGGCCGGCCCGTCCCCGAGCAGGACATAGTCCGGGCCGTTGAGCTGCCGCCTGCCCCGGAACTCGGTCACCTTGCCGGCGAAGAGCCCCCACCGGCCGGGTCGCAACTCACGCTCACGCCAGGCCTGGTTGCCGAAGAAGGTCAGGGTGAGCTGACCGCCGGAGCCGTCCTCCACGGTCACCTCCAGCAGATTCCCCCGCCGCTGGCGCATCGGGCGTACCGCCGTGCGCCGCACCTGGCCGAGGACGGTGACCTCCTCGCCGACCGCCAGCGAGCGGATGTCGGTGTGTTCGCCACGCTCGTCGTAGCGGCGGGGGAAGTGGTAGACGAGGTCGCCCGCGGTCTCCAGGCTGAGGTGGCTGGCCAGAGCCTTGGCTGTCTTCTCCCCGATCAGTTTCTTCAGCGGGGTCACCATCGTGGTGCCCGGTCCCGGCATGCCGTCGTCCGGTCCCGGCGTGCCGTCGTCCGGTTCCGGCGTGCCGTCGTCCGGTTCCGGCGTGCCGTCGTCCGGTTGCGCTGTCATTCGACCCCCACCAGCAACGGATAGTACGGCTGGCCGCCGAAGTGGTCCTGCACCTCGACGAACGGCCAGTGCCGGGACAGATGGTCCCGCAGGTTCTCGGCGAGCCCATCCGGGGCGTCCGCGCCGAGCAGCAGGGTGACCAGCTCGCCGCCGCCGCCGAGCATCCGGTCCAGCAGCGCCCGGCAGGTAGCGCCGAGCTCGGCGCCGATCAGATGCACCTCCCCCTCCACCAGGGCGAGTACGTCGCCGGGCTGACACCGGCCGGCCACCGTCAACGCCTCCCGGCTGGCGTGACTGATCTCGGCGTACCGGCAGGCACCGGCGGCCTCGGCCATCGCGATCACGTCATCCTCGAAGCCGCGGGCCGGATCGCGTACGGCCAGCGCGGCCAACGCCTGCACCGGGGAGCGGGTCGGCACCACGCTGACCTTCGCCCCGAGCGGCTGCGCCTCCCGCGCCGCGGCGCCGGCCACCGCCTGGGTGTTCGGATTGTTCGGCAACACCACCACCTGCGCCACCCCGGTCGACCGGATCGCGGTGAGCAGCTCAGCAGTGGACGGGTTACCGGCCACCACGGTGGCTCCCTCGGCGGTGAACAGCTCGGTCAGCCCAACCCCGTCGGCCACCACCACGGCGGCTCGCCCCGCCGAGACCACCGGCGCCAGCCGCGCCGCCACCGGCGTCCGGTCCACCGTGGCCGCCGGTCGGTCCACCGTGGCCGCCTGGCCGCCGATCGTCCACCGCGGCTGTCACCGCCGGCTGGTCCTCGAACCTGGTGACCGAGATCCGGTACGGTCGGCCGGCCCGCACCCCGGCCTCCACCGCCGCGCCGACATCGTTGACGTGGACGTGCACGTTCCAGGTGGGCAACGGCCCCGAGGGCGATCCGTCGCCGACCACCAGCAATGAGTCACCGAGCCCGGCCAGCACGGTACGCAACTGGTCGACCGCCTGTTCGTCGGCATCGAGCAGGAACTGCACCTCATAGCCGTACTCGGTGGAGCCGGTCTCCCGGACCGCCGTCATCGGCCGCCGGGCGGCGGCCGGCGGCCGGTCCGTCCCCCGGCGCGGCTGCTCACCGGTGACCACCTCGACCAGGGCGTCGAGCAGTACGCAGAGGCCACGCCCACCGGCGTCGACGACCCCGGCCCGGGCCAGCGCGGGCAACTGCTCGGGCGTCCGGGCCAGCGCCGCCGTAGCGGCCGTCGCGGCAGCCTGGACCACCACGGGCAGGTCATCGGTGTCCGCCCGTTCGGCGGCGGCGGCCGCTGCCGCGATCACGGTGAGCAGGGTGCCCTCAACCGGTTTGGTCACCGCCGCGTACGCCGCCGAACTGGCCGCCCGCAGCCCGCTGGCCAGGACGCGCCCGCGCACCGCGACCGGGTCGGAAAGGCCGTCGGCCAACCCGCGCAGAATCTGGGAGACGATCACCCCGGAGTTACCCCGGGCACCGAGCAGCGCGCCGCGCGCCATCAGCCGCAGATCCCGGCCGTGCGGGGTCTGCTCCCCCTCCGGCGAATTGTCCAGGCGCATCGCCAGCGCCTGCTGGGCTGAGGTGAGGGTGAGCACCAGGTTGGTGCCGGTGTCCCCGTCGGGCACCGGGAAGACGTTGAGATCGTCGATTTCGCTCTGATGCCGCTTGAGCGCCGCGAGTCCACCCGCACACCACCGGCGTACGGCGGCGGCGTCGAGGGTATCCAGCACGGCGAGAAGCCTACTGTCGTCCCCCGACAGCCGCCGGCCGCCGCACTGGGTGGTGACGTCGGCGGGATGGCGCCGGGGTGACCGGCCGGGCCTGGGCGAGGTCCGCCCAGATCCACTGGTGGGGGTGCCGATTGGCCTGGCTCCACGGGCATCGGGTAGCCTGACCAGGTTGCCCGGGCAGTTTCCTGTCGGCGACCTACACGAACGATCAAAACCAGGAGTATCCCGTGGCTAGCGTGTGCGACGTCTGTGGCAAGGGACCGGGCTTCGGCCACAACGTGTCCCACTCGCACCGGCGGACCAACCGCCGCTGGAACCCGAACATCCAGTCGGTGCGCACTCCGGCCGGTGGCGGCACCACCCGCAAGTTGAAGGTCTGCACCTCGTGCATCAAGGCCGGCAAGGTGACCCGCGCCTGACGCGTCCGGGCGTCACCGCACTCTTCTCGTCGATAGCCGCTGGATCATCCTGATCCGGCGGCTACTCGCGTATCCACCCACATCCCCTCCCCGCCGCCTCCCCCCGTCGATCAAGGACTTAACGCGGTGAGTCGATCTACGAAACACGACAACTAGTCCTTGATCGACGGGAAAGTCCTTGATCGACGAGGTCAGAGCGCTCGGCCGAAGGACAGCACCCCGGGCGCCTCTCGATAGAAGCCGAAATTGTCGATCAACTGATAGCCCTGACTTTTGTACATGGCAACCGCCTCAGGCTGCTGATCGCCGCACTCCAGGATGATCCGCTCCCGACCGTACTCCCGGGCGGACCGCTCCACCGCCGCGAGAATGGTCCGCGCCACACCGCGCCCGCGGGCCGCCGGCACGGTGTACATCCGCTTCAGCTCGGCGGTGTCACCGGACTCGCCATGACTGCGCCAGCCGCCACAGCCCACCGGTTCCTCGTCGAGGTACCCGACGAGGAACACCCCGGCCGGCGGCACGAACTCCGCTGCGTCGACCGGGGTGTCGTCGCCACTACCGCCGTACCGCACCCCCAGGTCGGCCATCGCCGCGCTGACCAACCGCTGCGCAACCGGGGAGTCGTACCGCACGGCGCGAATCTCAAGCTCATTCACCCGGAAATGGTACGGCGGCTAGTTGCCCCTCCCTGAAGCCGGCCTGCGAGAACGCCACGTCAGCCGGTCTTACGACGACTCGCCGGACTTACTCCCTGATCACGGGGATCTTGGGGTGGGGGTGGGTCAGCGGAAGTGTTCCCAACCGGCGGCGCCCTTGTAGGGACGGCCGTCAACGCTCAGTCCGGCGCCGTGCACCACGTGGCCAATTTGCCGCCACCCGTCGGGCAGCGGGGTGTCCTCCGGGAACGTCGCGACCAGAGCATGATCTTCGCCACCGCCGAAGACCCAGGTGTACGGGTCGACGCCGAGCGCGTGCGCGGCATCCCGCATCGGATCGGGCACCTCGAACGCCGCGCGGCGTAGATCGATACCGACCCGACTGGCGGTGGCCACATGTCCGAGGTCGGCGATCAGCCCATCCGAGACGTCGATCATGGCGGTAGCGCCGAGCTGAGCCGCCGACCGGCCGGCGAGGTAGGGCACCTCTGGCCGCCGGTACGCCTCGACCAGCAGTTTCGGCGTACGGAATCCCCGGGACAGCACGGTGTATCCGGCGGCGGCGTACCCGATCCGGCCGGCGAGAGCGACCACGTCGCCGGGGTGCGCCCCGCTGCGTACCACCGGGGCCCGGCCCTCCAGATCCCCCAGTGCGGTGACCGCGATGGTGATGATCGGGCTGGCCGACATGTCACCGCCGACCACACACGCCCCGACCTGGCCGGCCTCCGCGCTAAGCCCGTCGGCGAGCTCCTCGGCCCAGCCCACCTCTACGTCGGAGGGCAGGCAGAGCGCAACGAGCAGCGCCGTGGGCACCGCGCCCATGGCCACGATGTCGGCCAGGTTGGCCGCCGCCGCCCGATGCCCAATATCGGCCGCACTCGACCAATCTCGCCGGAAATGTCGACCTTCCACCAGAACATCGGTTGACGCGACCACCCGGCCATCACTCGCGCGCACCACGGCCGCGTCGTCGCCGGGCCCGAGCAGGCAGGCCGCCCCGGAAGCCAGCCGCGCGGTAACCCGGTTGATCAGGCCGAACTCGCCAGCCCGCGCGAGGTTCATACCGCTCCTCCGGTCAGCCGCCGAACGCCGCGGGAAAACCGCCCCTCGTCGTCAGGCATGGTCGCAAACCACCGGTCGATTCGATCGCTCATCGTGTCTCCCTTGACCACCGATAGAGATCCGACCTGCTCCGTGGGGTAGTTTCACCGACGAGCCGCTCGGCGGCGGACGGGAGGCGGGTCGTGGTCCAGGCGTACATCCTCATCCAGACCGAGGTCGGTAGGGCACGTGACGTGGCCGGCTCCATCGCGAATATCTCCGGAGTCGTCCGCGTCGACGCGGTGACCGGGCCGTACGACGTGGTCGTCCTCACTGAGGCGCACACCGTCGACGAACTCGGCAAAATGATTGTCAGCAAGGTCCAGTTGGTTCCGGGCATCACCCGGACCCTGACGTGTTCGGTGGTGCGACTGTAGGTGAAACAGAACACTGAGCCGAGGCGGACCCCCCGCCCGAACCAGCCGGAGCCAGTGCAGTCGGTCGAGCCGACCGCGCAGACCACGCTCGGCGATCCAGCACCGACGGATCCACCGGCTCCGAGCGGCCCGGACCGGACCACCCGGCAGGCGGCGCTCTGGGCCACCGTGGTCGCCGTACCGCTGGCCGCGCTGGTCGCGGTGCTGGCCATCGGCGGGCTGAACCCGCAGACCCCGGCGGCTGCCCCGCGCGCGTCGGCTACCGCCGGCCCGCAGTCGACCGCCCCGGTCCCGATGGCCGCGCCCCCGCTGGCTGAGCGGCCGGCGGTGGTCTGCCGGGCGCTGCTGTCTAAATTGCCGGCCACGCTCCGCGATCTCGCCCAGCGGCCGGTGCAGGCCGGGCCGGAGCAGAACGCCGCGTACGGCGATCCGGCGCTCACCGTGGCCTGCGGCGTTCCCGAGCCGTCGGTCGGCCGGACGGACGACCTGTGGCAGGTCAACCAGGTGTGCTGGCACGTCGTCGAGGGTGCTGAGGCAGCGGTCCTCACCACTGTGGACCGCGAGGTGCCGGTGCGGGTCACCGTGCCCCGAATCTACGAACAGCCGCTGCAGCGGGTGGCGCCGGTGTCCGATTCGGTGCTCGAGTCGGTGCCATCGGCCACCGGGACTCCGAGCGACTGCGGCCGCTGAGTCGGATCGCGCGCCGGACAGGCGCCGAATGCGGGATCCGCGCCGACCGCGGTACGGCGGTCGGCGCGGCCCGGCTGACTGGCAACTTCACGCGCGGCTCGGACACCAGTGACGATCAGTGCAGACCGGTACCACGGCGCAGCGCAGTACGGATGAGACGATTCACCAGCTTGGTGTACTCCAGTCCGGTGGCCGCCCACATCTGCGGAAACATCGAAGACGGGGTGAACCCGGGCAGCGTGTTGATCTCGTTGAGATAGATGTCCAGTTCCGGGGTGACGAAGAAGTCGACCCGGGCCAGGCCGGCGCAGTCCAGTGCGTCGAAGGTCCGGCAGGCGTACTCCTGGATCCGCCGGGTCACCTCATCGGGCAAATTAGCTGGAATGTCGTATTTGCAGGAACCGTCGAGATACTTCGCGTCGAAGTCGTAGAAGTCATGCTCACCGACGTGTATCTCGGCGAGCAGCGACGCCTCCGGCCCACCGCCGGCTTCGGCTTCGAGCACCCCACACTCGATCTCCCGACCGACGATCGCCGCCTCGACGAGCACCTTCGGGTCGATCTGCCGGGCCTTGGCCACCGCCGCGTCCAGGTCGGCCCAGTCGGAGACCTTGGTGATGCCGTGCGAGGATCCGGCCCGGGACGGCTTGACGAAAACCGGCAGACCGAGTCGTTCCTTGTCCTCCTGTGCGAGGCTCATCCCGCTGCGCAGCACCACGTACGGGCCGATCGGGATGCCGTCGGCGGCCGCGAGCTTCCGGGTGAACTCCTTGTCCATCGCGGCGGCGGAGGCGAAGACGTTGGCGCCGACGTACGGGATGCCGGCCATTTCCAACAGCCCCTGGATCGTGCCGTCCTCGCCGTAGGCACCGTGCAGCGCCGGAAAGACCACGTCGACCCCGGCCAGTGCGCGCGGTCCGTCGGCCGGGTCGAGGACCATCAGTCCGTGTCCGGTCGGATCGGCCGGCAGTACGACCGCGGTGCCTGCCTCGGCGGTGATCTCCGGGAGCTGGCGGCCGGTGATGGCGAACTGCTCCGGGTCACCGCTGGTCAGCACCCATTGCCCGGCCCTGGTTATCCCCACCGGGAGCACCTCGTACTCGTCGGGATCGAGGGCGGACAGGATGTTGCCCGCGCTGACGCACGAGATCGCATGCTCGGTGCTGCGGCCGCCGAAAACAATGGCGACTCGGGTCTTGCCTGGGGTGGTCACTGGGTCACCTTTCGTTCGCGAGTGATTACGCCACAACGGCGGAAACCGGGCATCCAGCGATCCCCTCAGCTCCTCGCACCCTCACTTCGCTGACCCTACTCTTCAGTGGCTGCCCGCTTGGCCCACACCCCTTTCCAAGCCTTAATTCCCCGGCCGGCGTGAGCCACCGGGATGCGACGGGTATGGCAGCGGGCAGTCGCTAACGCAGCGCGGGCCGGCGCCGGCCGACGGCGAGCACCTTGACCCGTTGACGTCCGGCGCGAACCATCCCCAGCGCGCTGAACGCGGTGGCGATCCGGTCGGCGGCCTCTCTGCTGGTCGCACCGACCACCTGGCGTCGCCGCTCCGGCGTGCTGCGCTCGTCGCGGCCCTGTCTGGTCAGCGGCCGCACGTCGGTGAGGACAACGAGAAACCGAGTCAACACACTCACCCGGTCCATTGGCCGGGGCGGCAGCAGCGCCGTACGCACAGGACTCTCCTTTGTCTGATGTAGTCAGACCGCACGATGGCCCGCCTCGGGCTCGGCGGTGGTGGCGGCGAGCGCACCGGCCCGGTCCCGACACACATAGGCAAGGTGGGCGTGAATCCACTCGCCGTCGTTATCGCGCAATACCGGTTGCGCGCACCAACGACACCGGGACACCCGAGGCCAAAAACGGGGCGCGGACATCGCACACCTCCAGGTTCGCGGTGGCGGGAGGCACACGACGATCGGATACGGGGGAGGTCCGATCGCCGTGCGCCTCATTCCCCTTCGGTCACCCACAGCCACCGTCGACACGACCACCGGCGGTGAGGACGCCAGTACAGATTGCCAGTTGTGAACGCGTGAATGCAACTCTCATGACCGTTCTCTCATGCACACTTTCCCACGAACCTGTGTCAAAATCGATACATGGCCCCGAAGTCGTTCAACGCCCGTCGTCTCGGCATCGCCCTGCGTGCCGCCCGCGAGGCCGCCGGGTTGACCCTCGAATCCGCCGCGGACGAAATCAGCAGCACCCGCAGCACGCTCTCCCGCTACGAGAACGCCCAGACCCTTTGCAGCCCCGCCACGGTACGGGCGCTGCTCAACCTCTACCGGGTGCCGGACAACGAAGTGGAGGAGACGGTCCAGCTGGCCAAGGAGGCCCGGAAGCCCGGCTGGTGGGTGACATATTCGTACATCTTGGACAAGAGGACCATCGACTTCATCGCGGTTGAGACCGAGGCCACCGCAATCTCCAACTTCGAGCCATCGGTCGTGCCGGGCATGCTGCAGACCGCCGACTACATCCGAGCGATCATGCGCGGCGGCCCGCACACCCTCAGCGACGACGAGGTGGAGCAGCGGGTGCAGATCCGCCTGGGCCGCCAGAAGCGGCTCACCGAGCCGAACCCGCCACTGCTGGAGGCGATTGTCGACGAAGGTGCCCTGCTGCGTCCGGTCGGCGGCAAAATGGTGATGGACGCCCAGCTCCGGCACCTACTCAAGATCTCCGAGCTACCGAACATCACAGTTCAGGTCATTCCGCTGGTAGCCGGCTACCACCGCGGCACCCGTGGCTCGCTGCACATTCTCGAGTTCGCCGACCCGGAGGATCCCAACCTTGCCTCGGTCGAGACCGTGGCCGGGCAACTGATCATCGACCGGCCGCAAGAACTGCGGACCTGCACCAAGATCATGGAACACCTGCGAGCCGTCGCGCTCAGCCCGGACGCGAGCCGCGACACGATCCATCGTCTCCTGAAAGGACAGTAAAATGTCTCCGACCACAGCAGCCGCCCTGCCCAACGCCAACTGGCGCAAGAGCAGCCGCAGCGGCGACGTAGGGGCCTGCGTCGAAGTCGCCGTCATCGACGACAGCATCGCGGCGATGGACGTCGCGGTACGCGATTCCAAGGACCCGGCCGGCCCGGTGCTGCGCTTCTCCCCCACCGCCTGGAGCGCCTTCGCCGCCGCACCGCCGGTCGCACCCACCACCGCCTGACCCGGACGGAACACACCCGTACAGGTCAGCACGGTAAGGACCACCACTCGGGGTGGAGGCCGGCCCGCCAGGGGTCAGCGGGCCGGCCGCTCCGACCAGGCCGGAGACGTCCGGCACGGCTCAATGGAGTACGGACCTTCGTCATCACGCTCCGGCTAACCCGGATCCGTTCCCGGGGCCGACGACGGGTCGGCAGTTCGGTTATTCCGCTGCTGGGGCGCGGCCGTGGGCAGGACGAGCTGCTCACCGGGGATCTCAACGACCCACCACGGTTCCGCGATGACCGCTGGCTCAGATTCGTCGTCCGTCCAGTCACAGTGTCCCAAGCGAATCGTTGGATCACCGGAGACCGGTTCCGGTAACTCGTACTCGTTGGAGATCCCGGTAAGCCATCGCCACCTGCCCACAACACGCCTCCGGCGTTTCGTACCTGAAGTTTCACCGCGCCAGCCCCCAACGCATCGTTGAGTGACATGTACATGCACGCAGTGTCATCAGCACACTGCGGTCGAGGACAGCCGTGAGCAGTGGGCCCACAACACTGCCCACAACCGCCCGGAGGCAAAAGTGAGCGCATTCGGCACCGTGCTACGACAGCTACGCGTCGATCGGCAGCTATCCCTCCGCGCCCTTTCCGCGCAGGTCAACTACGATTACGGCTACCTGGGACAGGTGGAACGAGGGGTCCGCAAACCGACCACCACCCTCGCCGAGGCATGCGACCGGGCGTTGGACGCCAGCGGCACCCTGCTGGCCGCGCATGAGCGGCAGGCCGGCGAAGCGGAACTTCAGCGGCGCACCGTGCTACGGGCCCTGGGCGCGCTGGCGGTGAACGCGCCACCGATGATCGAACTGGAGACGCTGCGCCACAGCGTCGGCCAGGCCATCGGCGGCGACCACGACGACTGGCAACAAATCGTCGTCGACTACGGCTACTCCTACTACCGCACCGCCCCCGACGTACTGATGCGACAGGTCACCTCGGACCTCGCCGTACTCCAGGCGATCATCGCCGGTGACACCGGTGCCCGTCGGGCCAGCCTGTCCCGGGTGGCGAGCCAACTGTCGGTCCTGGTGGCGATGACCCTGGTCGCCACCGGGGACCTGCACCTGGCCCGCCGCTGGTGGTCGACCGCACGTCGGGGCGCCGACGAATCCGGGGATGTGGACACCCAGGTGCTGGTACGAGCATGGGAAGTGGTCAATGGCTGCTACGGCTTCCGTCCGCTGGCCCAGGTAATCGCCCTCTCCGAGGAGGCGGTCGCCCTTGCCGGTACCCGGTGCTCTGCGGCGGCGGCCGGCCTGTGGGCCGGCCGTGCCCAGTCCCTCGCGCTCCTCGGCCGCCGGACCGAGGCGATCGCCGCGGTACAGCAGGTCGCCAGCATCACTGATCGGCTACCCGGCTCGGTCACCAACGAGCTGGAGTCACTCTGGGGCTGGCCGGAACATCGGCTGCGACACACCGAGTCATATGTGTACACCCACGTCGGTGACCTACCCCGGGCACAGGCGGCGCAGGAGCGGGCGATGGCGTTGTATCCACCGTCCCAGGCACGGTTGCGCACCCAGGTGCAGCTGCACCGGGCGTCCTGTCTCATTCAGGGCGGGGAGATCGCCGACGGACTGGGCTACGCGGCCGGCCTGCTCGACGAACTGCCCGCAGCCCAGCACAACACGCTGCTGCACGAGGTCGCCCGGCACGTGCTCGCCGCCGTACCAACCGGTGAGCGGACCCGGGCGGCGGCGGTGGAACTCGAGGCCCGCATTCCCGATCCGACGCGCGCGTAGGCGGTCACCGATGTCGGTCATCTACACGATCCTGAACGGAGCGGCGACCATAACGTACGTCGCCCAGCTCGTCGACCTGTACGCGCTGGTGTACGCCGAACCGCCGTACGCGGAGGGCCCGGAGCAGGTGGCCGGCTTCGCCGCGAAGCTACCCGAGGAGGCGCGGCGGCCCGGATTTGAGCTGGCCGCCGCAGTCGACCAGACAGACCTGGTGGGCATCGCCTACGGCTGGACGATGCCCGCCGGAACCTGGTGGTCCAATGCCGATCCGCCGCCACCGGCGGAAATCAAGGCCGCCGAAAAGCTGGCTGTCATGGAGTGGATCGTCCACCCGACCCGGCGCGGCGAGGGGATCGGCGCCACCCTGATGCGGATGCTGCTGGCCCGCCGGACGGAACAGTGGGCCACCCTCGCCTCCGATCCACGCGCCGCGGCCCGTCGAATCTACGAACGGGCCGGCTGGCGCCAGGTCAGCCGCTCAACCCTGCCCTGGGGCCCACCGATGGACCTCCTGGCCCTCCCCCTACCCGCCGGAAACTGACGACTCACACTGCTGCGCCTGGTCTCCGGACGGGGCGAGGATCGCAACCTGAAGCCTGGTTTCGGTCATGCATCTCGCGGAACGCGGAGCGGAACTCAGGACGGACGGAGGCCGAGGGCTGACATGGCGTCGGTGAGGGTGGTGGCGCGGGCCAGCGGGCGAATGCTGTCCCGCTCGTGCAGGTAGACGCGGCATCCGCCGAGCTCAAGTCGGACGGTGACGGCCTGGCCGGCGTAGTGGTAGCCGAGTCGGCTGATCAGTGGCGCCGGGTCGGTGAGCGCAGCCGGGGCGAGGGTCTGCGGTACGACGATCGGCTCGGTCGGGTCGGCCGGCACGACGCGTACCAGGGTGTCTTCCAGGTTTTCGCGGCAGTGGGCGAGCGCAGCCTCCAGGGACGGAAACAGCGGCGGGCTGAAACCGTCCCGCTGGCCGGGTGGCACGAGCTGGACCTGCCATCGTTCGCCGTGCAGCCGGGTCGGGTCGCTGGCGTGCAGTCGATGGTTTTCGACGGTGACGAGGATGCCGAGGTGCAGCCCGATGGCGAGCCGGATCACCTCGACCAGGGTTGGCGCGTCGGGGATGGCGGCCAGGATGAGCAGCCGGGCGGCGGGCTGTCCCCGACTGGCTGACGCCACGTACTCGGTTACCGGGTCGGTGCCGGCCCAGGTGGCGGTGATGATGCCGTCGTGCAGGTCCTGGCCGATCTCGTGGCCGCCGGCCAGCTCGGCGAGGTCTTCGGGGCGTACGCCGAAGTCGCGCGCCCATCGGGCCAGCCGGTAGCGGTCGGGAACCTGGTAGGCCGGGTTGCCGTTGGCCTGGGTGGCTACCAGGGTGCCCGGTTCGTCGGGCCCGGGTTGCCAGAGCTGGTGTACGACGCGGGCGCGTAGGTCGGTGATGGTGACTACCGCCGTCGGGTAGACGCGGTGACTGTCCAGGCAGGTGGGGCAGGCCATTGTCGACTTGGCGTAGCCGGTGCCGGCGCAGGCCGCGCAGCCGGGCTCGGCGGGTTGGCCGCCCATGGTGCAGTAGCAGCGGCGTAACTCGCTGCGCGGATCGCAGTCCGGGCACGGGGTGTGGGCGATCGGCTCGCCGTACCAGGAGGGGGCCGGTGGTTCGGCGTTGCGCAGCAGGGTGGTCACCCGGTGCCAGTCGAGCTGGCCGGTTTCCCGCTCGGTGAAGAGCACCGTGGTTCCCCCGGGCCTCAGCCGGGTGTGCCACCAGCGGCCGTCGCGCCAGATCGCCTGGGCGCCGGACGCCGCCTGGATGTCGGCGATGAGCCGGCGTTCGACCTGGTCAAGGTTGACCTGGGGCGGTCCGGTCCGGGCGGGCGTGGCCAGGCGGATGGTGTACGCCGGGGCGGTGCGTCCCCGTTCGGTCAGGCCGTCGAAGGCGTCAACGATGGTGGTCGTGGTGACCGCCGAGGGTAGATTGTCGGCGCGGATACGTGGCAGTGCCGGCACGTCCGGGCCGGGCAGTTCGTAGCGGACATCCCACGACAGCGTGCCCCGGGGGCGGCGCCGTGCCTCGACGACCAGGTCGAGGCAGAGCAGGTCGGCGACCGCGCAGAGCCGGCCCAGCACCCGGTCCAGGTCCGGCGCTGGCTGGGCGGCGGTCCGGCCGATGAAAAGTCGCCACGGGTAGTGGTCCTGGCCGGCGATCGCCTCGGCCTCCAGGGCGTACCGCTGTTCGGCCTCAAGCTCGGGATGCCACTGCCGGGGCAGCCAGACGGCCGGTTCGCTGATCGGCTGGGGTGGCGCCGAAATGTCGGTGACGCTGCCGGCGCCGACCGCGTACGCCAGTTCGTCGAGGACCGGGGCCAGTGGCAGCCGCCAGCGGCCGTCGGTCGCCGGGCTCGGTTCCAGGCTGCCGGGCACGATGTTGGCCGACGCGACCACGCCGGTGTCCAGGTTCGCCACGGTGAGCACGAGCTGCGCCCGGCGCCGCCCCCGCTGCCGGCACCTGGTGCACCCTTCGGCGACGCTGCCCGCGCCCCGGCAGATCGGACATTCCTGGTACGTGCCATCCGCCGTTTCGCGGGCAAAGCGACCGCCACCGGCCGCACATTCGCAGGTCACCAGGCTAAAGCTGAGTCCGGCGCACTCGGGGCAGGAGATCACCACCATGCCGCTCACCGCCGTACCCGCCGGGTGCACGGCCCGTCGTGCTCGGCGCGCAGCAGGCAGCGCCGGCCTCCGGGCAGCAGACGGTCGCAGAAGATCCGCTGATGTACGCCCTGCTCGTCCTCGCCCGACACGGTGATCTCCCCGGTGTCGACCTGCGGCAACAGCCGCGACCATCGGGCGATCACCCGAGCGAGCCGTTTAGCGGCGTCCAGATCACTGGCCACCATCGGCAGGTGTACGACGTACCGCTCCCGGTCGGCCATCAGTAGCGCCCCGCGGCGCTGTTCGCCATCCGGGCCTGACGGGACTGCCATTCCCGCAACGCGTCCTTGATCCGCATCGTCTCTTCCCGGCTGCGGGCCAGCGCGTCGTAAACGGTCGCCAGGTCACCGGCGACCCGTTCCAGGAACTCGTCCACCTCGGCCGGATCAAGCCCGCGGCGCCCGAACCCGGTCCAGCCGAACCGCCGCTCCCGCACCTGCCACGGCCGCAACGGTGGGCACGACACCGAGCGGTACGCCGCCCCTCTCCCCCGTGTTCGTCGCCCGGACCAGCAGAAACGTCGCAAAAAGACACGCATGACCAAAACCTGCCTCTCGATCGAGTTGGATCTTGGAGCGGGTGGATCTCCTTCTGGGAGCAGGGCAGCCCCGGCCACGGAGGCATCAGTCACGTAGCCGGAGCGCCACCTGCCGTGTCACCTTTCTAGGTGACCTGACAGATATGCTCACTGTCAAGTATATACAGGGTGACAGCTATGCACTGTGCCACTGTAAGAAGTGACAGGTATGCCCCTGCTACACCTAATAGCGTCAGGCTCATGGCCAAGAAGCTGTACGGCGCTCAGGAACTCCGGGAGCGCCTGGGCGTCTCCCGGACCCGTGTCTTGCAGCTCATCGGCCGGCCGGACTTTCCGCCGCCGTACGAACGGCTTGCCGGCGGCGCGATCTGGCTGGCCAGCGATGTGGAAGCCTGGATCGCGGAGCATCAGCCGTGGAAGCTGAAGAACGCGGAGTCCGAGGAGCCCTGAGAGCGGACCCGGGTCCAAGTCGTGCGCAGTATGGGTAAAGGCCTAAGCGCGTTGAGCCCGCGCCTTCGGACGAGTGGCCGCATCAGCAAGTTGGGCGCAACTCGATCTGCGCCATAGTCGCCACACCTACCGGAGTCATGAAAGAGTGGGCCGGTGAGCGTTACTAACGTGCAGCAGCCCGGCATCGTTGGGATCGGCTACGAGGGCCGCACGGTTGACCAGCTGGTCTCCGAACTACAAGCCGCAGGCGTGGACCGGGTGGTGGATGTTCGGTTAACTCCCATCTCGCGCAAGCGTGGACTGAGCAAGACCGCGCTGGGACAAGCCTTGGCCGCAGCCGGGATCAACTACGAGCATCGCCGGGAACTGGGTAATCCGAAGGCGAACCGTCCAGGTTTTGCCGGCGCCGCGCACGAGTTGGCTGCGGCGCGCGAAACCTTCGCAACGCTGTTACGAAGTCCGGAAGCCTCGTCGGCGCTCGACGCATTGACCGATGCGGGACGACAGGAGGTGGTTGCTCTGCTCTGCTTCGAGGCCGAGCAGCAGCGATGTCACCGTGATGTGATTCTGCGAGAGGCCGCGACTCGATTGGCTAACGTGGCGGGTAATACACACCCAGCACACTGAATACGTGGGCTCGTTTGGCTTGATTTCCGACGAAAAAAGCCAGATCACGTCCCGAATCACACATCATTCGGAAGAACCTGTCCTCGAGTTCCCGACGCGCCTGATCATCTGTCAGGCCCACCAGCCGGCGTTGCAGCGCGACAAACTCCCAATCAAGAAGACCCTGCTTATGTCCGCGGCACTGACGGTCGTAACAACGGTAGTGGTACATAGCCTCGAAGCGCGGCGCCTGTAATGGCGTTCGGTCCTGCTCGCTGAGCAGATCCAGCTGATTGACATATGCGTCGATCTTCTGCTGCTGCGCCTGGGTCGAGCCGGGATGTAACGTGATCTTCGGCTTGTCTACCTCGCGAGGGCGGACGAGGGCAACTGACTTGCGTCCGCCGCTTCTTCGCATCACTATTTAGCTTGCACATCGATTCCTCGACGTAAGGGCCAGCCATGGCTGGCGGGCTTCCAAGACTCAAGGTGTTTCTCTCACCATGGTCTGCATAACCGGCTTCCAGCTCTCCCGGCGTGGGTCCCGCCGAGCCGGCTTCGCGTTGACCGTGGCAATGTCGTACTTTTTGAAGCTCTCGTCAGTGCCAAGCTCACGGAAGTTTATCGGATACAGGCGTACCCAACCAGGTTTCATGGGATCGGCATTGATGCCGGCCACGCAAACTGTTTCACCGTACTTATCGGATGGGTTGGGGGCAGCCTTGACGGTTATCAGCACGCGGGAGTCGTACGATCCGATCAGTCGTTGGCTTGGGATCCGGCTCTGCGTCACTCGGCCCGAAAAGGACATCTGATCCGAGCGCCTCCACCAACACGTCGCTTTGCGTAGTTACGTGACTACTTGACGAAGGTCGAGGGTCGGCACGTGCACCACCTGGTGAGCTAGGGCAATTAAGCTGCTAAGTAGGTACATCTCCGGATTGGGCGAAATGCGTCTGTTCATTGAACGTGAAGAAGTCAACTCGCCGACCACTGAGTGATCTTCGGTAAGCATTTGCCATCGGGCCGGGCGGCTACCTGCGGCGGCTGATCGCGGGGGAACCCCCGCTTCGCCAGGCTGAGCCGCCCGGCCCGCCGGCTCACGGGATGGTGACCCCGTACGTGGCGAGGATCTCGCTGATCGGCTGGTAGTAGGTGGTGCCGCCGGTGCTGCAGTTGCCGGTGCCGCCAGAGAGGATGCCCAGCATGATGCCGGTGGCGGGGACGTAGAGCGGGCCGCCGCTGTCACCCGGCTTCAGCGCAGATGTTGGTGCGGATCAGTCCGGTGACCAGGCCTTCGATGTAGTTGACGGTGACGTTCAGTGCGGTGATGGTGCCGCACCGCACCCCAGTGGCAGCGCCGCTGCGGCAGGCCTGCATGCCGATGACCGGGTTGCCGGCTCCGGTGATCGGCAGCAGGCCGGGTGCCCCCGGGGCGCCGGTGATCGTCGGGGTACCGGAAGCTGCCAGGGTGCCGGGGTACGTATAGACCGCGCTCGGGTGGTCGACGGTGGAGGTGTACCGGACGATGCCGTAGTCCTTGCCGGGGAACCTGCTGACGACGTTGGAGCCGAGCAGGGTGACGCGGGTGCTGTCGGCGTACCAGGTGCCGACGAGGTTTGTGCAGTGGCCGGCGGTGACGAAGTAGTAGGTGCTGCCGCTGCGCACGTTGGCGCCGAGTGAGCAGCGGCCCCCGCCACCGTAGATGGCCTGCCCACCGGCGATCAGCGTGGTGAGCGTGCCCGGCTCGCGCCGGACCTCGGCGCCGGTGCCGGCCAGCCGGGCGCGCAGGGCGGCCAACTGGCGGTCGCTGACGGTGTCGTCCACCGCGACGGTGGTCCGGCCGGTGGCCGGGTCCAGGGTCCACGCGGTGCCGGCGGGGGCGGAGGCGGCCACGGCGGCCACGGTCGCGGGGGGTTCGGCTAGCGGGGCGGCGGGCGCGGCTTGGGCTGCGGCCGGCGCCGTCAGGGAGAGGGCGAGCAGAAGGGCGAGTAGGGGGAAGCGACGCATCCGGAGCCTCCATACATCGGCGTATGTAGATTCCTTATAGCATCCGCGCCCTGTCCGCCTGATTCAAGACACCGAGCGTGTCGCTCGACCCAGCTCTGCCTCGACCAAGCGCTCAGCTTTTATTCCCTCCGTGTATATACTCGGAGTATACCCTGAGGGTATGCTCTCCGTCATGAGCGTTCCATTGACCCTCCTTGGCTTGCTCGAACGCGAGCCCAGCCATGGCTATGACCTCAAGCGCGACTACGACACCTACTTCGGCCGGGGCCGAGCCGCTGCCGTTCGGCCAGGTCTACGGCACCCTCAGCCGGCTGGCCCGGGACGGCAAAGTGGTCATCAGCGAGGTCGAGCCGGGCGTCGGGCCGGAGCGCAAGCGCTACGTCATCACCGAGACGGGCGCGACCGAGGTCGATACGTGGCTGACGCAACCGGTCGAGCCCGAGCCGCACCTGCAGACCGTGCTCTTCGCCAAGGTCGTGCTGGCACTCATGCTCGGCCGCCCCGCCGAGGAATACCTCGATACTCAGCGCAGCGCCCACCTGGAGCGGATGCGGGAGCTGACCGAGATCAGACGCAACGGCAGCCTGATCGACGTGTTCCTGGCCGACCACGGTCTGTTCCATCTCGAAGCCGATCTGCGCTGGATCGACATGACCATCGCCCGGCTCGACACGCTGGCAGCGGCGGTGCGGTCATGACCGCGGACGCCAACGGCCAGCGGGTCGCTCATCGAAGCGCGCGACGTCCACCTGTCGTTCGGCCAGACCCCCGCATTGCGCGGCGCCAGCCTCTCGGTCGTCGCCGGCGAGATCCTCGCCATCATGGGCCCGAGCGGGTCGGGCAAGTCGACGCTGCTGCACTGCCTGGCCGGGATCCTCGTCCCCAACTCCGGCGAGATCCACTTCGACGGCCGCCGGGTCGACACGCATGGACGAGACCGAGCGCAGCAGCCTGCGCCGGGACCGCTTCGGGTTCGTCTTCCAGTTCGGCCAGCTCGTCCCCGAACTGACCGCCGAGGAGAACGTCGCGCTGCCGCTGCTGCTCAGCGGCGTCCGCCGGGCACGGGCGCTGACCAGGTGCCCGGCCGTGGTTCGAGCGGCTCGGGCTGGACGGGCTTCAGCGGCGCCGATCCGGGGAACTTTCCGGGGGCCAGGCCCAACGGGTCGCGTTGGCCCGCAGCCTGGTCACCCGCCCCGAGATCCTCTTCGCCGACGAGCCGACCGGCTCGCTGGACTCGCTCACCGGCGAGCAGGTGATGGACCTGCTGGTCGCGGCCGCCCGCGAGCAGGGCACCACCGTCATCATCGTCACCCATGAGGCCCGGGTTGCCGCCTGCGCCGACCGGCACGTCATGGTCCGCGACGGGAAAGTGACCTCGCTCGCGCCGGAACGGGTTGCCTCATGATCCGCCTCGGTCTTCGCCTGGCCCTGGCCGGCGGCAGGGAGGCTGCCGTCCGCCTGGTCATCATCGCCGCCGCCGTGGCGCTGGGGGTCGGTCTGCTACTGACCACCGTGGCGGGCATCAACGGGGTCAACGCCCAGAACGCGCGAAATGCCTGGCTGAACACCGGCGCCGAATCGACGACCGGGAGCAGCGCCGCAGGCGCCGACGCGTCAGCGGCGGATCCGTTGTGGTGGCTGACTCAGAGGCGACTACTACCACGGCGAGATTATCGGCCGGGTCGATGTCGCCGCCACCGGCGCTCACGCGCCGGTGCCGCCGGGCATCCCCCGGTTGCCCGGGCCGGGGGAGTTCTACGCCTCGCCGGCGCTCAGTGCGCTGCTGCGCTCCACCCCGGCCGCCGAGCTCGCCGACCGCTTCCCCGGACACGAGATCGGCACGATCGGCCCGTTGGCACTGCCGGCCCCGAACTCCCTGCTCATCATCATCGGCCACCCGCCTGGCGAGCTCTCGCGGCAAGCCGGAGTCACCCAGGTAACCAGCATCATGACCACCGAACCGAGCCGGTGCGATGGCTGCTTCGTCGGCATTAAGAACGCGGGCATCCAATCATCCTGGCGGTGATAGCGGCCGCGCTGCTCTTCCCGGTGCTGATCTTCATCGGCACGGCGACCCGGCTCGCCGCGACCCGCCGGGAACAACGCTTCGCCGCGATGCGGCTGGTCGGTGCGACGCCCCGGCAGATCTCGGTGATCTCCGCGGTGGAGTCGATCGTCGCCGCCGTGGCCGGTACTGTCGTCGGGTTCGGCCTGTTCTTCGCTGTTCCGCCCGGCGCTCGCCGCGATTCCCTTCACCGGCGCGCCCTTCTTCCCCAGCGACCTGTCCCTCGGCGTGGTCGACACTCCTGGCTCGTCGCGTTCGGCATCCCCGCCGGGGCTGCGGCAGCGGCCCGGCTCGCGCTGCGCCGGGTGCAGATCTCCCCGCTGGGTGTCGTCCGGCGCGTCACCCCGCGTGCACCTAAAGCCTGGCGGCTGATCCCGCTCGCCGTGGGGATCGGCGAACTCAGCTACTTCGTCGGCCGGCGCCCGGAGACCACCGACGGCCAGATCCAGGCGTACCTTTCGGGATTCCTGCTGATCATGGTGGGGCTGGTCATCGCCGGACCGTGGCTGACCATGCTCGGCTCCCGGGTGATGGCCCAGCGCGCCAACGGGCCCGCCACGCTCATCGCCGGACGGCGACTCTCGGACAATCCACAGGCCGGCTTCCGCGCCGTCAGCGGGCTCATGCTCGCGCTCTTCGTGACCAGCGTGGCCACCGGAACGATCACCACCTTCGTCGCCAACCGTGGTGCCCCGCGCAGCGGCTCGGTGGCCAGCAGCGCCCTGACCAAGACGTTCTGGCCTGAGGAGCGGGCCGAGGGCCAACCCGCCCCGTCGGTGGACACGATCCCGGCCGGGCTGCGGTCGATCCCCGGCGTGCGAAGTGTGAACGTGGTCTACGCCACCCCCATCGACAAGCCGACGGATGCGGCCGGCTATCAGGCGTGGCAGCAGGGCGTGATCTCGTGCGCCGAACTCGCCCGCAACCCGGCTTTCGGCAGCTGCCCGGCCGGGGCTCAGGTGGCCGGGGTATATCCCGACCTCATCGGCTTCCGCAGTCCCGTGTCCGAGGATCCGCCGGTCTGGCCGGCCGCCGCCGTCACTGTCGAAAGCCTGCCACAGCTCCCGGTCCTGTCGGTCGTCGTCGACACGGACGGACTGCCCTCAACAATCGAACGGGCCCGAACCGTCCTCGAGGCCACCTTCCCCCAGGGCCGCTTCCCCGCCACCGTCGGCGAGCGGGAAGCGGACTCCACCCGAGACATGGTCCGGTGGCAGCAACTGGCGAATGTGGTGATCCTCGCCAGCCTGCCCATCGCCGGCTGCAGCCTGGCGGTCAGCATCGCCGGTGGTCTCAGCGACCGTAAGCGTCCCTTCAGCATGCTGCGCCTGACCGGTGCCCAGCTCGGCACGCTGCGCCGGGTGGTCGCCCTGGAGAGCGCGGTCCCACTCCTGGTCGTCGCCGTCGTGGCGATCGGGACAGGATTCCTGGCCGCCCACTTGTTCCTCACCGCGCAACTGGACTATTCGCTGCGACCACCGGGGGTCGGCTACTACCTCGCCGTCGTCGCCGGCCTCGCCGCCGCGCTCGGGATCATCGCCTCGACCCTGCCACTGCTGAAGCGAATCACCGGCCCGGAAACAGCCCGGAATGAGTAGGAGCAGGCGAAATCAAAACCTGAGGAACTCGCCGAAGACTGAGCTACCCCCGTAACGCGTCCTGGACTCCCGGGTCTTCGGGCGAGCGGATCGCTGGCGGCCTGCGCCGCACCGCGTCCCATACCGCTTTTCCACTGGCGAAGTAGTCGCGGACCGCCATTCCGACGAGCAAGGTAGCGGCGCAGTCGGCGCAGCGCGCGGCCACTCCATCGACGTCGAGGCCAAGGTGCCGGCAGAGCGTTACCGCCCGCGACAGGTGGTAGGACTGCGTCACGATCAAAGCTCGGGTGACCCCGTACACCTCACGCGCTCGGGCACAGGTGTCGTAGGTATCCAGGCCGAACGGGTCGGCCACGATCCGCCCCGGATCGACACCGAGCGTCCCGGTCAGGTACGACGTCATCACCGCCGGCTCATCGCCGGACACGCCGCCACCGTCCCCGGACACCAGGATCACCCGGGCCCGCCCACTGTGTACCAGCGCGGCGGCGGTCTGCAGGCGGCCGGCGAGCCGCGAAGCTGGTTGGCGGCGGTCGGCCGCCACCTCGGTACCCAGCACGATGACCACATCCGCAGCTGGCGCACCATCCTCGTCGTACACGTGGCCGTGTGCGGAGACCGTCGTCCACAGCCACGGGACACTGGCGAGAAGCAGCGCGACCACGCCCACGGCGGCCAGTCGCGTCACGCGCCGACGCCCACGAATCACCTGACGCGCCCGGTACGTCACCCGGCCCACGAGCGACACCATCTCGTTTGCCCTCCCCTGCCAATCGGCTGAATCTTGCCGTCACACTAGCGGCGGGTAAGGCCGTCGACCGGGGCCCGGCCGGGGCTGGTCATCAGCCGGGAGGATATTCGGTGGACCGGGGCGGATTGCGACGGCAGGGTGTGGGGATGGACCTTCGCATTCAATGTTTGTGCATCGATACGACCGATCCATCCGAGCTCGCGGCGTTCTGGCAGGCAGCCCTCGGTTGGCGCCGCACGTACGAGAACGAGACGTCGATTGTGCTGGAGCCACCGGCCGGTAGCCCCGAAGACGGCGTCTCGCCGGATCTGCTCTTCCTTCGCGTACCAGAGGAGAAGTTGGGCAAGAACCGCCTGCATCTCGATCTGCGACCGAAGGATCAGGCGGTTGAGGTGGCACGGCTGGAAGGCCTCGGTGCGCGCCGCGTCGATGTGGGGCAGGGTCCCGAGGTGAGCTGGGTGGTGATGGCCGACCCGGACGGCAACGAGTTCTGCGTACTTCGGCCACTCACCCCCGAGGAGCTCGCCGCCGACTGACCGTCCGTACCCTGGCTGTCCGTGATGCTCGGTGAGCGCTGGGCGGGCGTGCCGCGCGCTGTCCGGCTCGTCGTGGGAACCGAGGTCCTTCTCCTCGGCTACGGCGCTGTCGTGCATATCGTCCAACTCGTCGTCGGCGGTTTCCAGCCCTATCCCTGGGCACCGACCTGGCTGGCGGTCTACTTCACGTCCCTGACGTTGGCGGACCCGCTGGCGGCGGTGTTGCTCTGGACGCGGCGCGTAGCCGGCCTGTACCTCGGGGCCGTCGTGTTCGTCACCGATGCCCTGGCCAACGGGTACGCGAGCTATGTCCTACCCGCCGGGACCATCACGTCGCGGCTAGCTCAGGCCATCATCAGCCTCATCGCCGTAACAGCGCTGGTCACGGCTCCACACGTCCATCCCTGGCTATCGCAGAACAATCGGCGCTGATGAAGAAGTCAAGGTCAGGACAGATCGACGCTTGCTGGGTTGCCGCGCCCTGTCCCAGCGGCGCTACGCTCCTCGCCGCGCGCCTTTACGTCGCCAGGAGGTCGCCAGGATCAGGACGGCCAGCAGGAAGGCAGCGCCGACGCCGATCAGCAGCGAGAACGCCGGCAATCCTCGGGCCCGACCGTGGCGCTCGCCTTTAACGGCGGCCACGGAACGATCGGGTTTCATTTCTTCGGGTGTGACCAGGCGGCCGATGGACGCGTCGGGAGAGAGAGCGAAGCCCCAGTTGAGCAGGGCCATCGCCTCTCCCAAACTTCCCAGCGGCGCGGTTTCCGCTCCGAGCAAGGTCACCGCGAGCGGTCGGCCGTTGCGTTCGGTCACGCCAACGTAGGTCTGCCGAGCCAGGTCGGTGAAGCCGGTCTTTCCCCCGAGCATTCCGGGATAGCGGTCCAGCAGCGTGTTCTCGTTGATAATCTCGAATGCCGGCGTTCCCTCCTGTGCCGGTACCCGCGCCACCTTCGTTGCCATGTATCGCCGAAAGTCTTCGCAGGCGAAGCTGGCCCGCGCGATCAGCGCGAGGTCGTACGCGCTGGTGTACTGGCCGGGGCCGTCCAGGCCCGAGGGCGTTACCGCGTGGGTCTGGTGCGCGCGTAGCCTGCGTGCTTCATCGTTCATCGCTTGCACTCCACCCTGCCGGCCGGCGGCGCCGCCACCCACGCGTGCCAGCACGTTGGCCGCGTCGTTTCCCGATTTGAGGAGAAGCCCCAGCCACAGGCTCTCGATCGAGTACCGGCTGCCCTCGACCACCCCCATCAGTGAACTGGCCGGATCGAGATCGTGCAGATCTGCCCGGGTCACCTCGACCAGCTGGGCCGGATCGAGGCGGGGCATCAGGGCCGCCGCCAGCAGCAGCTTTTGCACGCTGGCTGGCGTTCGGTGCTCGTGGGGGCCGCACCCACCCAGAACCGCTCCACTACTGAGGTCCGCCACGAGCCACGAGGTGGCGGTCACTGCCGGCGGCATCGGCGCATTCGCCGGAACAGCCATTCCAACCGTCGCCAGCGCATCCCCCCCGACTGCCCCTTGGGCGGGGTCAACCGGTGGTGGAGACGGTGTGGCGGGCGCGGGCACCGGCGACGCCACGGCCGGGCATGGCAGGTACGGCGCGGCTGCCGCCTGCGCTGGCGACACGACCGCTACCGCGGGCAATACCAGCATGGCACCGAGCGTCGCAGCGGTAACATGAAAGGTGGTCATGTTTACGTACGGTAATCGTCGGCAGGGGGATGCGACGGCCCGATTTGCGGAAGCAGGCCGACACAAAAGGCCGGCGACGGCACTCGGCTCGGTGAGGGGCAAACTCGGTTGCCGGCGGCGGGCCGGTTCCCTACCGTCTAATCCACGTCCGGCCGGGAAATGTGGCAGGTCAGATGCGCTCCCCCGCACGAAGGCAGGCCGGGCGGCGTAGCTCTGCCGGACGGCAAAGACCGGCAACCGGGCGCAGGAGGCGACGATCATGGGTTACACGCCGCTGGCCGGCACCCGGGCGCCGGTCCGGGTCTGGACCGACCCGTACCAGATCGAGCCGGAGGCCGCCCAGCAGCTCCGCAACATCGGGCGCTGCCCGTGGGTCGCAGGGCGTCGCGGTCATGCCCGACGTGCACTACGGCAAGGGCGCCACGGTCGGCTCGGTCATCGCCATGCGGCAGGCCATCTCGCCGGCCGCCGTCGGGCGTGGACATCGGCTGCGGGATGTCCGCGGTCCGCACCACGCTGACCGCGGCCGACCTGCCCGACGATCTCGGCCGGACTGCGGAGCGCGATCGAGGCCACGATCCCGGTCGGCTTCGCCGATGCACGACGACCCGGTGAACCCCGCGCCGGATCCAGGGGCTCAAGCAGGCCGGCTGGGACGACTTCTGGCGCCGGTTCCACACCCTCGACCGGTCGGTGTCGGCGCTCGAGATCCCGGGCCCAGAAGCAGTTCGGCACGCTCGGCGGCGGTAACCACTTCATCGAGGTCTGCGCTCGAGCAGGGTGGCCCGGACGACGGTCAGGTCTGGCTGATGCTGCACTCCGGATCCCGCAACATCGGCAAGGAACTGGCCGAACGGCACATGGCGATCGCCCGTACGCTGCCGCACAACACCGACCTGCCCGACCGGAACCTGGCGGTCTTCCTGGCCGGGACGCCGGAGATGGCGGCGTACCGCCGGGACCTGTGGTGGGCGCAGGAGTACGCCCGGCGCAACCGGGAGGTCATGCTGGCCCTGCTCTGCGGCGTACTCCGGCAGCAGTTCCCCCGGGTCGGCTACGACGAGCCGATCTCCTGCCACCACAACTACGTGGCCGAGGAGACGCTACGACGGGGTGGAGCTGCTGGTCACCCGCAAGGGCGCGATCCGGGCCGGCGCACGGCGAGCTGGGCATCATCCCCGGCTCGATGGGCACCGGCTCCTACATCGTGCGCGGGCAGGGGTAACCCCGACGCGTACTGCTCGGCGTCGCACGGCGCGGGGCGGCGGATGTCGCGCAGCGCAGGCGAAGAAGCACGTACAGCACCGGCGACCTCGCCGCGCAGACCGCCGGGGTGGAGTGCCGCAAGGACGCCGGGCGTGGTCGACGAGATCCCCAGCGCGTACAAGGACATCAACGCAGGTGATGGCGCGAGCAGCAGGACCTGGTCGAGGTGGTCGCCCACCTCAAGCAGGTGGTCTGCGTGAAGGGCTGAGCGCCGATCCAGCAGGCGCGGCACACGTTCCTGTATGCGGAGGTGTCCCGGTCCCGAGTTCGGGTAGCCGGACACTCCGTATGCCAGCGAAGGAGCGGCCATGGACGGCGAGCGGGTTCCGGACGGATTCACCGAGCAGACGGCGCGGGTCGGGACGTCACGATCAACTACGTCCGCGGGGGCCGGGGCGGGACGCTGGTCCTGCTGCACGGCTACCCGCAACGTGGTACATGTGGCGCAAGGTGCTGCCGGAGCTTGCCGAGCACTACACGGTCATCGCGCCGGACCTGCGGGGAGCCGGCGGCAGCGACGCCCCGGCGGAGGCTACGACAAGAAGACCCTGGCCGCGGACGTACACGGGCTGCTGACCCAGCTCGGCCTCGCCGCGAGATCAGCCTGGTCGGCCACGACATCGGCGCCATGGTCGCGTACGCCTACGCCGCCGCGCACCGCGACGGGTGCGCAGGCTGGTGCTGGCCGAGGCGCCGATCCCGGACCAGAGCATCTACCAGTTTCCGTCGCTCACCCCCACAGGGCCGGGTGTCTGGAACTTCGGCTTCTTCAGCCTGCTCAACGGCCTGCCGAACAGGTTGTGGCCGGTCGGGAAGCCCTCTGGGTGGACCGGTTCACCGATTCGATGAAGGTCCAGAAGGCTGGCATCGGCGAGGACGACGTCCGGATACGCGCGTTACCTCCAGGACGATGCCCATCTGCGGGCCAGCTTCGCGTACTTCCGGGCGTTTGCGCAGGATGTCGCAGACAACGCCGAGTATGGCAAGACGAAACTCACCATGCCAGTGCTCGCCCTGGCGCCCGCGTCAGCCTCGGCGAGGCCGTCGCGACTCAGGTCGCGCAGTACGCCACGACGGTGAGCGGTGGCGTCATCGAGGACTCTGGCCACTGGCTCTTCGAGGAACAGCCGACCGAACTCACCGAGCAACTCCTGCACTTCCTGCGCCAGCCCTGAGCCGGCCTGGTCCCGCTGGGCCCTGTCAGACTGACGTTGTGTCGATCGACAGAGATGGTTACGGCGTGGGACCCGGTTCAATCACACCGGACGGGTGTGCCGTTGATGTATATGCTCAGCTTCCCCGAACGGAGAGCCAGAACTCATCGATCGGATGATCCCGGCTGGTTCCCACATCCTCGATCTAGGCTGTGGCACCGGACGACTGAGCAACCCACTCGTTCGGCTCGGCCATCACGTTGTCGCCGTTGACGAATGGATCGAAATGCTCGCTCACCTCGTCGGTGCCGCACTGTGCATGCCCGGATCGAAGAGGTGACACTGGCTGGGGCAGTTCGATGTCGTCCTGTTGGCCAGTTATTTGATCAACACACCAAACCACGAGCTACGACATGCCTTCCTGCGGACCTGTCGACGGCAGGTCAACCACACCGGACAGGTCGTGGCGCAGTGGCATCCACCAGAGTGGTTCGATGGCCTCTCGACCAGTGTCCAACGGGAGGGCACCCTCGGCTCGATCTTCGGCCGTCTCCATGTCCTGGCCATCACCGGCAGCCTGCTCACAGCGCAGGCTTCCTACCGGCTCGGCGACAAGGTGTGGATCCAGCGGTTCAACGCCCGGCGGCTCTCTGACCAGGAGCTGCGCGAGGAACTGCGCCTCGCTGGTCTTGAGCTGGGGCGATGGGTCAATCCCGCGTCGGTGGTTCAACGCCCTGCCCCTCGCCTAGCCAGAGCAAGGCAACCCCGCGATTGCCATCGAGTTCCTTGATGGCACCACTTCACAGCTACCCGCGAGGTTCGCCGAGGGTCGCCAGGTGTTGGTTTCGTATCGCGATCAGCCTGGGCATGTACCGTCCGAGCAGAAGCATTTCGGCCAGCCGGCCGACGAGACCGTACGGCGCGGCGAAGTCGACAACGTCCCGCATGATCGTGCCGCCGTTGCCGTCGGGCTCGAAATAATGGGCATGACGCCATACGGCGAAGGGGCCAGCCACCTGCTCATCAACGAAGAACTCGGGCGGCTGGTAAGCCGTGATCCGTGACGTCATCCGCCACCAGATCCCGAAATGGCGGGCGCGCCACCGCACCTCGTCACCGGGTCCGAGTCGACCGGTGGTCACTCCACCCACCGCCCGTTCTCCGGAGGCCGCCATGGAGCCAGCATGGACATCGACATCCAGCGCGTTGCCGAAGACCCACTCGCGCGGCGCGTTGATGTGGGTGACCAGCTCAAAGTGGCGCATGACCCTGCACGCTACCAACCAGCTACGCAGACGCGATGGGGCTAGGGCGCCGCCACATCCCTTCGATAGCGCTCAACGGCTGGGCGGACGCGGACGGGTTGACCGAGGGTGTTACAAAGCTGCCATGACCTGGCGGCAGAGGATTGGCGTGGAACCGTTGCGGTCCCGGTTGCTGATCGGCGTGGGTGCCGTGCTGGCCGCAGCCAACGTGCTCGCCCAGTCCTGGCGGGCCGACGGGCCGGGCCCCTGGTGGTTCCCGGTCGCGGTGTTGAGCTTCTTCCTGCTGCCGGTGTGCGCGGTCGCCGGGTTCTTGATCTGGGCGAGTACGCGGGCGCTGCGTGACATGGGCCACCGGCCGGCGCGGTTCACGCTGGCGCACGGCGGCTTCACGCTTCGACCGCTCGTGTCGCCTGGGCTCCTCGCGATGCAGCAGTTGACCATCGCCGGCTTCTTCGTGGGTTCGGCGGTCCGACAGTGGCGTAGGTCAGCCGGATTCGAGGACTTCGAATCCACCGCAGACTTTGTCTTCTTCGGCGTCCTGGCCGCCACGGCGCTGGTAACGGTACTGGCGATGGTGCCGCATACGATCGCCGGCTGGCGAGGGAACGCGGTGGAACTGACCCAGGCCGGCATTCGGATCCGTACCCCGTCCTTCCGCCGCATGATTCCGTGGGCGGCGCTCGCACCGGGCGGGCCACCGCGTCCGGCAGCCGACGCCGATCAGCTCCACCTGGTGGTGGTACGGCCGGAGCTGGTGACCCAGCGCGGTTGGGGCATCGGCACCGGCCCCCGGGAGCGTCCGGTGGTGTCACTACAGGTCGACGTACATCCGTGGTTTGTCGCGGACGCGATCAGTTGGTACGTCGAGCATCCCGAGGAGCGTGCCGCCATCGGTACGGCGGACGGGCACGATCGGTTGGTCGCCGCGTTGACCGGACCGGCGCCGGCGCGAGAGTCCCTGAGCCCGACAGCCCGCGACTGAGCCGGTTGACGGCGACAAGCCCCTACCGTCAGCCTTGGCAGCCGCTGGGGGCCTGTCGCAGGGGCGGCACGGCGGAGTTGACCGGGCCGGAGAAAACGATCGCCCACTTCCCGTGTTCGGTGAGGTTTCCAACGGCGTGCGGCACTTCGCCGGTGGCCGGTTCGGACAGGGTGGCGGCCAGCGGCTGCTGGTACGCCCGCGGCACTGTCAGCTGCACGGCCACCTCGCGGTCGACAGTGGTCCACACGGTGGCGTCCGACCGGTCGACTGAGTGCCAGCAGACATCGCTGAGGGAAAACACCAGGTCTGCCGGCCGGATCGACGGCATCGGCGCGCCGCAGACAAGGGTGATGGCCGGCTCGCCGTACGCGGCGTTCTGCTCGAAGCCGGCGGTCACCGAACGCCGGGACACCCCGTGAACCGCGGCCGGAAGCTGGGCCAGCAGAGCTGGGCAGACCGTTGCCGCCCGCTCCGCCAGGCGCGGCGCCGCCATGGACACGGCAGCGGTGGGGTGTGGGCCGGCGGTGGCGGCGCTGCCGATCGGCTCGGCGGCCGGATCGTTTGATCTGGCCACGATGAACGCACCGCTGGCGACGAGCGCGGTTATCGGTACCGATATCGCTGTCGCCCACCAGGCAGCTCGACGGGTGATCTTGTCCATCTACCAGTGCGCGATCAAACGCGTCAACGTACGCCTGATCACCGGACTCCTCCGCACCCATCGACAATAGACTGGCCGAACTGTCGACGTGCAATCCCCCGCAGTCGGCGCCGCTCAGGATGATCGACGGCCGTGCGGACAGGCCGATCTTGCTAGCCTGTGCGGCGTGCTCCGACGGTTGATCCTTTGTGTGGCGGTTGTGACAGCAACGCTAGCGGCGTCCGGCTGCCAGTCGGCGGGTGGTGAAAAGGCGGTCTACTCAAGCGTTACCCAGCAGGCCAGGTGGTGGACCTGGGCCGTCATGGAGCCGGCCAGGTCCAACCCGGTGGTGGATCAGACCGGTGAGTTCTGCACCCGCAACCAACCCGGCGACGTCTGGTTCCTCGCTGGCACTTTCAGGGGTGAGGCGTCCCGGACGTGCCTGATGCCGGCGGGCCGGCCGATCGTGCTCCCCGTCATCAATTTCTACTTCCGAAAGCCGCGGGACTGCCGAGACCTCATGGAGACGGCCGACGGGACCGCCAAGCTGAACGACACGTTCCTGACCGTCGAGCGGATCGACTATGAACGCATCATCTTCAAGGCGCCGGAGGGCAACGTTCTGGGTGTGACGCGAGGTCGCAAGCGGGTGATCGCGTGTGGACTGTGGGTACGGATCGAACCGTTACCGGCCGGACGACACGAGTTGCAGATCCGGGGCGAATCCGCGGACTTCGAGACGAGTGTCGACTACGTACTCGATATCTTCGATCCTCCGACCGGGCCCTCAGCGAGCGTCCGACCGTAGCGCGGACAGATCACCCGGCCGGCGCGGCTGTCAGTCCTGCTCGAACCGGGTCGGTTGGCCCGGCTGACCGCATAAGCCTTTGCACTGCCGGTTCCGACCCGGATTCGATCAGTTCGGACAGCGGGCGCCGACACTGATCCAGACCTGTTCCTCCCGGTCTCCGGCCCGGACGGTCAGCGGCACGCAGGCCGGTTGGTCGACCCAGTACCCGCCGGCGAAGACCAGCCAGCCGGATCGGTCCGGGCAACCGGTCAGCCGTACCTGGCGGGCCGGTTGCGCCGAGCTGCCCCAGCCGATCCACGGCTGGACCGCCGGGCTGGCCTGCACCCGGAGCTCGACCACCGCGTCCGCCCGTACCACCAGGCCGGACTTCGCGAAGAGCCGCACCGGGCCGTCGTCGCCGGATGGGGCGGCCTGCAGGACCGTTTCACCGGGTACGGCGACCAGGCCGGCCACCACGACACGATCGGTCGGTGGAGCGTCGAGAACGTCGATGGCATGCGCGCACGCGATCGTCGACGCACCGGGCAGCCCCGGCGCATCCACCGTCGAGGGTGGTCCGGTCACCCCGACTGCCGACCCGGCAGAACCGGCAGCCGTGCCGGGGTCAGCCGGACCACCGCCGGTGCAGCCGGCGAGCAGCAGGCCAACCGCGACCAGTCCGGTCAGTACCCAACGTTGGAGAGTCATACGGTGCTGAGCCACCGCCCAGCCCTCCGGTTCCGGGGTGACCCGTCCCTGCGCCGCCGTATCGAATCAACGTGTGATGCTGATGCCCCTGGAGGGGCGTAAAAAATCAAACAGTAAGTTGATCAACGGAGGCTGGCCGCGTCCAGAGCACCAGTGATGTCGGCGACCAGGTCGGGGGTGTCCTCCACCCCGCAGGAGAGCCGGACGAAACCCTCGGAGGTGTCGTCGCCCCACTGGGCCCGCCGGTCCGCGCTGGTGTGCAGACCGCCGAACGAGGTGGCCGCCGACACCAGCCGGGATGCGGTGAGGAACCGCGCCACCCGTGTCGGCGTCGCCGAGGTCGAACGAGACGATGCCGGGCACCCGCCGCATCTGGACACTCGCCACCGGATAGGACGGGTCATCGACGAGCCCCGGCCAACGTACGCCGTCCACATCGGGCCGTTGTTGAAGCAGACGGGCGACCGCCGCCGCGTTCGCGCTCTGCCGGGCCAACCGCAGATCCAGGGTGGCCAGTGAACGGTGCGCGAGCCAGGCGTCGAAGGCGCCGGGGACCGCCCCCGAGCCGTTACGCCAGGCCCGGACGGCGTCCAGCAGGCCGGCGGATCGGGTCGCCAGATAGCCGAGCAGAAGATCGGAATGGCCGGTCAACGCCTTGGTGCCGGAGGCGACCACCAGGTCTGCGCCGAGGTCGAGCGGTCGCTGACCGAGCGGCGTCGCGGCGGTGTTGTCCACCGCGACCAACGCACCGGCCGCATGCGCCCGCGCCGACAGCGCGGCCACGTCACAGACGTCCAGGCCCGGGTTGGCCGGCGTCTCGAGCAGCACCAACCGTACGCCGTCGAACGGCGGGTACGGCCCGGCGGTCGGCGCGACGATGACGCGTACCCCGATCCCGGCCAGAATGTTGGCGGCGAACGCCCGTACCTCGAAATAGCCGTCAGCCGGCAGCACCACGGTGTCGCCGGTGCGCAGCACCGCGAAGAGCGCGGCGGTGATCGCGGCCTGTCCGCTGGCGAAGGCGAGACAGTCGCCGCCCTCCAACTCGCCGATCGCCGACTCCAGCAGATCGCGGGTGGGGTTGTTCGGACGGCCGTAGGCGTTCGGGCTCGCGCCGGGCCCGACGACCGGGTCAAGGTGGTACGGCGCGGCGAAGACCGGGCCGGGCAGGAACGGCTGGCCGGGGACCGGCTCGGGCAGCCCAGCCCGTACGCACCGGGTGCCGTCGCCGTAGCTCGTCCAATCGGTCATCGACCTCTCCTCTCGCCCAGCGCGGTCATCCGGGTCCGCGCCGGGAACGGTCCCGGCGGGGTGGCTCATTCGGGTTTCGGTTTGCGGCTCATCAGTCTGGTCATCGCGAGCCGCGGGTCGAGCCCTTCGTGGCAGACCTGTTCGACCTGCTCGGTGATCGGCATCTCCACCCCGTGCGCGCGGGCCAGGTCCCGGATCGCCAGGCAGCTCTTCACCCCCTCGGCGGTCTGCCGGGTCGCCGCCTGCGCCTGCTCCAGGCTCTCCCCCCGGCCCAGGTGCTCGCCGAAGGTCCGGTTGCGCGCCAGCGGCGATGAGCAGCTGGCGACCAGGTCCCCCATGCCGGCCAGGCCGGCGAAGGTGAGCGGATCGGCGCCGAGCGCCACGCCGAGCCGGGCGGTCTCGGCCAGGCCGCGGGTGATCAGCATGGCCCGGGTGTTGTCGCCCAACCCCATCGCGGTCGCCATGCCGTAGGCCAGCGCGATCACGTTCTTCACCGCGCCGCCCAGTTCGCAGCCGATCACGTCGTCATTGGTGTACGGGCGAAAGTACGGCGTACTGATCGAGGCCTGCACCAGGGTGGCCCGGCCCATGTCGGTGCAGGCCACCACGGTGGCGGCGGGCTGTTCGGCGGCGATCTCGGGAGCCAGGTTGGGCCCGGAGACCACCGCCACCCGGTCGGCGGCCACCCCGGCGGTCTCCACGATGACCTCGCTCATCCGCTTGGTGGTGCCCAGCTCGATGCCCTTCATCAGGGAGACCAGGGTGGCGTCGGACGCGAGGTAGCCGGCCCAGCCGGCCAGGTTGCCACGCAGGGTCTGCGACGGTACGGCGAGCACCACCAGATCCGCGCCGGTGATCGCCTCGGCCGCGTCGCCGGTGGCCGTCACCCGGTCGGGTAGCCGGATGTCGGGCAGGTAATCGGGGTTGGTCCGGGTGGTCCGGATCGCCTTGACCGTCGCCTCCCGCCGGGCCCAGACGATCACCTCCCGGCCTGCGTCGGCGAGCACCTTGGCGAAGGCCGTACCCCATGATCCGGCACCGAGTACGGCCACGTGGCCACCGGTCGATCCGCCGGGCCCGGCGCCTTGCGTACGTCGCGCGCTCATTCCGCACCCCCGGTCCGCCGCTCGGCGGTCCCCTCGTCGTCAACGCCGTCGCGATCAGGCGCACCCGAGTGACCAGGCGTACCCGAGTGATCACCGGCAGCCCCGGTGGCCCGGCCGGACTCGACCCGGGGGCGCAGCGGCGGAGGCGTATCACCTCGGATCTCAGCCAGCATGTCCCGCAGGCGCAGCAGGATCGCGTCGGTCATCTCGTCCAGAGTGGCCTTGGTGGGCGGCTCACTGGTCCATCGACTGAGGTCCACCGGCGGCCCGGCCTGCACGGTAATCGGGATCCGGGGCCGGAGGTTGAGTTTCTTCGTACGCGGATCGAACATCTTCTCCGGCCCCCACATTACGACGGGTATCACCGGCGCGCCGGTGGTCAGCGCCAGTCGGGCGGCACCGGTTTTGCCGCGCATCGGCCACAGGTCGGGATCCCGGGTCGTGGTGCCCTCGGGATAGATCACCACCGCGCCGCCTGATTTGACTGCGGCGTCCAATTTTTCCAGCGACCTGGCCGCGTCGACCGTGCCCCGTTCCACCGGGATCTGCTGGCATTTGAGGAGGATCGAACCGACCAGTGGTACCCGGAACACGCTCGCCTTGCCAAGGAACCGGGGCCAACGGCCGGCGTCGTAGAGATAGTGCGCGGCGACCAGCGGATCGGCGTGCGAAATGTGGTTGAACGCGATGATCACACCGCCGGTGGCGGGTAGGTGTTCCATCCCGGACCAGGTACGTCGGGTCCAGACGATCAGCGGGGGCTTGACCAACGACACGGCGAACCGCCGCCAGAACCCCAGCTTGCGCCGTGCCACAGTTCCTCCTCGTTGTGCCCCACCCCCTGGCACTGGCCCGCCCGGGGCGCCACGCGATGCCACCCACTTCCGCAGCGAAATCATGCCCCCTCAGCCTGGCGTACGGCCAGCGAGGGGTTCGCCGCGCCCAACGGATGGTGGCTGGCAGGATTACCGCCGTGGCTGAGTTGAGCTGGACCGTGGTGGTGCCGGTCAAGCGCCTGGACGCGGCCAAGAGTCGACTGCGCGGCGCGGTCGACGACGTACCGCATGAGTTGCTGGCGCTCGCCCTGGCCAAGGACACCGTCTCCGCCGCCCTGGCCGCACCCGGCATCGATGAGGTGCTGGTGGTGACCGAGGATCACCGGGCCGCTGTCGAGTTGCGGGCACTCGGCGCCCGGATCATCCCGGATCCGCCGGGGGGTGGGCTCAACCCGGCGCTCACCCTCGGCGCCTCGCTGGTCGCCGACCGGTGGGTCGCCGCGCTCACCGCCGACCTGCCGGCGCTGCGTCCAACCGATCTGGCGGCAGCCCTGCGCCACGCCTCGGTCACTGCGGGCCACGCCGGGTTCGGTCCGGGCGCCGTCGTCGGCCCGAACCGGGTACGCCGGTTCGTGGCCGACGCCCCCGGCACCGGGACCGTGCTACTCACCACCGCGCCCGGGTTGCCGTTGGGCCCCCGGTTCGGGCCGGGCTCAGCCGCCACCCACGCGGCCACCGGCGCCCAGCCGCTGATCGGAGCCTGGCCGACCCTGCGCCGCGACGTGGACACCCCGGCCGATCTGGCCGCCGCCGCGGCGCTCGGCCTCGGTCGGCACACCGACGCGCTACTGAGCCAGCCCCGCCCCCACCCCTTGTTGATCATGAGGTTATCGGCGGAATTCCGGTGGAAATCGACGATAACCTCATGATCAACGCGTGGGGGGTGGGTGAGGTGTTACGGTGCTGACATGCAGGGCACGGTGGCGACCTATGACCCGCAGAGTCGATCCGGCACTCTGCTGCTCGACGACGGCACCGAGGTCACCTTCCCGACCGCCGCCTTCGACGCCTCGGGGCTACGACTACTCCGGCTCGGCCAGCGGGTCCGCATCGAGCATGACGCCTCCGGCGCGGTAATCCGGATCACGCTTCCGACCTTCCGTTGACCAGCCGGGGTGCCAACCCCGGTCCGGCCAACTTCAGCCGCGGTGTGCCCGAGCGGGTGAGGATCGGCGGGTGAGCAATCCGCCGAAGGTGGCCGGACCGGAGCCGTTGCCCGAGGAGCGGTTCCTCAACCGTGAGCTGTCCTGGCTCGACTTCAACGCCCGGGTGCTCGCCCTCGCCGAAGATCCGGCCACCCCGCTGCTGGACCGGGTCAAGTTTCTCGCCATCTTCGCCAACAACCTGGACGAGTTCTACATGGTCCGGGTCGCCGGCCTGAAACGTCGACTCCAGGCCGGTCTGCCGGTCCGCGGCGGTGACCGCCTACCGCTGCGTACCCAGCTAGAGCTGGTCGCGGCGAAAAACGCCGAACTGGCCAAGCGGCACGCCGGGTGCTTCGTCGACGACGTCCTACCGAGACTGGCCGCCGAGCACATCCACCTGCTCCGCTGGACCGGGTTGGCGGCACCGGAGCGGGAACGGCTGAACGTCTACTTCCGGGAACACATTTTCCCGGTGCTCGCCCCGCTCGCCGTCGATCCGGCGCACCCGTTCCCGTACATCTCCAGCCGGTCGTTGAATCTCGCCGTGACGGTCCGCGATCCGACCGGCGGTCCGGAGTTGTTCGCCCGGGTCAAGGTGCCGAACAATGTGCCCCGTTTCGTGCCGGTCGAGCTGGGCCGTACCGGTCCGCGGTTCCTGCCGGTGGAGGAGCTGATCGCCGCCCACCTTGACCAGCTCTTCTTCGGCATGCAGGTGGTCGAGTGCCACCTGTTCCGGGTTACCCGCAACGCCGAGGTGGAGGTCGACGAGGACCGCGACGAGGACCTGCTACAGGCCCTGGAGCGGGAACTGGCCCAACGCCGCTTCGGCCCGCCGGTACGCCTGGAGGTGGCCGCCTCGATCTCCGATCACATGCTCGGTCTGCTGGTCCGCGAACTCGATATGGACAGCCAGGACGTACTGCGGGTGCCCGGCCTGATCGACCTGTCCTCGCTGTGGCAGGTCTACGACGAGTGCGACCGGCCAGAGCTGAAGGACCCGCCGTTCGTGCCGGCCACCCATCCGCGCCTGGCCGAGGGTGAGGTGCCGCGCAGTGTCTTCTCGGTGCTGCGCGACGGCGACATTCTGCTGCACCACCCGTACCACTCGTTCTCCACCAGCGTGCAGCGGTTCATCGAGCAGGCCGCCGCCGATCCTGATCGTGCTGGCCATCAAGCAGACCCTCTACCGGACCAGTGGCGACTCACCGATCGTGGACGCGCTGATCGACGCGGCAGCGGCGGGCAAACAGGTGGTGGTGCTGATCGAGCTCAAGGCGCGGTTCGACGAGGTGGCCAACATCGGCTGGGCCCGCGTGCTGGAACGGGCCGGCTGTCACGTCGTGTACGGGCTGGTCGGGCTCAAGACGCACAGCAAGACCGCGTTGGTGGTCCGGCAGGAGGGCACGCAGATCCGGCGGTACTGCCATATCGGCACCGGCAACTACCACCCGAAAACCGCCCGACTGTACGAGGACTTCGGCCTGCTCACCGCCGATCCGGAGGTCGGCGCGGACCTGACCGACCTGTTCAACGTGTTGACCGGATACAGCCGGCAGACCGCGTACCGGCGGCTGCTGGTCGCCCCACACGGCGTCCGTGCCGGGCTCATCGCGCGGATCGACCGGGAGATCGCCAAGGCCGGTCGCGGGCTGCCCGCCCTGATCCAGTTCAAAGTCAACTCGCTGGTCGATGAGGCGCTCGTGGACGCGCTCTACCGGGCCTCGCGCGCTGGCGTCCGCGTCGACCTGCTGATCCGAGGCATGTGTACGCTGCGCCCCGGTGTGCCCGGTCTGTCAGAAAACATCCGAGTACGCTCGATCCTCGGCCGGTTCCTCGAGCACTCCCGAGTTTTCCGCTTCGGCACCGATGACGCCGGCGCAAAACCAACGGGACGAAGCGACGACTCCGCCGAGTTCTGGATCGGTTCCGCCGATCTGATGCACCGCAACCTGGACCGCCGGGTGGAGACGCTGGTGCGGGTCACCGATTCGGTGGCCCGCACCGAGTTGGACCAACTACTGAGCACCGCGATGAGCGATGGGGTGGAAGCCTTCGAACTGGCCGCCGACGGCAGTTGGCACCGCCGGGTGGGTTCGCCGGAGGCACCCAGGCGGCACCTGCAGGAACTCCTGCTGCACCGGGTCGCCCGAACCGCGCGATAACCCCGCACCCGTACCACCGCCACGCCACCGCCATCACTCGGCTGGGAAGCGCGGAATGCACAGTCCCGCCGGACCGACCGACGACTAGAGTGGCTGATTGACCTCCTCCCGGCCCTGAAGGGCCGGGATTCCCACCGTCGCCGGTCGGGGTTTCCTGCTTCATCGCCGGTTGCCTCGTCCGAGGAGGATTCTCGTTGAGGTCTTACACCAGCTCGACAGGCGTTTCACCTCTCCGCCAGCCCGGCGGCGAGAATGTTTCTGCGCTGCGTTGACGTCCCGGTCGTGCACCGCCCCGCATCCGCACGTCCAGGTCCGGACGTTCAGCGGCATCGTGTCCCGTTTGGTCCCGCAGGCGGAGCAGAGTTTGGAGGAGGGAAACCAGCGGTCGACCGCGACCAGGTTCACGGCCATACCACTGGGCCTTGTACTCCAGCATGGTCCGCAGTTGCCGCCAGCCCGCGTCGGAGATAGCGCGGGCGAGCGTGTGGTTGCGCACCAGGTTACCGACGGGGAGGTCCTCGATCACGACCGTTTGGTTCTCGCGGACGAGTCGAGTGGTGAGCTTGTGCAGGAAGTCCCGGCGGCGGTCGGCGATCCGCGCGTAGATGGTCGCGACCTTCCGGCGGGCCTTGGCCCGGTTCTTCGAACCCTTGGCTTGCGGGCCAGCACGCGGTGCGCTTTGACCAGTTTCCGTTCGTCGGCGTGCTCATGCCGGGGGTTGGGGATCTTCTCCCCGGTGGAGAGGGTGACCAGGGCGGTGATCCCCACGTCCACCCCGACCACACGTCTGTCGGTTCCAGGGGGTGGAGGGTGTCCTCGACCAGGATCGACACGAACCATCGACCCGCCGCGTCCCGCGACACCGTCACCGTCGACGGCTGGGCACCCTCCGGCAGCGGACGCGACCACACAATGTTCAACGGCCCGTCCATCTTCGCCAACGTCAGATGGCCGTCCCGCCAGCGGAAACCGCTACGGGTGTACTCCGCCGACGCCCGCGACCGCTTCTTCGACTTGAACGACGGATACCCGGCCCGCTTGGCGAAGAAGTTGGTGAACGCCGCCTGCAGATGCCGCAGCGCCTGCTGCAACGGCACACAGGACACCTCGGTAAGGAACGCCAGCTTCTCGTCGCGTTTCCAGGCGGTCAGCAAGGCCGAGGACTCCCCGTAGGAAACCCGGCGCCCCTCGACCCGGTAGGCGCGGGTCCGCTCCTCCAGGGCCTTGTTGTAGACCAGACGCACACACCCGAACATTCGAGCCAGCTCAGCCGCCTGCCCGCAAGTGGGATAGAAGCGGTACTTGTACGCCCGCTTCACCACCCGCCCCATACGCCACACTGTATACCTGATCGTACAGGTATACGTACGGCGGTTCGCCTGACGGCGAACCGCCTACCCATGCCCTGCTCCGCAGGGGTCCGATTCCTCCCCCGCCTAAAGGCGGCGGTTTCCTCGGAGGTTCCGATGAAAGCCGGGCGCACCGAACCTCAACCAGGCCTGCTTCCTGGCCGGCTTGATGCCGGATTGCCCGGCAATGCCAGCGACCTGACTACCGAGCCCCCGGTCCGGGCCGCGGGTGGCGTGGTCTGGCGGTCAACCGATTCGGGGGTACTGGTCTGCCTGGTGCACCGTCCCCGCTACAACGACTGGTCGCTGCCCAAGGGCAAGCTGGACCCGGGGGAACATCCGCTGGCCGCGGCGATCCGCGAGGTGGCTGAGGAAGCAGACGTGCGGGCCGTGCCGCAGGTACGCCTGCCGCCGATCCGGTACGCGATGCGTAACGGCACCCCGAAGATAGTCGACTTCTGGTCGATGCGGGCGGTCGGCACCGGTGGCTTCCAGCCGGACACCGAGGTCGACCAGGTGCGTTGGATGTCGGTGCCCGAGGCGATACGCCAGGTCAGCTATCCGCACGACGCCCAGGTGCTGCGCGACTTCGCCACGCTCCCGCCGGTGACCGCCGTACTCGGCCTGGTCCGGCAGGCCCCGGCCAGGCAGCGGGCCACCTGGACGGGACCGGATGACGAACGTCCGTTGGACAACGTCGGCCGGGAGCTGGCCCGGACGCTGGCACCACTGCTTGCGCTGCTCCGGCCGGCTCGTTTGTTCTCCGCCTCGCCCCGGCGCTGCGTACAAACCCTCGACCCGCTGGCCCACCTGCTCGACCTGCCGATCGAGCTGGATGCCGAACTCGACGAACGCAAGCCGGGCCAGAGCGCCGACGAGAGCGCGCTGGCCGCCGCCGGGCGGCTGGCCGAGCTGGCGCTGGACGGTACGACGGCGGCAGTGTGTGGTCCGGGCAAGGTAATTCCGGCGGCGCTGAGCAGGCTGGCCGGCCCATCGGGCGACTACCGCACCCCGAAGGGCGGTACGTGGCTGGTCGCCTTCGCCGCCGATCGGATAATCGCCGCCGATCGCCTTTGAGACGTGGCCCCGCTAGCCGGGCAATCGGAGGGTGACCGCCAGCCGAAGCCCATCCGGATGTTGTACGCCACCGGCGCACCGACCGCACCGGGTAGCGGCCCTGTAGCGCCGTCAACCCGGGTCCCGAAGGCCAATCCGACCAACGCCGTCACCAGCCAGCCCAGCGGAGCGCTCAGCCGGCCCTACGCCCACTGTTCGTCGCCGGACCGGACAGTGGCCAGGATCGCCCCCAGCGACACCAGGAGGGCCACCAGGACCGGCAACCAGCCGTTGGGTTGACCTCCGCCGACGCCATGAATGGCGGGGACTCCCTCCGCACCGCGCGCGGAACGCGCAACGCCCGAGTGGGTTCCTGCTTCACCGCGGCCGGCCGCGGACCGGCAATCCGGAAAACGGTGGCCCGCCGAACGCCAGGACGAACCAGAGCAGCGCGAAGCCGCCCGGCAGTTCGGCCGGGGTGGCCGCGGCCTGACCGAAGATATTGATAACCGACGGCAGTCAGACCCGGAGCACATCAACGAGGAATACGACGCCGACAGCGGCGGCAATCGTGGCGTACGAGCGGCGCACCGGCACTCCCTTGGGGCGAGGGACGCGATCTCCAGGCCATTCTCAAAGGGCTGCCCGGTGCGGTCAATGACGGTCCGGAGAACAAGTGAGGCGCCCACCGGCGAACCGGTGGGCGCCTCGTGGGCCGCTGCTGGGTCAGCGCTTGGTCGCTGCTTTCTTAACCGGAGCCTTCTTCGCGGGCGCCTTCTTGGCCGCCGTGGTGGTGGTCTTCTTAGCGGCCGTGGTGGTGGTCTTCTTGGCGGCTGTGGTGGTGGTCTTCTTAGCGGCCGGAGCCTTCTTCGCGGCCGTGGCGGTGGCCTTCTTCGCGGCCGGAGCCTTCTTGGCCGCCGCGGCCTTGGTAGCGGCGGCCTTGGTAGCGGCGGTCTTGGTAGCGGCGGTCTTCTTCGCCGCGACAGCCTTGGTAGCGGTGGCCTTGGTAGCGGCAGCCTTGGTAGCGGCGGTCTTCTTCGCCGCGGCCTTGGTAGCCGCCGTCTCCTTCGTCGCGGCCTTGATAGCCGCCGTCTCCTTCGCCGCGGCCTTGGTAGCCGCCGTCTCCTTCGCCGCCGTCTCCTTCGCCGCGGCCTTCTTCGCGGCAACCGTGTTCTTCGGAGCCCGGCCGCTGGCGACCATGTCCTTGAATCCGGAGCCTGGCTTGAAGGCCGGAACCGCTGTCTTCTTCACCTTCACTGATTCGCCTGTGCGGGGGTTGCGCGCTGTTCGCGCGGCGCGCACACGCTTTTCGAACACACCGAAACCGGTGATCGCCACCCGGTCGCCCTTGCTGACCGACGCTTGGATCTCTGCGAGGACCGCGTCGAGCGCCGACGTCGCCGTCTTCCGGTCCCCCAGACGATCGGCAAGCGCCTCAATGAGCTCGGCCTTGTTCACGACTTCCCTCCCAATGTGCAACTGGACTCAACGCGAGCCATTCTGCGCGCACGGTATGCCCTGTGCCACCGGGACACAAACATCTGCTCAAAAAAAGGCATTGTGTCGTAACGGATTCGCCCCCACCAGCCGCTGGGGCCAGCCTGGGAAGGCATGGGCCGGCAGAAATCCAGCGGACCGGTGGGGGCGAAAGATTGCTCTGTGCCCAGCGATTAGGGCAATGTCACGACGGGCCGGAAGCCGGGCCGGGTCGCCTCGTAGGCGGTGATGGCCGGCTCGTGCCGCAGGGTCAGTCCTATGTCATCCAGACCCTCGATCAAGCGCCATCGGCTGAAATCGTCAAGCGGGAACGACCAGGTGGAGCTACCGGCCCGAACCTCACGGGCAACGAGATCAACCGTGATCTGCGCGGTTGGGTCGGTCTCCGTCAACTCCCACAAGGTTTCGACGGTTTTCAATTCCAGCTCGACCGGCAAGAGCCCTTCCTTGAGCGCGTTGCCCCGGAAGATGTCCCCGAAGCGGGGAGCGATGACCGCCCGAAAGCCCCAGTCCCGCAGGGCCCATACCGCATGCTCACGCGATGATCCGGTACCGAAGTCGGGGCCGGCCACCAAAATCGATGCCGAGTTATATTTGGCATCATTGAATACGAATGACGGATCTTCCCGCCAGCTCTTGAACAGACCGTCAGCGAATCCGGTTCTGGTCACCCGCTTGAGGTACACCGCCGGAATGATCTGATCGGTATCCACATTGGAACGCCGAAGCGGGACTCCGGTACCGGTGTGCGTGGTGAACTTGTCCATTGTCAGATCAACCCTTCACAGGTCAGCGGGAGCGGCCAGCCGGCCAGCCACAGCGGTGGCGGCGGCAACCGGTGGCGAGACCAGATGGGTACGCCCGCCCCGACCCTGCCGGCCCTCGAAATTGCGGTTGGAGGTGGAGGCGGAACGCTGCCCCGGCGTCAAGGTGTCCGGGTTCATGCCCAGACACATTGAGCAGCCGGCGAACCGCCACTCGGCGCCGGCCTCGGCAAAGACCCGGTCCAGCCCCTCCTGCTCGGCCGCCTCGCGGACCGCCGCCGAGCCGGGCACAACCAGCATCCGTACCCCGTCGGCGACCTGGCGCCCGCGCAGCACGTCGGCGGCGGCGCGCAGGTCCTCCAGCCGGCCGTTGGTGCACGACCCGACGAAGACCACGTCGACCGGGATCGACCGCAACGGCGTACCGGGCCGGAGGTCCATGTACTCCAGCGCCCGCTCGGCGGCGCTGCGCTCCACGTCGGTGTCGAAATCCTCCGGGGCCGGGACAACCGAGCCCAAGGCGACGCCCTGGCCCGGGTTGGTGCCCCAGGTGACGAACGGGGTGACCTGACTGGCGTCAAGGAACACCTCGGCGTCGAAGGTCGCCCCCTCATCGGTGGGCAGGCTGCGCCAGTACTCCACAGCGGCATCCCAGTCCGCGCCCTGCGGCGCGTTCGGGCGGCCCTTCAGGTAGGCGAAGGTGGTCTCGTCCGGGGCGATCATTCCGGCCTTCGCGCCCCACTCGATGGACATGTTCGCGATCGTCATCCGGCCCTCCATGGAGAGCTTGCGGATCGCCTCACCGCGGTACTCCACGATGTGTCCCCGCCCACCCCCGGTGCCGACCTGGGTGATCAGCGCCAGCACGAGATCCTTGGCGGTGACCCCGGGGCGCAACTCGCCGGTGACCGTGACCGCCATCGTCTTCGGCCGGCTCTGCGGCAGGGTCTGGGTGGCCAGCACGTGCTCGACCTCACTGGTGCCGATACCGAAGGCCAGCGCGCCGAACGCGCCGTGGGTGGCGGTGTGCGAATCGCCACACACGATGGTCAGGCCCGGTTGGGTCAACCCCAACTGCGGCCCGATCACATGCACGATGCCCTGGTTCTCGTCACCGAGCGGATGCAGCCGTACGCCGAACTCGGCGCAGTTGCGGCGCAATGTCTCGATCTGGGTACGCGAAGTCGGATCGGCGATGGTGAGCAGGTCACCTCGACGCGACCGGAACGCCGGATCGTCGTACCCGGTCGGAGTGTTGTGGTCCTCGGTGGCCAGAGTCAGGTCCGGGCGACGCACCGGTCGCCCGGCCAGCCGCAGCCCGTCGAAGGCCTGCGGGCTGGTCACCTCGTGCAACAGATGAAGGTCGATGTAGAGCAGATCCGGCTCGCCCGCGGCGGATCGCACCACGTGCGCATCCCAGACCTTCTCGGCCAGGGTTCTGGGCGGTGCCGGTTCAGGAGTGACTCCCACCATCTGGACATCCTAAATTCTGGGAGGTATGTTTCGGCTTGTGGGACACAGTATGAGCGGTGTCGGCGTTCTCGACAAGGCAGTGGTCATCCTGGCCGCCTGCGTCGACGGCGCCAGCCTGGCCGAACTCGTTGATCGCACCAAGCTGCCGAGAGCTACCGCGCACCGGTTGGCGCAGGCGTTGGAAATTCACCGCATGCTGGTCCGGGACACTCAGGGACGCTGGCGCCCCGGACCACGGCTGGGTGAGCTGGCCAACGCGGCACCCGATGTGCTGCTGACCGCGGCCGAGCCGCTACTCGCCGCGCTGCGCGATGCCACCGGCGAAAGCGCGCAGCTCTATCTGCGCCGAGCCGACGAGCGCATCTGCGTGGCCGCCGCCGAACGGGCCAGTGGGCTACGCGACACCGTTCCGGTCGGTTCGGTGCTACCGATGACGGCGGGCTCCGCCGCGCAGGTCCTGCTCGCCTGGGAGCCGCCGGAAGCTGTCATGCCACTGCTACCCCGGTGCAAGTTCACCGGCCGCACCCTCGCCGAGGTACGCCGCCGAGGCTGGGCACAGAGCGTGGCCGAGCGGGAGGCCGGGGTGGCCAGCGTTTCCGCGCCGATTCGGGACCGCACTGGCCGGGTGATCGCCGCGATCAGCATCTCCGGTCCACTTGAGCGACTCGGCCGCCGACCGGGCGACCGGCACGCGATGGCCGTGGTCCGGGCCGGTCAGCGCCTCAGCGGTCTCTGAATCCAACTCCCCCCAACGCCCCATCCGCCCAACGCCCCCGCATCGCGTCGCCCGGCGTTGATCAAGGACTTGCCCGTCGATCAAGGACTTCTTGCTGTGGACTGGTGATCGAAGCACAGCAACTTGTCCTTGATCGACGCGGTGGGCCTTGATCGACGCGGGGTGGGGGCGTTGGTCGTCGACCGCGGGGCGCCCGGTAGGGGCGGGAGGGAGTCGGCTGAAACGGCGTACAGTTCGACAGGCAATCGGCATAATGAGAAGCGACCCGCATCACGTGAGGTGATACGGGTCGCTACGGTGTAGCCCCGACCGGATTCGAACCGGCGCTACCGCCTTGAGAGGGCGGCGTCCTAGGCCACTAGACGACGGGGCCCTGCCTTGCTTCCTTGCTTCGCTGACCTTCCGATCAGCGCCGCTGAACTCTATCAGAGACCAGCTACCGTTGCTCTTTCGGGCATCGGTGGCTGGGGTACCAGGACTCGAACCTAGACTAGCTGAACCAGAATCAGCCGGGCTGCCAATTACCCCATACCCCATCGGTGCTTGCCGCACCGGGAATGAACATTACCGGACGGGGTGGTGGAGGCCAAATCGGGTTCCAGAATCCCGACAATTACTCCCCAACACCCCCCGGCCATCGTTCCGGTCGAGCTCGATTCAGTCGAGCGCGACGACGGCGTTGGACAGTTCGCCGATCCCCTCGACACGCACCGTGACGGTATCCCCGTCGGTCAGCGGGCTAACCCCTGCCGGGGTGCCGGTCAGGATCACGTCACCGGGCAGCAACGTCATCACGTGTGAGATGTAGGACACCAGGGTCGGTACGTCGAAGACCATGTCCCTGGTGCGGCCGAGCTGACGTACCTCGGCTTCCTCCCGGCCCCGCCCCACCTCGCAGCGCACCTCCAGGTCGCTGACATCCACCCCGGTGGCGATCCACGGCCCGAGCGGGCAGAACGAGTCGAAGCCCTTGGCCCGGGTCCACTGGCCGTCGGTGCTCTGCAGATCGCGAGCGGTCACGTCGTTGGCGCAGGTGTAGCCGAAAACCGCCTTCGCCGCGCCCTCCCGATCGACCCGGCGCGCGCCGGGCGGGCCGATCACCACGGCCAGTTCGGCTTCGTGATCGACCTGCTTGGACTGGGCCGGCAGCCGGATCGCATCCCGTGGACCGATGACCGAGGTCGACGGTTTGAGAAAGAGCAACGGCTCGGCCGGCACCTCGGCACCACGTTCAGCCGCGTGTTCGACGTAGTTACGCCCGACACAGACCACCTTGCTGGGCAGGATCGGCGAGAGCAACCGGACGTCGGCCAGCGCCCAACGCGCGGAAGTGAGCCGGATCTCACCGAACGGATGGCCGTCGATCTCCGCGATGGTCAGCGCTTCGGGACCGGAATCCGGTTCTCCCTCAACGACCCCGAACGACATTCCTTTGGCATGAGCAAAACGAGCGATACGCACCCCGCCAATCTAGTCGGATCCGCATCCGGCGTCCGGCACCACCACGGCGCAGGCAAGATACCCGAGCCTCCGACACAAGGCCGCAGTTCGATGCTTCTCACCGGCTGAGCTGCCAATCGCCCTAGCGTCAAGCTGGGAGGTCCCGTTGTGATGCCTGCATCGACCCGACAGCACACCGTAGCGGCAGCCATCGTCGGTTGCCTATTCACCTCGGTGCCGCCGAGCGCTCCGGCGGCCGCGGCGCCCGACCATCCTCCGGCGGCGGCGAGGGCGCCCGCGCCCGCGGCCCGGGGCGCGATCCTCAGGGCCGCTGACGCGCCGGTCACCATAGCCATGGCCAGTACTGAGACGGTGCCGCCGACGTACCAGATCGAGGTCCGCAACAACAGCGACAAGACCATCGACACGACCGTCCGGCAGGAGTTACCGCCCGGCACCACCCCGGCCGCGATCAGCGAGGGGGGTCAGGCGGGCACGCCGGGTGGCCAGTCCGGCGCCGAGGTGACCTGGCGGCTGCAGCTGGCCGCGCAGAGCACGACCACGCTGCGCACCACCCTCGCGCTACCGCTGGCCGAGGTGGACCTCGCCGCCCCGGCCTGCGCCTACGCCGGGAACGGGGACCTGCCGTACGACTGCGCTACCGCGATCTGGGACGGCGCGAAGGCGGCGGCGGCGAGCCGGCGGGCCACCGATACCGCGGTCAAAGCCGGCCAGCCCGCCGATCCGCCCTCGCCACGGCTGGCCTGGGTGATCATCTCCGGGCTGGCCGCGCTGGCCCTGCTGGCCGGGGCCGGAACCGGCCTGTGGTGGGCCCGGGTACGACGACGCCGCAGCGCCGAACGGGTGACCGCACTCGTCGAGGCCGAGGCGACGGCCCCGACCGGCGGCCGGGGCGACCGGTTGCCGGGCGCCGGCGCGGCCGGCGGCCCCCGCCCGGGATGGCGACTGGCCATGAAGCCCCGCCCATCCGCGCCGAAACCACCTCGACGCCGAGGTCGACCACCGATCTGGGCGGTGGCCGGACTGGCCGTGACCCTCATCGTCGGCCTGGTGACGGCCGCCGCCTGGACCACCTCCGCCCGGGTCGCCAAGCTCGACGGTCAACGGCAGCCCTCCAGCGGGGCGTGGGTCGGCCGTACCGCGGTCGGTCCGCTGGGCGCGGCCCTGCGGGACGTGGCCTTCGAGTTCACCGTCTACCGGTTGGCGTGCCCGGCGGAGGCCCAGCGTTGCCAGGCGGTGGTCGGGGTACGCAACGTCACAGATCGCAGCCAGCTCTGGTACGGCACGCTGCAGCGGGCGTACCTACCGGACGGCAACTGGGTGAGCGCCGACGAGGGGGCCACCCAGACGGTCAACGCCGGACGGAACCTTTTCGCCGACCCGGTCCCGCCCGGGGCCCGGCTGGTGTTCCCGCTGGTGTTCACGACCCGTGGCGACGCCCCGCCGACCCGGATCGAGCTACGCAGCGCGGTCTTCTCCGCCGGGGTGAGCGTGGACGTCCCCTGACCGGTGCCGGTGCCGGTGCCGGCGGCACCGGCACCAGGCCCGGCCGTACCCTGGATCGGTGCCCACCGCCCCCGCTCCCGGAACCGTGCTCGACGCGGCCGTCTGGCTGGCCCGGCGGCAGACGCACGAACAGCGGATCGACGGCTGGCTGGCGCCGCACCTGGCCCGGCGGCGTAACGGGGCGCGGCATCCGGTCGAAGATTTCCTCTTCACCTACTACTCGCACCGACCGGCGCAGTTGCGGCGATGGCACCCGGGCGTGGGTGTGCTGCTGCGCGACGCGGACCCGGCGGAGTTCGGTCCGGACTACCGCGTGACGCCCGCCGGGCTCACCCTCGACATCCCGGCGGTACGGCGACGCCGTGGTGAGTCGATCGGATGGATCCGTACGCTACTGACCCGCACCGCCGAGCGGCCGGCGCACTTTGGCTGCTTCGGCATGCACGAGTGGGCGATGGTCTACCGGCAGACCCAGGACGAGGTGCGGCACAACGCGTGGCCACTGCGCCTGACACCGGAACAGACCGCGTTGACCGTGGAGCGCAACCAGGTCCGGTGCAGTCACTTCGACGCGTACCGGTTCTTCACCGCGCCGGCCCGACCGCTCAACCTGCTCACCCCGAGCCGGGAGAGCCAGCAGGACCATGAGCAGCCGGGCTGTCTACACGCCAACATGGACCTCTACAAGTGGGCGTACAAGCTCTCCCCGCTGGTCCCGAGTGAGCTGGTCGCCGATGCGTTCGCCCTGGCCCGGGAGGTCCGCACGCTGGACATGCGGGCCAGCCCGTACGACCTGACCGCACTGGGCTATCCACCGGTGCGGGTGGAGACTCCGCAGGGGCGAGCCGAGTACGTCGCCGCGCAACGCGGCTTCGCCGAACGGGCCGCGCCACTGCGGGCCCGGCTACTGTCCACCCTCGAACTGGTCAACACCGGCGCTGCCAACTACCCGACTGGTGCGCAAAGACACTGACCGCCGGATCAGCCGCCTGCTTGCCCGAGGTTACTGGCCGAGGAACGGGTAACGGTGACCTCAGTCGGGTCGAATCCTTAGTCGACATGAGCTGGCAGCGCGGGACTTCTTCCGGTTGTCGTAGCCGCGGAGCGTCTGGGTGTTCACTCGGTTACGCTTCGTCTGCGGGCTGATTCGGGGAAGATTCCGGTGACGTGGGTGGGTTGTGAGCGTGCGATTGATCTGATCACTTCGTTCGTCGACCGCTTGTATGGGATGCGGTCGGCGGTGAACCGGCGCCGTCTGTCGGCCGGTCCGGGCGATGCCGGGATGGCCGGTGGCCGGTGAGCCGGAAGCTGCCTGGTGTCTGAGGCGAGCCTCCCGCACGCGGTGCCGCTCGCTGCTGCGTTCCGGTGGACGAGCGACCGGGGGTCCTATCCCAGCGGTGCTTGTTGAGCGGTGGGTTGGTGTGCTGATCTGGTGGCGGGCATGGTCGGTGGCCTGCTGGCGGAGCGCTGACTCGGTGGATGTGGAGGTGTTGGCCTCCGGCGTGGATGCGGGTGGGCGGAGGTTGCCGTCGAACGCGTGGATGCGTTACGGCGGTGGCTGCACCACCGCCGTACCGCGGGGGTGCGGGTCAATGATCGGATCGTGCGGATGTTCAGGAGCAGGCGGGCGGGTGCTGCGTTCGCGCGTGGCGCGCTGACCTTGACCGCCGGGTGCTGGCGACCTGGCCGGCCGATCGCGCCAGCGCACCCCGGCTTGTGTGGCAGCGGGTCCGGCGGCGATCCCGGTGGTGAGCAGCTGCCGTCGAGTGTGATCAAGGTCGACCCGGCAAGCCGCCACGTTCCTCACCGTCAATGGGCGGTCTGCCGGTGGACGTGTTCGAGCTCGAAGGCACGCCGAGGTCGCACGGATGCTGTTGTTCGCGGCGTGTGACCGGCAGCAGGCCACCATCGAACGTCCGACACCGACCCGGTCAGGTGCTGCTGCGTTTACAGTTGCCTACCCGGGCGGATCCGCGCTCGTATCAGGACTGGACGTGGGTGGCGTGTCCGATCAGCCTGCCGCCCACGGTGCCCGCCTCGGCGATGCCGCACCTACCCACCCTGCGTATCACCGGCCGGCAGGTGCGCGCCGATGTCGCGTACACGCACCCGGTGCCGAAGCGAAGCGCGCCGGCACACGGTAGCGCTCGGTGTGGACTCGGACTGAACACCCTGCTCTGCGCGGGCCCTTCGACTCCGGGCAGCACCGCCGGATTATCGCGTTGGTGACCTGGCCAGTTCCGCGCCGCCGGTGTTCTGGCCAAACAGCACCGCCTCCTACGCCTGTCAGAACAGCTGCACGCCAAGGCCGACCACTACCAGCGACTCACCGGCGGCGACCGGCGGCACTACCTCGCCGAGCAAACACGCGGTCCTACGCGACGAGATCCAGCACGTCTCCGCCCGCCGCAGAACTTGAACGACGCGCTCGCCTGGCTGCCGCCCGCTGAACAGTCGACCAGGCCATCGCCGCCACCGCGACCGTCATCTATCTGAAGACCTACGGTCGATGGAAGCCAAGGTATGGCCGTAGCCTGAACACCCGCCTCTCCCACAGGTACGCGGAAAAATCGCCACCGGGTCCGCACCTCGCCGCCGAGCACTGTATCGCCGTGGTCACCGTCCCCGCCCGCAACACCTCCAAACACTGCCCGCAATGTCTGACCCCGCTACAACACCGCAAAGCCCCTGATAAGCCACCGTGGCGGGCTGGAAATGGGCCATCTGCCCCCACCAGTTCTGCCGTTGCAGGGCGACCGCGACCACGGGGCCTGCGGCGCATCGCCGCCCGTGGCCTCACCCACCAGACCAAGACCGTCACCGACAAGACCAGCGTACAGATGGTGATCCGCTCGGTGGTCGACGCGCTCGAAGCATCGGCTGTCACCACCAAAACCAGCCGAAAGGACCGACGAAGACCGGCCACACCCGGCAGCAGACTTCACGCCCCGCGCCCAGGCGACGCAGGGCACCCTCTCCCACCCGGCCCCACCCGGTCGTGGAGTTCGATAACATCAGCTGGAAGAACATTCAGGTCTTCACCCAGGCCACCCCGGCGCTGTATTTTTCGATATCTTAAAACTCCGACAGGGCAACCGTTTCCAGTCCCCCCCGGCGCGCGTTGGCTCACCTGGTCCGGTGAGATTGCCAGCGGCTTTCCGGCCGTCTGCGGACAGGCACGTTGCAGGACGGAGCGCTATGACAACCTTGCGGTCAATGCTGCGGTACGCGTTCCACCGGACCGGCGGCCAGCGGGTCCGGTTCGTGGCCCAGCGGACGGCGCTGCGCGTTCGGTCGGGTGCCTTCCGGAATGAGATCGGCGTGGTGATGTACGCCGATCCCGCAGACGAGCGAGGAACCTACCTCGCAATGTACAAGGGGAATCTCGATCGGAGCGCGGTGGCGACCTGGCGTCGGCTGGTCACCGAGTTCCGCCCCACGGTCGCACTCGACATTGGCGCTAATTTCGGTGAGGTGGCATTTTCCACCCACTATTCCGGCCTCCGCGAGCTGCACCTGGTCGAACCCAATCCGGCGGTGCTTACCTGGTTACGTCAGACGGTACGCGATGCGGCTGGCGACTTTCCGGGCCTGGTGCTGCACGAGGGGGCCGCGAGCGACGGATCCGGATCTGCCCGGCTGAACTACCACCAGCATTCCGGGGTCGCCTCGCTCAGCGTGCCGAGCGACCGGGGCACAGCGGTGCCATGCTTCCGCCTCGACGAACGGCTCAAACTAACCAGCGATGATTCCCTGCTGTTCAAGCTCGACGTCGAGGGACACGAACGGGCGGCCCTGGAAGGAATGGCCGGCCTGCTGCGCGGCCGTCGGGTGGCCGGCATCTGCGAAATACTGCACGCGGACCATACGCTGCTGGATTTTCTCGGCGAGCGCTTTTCCGTGGCCGTACTGCGCCAGGGCCGGGAGCAACCGGTCGACGGACCGCAACTGCGCGAAATCGTCCACCAGGCCAGGCGGAGCGGGTGGGGTGAACTCAGCAAGGACGTGGTGCTCCGCTCCCACTGACCGGGCCATTCAGGTCCCGTTCCCCCGTCTCAGCTCGGCGTCCCTCGTACGGTCAGTCCGTGTCCGGACGGCGCAGCTTTTTGAGCTGGCCACGCCGCTTCTTCTCGGCGATCCGCCGGTCCTTCGCCGCCCGGGACGGACGGGTGGGCCGCCGGGGTGGCGGTGGCGGTGCCACTGCCTCCCGAAGCAGGGCCAGCAACCGCTCCCGGGCCGCCTCCCGATTGGCGAGCTGGGCGCGGTGCTCGCTGGCGGCGATGGTGAGCACCCCGTCCACCAGACGCCCCGCCAGCCGCTCCACCACCCGTGCCCGTAACCGGTCCGGCAAGGCGGGCGACGAGCCGACATCGTAGGAGAGTTCGACTCGGGAATCCGCGGTGTTGACGCCCTGACCACCCGGACCGGACGATCGGGAGAACCGCTCGCGCAATTCGGCAGCGGGGATGACCAGCCGGTCGGTCACCCGCAGATCATCGGCCATACCCTGAAGGCTAGAGCGTGCACCGCCAACCAGGTAGCGGTTAACCAGCCGCAGGCCGGCCACCGTATCGCTTGCGCCCCCGGTGACCGGCCCACTCGGGCGCGAGGATCGACATCAGGGTGGCGTCAATCCACTGGTCGCCGTCGCGCAGCGCGTCACGCCGGACGCCCTCGGCGAAAAAGCCGACCTTCTCTTGACATCCTCTGCCCCCTGAAGAGGGCAGATTCCCGGCGACGCTCATGCGGCACGCCGGATGGTTGACGCTTCACCCAGCCCACAGGTCGCGGCTCCGCGTCCGTACACGGCAAGCCCTGCCGCGTTGAGAATGTTCACTGCCGCGTTCGTGTCGGCGTGGCCGGTCCAACCACATGATGTGCAGACGAAGCGGATACCGGCACGGGACGCCGGGTCACGATGCCCGCAGGCCGAACACGTCTGCGACGTGTACGAGGCCGGCACCCTCAACAACTGCCCGCCACGTTCGGCCAGCTTGTACTCCAACAGTTCGACCGTGCGGGCGTGGGCCTCGTTCAGCATGACCCGGTTCAGCCCGGCCTTCTGCCGCACCTTGCGGCCCGGCTCGGCGACGGTGCCCTTGGCCGCGCGGGTCATGTTCGTGATCCGCAAACGTTCCACCACCACGGTGCCGTACTTGCCGGCGAGTTTTGTGGTGGTTTTGTGCTGCCAGTCGCGCCGTCGGCGCTTGGCTCTCGCGCGCAGCCCGGCGATCTGGTCGTATGTTCGGTGCAGACGGTTTGACGTGCGCTCGACGGTTTACGTGTCCGCTTTTGGCGGGCCGCCTTACGCTCCAGCCGCAGGAGGCGTTCCGCTTCCTTCGGTCGAAGCCACGAGCCGTGCGTCTGGTCTTTGCCGTCGGACAAGGCCAGAGCGACATTGACACCCCGGTCGATCGCCGACCGCAGGTCCGTTGTGCTGTGCGGGTGTCGCGGTTTGCGTTTCGGTACGGAACACGATGTGCCAGCCGAGCACGTCCTTGACCAGGCGGGCGCCCGTGATCCGGCCGGATTCGCGGCCGACGCCGGGGATCGGGCCGGACCAGCGGAACCGCACCGTACCGACCTTGGGAATGCGGACCTGTCCGACGTGGCGGGACAGGCGGGCAACCGCGAGGTCGCGGCCCTGCGGGACATCCACGGACATGCGGGAACGCAGGCGGCCCTTGAACTCCGGGGGGCGTGCGCGGCCTTCCCAGCAGTTCTTCCACGCCCGGACGTACGTCTTCAACACCTGCTGTGCAGCCTGCGCGGGCAGGTCCGCCAGCCAGGAAATGTCCTTGCGGGCCTGACGGATCGCCTCATCGGCCTGCTTGAGACTCGGCCGTCGGCCCTGCCGCCCCAGGTCCACCACTCGTGCAGCAGGTTCCACATGGTCCGGGCGGCGTGGCCCTGAACATCCAGGGCGGCAGACTGTTCCGGGGTGAGGCTGAGACGACGGACGTTACCGTGGTTGACCCTCACGACGCGGCCCCCTTCTTCCATGGCCGCTCCCACTGGGTTTCGATGTACCTCTGAATCGTCGTGGCGGACACGTTGCCAACCGACACACGAAGTACGACCGAGACCACAGGGTCGGCAGCCGGGACCGCAGGTGAGGGAATTCGTCTCGCAGCATCCTTGAGGTGAAGCCCTTCAGTTGGTTCGCAATGTATGAGGCGAGGCGGCCGGGTCTGCGCGAACGAACAGGTGGACGTGGTCGGGCATGACCTCCAGTGCCACGATTGGCCATCCGTGCTCGTCGCACTTCTGTTTGATCAGCTCCCGCAGGCGTTCGGCGACTGGGCCGACGAGTACGGGGCGGCGATATTTCGGACACCACACGAGGTGGTATCCGAGGCTGTACGCCGCCCCGCGATTCGTCTGATATTCGGCCACGACCCTAAGTATACAGCGGCGTGCATCTAACAGCGCGGCGCTAGGGCAGCGATTCACCTGCCGCCTGAAGACGGCAGCCCTCTCGCCTCACTTCGGTAGACCCTTCGGGCGCGGGGGTTGAAGGCGTACACCTCCAGTGAGATCCGGTGCAGGCCGAGGCGCTCGAAGCCATAGCCGACGATGAGCCGTACCGCCTCGGTGCCGAGCCCCCGGTCCCGGCCAGCGGCGGCCAGCAGGGTGCGGAAGGTGCAGCTTGCGTTGGCCTCGTCCCACTCGTAGAGGACGACCTCACCGACGCAGTCGCCGGTGTTCCGGTCCACCACGGCGAGGTCGAGCCGATCGGGTTGTTCATTGCGGGTGGCGTACCACGAGCGCAGCCGGTCCTCGTCGAATTTCTCGTCGTTGGATTGGCTGCCGGTGAGCCGACGCAACTCTGGATCGGCCAGGGCGGCCCGGAAGGTGG
>CAVVPI010000021.1:0-480630 GCA_963750055.1 uncultured Actinomycetota bacterium | reverse complement strand
GTGCCGCACCATCCCGGTGGATCGCCAGGCTGATCGAGAGCCCGGATCAGCGCCCACCCTCTACCTCAGGCAGTAACACACGGAAATCACGAAGTACCCGATTGCCGCCAATCTCCAAAAAAGGAAAAAAATTAGCCAGGTTGGGCCGGCGCCGGGCGAGCAGGTAGGTGATCGCTTACGGTCGCCGCCAGCCCTATCCACTCGCGAGCGGGACGGGCAGCCGCGAGGTCGTCAACCAACGCGTCGGGGGAGCCGGAGCGGTAGCGGTCGTACCGCTGGGCGACTGAGCCGAAGGATTCGGCGCGAGCGCGATCCAGGTAGAAACCATCACGTTCCACGGGGGTGACGATACGAGGGATGATTTTGGCCAACGGGTACGAACTCCCGCGAGACCTGAGCAACTCCGCGTGGACAGCACGCGGACAAGCTGCCGGTTCCGCCGCGGCTACGACCGTACCTACTGGTTCGGCGGGATTCGGTAGACGGACACGTGAGAACGCGAGTCGGCGGTGAATTCGGCCCCGGCCCAGTCGGCATGCCTGGACTCCAGTTCGAATCCGGCCAGCTGCGCCATGAGGTCGAGTTCGGCGGGCCAGATGTAGCGGTGCGGGCTGCGGAACAGCTGAGCCTGTCTGGTCTCGTCGAGCAGGAAGTGGTGCGATACGACGTGCTGACGCAGCACGTCGTAGGTGTCCAGGCCGATGTAGCCGGGCTCGGAATGCCAGACCGTGGCCGTCTGGCCCGGTGGGAGTTTGCGCAGCTCGGGCACCCAGAGCTCGATCACAAACCGGCCCCCGGGGGTGAGGTGGCGGGCGGCGTTTCGGAAACACGCGACCTGTTCGGCTTGGGTAAGCAGGTTCGAGATCGTGTTGTAGACGAGGTAGACGAGCGCGTACTTCGCCGGAGGCGGCCGTCTTGGCCATGTCGCCGACGATCACCGGGATCGTCGCCTCGTCCGCCTTTTCCCGCAGTTGGTCGATCATCGGACGGGACAGCTCGATGCCGGTGACGGGCACTCCCCGCTCGGCGAGCGGGATGGCCACCCGGCCGGTTCCGATGGCGAACTCGAGCGCCGCTCCGTCGCCCGCGAGCTCGGCGAGCCGGTCCACGGTCGGCCCCAGAACCTCCGGCGCGAACATGCCAGTGCCCGGCGTGTCATAGCGCTGGGCGGCATCGGCGTCCCAGATCTCCTCCTGTCGCATGCCGCCAACGGTCGCGGTAAAAGGTAGGTGTTGTCCACTGATTTACGGCCTCCGGACCAACACACATCCAGGTTCTACACAGTTCCAGCGCAACGCAGCGACCGCAGGGGCGCATCAATCTTCAGAACTAAATCCTCGTACCCCAACGCCTCGGTCAGCGACGGCTCCGATCGACGTGACCGAGTCACGGGTGACGGCTCAGATCATCCAGGTCATAGCCGGCGTGCTGCGGGAAAATCCGAGCGGCGACCTGTCAGCGACACCGGCGGGCGTTGAGCCGGGCGGCCTGGCGCGTCAGGTGGTCGCGCTCGGCGAGGTTGGGTGCCTTTCGGGCCGCCTCGGCGTACAGCCGTGCCGCCGTCGCCAGGTCGCCGTCGCGCTCGTGGAGGTACGCCGCCACCGCGGTGTGGCGGGGCAGTGAGTCGTCCAGCGCCGCGAGCGCCGCCAGGCCGGCGCGCGGTCCGTCGGCCTCGCCGACGGCGACCGCGCGGTTGAGCCGGACGACCGGGCTGTCGGTCAGGCGCGTGAGCTCGTCGTACCACTCGACGATCTGCACCCAGTCCGTCTCCTCGGCGGTGGGCGCGTCAGCGTGGAGTGCCGCGATGGCGGCCTGGGCCTGGAACTCGCCCAGCCGGTCGCGGGCGAGGGCCGCCTGCAGGATCTCGACGCCCTCGGCGATCGACTTGGTGTCCCACCGGCTGCGGTCCTGCTCGGCGAGCGGCACCAGGCTGCCGTCGGGCGCGGTCCGGGCGGCGCGCCGGGCGTGGTGGAGCAGCATGAGGGCGAGCAGCCCCGCCACCTCGGGGTGGTCGATCGCGGCCGCGAGCTGCCGGGTGAGCCGGATGGCCTCGGCGGCGAGGTCGACGTCGCCGGAGTAGCCCTCGTTGAAGACCAGGTAGAGGACGCGCAGCACGGTGGCGACGTCGCCGGGCTGGTCGAACCGCACGCCGGAGACGGTGCGCTTGGCCCGGCTGATGCGCTGCGCCATGGTCGCCTCGGGCACCAGGTAGGCCTGGGCGATCTGGCGGGTGGTCAGCCCGCCGACGGCGCGCAGCGTGAGCGCGACCGCGGACGACGGCGTCAGCGACGGGTGGGCGCACAGGAAGTAGAGCTGGAGCGTGTCGTCCACCGCGGGCGCGGGCCCGGGCGCCGGCTCCTCGTCGATGAGGTCCTCACGCCGGCGGCGGGCGGCGTCCGCCCGGGTCGCGTCGAGGAACTGGCGCCAGGCCACGGTGACCAGCCAGCCCTTCGGGTCCCGCGGCGGGTCGGCCGGCCAGACGCGGACCGCCTCGACCAGCGCGTCCTGCACGGCGTCCTCGGCCGCCGCGAAGTCGGCTCCGCGGCGGACGAGGATCCCGAGCACGCTCGGCGTGAGGCTCCGGAGCAGGGCCTCGTTCATCTGAGAGGTCATTCCGTGATGGTGGGCGGCGCGGCCAGGAACGGGCGCACCTCGAGCCACTCGTGGATCGGCTTCCCGCCCGCCCCGGGGGCGGCCGACAGCTCCCCGGCCAGCTCGATGGCGCGCTCGTAGCTGTCGACGTCGATCACCATCCAGCCGGCGATGAGGTCCTTGGTCTCGGCGAACGGGCCGTCGGTGACCGGCGGGCGCCCCTCACCGTCGTACCGGACGAACGTCCCCTCGGGGGCGAGCGCCTGACCGTCGACGAACTCGCCGGTCCCCTCGAGCCGGGCCGCGAAGTCGTGCATGTACTGCACGTGCGCCGAGATCTCCTCCGGCGTCCACTGGTCCATGGGCACGTCGTTGACCGGAGCCGGGGCGCCGCGGTAGTGCTTGAGCAGCAGGTACTTGGCCATCGTGTTTCTCCTCGGTGCTGGTGCGACCATTTTGGTCGCGTTCACCGCGGGGACGGAGCCAGTCACGGGTTCTCGACATCGCCGTCGGAAAGCTTTTTGGGTCTCGTGGATGAACCTGGGTGAGCCGTCTCGCGGTATCCGGGTCCACGCCGCGGCGCGAGGGCGAGACGGAACGATGCCTTCCAAGATCAGCAGCGACCAAACGATTGAAGACCGACCGACGCTCAACAAGGCGTCAGGCGTCACGCCGGGACGCTCCGGGTCAACAACATAAGTGTCATTATGATGTTCACCGTTGTCCCGGCTCGCTGTGGTTGTTGCATGAGCGTTGTTGTCCTGTCCCAGCAGAGCTGAGATGTCCCACTGAGGTTGGCGCTGTCTGAGGCATCTCACGGCTTCGGCCCGACCGCCGCCACGCCGCGGGCGTGGCGGCTCGGCTCGATGAAGCCGAGTTTGAGGGCCAGGTAGCGGGGTAAGGGCGGCGCCATGCGTACCGCACTGATGAACAAGCTGGAGCGAGCGTCCGCGCTGGATCGGGTGGGGGACCGGCTCCAGCCCAGGGTCTGGTCGCTGCTGCGGCCGCAACGGGTCAAGGATGCACTGCACGGAGTGTGGCTGGGCCATCCGCTGCACCCGGCGCTGGTGCAGATCCCGATGGGCGCGTGGATCAGCAGCGCCGTCCTCGACCTGATGCCGAGACAGCAGCGACTGCCCGGGCAGCAGCGAGCCGCGACGATCCTGATCGCGGTCGGCACGGCAAGCGCGCTGCCCGCCGCGTTGACCGGCATCAACGACTGGTCGTGGCTCTGGCAGGAGGAACGACGGGTCGGCTTGGTGCACGCGGCAACCAACACCCTGGCGGTGCTCCTTTACGCGGGCTCGCTCGCCGCGCGGTTACGAGGGCGGCACCGGCTCGGCCGTACGATCGGATTGTTCGGGCTGGCCGCGGTGAGCGCGGGCGGCTACATCGGTGGCCACCTCGTCTACAAGCAGACGGCCCAGGTCAATCAGGGCGCCCCGGACCTGCACCGGGTCGAGTACGGGTGGCGGCGGGTGGCCGAGATCGACTCGCTGCCTGAGGGCCAACTGCTGAACCGGCAGGTCGACAACGTGCCCGTGGTGGTCTACCGCGACGGCACCGATATCACCGTCATGCTGGACCGTTGCGCGCACCAGAGCGGGCCGCTCGGGCAGGGCCAGGTGATCCAGGTCGACGGGCAGCCCTGCGTCGTCTGCCCCTGGCACGGCAGCACCTACAAATTGAAGGACGGAGAGGTCGTGCACGGCCCGTCCAGCACCGACCAGCAGGTGCTACCCGTGCGGGTCATTGACGGCGTCCTGGAGGCCAGATTGCCGTGATCGGCCACTCGCCGGTGCCGGCCCAGCGGGCCCTATGCGGATGCGATACGTGCCTGAACGATTCGGCCGGAAGCAAGCCGGCCAGCTAGCCCGGGAGGCCGGTGTGCCCAGCTTCTTCCCGATCTGGGTGATCGTCACCCACTTCCTCAACATCTTCTTCCTGCTGCTGCTGGCCCGCTCCGGTCTGGAGGTACTCGCCGCGCACCCGAAGCTGTACTGGACTGACGACTGCCCACCCAACCGGGCGTGGGCCCGGTTCTCGAAGAAGGTGTACGCGCCGGACGCCCGCCGGCTGTGGACCTCGCACGACGAGGAGGAGGCGTGGTCGTCGGTGATCGCCCTGCCCGGGAGGCGCAACCTCGGGCTGGGCCGGCACTGGCACTTCATGACCGTTCAGTTCTGGGTGCTGACCGGCGCCGTCTACGTCGCCCTGGTCTTCAGCACCGGCTACTGGCGCTACCTGGTGCCCGCCAGTTGGTCGCTGTTCCCCGACGCGATCAAGGCGGTCGGCACCTACCTTCAGTTCCGCCTCGCCGCTCCGCTGCCCGGCGAGCCGTTCAACGCCACCCAGAAGCTCAGCTACTTCGCGGTGGTGTTTCTGCTCGCGCCGTTTCAGATCCTCACCGGTGCCGCGATGTCCCCCTCGGTCGTCGGCCGCTTCCCGCGCTACACCCGGCTGTTCGGCGGCCGGCAGGCCGCCCGCAGCCTGCACTTCCTCGGGCTCGTCGCGTTCGCCGCCTTCACCGTCGTACACACCATCATGGTGATCGTCCACGGCCTGCCGGAGGAGTTTGCCAAAATGGCGCTCGGCGGTCCCGACGCCGATCGGACTCTCGCGCTGGCGATCGGGCTGCTGGGGATCTTCCTCATCGTCGTCTTCCACATCGTCATCACCTGGTTCTCACTGCGTTACCGGCGACGCACCCAGCACCTGCTCGGCGTGATGGTGAATCCGTTCGAGCGGTTGATCTCCCGCGGCTTCACCTCCCGCCAGCACTACTCCCGCGCAGACATCTCCCCCTACCATCGGGTCAACGGCTACCCCCCGGTCGGCGAGGACTACCAGCGGCTGGCCGCCGACGGCTTCCGCGGCTACCGCCTGCCGATCGGTGGCCTGGTCGAGCGCCCGGTCACGCTGAGCCTTGACGAGCTACGCGGCCTCGGAAGCCATTCGCAGATCACCAAGCACAACTGCATCCAGGGCTGGACCGCGGTCGCGCAATGGGCCGGGGTGCCGCTCGCCCGCGTGCTCGATCTGGTCAAACCGCTGCCGGCCGCGAAACACGTCGTCTTCTACGCCTTCGACGACAAGGCCGAGACCGAGGGCAGCTCCGGCTGCTACTACGAGTCCGTTCCGCTGTATCTGCTGACCAAACCCCAGGCCATCCTGGCCCTGGACATGAACGACGCACCGCTGTCGATCGAGCACGGCGCTCCCGTACGGCTCCGGCTGGAAACCCAGCTCGGCTTCAAGATGGTCAAATGGGTTAAAGCTGTCGAGTTCGTCGCCGACTACCAGCAGATCGGCATGGGCCAGGGTGGCTGGCGCGAAGACCACCAGTTCTACGCCAACGAAGCAGGCATATGAACCCGCCATGATCAATCCTTGCGTTGGTGTGAGCCGGGGAAGCTACCGGCACCAAGCCCTCGAGTGTGCCGGGGCGGTACGCCAGTTCACGTCTCGGCAAGGCCAGCCCACCTTCTCCGGGCTGTGGGACTTCGCCTCCAGCGGCGAGCATGTTGGATGCGAGTCCTGGTTGGAGCGTGACCAGCTTATGGCGTTGGACGTCGACCCAGACGTCGTCGCGGTCGCGCCGCAGCCGTTCTGGTTGTGCTGGGACGGCCCGGATGATCGCCCGCTGCGGTACGGCGCGCTCGATCACCCAGGAAAGCCGTGACTTGCCTCAACTTTCTTGGCAGACGACAAGCGCGCCGCCGGCAGGGTCAGGCGACGCCCGGTCAATCACCTGGCAGCGTACGGAGGAATCCGTCAACGGCATGCCGGAACGCTGCCGGCTGTTCCACCCAGGGAAAGTGCCCGCATCGCTCAATCACCACGACCTCGCCTGCCGGGAACAGCTTCGCCAGCGCGGTCACCGGAGCGATCCCGGCGCTGCAGTCCTCCGCTCCCGCGACAGCCAGGACCGCAGCGGTGACAGCACCCAGTCGGGCGGCGAGGTCTTGTGGCGGGTCGACCCTGAAATACGCCCTGTTCGCCGCGAAGCTGTACTGCGCGGAGGACGCGTGGGCTTCTTCTCTTTCTCCCCAAACGGCGTAGCCGAGCGGGGCTACCCGCTGCTGCCAGGCGTTGAACCCGGCATCGTCGGGGGTGCCGGCGCTCGCACGCCAAGTCGCCAACGCCGGTGGCGGAAACCCGGCCCTGGCCCGGCCGGCCCAGGGCCAGGTCGGCTACCCGACCGTCGCGGAAACGCCGCCTTCGACGAGGTGACGGGTGAAGAAGCGCGCCGAGCTCTCCAGCTCGAACTCGGGTACGCCCAGGTGGCGGCCCGGGTTGGCGTGCAGCGTTTTTTCGCCGGAGGCGAAGGCGCCGAACACCGCAAGGCCCGACTCGCGCGGTACCAGCTCGTCGTCCCACTGCAGCAGGAACTCGACCGGGACGGTGATCCGGGCCGCCGCCTCAGCCAGGGTTTCGTGGCCCGCGAGGCCGAAGACGGCAGCGGTGATCCTTGGTTCCGCCGCGGCGAACGGCACGCCGATCGCGCTGCCCAGCGAGACGCCCCAGAATCCCACCGGCCCGCTCACGCCGACACAGTCCAGTTCCTGAAGAGCATCCAAGGTGTCCTGCCACTCGGGAACGGCCCGCATCGCGAGTTCGGTGTTTTGACATCCTCCACCGCCATGAATGGCGGGGATTCCCTCCGCGCTGCGCGCGGAACGCGCAACACCCGGGCGGGTTCCTGCTTCACCGCGAGCAGCCGGGACAAGTCCCGGTCTTACGTCCGCTCCACAGGCGTTTACCGTCTCCGCAAGCCCTGCGGCGACAATGTCACGCTGTGTCCGTCGTGACGCTTCGAGGCTTCCGGAACTACCCTTCGCCCCGCACGTGGTCACCATATCACCGTCTGTCGACGTTACGTCAACGGCACGGCTCGGGCCTTGGCGGCCCTCCCCGCGCGGGCCTTCACCCCCGCCCTGAAGGGCGGAGCACTGGCCCGCAATCTGGTAGCGGGCGATGTACGGGCCGATCGGCTCGCCTGCCGCCATCCGTTCCCTGATCCCTGCCCCGAACAGCTCGTCCTGCTCGGTTCTCGGCCGGTCGCCGTGCCCGGGCGCGTCAATGGCCGCCACCACGAAACCGCAGGCCGTCACGTACCGGTGGGCGCGGGCCACCAGGCCCGGGACCGTCTTGTGCTGCCCGCCGCCATGGCCCAGCAGCACCAGCGGGCGGCTACCGGTGGCATCGGCGGGTGACCAGAGCACGCCAGGGATGTCGTCGAGGGTGAAGAGACGTTCCGAGACGCCGTTCGAGGTCGTCTCCGAGGTGAAGCGCATAGGTTCGTTGCCTTTCGGGATGCCTTGCGGGCGCCCCGACGGCCACCTATGTCAGATGAACCGCACAGCCCTGAGGGTGGGGAGCGCCCAGCCGGATACAGCGGTAATGGGTCTCACCTCCTCTGGTCGGTCACGTGCACGGCGCACGTTACCAGACATCCACACACCCAGATAGCCGCCCCGCACTGTCAAGCCAACGCCCTGACCCTCGGCCGGTCGTCCCTCGGGTGGCGTACCAGTTGAGCAAGGGTCGCAACCTCACCCGCAGCACGTCCGACCCATGATCAGGGAGAGTTCGGCTCGCGCGAACCGGCCGAATCCTCCCTGATCAACGCCCGGGGCGCAGGGTGGAGGTGGGATGGCGGGGGTGCTCGTCGCCGTGCATCGGGTGCTGCCCGGGGGACACTGGACAGGCAACACTTTCACAAACGATGACTTGCACAAATGAAGGTTTGCATTAGGGTTGAGCCATGCCCGCCTCGCTCGTGGCCCCCAGCCCGGACCTCGACTCGATCTTCGCTGCTCTCGGCGACCCCGTCCGTCGCGCCTTGGTGACTCGTCTCGCGCGGGGTGACGCCACGGTGGGAGAGCTTGCTGAACCGTTCGACCTGACCCCGCAGGCGATCTCGCACCACGTTGGTGTCCTACGACGGTGCGGCCTGGTCGAGCAGCGGCACGAAGGCACCAAACGCCCCTGCCGGCTGAGGGTCGATCAGCTGTCGCTGCTCGGCACGTGGCTCGACGACCAGCGCCGCGCCTGGGACGACCGGCTCGACGCCCTTGAACAGCACCTCACGGACGAGGGAACGGCCCGTTGACCAGCGCAGAGCTCCGCGGCGACGAACTGATCGCTAAGCGCCACCTCCCAGCGGAACCCGAACGCGTCTGGGCCGCCTTCACCTCGCCGGCGAGCATCGCGGCATTCTGGGGCGGTTCGCACGCCACCGTGCCCTCCGAGTCCGTGATCGTCGACCTGCGTCCCGGTGGAGAGTTCGCGCTCGACACCCGCGCAGCGAGCGGCGCGACCCGCCGGCTCCGGTTCGTCTACGTGAGCGTCGACGCACCGCACGAACTCGTGTTCGACGAGCCCGTCACCGGCCTCCGCACCACCATCAACGTCCATGCCGTCGGCGGCGGCACGGATCTCACGGTCCACCAGCGTCGGCTTCCCCCTGAGCTTCGGACGGCCCAAGCGGCCGACGGGATCGCCTCGATCCTCGATGCCCTCGCCGCACACCTGCGGCACTACCAGGCCATACCAGGACGGAGAAAACCTTGACCCAGACCACCCAGCGTGACCTCGTCGCGGAGTACTTCGAAGGATTCCGGACGAGCGACCACCCGCGAATCCTCGCGACCCTCACCGACGACGTCGAGTGGGTCATCCACGGCCACCGGACCACCTGCGGCAGGGCAGAGTTCGACGGCGAGATCGAGAATCCCGCGTTCACCGGCAGCCCCGAACTAGACGTCCAGCGTGTCTACGAGGACGGCCCGGTCGTCGTCACCACTGGCGAGGGCCGTGGCACTAGCGTCGACCACGGACGGTTCCGGTTCGCCTTCAACGACCTGTTCTCGTTCCGCGACGGGCTTATCGCCCGCGTCGACTCCTACGTCGTCCCACTGCCCTAACCCGACGGGATAACTCATCCAAGGATCCTGAGTCTATGGACCGGACCAAACTGATCTACAGTCGTCAGTCACCGACGATCAGCCCGACGGAATGGTTGATTTTGGCGGCCAGCGAATCATCACCCTCGCGGGAATACGCGTCGATGGCCGTGTCCGCGAATTTGATCGCGTGGGCATCCCCGGAGTCCACAGCACGGGCCATCACGTCGTTGACGCTTACCGTCGTACCGCCTTGGGGGACGGCCAGTCCGTCGATCGGCGCGTAGGCGGCGGTGACGGCCGCGGTCGCAGCCCAGGCGGCGGCGATGCTGGATTGCCATTGTGTGGCGGGAAGCGCTGGAAGCGTGCGCAGCACAGCGTTGGGTGCAGTGGCGGCATGCACGAGCATCACAGGGCTGGCATGCCCGTGGGTGCTGTGCTGCCGCACGGCCGCGTCGACGATCGCCGCCAAGCGAGCCGCCGCGTCGCCGCCGCGTTCACCGGGTACGGCACCGGCGGCGGTCGGCCAATCGGTCAGGTCCGCCAACTGAGCAAGACGGGCACGGATTCCGAACCTCTGGTCCGGCACCCGTGGCACCGCATCCAGCGCTGTTCTTGGATCAGCCGACGGATAGGGTCCGGCACCTGGCGGGGCCAAGGGTTGCCAGCGGGCAGCCCAGTAGGCCAACCCCTGGCCGAGTTCGGTGACGCGTGCGGCGGTCTCCTGGTGAAGCAGAGCGCGGACGGCATGTCCGACCCGGATCACGCCATGTGTGGCACCGGCGGCGATCCCCGGCAGCAGACGCGGCCACCACCGGGCCAGCGCTACCCGCCACGGATCACCGGCCATCTCACGGTCGAAGTAGTTCAGCCAGTCACCGGTACGAGTCGGGTCGCCCAGCGGGTCCCGCCATTCAACGACCGGGATCGGGCAGATCCCGCGGGGACGGTCCTCCAACCGGTCCGCGTAGTCGTCCAGCCAGCGATGCACGTTACGTCCATGTCCGTGCCGCACCAACGCTTCCGCTGCCATGGGAGCGTGGTTGGACAACCAGCCGTCACGCTCCGGGCCAGTTTGCTTCAACCGCTCATAAGCCTCATCGAGCATCGAGTCCGCCATAAATAAGAGACTGCAACCTCAAGTACGGTCGAAGTCAACAGCCACAGATGTCGCTGTGGATCACACAGATTCTCGCGGACAGCAAATTGGCGAGCTCGCTGAGGGCGGCTGCGGTACGGTCCGTCGGTGGAGGATGCGGACGGATACTTCGGAGAACAGGTCGCGGCGAAGTACGACGACGATCCGTCGTCGGAGATGTGCCAGCCGGGCGTCGTGGACGCCACAGTCGACGTACTCGCGGAACTCGCCGGCGGCGGCCGGGCCCTCGAACTGGGCATCGGGACGGGACGCATCGCGCTGCCACTGGCCCGCCGCGGCGTCGGCGTGCACGGCATCGACCTGTCCCGCGCGATGGTGGCTCGGCTGCGCGCCAAGCCGGGCGGCGACGCGATCGGCGTGACGATCGGCGACTTCGCCACGACCAGGGTGGACGGGACGTTCTCCGTCGCGTACCTGGTGTTCAACACGATCATGAACCTGACCACCCAGGAAGCCCAGGTGGCCTGCTTCCGCAACGTCGCGGCGCACCTCGAACCCGGAGGTTGCTTCGTGATCGAGGTGATGATTCCCGAGCTGCGCAAGCTCCCGCCCGGGCAGAACGTCGTGCCATTCCATGTCAGCCCCACCCGGTGGGGGTTCGACGCCTACGACGTCGCCACTCAGGCGATGAGCTCCAACCACATTGAGGTCGTCGACGGGCGCGGCGAATACCGGCCGATTCCCTTCCGGTACGTGTGGCCGGCGGAACTCGACCTTATGGCCCAGCTCGCCAGAATGCGACTGCGTGAACGCTGGGACGGTTGGACCCGGGCGCCCTTCACGAACGAGAGCGCCCAGCACGTCTCGATCTGGGAAAAGCCCGCCAGCTAACCGCCGCCGAGCGGCACCTGGTTCGTGATTGCTTGCCCCAATCTGAAGGGACTCCTGCGCGTCAGGGCCCGTCTTCCGAGCGAGCCCCACCGTGGTGCGGGTCAGCTCACATCTGCGGTATGTCTGGACGGAACCTTGATGCCTTCGACGACATCCTGCGGGGAGGCTTCGGCGGCCCCGGCCGAGCTATCGAGGCGTCAAGACACAGAACTCGTTGCCGTCGGGATCAGCCATCACCACCCAGCTGACCTCGCCCTGGCCGATGTCGATCCGAGTCGCCCCGAGGGAGAGCAGACGATCGACCTCCGCCTGCTGATCAACGTGGACAGGTGGAGCGAGGTCGAAATGCAGCCGGTTCTTGCCTGTCTTCGGCATCAGCGGTGGACCACCCCACGTGATCTTCGGACCGCCATGCGGCGAGCGGATCGCGGTCTCCTGGTCTTGGTCCCAGACCAACGGCCACCCCAGCGCCTCGCTCCAGAAGTACCCGACTTCCTGTGAACCGTCGCAGGCCAGCGCTCCGACGAACCCGCAGTCGGCAAGGAAGTTGTTGCCCGGCTCGATGACGCAGAACTCATTGCCCCCGGGGTCGGCGAGCACCACATGACCCTCCTCCGGACGTTGGCCGATGTCGATGTGGCACGCGCCGAGCCCCAGCGACCTGACCACCGTCTGTTGCTGGCCCTCCAGGGATTTACTCGTCAGATCGAAGTGCATCCGGTTCTGGCCGATCTTCCGCTCCTGGGTCGGATGAAACCGGATCCGGAACCCGGTGTCATCATTGGGCAGGAGTGTGACGCCGTCGTGTGGGTCGTCGGCCATCTCCCAACCCAGGATCCCGGACCAGAACCGTGCCAAACCCAGTGGCTGGCTCGCATCGAAGCAGACCGCGAACAGTTGACAAGTCATTCCCCGCACCTCTTCGATAGCTGACTGACCGCTGTCGGCAGCGCGCCTTTTCTCCGCCCTCGGGCGGATGGAACCGTAAAGCCGAGCCGGCGTTACCCACAACCGAGTATCCGACGACGGGCAGCACACTTCGGGCAGGACGTCACGCCAGGCAGTGAGATCGGCTGCGTGGTCAGCGTCCGCGCCGCTTCACCAAGCGGCGACTTACTCAGTAAGTAGTTACCTGGTAAGTTCTGACGTCGTGCAGAGAAACGCGGTGCGCTTTGGACTGTTAGCCCTCTTCGCCGACGGCCCCAAGTACGGCTACCAGCTCAGAACCGAGTTCGACACCCGAACCGGGGGCAGTTGGGCGGTGAACGTCGGCCAGATCTACACCACCATGGACCGCCTCGTCCGGGACGGCTACGTCAGCTCCGTCGGCAGCAACAGCGACGGGCGGGAGATGTTCGCGATCACCGAGCAGGGGCAGGCCGCCCTCGCCGACTGGTACGTCACCCCGATCACCGACACCGATCGGCCGCGCAGCGAACTGGCGATCAAGTTCGCGATGGCGGCGGCGGACCCCGACGTGGACATCGCCCTGGTCGCGCAGAAGCAGCGTACGGAGTCCATGCGACAGATGCGGGACTACACCGACCTGCGCCGGCAGGCCGACGAAGGTGATGACCTCGCCTGGCTGCTCCTCCTGGATCACCTGATCTTCGCGTTGGAGAGCGAGCTCCGCTGGCTCGACCACGCGGAGGTGACGGTGCTCCGGCGCCGGACCTCCGGTCCCCCGGCACCTCCCGCCCCCGCGTCCCTCCCCATCAAGGCACTCATTGAGCAGGTGCACCCATGAGCAGCCCGGTGGTACTGCAACTCACCAACGTTGACCGGGTTTACCGGGCGGGCGAGGTCGCGGTCCACGCCCTGGCCGGGGTCAGCCTGGAGGTGGCGGCCGGGGAACTGGTCGCCGTGATGGGCCCCTCGGGCTCCGGAAAGTCGACGCTGCTCGCCATCGCCGGCGGACTGGACACCCCCACCTCCGGCTCAGTGCGGGTCGAGGGGACCGAACTGAACGGTCTGCACCCGACCGCCATCGCCCACCTGCGCCGGGACCGGATCGGTTACGTCTTCCAGGACTACAACCTGGTCACCGACCTCACCGCGGCGGAGAACGTGGCCCTGCCGCTTGAACTGGCCGGCACCGGTGCCCGCGCCGCCCGTCGGGCAGCGGTCGCCGCGCTCGAAGAGGTCGGACTCAGCACGGCAGCCGACCGCTTCCCGGACCAACTCTCCGGCGGGCAACAACAGCGCGTCGCCATCGCCCGCGCGCTGATCGGAACGCGGCGGCTGCTGCTGGCGGACGAACCGACCGGGGCCCTGGACTCGCAAACCAGCCTCGCTGTACTCAAAGGCCTGCGGGCGCGGATCGACGCGGGAGCGGCCGGTGTCCTGGTCACCCACGAGGCGCGGTACGCCGGTTGGGCGGACCGCACCATCTTCCTGCGGGACGGCCAGATCGTTGATGCGACCGCCAAACGGGACAGCGCGGAACAGCTGCTAGGCGGTCCAGCGTGAACCGGGCCGCCCTGGTCGGCTCGTGGCGGGTGGCGCTGCGCGTCGCCCGGCGCGCCGCCCGACGCCACCGGGGCCGGAGCGTGCTGATCCTGCTGATGCTCTTCGTCCCGGCGTACGCCGCCACCATCCTGCTCACCAGCTGGGCCAACCTGAGCGGAACCGCCACACAGGAGGTCACCTTCTCGTTGGGGCGGGCCGACGTGCTCGTCGAGTCCGACAATCTCGACGCGATCGTGGCCTCCCTGCCGCCCGGCAGTCGTGCCATCCCGTTGGGCCAGTCCCAGACGATCGTCGAGGCCCTGGACGGGCTGCGGGTCTTCGCGTACGAGGCGACCGACGCGACCGATCCGCTGCACCAGGGCCGCTACGTGCTCCGCTCCGGGCAGTATCCGACGGCCACGGCCGAGACGGCGGTAAGCCGGTCCCTCGCCGACGAGCTGGGACTGCGACTCGGTGATCGGCTCACCGCCGGAACCCCGCAGCGGGACCTCACCGTGGTCGGCATCGTCGACTGGAGTCGCGCCCTGAAGACACCCGGGCTACTCGTGCCGGCACAGGCTCACCTGTCGGCGGCGCCGGCCAAACTTTTGGTACGGCTACCGCAGGGCAGCAGCTGGTCGCCAACGCCGGACGGGGGCTCGCTGGGGTACCTGGCTCGGGCTCATACGGGGCCGACGGTCGAGGAACGCGGGATGGAGGCGGTGGCGGCGCTGCTGGTGGTCAGCTTCGCCGGCGCCCAGGTGGTCCTCCTGGTCGGCGCGGCGTTCCTGGTCGGCGCGAAACGTCAGCGTCGGGAACTGGCGCTGGTGGCGGCGGCCGGCGCCACGCAGCGGCAGGTCAGCCGGATCGTCATCGCCGGCGGACTGCTACTCGGCGCCATCGCTGCGGCTACCGGCGTACCCCTCGGTCTGCTGACCTTCGCCGCTGCCGGCGGGGTCATCGAACGCATCGCCGACCATCCGCTGATCGACGTGTCGATACCGGTCGGGCAGCTCGTCGGGGTCAGCGGGGTCACGCTCACCGTCGCGGTCCTGGCTGCGCTCCTACCGGCCCGGGTCACCGCGCGTCGCCCAACCCGGGACGCGCTCGGCGGTCAGCGGAGCCGGTCCCGGCTGGACCGGTACGGCCTGATCATGGGTCTGGGTCTGCTCATCGTCGGCACGGCGGCGCTGCTGGTCTCCGGGAATCCGGAGGGCCGGCCGGCGCTGCTTGCCCTCGGCGGCGTCGCCCAACTGCTCGGTGTGGTTTCCTGCACCCCGGCCCTGGTGCGGGCGTTGGGGCGGCTCGCCGGCCTCCTGCCCATGCCGGGCCGGTTGGCGCTACGGCACGCCGCACGGCACCGGTTACGTACCGCTTCAGCGATGGCCGCCGTGGTCGCCGCCATCGCGGGCAGCGTCGCGCTCGCCATCGCTGGTGCGGCATCCGATGCGACGGCGCCGAGCCAGCTCGAGGCCCGGCCAGGCCAGGTGCTGCTGCCCAGCGAAGCCGTCGAACTGCTCGGCCCGGATGGGCTGACCCGACTGGCGGCGGAACTTCCGGCGCGGGCCACCGTCACGCTGCCCACCGCCACGGCGATCAGCGTCGACACGGGCTTCAACGACCGACCGGAGGGTGCCATCATCGACCCCGCCGCGTTCGCCGCGATGGAGCAGCGGACGATCACCGTCGGCGGCGCGGAAACCATTCAACTGGTCACCGGCCGGGCCGCGACCGCCCCGGAACTCGCCACCCTCGACCAGGGCGGTGCGGTGGTCTTCAACGACACCCTGGTCGTCAACGGTCAGGTCACCCTGACCCGGGAAACCGGAGAGCCGATCTCGCTGCCGTCCGTCGTGGCCGCGCGCGAAGAGTACTTCCCGAAACTCCCCGGCCTGGTCATCTCACCGGCGACCGCCGGGCGACTCGGGCTGACCGTCGCACCGGGGCCGGCGATCGTCGACACCACCCGGGCACCCGAGGCACGCGAACTCGCCGCGGCGAACACTGTGCTGCTGCGAGCGCAGGTCAACGCCGCGCAACCACCCGGTACGCCGATCACCGTCAAGGCGGTGACGGTGCGGCAGCCCACCCAGGTGGTGACCATCATGTTCTACCTGCTCGCGGCGGTGAGCCTGCTGGTCACCCTGATAGCCAGCACCGTGGCGGTCGGGCTGGCGGTGGTGGAGCTGCGCGGAGATCTGGCCACCATGGCCGCCGTCGGCGCCACACCTCGGGTCCGACGGCGGATCGCCAGCGCCCAGTCTCTGGTGATCGTCGGGCTCGGCGCCGCCCTCGGCCTCATCTCCGGCATCGGCCCGGCAGCGGCCTATGTCAGCTACAACGTTCAGCTGCGCTGGCATGTCCCGTGGCTGGCACTACTGGCCATCGTGCTGGCTCCGCCCGTGCTCGCCACTCTGGTGGCCCGCAGCCTGACCCTCGGCCGGTTGTCCCTCGTCCGGCGGACCAGTTGAGCAGGTATCAAGCACCAGCCCAGGTGCGCGTCTCAGAGCACGACCTGCCCTGGCCGTCCACAGACCAGGTCGATAGTTCTACAGTCGTCAGTCAGCGACGATCAGCCCGACGGAATGGTTGATTTTGACGGCCAGCGACTCATCACCCTCGCGGGCATACGCGAAGCCGTGAGTGCTGGCTATGTTCCGGAGGCCATGTAGGCGGCGAGGATGTAGCTTGGTGCCCGGCCACGCAGCCCGGTCTGGCGCATCAGCTGGGCGGGATCGCACCGCTGAGCACGCCGGCGGGACAGATCGTCACCAGGGCTATCAACACGGCGAGGAGGGCCCTAGGCCCACGCTCCAGATCCGGGTTGAGACGGTAGGCCGCCGTCGCCATGAGCAGCAATCCGGGAAGCATCATCAGGAAGGAGCGTCCGCCTTCGGCGGCGCTGGCCGCCCCGACCATAAGCACGAACGCGATCGCGAGCAGCCACAGGTCGCCGGGGCGAGGCGGCGCGACCTTCAGGTCCGTGACTCTGATCTTGAGTGCGCCGGCGAGCTCACCGCGAGTTCGGGCGGCCTGGACGGCGACCGTTACGTCCGTCATCTCGTCGAGCGTCATGTCGCCTGCGGCGACTCGCGCGGAGAGCGTCACCAGGACGTGCTGCTTATCCCGTTCGGTGATCAACTTTCGAGCGATCTTAGCGGCGCGCCTGACGTCCTCGACGACCGCGGGTTCGCACGCGTCGGTGTCGAAATAGGACATCTGCTCCGCTTTCACGAAGACGAGGTCGTCCGCTCGCAGGGGCAACGGCCTCGACACGGTCCAATAGGGCCCTTGCACGGACCCATTGAGCGGTCGAAGAGTGATCCGCGACTGGCCGTCCTCAATCGTGATGCCCTTGACCACGTACGACTTCCATTGGCGGTCTCGCATATTGCTTGGGCGCCGCACGACACTGAAGTCGCGGAGGCTTGGTGCCTGGTGACCACCCGCCGTGGTCACGTGCCGCGTGGGGTCGTCGGTGCACGGATGCTTGGGCCACGGCGGTCCCAGCTCATCAAAAAAGACGCGGCTGCCGTGCTGGTTGGCGTAGAAGTAGACCGCCGCGCCGCAGATGGGGCAGCGGGCATTCGGGCTGATCCACCCTATTGCAGTGCTGGGAGCCGTTGAAGATGATCTCGCGTAGCTTCGCCGAAGCGACGCGGAGGACCTGGCAGACGAGCGGGTCACGTTGTGCGTGTTCACCCAGTGCCGTGTGCCGCCCGAACTTGTTCGCCAATGCCCGCGACGTCGGTACCTCGTCACCAGATCACCGCCAGGCGCTGCGTCAGCATCGCTGAAGGATAGCCACCGTCGCCGTCAGGAAGGTACGCAGCTGATCAACCGGCTTCGTCTCGCTAATGAAGCCATTGGGCGTTGCTGTTGGCGTTTCGCTTCGGCGCGTCTCCCAGGAGACAGCACCGAGGCTGACGTCTACTCCGCATTACCGGTGCGCTGACGCACCACGCGCACGCGCAGGATGGCGCTGATCTGGTCGAGGTAGCGGCACTGACGCCGACGTCACCTTCGGTGACGAGAGCTTCGCGGCATGAGCGGATACGGCTGTCGGCGCCGACAGCCTGGAAATTCACCTTTGTCTTCGCGATTGTGTTGTCGGTGAGAGTGCCGCGCCGAAGCGCGCCGCGACCGCGGCCACGGCGGCGCGTAGTTCGGGGCCCTCTTCCACAACAAAATCGAACGGGACGGTGGCGAGCCACTCCTGTGCGTACATGGCGGGATTTCGGGTGCTGCCGACCAGCGCGCACCGGTCGCCGTCCGGCTCGAGGCGGCCCATCGGCGGGCGGATCCACGGCGCCACTTTCTCCTGCGGCGCCTGGAACACCACGCGGGTGGGGTACTTCCAGCCCGCGCCCAGGTTGTCCTCGAGCGCGGCGACCGGATCCAGGTCGTCGGGCGGCTTGAAGCCGTGCGGGGTTTGCCGCGCGGCTCGGATCCGGTCGACGCGGTAGGTGCGGATCGCGTCTGCGCGGTGCGAATGGCATAGCAGATACCAGCGCCCGTACCGCACCACGACCGCCCACGGGTCGACCTCTGCGTCCCACTGCTCGCCGCTCTCGGCCCGGTAGGTGACGAGGACGCGGCGCCGGTCGGCGACTGCGGCGACCAGGGCGCTCATGGTGGCGGGGTCGGGGCGGGCCGACTGCCGGTCCGAGGCGGCCGAGACGTGGGCCCGCAGCGCCGCTGCCTGCCGTCCGATGCTCTCGGGGAGGGCCCGGATGACCTTGGTGAGCGCTGAGCCGACCAGGTCGTCAGCGTCGATCGCGGCCGGTTGCCCGTCGAGCACGGCCATGACCAGGCCGAGGGCCTGCTCCTCGGTGAAGACGACCGGCGGCAGCCGGGTGCCGCGGCCCAGCCGGTAACCCCCATACGGCCCGCGGGCGGATTCGACCGGGATGCCGGCCTCGCGGAGGATACCGACGTAACGCCGGGCGGCCCGCTCCGTCACACCCAGGGCCGAGGCGAGTTGGTCGGCGGTCGTGCCGGGACGTGCCTGCAGGATTTCGAGCGTACGCAGGGCCCGGGCGGTCGGGCTCGGACCGGTCGGCACAACGAGCAGAGTACCGGAAGTGGATCGTCCGGAATCGGTTCTAGGTTGATCCCATGATCGCAGAACAGATCGTGCTCGTAGGTGGCCTGTGGCTCGACGGGTCGGCGTGGACCGGCGTCGCGTCCGAGCTGAGGAAACGGGGCCGCCGCGCGGTACCGGTTACTCTGCCGGGCCAGGGCGACGGAAACACGTCAGCGACACTGGCCGATCAGGTGACCGCGGTGCTCGCCGCCGTGGACGCGGAGCCCGGCGGGTCGGTGGTGGTGGGGCACTCCGCCGCCTGCACCCTGGCCTGGCTGACGGCCGACGCGCGGCCCGGGCGGGTGGCCAAGGTGGTGCTGATCGGTGGGTTCCCGGTGGGCGACGGGCAGCCGTACGCGGACTTCTTCGAGATCACGGACGGCGTCATGCCGTTCCCTGGCTGGGAGCCGTTCGAAGGAGCGGACGCGGCCGACCTGGACGAGCAGACGCGGCGGGCGTTCGCGGCGGCGGCGATCCCGGTCCCCGCAGGCGTGGCCAGGGGTGTCGTACGGCTGACCGACGAGCGGCGGTTCGACGTGCCCGTCGTGGTGGTCTGCCCCGAGTTCACACCGGCCCAGGCTCGGGGGTGGATAGCCACGGGGGACGTGCCCGAACTGGCCCGGGCGAAACACCTCGACCTGGTCGACATCGACTCCGGACACTGGCCGATGGTCACGCGGCCGGCGGAACTGGCGATGATCCTGGCGGCGGTCTAGCAAACGCCCTCAATGATCAGGTCGGTGACGACCCGGTGGCCCGCCGCCCGAATGGCTGTGGCTCGCCCTGTGCGGCGATCGCGGCGGCGGGTCGCCGCCGCCACGCAGGAAACCGCTCCTTTGCACCCTTTTCGGACTGGCGGCGCCGGGCTGTCGTTCGCCGGGGGCTGACAGGCTAAGTTTGCTCGGATGAGTCTCCTCGATGACGTCGCGAGCCGTGACAGCTGGCGATGCTGGGTGTGCGACGAGCCTGTCGACGCCGACATGCCGGTGAACGACGCGCGTGGTCCCAGCGTCGACAGCCGCACCGCCGACAAGAAGGCCAAGGTCGCCGAGCGACTTGCGCACCGTGCCTGCAACACCCGCAAGGGCGCGGTCAAGGTGGTCATCGCCTGGCCGGACCGTCTGCGCGTGGTGGATCCCGCGCCGCTGATCGCCGTCGCCGAGCGGCTCGAACGCAAGGGTGGCCGCGAGTTGGTCGCCCGCTGCCCGAGCAAGAAGGACGCCCAGGAGGCGGCGGACTGGCTGGTCGACCGGTTCTCCCGACTGGTGCCCGGACTGCCGGTGACCGCAAGCGTCGAGGCGGGCGGCGGCCAGTACCTCGTCGCCCTGGCCACCGGCCGCCGCTGACCGGTGGCTCTGGTCGGCGGACCGCCGCCGACCAGAGCAGCCCGGACCCGAGCCACCACCAGCGCCGCTCGCCCCGCACATGGGGTCTCTCGCCGTGCGTCGCCGTTTCGGCCGGACTCTTGCGCCGGTCGCAGCGGGCGCCATGCCGGGCGCCATGCCGGGCGCCATCGGTCCAACCGCGGGGGGGCGAGCGCGAGGCTGGGCACGGGTGACATTCCAGGCATCATCACCCGGGGATGGGCGCAACCGGACATCCGGACCAGCCCACCGACCGGTCGTTTTGCGGGTGCGCGCCGTGGGTAACCCAGCAACATGGCTAAGGGCGACAAGTTCCACAAGGGTGACCACGTCTCGTGGGCCAGCCACTCCGGTCGGGCGCACGGGACCGTCAAGGAGGAAATCACCGAACGCGTGAAGGTCCGGGGGCACCCGGTCAACGCGTCACTGAAGCACCCGCAGTACCGGATCCGCAACGACGACTCCGGTAGGGACGTCGCACACCGGCCGGAGGCGCTACGCCGTGAGCAAGAGTGACGACGGCCGGGACCTCGGCGGTCGTGCGGTCAGTCGGAGCGTTCGGCCATGACAACACCGAGGCCGTGTACGCCCTCGACCAGTCCTTCAGTCTTGAGCACGATCATGGCGTTGACGACACCGGTTGACACGCCGTGATCCTCGCGTAGCTCAGCGGTCGACGGCACTTGTCGCCGGGGGCGAGTTCACCGGGCGCGATTCGCTCTCGGATCTGCTCCGCGAGCTGCGCCCACTTCGGCTTGGGCGACACGCTTCAAGCGCAGTACGTCTGGTAGGCGTCGCACAGTTCAGCCGCTTCGGCGATGCCGCTCGCTTCCACCGCGGTCACGATCTCCGCTGCCCGCCACCGGTTGGACGGAACGATCCGGCCGGAGCGGATCGCGGTGAGCGCGGAGTCGTTCGCCGCGTCGGGCTTACCGGCGGACAACAACGCGAGACTCAGGTCGAGTTGCGCCGAGGCGATCCGGCGGGGTCGCCGTACGCCGTCGGGGGCGCTTTCGAGTTGCGCCACGGCATCCCGGGCGACCTGCTCTGCGGCGGGGTCACCGGCCCAGGCCAGGGTGGTGGCGGTGTAGGCGACAGCTTTACTCGGGTCGTACCGGTAGTGATGCTCGGGGTCTTCGGGGATCGGCAGCGGCGAGACGAGATGCGCGAGCCGGTGCAGAGACCTGGCCGTCTCCTTCCGATCACCCATTCGCGCCCAGGCCCGGCCCTCCTGAGCGGTCGCTTGGAGGTGAGCGGAACTACCGACCGGAGCGATCTGCTGCGCCTGCTGGGCGAGGGTCGCTGCCGCGCGGTATTCGCCTTCGGTCAGCACCTCCCAGGCTCGGGTCTCCACACACCAGGCCAGGATCTCGTCGTGCCCCGCCTCGGTCGCCAGATGCCTGGCCGTGGCGAGTCGGGCGGCGGCGGCCGGGCGCTGCCAAAGGTCAATGTGGAGCGTAGCGGCCAGCAGTGACAGCCAGCCGCCCACCACCAGCAGACGACGATGCTGGCGCAGCGTCTTGCGCGCATCCAGCAGTTGCCCGACGTAACTCAGGTGTTGACGTACCGGGGGTAGGAGCTGGTGCGGCGGGGTGCGAGCGTACGCCATCGCCAACTCGTTGACAGTGGCCTCCAGACGGTCGAGAGTCGGGGCACTCAGGTCGCTCGCGTCAACCCGGCGGGCGAGTTCCAGCGCATCCAGTTCGTCATCTGCGGGCACCCGCGCCAGGTGGCTCACCTCAATCTCGCAACCGGATCACTCTTGCAGCAGGTTCATGCGGAGACACTCGGTTCACTGCTTGTCGTCTTGGTCGCTAACGATGTTCCCCAATGCGCAGCGGTTGCACTGTCGTCCACTCGTACATTCGCTGATCACGATGAAACTCCAGCAGGTCGACCTGATCGAGCGTGATGACGGCCGGGGCGGCCTCGACCTCAGCCAGGGCATGCACGATAGGTCGGGCATCCTGCTCAGCATTGGAGTACGCAAGACTGACGTGCGGTTGGAACGCCACCACCTGTTCCGGCCCTTCCGGAAGCCGATCTGCACCGAGAATGTCAGCGATGACCGTGCGGACGGCTCGTCGTACCTCGATGACGGGTTCAGCGGGCGCTGCCAGGAGGTAGACAGCCTCAGAGCGGACGACCGGACGGTGGAAGGTAATCGTGGGCGGGGCAAGAGTGGCTAGGCGCCCTCGCAGGCTCTCCCCCAGGCGACACAACTCCTCGTCGGTCACCTCATCGACAAACCCGATGCCCTGCATTGTGAGGTGCAACCACCGGGCCGGGATGAGGTCCAAGCCGGGAATGTGGTTGATCTTCTCCTGGTATGCCGCGATCAGCCGAGTCAGCTCGCTGTGCCGATCGATGGCGAAGTGACAGGCGTAGAAATGTCGACCAACACGCCATTCGGGCCGCCACCACCAGTGGTCCCGCATCGTGCTGACGTGTGCAACCGGTCGGCTACGAGTTCCTCCCGCGCTAGACATCCGACAACCCGTCGGCATCTTCGGCATCCTGCGACACGTCATACTCATCGATGATCTCGATGCGATCGGCCAGCCAGATGGACTCAGACACCTCCAGCAGTGCGTCGTCCTCGGCCCGCGCCACGTGGATGAGATGGACGATCCCCTTGCTGGATGGAATTTGCAACGCCTCAGCTTCCGCCGCAGTGGGCATCCTCCACTGCCAGTGATCGCGCACTCGGCTGTACCGCTTGCCGGTCAGCTCCTCAACGCAAAGGAACAACGCCTTGGGCACCACAGCGGGTTCCTCCAGGAAGGTGCCACCGGCAAACGACACGGGCAAGTAGCTGGCACCCACTTCCTGTGGCTTGTCTGTCTCCTTGTCGAAGAGGAGCCGGCGCCGGATCACCACTTCGGTGCCGGGATCGAGACCCGCTGCCGTCGTAATACGCTCCGGCACGACACCTCGTCCGGCGAAGGTGATCTGGTGCCGCAGATGTGAGGTAAGCAGCTTTTGATCACCTCGAGCACGTCCGTACCGCCGCCGCGACCGGCGCTGGAGCCGTCGATTCGAGGTCACGAACGTGCCCACGCCATGGCGGGCCTCCACCAGGTCCTCGGCACGCAGAAGAGCGATGGCGTTCCTCAGCGTTTGCAGAGAGAGCGTCGGGAAGCTCATCCGGAATCGATCCAGCAGCACCGCTTCCGCTGGCAGCCGCTCACCCGGCCGGTAAGCGCCGTCCTTGATGTCGCGCCGTAACTCATCGGCTATGCGCTGGTATTTGGGCGCCTTGGCACCCAGCTCGCTGGTCATCGAACCTCCATCGAGACTCTAGTCATCTATAAGACTTGACGCCATGACCGCCGAACCCTACCGTTACATCTAGTCCTCTAGAGGACTAGATGTGAGGAACTTTCGTGAGCACTCATGACCGTCGCGGGGGAAACAACCTATCGGGCTGCCAAAGCAAGCTCGGGCTGGCGTCATCCAACGGCATGACCGACCCCCAGCAGCATCGATGTCACGCCGAGCGCCAACGGATTGACGAGGAGTGAAATGACCAATGACGGAGATCCCCGCAAGGCAGGCACTCAGCGAGGGTCACTAATTTCTCAAACGTTCGCTCAGCCGCTCAAGACCCAGCCCCGGGCTATCGGCCAAGTGGAACGGCACGCGGAACAGCCATGATCCTTTTTCGCGGGCCGACCCTCTGTATCCGGTGCATCACCGGGACCAAGCGGGGTGAAGTCGAGCATGAGTGCGTGGATCGGGGCGACGGCGGTCCGTACCGGCTCTGGCGCGACTGGCGCTGCGACTGCCCGTGCCGGGTGATCGCGGAGTCGTCCACCAAGCAATCACAGCTGTGATCCACAAACCGCGCCGGCTTCGGTGCGGCTGGCATAGGGACTCGACCGGCTCCCTGGTCTGCAATCCCGAAGCTGGCCGTCCTACAGACGGGCACCCGGCCGATTCTTCCCCCACGAGGCCGGCCGGGTGCCACCCCATTCATCGCTCTTCCAACCACTGAGGTCACCAAAGCCGGCCCGGGGCGGGTGCTGGGCCGCCGGTCGCCAGCGCCGTCGACCGACCCCGCCCGCCCCGGCGCCACACCCGAACCGACGGATCGACCAGGAGTGAGCCGCTGATGACGGAGAACCCCGCAGAACAGGCGCTCGGCGAGCTGCCGCTGCCGCCGCATGTGAGCACCGAGGATGTCCAGTTCGCCGTACGGGCGGTGGTGGTGCACTCCCCCGAGCTGTGGCCGGATGGCCCGCTCTGCCGTAACGACCGGGCGCCGTACCCATGTCGCCTGCACCGCTGGGGGCGGCGCGTGCTGAAAATCCACGGCCTCACCGAGCAGGAGATCGACGAACTGGTGTCGCAGGGCGACCCGGAGGCCCGCGTACCCGAAAGGCGGTCCTGATCATGTGGTCGTTTCAGCGAGGAACCCTGAAACCGATCCCACTCGCCCCACGTCACCGCCGGGTCTGGCGCGGCTGGCGGCGCTGGTGCTCCTGCGGGCTGCGCTGGACCGGATGCCCGGACCGGCACTACCCGGTCCCCACCGAGCCGGTTGTTGAGCCGCGCCGCAACCAGCGAGGCTGGTGGAACGAGCCGACCCGAGCCAATCCGCAGGTCGGCCGGGCCGGGTGGCTCACCCCCGCGCAAACCTGGCGAGCCAACGGGGGCCGTTGGTGATGCCGATCAAAGCGGGTAGCCACCATCCCGACCACTCCGGTGACGTACGCCCGCATTTGGCCATGCGTCCACTCTGGCTCTGCCGGAGCTGCGGCGGCCCGTGGCCTTGCGCGACCGCCCGACTCACCCTGACCACCGAGTACGCCGACGACCGGGCGTCGCTCTGCATCTACCTGGCCGGGATGCTGCACGAGGCAATGGATGATCTCTACCGGTTGAACCCGCACGACGCGCCAGCGCCAGCTGTCCTGTTCGGACGTTTTCTTGACTGGGCGAAGCCCCGTCCTCAGTCCTGACATCGCCACAACACCCGATCCCACCGTCCGGTTTGGCAACACTAGCCTGGGTGCCTACTCGACACTGTGGATTTGGGGACCGAAGCTACGTGATCACTGGTGAGCTTAAGAGCAAGATAGACCGGATTTGGGATGCTTTCTGGTCGGGCGGAATCTCCAACCCGTTGGAGGTGATGGAACAGATCACCTACCTGCTCTTCATCAAGCGGCTGGATGACCTGCACACCCTTGAGGAGAACAAGGCCAACCGGCTCGGCAGGCCGATGGAGCGGCGGATCTTCCCGGAGGGCTGCGACGACCTGGGGCGCAGCTATGACGATCTGCGCTGGTCCCGGTTCAAGAGCACCGAAGCAAGCGAGATGTTCAAGACTGTCGGGGATCGGGTCTTCCCGTTCCTGCGGACCCTCGGCAGTGACGGGTCAACCTACTCGCAGCACATGAAGGATGCCCGGTTCACCATCCCCAGCGCAGGGCTGCTCTCCCGGGTGGTCGACATGCTCGGCGACATCCCGATGGAGGACCGGGACACCAAGGGCGACCTGTACGAATACATGCTCGGCAAGATCGCCACGGCTGGGCACAACGGCCAGTTCCGCACGCCCCGGCACATCATCCAGTTGATGGTGCGACATGATGGCGCCAGGTCCGCGTGACCAGATCTGTGACCCGGCCTGCGGCACCGCCGGCTTCCTGGTCGAAGCCGGCGAGTACGTCCGCGACACCCACCCGACCGTGCTGTCGGACGCCGGGCAGCGGAAGCACTTCCACGAGAGCATGTTCCACGGCTTCGACTTCGACAGCACGATGCTCCGGATCGGCAGCATGAACATGCTGCTGCACGGCGTGGAGAACCCGGACATTCGCTACCGGGACTCGCTCGCCGAGAGCGTCAGCGTCGAGTCGGAGAAGTACTCCCTGATCCTGGCGAACCCGCCGTTCGCTGGCAGTCTCGACTACGAGAGCACGTCGAAGGACCTGCAACGGTTCATCAAGACCAAGAAGACCGAGCTGCTCTTCCTGGCGCTCTTCCTGCGGCTACTCAAGCCGGGCGGGCGGGCAGCGGTGATCGTGCCGGACGGGGTGCTCTTCGGGTCGAGCAAGGCGCACCAGGAGCTGCGCCGCATGCTGGTCGAGGACCAGAAGCTCGACGCCGTGGTCAAGCTGCCCAGCGGGGTCTTCAAGCCGTATGCCGGGGTGTCGACGGCGATCCTCTTCTTCACCAAGACCAACAGCGGCGGCACCGATAACGTCTGGTTCTACGAGGTCACCGCCGATGGCTGGAGCCTGGACGACAAGCGGACGCCGCTGCTGCCCGAAGGCAAGCTCGGACCGGCGCCCACGGTGGCGTTAGACGAGGCTGACCACGCGAAGAACAACCTGCCCGACGCGCTGGCCCGCTGGGCAGAGCGCGACGGTGACGAGTTGAAGCGGACGCGCACCGAGCAGAGCTTCTGCGTGCCGAAGGACGACATCGTCGAGCAGGACTACGACCTGAGCCTCAACCGCTACAAGGAAGTCGTGCACGAAGAGGTCGAGCACCGGCCACCGCTGGAGATTCTGGCCGACCTGGAACGCCTCGAATCCGAGATCCAGCAGGGCATGTCCGACTTAAAGGCGATGCTCGGCATGATCTCTCGCGAGTCCATCATTGGCCGATTTCCTTCTCGCCCGCTCGGGGAAGTCGTCGAGTTCCTCGACCACCTTCGTCGGCCCGTTACGGCTGCCGACCGGGTGTCCGGTCCGTATCCATACTATGGAGCTAACGGCCAGCAAGGCACGATGGATGAATATATATTCGATGAACCCCTAGTTCTACTCGCCGAAGATGGCGGACATTTCCAAACCCCCGAGAGGGGGATTGCGTACCGGATTTCCGACAAGTCCTGGGTAAACAATCACGCGCATGTTCTTCGACCAAAACCCGGGCTCGATATCAACTATCTCTCCTGGACGTTGAAGCACTACGATGTAACCCCTTTCATCACTGGCACCACTCGTGCCAAGCTGACAAAAGCAGGAGCGTCTCGAATTCCGATTCCTGTGCCGGAATTGTCGGAGCAGCGGAGGATTGCGGAGGTGTTGGATCGGGCGGATGAGCTGCGCGTCAAGCGCCGCGAAGCCGTCGCCCACCTCGACGACCTCACCCAGTCCATCTTCCTCGACATGTTCGGCGATCCCGTAGACAACGACCAACGGTGGCCCATCGCATCTGTCGGCGACTTCGTGGCCAGGTTCGAGAGCGGAAAAAGCCTCGTCGCCGAGGATGGAGACGATCGGACGGCTCAATATCGGGTCCTCAAGGTCAGCGCTGTCACATCCTTAACCTTCAGAGCAGCGGAGAGCAAGGCTCTGCCAGCCGACTACATTCCACCAGCAGCACACATTGTCCAGGAGGGCGATCTCCTATTCAGTCGAGCGAACACGGCAGAACTCGTAGGCGCCACCGCTGTAGCAACCAATGTTCCCGGCAATCTTTCGTTGCCAGACAAGCTCTGGCGATTCGTGTGGCACGACACTCCGAGAGCTACAACTCTATACGTCCGTCAACTGTTTCAACAAGCGAGCTTTAGGCGCGAAATTGCTCGGCGAGCAACAGGAACTAGCGGCTCCATGAAGAATATCTCGCAAGATAAAGTTCTGACGATTCGCTGCGGGATGCCACCGCTTAACCTTCAGCGCCTATTCGATGAACGCATTACAGCCGTCGAGATGCTGAAGGCTGCTCATCGCACTCACCTTGCGGAGTTGGATGGGTTGTTTGGGTCGTTGCAGGAACGTGCTTTTCGGGGGTTGCTCTGAGGTGAGACCATCGGGCGGGACTGTCGACTGTGGGGAGTCAACGCTCGATGAGCAACTTCGCGTTTCTGCGGGCAGAGTGGCCCGAGCTGTTTGACGAAGCCCTGCGGGCCGAGCGGAACACCATCGCCGATCCGCGGGCTTCGTGCTTTTACGCCCGGCGTACCCTCGAATTGGCTCTGACCTGGCTTTATCAGGCGGACACGAGCCTCCGGCAGCCGTACAAAAATGACCTTTCGGCGTTGCTTTACGAGCCGACGATGCGCGCCCTGGTCGGGCCCGCTCACACGCCAAAATGGACATTATCCGCAAGCAGGGTAACGCGGCCGTGCACAAAAGCACGCCGGTCACGCCGACCGATGCGCTGCCGGTGGTCCGGGAGCTGTTCCACGTCCTCTACTGGCTGGCCCGACGCTACACGCGCAACCCGGCCGCCGTGCCGCCGAGCGCGCTCGCCTTCGACATGGCGTTCATCCCCCGGCCGGTCCCCGCCTGGTCCGGCAGCAAAGTCAGGCCCAGCTCAAGGAGCTGGCCGAGAAGCTGGCCGCCCAGGACGCGGCGCTCGTCGACGAGCGGAAGAAGCGGGCCGACCTCGACGCCGAGTTGGCGAAGCTGCGGGCAGAGATCGCCGCCGCGAAGGCCGCCAACGAGTCCCGCCCCGACGATCACGACTACGACGAGGCGCAGACCCGCGACCTCTTCATCGACCTGCTGCTCGCCGAGGCCGGTTGGCGGCTCGACCAGCCCCGCGACCGGGAATATCAGGTCACCGGGATGCCCAACAGCAAGGGCATTGGTTTCGCCGACTACGTGCTTTGGGGCGACGACGGTAAGCCGCTCGCGGTCATCGAGGCCAAGCGCACCCGCCGGGACCCGACCGTGGGCCAGCAGCAGGCCAAGCTCTACGCCGACTGCCTGGAAAAGGAGTACGGCCAGCGGCCGGTCATCTTCTACACCAACGGCTACGAGACCTGGCTCTGGGACGACGCCGACTATCCCCCGCGTCCGGTGCAGGGCTTCTACACCCACGACGAGCTGCAACTGCTCATCCAGCGGCGGGCCAGCCACAAACCGCTGGCCGACGTGGTGATCAAGTCTGAGATCGTCGAGCGGCACTACCAGCAGCGAGCCATCCGGGCCATCGGTGAGGCGTTCGAGACGCATCGGCAACGGGCGGCGCTGGTGGTGATGGCGACCGGTGCCGGCAAGACCCGTACGGTGATCGCCCTGGTCGACCTGCTCATGCGGGCCAACTGGGTGAAGCGGGTGCTCTTCCTGGCCGACCGTAACGCCCTGGTCAACCAGGCGACCAACGCTTTCAAGACGCACCTGCCCGACGCCAACGCGGTCAACCTGGTCACCGAGAAGACCGCCGAGGGGCGGGTCTACGTCTCGACGTACCCGACCATGATGGGCCTGATCAACGAGACCGACAGCGGCGTACGCCGGTTTGGGCCCGGCTACTTCGACCTGGTCATCATCGACGAGGCGCACCGCTCGGTGTACCAGAAATATCGGTCGATCTTCACCTACTTCGACTCGCTGCTGGTCGGGCTCACCGCCACCCCGCGCAACGAGATCGACCGGAACACCTACAGCCTGTTCAACCTGGAAGACGGCGTCCCGACCGACCACTACGACCTGGAGGAGGCGGTCAACGAGGGTTACCTGGTGCCGCCCCGGGCCATCTCCGTGCCGCTGAAGTTCCAGCGCGAAGGCATCCGCTACGACCAGCTCAGCGACGCCGAAAAGGAGCAGTGGGACAGCCTGGAGTGGGGTGACGACGACGAGGTGCCCGACAGCGTCCAGGCTGACGCGGTCAACAAGTGGCTCTTCAACACCGACACGGTGGACAAGGTGCTGGAGACGCTGATGACCCACGGGCATCGGGTCGCGGGCGGGGACCGGCTCGGTAAGACGATCATTTTCGCCAAAAACAACGAGCACGCGAAGTTCATCGCCGAGCGCTTCGACCTCAACTATCCGCATCTGCTCGGCAGCTTCGCCCAGAGGATCACCTACCAGACCGAGTGCGCGCAGAACCTCATCGACAATTTCTCGATCAAGGAGAATGATCCGCACATCGCGATCTCGGTGGACATGCTCGACACCGGCATCGACGTGCCCGAGGTTGTCAACCTGGTCTTCTTCAAGATCGTACGGTCGAGGTCCAAGTTCACCCAGATGATCGGCCGGGGCACCCGGCTCTGCCCCGACCTCTTCGGCCCCGGCCAGGACAAGCAGGACTTCTTCATCTTCGACTTCTGCCAGAACTTCGAGTTCTTCAACCAGAACCCGAAGGTCGTCGAAAGGTCACTCAGCGAGTCGCTCACCGAGAAGCTGTTCAAGGCCCGGCTTGAGCTGGTCTACCGGCTCGACCAGCGGCTGCCGCAGGACACCGCGCCACCGTCGGAGGTCGACGGCACGCGCAGCGAGGCCGACCTGCGCTGGGAGTACGCCCGCGACCTGCACCAGCGGATCGCCGGCATCACCCTGGACAACTTCGTCGTACGCCCCAAGCGCCGCATGGTCGAGTATTACGTCGACTTCGAGCGGTGGCACCGGTTGACCCCCGAGACGGTCGCCGAGATCGGCGCCAACCTGGCTGGGCTCCCCACCGCCGTCCGGGACGAGGATGAGGCCGCCAAGCGGTTCGACCTGCTCGTGCTGCGGCTCCAACTCCACCAGTTCGCCCCAGAGCCCGGTTACGAACGGCTCCGGGCGCAGGTACGGGAGATCGCCTCGGCCCTGTTGGAGCAGACCAGCATCCCGGCGATCCGGGAGCAGCAGCAGCTCCTGGACGAGGTGACCGGCGACGAGTGGTGGCAGGACGTCACCCTGCCGATGCTGGAGGTGCTACGCCGTCGGGTCCGGCTGCTGGTCAAGCTGATCGAGAAGTCGAAGCGGGTCATCGTCTACACCGACTTCGCCGACCAGCTCGGCGAGCTCACCGAGGTACGGATGCCGGGCCTGAGCAGCGGCACCGACTTCGAGCGGTTCCGCGCGAAGGCACGGGTCTACCTGCGCGACCACGAAGACCATCTGGCGTTGCAGAAGCTGCGCCGCAACAAGCAGCTCTCCGCGACCGACCTGGCCGAGCTGGAACGGATGCTCGCCGAGAGTGGCGCCGGCGGGGCCACCGAACTCGACCAGGCGCGACGGTCGGCCGACGGACTCGGGTTGTTCATCCGGTCGCTGGTCGGGCTCGATCGGGAAGCCGCCGCCGAGGCGTTCAGCGAGTTCCTGGTCGGCCGGACGCTGAGCGCGAGTCAGCTCGACTTCATCAACCTGATCATCAGTCAGCTCACCCAGGAGGGGGCGATGGAGGCGGAACGCCTCTATCAGTCGCCGTTCACGGATCTCGCACCCACGGGTCCCGAGTCGCTCTTCCGCGAAGACGGCGACGTGGACAGGCTACTCACGATTCTCCGATCGGTACGCGACACCGCCGTCCCCGCCGAGCAGGTGGCGTAGGCAGCCGGACCGCTCCGATGACTAAGCTCTGACCATGCTCACACGGCTGGAGGTGCAGGGATTCAAGAACCTGTTGGACGTCGAGATCGAGTTCGGCCCGTTCACCTGCATCGCCGGCGCGAACGGTGTCGGCAAGTCGAACATCTTCGACGCCATCGAGTTCCTCTCCTACCTCGCCACCGGCAACCTGGTTAAGGCTTCCCAGCGGGTACGTGGTCCCTCCGGCGTGCGCGGTGGTGACCCTCGGGATCTCTTCTGGGACGGCTACCGCGATCACCAGCACCGGATCAAACTCGCCGCCGAAATGATCGTTCCTGCCGAGGTCGAGGACGACCTGGGCGAGTTCGTACAGGCCACTTCGACACTGCTCCGGTATGAAGTTACCCTCGGTTACGAACCGGCACGCGGCCAACACAATCCCGGTCGGCTGAGTCTGCTTGCGGAAGACCTACAGCAAATTCCTGACGCAGACACACATCTGCGGTTTCCGCACACCGAGCCCTTTCGGCACGCGGTCATCCGCACCGGCCGCCGACAGCAGCCCTTCCTATCGACCGAACATGGGGACCACGAGTCGGTCATCAATGTGTATTCGGACAACGGACAAGCAGGAAAGCCTAGACTCGCTGGACGCGCCGGTCGCACCGTACTGAGCGCCGTCAACACCGACGACAACCCGACGATCCTCGCCGCCCGCCGTGAGATGCAAAATTGGCGGCGTCTGGCGCTGGAACCCTCGGCCCTCCGCACCCCCGATGAGTCGAACGGTGGTCAGTCGTTGACGCCGAACGGCAGACATTTAGCAGCCGCACTGTTTCGCATCGCACATGCACCCATGGACGACCTGCAAGTCGACCCCGAGCGGGTATACGCGACGGTTGCCAGCCGGCTCTCGGACCTGGCGGGCGTACGGGTGGAAGAGCTTGACGTCGAGTTTGACCCGCTCCGTGAACTCTTCACCCTCTTTTTGCGCGAGCAAGGCGACCTGCGACTGCCAGCCAGGGCACTCTCCGAGGGCACACTGCGGTTCCTAGCCCTATGTGTGCTCCTCGAGGACACGAGTGTCACCGGCCTCATCTGTATGGAAGAGCCCGAGAACGGTATCCACCCCGCGAATCTGGCTGCCATGGTCGAACTGGTGCAGGACCTTGCCGTCGACCCGAAGCGCGCACCCGACTACACCAACCCCTTCCGGCAGGTCATCGTCAACACCCACTCCCCGGGTGTCGTGCAACTCTGTAAGCCCGCTGATCTCCTGCTGGCTGAGGTCAAGCCGCGTATCGGTCCGAACGGGGAGGTTGCCCGAGCGCTGTCACTCCTTCCGTTCCGGGATTCGTGGCGAGCCGAACCGGGCCAACCCGCCTTCTCCGAGTCGGACATCATTGCCTACCTCGCTGCCCCTCCCGGCGCGCAACTGCGCCTGCCCATGGACATGGTGGAATGAGCAAACGTTTCTACTCCGGGCTGTTCATCGCGGAAGGCAGCTCGGATCACCCCTTGGCAGATCTCGTAGAGTCACTCTTCCTCACTCAGGGGGTATCCCTCCGGTTGACCAAGCCGGACTTCGCCGCACTCGACAAGGTGGCCAAGGATGTCCGGTCGCGCGTCGCGGCTGGTCTCAAGCTGATCGGTGGGCCGGTCGACCTGATCGTCGTACATCGAGACGCCGACAACGCCGGGCACCAGGCCCGTCGGCAGGAGATCTCCGACGCGGTAGGTTCGGTTAGCGGGTCGGCCGCTCTGGTGCCGGTGATACCGGTCCGGATGACCGAAGCCTGGCTGCTCCTCGACGAGGCGCTGATCCGACAGGTCGCCGGCAATCCGCGTGGGCGGATGGGTCTGGGCCTGCCAAAGGTGCACGAGGTCGAGTCGGTGGCCGATCCGAAGGAACTGTTGCGTCGTTGCCTGCTGACCGCCGCCGACGAGACCGGACGCCGACGCGACAGCGTACAGAAGCGCTTCTTCCAGCATCGCCGGCAGTTGCTGGAACGCCTCGAAACCTCGGGTTCGCTCACGAAACTTCCGAGCTGGAACCGGCTGGTCGACGATGTGGCAGGGGTCATCAAGGAGTGGGGTGCAGCCCGGTGAGCACTCAAGGCATTTCCTAGCCGCCGCTCCGCCGTACCTGGGTGAGATGTTTGGGCCAAGATAAGGGCATCTGCAGCTGATGGCCGAAACGTCCGGCTTCCTCGGCACGAAACTGGCCCACCGGCTCACCGCCGACGGGCACGAGGTGCGCTACGGCAACACCGGCGACGTCTGACCGTGGCCGAGGTCGTCACCGAGGTCGGATCCGGGCTCAACGCCCGCCGCACGGCGGTGCTTATTTTCCCGCCGTGTCCTGCCTCAACCATCTCGCAGACGGGAGGCGTCTCATTGGGTGAGGGGGTGGGCATGACCGAGACGTTCCACGAGTTCGTGGTGCACCGCTCGCCGGCGCTGTCCCGGACGGCCTATCTGCTCACCGGTGATCACCAGTTGGCCGAGGATCTGTTGCAGACCGCCCTGGCTCGCACGTACCGACACTGGCGGCGGATCCACGACGGCAACCCCGAGGCGTACGTGCGTCGGGTCATGTACCACCAGCAGGTCTCCTGGTGGCGGCGCCGCCGGCTCGCCGAGCGGCTAGAGTCGCAGCCCACCGACCTGGCCGGTGACGACCACACGGACTCCACCGCGTTGCGGCTGAGCCTGGCCGCCGCGCTGCGCCAACTCACCCCACGCCAGCGCGCCGTGGTCGTGCTGCGGTTCTACGAGGACCTGACCGAGGCGAAGGTTGCTGAGGTGCTCGGCTGCTCGATCGGCACGGTCAAGCGGCACAGCCACGACGCGGTCCGCCGACTGCGGGCCATCGCCCCCGACCTGGTCGACCGGACGACGGCACAGAGGAGCCCACGTTGACCGCCCGACTTCGCGAAGCACTGCACACCGCCGCGGCCGACGTACCCCCTTACCCGGTCTACGAGCAGGCGCTCGCCACCGCCCGCCGCCACCGCCGCCGTACCACGCTTACGGTCGTGGCGGCGCTGATGCTGATCGCGCTGGCCGGGACGGTGCTGCCGCTGGCGCGTACCCCCGCCGTCGACCCGGCGGCCGGCGCGGACGCCGCACTGCCCGACCAGGTCGGCGTGCCGCCCTTCGGCAGCCTGCACGCCACCGACTGGCCGCCACTCGGACCCGCCTCGGTGATCTTCACCGGTCAGGCCCCGGGCCTAATGTGGGGCGAGGAGGGCAGCATCATCGCGGTCGTCGGTGCGGACACCGACCGCTACCGGATCATCAAAGGTGAAATCGAGGCACAAGCCGGCGAGGACACGGTGCTCTCCCCCGACGGTCGCCGGATCGCCTTCCGCTCGATCAGCTTCCTACGCGCTCAAGTGGAGGTTATCGACCTGGTTACCGGGCGCAGCCGCACCGTGACCAGCGGAGTCTCCGACACGGTCATCGCCGAACCAGCGGGCTGGTCACCGGACGGCCGGGCGCTGGTCGTCCGGGACACCGTGCGGGCCAACCCGGAAGGCAGCGCCTACCGGCAGGTGCTGAGCATCGTCTGGCCGGACAGCAACCGCCGGACCCGGCTGGCCGACGATGACGAGCGGCAAGAAGCGCCCGTCGCATTCACCCCAGACGGTACGCGGCTCGCCTTCCAGATCGGACGAACGGTCACCGTCACCGACCTGGACGGCCGGCGGCTCTCCTCGTTCACCCTCGAGCCGGACACGGAGTTGGCCGGCAAGGGCGCCTGGAGCGCCGATGGCCGGACCTTGACGGTCGCCCGGCGGGACGGCGAGCGCTGGAGCCTGCGGCGGGTCGACCCGGCCACCGGCCGGGACCTCGGCGCGCTGGACCTGCCGGCCGTCTCCGGGGTGACCGCCATCCGGCTGCTCGGGTGGGCAGCGGACGAGTCCGCCCGGGTCGTCGCCTACCAGCCCGCGCCCGACGCACCGGCCGCGTTCGACGCGCCGCTCGACATGGAGCAGCGACTGGCGTACGGCAACGTCGGCACCATCCGGGTGCTGGCCCTCAGCCGGGGCGCGGATGCTCCCACCACCCTGCTCACCGCCCCAGCGGACGTCGTCGCGATCGATGTTTCCAACGAGGTGATCCGCAGCGGCCGCACCCGCGAGGCGAGCCCGCCCCACGGCATCGGCCCCCGATTCTGGTACTGGCTGGTCTTCGGCATCGTGCTGACCGTCCTGGTGGCCGGCATCGTGGCGTACCGCAAGCGTGCAGGTCTGGCGTTCTGGCTCTACTACCGGCGGGACAGGCGAGCGCGTCGACTGGGTGGGTGATCCAAGGCCATGTGGCACAAGCAGACATCAACGACGTTGACGTGGACAGGCTGATCACGATCATCAAATCCGTACGCGACACCGCCGTCCCCGCCGAACAGGTGGCGTAGGGGCGGCGGCGCGACCCGTGGCTAAGCTCTGACCATGCTCACACGGCTGGAGGTGCAGGGGTTCAAGAACCTGTTGGACGTCGAGATCGAGTTCGGTCCGTTCACCTGTATCGCTGGCGCGAACGGCGTGGGCAAGTCGAACGTTTTCGACGCCATCGAGTTCCTCTCCTACCTCGCCACCGACAGCCTCGTCGAGGCTTCCCAGCGGGTACGTGGTGCCTCCGGCGTACGCGGTGGCGACCCTCGGGACCTTTTCTGGGACGGCTACCGCGATCATCAGCACCGGATCAAACTCGCGGCTGAAATGATCGTTCCTGCCGAGGTGGAGGACGACCTGGGAACACCGGCGGAAGCCACCACAACCTTCCTCCGCTACGAGGTAACGCTCGGATTCGAACCGCCGGTCAGAGAGGGCAGCGTCGGCCGGCTAAGTCTGCTCGGCGAAGAGCTACGGCATGTCCGGCGTGGCGAGGCCGCAAAGCACCTCCGCTTTCCGCACAGCGCCCGGAATTTCCGCGCTGCGGCCGTCCGAGGGGAACGCCGAGGCGGCGCCTTCCTATCGACCGAGCACTGGGAAGGCGGCACTGTCATCAACGTGCACGGCGACGGTGGAAGCCGAGGCAAGCCGCAGCCTCGAGCCGCAGCCCGTGCGGGCCGTACCGTCCTCAGCACGGTGACCACCAACGACTACCCGACCATCCTCGCCGCTCGCCGAGAAATGCAGAGCTGGCGGCGACTGGCATTGGAGCCCAGGGCTCAGGCAAGGTAGCGATATGACCGTTGCGGGCGTTTCAGGGAGACGCTCCTGATCATGGTGGTATGAGGCCGGGAGCGGCCTTTCGATGATCACCCAGGTGTCGAAGCTGGAAAGATCAATCGAGGACGGCGCCCGTTGGGATCATCATCGCTGATCGGTGTGCTCGCGCTGCACGCGGATCAGGTCGAAGTGTCGTTGCCCGCCTCGCATCGGGCGAGTCTGGTCGAGGCGTTGAAGGCGGTGCCGGACCGGCGTGACCCTCGGGGTGGTGCATCCGCTCGCGGGAGTCCTGGCGACCGCGGTCGCGGCGGTGCTGGCTGGCGCCCGCTCGGCTGCGGCAGTCGCCGGGTGGGCCGGCGACGCCCCGCAGCCGGTGTTGACGGGCCTGGGCGTGTGGCGGGATCCGTTCACCGGGGTGTACCGAGCGCCGGACGGGTCCACCTTCCGCCGGATCCTGCCCGGTGTCGACGCCGACGTCCTGGACGACACCGTCGGTCGATGGGCCATCGCGTCGCGGTCGCAGGCGGACACGGGCCGGCGGGCGTACAGCGTGGACGGCAAGACGCTGAGGGGCAGCGGCCCGGCCGGTGCTCAGGTGCATCTGCTGGCCGTGCTGGACCAGCACACCGGGACCGTGCTCGGTCAGGTCGACGTCGACGGCAAGACCAACGAAGTGACCCGCTTCCAGCCGCTGCTAGCCCCGCTGGACCTGAGCGGGGTGGTCGTCACCGCCGATGCGTTACACACTCAGCGCGAACACGCCCGCTGGCTGGCCGAGATCAAGCACGCCGGCTACCTGTTCACGTGAAGCGCAGCCAGCCGCGCCTGTATCGGCGGCTCAAGGCACTGCCCTGGCCGAAGATCCCGATCCAGGACGAGACCAGCACCCGCGGGCACGGCCGCGACGACATCCGCCGCCTTCAAGCAGTCACCTGCACCGGGCCGCTCGCCCTGGACTTCCCGCACGCCGTACAAGCACTACGGATCCGCCGCCGACGGCTGAACCTGGCCACCGGCCGCTGGTCCACCATCACCGTCTACGCGATCACCAACCTGACCGCCACCGACGCCAGCCCCGCCGACCTGGCCGACTGGCTACGCGGGCACTGGGCCATCGAAACCCTGCACCACATCCGCGACACCACCTACGCCGAAGACGCCAGCCACCTCCGCACCGGCAACGCACCCCGCGCCATGGCCACTCTGCGTAACACGGCGATCAGCCTGCTCCGGCTGACCGGCATCACCACCATCGCAGCAGCCCTACGCCACAACAGCCGAAACCCATACCGGCCACTCCAACTACTCAGACTTGCCTGAAACGGTTACAGCGCTACCTTGCCGGAGCCCTGGCGACGCACCACCGCCAGCCCCACCAAGACCGGCACATTTGTCAGAGCAGCACTCGTCCTGACCCATTTCGAACACCGCTACCTACCGATTCCTTGCTGAGATCACCGCATTGACCGGCGCCACTTTGGCTTATATCCTTCTGCGTCATGATTATCAACCTCCGCCGGCTGCTGGCGATGCTGGCCGCCTTCGTGGCGGTCAGCGTTGTCGGCATGCCCGCAGCGGTCGCCGCAGGTCCGCTGCCCCTCAACGACCTTGGCACCGGCACCTACCTCGGCTTCCAGGGCGGGCTGTATCCCGCCGGCCGCAACACCATGCCCGGCACCCACCACACCACCGGCATCAACCGGGCCCTGCGCGTACGCCCAGTGGATACCGCCGGTAACCCGAGCGCCAACGGCAAGTACGTCCTCCTCTCCATCGGCATGTCCAACACCACCCAGGAGTTCTGCTCCAGCGAGGGCGGCGGACAGTGCGCGCCATACTCCTTCATCGGCCAAGCCGCCGCGGACCCGCAGGTCAACCACGACAAGCTGGTCATCGTCGACGGCGCCGAAGGCGGTCAGACCGCGGGCACCTGGGATTCCCCGACCGACGCCAACTACAACCGGGTCCGCGACACCAGGCTCGCGCCCCTCGGCCTCACGGAGCGACAGGTGCAGATCGCCTGGGTCAAGGTCGCCAACGCCGGCCCGTCGGTGTCCCTGCCCGCATCCAACGCCGACGCGTACCAGCTCGTGACCCAGCAGGGCAACATCCTCCGGGCGCTGAAGAAGCGCTATCCCAACCTGCAGCAGGTCTTCTTCTCCAGCCGCATCTACGCCGGCTACGCCACCACCAACCTGAACCCCGAGCCGTACGCCTATGAGACGGGCCTCGGCGTCAAGTGGGTGATCCAGGCTCAGATCACCCAGATGTCGGGGGGCGGCACCGACCCTCGGGCAGGCAACCTCGACTACAACGGCACCGTGGCCTGGGCTGCCTGGGGTCCGTACCTCTGGGCCAACGGCCTCCAGCCCCGCTCCGACGGGCTCATCTGGGAACGGTCGGACTTCAATTCCGACGGGACGCATCCGGCCGCGTCGGGGCGGCAGAAGGTGGGGAGCATGCTGCTCCGATTCTTCAAGACCTCCCCGCACACGGCCTGCTGGTTCACCGTCAGCGGCAGCTGCGCATAGTCGCTGAGGCGAGACCGCTATAACAGGTCGGAGATCGCCGAGGCGCTTCAACGATCTCCGACACGCCCATCGGAATGCGGCGACACCGCCCTCATATGGTGCAGGGTTTCGATGGCCCAGTGCCCACGCAGCCAGTCGGCCAGGTCGGCGGGGCTGGCGTCGGTGGCGGTCAGGTTGGTGATCGCGTAGACGGTGATGGTGGACCAGCGGCCGGTGGCCAGGTGCAGCCGTCGGCGGCGGATCCGTAGTGCTTGTACGGCGTGCGGGAAGTCCAGGGCGAGCGGCCCGGTGCAGGTGACTGCTTGTAGGCGGCGGATGTCGTAGCGGCCGTGCCCGCGGGTGCTGGTCTCGTCCTGGATCGGGATCTTCGCCCAGGGCAGGGCCTTGAGCTGGCGATACAGGCGCGGCTGGTTCTTCTTCACCGTGAAGACGTAGGCGGCCTTCTTGGTGTCGACCAGCCAGCGTGCATGCTCGCGCTGGGTGTGTAGCGCGTCGGCGGTGACGACCACTGCGGTCAGGTCGAGAGGGTCCAGCAGCGGCTGGAAGCGGGTCAGCTCGTTGGTCTTGCCGTTGACGTCGACCTGGCCCAGGACCGTCCCGGTGTGCTGGTCCAGCACGGCGAGCAGATGTACCTGTTCACCGGCCGGGCCGCTGCCGCGCAAGGTTTTGCCGTCCACGCTGTACACCCGTCGCCCGGTGTCCGCCGCCGGTCGGCACGCGAGGATCCACCGGCCGACCGTGTCGTCCAAGGCGTCGGCGTCGACGCCGGCCAGGATTCGCCGGAACGTGGACTCGTCCGGAGCCCGATACACCCCGGTGAACGGATCCCGGAACACGCCCAGTTCGGCGAGGACCTGCTGCGGCGCATCAGCGGCCCATTCCGCGACCGCCGCTGCGGAGCGGGCACCGGTCAGCACTGCCGCGACGGCCGTGGCCAGGACTCCGGGCAACGCATGGACGACACCGCGAGGGTCTCGCCGGTCCGGCACCGCCGCCAACGCCGTGACCAGGCTCGACCGGCGCCTGACCGGCAACGGCTCGTCCAGGTGGTCCGCGTGCACGGCCAACACGTCAATCAGCGATTGATGATCCCAACGGGCGTGGTCCTCTTTGATTTTCCCAGATTCGACACCTGGATGATCATTGAAAGGCCGCGCCCGGCCCGGCCGCCGACCTGGTGGCCCGCTGGGCCGCGGACGGCTGTGCGGTGAACCGGCTCATCCCGGCCGGTACGCCGCTCGCCGGCGCGGACCTGCCGGCCGACGCACAGGCCGAGCCACCCCGTGCCACTCCGGCGGTCCGGGCCACCCGCAAGCCGTTCCGCCTGCATCGGGTTCGCCGGCGCTGATTGAGTCGTCAGCTCGCCCGACCGCCGACGCCCACCACCTCGGCGTAGGTGTCGACGAGGGCGAGCACCTCGCCCAGTGTGCCGAGCGTGGGGCCGCGCCAATCCAGGTCGGCGTTGAAGACCATGTGTGTGGCCAGGTCCGGTGCGGCGAGCCGCACGGCGGTCATCCCCGCCCGCTCGGCGCCGGTCAGCTCCTGGCTGCCCCCGTCACCGACGTACAGGCAGTCCCTCGGTGCGAGCCCGAGCCGCTGGCAGGCGGTCAGGTAGAGCGCCGGATCCGGCTTGCATCGGCCGACCTGCACCGAGAAGACCCGCACGTCGAGCAGTGGGGCGATCGCGAGTTGTGGCAGGAAGGCCGGCAGTTCATGCGTACAGTCGCTGATCACGCCGGTCCGCAGGCCGCGCTGGCGCAGGGCCGCCAGCACCGGCACCGCGTCGGCCCGCAGCCAGGTGTCCGCGCGGACCGCCCGGTGCCGGGACGCCACCGCCGCCCGCACCGCATAATCGCTGGGGTGTACGCCGGCCTGGACGCATACCCAGCGAAGGGTCGCCTCCGCGTTGCCGAGCCTGCCGGTGGCCCGCTCGTAGTAGGTGCGGTCCAGCACTTCGGTCAACGTTTCGGTGGGGCGCCCAGCAGCTCGGCGGTGCCGACGTGCGCGGCACCACGCTGCACCGAACGTGTCAGGGTGCCGAAGAAGTCGAACAGCACCGCCTGGTAGCTGGGCATGGCGAAGCGCCTCCGGGCGGTCGAGGGTCGCTGGCGCGAACCCGCGTGATCGTAACGGAGTGCTGACTGTCCGTGCTGTCCGTCATACGTGTGAGGATTACGTCCCGTGCCCCCACCTTCACACCGCCCGTCTCCGGACCTGCTGACCACCGGGGCGGTCGGCCTGGCCGTGGTCGCCGTGTCGTCGTCCGCGCCGCTGATCGCGTACGCCGCCGCTCCCGCGCTGGCCATCGCGTTCTGGCGCAACCTGCTCGCGGTGGCCGTGCTGAGCCCCTTCTCGCTGGCGCGGCGCCGTGCCGAGTTCCGCCGGCTGACCGTGGGTGCGGGCCGGCGGGAAGGGCTGTTCTGCGTCCTCTCCGGGGTCGCGCTGGCCGGGCACTTCGCCACCTGGGTGCCGAGCGCCCAGCTCACCTCGGTCGCCACGTCGACCGCCCTGGTCGCCACCCAGCCGGTCTGGCAGGGGCTGATCGCCCGAGCCCAGGGGCGTCGACTACCGATGGTCGTGTGGGTCGGCATCGCGGTAGCGGTCGGCGGCGCGGCGATCGCCACCGGAACTGACGTAGGCGTCTCCGGCACGGCTGTCCTCGGTGACGTGCTGGCGCTGACCGGCGGCATGTTCGCCGCCGTCTACACCGCCCTCGGTGAGCGGGCCCGCGCCAGCATCAGCACCACCACCTACACCACCATCTGCTACGGGATCTGCGCGCTGATCCTGCTGGTGGTCTGCCTGGTTGGCGGCGTACGGCTGACCGGGTTCGACGGGCGAACCTGGCTGGCCATCCTGGCCCTGGTGGCCGGCGCCCAACTGCTCGGGCACTCGATGTTCAACTACGCCCTGCAGAAGATCTCGGCGACCACGGTGAGCGTGCTGATCCTGCTGGAGGCACCCGGCGCGGCCCTGCTCGGCTGGGTCTGGCTGGGTCAGCTGCCCCGCCCGTACGCGCTGCTCGGGATGGCGCTGCTGCTGGTCGGGGTGGCGGTGGTGGTGCTCGGCGGCGGCCGGGCCGCTCGCCGGGCCGCACCCGTCGCGCTGCCGGCCGACCCGACTCCGCTGAACGACTGATCGCAGGCCGTGGCCCGACGTGAGGAAGTGGACGCTGGTTCCCTCCGCAGCGGGTCCGCCCGGCGTCTGTTCGGGTGAGGAGGGCGCCCGGTTCGCATACCTGCTGACTGGCGATCGGGCTCGGTGGTGTCGAGGTCGGTCTGTCGTCCGAGGTCAGCTCACGGTCGGTGGCTGCCGTACTAACATCACCGCCATGGTCGATGACGGACGCGAAAGCTGGTTCAAGCGGTTCCACCCGACCAGCGAGGCCCGCACCACACTGCTGTGCCTGCCGTACGCTGGCGGATCGGCGAGTTTCTTCCTTCCCCTGGCCCGGTCCATCGGCTCGGATGTGGAAGTGCTCGCCGTGCAGTACCCCGGCCGGCAGGACCGGTGGCGGGAACCGTTCATGTCGGGCATCCCCGCCCTCGCAGACCGGATCGCTGCGCTGCTCGCCGAGCCGGACGGCCGGGACCTGGCCGTCTTCGGGCACAGCATGGGCGCGAGTATCGCCTTCGAGGTGACGACCCGCCTGGAAGCAGCCGGTCGAGACGTGTCCGTGCTGTTCGTCTCCGGCCAGCGTGCACCGTCGCGCCACCGTTCCGACGGCGTGCACCTCCGGTCCGACGCAGCCATCCTCACCGAACTGCAGACACTCGACGGTCCCGGCGCGGCGCTGATGAGCGACGCCGAGGTCGCCCGGATGTTCCTGCCGGTGATCCGCAACGACTATCGCGCCTTGGAGACGCACCGGCCCGACCCGGACGCCCGGGTGCAGGCCCCGGTGACTGCCTTCGCCGGCGAGCAGGACCCACGCGTGCTGGTGTCCGAGGTGGCCGACTGGAACCGGCACACGAGCGGCGAGTTCGCTCTGCACCTATACCGGGGCGGACACTTCTTCCTGTCGAGCCACCAGGTCGACATGACCCGCCGGATGCGCGACACCCTGCGTGCGGTGGCCCGCACGTAAGAGGGGCGTCACCAGCCGGGGTGGACGAGCAGCGGCCCGCTGTCAGGGGATCTGCAGGCTGCGGAAGCGACGCTGGAAGTAGACGGCGGGAAGACTCTCGTTCATCCGTGCGTCGGTCACCTCGCCGACCAGGATGGTGTGGTCGCCTGCGTCGTACCGCACCGACGCGTCGCAGTCGATCGTGGCGCAGGAGTCGGACAGCACGGGGGAGCCGTCAGCATTGGGCACGAAGTCCCCACCGGCGAACTTGTCGGCGCCGCGGGTGCCGAACCGCCTGGCGAGTTCCTCCTGCTCGGCGCGCAGCACGTGGATGGTCCAAAATTCCGCGGTGAGGAAGGCAGGGTGGCATTCGGCCGTTTTCGCCAGGCACACCAGGACGAGCGGCGGGGTGGCCGAGGCCGAGCAGAAGGACGTGGCGGTGAAGCCCCACCACTCGCCCAAGTGGTCCCGGGTCGTGACGATCGTGACGCCGCTCGGATATCTCGCCATGGCATCCCGGAATCGTTGGCCGAGGTCGACCGCTGTCCCGGACGGCGGATCCGACGTCATCGGGGTCGTTTTCATAGAGGCAGATCGTAGCTCACGGCAGCATGCTCTCGAGGGCCCCGACGAGGCCGCAGGTCCACATGTGACAGTCGCCGTGTCGAGCAGCGGATCCGTATGGTCTGCCTCCGGCGAGCGTGATTTACGGGCGCCTGCGCCCTCGATGGCATCCGGGCTCGCCGCGGTCGCCACGCGCTTCAAGCGTTCATGGGCCTCGCTGTCGGTCGTTGAGGGCCGCCGCCGATGACCCGTGCAAGATCGGTCCAGCGTGTACTGTACGGCCCCATGGATTCCCTCTTTGATGGTGCGATCCGCATCAACGACATCGAAGTGCGTGCGCACGGCGGGCTGTCTACACCGGAAAACCTGGAAGACGGCGTCATCTACATCCATAAGGATGCGGACTTCATCGAGCGCGAAAACGCGGTGCTCGACCGGGCGCGCACGCGACGGATGGTCGAGATCGGCCTGCTGCACGGCGGCGACGCGATCTACTGGACCGAGCGTCACCAGCTCGAACGTCTCTGTGCGATCGACATCGAGAAGACACCGTCGCTGGCGGACTACATCCAGCGGAATTCCCTGGAAGACCGGATTCGTCTGCATAATGGTGTTTCCCAGGACGACCACGCGGCGCTCTCCGCCATCATCGCCGAGGACTTCGACGGCGAGCCGATCGATGCGGTTATCGATGACGCGTCGCATTTCTACGGCGAGACGCGCGCGACGTTCGAGTCGGTGTTCCCCTTTCTCCGGCCCGGCGGTGCGTACATCATCGAGGACTGGGCGTGGGGTCACACCCACGACTGGCCGGAAGACCTGATGGCCGAGCTGCCGCTGATGTCGCCGCTGCTGAGCGAGCTGATGCTGATTGTCGCCCACATGACTGACGTCATCCGCAGCATCGAGGTCGACCGGAACTTCGCCGTGGTCTGGCGTGGAGATCATGCACTTCCGACGGATGGCTCCTTCCGGCTGGCAGACCACATGCGTACGCGCGGTTTCACCATCGCGCTGTAGCTCTCGCCGGAGTGGCCGTGATCGAGGCCAGCCGGATGATCGCCGAGAGCGCTCGGTCGTTGGTGCCCTTCTGGGCGGTGTGGGCGGGTCTCGCCGGCCGCTGCCGCACGCGACCGGGCGGCCCGGCGGGCACTCCGTTTATACTGGCCACGTGGCTGATCCACGGGGTGGCGGGATGAGGCGGGGTGGCGGGATGAGGCCCGGCCCCGGCGCTCCTGACCGTTACCACGAGCTGAGTGAACGTGACGTCCGGCAGCGTGAGCTCTCGCAGAACCTTCTGCGGGGCCGCGCGGCCGCCGAGGAGTTCCTGGACCGGGTGGACCTCGGGCCGGACGACCTCTGCGTCGAGGTGGGCGCGGGCGACGGAGTGATCACCGAACCACTCGCCGGATGTGTGGCGAGGTGGTTGCCTACGAGCTGGATGATCGTCTGGCCGAGCGGCTGAAGGATCGGCTGCGCAACGTTCCCAACGTGCACATCCTGGTCGGCGACTTCCTCGACGCGTGGCCGCCGACCGTACCGTTCCAACTGGTCGGCAATGTGCCGTTCTCGATCACCAGCGCCATCGTCGATTGGGGTCTGAACGCGGAGCAGATGATGGCGACGACCATCATCACCCAGCTTGAGTACGCGAAGAAGCGGACCGGCGCCTACGGGCGGTGGAGTCTGGTCACCGTCAGCAGCTGGCCAACTTTCCGATGGGAACTGCGCGGCGTGATCTCGCGGACCCAGTTCCGGCCGGTTCCCCGGGTCGACGCCGGGGTCCTGCACATCGAACGCCGGCCCGAGCTGCTCATCTCGCCGGGTAGCTATCCCCGCTACCTGCGCATGGTCGAGCTGGCCTTCGGCGGGGTCGGTGGTTCGGTGCACGCTTCGCTGCGGCGTCTGTACTCCACGCCCGTGCTGGATGCGGCGTTCTCCGCGGCGCGGATCGACCGCTCCGTCGTGGTGGCGTTCGTGCACCCGGACCAATGGATCGATCTGCACAACGCGCTGGAGAACCGCGGCCGAGGCTCGCGACGGGATCATCGCGACCGGAACTCGCGCGGTCAGCAGGGTGGCCGATCGGGGTCCGCGCGGCGGAGGCGGTCGTAGGTAGCGCGAACGCCGCGTCGGCACGAATTGCCGACATTCGATCTCGCTCGCGTTGATCACCAGCCAGCGCGGCTCGGTCCGGAATCCGTGTGGTCGGAAATCCGGCAGAAATCCGGGTGCCGCCGCGCCCATCAGTTCTGCGCGATCCACAGCTATCTATCAACCGCCGCGAACCACGGCATCCACTTCTTCGAAGCCCTCATCGCGCTCACCGAGGGCGACCCCATGGATACCCGGCACCGCGTAACCGCACCTCGGTCAACCGATACCTAACCAGATACGGTCCGTCAACCATCCACAGATGAGACACAGTGCTCGGTCGTCGATAGTCGAAGCACTTCCGTGTGGCGTGTACCGTCGTGTACGGTCCTGACAGAGTCGAGTTTGGACTACTGCGGGGGTCAATGTGGTACTTAAAGTTCCGGCTGATGACGGTCTGTCCGTTTTGGAGCATGCAGAACGTGCTGTTGCTACCGCCGGGGCAGCTGGATCCGGGTCCGGTGTTCACCCAGAATCTCGCGCCTGTTTCGATGATTGACTCCGTCGTTTTCGGTGACCATGACTGGCTCGAGAACAGCGTCGAGTGGCAGGCTGACCTGCGGTTGAAGCTCGTCCGTGAGGCGTTCGCACACCACTTGGCGTCCTGTCCTCAATACGCGTCTTTCGCCGACCGTAAAGGCGTGACGGCCGAGCACATTCAGACCGTCGACGATCTGGTCCGCATTCCGCAGTTGCCGACTTCGGTTTTCAAAAGGCAGCGTGTATTAAGTGTCCCGCCCGATGAAATCGTGATGAACTTCACGAGCAGTGGGACCTCCGGAACCAAAAGTGTCATTCATCGTGACGGAGTCACGCTGCACCGACTCTGCGGCATGATGCGGTCGGACAGTCCGCTATTCGGCAATTATCTCGACGGCATGGACGAGACGAACAGCACGATCATCAACCTCGGCCCGTCCCGTAGCGATTCTGGGAACGTCTGGTTCAGCTATGTGATGAGTCTGCTGGAGCAGATGGCGCCGATGCAGAGCTATGTCGTGGGTTCCGACCTACTTCTCAAAGAATCCGTGGACGACGTCCGCCGGTCACTTGTCGAGATGGACAAGGTGTTCGTGGTCGGTCCACCGTTCCTGGTGTCCGACTTCTGCCAAGAGGTCATCGGCGCGGGCGCACCACTCCAGGGTGGCGACTCCCTCTTCGTATTCACCGGCGGTGGATGGAAGAACCGCGAGTCGGAGCGGATGGACCGGCACGAGTTCAACAAGGTGGTCGGCGAGGCGCTGAACCTGGCTGACCCCCTGCAGATCCGCGATGTGTTCAACCAGGTCGAGCTCAACACGCTGCTCGTCGAGTGCGAGCATCACCGGAAGCACGTGCCGCCGTGGGTGCATGCGTTCACCCGCGACCCGGTGACATTCGAGCCGCTGCCCGACGGGGAGGCCGGCGTCCTGTGTTTCTCCGACGCCACAGCTAAGAGCTATCCCTGCTTCCTGGTGGGCGACGACGTCGCCCGCGTGCTGTCCGGCGTCTGCGACTGCGGTCGGCCGGGCGTCACGATGGAACTAGTGCGCCGCCTTCGGGGGTCTTCGCATGCAGGTTGTGCCGAAACCATCAGATCCACCGTGCAAGCCGACTGACGAGATGCCGAATCAGCCCTGGGGCGCGGATACGCGCCGCGCTACCGCCGCCGCTTAGGAACGGATGGCTGGCGGTCTTCCACCATTCTTCCTGTACCAGCGAGAGCAAGGTGCCTTGCAGCCATGAAAACGGAACGCCTCGACGCCTGGACGTCTGAGGGGCGACGCGTCGCGGCCTGGCGCAGTGCCCCGGAGGATTTCGCTCCGGATGCCCCTATCGTCGTGATGAGCCCCGGGTTCGCGCGCCGGATGCGCGACGTCGGAAGTATCGCGCTGTGCCTCGTCGGCAACGGTGCGATCGTTTACCGGTTCGACGCTCTCGACCACATCGGCCTGAGCGATGGCGACATCAGGAACTTCACACTCACGGGTATGCGGCAGAGCATGATCGCGGCTATCGAGCTGGCGCGCGCGACCGAGAACCGACGCGGAGTCCGGCTGGTGGCCATGAGTCTCGCCAATCTTGCCGCCTACCGGGTCGCCGCCGAAGACAAGGACATCGAGCGGATCATGGCGCTCTCCGGCGTCGTCAACGGTCGCCGGACCATCAAGGAGGTCATCGGTCACGACTACCCGGCGGTGACCCGCGAGGAGCTCCCGGCGATCGTTCCGGTCATGGGGCACGACGTAGACCCACGGCCGTTGTGGACCGACTCGCACGAGACGGACTGCCTGTCGTACGAGCGCACCATCGCTGACCTCAAGGCGATCTCCGCTTCGGTGGCGAACTGCGTCGCCGAAGGCGATCCTTGGGTCGATGTGGATGAGTGCACGACCGCGTACACCGATGGCGACGGCGGCGAGCGAATGGTCATCAAGTTGCCATACTCCGGACACGATCTGGGCCGGAATCCAATCGCCGTGATGACCATCCTGGAACGGATGGCGAGCCTCGCCATCGGCAATGGGCCAATGCACGATGCGGACCCGCAGGCCGTGGTGATGCCGACCTTCGAGGCGGTCCTCGAGGCGCGGATCGCCGAGCGGCACCAGGATTTCAGCGAGCAGCGGGCAGCGAAGACCGAGGGAAGCCCGGCGGTATGAACCAGTTTGAAGAGGGAAAACCTGCTCCTCGCCTGAAGCTGCCGTTCATCGTCGGGGGCAAGCGCTACGTCGCACCGGGTGAGCAGCAGGTCTTGCGTACCGAAGATCGGTGCGAGGTGATCCTGCCCGCGTTCACTGCCGACGTGAAGTCGAAGATCGACGGCCTGGACCGCAACCTGCTGCGGGACGTGCCGATCCAGGACATCATCGCCTTCCTCAACCGGGTGGGCCGGAACTGGCGCAGCAGCGAGTACAGCCGACGCCGGCTTTTCATCGGGCAGTTGCAGATGGTCCTCGGGTACTCGGAGGAGGCGGCCGAGCACGAGGCGGACTGGATCGGCGTCCTGTTCACTTCGCACGCGCGCATGCTCGATCTGCTGGACATCGAGCTGGGCAGCCGGTTCATCCTGGATGAGTGGGTGCGGTCCGACGAGGCCATGGTGCATGCGTACCCGGTCGGCCGTGTCACGCATGTGCTGCCGGGCAACGTGCCGTCGTCCACGGTCATCTCGCTTCTGCGTGCCCTGCTGACCAAGAACATCTCGGTGCTGAAGGTGGCCTCCGGCGACCCGGTGACCGCCCTCTCGCTCGCGCTCAGCCTGATCGAGCTGGATGCCAGCCACCCCGTGACCAGGGCCGTGACCGTGGCTTACTGGCCCGAGGACAACGAACTGGGCGCCGAGTTGATCCGGTCGTCGGACGGGGTCGTCGCCTGGGGCTCGGCCATTGCGGTCCAGCGTGCGAAGGAGCGTTCCGTGCCGAGGCGTCCTTCACGCCGTTCGGGCCGAAACGGAGTCTTGCCCTGGTCGGCCGTGGCGCCGACCCGCACAAGGCGGCCCTCGGCGTCGCGCATGACGCCAGTCTCTACGACCAAGCCGCCTGCTTCTCGGTGCAGGAGGTCTTCGTCGAAGGCGACCTGGAGCCGTTCCTGACCGAGTTGGACGCCGGCCTGCGCCGCTACGAGTCCGCCGCCCCCGCGCAAGCTGAGCACGGACGAACTCGCCTACCTCAATGGGCGGCGTCTCGACCAGGAGTTCGCCGGCGGCAAGCTTTACGCCGCCGCCTCGCGTGCGGCCATCTTCGTCGCACCGGCCGATGCGCAGCTCGATCCACCGTTGGAGGCGCCGTTGCAGCGCACGGTGATCGTTCGCCCAGTCAAAGACCTGCGCGAGGCGCTTGCACATGTGGATGAAGGGGTACAGACCGTCGCAGTGGCCCCGTGGGACGTGATCGCGGAGCACCGTGACGAACTGGCGAAGCGCCGCGTCTCCCGGATCGTTGAGTTGGGTCTCAACAACGTTTTCCGGATCGGTGGAACGCATGACGGGATGCGGCCGCTCCAGCGTCTCGTCCGTACGTCTCGCACGAGGCGCCGGCGCGCGAGTTCCCCAAGGGAATGGTCCTGCCGCTGGACCAGACGAAGATTCTCGAGAACAAGAGCTTCCAAGATGTCGTCTTCTGACGGGCAGTCGCTCGAGGACGACAGCGCGCTGTGCGGGCTGCGGCGATGACGCGACTCACGACACCGGTGGACAGGAGACCGCGCAATGACCATGCGATGGCAGGTTCCTGCCGTTTGCGACCGGTCGACATGATTCGCGTGTGCGGATTTCTTCTGGAGCCCGGAACGACGACCTTCTCGGTGCTGGCCGGGCGTCCGGCCGGCGCTTCTTCATCCTCGACGCCGGGCCGCCGAGCACTGGCAAGCGCCGCTGCAGCAGAGCACCAGCCGACCACCCGTGGTATCGGCGCCGGTTTCTTCGTCGTGCCGGGTGGCGAACAGGCGAAGAACATGGAGACGGTCGCCGCGGTTCTCGTGAGCTGCGCCGATTCGGCCTGGACCGGCGGACCGAACCGATCATCGTTGTGGGCGGCGGAGCGGTTCTCGACCTGGGCGGTTTCGCCGCAAGCGTGTACCGGCGCGGGGTGCCGTGGTTGCGGGTGCCGACGACGCTGTTCGGCTACGTCGCGCTGTCGGCTGCCGTCCGGTGCGGGGTTGACGCCGCTGGCGCCGCGAATCTGATCGCATCAAGGGCTGTGCCCCCAAGCTGGCGTTGCTCGACCGGAGTCTCCTGTCCTCGCTGCCGTCTCGAGAGATCGCCGGTGGGCTAGGCAAACTGCTGGAACTCGGGCTGCTGCACGACGCCGAGCTGTTCACCGCGCTGAATCCGGCGGCGGAACCCACGTGACCCGGAAACTCCAGGACGACGCCGGTCGGGTGGTCTTGGGCCGGGCGATCGACCTGCAACTGCGGCAGCCGTACGCGGGCACCGATCCGTCGTTCGCCGCCGCCTTCGCTGAGTTCGCCGACGAGCGCCCGCGTCCGGCACGGTGAGGCCGCTGCGCTGAGTGCGCGGTTGTCGGCGACGATCTCGGCGCACCGCAGGATGCTTCCCCCGGACGAGTTGATCCGCGTTGAGAGGCTCGGCCGGCGACTCGGGCTGCTCCTCCCGTGGTCCCCGATATTTCGGCGCGGGCGCTGCATGACGCGCTGGGCCGGTCGGGTGTGCTGTTGCCGCGCCGCGTTGGTGCCGGTCAGTTTGTCCGCGACGTCACGATGGCCGAGGTTGCCCTGGCACTGGACGCCATGCGTCAGGACCACAGCGGTACTGATTGGACTGTCGCCTCTGCCACGGCCGACGCCGAGGGCGCGGGACGACGATGATCGACGATTGGATGGACAGCGCATGTCGCCGTTGAATTCGGTGAACGAGGCAGGGGGCCGGCTCCGTACGGTGCCCGGTGGCGCCGACATCTTCCGCAGCGGCATCGCTGACCTGCCGGGATCCGGCCTCACCTGGCAGGTGCCCTTCCATGACGGTTCCACGTACACGATCGAGGTGGCCGAGCCGTTCTGCGACCCGGACAATCTGGCGTTGCTGCGCAGCGGTGTTTCCTCCGATCGCCGGTTGATCGTCTGGGACTCCAACGTGCCGGCCGCCTGGCACGACGCCGTCCGTGCCTACTTCACGCACCACGGCGTGACGGCCGACTTCATCGCGATTGAGGGCGGAGAATGCTGCAAGACACTGGAGACCTCGACGAGGTTGGTTTCCGCGTTCCACCAGCGAGGACTGGACCCCGGCCGCGAGTCGATCGTCGCCATCGGTGGCGGTGCACTGCTGGACGTGGTGGGGTTTGCCGGCAGCATCTTCCGGGGCGGAATCCCGGTCGTCCGGGTTCCCGACCACGCTGCTGGGCTACGTGGACGCCTCCGTCGGTATCAAGACCGGCGTGAACTTCACCGGCGGAAAAAACCTGCTCGGGACGTTCACCCCGCCGCACTCGGTGCTGCTGGATCGGGGATTCTTCAGCTCTCTGACCGGTTATTCCTGGACGGGCGGGTTCGGCGAGATCCTGAAGCTGGGACTTGGTTGCGACAAGACCATCTTTGAGATGCTCGAGCAAGGTGCACCGTCGTTTGGGCGGACCCGGATGAGCGACGATGAGGGCCAGGCGCTCCTGTACCGCTCGATCGATGTGATGCTGCGGGAGCTCAGCGGAAACATCTACGAGGGCGACCTGACCAGGACGGTGGACCTCGGCCACACGTTCTCCCAGGCGTTCGAGATGGGCGACTCGGCGATAGGGCACGGCCACGCGGTCGTCGTCGACCTGCTGATCTCCTCGGCGATTTCGGTCGGCCGCAGCATGATGCCCGTCGGGGAGTTCGACCGCTTGGTGGCCCTCACCGCCGATCTGGGGCTTCCGTTGGCACCGCCCATCATCGACCTCGAGGCGATGTGGGCGTCCTTGTTGGAGCGTATGCAGCATCGCAGTGAGCGCCAGCGGACCCCGATCCCGACGGAAATAGGCTATTGCGAATTTGTTGACGATCTCAGTTGCGCGGAGATCGAAGCCGCACTGAACCGCGTCCTGGCAGCTCGGCCGCGAAAGTAGATAGGAACGCCTTGACCGAGAAGATGACCGTTGGGTTCCTGGCTCCGCCGTGGCAGATCCCACCCAAGGCGTACGGCGGCGTGGAGCGTGCCGCTGATGAGCTGTGCAGAGGTCTGGTCAGCCGTGGACATGAGGTCCGGCTGTGGGCGGCACGGTCGTCCACCTGTCCGGTTCCGACTTCCGGCGTGATCGAAGAACTGGACCACACCAAGGGCTGGCACACCGCTCCCACCGAACTGTTCCATGTGCTGTCGGGTTACCGGTGGTTGTCCGACCAGGGCGTCGACATCATTCACGATATTACGTATGCCGGTCCTCTCATCGGCCCGAGCGTGGTCAACGTTCCGGTTGTCACCACCAACTACCTGCCGTTCACGCCTCCGCTTCCGGGTCACAGCTCACCCGACTTGGGGCTCATCTACCAGACGGCCTCCCGCCGGGTTCCGGTGCTGGCCATCTCGCACGCGCAGGCTGCGGGTGCGTCCGGGTTCACGCCGCACATGATCCACCTCGGGATCGACGTCAAGAACACGCCGTTCGGTGACGGCGCGGGGGACGAGAAGGGTCCGTACGTGGCCTTCTTCGGGCGGATGGCGCCGGAGAAGGGCGTGCGGGAGGCGATTCTCGCCGCGCGGGCCGCCGGTCTGCGGCTCAAACTCGCCTCGCGGGTCGCCGAAGATCACGAGCGGGCCTACTTCGAGGACCAGGTGGAACCACTGATCGACGGAGACGACGTCCAGTTCCTCGGCGAGGTTGACCGGATCGCCGGCCTGCATCTGCTCAAGGACGCGGTGGCGATGGTCAACCCGATCGCCTGGCCGGAGCCGTTCGGTCTGGCGATGGTCGAGTCCCTGGCCACCGGTACGCCGATCGTCGCGCGGCGCAGCGGTGCGGTCGACGAGGTGGTCCGGCACGGCGTCACGGGTGCGGTGTGCGACAGCTTCGAGGAGGTCGTGGAGGGCCTCCGTAAGTACCGCACGTACGACCGCCTGGCGTGCCGGACAGTCGCCGAGGAGCACTTCTCCACCGAACGCATGGTGGACGAGCACATCAGGTTCTATCGGTCGGTCCTTGCGTAGCACGCGGCCGCTTTCCACCGTAGCGAAGGAGGCGTGATGACCGCGCCGAAGAATCCGCAGGTCTCGGTTGTGATAGTCAACTGGAACTCCCGCGAGCTGCTCGCCCAGGCGTTGACGACCCTGTATGACACCACCAAGAACGTGCGGTTCGAGACCATCGTGGTCGACAACGGCTCCCACGACGACTCGGTGAGCTATCTGCAGGAAAACTGGCCCGACGTGGTAGTGGTCTCGCTCGATCGTAACCATGGCTTCGCCGGCGCCAACAACATCGGCTTCAAGTCCTGCAAGGGCGAGTACATCCTGCTGCTCAACGTGGATACGATCTCGCTGCCCACCACTGTGAGCGGCCTGGTGGAGTGCATGGAGGCGCGCCCGGAGGCCGGGTGTGTCGGTGCCCGGCACCTGAACGCCGACGGTTCGCTGCAGTGGTCGATGGACGACTTCCCGTCGCTGGTCAACGACACGCTGCGGTACACCGACCTGTACCGGTTGCCGAGTCCTGCAGGGCTGGCTGAAGCGCACCTATCCCGCCTTCACGGATCACACCGAGGAGCGCGAGGTGGGATGGGTAAACGGCGCCTGCATGATGGTGCGCCGGGAGGTCATCGATCAGGTCGGCGGCCTGGATGAGTATTTCTTCATCTACGCCGAGGAACTTGACTGGTGCTACCGGATCTGGAAGGCCGGGTGGACCGTGCGGTTCACCCAGAGTGCGGTGGTCATCCACCTGCTCGGCGGCTCTCGTCAGCTCCACCGACGGCAAGCGGACCATCCTGCTCTACCAGAGCCTGCGCCGGTATTACACGAAGCACTACTCGCAGCCGAAGCAGGTGGCGGTCAACGCCATGGTCGGGGCTAACGCGCTGTGGCGTCTCGCTGCGATCGCCGGCATGCACGCGGCTACCAAGGTCGGTGTCGATCCCGGTCAGAAGGTCTGGGAGCTGGTCACCCAGCAGCAGGCCAAGTCGGACTGGGACGTCATGTACAAGACCTGGTGGAAGACCATCTGGGTGACGCCCGACGATCCGATCCGGCCGTAACGGATGAGTCGCGCGATGAAGACCTCGATCCATGTCGGATGCGCTCCCCACGCCGATGTGGAGACCGACATTCGCAACGCACGGGCGGCCGGCTTCGACGCCACCGAGCTGAGCATTCCGAAACTGGAACGGTACGCCGAGCAGGACCCGCAGGCCGCGGACCGGCTGCCGGACAGCCTGGGCGACCTCGCCGTGTCGATGGTCGACGTGCTCATGCCGGTGGAGCGGATCGCCCGTGGGCACCACCACGAGCTGCTCGACGCGGGCGACCGCTGGGCTCGGCTCGCACAGCGGGTGGGCTGTCCCGCATTGCAGGTCGTCGTGCTCAACGAGTTCGACGTGACGACGTGGCGGGAGCAGCGCGACATCATCGTCGCGTCGCTGCGACGGCTGGCGGACCGCACTTTCCGCACGGGGTGCGGTTAGGCATCGAGCCGGTCTGCTTCAGCCAGTTCTCGTCGCTCGACCAGGCGCTGGAGGTGATCGAACTGGTCGGCCGGGAGCGTGCCGGAATCGTTCTGGACACCTGGCACCTGTGGGTCGGTGAGACCAGCTGGCGGGAGGTGGCCGCGCTCGACGCGCGGGACATCGTCACCGTCCAGATCGCGGACTCCGGGCCCCGCAAGGGTGACGCCTGGGCGGACGACGACCGCGACGAACTGCCGGGCCGTGGACTGGTGCCGCTGGCTGAGGGGATCGACGCGATCCTCCGTACCGGATATGCGGGTTACTGGTCCGCTGAGCTCTTCGGTCGGCGCCATGCCGAACGTGAGCCCGCCGAACTCTTCCGCGACGTCCAGCGGCACCTGGTCGCATGCCTGGACCGGGCGTCGCACGGCATCGCCGACGGTCACGAATCCCGGACGGAAAGGTAAACCCGGATGTCAAGTCCCGAAGTCATGTTCCCCTCGTCGGAGAAGTGGTCTAGGCGGGCTCGCCACGGTGGACGCCTGGGCCGCCACCCGGGACCAGATCCTGGAGGTTGACGCTGCCAACCTCGGCTACCCGGTGTATTTCGAACGGGCCTCCGGCGCTCACGTATGGGATGTGGACGGAAACAGGTTCATCGACTTCAACCTCGGGTACGGACCGGTTGTCCTGGGCCACGCGGAGCCGAGGGTCCTCGACGCGGTCGTCCGGCAGATGGCGCAGGGCACGTGTGCGTCGCCGTTGTGGCATCCGCGCCAGGTCGAGCTGGCCGAACTGATGACCGAGGTCATCCCGGGTGCGGAACAGGCGTATCTACTCCGGACCGGCTCGGACGCCACGACGGCGGCCGTGCGCCTCGCCCGGATCCACACGGGGCGCGACAAGGTGCTGCGGTGGGGTTATAACGGTTGGCACGACTGGTGCGCGCCGCGTCCCGAGGGCGTGCCTGACCCCACGCTGTCGAGCGTCGAACACGCTGATGTTCACCTACAACGACATCGAATCGGTCCGGAGCGCCTTCGCAGCACGCCCGGACGAGATTGCCTGCGTGATCATGATGTATACGAATACGACGCTCCGGCACCCGGCTTTCTCAACCAGGTCAAGGAGATCGCCAACGCCCATGGTGCGTTGTTCATCCTGGACGAGATGCGGTCGGGGTTCCGGATCGCGCTCGGCGGCGCCCAGGAGCACTTCGGCGTGGTGGGCGACCTCTCGACGTTCAGCAAGGCGATGGCGAACGGGTATCCGATCTCGGCTGTGGTCGGCCGTGCGGACGTGCTGGCCCACCTCGGCCGTACCCACATGTCCTCAACGTTCTACGGAAACCCTGCCGAGATGGCCGCGGCAATCACCACCATCGGCATCCTGCGGGAGACCGACGCGCTGGCGCGGATCCGACGGCTCGGCGAGACGTTCGTCGACGGACTCACGGAGCTGGTCCGCGCGTACGAAATCCCGGCTGAAGTGGTGGGTTTGCCGGTCTCGCCGTTCCTGATCTTCGACGAGTCGGACACCGCCGGGTGTGACCGGAAGGTCCGGTTCTTCACCGAAGTCGTCCGGCGGGGTGTGCTCCTGCACCCCAACCACCAGTGGTTCCTTTCCGCAGCACACACCGAGGAAGACGTACAGATTTCCCTCGACGCCTGCCGCAGCGCCTTCGACCTGATCAGCAATGGGTGAGGCGCAGCATCCCGGCCGTCGCCAGTACCTGGATTGAGGTGTCGCTATGGCTGTATTCGAATCCCTCGTAGAGGCTTACGCATCGGAAAACGTGGCGGTGGCGTCCGGGCTGAGCCCCACCCTGCACGACGACTTCTATCTGGCACCCTTCACCTGGCTCGTCAGGGACGGCGCCAGCGTCACCGACGGGCTGGGCATCTCGGTGCAGGATGATCTATTTCCTGGAGTGCCTGGCGCAGGCTCGGCGTGGGCAGAAGATCCTGGTCATCGGGAACGCTTACGGCTGGAGCACCCTCGCCCTCGCGTTAGCAAGCACGGTGCCCAGGTGCTCGCCATCGACGCCGGGTACGAATCAACTCGGTGGCCGGCATCGAGGTCACGAAGCGCGGCGCGCCGCGAACCTCGGCCTGAACGTGACCGCAGTGCTGGCGGTGTCACCGCAGGACGTCCCGGCGGTGGTGACCGAACACCTCGGTGAGGTGGACCTGGTCTTCATCGACGGCTTCCGCTCGTCCGAGCAGATCGTCGCGGACTGGCGTGCGGTCCGCCCGTTCTTGACACCGGACGCCGTCGTTCTCCTGCACGACGTGGCATTCGTGAACCTGACCGCCGGCTACGAGCAGATCATCGAAGAATCCGGCTGGCATGCGGCGCTGCTGCACGCGACCACCACGCGCCGCATCGGGATTCTGGTACGCGAGCCCGATGCGGCGATGTCCCGGCTGCTCACCGCCTTCGCCGGGCACGAGGAAGCACGCGAGGTGGTCGTCGCCGAGGCGAAGGCGATGTCCCATCTGCGCGGATCGGAACAGCGGGCCTGGCGTCGGCGCTATTCCCGGCCAGCATCGAACACCTTCCCCACCCCATCAAGGATCCGGCTCAGCGAGCGCGGGTACCGCAGAGGAGTTCACCATGACGACAGACGCGTCCGCCGACACCGCCGGAGCCCCTGGTTCGATCGGCGTCCGGGAAGGGGGGCTGCGACAACGCCCGGTTCTTCTACCGGATCGGCACCACCGACGAGATCGTCCTGGACCGCCAGCTCACAAGCTCGCCCCGGTACTTCGCCGCGGAGTACACGCCGCGCGAGGACGACACGATCGTCGACGTCGGAGCCCACATTGGCGCGTTTGCGGTGCTCGCCGCCCGTCAGGTACCGAAGGGCAAGGTCTTTGCCCTGGAACCGGGTTTCGAGAACTTCGAGATCATGCAGCGAAACCTCGCGGAGAACGAGGCCGACAACGTGACCGCGCACAAGCTTGCGCTCGGTGCGAAAACGGAGACGGTACGTCTTTGGCACGGTCCCGGTAGTGTCGGGCACAGCCTGTTCCTGAACCCGCTCTGGGCGGACGTGCCGGTGGAGCCCCGCAACATGGAGACGCACTCCGAGGACGGCTACGAAGAGGTCGCCTGCCAGGCCCTCGAGGAGTGGCTCACGGAGCACGGCATCACCGAAATCGACTACATGAAAATGAACATCGAGGGTGCCGAGTACGACGTCCTGGGCAAGGCGCCGATCAACGTGCTGCGGGTGATCCGCCACATGCACGTCGAGCTGCACCCAGAGGAGGACGGTCTCGCGGACGCGCTCATCCAGCGCCTCGACGAAGCCGGCTTCACCACCAGCGTGGTCTGGAGCGATGACCCCACCGTGAAGGGTTGGGTCACCGCCCAGCGCAACGACTGACGCCATCATCCGCTGATCCATTGCGTTGATCCACCAGAGAAAGCAAGGGCTTAAGCAATGAACTGGGGAATCCTGCTCACCACGGCGAAGCCGGATCATCAGACCGAACGGGAGGTGCTGAAGGCGACCGTCGAATACGCGAAGGTGGCCGAAAGCCTTGGCTACAGCAGCGGATGGGTGCTGGAGCACCACTTCACCCGCTACGGCATCTGCCCGGACACCATCGCGCTCGCCGGCTACCTGCTCGGCCAGACGGAGACCCTGAACATCGGCACCGCGGTCACCATCGCTCCGCTGATGCACCCGATCCGTCTGGCCGAGAGCACCGCGCTGCTCGACCAGCTAAGCGACGGGCGTTTCCACCTCGGCCTGGGCCGAGGTAGCTTCCCGGCCGACTTCGAGGTGTTCAAGGTCGATCCGACCCGTACCCAGGACTCGATGCGCCAAGGCGTCGACCTGATGATGAAGGCCTGGACCGAGGAGCGCGTGGGCGCGGAGGGCGAGGAGTACTCGTTCGCGCCGGTGCCGGTCTACCCGAAACCGCACACCCGGCCGCACCCGCCGGTGTACGTCGCGGGCGAGTCGCCGTCCACTGTGGAATGGGCTGCAGAGAATGGCTTCCCGCTGCTCCTGCAGCTGGGCCAACAGGATGAGGAGACCCGCTCGCGGGTCGAGCTCTACAACCAGTACGCCGAGTTGGCCGGGCGCGACCCGGATGCGGTCGAGCACGTCCTGGTCTGCGTGGGTCACGTCGGCGCCACCCGCGAGGAAGCCAAGAAGGAGATTTTTGGCCTCGTCAAGTGGTGGGGCGAGGAGGGCCAGCGGGACGGCTTCGGCATCGAGGATCTGCGCCAGTTGCCGAACTACCGGTACCACCTGCGTCGCATCGAGCAGGCCGCGCTGGAGGGCCGCGACGACGCGGAGAGCTGGATCTCGGACTGGCTGGACAACAACCCGGTCGGCACCGCCGAGCAGTGCGCGGAGCGGCTGAACGAGATCATCGAGGCGTCCGGTGCCAAGCATGTCGTGCTGGCGATGGAGGGTTCCGGTGACGTCGAGGTCACCAAGAAGAACATGGAACGGTTTGCGACCGAAGTGTTCCCCCTGGTGAAGGCGTAGTCCGGGCATGCGTGGAAACTTCAGTTCTCGAAACCCTCTCTTCGCGCAGTGGAATCCGGCCCGTCCGCTGGCCACGGCGATCACCGGGAAGCTTCGCCTGGGCACTTTTCGGGAGCGGCTGGAAGTCGGCGCATTCGAGCGCCCGTATTACGCCTACTGTGTTTATCATTCGGCCGATCTGGCTAAGAAACTCGGTTACCAGGAAATCAGTATGGCCGAGTACGGCGTAGCTGGTGGTAATGGCCTCGTGCTGCTCGAGCAGTATGCCGAGGAAGTGTCGAAAGAAATCGGCATCGAGATTCAGGTATACGGTTTCGACACCGGTGCCGGGCTGCCCGCCCCGGTGGACTACCGCGACCTTCCGTACCACTGGAAGCCGGGATTCTTCGTGATGGACGAAGCCCGGTTGCGGCAGCGGCTGAAGAACGCCAAGCTGGTGATCGGCGACATCCGGGAAACGGCCGAGACATTCTTCGACCAGTACAAACCGGCACCGCTGGCAGCAGTCATGCACGACTTCGACTTCTACTCATCGACCGAGGTCGCCCTGACCATGCTCGAGGTGGACGAGAAGTATCGGCTGCCGCGGATCTACTGCTACTTCGACGACATCATCGGCGACGAGGTGGAGCTCTACAACGACTTCACCGGTGAGCGGCTGGCGATCGCCGAGTTCAACGAGCGCAACAAGACCAAGAAGTTCTCGCCGGCCTACCACCTGATTACACGGGATGTTCCGCAGCAGTGGTACCACCAGATCTATACCTTGCATGACTTCGAACACCGTCACTACAACGCCTTCGTGAGTGAGAACAACCAGCAGTTGCCACTGGAGTCCTGATCAGCGCAAAAAGGTCTCGCGCCGATCGGTGGGCATGACTATGCTCGCGATGTAGCCTAAGCCGTCCTTGATGGCGGCGGACTGTCGCCACAGTCGATATGGGGGACAACATGAACATTTCCGATCATCCGTTTCCGCACGCCATTGTCGATGGAATGTGGGATGACGAACTTCTTCGGTCGGTTCTTGCGGAATTCCCGGAGCCGGAAGCCGACGGGTGGATCCGCTACGGCGACCCGCAGCACGAGGTGAAGCTCGAAGGTCCGGACCACCTCTGGGGTCCGAACACGTTCAAGTTCGTCGAGGCGATTGCTGCTCGGGGGCCGGAGCTCGCCGAGGCGTTCGGTATGCCGGAATTGACGCTGCGCACCGAGGGCGGCGGTTACCACTACATCGAGCCGGGTGGCAAGCTGGCCGTGCACGCCGACTTCAACCGCAGCGATGAAGGGCTGTACCGGCGGCTCAACGTCATCTGCTATCTGAATCCGGATTGGACCGAAAAGGACGGCGGAAAGCTCGAGCTGTTCGGGGATTCCGGTCCGGTGGCCGAGGTGCTGCCTCAGTTCAACCGTACGATGGTGTTCGAGACGTCGGACAAGTCGTTCCACGGGCACCCGACCCCGCTACCGGGCCCGCGTCCACGGCGCAGCTTCGCCGCGTACTTCTTCAGCGTCGAGGCGCCGGAGCATTATGTGGAGGACCACAGCACCGTCTGGTACGAGTGACGGTCGTCGACGAAGTGGGTCAGTGCCGGGATCGCATGCCATGCGGATCGCGACCATGAACGGGACGGCGATCCGGCTTGGTGTCCTGGGCTGCGCCGACATCGCCCTGCGTCGCGTCCTGCCCGCCGTGGCTCGGCTGGCGGACGTGGCGCTGACCGCGGTCGCCAGCCGCATCCCGGCCAAGGCGGCCGCCGTCGCCGATGACTTCGGCTGTTCGGCGGTGACCGGGTACGGGCAGCTACTGGAGCGGGACGATGTGGACGCGGTCTACATTCCCCTGCCCATTGCCCTGCACGAGGAATGGGTCGAGGCCGCACTGCGGGCAGGCAAACACGTCCTGGCCGAGAAGCCGATGGCGACGAGCCGACGCCAGACCGAGGAACTGCTCGCGCTCGCGCGGGCCGGCGGCTTGGCGTTGATGGAGAACGTCATGTTCGTCCATCACAGCCAGCACAACGCGGTACGCCGGTTGGTCGAGGAGGGAGCGATCGGCGCACCGCGGTTGTTCGAGGCGTCGTTCCTCATCCCGCGGCTGGTGGACGGCGGCATCCGGTACCGGCCGGAACTCGGCGGCGGGGCTCTGCGTGAGCTGGGGATATACCCGGTTCGGGCAGCTCTCTACCACCTGGGTGCGCTTGAGGTCGTGGCCGCGCTGCGGACGCCGGCCACGGGGGAGCTCGACATGGGTGGGGTCGCGATGCTGCGTGCGCATCCGGACGTCCCGGTGCAGTTGAGCTATGGCATCGACCACTCGCACCGGAATTGCTATCAGATCGTCGGCAGCGACGGACGAATCAGCCTGGAACGGGCGTTCACCCCCGCAGCCGACCACCCTCCTCTCCTGCGGGTCGCGAATCGCACCGGCAGCGAGGAGCTACGGGTGCTGCCCCGGACGACCAGGTGACGAATCTGCTCAACGCGTTTGTCGCCGCCGTCCGCGCCGGTGCTCCACCGATGTCAATGGAGCAGGTCGTGCAGCAGGCAGGTTTGCTGGACGAGCTGTCGTCGCGGGTCCGGCTGAGCGCCGCTGGAGAGGGAACGACATGAAGCGAGACATCGAGGACTTCGCCATTTTCGGGGGTCGATCCGCGTTCCTGCATCCGCTGTACGTCGGCCATCCGAACATCGTCGACCGGGACCGGCTTTTCGACCGTCTGAACTGGACACTCGACAACCAGTGGCTCACCAACGGGGGTCCCCTCGCACGCGAGTTCGAGGATCGGGTCGCCGAGCTGTCCGGCGTTCGCAACTGCGTGGCCACCTGCAACGCGACCGTGGCGCTGCAACTGCTGGTGCATGCCGCGGAGCTGACCGGCGAGGTCATCATGCCTTCGATGACGTTCGCCGCCACGCCGCACTCGGTGCGCTGGCTCGGGCTGACGCCGGTGTTCTGCGACATCGACCCCCGTTACGGCGGGGTGGACGTCAGCGCCGTCGAGGCGAGCATCACCGAGCGGACGTCGGCGATCTTCGGGGTCCACCTCTGGGGCCGGCCCTGTGCCGTCGACGAGTTGGAGAAACTGGCAGCGGCCCGAGGGTTGCGCCTGTTCTTCGATGCCGCACACGCCCTGGGTTGCAGCTCCGAAGGTCGGCCGATCGGCGGGTTCGGCGATGCGGAGGTTTTCTCCTTCCACGCCACCAAGGTCGTCAACGCCTTCGAGGGCGGTGCGATCGTCACCGACGACGACGATCTGGCGCAGCGGATCCGATCCCTGCACAACTTCGGCATCGGAATGGACGGATTCAACGCGGCCGGGGGCACCAACGGCAAGTTCAACGAGGCCGCCGCGGCCATGGGGCTGACGTCCCTGGACTCCTTTCCGAAGTACACCCGGCACAACCAGGGCAACTACGAGCTCTACCGATCCGAGCTGGCCGGCGTGGCCGGTGTCCGGGTCATCGAGTTCGACCCGGATGAGCGCAACAACTACCACTACATCGTCATCGAGGTGGACAAGGAGGTCACCGGCATCAGCCGAGACCTGCTGATGGAGCTGCTGCACGCCGAGCGGGTGCAGGCGAAGCCCTATTTCTCACCAGCGTGCCACGAGCTTGAGCCCTACCGTTCGCAGCGGCCGATGCGTCTGCCGCACACCGAGTGGCTAGCTGCGCGGGTGCTCGCCATGCCGACGGGCACCACGGTGTCGCGCGAGGACATCCGCCGGGTGTGCAACATCGTCCGGATCGCCGCCGAGCGCGGGACCGACATCACCGCCCGCCGGCGGCAGGACGCGTGACCAGCCAGTGAACGTACGTGTTAGAGAACAGGGGATACCGGTGTACGTGGCAGATTCCGCCGCAGCCAAGGCCGTCGCCGAGTGCACGAGGCCCGGTGCCGACGTGTCGGACTCGGTCGCGGCACTGAAATCGCTGTTGACCGGCAGCGTTCCAGAAGGGGAGGAGCGGCGCAGCCACCATCTGGTGCAGCTTGCCCGCCGGTACGGCACCACGCCGTTCACCACGCTGCGTGAGGCCCGACGTGAGCTGGGTGTCACCCGGCCGGAGTTCGCCGAGTTGCTGCGGACCTTCGGGGCGGTGCCCGCGCTGCGGGAGGCCGTGCGGCAGGCCCCGGCGGGCAAGTACTGGACGAACACCGTGCTGCCGCTGGAAGCGAGGGGTGTGCTCGACGCGGCTCTCGAAGGGCGGCCGGTCTACCCGAGTTCGGTCGGTTTGTACCCTGGCCCCAGCTGCATGTTCCGCTGCCACTTCTGTGTGCGAGTGACCGGTGCGAAGTACGAGATGTCGACCCTTGAGGGCGGCAACGCCATGCTCGCCTCGGTCATCGACGAGGTACCCACGGACAACCCCTTCGCCGTGTACATGTCCGGCGGGCTGGAGCCACTGACCAACCCGGCGGTCGGCACGCTGGTCGCCCGGGCCGCCGCGCGTGGCTTCAAAATCACCATGTACACGAACTCGTTCGCGCTGACCGAGCAGACGCTGAACCGTCAGCCCGGTCTCTGGGACCTGAACGGCGTCCGGACGTCGCTGTACGGGCTCAACGACGAGGAGTACGAAGCGACCACCGGCAAGAAGGGGTCGTTCCGGCGGGTCAAGGCGAACCTGTTGCGGTTCATGAAGCTGCGGACCGAGCAGGACCGGTCGGTCAAGCTGGGACTCAACTACCTCATCCTGCCGGGGCGGGCGCGCAGGCTGCTCGATCTCGTCGACTACATGGAGGAACTGAGCGCTGTAAACCCCGATCGCCCACTGGACTTCCTGAATCTGCGTCAGGATTACAGCGGTCGCGACGACGGTCAGCTCTCCGGCTCGGACCGATCGGAACTCCGCGACGCGTTGGCCGGCTTCGAGGAGGCAGTCCGAGACCGGCTGCCCACGCTGGACGTGGACTACGGTTACGCGCTGAACAGCATGCGTTGCGGGGTGGAGGCGGATCTCCTGCGGACCACCACGGAACAGATGCGGCCGAGGGCACATCCGCAGGTGGCGGTGCAGCTCGACCTCCTCGGCGATGTGTACCTGTACCGCGAGGCCGGCTTCCCGGACCTGCCGGGAGCCACACGTTACATCGCCGGGCGGGTCGGTCCGGGCCGCAGTCTCTACCAGGTGGTGGACGAGTTCGTGAGTGAGCGTCGGGAAGTCGCTCCGCAAAGTGGGGACGAATACTTCCTGGACGGCTTCGACCAGGTGATCACCGCGCGCCTCAACCAGTTGGAGGACGATCTCGCCGACGGCTGGGGCCCCGCCCGTGGCTTCCTGCGGTAAGTAGATGACAACCGCCTTCTCCTGACGGTCGCCGTCTCGCGCCGCGCGTGCTCGCCCGTGAGCCGGTGACCTGCTGCACAGTCGTCCGTGTTGCCGAGAGCGCCGCGGCGGACCGAGCCGGCTTCGCCATTGTCGATCCGCGGGTGGGTTTGGCGGCGGTGGCCGGGTGCCAAGCGGTGACGCGTGCGGGGTGTCCATCCCGGCCGATTCGCGGCCGGGATCGACGGGCCGGGCTGCGCGGTCGCCAGCTCGGCCGGGCGCACGTGTCACCCCGCTGACCTGCGCGCGGCAGAGTCCACTCGGCCCGACGTGCCTGGCGCCGGACAGGAAGATGCGACGCCGAGGTCAGCAATCGGGGCGAAGACTCTCCTGGTTCGGCTGAGTAAATTTCTTCGCGTATGGCCGCCCGAGTGGCTGGCCGGACGCGTGGCCACGCCATCCAAGTAGCTAAACAGGTCGCGCGATCTAGCCGATTCAAATGGACATTCCAGCTGAATCGGACGAACGGGGTGCTCGATGGTCAGGGACTTCGCTGTTATCGGCGTGGCGTGCCGCATGCCACAGGCCCTGGACGCGGACGCGTTCTGGCAGCTGCTGCGGGAGGGTCGTTCGGCCGTCACGGAGGTCCCTCCCGGACGCTGGGCCGAGGGCGCGGAGGACAAGCACGGCGCCTTCCTCGATGATGTCGCCGGCTTCGACGCGGACTTCTTCGACGTGTCGCCGCGCGAGGCCGCGGCGATGGACCCGCAGCAGCGGCTCATGCTCGAGCTGTGCTGGACGGCGATCGAGGACGCTGGGATCGTGCCCGCCACGCTGGCGGGTACGCGCACCGGCGTGTTCGCCGGTGCGATGTGGTCGGACTACGACGGGCTGGTGGCCGCGGCCGACCGGCACGGTCTGACCGGCACACAGCGCAGCATGATCGCGAACCGGGTGTCGCGCTTTCTGGATCTGCGCGGGCCCAGCATGACCGTCGACAGCGGGCAGTCGGCCTCGCTGGTGGCCATCCATCTCGCCTGCGAGAGCCTGCGCAGCGGTGAGTCGACGCTGGCCATCGCGGCCGGTGTCAACCTCAACATCCTGGCTGCGACGACCGAGCGCACCGCCGCGTTCGGCGGCCTATCACCCGACGGCCGCTGCTACACGTTCGACGCGCGGGCCAATGGGTACGTGCGGGGCGAAGGCGGCGCGGTCGTGGTGATAAAGCCGCTGGCCGAGGCGCTGGCCGACGACGACCCGGTGTACGGGGTGATCCGGGGCAGCGCGGTCAACAACGACGGGACCAGCACCGGACTGACCGTGCCGAGCGCGGCCGGGCAGGAACGGGTGGTGCGGGCGGCGCAGGTAGCGGCCGGGATCACCGCCGATCAGGTGGGCTACGTCGAGTTGCACGGCACCGGCACGCCGGTCGGCGACCCGATCGAGGCCGGCGCGCTGGCCGCGGCGTTCGCGGGATCCGGCACCGAGCCGCTGCTGGTCGGCTCGGTCAAGACGAACGTGGGCCACCTGGAAGGCGCGGCGGGCATCGTCGGCCTGCTGAAAGTCCTGCTGGCGCTGGGCGCGGGAGAGGTGCCGGCGAGCCTGAACTTCGAGACGCCCCACGCGGACATCCCGCTCGGTCTGGCGGTGAACACCGAACTGCGCACATGGCCCGCGGACCGGCCGCTGGCGGGGGTCAGCTCGTTCGGCATGGGCGGCACGAACTGCCACGTCGTGCTGGCACCCGCGCCGCCCCGGCAAGCGCGCGCCGGAGGCACCTCGGCCGTCGTGGTGTGGCCGCTGTCCGGTCGCACCCCCGGCGCGGTGCGCGACCAGGCGGCTGCCCTGCTGCGCCATCTGGACGTGCAGCCGGAGCTCGACCCGTACGACATCGGTCATGTGCTGGCGACGGCCCGAACCCACCACGAACATCGCGCCGTCGTGGTCGCGAGCGACCCGGCGGACGTGCGCGGCGCGTTGGCCGCGATCGCCGAGGACCGGCCGCACCCGGCGGTCGTCACGGGTATCGCGGGAAAAACTAGCCTGGTCTTCGCCTACGGCGGTCAGAGCGCGCAGTCGCCGGGCATGGGCGGTTCGCTGTACGCGACGCACCCGGTGTACCGCGCCGCGCTTGACGCTGTCGCGACCGCGTTCGACGGGCTCCTGCCGCGCCCGCTGCTGGAGGTTGTCCTGGCCGACCCGGGCACCGCCGCGGCCGAGTTGCTGGACGACACGACCTACACCCAGCCCGCGCTGTTCGCCGTGCAGACCGCGCTGCACCAGACCCTTGCCTACCACAACATCGAGCCCCACCACCTGGTCGGGCACTCGATCGGCGAACTCACCGCTGCGCACGCCGCCGGCATCCTGTCGCTGAGCGACGCTGCCGGGCTCGTCGCCACCCGCGCCCGGCTGATGGGCGCCGGACCGTCCGGCGCGGGCACGATGGCCACCGTCGGCCTGTCGACGGCCGAGGTGGAGCCCCGGCTGGCCCGGTTCGGCGGCAGGGTTGTGGTCGCCGCGGTCAACGCGCCGACCGCGACGGTGATCTCCGGCGACGCCGCTGCGGTGGCCGAGGTGTCCGCCGAGCTGACCACCGAGGGGGTACGGGTACGCGAGTTGCGCGTGTCGCATGCGTTCCACTCGCCGCGGCTCGACTCGATACTCGACGAGTTCCGCGCGGCCGCGGCCACCCTGGCGTACCGCGCGCCCGCCGTGCCGATCACCCCGACCTGCGAGTACGAGGGCGCACCGCACGTCAGCGCGGATTACTGGGCATACCAGATGCGTCGTGCGGTCACCTTCGCCGACGCCGTCGCCGAACTCGGTTCCGCGCATACGTACGTCGAGATCAGTCCGCACCCGGCGCTGACCCCGGCGATCAGCGAGACGCTGGCCGGGCGCGCAGCCGTGGTACCGACGCTGCGCCGCGACCGCGAGCAGTTCTTCCACGCTTTGGCCCAGCTTCACGTCCAGGGCCACCCGGTCGACTTCCGCACGTTCGGCGAGCGGGTCCGGCTTCCCGGCTACGCGTTCCAGCACCGGCCGTACTGGATCACCGACGAGCCGGCGAAGACGGACGAGCCGGGCGGCGACCGGCACCGGCCGCACCCGGTCATGGACGAGCCGGTGAAGGCCGAGAAGTCGGCCGGCGAACCGTGGCAGCGGAGTCCCGCGCTGGCCGCCGCGCTGGTCCGGCGCTGCGTCGCCGTGGTGCTGGGCCACGAGGAGCAGGACGTCGACACCACGCGCAGCTTCCACCGGCTCGGCCTGGACTCGCTCGGGATCGTCGAACTGCGCGACCGGCTCGGTCAAGCCAGCGGACTCGACCTCCCCTCCACCCTGGCCTTCGACCACCCGACGCCGGATGCGGTCGCCGCGTACCTCTGGCAGCGCGTCGCGCCGAGCGCTGCCCGGGAGGCGGACCGCCCGGCCCGGGACCCGGACGAGCCGATCGCGATCGTCGGCATGGGGTGCCGGTATCCCGGTGACGTGACCTCGCCCGACCTGCTGTGGCGGCTGGTGCTGGAGAACCGGGACGCGATCACCGAATTCCCTGCCCACCGCGGCTGGGATCTCGACGCGCTGCACGACGCGGACGGCGCACGGGCCGGCAGCACGTACACCCGCCACGGAGGGTTTCTGCACAACGTCGACCGGTTCGATCCGGCGTTCTTCGGCATCTCGCCACGCGAGGCCACCGCGATGGATCCGCAGCAGCGGCTGCTGCTGGAGATCGCCTGGGAGGCGCTGGAGAACGCCGGGATCGACCCCACCGCCCTGCACGGCAGTCCGACCGGTGTCTACGCGGGTGTGACCCACGACTACTACGGAACCGGCCTCACCCCGGACCCGGGCGGGCACGACGGTTTCCTGCTGACCGGCGGTACGACCAGCGTCGCCTCCGGACGGATCGCGTACACGCTGGGGTTGCAGGGGCCGGCGCTCACCATCGACACCGCCTGCTCGTCGTCGCTGACCGCCCTGCACGTCGCGGCACAGGCGCTGCGCGAGGGCGAGTGCGACCTCGCGCTGGCCGGTGGGGCCGCGGTGATGCCCACGCCCGGCATGTTCCAGGAGTTCAGCCGGCAGCGCGGTCTGGCACCGGACGGGCGGTGCAAGGCCTTCGCCGCGGCGGCCGACGGCACGGGCTGGTCCGAGGGCGCCGGTCTCGTGGTGCTCCAGCGGCTGTCGGACGCGCGGGCCGCCGGTCGATCGGTGCTCGCTGTGATCCGGGGGTCCGCGGTCAACTCCGACGGCGCGTCCAACGGGCTCGCCGCGCCGAACGGGCTCGCACAGCAGCGGGTCATCGAGCGGGCGCTGAGCCGGGCCGGCCTAACCGCGGCGGACGTGGACGTGGTGGAGGCGCACGGCACCGGCACCACGCTGGGCGATCCGATCGAGGCGCAGGCGCTGCTCGCCACGTACGGCCGGAACCGGTCGACTCCGCTGCTGCTCGGCTCGCTCAAGTCCAACATCGGCCACGCGCAGGCGGCCGCGGGCGTCGGCGGCGTGATCAAGATGGTTCAGGCGCTCTCCGCCGGAGTCGTACCGGCGACGCTGCACGTGGACGCGCCGAGCCCGCACGTGGACTGGGAGTCCGGCAAGGTCGAGCTGACGACGGAGAACACGCCGTGGCCGGAGACCGGCCGGGTGCGCCGTGCAGCGGTGTCGTCCTTCGGCATCAGCGGCACCAACGTTCACATGATCATCGAGCAGGCGGCACCGGCGGCGGACCAGCCGGCCGGTGAGCGGCCGGCCGGTCCAGTCGCCTGGCCGCTGTCCGCCCGGACGCCCGACGCGCTGCGGGATCAGGCGCGCGCTCTGATCGAGCGACTTACCGACGACCCGGCCCTCGACGCGCACGATGTGGCGCATTCGCTAGCCACCACCCGCGCGCACCATCCGCACCGCGCGGTTGTCCTGGTCGAGGATCGTGAGCGGGCCCTGCTCGCGCTGCGCGCCCTGGCCGACGACCTGCCGCACCCCGATTCGGTCCTGGGGCCGGCGGACGGCGCGCCGGCGCACCCCCGGCTGGTGTTCGTCTTCCCCGGCCAGGGCCGGCAGTACCCGGCGATGGCCCGGCGGCTGTACGAGACCGAACCGGTCTTCGCCGCACACATCGACGCCACAGCCGAGGCGCTCGCGCCGCACACCGACTGGTCGCTGCGCGATCTGGTGCTCGACACCGGCGACGCGCCGACGATGGACCGGGTCGAGGTCACCCAGCCCGCGCTGCTGGCCGTGATGGCCGGGCTGGCCCGGGTGCTGGCCCACCACGGCATCACCCCGGACGCGGTGGTCGGGCATTCACAGGGCGAACTGGCCGCTGCGCACATTGCGGGCGCGCTCACCCTGACCAACGCCGCCGCGCTGAGCGCCGGCCGCGGCAACGCCATTGCCACACTCCAGGGCAGCGGCCTGATGGCCACCATCGGCCTGAGCGCCGACGACCTCTCCGCCCACCTCGGCCCTGTCGCGATCGCCGCGGTCAATGATCCCGGTACCACCGTCGTGTCCGGCGAGGTCGACGCGGTACGGGAACTCGCGGCGCGGCTCAAGGACCAGGGCGTGCGGACCCAGATCCTGCCGGTGAACTACGCCAGCCACTCGGCTGCGATGGAGCCGCTGCGCGCCGCACTGATCGCACTTGCCGTCGAGCCGTCGGACCCGCACACGCCGATGTACTCGACGGTGACGGCGGAGCCGGTGACCGAACCGCTCACCGCCGACTACTGGTGGCGCAACCTGCGGCACACGGTGCGCTTCGACCCGGCCGTCCGCGCGTTGCGCCGCGACGGTTACGACACCTACCTCGAACTGTCGCCGCATCCGACCCTGACGCCGTCGCTCCGTGACATCCTGCCGCCCGGCGCGGCGGTGATCTCGACGCTGCACCGCGACCACGACGACCGCCTTGCGATGCTGCGCGCGCTGGCGCACCTGTACGTCAACGGGCACCAGCTGAACTGGCGCACCTCGGGACGCGTCGTTGCGCTGCCCACGTACCCGTTCCAGCGGTCGCGCTACTGGCTGTCCTCCGCAGCCCCGGTCGCCGCCACCCCGCTGTACCACGTTGCATGGATCCCGGTGTCCGCACCGGACATGCGGACCGTGACGCACGCGGACACCGATATCGACACATTGCTGGACGGTGTGGCGCCCGGGGCGCAGGCGGTCTGGACCATCACAGGTGACAACCCGCAGTCCGTGCACGACCTCGCCGAGCGCGCGCTGACCGGACTGCGCACCTGGCTGGCCGACCCGCGCACCGCCGACGCGCACCTGACTGTGCACACCACCGGTGCGCACGGCTCGAACCCGGCTCATGCGGCCGTGTGGGGACTCGCCGCGTCCGCGCAGAGCGAGCATCCTGGCCGGTTGTCGCTGCTGGACGCCGAGGTCGTACCCGAAGCCGTGCCGGCGCTGCCCCGGGTGCTGCTGCGCGGGGGCGCCTTCCACGTGGCCCGGCTGACCGTGACGCCACCAGGCCAAGGGTCGGCTCCCGTTCTCGATCCGGCCGGCACCGTGCTGGTCACCGGCGGTACCGGCTCGCTCGGCGCGCTTGTCGCCCGCCACCTCGTCACCCGCCATGGGGTCACCCGTCTGGTGTTGGCGAGCCGCCGGGGCCCGGACGCGCCGGGTGCCGCTGCACTGCGCGACGAGCTGGTCGGGCTGGGCGCCACGGTGGAGATCGCGGCGTGTGACATCGGCGACCGGTCCGCCGTCCGGGCGCTGTTGGACGCCCTTCCCACACCGCTGACCGCGGTGATCCACGCGGCGGGTGTCATGCAACCCGCGCCGTTGCAGGCGATGACCTCGGAGCGGCTGCACGCGGTGCTTGCCGCGAAGGTGGACGCCGCGTGGCATCTGCACGAGGCGTGCCGCGACGTGCCGCTCGTGCTGTTCTCCTCCATCGCCGCGCCGCTCGGCTCGCCTGGCCAGGCGAATTACGCGGCGGCCAACAGTGCGCTCGAAGCTCTCGCCCGGCTGCGGCACGACCGCGGTCAGCCCGCCACGGCGATCGCGTGGGGGGCGTGGGACGGTGGCATGGCAGGCTCGCTGTCGGCGCGGGCGATCGCCCGTACCGGATTCGCAGTACTGCCCACCCCGGTCGGCCTTGACCTGCTGGACCGGGCGATGGCCTCGGGCCAGGCGTGTGTCGTCGCCGGGCGGACCGACACGGCCGAGCTTTCCCGGCAGGCCGGGAACGGCACCCTGCCGGACATCCTGCGCGGGCTGGTCGAGTCGCCGTCGCCGTCGCCGTCGCCGTCGCCGTCGCTCGACGGGCCGGGCGTCACTGGCGGATCAGCTAGCCGTGCTGCCCGACGGCGAGCACTTCGATGCGGTACTGCGGGTGGTCCGCTCGACGGCGGCCGCCGTTCTCGCCCTGCCCTCGGCGGACGCCCTCGGCCCGCGTCAGACGTTCAAGGCTGCCGGTTTCGATTCGCTGACCGTGGTGGAGTTGCGTCATCACCTGCACCGGGTGACCGGTTTGAGTTTGCCGACAACGTTGGCGTTCGATTATCCGACGCCTGCTGAGTTGGCTGAGTACATCCTTCAGGTGATCGCGCCGGAATCGGCGGCGTTTTCTGCTGTACGGGTTGGTGGCTCCGATGAGCCGATCGCGATCGTGGGTATGGCGTGCCGTTATCCCGGTGATGTTGCTACCCCGGATGACTTGTGGAATCTGGTCATCGACGGCGGGAACGCGATCACTGGTTTCCCCGACGATCGGGGCTGGGATCTGGAGAACCTGTACCACCCTGATCCGGACCATCCCGGAACCACTTACACGACCCGCGGCGGATTCATTGCGGCCGACCGGTTCGATCCAGGCTTCTTCGGTATCTCACCACGTGAAGCGATCGCGATGGATCCTCAGCAACGTCTGTTGCTCGAAACGTCGTGGGAAGCTCTCGAAAACGCCGGTATCACACCATCGGGGCTGCGTGGAACTACCACGGCGGTCTATACCGGGGCGACTCATAACAACTACGCCGTCGGCGACGAGGGTTACTCACTCACCGGTACCACCACCAGTGTCGCGTCCGGCCGCATCGCATACACCCTCGGTCTGCAAGGGCCCGCTGTCACGATCGACACCGCCTGTTCCTCCTCACTGGTCGCTATCCACCTCGCCGTCCAAGCGCTGCACCACGGCGAATGCGATCTGGCTCTCGCCGGTGGCGCCAACGTGATGGCCACCCCCGACCTCTTCATCCAGTTCAGCCGGCAACGTGGCCTCGCACCCGACGGACACTGCAAACCCTTCGACACCGACGCGGACGGCACCGCCTGGGCCGAAGGCGCCGGCCTCGTCGTCCTGCAACGCCTCAGCGACGCCCGGAAAGCCGGACGGCCGATCCTCGCCGTCATCCGCGCAACCGCGATCAACTCCGACGGCGCTTCCAACGGACTCACCGCACCCAACGGGCCGTCCCAGCAACGGGTCATCACCACCGCCCTGACCAACGCCGGCCTCACCCCCGCCGACGTCGACGTCGTGGAAGCCCACGGCACCGGCACCGCCCTCGGCGATCCCATCGAAGCCCAGGCACTGCTCAACACCTACGGCCAGAACCGCACCATCCCGCTGCACCTGACCGCCCTGAAATCCAACATCGGCCATACCCAGGCCGCTTCCGGCGTCGCCGGTCTCATCAAAATGGTCCACGCCCTGCACCACGCGACCATCCCCGCCACCCTGCACACCACCACCCCCACCACCCACATCGACTGGACCACCGGAAACATCCGCCCCACCACCAAAACCACACCCTGGCCCACCACCGGCAGACCACGCCGCGCCGCCATCTCCGCCTTCGGCATCAGCGGCACCAACGCCCACCTCATCCTCGAACAAGCACCCGACACCACAACCGAAAACACCTCTGATGTGGCCGTACGACCGCTGCCGTGGCTGGTATCGGGTGCGACCCGTCCCGCATTGCGGGAGCAGGCCCGCAGGCTTCTGCGCCACCTCGCCGAGCACCCCGACGTCGCCGACGTCGATGTCGTGCACACGCTCGCGACCACGCGGGCGCACCTGGCACACCGGGCTGTCATTGTCGCCGCGGATCGCGCGGATGTCGTCGCCGCGCTGCGTGATCTGGCCGAGGAGCGCCCCAATCCGAACCTGGTGACCGCCCCGGTGGACGGCCCGCCGACCGGTCCCAAGCTGGTGTTCGCCTTCGGCGGGCAGGGCGCACAGTGGGCTGGCATGGGCCGCGAGTTGTACGAACAGCACCCGCGGTTCCGCAGCGCCCTCGACGCTGTGCTCAGCCACCTGGACCCGCGCCTACCTGAGCTGATCTTCGCCGAGGCGGGCACTGCCGCGGCCGGGCTGCTGAACGACACCACCTACACCCAGCCCGCGCTGTTCGCCGTCCAGACGGCCCTCGCCGAAACCCTGGCGTACCACGGCATCCGGCCCCACCACCTGGTCGGGCACTCGATCGGCGAACTGACCGCCGCGCACGCCGCTGGCATCCTGTCACTGAGCGACGCCGCCCGCCTCGTCGCCACCCGGGCCCGGCTGATGGGCTCCGCCCCGGCCGGCGAGCACGGCATGCTGGCCGTCCGACGCCTGCGGGTGGACGACCTGGTCGGCGGTGAGATCAGCCTGGCAGCCGTGAACGGACCCGCGGACCACGTGCTCGCCGGGCCCGTCGGAGCGCTGAACGAGCTGGCGGAACGGCTGAAGGCCGACGGCGTACGGGTGTCGCTGTTGCCGGTCTCACACGGGTTCCACTCGGCGCAGATGGACGGTGTCCTGACCGAGTTGCACGCCGCAGCGAGCGAGGTTGACTACCGGCCCGCGCGGCTGCCGATCACCAGCTGCCTGCGCATCCCGCACGACCACACGTCCCGGCCGGATACGACGACACACCGCACGCCGGAGTACTGGGTGCATCAGGTCCGGCACCCGGTGGACCTGGCCGCGGCGATCACCCGGCTGACCGGGCAGGAACCCGACCGGTTCCACACATTCGTCGAGGTCAGCCCGCACCCGACACTGTCGCCGTCTATCACCGGGACGCTGACCGGTGCTGCCGACGTGCTGCCCACGCTGCGCCGGGACGGAAACGCGGCAACCCTGCTACTGCATACCCTGTCGCGCCTGCACGTCAACGGGTACGACCCGGACTTCCGCACCGAGGGCCGGGTCGTCGCGCTGCCCACGTACGCGTTTCAGCACACGTCACACTGGCTGTACGGCGGCCGCCCCGGCCGCCCCGACGCGGGTTCGTTGCACCGGGTGGACTGGATCGCGCTGGCGCCGTCCCGCGACGCCGAGGTCGCGCTCGTCGGCGACCTCGAAGCGCTGCTCTCCGGCGTGACGGCGGCCGACGCGCCACCCGCGCATGCGGTGCTGTCGATCCCGGCCGTACCGGACGAGGACGTGCCGGCCGCGGCCCACCGGATCGCTGAGGAGATCCTGGCCGCACTACAGACCTGGCTGGCGCACCCGGCCACGACCGGTACGCACCTGACCGTGCACACCGAGGAGGGCAACCTGGCGCACGCCGCCGTGACAGGCCTGGTCACCTGCGCGCAGAACGAGCACCCGGAACGGCTCACGTTGCTGACCGCCGACCCGGGGGCCGAGCTGACCCCAGACGTCGTCGCCGCCCTGCGCCGGCACCCGAGGCTCTCGCTGCGCGACGGAACGCTTCACACGCCCCGCCTGGTGGAGACGCCGCGGACGGTCGGCACCCGAACGCTCGACCCGGACGGGACGGTACTGATCACCGGGGGGACCGGCACCCTCGGCGCGATCACGGCACGCCACCTGGTGACGCGTCACGGTGTCCGGCACCTGCTGCTGACCGGCCGGCGTGGCACGCGGGCACCGGGCGCCGGCGAGCTGCGCGCGGAACTCACCGCGCTCGGTGCGACGGTCACCATCGCCGCCTGTGACATCGCCGACGAACACGCCGTACGGGCGCTGCTGGCCGCCGTACCGGGTGAGCATCCGCTGACCGCGGTCGTGCACGCCGCCGGGGTCGTCGCCGACGCGCCGGTCCACACACTCACCCCGGAGCGGCTGCACGCCGTGCTCACCCCGAAGGTGGACGCGGCGTGGAACCTGCACCGGCTGGCCGGCGACGTGGGGACGTTCGTGTTGTTCTCCTCGGCCTCGGCCACGCTGGGCAACCCGGGCCAGGCGAACTACGCCGCCGCGAACACCTTCCTCGATGCTCTGGCCCGACACCGCCGCGCCATGGGGCTGGCCGGCACGAGCATCGCGTGGGGGCTGTGGCAGGAGTCGGGCGCGATGACCGCGGACCTGACCGAGGCCGACCTGCGCCGGATCCGGGCCATCGGACTCACTCCGATGCCCACGGCGGTCGGGCTCGCGTTGCTGGACCGGTGTCTGGCGACCGGCGAACCGCATGTGCTGGCGACCCCCATCGAGGCGGCGCCGGCGCCGACAGACGCGGCGCCGGCGGCCGAGCCGGAGACGGCCCTGGCCGCACGTCTCGCTCCGCTGGGCGCGACCGAGCGCCGGGAGTTCGTTCTCGGGCTGGTGCGGACCGCGGCGGCGGCGATCCTCGCGCATCCCGATCCCGACGCCATCGGCGCCGGGCAGGCGTTCCAGACGCTGGGTTTCGACTCGTTGACCACGGTGCAGCTGCGCAACCATCTCAACCGGGTGACCGGTTTGAGTTTGCCGACAACGTTGGCGTTCGATTATCCGACGCCTGCTGAGTTGGCTGAGTACATCCTTCAGGTGATCGCGCCGGAATCGGCGGCGTTTTCTGCTGTACGGGTTGGTGGCTCCGATGAGCCGATCGCGATCGTGGGTATGGCGTGCCGTTATCCCGGTGATGTTGCTACCCCGGATGACTTGTGGAATCTGGTCATCGACGGCGGGAACGCGATCACTGGTTTCCCCGACGATCGGGGCTGGGATCTGGAGAACCTGTACCACCCTGATCCGGACCATCCCGGAACCACTTACACGACCCGCGGCGGATTCATTGCGGCCGACCGGTTCGATCCAGGCTTCTTCGGTATCTCACCACGTGAAGCGATCGCGATGGATCCTCAGCAACGTCTGTTGCTCGAAACGTCGTGGGAAGCTCTCGAAAACGCCGGTATCACACCATCGGGGCTGCGTGGAACTACCACGGCGGTCTATACCGGGGCGACTCATAACAACTACGCCGTCGGCGACGAGGGTTACTCACTCACCGGTACCACCACCAGTGTCGCGTCCGGCCGCATCGCATACACCCTCGGTCTGCAAGGGCCCGCTGTCACGATCGACACCGCCTGTTCCTCCTCACTGGTCGCTATCCACCTCGCCGTCCAAGCGCTGCACCACGGCGAATGCGATCTGGCTCTCGCCGGTGGCGCCAACGTGATGGCCACCCCCGACCTCTTCATCCAGTTCAGCCGGCAACGTGGCCTCGCACCCGACGGACACTGCAAACCCTTCGACACCGACGCGGACGGCACCGCCTGGGCCGAAGGCGCCGGCCTCGTCGTCCTGCAACGCCTCAGCGACGCCCGGAAAGCCGGACGGCCGATCCTCGCCGTCATCCGCGCAACCGCGATCAACTCCGACGGCGCTTCCAACGGACTCACCGCACCCAACGGGCCGTCCCAGCAACGGGTCATCACCACCGCCCTGACCAACGCCGGCCTCACCCCCGCCGACGTCGACGTCGTGGAAGCCCACGGCACCGGCACCGCCCTCGGCGATCCCATCGAAGCCCAGGCACTGCTCAACACCTACGGCCAGAACCGCACCATCCCGCTGCACCTGACCGCCCTGAAATCCAACATCGGCCATACCCAGGCCGCTTCCGGCGTCGCCGGTCTCATCAAAATGGTCCACGCCCTGCACCACGCGACCATCCCCGCCACCCTGCACACCACCACCCCCACCACCCACATCGACTGGACCACCGGAAACATCCGCCCCACCACCAAAACCACACCCTGGCCCACCACCGGCAGACCACGCCGCGCCGCCATCTCCGCCTTCGGCATCAGCGGCACCAACGCCCACCTCATCCTCGAACAAGCACCCGACACCACAACCGAAACCAGCACCACCACGTCCGCCGATGCCGCACCCGTCTGGGTGCTGTCCGGCAGAACCCCGGCAGCGTTGCGCGCGCAGGCCGTCAAGCTGGCCGGCCACCTCGACCGTCACCCGGACCTGCACCCCGGCGACGTCGCACACGCCCTGCTCACCAACCGCACGCACCACAGCCACCGAGCGGCGATCGTGGCGGCGGATCCAGGCGCGTTCCGGCAGGCGCTGGCCGACCTGGCCGAGGCGCGGTCCAACCCAGACGTCATCACCGCCGAGGCCGTCGACGCTCCCGGCGACCCGGTGTTCGCCTTCGGCGGGCAGGGCGCACAGTGGGCCGGCATGGGCCGCGGCCTGTACGGGGTCCACCCGGTCTTCACCGCCGCCCTGGACGAGACCTGCGCGGAGCTGGACCGGCACCTGGACGGCGTCGCGCTGCTGGACGTGATCCGTGACCGGCCCGAGGCATTGCAGGACACCACGTACACGCAGCCCGCGCTGTTCGCCGTACAGACCGCGCTGTTCCGGACGCTGCGCCACCACGGCATCGCCCCGGCGCGCCTGGTCGGGCACTCGATCGGCGAACTGACCGCCGCGTACGCCGCTGGCATTCTGTCGCTGAGCGACGCCGCCCGCCTCGTCGCCACCCGGGCCCGGCTGATGGGCTCCGCCCCGGCCGGAGCGATGGCATCGATCGAACTGCCCGCCGAGGACGTCGCCGCGACAGCCGAGCGGTACGGCGTCGTGATCGCGGCCGTCAACTCGCCGACGGCGACGGTGGTTTCCGGGCCGTCCGCGGCCATCGACGCGATGGCCGCCGACGGTGTGCCGGCCAAACGCCTCGCCGTCTCGCACGCGTTCCACTCACCGCAGATGGATGCGGTGCTGGCCGACTTCCGCGCGGCAGCCGGCACCATCACCTACGGCACGCCGGCCCTGCCGATCGCGGCCACCTGCGATTTCGCCGGGGAGCCACACGTCAGTGCCGGCTACTGGGCGCACCAGCTGCGCCACGCGGTCACGTTCGCCCCCGCGCTGGCCGCTCTCGGCGCCAATCACACATACGTCGAGGTCGGCCCGCACCCGGTGCTGACCCCGGCGATCGGACAGACACTGCCGACGGCCACCGTGGTACCCACGCTGCGCCGTGACCGGGACGGCCGGATCGACCTGGCGCGAGCGCTGGCCCGGCTGCACGTGCTCGGCCACGCGGTGGACTTCCGCACCGCCGGCGCTCCGGTGTCGTTGCCCACCTACGCGTTCCAGCACGGCTCACACTGGCTGTCCGACCGCGGGCGGATGCCGGGCACCCCGGCTCACCCGTTCCTGACCGGAACCGTACGGGTCGCGACCGACGCGACGACCATCCACACTGGTCTGATCCGGCCGGGGTCACATCCGTGGCTCGCCGACCACGCCGTCGCGGGCACCGCGATCCTGCCCGCGGCCGGATTCGTCGACCTGGTGCTGGCTGCCGCCTCGTCCAGTGCGACACCGGCCCTCCTTGAGCTGATCCTGCACGCCCCGTTGGTCGTCGGGCAGGAGGCGGTGGAGCTGCAGGTCGTCGTCGGGGACCGGGACGTGACGGTGCACTCGCGACCGACCGGCGACGGCCCGTGGACACACCACGCGACCGGCGTGCTCACCGAGGCCGCGCCGGCAGCCGGGTATGGCGGCGGACCGGCCCCGGACGCCGAGGAGATCGACGGCGCCGCCGTGTACGCGGCTCTGGACAGCCGCGGTTACCAGTACGGCCCGGTGTTCCGAGGGCTGCGCCGGGTGTGGCTCGCTGGTACGGAAATCCACGCCGACGTCGAGCTGCCCGCCGGGACACCGGCCACCGGTCATGCCGTGCACCCCGCCCTGCTTGACGCCGCCCTGCATTGCCTTGCCCCGCACGCGGTCACCCGGGACCACCCGGAGCTGCTGCTGCCGCACACGTTCGAGGGCGTCACGCTGCACGGTCCGGTTCCGTCCGCGGTCCGGGTGCACGCGACCGCGACCGACCACACCGCCATCCGCTTGGAGATCACCGACCCGGTGGGCCGGCCGGTCCTCACCGTGGACCGCCTGGCTCTCGCGCCGGTGCCGGCACTCGGCCCGTCCCGTGCACTGCATCGCGTCGAGTGGCATCCGGTCGATCTGCCGACCGACGCCGGTGCGAGCTCCGAGACGGTACTGATCGGCTCCCGAATGACCGGAGCGCTTACTTATCCGGACCTGGACTCCTTTCTGGCCGACACGCGACCAGCACCCGCGCACGCAGTGCTCAGCCTGCCCCCCATGGCCGACACGCCCGCGAGCGCGCACGAACTCGCCGCGTTCACGCTCGCCGCACTCCAGACGTGGCTGGCCAGTCCCCGTTCGGCCGGGACACACCTGACGGTGCACGCCGACCACAGCGGGGTCGCGACCGCCGCCGTCTGGGGTCTGGTCCGCACCGCCCAGAACGAGCACCCGGGCCACTTCAGCCTGCTGACCTCGGACGCGACCCGTGTCCCGGTGCACCTGCTCGGAAAATATCCCGAAGCCCTGGACCGGGCGGGGGTGACGCACGTGCCACGGCTGATGCCGGTTCCCGCGGGGGACACCGGGCCGGTCTGGGACACCACCGGCACGGTGCTCATCACCGGCGGCACCGGCACTCTCGGCGCACTGGCGGCACGGCACCTCGTCACGGCGCACGGCGCCCGGTACCTGCTGCTGCTGAGCCGCCGCGGCATGGCGGCACCGGGCGCCCGTGAGGTGCGGGACGAGCTGACCGCCCTGGGCGCCGAGGTCACCGTCGCAGCGTGCGACGCGAGTGACCGGGAGGCGGTCGCCGCCCTGCTGGACGGGGTTGACCGGCCGGTCAGTGCGGTCATCCACGCGGCCGGTGTGCTGGCTGACGCCCCGGTGCACACGATGACGCCCGAGCAGCTGCACACCGTACTGACGCCGAAGATCGACGCTGCCTGGACGCTGCACCTGCTGACCAAGGACGTGCGGACGTTCGTGCTCTATTCCTCCGCGTCGGCCGCGCTGGGCACTCCTGGCCAGGGCAACTATGCGGCCGCCAACGCGTTTCTGGACGCACTCGCCACGCTGCGGCACCAGGACGGCCTGGCCGCGACCAGCATCGCGTGGGGCATGTGGGCCGAGAGCAGCGGCATGACCAGCGGCCTGACCGACGCGGACCGCCAACGCGTCACCGACACCGGGCTGGTCCCGATCACGTCGGCGACGGGCCTTGCCCTGCTCGACCGGGCCGTCGTCGCCGGGCCGTCGGTGCTGGCGAGCCCGCTGAACTTCGCCGCGCTGCGCGGCCCGCGGGCGAACGCGCTGCTGCGGACCCTGGTGGCCACGCCTGCGGCGCCGGTCGTCGCCGCCCCGGCCGGTCTCGCGGAGAGGGTGGCGGCCGCCGTCCCGGCCGAGCGGTCCGCGATCGTCCTCGCGGCTGTCCGGGCCATCGCGGCCGAGGTTCTCGCCCACCCGGACGCGACCTCGATCCCGGTGGACACCGGTTTCTTCAACCTGGGCTTCGACTCGCTCGGCGTGGTGGATCTGCGCAACCGGCTCAACCAGGCGACCGGTCTCGCGCTGCCGACCACGCTCGCGCTGGACCACCCGACCCCGCAGGCGATGGCCGCCTTCCTGGTCGAACGGCTCGCGCCGAGCCCGGAATCGGTGCTGGTGGCCGAGATGGACCGGCTCGACGCGGTGGTCGCGGGCCTGCGCCTGACCGACGACGCCATCCGCGGACAGGCCGTCGACCGGCTGCGTGACCTGCTGCGCAAGCTCGGCGTCGACGACACTCCCGCCGTCGTACTGCCGGGCGGGCTGACCGACGCGACCTCGGCCGACGACCTGCTCGCATTCATCGACAGCGAGTTCTCCAGTCCTACACCTGCCGCGGAACAGAACCGGAGCGCACCCTGATGCCGACCGAGGCCCAGCTCGTCGAGTACCTCAAGCGGATGACCGCTGATCTCTACCAGACCCGTGAGCGCCTGCAGAAGGTGCAGAGCCAGAACAGCGAGCCGATTGCCATCGTGGGCATCGGCTGCCGGTTCCCGGGCGGCGCCGACGGGCCGGAACAGTTCTGGGACCTGGTCCGCGACGGGCGGGACGCCATCACCGGGTTCCCGGCGAACCGGGGCTGGGACGTTGACGCGATCTTCGATGCTGACCCGGACCGGCCCGGCACCACCTACACGAAGCACGGCGGGTTCCTGCATGACGCAGACCAGTTCGATCCGGCCTTCTTCGGCATTTCGCCCCGGGAGGCCACTGCGATGGACCCGCAGCAGCGGCTGCTGCTGGAGACTGTCATGGGAGGCGATCGAGCATGCCGGCATCGACCCGGCGGCGCTGCGCGGCAGCGGCACCGGCGTGTTCACCGGCGTGTCCGCCCACGATTACGGGCCCCGCGCGGCCGAGGCGGGTGACGGCCGAGCGAGGCATACCTGCTGACGGGCACCGCGACCAGCGTGGCCTCCGGGCCGGATCGCGTACACGTTCGGCCTGCACGGCCCGGCGATCACCCTGGACACCGCGTGCTCGTCGTCGCTGGTGGCACTGCACCTGGCCGTACGAGGCACTGCGCGCCGGCGAATGTGACCACGCGCTTGCCGGCGGTGTCGCGGTGATGCCCACGCCGGGCGTATTCCTCGGCTTCAGCCGGCAGCGCGGGCTCGCACCGGACGGGCGATGCAAGGCGTTCTCCGCGGACGCCGACGGCACCGCGTGGGCCGAGGGCGTCGGCGTGGTCGTGCTGCAACGGCTGTCCGACGCACAGGCCCAGGGCCGGCGGGTGCTCGCGGTGATCCGCGGCAGCGCCGTCAACCAGGACGGCGCGACCAGCGGCGCTGACCGTGCCGAACGGGCCCGCGCAGCAGCGGGTGATCGCGCGTGCGCTGGCGGACGCCGGCCTGTCCGCCGCCGAGATCGACGTCGTCGAGGCGCACGGCACCGGCACCACGCTGGGCGACCCGATCGAGGCCCAGGCGTTGCTGGCGACGTACGGGCAGGCGCACCGCGAAGTAGCCGCTGCTGCTCGGCTCGGTGAAGTCCAACATCGGGCACTCGCAGGCCGCGGCGGGCATCGCCGGCGTCATCAAGATGGTGCACGCCATGGACACGGGCGTGGTGCCGGCCACCCTGCACGCCGACGTGCCGACCCCGCACGTCGACTGGCACGCGGGTGGAGTCCGACTGGCGACCGAGGCGCAGCCGTGGCCCGCGACCGACCGGCCGCGCCGCGCCGGCGTCTCCGCGTTCGGATTCGGCGGCACGAACGCGCACCTGATCCTGGAACAGGCGCCGGCCTCAACCCGCAACGACGAGTCCGCCACCGAGGGGCCGCACCCGTGGCTGCTGTCCGGCCGCACTGCCGATGCCCTGCGGGACCAGGCCGCGAGGTTGCTGTCCCACCTCGGCACCCACCCGGACCTCGACTCGCGCGACGTCGCACACACGCTGGCCACCGCGCGCACCCACCACAAGCATCGCGCCGTTATCGTCGCCGGCGATGCCGCGGAATACCGGCAGGCACTGGCCGACCTGGTCGCCGACGTGCCCAACCCGAACGTGGTCAGCACGCCAGCCGACGGCGCACCGGCCGACCCCCGGCTCGTGTTCGTCTTCCCCGGCCAGGGCAACCAGGCGGCCGGGATGGCGAAACGGCTGTACGAGACCGAGCCGGTGTTCGCCCGGCACCTCGACGAGTGCGCGGAGGCGCTCGCCCCGCACACCGACTGGTCGCTGCGCGATCTCGTCGTGAACTCGGGCGCTGCCACCGACATCGGCAGGGTCGAGGTCACCCAGCCCGCCCTGTTCGCGGTGATGACCGGCCTCGCCGGGGTGTTGCCCACCACGGGATCGTCCCGGACGCGGTGATCGGGCATTCGCAGGGCGAGATCGCCGCCGCACACGTCGCGGGATCGCTGAGCCTGGCCGACGCTGCGCACCTGGTCGCGCACCGGGCCACCTGCATCGCGGCGATTCAAGGCAGTGGCCTGATGGCCGCGGTCGGGCTGTCCCCCGACGACCTGGCGCCGCGTCTCGCCGCCGCCGGTGATGCGGTGTCGATCGCGGCGATCAACTCGTCCACGTCGACGGTCGTCTCCGGCGACGTCGACGCGGTGCGACGGCTCGTCGCCGAGCTCAGCGACGAGGGGGTCCGCACCAGTGTCCTGCCGGTGAACTACGCCAGCCACTCCGATCACGTGAAGCGGCTGCGACCGAGGCTCGCCGAGCTGACCGTCGCCGGCCATCCGCCCCGGGTGCCGCACTACAGCACCGTCGTCGGCGGTTTGTTGGCCGAGGCGCCGACCACCGAATACTGGTGGCGTAACCTGCGCGAGCCGGTGCGGTTCCACCCGGCCGTGCGGGCGCTTGCCGCCGACGGGCACCACACGTACCTCGAACTGTCACCGCACCCGACCCTCACGCCGGCGCTCGGCGACATCCTCGGTCCGGACGCCGCCGTCATCGCCACCCTGCACCGCGACCGGGACGACCGGGTGTCGCTGCTGCACACCCTCGCGCGGCTGTTCGTCCAGGGCCACAACCCGATCTGGCACACGACGGGCAACCACGTCCCGCTGCCGACGTACGCATTCCAGCACACCTCGCACTGGCTGCGGCCAACCGGCACCGCGGCGGCCCGAACCGGCAATGGGCACCCGCTGCTGACCGACGTGATTCACCTCGCCGACGTGGACGCAACCGTCCTCACCGGGCGTTTGCACCGCATCGACCAGGCCTGGCTCGCCGACCACACGGTCGCCGGCACCGTTGTGCTGCCCGGTGCCGCGATGGTGGAGATGGCGCTGCATGCGGGTACCCACACCGCGACGCCGTACCTGCGCGAACTGACCCTGCACGCGCCGCTCGCACAGGGTGCGGAAGCCACCACCCTGCAGGTGTTCGTGAGCGGCGACCGGACCGTAACGATCCACTCCCGGCCGGCTGCCGACGTGGGTGACCAGCCGTGGACCCACCATGCCAGCGGTGTCCTGACCGCGGCCCCGCCCGTTGCGCATGACCTCGTGAGCGAGTGGCCGCCCGCGGGCTCTCCGGCCGAGCCGGACGGAATCTACGCCGGGCTCGAAACGCGCGGGCTGGCGTACGGGCCGGCCTTCCGGGGCCTGACCGCCGCGTGGACGGCCGGCGACGAGGTGTACGCCGAGGCGACCCTGCCCGGTAGCGGCGAGACCGGCGGGTTCGGCATCCATCCGGCCTTGTTCGACGCGGCGCTGCACTGCCTCGCGCTGCATCCGCTCGGCGCGGGTGACGAGACCCTGGTGCCGTACGCGTTCGCCGACGTGACCCTGCACGCCGCGGACGCGACCGCCGTGCGGGTGCGAGTGGCGCCGGCCGGGCCGAACGCGGTCCGGATCACGGTCACCGACCCACTCGGCGTACCCGTGCTGACCGTCGGATCGCTGGCGCCGCGCCCGCTCGGCGAACGCCCGGTCGCCGCCGGACCCGCCAACGTTCTGCACACCATCGAGTGGGTGCCGCTGCCTGAGCAGATCACGGCCGACGGCGACCCGTCGGACCCTGTCCTCCTCAACGTGCCCGAGGCGCCGGCCGGTGACGCTGCCGCGGCGCACCGGCTCACCGCGAGTGTGCTGGCCGACCTGCGCGCCTGGCTCGCCGAGGACCGGCCGGACGCCCGCCTGACCGTGCGCACCACCCGGGCGCTGGACGGCGATCCCGCGCATGCCGCCGTGTTCGGGCTGCTCCGGGCCGCGCAGAGTGAGCACCCGGACCGGATCGCGGTGCTGGACACCGACCGCGCCGACGCGGCCATCACTCCGGCCGTGATGGCCGCGCTGCGGTCCCATCCCGTGGTGCGGGTGCGCGACGGCGTACCGCACACCCCCCGACTGCGGTCGGCCGTCACGCCGCTCGCACCGCCGCCCGGGGCGACCGCGTGGAAGCTGGACAGCACCGGCACCGGGACACTCGACGGTGTCGCGGCCCTGGACTGGCCCGAGGCTGCCGCTCCGCTCGCTGCCGGGGCGATTCGGGTCGCGCTGCGGGCTGCGGGCGTAAATTTCCGCGACGTGCTGGTGACCCTCGGCATGGTCCCCGGCCAGTCCGGGATCATCCGTGAGGGCGCGGGCGTGGTGACCGAGGTCGGCCCCGGAGTGACCGGCCTGGCCCCGGGGGACCGGGTGTACGGCCTGTTCCCGGACGGTGTGGGCCCGGTCTCGGTGACCGACCACCGGCTGGTCGCGGCTATACCTCCGCGGTGGACGTTCGAGCAGGCGGCCGGTGCGGCCGTCGCCTACCTGACCGCGTACGAATCCCTGCGTGACGTGCCCGCCCTTCGTACGGGCGGTGCACTGCTGGTGCACACGGCCAGCGGTGGCGTCGGCATGGCCGCGATCCACCTGGCCCGGCACTGGGGTGCCGAGGTCTACGCGACGGCGAGCCCGGCGAAGCAGTCGGTGCTGCGCGAACTGGGCGTGCCGGCAGCGCATCTGGCCTCGTCGCGGGACCTGGCGTTCGAGGACGTGTTCCGGGCCGCGACCGGTGGGCGCGGCGTGGACGTCGTACTCAACTCCCTCGCCGACGCCGCGATCGACGCGTCCTTGCGGCTGGTCGCAGACGGTGGTCGGTTCATCGAGATGGGCAAGACCCAGATCCGCGACGCCGGCACCGTGCAGGCCGAGCATCCCGGGCTCACCTACCAGGTGTACGACCTGACCGCGACTCCACCGGATCGGGTCCAGGAACTGCTCGCCGCGCTGGCACCATTGTTCGCCGACGGCTCTCTGCCACCGGCTCCGGTGTCCACCTGGGACCTGCTCGACGTGCGGCGGGCACTGGCCCACATGAGCCGCGCCCGGCACACCGGCAAGATCGTGCTCACCGTACGGCCCGCGTTGGACCCGGAAGGCACTGTCCTGATCACCGGGGCGGGCACCCTCGGCGCACTCACCGCACGGCACCTGGTCACCATGCGTGGGATGCGTCACCTGATGCTCACCAGCCGTCGCGGCGCGGACGCCCCGGGCATGGACGAACTCCGTACCGAGCTGGCCGCCCTGGGTGCGACCGTTACCGTCGCCGCGTGTGACACCGGCGACCGGGAGGCCGTGCGGGCGCTGTTGGACGGCATCCCGGCCGATCATCCGCTGACCGCGGTGATCCACACCGCCGGTGTGCTCGCCGACGGTCCGGTGCACGCCATGACCGACGAGGCCCTGCACACCGTGCTCTCGCCGAAGGCCGACGGGGCCTTCCATCTGCACGAGCTGACCCGCGACCACGACCTGGCCGCGTTCGTCCTGTACTCGTCCGCGTCGGCGGCGTTCGGTGCGCCCGGCCAGGCCAACTACGCCGCGGCCAACGCGTTCCTCGACGGGCTGGCCGAATCCCGGCGCGCGGCGGGTCTGCCCGGTACCAGCATCGCGTGGGGACTGTGGTCCGACTCCAGCGCGATGACCGGCCATCTCACCGCGGTCGACCGTCGCCGGATCGCCCGTACCGGCCTGGTGCCGATCGACACCCGGACCGGTCTCGCGCTGCTGGACCAGGCCCTGGCCTCCCCCGAGCCGCACCTGATCGCCGCACCGGTGAACCTCGCCGTGCTGCGCGACCCGGCCGCCGCCGTCCCGCCGTTGCTGCGGACGCTTGTGCGGTCGGCCGCCCTGCCACAGGCGGCTGCCGCCAGGACGAGTCCGGCGGCGGCCGACCGGCTGAGCGGTCTCCCGCCCGCCGAGCGACGGGCCGCGGTAACCGACGTGGTACGCGCGACGGTCGCAGCCGTGCTCGCACACCCCGACCCGGCGGCCATCGATGGCGACCAGACGTTCAAGGCGCTCGGCGTCGACTCGCTCACCGCCGTTCAGGTACGCAATCAGCTGTCGCGAGCGATCGGCAGCACACTGCCCGCGACGCTGGTCTTCGACCATCCGACCCCGAACGCGGTGGTGGATCTGCTGCTGGCGGACCTGCTGCCGGTCCGGGAGACGCACACACCGGGTGCCGCCGATGCGGTCGGGCACCAGCCGATCGCGATCGTCGGCATGGGCTGTCGCTACCCGGGCGGGGTCACCTCGCCGGACGGGCTGTGGGACCTGGTGCTGGCCAGGCAGGACGCGATCACCGGGTTCCCGGCCGATCGGGGCTGGGATCTCGCCGCGCTCTGGGACCCGGATCCGGACCGCTCCGGTACCAGTTACACCCGGCACGGCGGGTTTCTCACCGACGCCGACAAATTCGATCCCGCGTTCTTCGGCATCTCGCCGCGCGAGGCCACCGCGATGGATCCCCAGCAGCGGCTGTTGCTGGAGACCGCGATGGGAGACACTGGAACACGCGGGCATCGATCCGACGTCGCTGCGTGGTTCCGCGGCGGGTGTCTTCACCGGCGTCGTGCACGACTACTACGGCAGCGGCCTCACCCCGGATCAGTCCGGCGACCACGACGGCTACCTGCTGACCGGCAGTACGACGAGTGTCGCGTCCGGCCGCATCGCCTACACGCTGGGACTGCAAGGCCCGGCCATCACCGTTGACACCGCCTGCTCGTCCTCGCTCGTCGCCATCCACCTCGCCACCACGGCGCTGCGCGGCGGCGAATGCGATCTCGCCCTGGCCGGTGGGGTAGCCGTGATGCCCACCCCTGGGCTGTTCCAGGAGTTCAGCCGCCAGCGCGGATTGTCCGGGGACGGGCGGGTCAAGGCGTTCGCCGCCGCGGCCGACGGCACCGGCTTCGCCGAGGGGGTCGGGATGGTCGCGTTGATGCGGTTGTCCGACGCCCGGACACAGGGCCGTCCCGTTCTGGCCGTGCTGCGTGGTTCAGCGGTCAACTCCGACGGCGCGTCCAACGGTCTCACCGCACCCAACGGGCCCGCCCAGCGCCGGGTCATCGAGCGTGCCCTGGCCGATGCCGGGTTGGAGCCGTCCGAGGTGGACGTCGTCGAGGCCCACGGCACCGGAACCAGCCTGGGCGACCCGATCGAGGCCCAGGCCATTCTCGGCGTGTACGGCCAGAACCGGACGGTTCCCCTGCTGCTCGGGTCGATCAAGTCGAACATCGGGCACACCCAAGCCGCGGCCGGCGTCGCCGGGGTGATCAAAGCGGTCCGGGCGCTCGATGCGGGAGTGGTACCGGCCACGCTGCACGTCGACGCGCCCACGCCACACGTCGACTGGTCGTCCGGCCGGGTCGCGTTGGCCACCGAGAACACGCCGTGGCCGCGGACCGACCGGCCGCGCCGCGCCGCGGTGTCGTCGTTCGGGATCAGTGGCACCAACGCCCACCTGATCCTCGAGCAGGCCCCGTCCACGTCGAAGCACGCCACCACGCCCGAACCGGACGGCCGGCCGCTTGCCTGGCCGATCTCGGCGAAATCCCCGCAGGCCCTGCGGGAGCAGGCCCGCAGACTGCTGCGGCACCTGACCGAGCACCCGAACCTCGCCGACGCTGACATCGCGCACTCGCTGGCCACCGCCCGGGCACACCTCACGCACCGCGCGGTGATCGTCGCCGCCGACCGGACCGCCTTCACCGCCGCGCTCGCCGACCTGGCCGCGAACCGGCCCAACCCGGACCTGATCGTCGGCCAGGGGACAGCGGGCACACCGGTGTTCGTCTTCGGCGGGCAGGGCGCGCAGTGGGCCGGGATGGGCCGCGCCCTCTACGGCACGCACCCGGTGTTCACCCGTGCCCTGGACGACGTGCTGACCCACCTCGACCACCCGCTGCGCGCGGTGATCCTGGCCGAGCCCGGCACCCCCGAAGCCGCACTACTGGACGAAACCGCCTATACCCAGCCCGCCTTGTTCGCGATTCAGGTGGCCCTGTCCGAGACGCTGGCACATCACGGAATCGCCCCGGCCCGGCTCGTCGGGCATTCGATCGGAGAGATGACCGCGGCGTACGTCGCGGGCGTGCTCACGCTGCGCGACGCGGCGCGGCTGGTCACCATCCGGGCCAGGTTGATGGGTGCGGCGAACAGCGGCGGGGGAGCCATGGCCGCCGTCGAACTGTCCGAGGCGGAGGTCGAACGGCGGATCGACCCGTACGGCGGCCGGATCTCGGTCGGCGCGGTCAACTCCCCCCGGAGCACGGTTGTGTCCGGCGACGCCGACGCCGTCGCCGAACTGACCCGCGAGGTGCAGGGCGACGGCGTACGGGTGACGGCGCTTCGGGTCTCGCACGCGTTCCACTCACCGCACATGGATGGCGCGGTCACCGATTTCCATGCGGCCGCGGCGACCGTGACGCACGCCGCGTCCCGCATCCCGATAACGCCCACGGCTGCCGTCGAGGGCCCGGCTCACCAGAGTGCCGACTACTGGGCCCAGCAGATCCGCGCGGCCGTCGCGTTCGCCCCGGCAATCTCCGAAATCGGCGCGGGGCACACGTTCGTGGAGATCTCTCCGCACCCGACGTTGACCCCTGCGATCGAGGAGACGCTCGACGGCGCGGTCACCGTCACCACGCTGCGGCGTGACACGGACGACCGGGTACGCCTGATGCACGCTCTGGGCCACCTGCACACCCTGGGCCACACCGTCGACTGGCGCACCGCCGGCACAGTGGTTCCGCTGCCGACCTACGCGTTCCAGCACACCTCGCACTGGGCGCGGCCCGCACCGGCGGCCGTCGCACCGCGCGACGAGCACCCGCTGCTCGGCACGCCGGTCCGGCTAGCCGGCGCACCGGGCAGCTGGTTCAGCCGGACGCTGACCCCCGAGGACCCGGCGTTCCTCAGCCAGCACCGCCTGCACGGCGTACCCGTGCTGCCCGCCGCGGCCATGGTCGAGTGGGTGCTGGCCGCGGCCCGTGCCGCCCGACCGAGCCCCGACTGGGAGCTGTCCGATCTGGCCTTCACTGAGTTCCTGCACTTCGCGGACGGTGTCGGCGTGACCGCGCAGGCCGTCGTGGAGTCCGACGGCGACGCGCTGCGAATTCGCGGCTACGGCCAGGCCGCCACCGGGCACGACGCGGACTGGACGGTGCACGTGATCGCCACGGCCGCGCCCGCGGAACCGCTCGACGGCACCCTCGACCTGGACGGATTGCGGACCCGGCTGGCCGAGCGCCCGACCGGCGACCTGTACGAGCGCCTGCACCACAGCCGCGTCGAGTACGGGCACCTGTTCCGAGGGCTGCGCGAGGTACGCCGTACCGGTTCGGATGCGCTGGCCCTGATCGAGGTCGACGGGCTCGACGGGCGCGGACTCACTGCCCACCCCGCGATACTCGACGCCTGCTTCCAAGTGGTCACCGCGTTCGTGGAGCCGGGCGGGGACACTCTGCTGCTGCCCACCGGCGTACAGAGCCTGCGAATGGGTGCCGACCTACCCGCCCGAGTCTGGTGCCATGCCCGTAAGCAGGACGGCGACGGCGTCACCATCGACATCGACATCGCCGACGACAGTGGTGTCGTGCTCGCTGCCGTACGCGGCCTGGTGTTCCAACCGGTGCCCCGTAGCCGCCTGAGCCGTCTCGCGGGCGCACGTCCGAAGGTTCTCCAGCGGGAGTGGCGGGAGGCCGAGCCCGTCGGCGCGCCCGCCCTGGATGGTGTGTGGCTGGTGATCGGCGCCGACCACGAGAGTCAAGCTCGCTGGCGGGAGGCACTGGCCGAATTCGGTGCCAAGTCGGTGGAGCTGAGCATCGGGAACGGGCCTGAGCCCGAGCCCGAGGTGAGCGGCATCATCCTGGACCCCCGACCGCTCGACGGCACCTGGACCCCGGACGCGTACAGCGCTGCGACGCGGCAGACGCTGCTGACGCTCAAGGACGTGCTGCGCGTCTACGCCGGTCAGCGGCCTGACCTGGTGCTGTGCTCGGGCGGTGCCGGACACGACGGCGACCTCAGCCAGGCGGTGATCACCGCAGCGGTCGCCGCCGTCACCGCGGAGTACCCAGACCTGCGCTGCGTACAGGTCGACCAAGCCGTGACCAGCCCACGCGAGGTGCTGACCGCCGCTTGCGGACTGCCCGGATCCGGCCACCTGGCCGAGCGGGACGGTCGCTGGCACCGCGCGGTCCTCACCGAGCGGTCCATACCCGCATCGGCGGCGGCGCGGATCGGCATCCGCCCGGACGGGACGTACCTGGTGACCGGCGGCCTCGGCGGCCTGGGCCTGGAGCTGGCCGGGTGGCTGGCCGACCAGGGAGCCCGGACGCTGGTGCTGACCGGTCGCGGCACGACGGAGCCCGCCCAGGTCAGCCGCCTGCGGGCGACAGGCGTACGGGTCGAGGTGCGGCGTGCCGATGTCACCGTCGAGGCCGATGTGCGGACCCTGTTCGACGACGTCGCAGCCGGTCTGCCCCCGCTACGCGGGGTGTTCCACCTCGCGGGTGTCACCGAGGACCAGCCGCTGGCCGACCTCGATCCCGGAGCGCTGGACAGGGTTCTCGCCCCGAAGGTGACCGGTGCTTGGCGGCTGCACGAGGCCACCGCCCGGCTCGACCTCGACCACTTCGTGTTGTTCTCCTCGATGGCCTCGCTGATCGGCTCGCCCGGTCAGGCCGGGTACACCGCGGCGAACGCGTTCCTGGACGCCCTCGCCGTCCGGCGGCGGGCCGACGGGCTGGCCGCGACATCGGTGAGCTGGGGTGTGTGGGCGGACTCCGGGATGGCCGCCCGGCGTGACCTCACCGAGCGGCTGGCCGCGGGCGGTATCGACGCGATGCCCGCCAGGCACGCGCTGGACGCGTTCGGCCGGGTGGCCGCGACCGCGCCCGCCCACCTGGGTCTGGCTGCCGTCGACTGGCCGCGGTACGCGGCGGCCAACCCGCGGCGGCGGCCGTACACGTTGCTGGGGGATCTCGTCGATGACGAGCCGGTGGCCGCCGACGTGCTGGACCTGACCGCGCTGACCGCGCTGGCCGCGAGCGACCCGGCCGCGGCCCGCCGGGCGGTGCTCGACGGATTGCTCGATCTCACCGCGACGCTGCTGGGAATCGGCCCGGCCACGCAGGCGGAGCTGCGGCCCGGATTCGCCGACTGCCACCTCAATACGTTGGGTCTCGACTCGCTGACCACGGTCCGGCTGCGTGGCCGGGTGCGGTCGGACTTCGGTGCCGAGGTGCCGTCCGATGTCATCTTCGGCGGTACGGCCGACGCGGTCGCCGATCACGTCCTGCGCGGGCTCGCGGTGCGCGGCGTGCTCGCCGACGATGACACCCCGTTCGACGACGACGCCGAGGTGTTCACGCTGTGACCATGCCCGGAACTGCGAAAGGAAGCCGGCTGTGAACACCGTCGAACGCGTACTCGCCGAGCTGGCCGGTGTCGGCGGCCGAATCAAGCTCGTTGGCACGGACGGCCTCCAGCTCAGCGCGCCCAAGGGCAGCCTGTCCGCCGAACTGCGCACCGCGCTGGCCGAGCACAAGGCCGACATCATCGTCGCGCTCTCCCGGGCCGGTGCGGTCGGACCCGATCCCACCGTGCCGACCGTGCAGGCGGACCGGGCGAACTGGACCGAGCCGTTCCCGCCGTCGGACTTGCAGCAGTCGTTCATCATCGGCAGCCGCGAGGGCTTCGAGTTCTATGTCCGCCCGCACCAGTACGTCGAGCAGGAGTTCGACGAACTGGACCCGGCCCGGTTCGAGACCGCGTTCAACGCGGCGCTGCACCGGCAGCGGCACAATCTGGTCGTCGTCGGCCCGGACATGATGCTGCGGCCGGTGGTCGACCCGGCCCCGGTCAGGGTGACCGTGGACGACCTCACCGGACTGCCCGAGGCCGAGGCGTACGACCGGATGGAGCAGGTGCGGGCGACCATGCGGCGCGAGGAGCCCGCCCACGACCGGTGGCCGTGGGTAACCCCGCACCTCAGCGTCTATGGGCCGGGCCGGGTCCGGTTGCACTACAACCACAACAGCCTGTTCGGCGACGCGCCGAGCGGTGTCCGGCTGCTCGCCGATGCGCTGCACTACTACGAGCACCCCGACCAGCCACTGCCCGAGTTGGAGGTGTCCTACCGGGACTGCACGCGCGCTCTCGCCGAACTCGAGGACGGCCCGCTCGGTCAGGCGTCGGAGAAATACTGGCGGGAGCGGATGGCCGACTGGCCGGAGGCACCGAACCTGCCGCTGGTGGCCGGTGCTGAACACCGTGGGCGCTCCCGGCTCAGCCGGCGCGAGCTGCTGATCGACCCGCCGCTGTGGGACGCGCTGAAAGCTGAAGCCCAGCGCCGAGGGCTGACCATGACCACGGTTCTCCTGGGCGCGCACGCGGAGGTGCTGGCGTACTGGAGCGGGTCACGGCATTTCCTGCTGAACAACATGGTCACTCACCGGGTGCTGCCGCTGCATCCGCAACTGCCCGAGATCCTGGGCAACTTCGCCTCCCTCTACCCGCTCGAAGTGGACTGGCGGCCCGCCGAGGGTTTCGCCGAGCGCGTCAAGCGGTTGCAGGCGCAGGTGCTCGCCGACGCCGAGCACGTCTACTGGAGCGGCACGAAAGTCCTGCAGACCCTCAACGAGGTACGTCGGACGCCCGGTCGCGCGGTGTGCCCGTTCGCGGTGGGCAGCGCGTTGTTCGTCGGCCCGACCGATCGGCCCTCGTACTCGATGCTGGAGACACCGCAGACCCTGCTCGACACGGAGTTCTGGGAGCTGCGCGACGGCCGTCTGTGGGTGATCTGGGACGTCATCGAGCAGATGTTCCCGGACGGCCTGGTGGACGCGATGTTCGATGGCTTTCGGCGGGTGCTGACCGCCCTGGCCACCGATGCGGACTCCTGGTCACGGCAAGCGTTCGACCTGTTGCCCGAGGCGCAGCGGGACCGGCCGGCGACCGTGGCCGCGCCGCCCACGGGGCTGCTGCACGACGCGTTGTCCGCTCGCGCCGCCGACCTGGCGGACACCACCGCCGTGGTCGACGCACACGGCACAGTCTCGTACGGAAGCCTCGACGCGCACGTGACCGCCCTGGCCCGGCGTCTGCAGGACGCGGGTGTCGGCCCGGGAGACTACGTCGCGGTGGCCATGGCCAAACGCGCCGAGCAGGTCGCCGGCGTACTCGGCGCGCTGACCGCGGGCGGGGCGTACGTGCCGATCGACCCGTCGTGGCCACGGGAGCGGCTCCGGTTCCTGCTCGCCGACACCGCGGCCACGGCCGTGGTCACCACCGAAGACCTGCGGGATGAGCTGGCCGCGATCAGCGGCGTACCGGTGCTGACGGTAGACATCCAGTCGCCGCCCGTCGTCACCGAACCGCCCGCACCGGTCCGGCGCGTCGCCACCGAGCACGCGTACGTGATCTACACGTCCGGATCGACGGGTACACCGAAGGGGGCGGTGCTCGACCACCGTGGCCCGCTCAACACCGTCATTGACATCAACCGCCGCTTTGGCATCGGCGCCGGCGACGTTGTGTTCGGTGTTTCCTCGCTGTGTTTCGACCTGTCGGTGTACGACGTGTTCGGCACCGTCGCGGCGGGCGCCAAGCTGGTGCTGCCGGACGGCAACCAGACCGACCCGGCCGCCTGGCTGGACACGGTGGCGGGGCACGGGGTGACCGTCTGGAACTCGGTGCCGGCGATCATGCAACTGTTCACCGAGGCGGCGATTCGCGCCGACATCCGGTTGCCCGCGCTGCGGACCGTGCTGCTCAGCGGTGACTGGATTCCTGTCGGCCTGCCCGCGAAGATCAACCAGATCGCGCCGAACGCCCGGGTGATCAGCCTGGGCGGGGCGACCGAGGCGTCGATCTGGTCGATCTTCTACCCGATCGACGAGCCGGATCCGAGCTGGGTCAGCGTTCCCTACGGCAAGCCGCTGACCGGGCAGAGCTGGCACATCCTGGACGAGCACGGCCGGGACGCACCGACTTGGACGACCGGGCATCTGCACATCGGCGGCGTCGGTGTCGCCCTGGGCTACCTGGGTGACGCGGACCGGACCGCGGCGGCCTTCGTCCGGCACCCGGTCACCGGCGAGCGGTTGTACCGCACCGGGGACCTCGGCCGCTACCTGCCCGACGGCAACATCGAGTTCCTCGGCCGGGCCGATTTCCAGATCAAGATCCAGGGCTTCCGGGTCGAACCCGGGGAGATCGAGCAGGCGCTGCTGGAATGTGCGGGCGTCGAGCAGGCCACCGTACTGGCCCGCGCCACCGGTTCCGGCCGGCAGCTGGCCGCGTTCGTGGTCGGGCCGGACGCGGCGCAGGCCGCCGCGCTGCGCGCTGAGCTGGGTGCGCGGTTGCCCGCGTACATGATTCCCAGTGCCATCACCGCGCTCGCTGCGCTGCCGCTGACCGGCAACGGCAAGCTCGACCGGGTGGCGCTCGAATCGCTGGCCCGGCCCGAGCGGACCGACGACGCCGACGCGGCGCCGAGCACCGCGACCGAGACGGCACTGGCCCGGATCTGGGCGGAGATCCTGTCCGTGGACGCGGTCGGCCCGCACGACGACTTCTTCGACCTGGGCGGGCAATCGTTCGCCGCGCTGCGGGTGATCGGGCGCATCGCCGAGGTGCTGGGCGACCGCGTGCCGATGGGCGTCCTGCTGGAGCGGCGGACCGTACGGGCGCTGGCGGACTTCCTCGACTCGGCGCCCAGCACGTGGTCCCCGCTGGTGCGGTTGCGCACCGGGGGCACGGGTACGGCCTGGTCCCTGGTGCATCCGGCCGGCGGCAACGTGCTCTGCTACCGGTGGCTGGCCGAGATGTTGGACCGGCCGAGCTGTGCCTTCCAGGCACCCGGCCCGGCCACCGGCCACCCCGCTCTGAGCACGGTCGAGGAGTTCGCCAGGTTGTACGTCGCCGCGCTGCGCGAGGCACAGCCGGAGGGCCCATACCTGCTCGGTGGCTGGTCCTCGGGCGCGGTGATCGCGCTGGAGATGGCACACCAGATGGAGAGCCGGGCGAGCGGGTCGAACAGCTGGTGGTCATCGACTCGCCACCGCCGACCGCACCGCGCGAGGTCAGTGCCGTCGAGCTGGTCCGCTGGTTCCTGGCCGACCTGAACCTGGGCATCGAAGGCCTGGCCGAGGGCCGCTACGACGCCGAGACCACGGCCATCGCCGCGCTGCCCGTGGCTGATCAGCCCGCTGCGATCAGCGCGCTGATCGACCATCCGGCAACGGAGGACGTCGCCGACGTGGCCGCGACGTTCGCGGTGTTCCGGGGGTGGTGCTCGCCTGCAACTCGTACCACCCGCCGGCAATCGCCGCAGACGTGACCGTGGTCCGCGCCGCGAAAGGAACGGTCGGCGAGTTCGCCGGCCATCCGGACCGGGCGGCCCCGGACTGGGGGTGGTCTCGGGTCACCAGCGGGGCGACCACCGCGACCGCCCTCCCCGGAACGCACTACAGCCTGCTCAACGACCGCGGTCTCGCCGCGGACGTCGCGCGCCTGCTCAACCGCCGTTGATGACGAGGTCCGGTGCAGCCGGCCCGCAAGGAGGAACCCCCGATGGCACAGCACCTGCTCACCGCGCTCGCCGATAAGGGCATCAGGCTGCGGCTGACCGACGGCGGCCTCGAGGTGATCGCGCCGCCCGGAGCGCTCACCCCCGAACTGCGCGACGCGCTCAAACAGCGCAGGGATGAGGTGATCCACTTCCTGCGCACCGGCCGGGACGCCGAGCCCGAGGCCCTGGTGCCCGCACCCGCAGACCGGCACGAACCGTTCCCGCTGACCGACATCCAGCACGCCTACTGGATCGGCCGCACCTCCGCGGTGGATCTGGGCGGGGTGGCCACCCATCTGTACTTCGAGCTGGACGGCCGCGACCTCGACCACAGCCGGCTCACCACGGCGCTGCGCAAGGTGATCGCCCGTCATGACATGCTGCGCTCGGTCGTACGGCCGGACGGGCGCCAGCGTGTCCTGACCGACCTGCCCGACTACGAGATCGAGCTGACCGATCTGCGCCACCTGGACACCGCCGGGGCACAGGCCCGCATCGAGGACATCCGGGCCGGGATGGACCACCAGATCCGGCCGGCCAGCCGGTGGCCGCTTTTCGACATTCGCGCCGCCCGTGTCACCGAGACCAATCTGCACCTGTTCGTCAGCTTCGACATCCTCATCCTCGACGGCCTGAGCATGTATCTGGTGTTCGAGGAGTGGCGCCGGTTCTACGAAGACCCGGACCTGGTGCTGGCCCCGCTCGAACTGTCGTACCGGGACTACGTGCTGCACGAGGAACGGCAGCGGCAGAGCCCGCAGTACGCGGCGGACGAGGCGTACTGGCTGGAACGGGTATCGGCGCTGCCGGCCGCCCCGCAGCTGCCGCTGGCCAAGCAGCCCGCACAGATCGAGCGAACCCGTTTCACCCGGCGTGCGGCCGTGCTGGACGCGGAGGAGTGGAACGCGATCAAATCGAGCGCGACCCGGCATGGCGCCACCCCGTCCGCGGTGCTGATGACGGTCTTCGCCGACGTGCTGCGGCAGTGGTCGGCGCAGCCCGACCTGACCCTGAACCTGACCCTGTTCAACCGCCCGGCCGTGCACCCGGAGATCAACGGTGTGGTCGGTGACTTCACCTCGCTGACCATGCTCGCGGTCGAGGGCGAGCAGGGATCGACGTTCGCCGGCCGATTGGCGGTCCTGCAACGCCGGCTGATGCGCGATCTGGAGCACATGAGCTACAGCGGCGTCCGCGCGCAACGGGAACACGCCAAGGCGATGGGCCGCTCGTCGTCGACCATGCCGATCGTGTTCACCAGCGCGCTGGTGCTCGGCGGCACCGGCGACGACCCGTCCGCGAACATCCGCTTCTTCGGCGACCGCGTGTACGGCATCACCCAGACCCCGCAGGTGTGGCTGGACCACCAGGTCGCCGAGGAGCGCGGGCAGTTGGTGTTCAACTGGGACACCGTCGAGGAGTTGTTCCCGGCCGGGTTGCTCGACGACATGTTCGGCGCTTACCTCGGTGCGCTGGAGCGCCTTGCCGCCGACCCGGCCGCATGGACCGGCCCGGCGATCCTGGCGGCACTGCCGGAACGGCAGCAGCGGGAGCGCACCGCCGTCAACGACACGGCCGCGCCGGTCGACGGCCGGACGCTGTGCGGCCTGGTCACGGAGCAAGCGCTGCGCACCCCGGACGCGGTCGCGGTGATCGCCGGCGAGATCTCCTACACCTACCGGGAGACGGTCGAGGCTGCGAACCGGCTCGCCCATCGCCTGTCCGGTCTGGGCGCCCAGACCGGCGCACTGGTCGCGGTGGTGCTGCCGAAGGGCTTCGAGCAGGTTGCCGCGGTGCTCGGCGTGACCCTGTCCGGTGCCGCTTATCTGCCCATCGACCCGTCGTGGCCGGAGGCTCGCCGCGTTCAGCTGCTCGAATCCGGCAGCGTGCGGATCGTGGTCACCTCGCCGGCCTTGCGCGACGGCGAGAGCTGGCCGCAGGGCGCGGAACTCGCCACGTTCGCCGACCTCGAGGTGCGTTCCGCCCCGGTTGAGCCGCCCACGACCGCCCCGTCGACCGGCGACCTCGCGTACGTCATCTTCACCTCCGGCTCGACGGGCCGCCGAAGGGCGTGATGATCGCCCACTCGGCCGCGGCGAACACCCTGCACGACCTGCACGCCGCTTCGCCCTGAACGAGCGGGACGCGGTGCTGGCGGCGTCCGACCTCGGCTTCGACCTCTCGGTGTTCGACATCTTCGGGCTGCTCGCCGCCGGCGGCATCGTCGTGACCGTCGGCCAGGGCCGGCCGCCAAGACCCGGCGCACTGGGCGAGCTGCGGCACGCCACGCGGTCACGATCTGGAACTCGGTCCCGGCCCTGATGGACCTGCTCGCCGACCACCTCGCCGCGGGCAGCCGTCGGCTCGACGCCCTGCGCTCGCCCTGCTCAGCGGCGACTGGATCCCCGTCGACCTGCCGAGCGCTGCGCGCCGTCGCGCCGGGGCGCGCGTGATCAGCTGGGCGGCGCGACCGAAGCCGCGATCTGGTCGGTCGCCTATCCGGTCGACCGCGTCGACCCCGCGTGGACCAGCATCCCCTACGGTCATCCCGCTCACCAATCAAACGGCGCGGGTACGCGGGCCGGCGGCGACAGCGGCCGGACGGGGTGACCGGTGCGAGCTGCATCGGCGGGGAGGGCGTCGCGCTCGGCTACTTCGGCGACCCGAGCGCACAGCGGAGCGCTTCGTCCCCGACCCGGTGACCGGCGGCCGCCTTATCGCACCGGCGACTACGCCGCCACATGCCCAGTGGCGGCAACATCGAGTTCCTCGGCCGCCGCGACGCGCAGGTGAAGATCAACGGCCACCGGGTCGGCCTGGCCGAGATCGTCGCGGCGCTGCGCCGGCAACCCGGCGTCGCTGAGGCCGTCGTGCACGTGGACACGAACCCGACGACCGGCCATCGGCACCTGGTCGCGCACGTCGTATCCGCGCAGGAGTCCGCCGGCAGGGCGGGCGCGGCCGACCGTCGTAGCGTGCTCGACGCCGCGGCCGCGGAGCTGCGTGCCGCCGAGACGGAACTGGCCGGCGACCTCGCCGACTACCACCGGATGCTGGAGGCGCTGGAAGAGCTCTCCGGCACGGTGATCGCGCATACCGTGGCCCGGCTGGACGCATTCGGATCCGGCACCGCGACGGTGGACGGCATCATCGCCGACAGCGGGATCAAACCGGGCTATGCCGGGCTGCTGCGCCGCTGGCTCGGTGTCCTGGTCGAGGACGGCCTGCTGGCGACGGGTGGGCGGCCGGACGAGTTCCGTGTCGTCCGCGGTCTCGACTCCGCCGAGCTGAGCGCCCGGCTGAAGCACGAATGGGAGGCCGTGCCGGTCACCCGCCCCGCGCACCGGGTCCTCGCCAACTACTTCGCCCGCTGCATGGACAACCAGGTGGAGATGCTGCGTGGTGAGGTCAGCCCGCTGCAACTTCTGCTGCCCGGCGGTGACTGGACGACCGCGGAGGCGCTGTACGCGGGCAACCCGGTCGCCCGGTTGCAGAATCGGGTGGCGGCCGCGGCGGTCAAGGCTGCTGTGAGCGGCGCCGACGGACGCACGATGCGGGTGCTAGAAGTGGGCGCCGGCACCGGCGCCACCACCGCACACGTGCTCGCCGCGGTCGCGGGCAGCTCGGTGCACTACACGTTCACCGACGTGTCGACCTATTTCACCCAGCGAGCCAAGGAGTCCTTCGCCGAATACGGGTTCGTCGACTACGGCGTGCTGGACATCGACCGCGACCCGGCCGTACAGGGTTTCCCTCCGGCCTCGGCCGACGTGATCGTCGCGGCGAACGTCATGCACGACGCCAAAGACATCAAGCGGTCGCTGCAAGCGCTGGGCGGCGTGCTCGCCACCGACGGTGTCGCCGTGCTGATCGAGGGTACGGCGAACCGCCGCCAGCAGATGGTCACCGTCGGTTTCATTGAGGGCCTGGCACAGGGCCGCGCCGAGGAACGGCTGCCGCTGCTGACCATCCCCGAGTGGCGGGCGGTGGCGCGCGACACGGTGCTGGACGATCTGACCACGGTGCCCGAGGACGCGGACACCCCGTACCGCCAGCACGTGCTGATCGCCCGGGCCACTGCCCAGCGTGCCGGTGCCGTGCCGCGTGCCGGTGTCGATCCGGCCGTGCTGCGCGTGCAGTTGGAGACGCTGCTGCCGGAGTACATGGTGCCCCGGCACATCATGGTCGTGGATGCGTTCCCGCTGACCGCGAATGGGAAGGTCGACGTGTCGGCGCTGCCCTCGGTGTGGCTCGCAGCCGGCACTGACGACCAGGTGAGCCCGCGCGGCGCGGCCGAGGAGAAGCTGTTCCGGATCTGGGCCGAAGTGCTCAAGCGTGACGATTTCGGTGTCACCGACGACTTCTTCGAGCTGGGCGGGGACTCGCTGCACGCGGTGAACATCCTCGGTCGGCTGCGCGACGAGTTCGGCCTGGACGACGACGGCGACGAGGGCCTGGAGATGCTGTTCGACAACCCGACCATCGCCGAACTCGCCGAGGCCCTGACTCCCGCCGACGACCAGTGACGGCTGCGGGCTGGGACGACATCGTGCTCGGGGCGGGCACTGCGGGCTCGGTGCTCGCCGCCCGGCTGTCCACCGATCCGTCCCGGCGCGTCCTGCTGCTGGAGGCCGGCGTCGACCGGCTCGGCCCGGAGTGGGACGGGCAGCCGCTGGGCCGGTCGGTGTTGTCCGGCTACAACTGGGACTACACCGGCTATTCCGGCGCCGAGCCGCGCGGCAGGCAGGTCCCGTACGGGCCGGGCCGGCTGGTCGGCGGCTCGGGTGCGGTCAATGGCGCGATCGCGCTGCGCGGCGTGCCCGCCGACTTCGCCGAGTGGGCCGCCGCAGGCAATCCCGAGTGGGCGTGGGATCGGGTCCTGCCGTTCTACCGCCGACTGGAGTCCGACGCTGACTTCGGGGCCGACCCGGTTCATGGCGCCGACGGCCCGATCCCGGTGGTCCGGCCCGCACCGGACCGGCTGGATCCGATGGCGACCGCGTTCCTGGCCGCCTGCCGGGCGGCGGGCATGCCCGAGGTGGCGGACGTGAACGCCGGCGGGCAGCCCGGTGCGGGTCCGCTGCCCAGCAACGCGCGGGACGGCCGGCGGGTCTCCGCCGCCGACGGGTATCTGACCCCGGTGCTCAACCGTCCCAATCTGACCGTGTGGAGCCGTACCACCGCCACCAGCCTGGTGCTCGACGGCGATCGCGTGACCGGCGTCCGGGTGGTCCGCGACGGTCACCCGGTCACCGTGGCCGCCGACCGGGTGACGCTGTGTGCGGGCGGAATCAATACGCCGCTGATCCTGCAACGTTCGGGCATCGGCGACGGTAAACGGCTGGCCGAGGCGGGGATTCCCACCGTGGTCGAGCTGCCCGGCGTCGGCGCGAACCTGACGGAGCACCCGGCCGTCCTGATCTGGGCGATCCCCGCGGCGGGAGTTTGCGTCGAAGGCCGGCCCTGGCACCAGGCGATGGCCCGGCTCGCCACCACTGGCGGCGAGCCAGACGTGGCACTGGTCCTCGCGTCCAATGTCGCCGACGAATCGGTATCCGCCGTCCGCGACGGCGAACGGGTGCCGATGACCGTGGCGATCTCGGTGATGCTGTTGGCCCCCGCCGGGCGTGGCCACGTGTCGGTGACCGGAGCCGGACCGGCGGCCCGGCCACAGATCGTGCTGGACATGGCCCGCCACCCCGACGATCTGGCCGCGCTCGCGACCGGCACCCGTCTGGCCTGGTCGTTGATGACCGGTGAGCACATGTCACCGCTGCTCGACGACGTCCTGCTGTGGACGGAGAAGCGGGTGTTCGACGACGTCCGGCTGCGTCGCTCGGTCGCGGCCTTCGCCACCCCGCTGTGGCATCCCGCGGGCACCGCTCGGATGGGTCCCGACCACGACGACACCGCGGTGGTCGACCAGTACTGCCGGGTACGCGGCGTGTCCGGGCTGCGGGTCGCCGACGCGTCAGTGATGCCGGCCATCACCCGGGCGCCCACCAATCTCACGTGCGTCATGCTCGCCGAAAGGGTTGCCTCGTGGATGACCTGACCGTGCCGTTCCCGCTGACCGACCTGCAGGCGGCCTACCTGGTGGGCACCAGCGAACTGGTGGAGCTCGGCGGCTTCCTGCCCGGCTACCACCTCGAACTCGACGTCGTGGGGCTCGACGTGGTTCGCACGCGTGACGTCCTGCGCGCGCTGATCCGCCGCCACGAGCATCTGCGCACCGTCGTCACCGGCGACGCCACCCAGCGAGTTCTGGACGTCTCCGTCGCTGACGCCTTCGAGATCGAGGTCGTGGACGTCACCGGCCTCGGCCGCGACGAGCAGGAGAAGTCGATTGCCGCGACCCGGCAGCGGATGCGCGAGCAGGGTGTCGACCCGACTACCTGGCCGCTGTTCGATCTGGTTGTTCATCGGATCCGCACCGGCCGGGTCCGGCTCCAGATCGCCATGACGCTGCTGCTGCTCGACGGCCGCAGCATCCACCAGGTCGTCGGCGAGTTCCTGGCCCTGGTCCGCGACCCGATGGCCGAACTGGCCCCGGTCACCACCACGTTCCGGGAAGCGCTCGCCCGCATACGGGACCGGGACGACAGCACCGACTGGGCGTATTGGGAGCAACGGCTAAAAACCCTGCCAGACGCACCACAACTGCCGCTCGCCCGGCCGCTGTCGGCGGTGTCGCCGGTCCGCTTCCAGCGGCGGATGTTCACCATGACCCCGCCGCAGTGGAAGGCGTTGTGCGGCAATGCGCGCCGCCGCAAGCTCATGCCGATGGGGCTGCTGCTGCACGTCTACTCCGAGGTGCTGGGCGCGTGGGCGGCCGCGCCCCGGTTCAGTGTCACGGTCATGCACCACAACTGGGCCGGCATCGAGTCACCGGCGGACCACCCCGTCGGCCAGCTCGGCGCCACCCTGCCGGTCGAGGTCGACCTCACCTGCGCTGAGGACTTCTGGACGCGCGGGCAACAGCTGCAGAAACGACTGTGGCGCGACATGCGGCACGCGAGCGTGACCGGAGTCCGAATCACCCGCGAGCTGGCGGCCCAGCGGGGGTGGGGCTCGCAACCGGCTTTCCCGTACGTCTTCAACAACATGCTCGGCAACGACACCGCGACACTCGCCGCCGGCCGGCCAGTGTGCCGGACCGTCACCCATGCGCTGAGCACCCCACAGGTCCTGATCGACAACCAAACCCAGGACGCCGAGGACGGTGGCGTCGAGTTCATCTGGGACACGGTCGACGCGGCGTTCCCGGACGGCTTGCCGGACGCGCTGTTCGACACGTACCGGCGACTGCTGGAGACGATCGCCAGCGATCAGGAGACCCCGCTCGTCGCCACCCCGGCCGGGCACCTCGACCTGATCGCGACGATCAACTCCGACCAGACCCGCCCGCCCGCCGGCCGCCTGGAGGACTATTTCCTGCGGGCCGCCGCTGAGCACCCGGAGGCACCGGCCGTCTTCGGTTTCGGCCGGACGCTCACGTACGGCCAGCTTGAATCGCTGTCCCGGGCAGTGGCACTCCGGTTGCGCGCCCGGGGTGTCGGCGACGGGGTGGTGGTGCCCGTGGTGATGTCCAAGGGCTGGGAGCAGGTCGTTGCAGTGCTCGGCGTGCTGCGGGCCGGCGGGGCGTACTGCCCGGTGGAGGCGAGCCTGCCGGCGGAGCGGATCCGGACCCTGGTCAACGCGTGCGCATCGGGCGTCGTGCTGACGGAGTCGTCGGTGAGGGTGCGCGACGTGGACAGCCTGGACGTCGACCTGGTCGCGCCCGCCGACGATCCGCTGCCGCCCCCGTCCGGTGACGGCAGCAGCCTCGCGTACGTCATCTACACCTCCGGGTCGACCGGCACACCGAAGGGCGTGATGATCGAGCACGGTGCCGCGCTCAACACCGTCGTCGACATCAACCGGCGGGTTCGGTTGGAGCCGGACGACCGGGTGTTCGCCATCTCGTCGCTGAGCTTCGACCTGTCGGTGTGGGACGTGTTCGGCACGCTGGCCGCGGGCGCCGCCCTGGTGCTGCCCGCCGCGTCGGCCCGGCCGGACCCCGAGGGCTGGCTCCTTGCCGCTCGGCGGCACGGCGCGACCGTGTGGAACTCGGTGCCCGCGCTCGCCGAACTGCTGGTGGAAGTCGCCGCCGGGCGTGACGTGCCGCCGCTGCGCGCGATCCTGCTCAGCGGCGACTGGATTCCCCTGCCCCTGCCCGACCGGCTGCGCGCGCTGTGGCCCGCGGCCCGGGTGATCGCCATGGGCGGGGCGACCGAAGCGTCGATCTGGTCGAACATCTTCGAGGTCGGCGCCGTCGATCCGGCGTGGCGCAGCATCCCGTACGGCCGCCCGCTGCGGAACCAGACGATGACCGTCCGCGACCACCGGTTGGACGTCCGCGCCCCCTGGGCGACCGGAGCCATCTACATCGGCGGCGTAGGTGTCGCCCGGGGGTACGCGGGCGACGCCGAGCGCACCGCCGAGAAGTTCGTCCACGATCCGGCGACCGGCGACCGGCTCTATGCCACCGGCGACCTCGGCCGGTACTGGCCGGACGGGACCATCGAGTTCATCGGCCGCGCGGATCGGCAAGTCAAGATCCAAGGCTTCCGGGTGGAGCCCGGCGAGATCGAGGCCGTGGTCCGTGAGCTGGCCGGCGTACGCGAGTGCGTCGTGGCCGGCGAGGGCACACCCGGCGGGCGGATGCGCCTGGTGGCCGTGGTGGTGCCCGAGGACGGTGCCTCTCTGGACGTCGCCGCCCACATCCGCGCACGCCTGCCGCACTACATGGTGCCGGCCCGGATCGCGGTCGTACCCGAGTTGCCGCTGACTGCCAACGGCAAGGTTGACATCAGCGCGGCCCGTACCACCGCCCCGGCCGACGAGGTGGTCCCCGCGGCTGACACCGCCCGGCTGGCCGCGATCTGGTCGTCGCTGCTGGACCTGCCCACGGTCGGTCCGGACGCGGACTTCTTCGCCTGTGGTGGCAACTCGTTGCTCGCGCTCCGTCTGGTGCACCGGGTACGGGACGAACTGGGCGTGGACCTGCGGTTCGGTGAGATTTTCGAGGTGCCTACGCTGGGTGCGCTGGCGGCCCGGATCGCCGAGGGCGGCCCAGGTCACGGCGTCGTGCGCCTGTCCGACCGGCCGGGCCGGCCGCTGTATCTGTTTCATCCGGTCGGCGGTGCGGTGACCGCGTACCGGCCGGTCGCCGCGGCATGGCCGGGCCCGGTGATGGCCTTTCAGAGCCCGGCGCTGGTCGGCCGGGAATCGGCGGGCGACCTGGTGGGGATGGCCGCGGCGGCCCGGCGGGAACTTCCGGACTCCGGCCCGTACCTGCTTGCCGGATGGTCGATGGGTGGCTTCCTCGCCTACGAGGTGTCCCGCCAGTTGGCCGACGAGGGCCACCGTAGCGCGGTCGTGATGATCGACAGCAGGCTGGGTGAGTTCCGCGTGCCGACCACCGAGGCCGAACGTCAACGGGAGTTCCTCACCGATCTGGCCGGCGGCACCTGGTTCGAGCCGGTCACCGACGCGGCGCAGGGCCATCGTGCGGCCGTGGCTGCCGGTCTGCTGCCCGAGGGCACCGACCTGGCGACCTACACCCGGCTGGCGGACACCCACGCGCACAACCTGGCCGCGCTGGCCGACTACACCCCCGCCGAGCCGGGCGGTCCGGTCCTGTTGTTCGAGGCGGGACCCGGACCCGACCCGAGGTCATGGCTGGACGTCTGCCCGCAGATCGATATCCGGAAGACCGCGGGCGACCATTACACGGTCATGCGGGCGGACTCCCTGCGGGAGATCACCGCCACCGCCCGGGACTGGTTCGAGGAGGTGCTGGACTACCGTCGGACGACCAGTTGACCCAGGCAGGTGGTCAGCTCCTCGGCGAACATCGTTTCGGAGCCGGTCACCGCCCCGGTCAAGGTGACCGAAGATCTCCATCGCCACGATGCCGTAGATGCGGGTCCAGGCGGACAAAATTTTCCGGGCCACCTCCCGGATCTCGGCGAGCGTCGCCTCCCGCAGGCGTTCCCGCCTACTCAACGAGACATTCATGGTGTTTGACCCCCTTCTTGACGGGGGCTGACCGTCGCCGGAATACTAAACAGCCGTCAGTTATTGACCAGCGTTCTCTCAGTTCACCGTCGCTGAAAGGTGATTTTCCCATTGCGGTCGGAACCAGCGGTCGAGGCAACCGGGCTTGTCAAGAAATTCCATGCAGTGAAGGCTGTCGACGGAGTTGACCTCGTCGTGCCCCGCGGCGGGATCTACAGCGTGCTCGGGCCGAACGGGGCCGGCAAGACGACCGTGATCCGCATCCTTGCCACCCTGGCGACGCCCGACGGCGGCCAGGCGCGGGTGCTGGGCCGCGACGTGGTCTCCGAGGCCGCGAAGGTCCGTGAGCGGATTGGCCTGACCGGCCAGTTCGCCACCGTGGACGAAGAGCTGACCGGCACCGAGAACCTGATCATGCTGGCCCGGCTGCAGGGCTTCTCCCGCGCCGACTCCGTGCGCCGGGCGAGCGACCTGCTCGGCGCGGTGAGCCTCGATGCGGCCGCCGACCGCCTGGTGAAGAAGTATTCAGGTGGTATGCGGCGCCGGCTCGACATCGCCGCGAGCATCATCGTCACCCCCGACCTGCTGTTCCTGGACGAGCCGACGACCGGCCTCGATCCGCGTAGCCGCGCTCAGGTGTGGGAGACGGTGCGCGGCCTGGTTGAGGTGGGCACCACGATCCTGCTCACCACGCAGTACCTGGACGAGGCCGACCAACTCGCCGACCGCATCGCGGTGATGGAACACGGCAAGGTCATTGCGGAGGGCACACCCGGCCAGCTGAAATCCAGCGTCGGTGTTGGCACGCTGCGCATCCGCCTGCGTGAAGCGGCCCAGCGGCCGCAGGCGATCCGGGTCCTCGCCGAGGATCTCCAGATCACCGCCCAGGAGGAGGCCGACGCGGTCGGCCTGACCGCCCGGGTGCCCGGCAGCGACGCCGACCTGGCTGTGAGCGCCGTGTCCCGGCTGGCCGGGCGGGGCATCTCGGTCACCGACTTCGCCCTCGGCCAGCCCAGCCTGGACGAGGTGTTCCTCGCCCTGACCGGCCACACCACCGACCGGAACGACCAGGAGGAGGCAGCATGACCGTTCAACTCACCTCCAGTGCCGCCGGCACCTCGGGCAGCTCCGACCTGCGCGATGTCCTCATGCGAGGCACCCGGCCGCCCCGGGCCAACGCCTTCACGGTGACCATGACCTTCGGCTGGCGTGCGTTGCTGAAGATCAAGCACGGCCCGATGCAATTGTTCGACGTCACGGTCTTCCCGCTGATGCTGACCCTGATGTTCACCTACCTGCTGGGCGGCGCCATTGCCGGCTCCACCACGGTCTACCTGCAGGACCTGCTGCCGGGCATCCTGGTGATGGCCGTCCTGATGATCACCCAGTACACCGGCGCGGCCCTCAACAGCGACCGCACCAAAGGTGTCTTCGACCGGTTCAAGACGCTGGCGATCTGGCGGCCCGGCTCGGTGATCGGCGCGATGCTCGGCGACCTCGTGCGCTACAGCATCGCCGGCATCCTGGTGGTCCTGCTCGGGGTCGCGCTCGGCTTTCGGCCGGCCGGCGGCATCATCGGCGTGGCGCTCGGTTTGATGGTGGTGCTGCTGTTCTCGTTCGCGATCAGCTGGATGTGGACCGCGGCGGCATTCGTCATGCCGACCCCGCATTCGACCATGGCGGCGGGCGCGATCATCATCTTCCCGCTGACCTTCCTCAGCAACATCTTCGCCGACCCCAAGACCATGCCCGGCTGGCTGCAAGGTTTCATCGATGTCAATCCGGTCACGTACGTGGTGAGCGCGACCCGGAACCTGATGTTCGACCGTCCGCTGGGAAACGACCTGCTGTGGGTGCTGGTCAGCTCCGCGGTCATAGTGGCCATCTTCGGCCCGCTGACCATGTGGCTCTACAAGAACAAGCAGTAGGTTGCGGGATCCGCCCATCGAGCACTTTCGGAGGCGCGGCGGCCCGGTCCACGCCACCATGATGGTCGAATGACCGAGTACCCCGTGTGGGATTCGCTGCTCCCACCGAGTGCGCACGGCCGGGACAGCCACCGGATCGTGCGAGTGTCCGGCAACCGGGCCGTCTTCGCGGACGGCGTGGATGCCATCGACGGCACCAGCGGTTTGTGGAACGTCAACCTCGGCTACGGCAACGAGGCCATTGCCGCCGCGATCACCGGCGCGGTCCGCGACGCGTCGTACATGTCGCTGTTCCGCCGCACCCACGACTACGCCATCGAGGCGGCCGCCGCGCTGATCGAGGCGGCAGGCCCGGCGCGCTACAGCCGGGTTCTGTTCTCCACGTCGGGTAGTTCGGCCAACGACGCGATGATGAAGCTGGCCCGCCACCACGCGTTACTGCGCGGCGACACCCAACGCAAGGTGATCGTCGGTCTGGAGGGCAGTTACCACGGCCAGACCTACGGCTCGTTCACGCTGTCCGGCGACGACCTGAGCCAACACCTGTACGGCGTGGACACCAGCCTGATCCGGCACGTCAAGCACGACGACCCGGCCGCGATGCGCGCGTTGCTGACCGAGATCGGCGACCAGGTCGCCGCAGTGGTGATCGAGCCCGTCCTCGGCACCGGTGCCCATGTGGTGCCCGCTGAGATGATCAGCACATTGCTGGAGTTGCGCCGTGAGCACGGTTTCCTGCTGGTCTGCGACGAGGTGGCGTTCGGCTTCGGCCGCAGCGGCTCGCTGTTCGGCAGCGACCGCTGGGCCGAGTCCCCCGACCTGCTGGTCACCTCCAAGGGTCTGACCAACGGCACCTGCGCGGCCTCGGCCGTCCTGGTCGGGCACTCGGTGTTCGCCGAGTTCGCCAAGGCCGACGCGATGTTCGTGCACGGTGAGACCCAGGCGGGCACACCCGCCAGCTGCGCGGCGATCGTGGCCACGCTCCAGCAGTTCGACGAGTTGCATGCGCTGGAAAGCGGAGCGCGGGTGGCCAAGCTGCTTGAGGAGGGGCTCAAGGACCTCGTTGACCGGGTCGATCTGGCAGTCGAAGTGACCGGTGCGGGCTGCTTCCGGGGGCTGGGCTTGCGCGCGGCCAACGGTGCGGAGCTGTGGCCGCTACACATCACCAAGATCCTTTCCAGGATTCGCGACCGGGGCGCCGTTGTGCAGGGCGGTCCTAGCTCCATCGAGCTGATCCCGCCGCTGACCTGCACCGAGGATGAGGTGGGGGAATTGCTGCGAGCCGTCGAGCTCGGGCTGGCCGACTTCACCGCCGAACGCCAGGCGAAGCGAGCCAGGGGCCGGCCGTCAACCTCTCCTGCACGCTGAGCGGGTCCGATGCGAGCCGTCCAGCTCACCGCCGCGCGCAAGCCGCCGGAGATCGTCACCGTTCCCGACCCTGAGCCTGGCCCGGGCCAGGCACTGGTACGGGTCGATGCGGCCGGGCTGTGTCACTCGGACCTGATGCTGCTCGACATGCCGCGCGGGATGCTGGCCCGCAACGGAATTCGGCTTCCGCTGACTCTGGGCCACGAGGCCGCGGGCACCGTGATCGCCGGTACCACGCTGGCGCCGGGAACGGCCGTAGTCCTGTACGGCGCGTGGGGTTGCGGCACCTGCCGGAGCTGTCTGGCGGGCCGCGACAACTACTGCGCCACCCCCGCCCAGCCGCCTGGCATCGGTTCGCCCGGCGGGCTGGCCGAGTACCTGGTGGCGGATGAGCGCTACCTGCTGCCGATCGGCGACCTCGATCCCGTTCTGGCCGCCCCGCTGGCGGACGCGGCGCTCACCCCGTACCACGCGATCGCCCTCGTGCGGCAAGAGCTCACCGAGGGCAGCACGGCGCTGGTGGTCGGCGTCGGCGGGCTCGGGCACCTTGCCGTCCAGATCCTGCGCGCGCTGACCCCGGCCGAGGTGATCGCCGTGGACACCGAACCGGCAGCCCGGGAACTCGCAATGACGATGGGTGCCCACCGCACCAGCGCGACCGTCACCGACCGGGCCGACGTCATCATCGACTTCGTCGGTACCCAGGAAACCCTCGACACCGCAGCGGCCGTCGTCCGGTCGGCGGGCCACATCGTCATCGTCGGGATCGGTCGCGGCGCGTTACCGGTGGGCTACGACTCGCCGGCCCGGGGTGTGTCGGTGTCCACTACGTATTGGGGCACCCGGCCCGAGTTGCGCGAGGTGATCGAACTCGCCCAGGCCAGACGCATCACCACCAGCGTGGAAACCTTCACGATGGACGAGGCGGTGGCCGCCTATGGCCGTCTGCGTGAACGCCGGCTGACCGGCCGCGCCGTAGTGGTGCCACACCGCTGACTGGACCGTCAGCGCTGATCGTCACTGTGTGCGTCCGCCGCGGGCGCCAAGCCGAGCCGCGCGAACAGGATCGGTGGGTCGGTTGGCTCCGGCGGAGTCAGGACCAGGTCCGACGGCACTTTCCGGAACCCGCGATCGATGTGCAGCACCGGGCCGACACGACCAGCCAGCATCGGCGCCTCCGGGTCCAGTTCGGACGGTGCGGCGTCGCCGGGCCGTAGCGCGACCGCGTGGAAGTACCAACGTCCACACGGAAGACCGCAGATCTCGAACGGTCCGGGCTCCGCCACCAGCGTGGAGGCCCTGGGTTCCCCTTGCAGGATCGGGCTGTCGAACGCCCCCACGAAGATCGGCGAGGCGATCGGGTGTGGAGTGCTCACCACGCCGGTGACCCGTGCCCCCTCACACCAGCTGGCCGAACGGCCGGTCTGGGTGAAGTCGAAGCGCTGACCACGGCTCATCCGGCGGTACCGGATCGGCGACAGGCCCACCGCGTCGGTGAACCGCCGGGTGAAGCTTCCTGTGCTGCTGTATCCGACCTGCGTCGCGATGTTGGCCACGTTGAGCGACGTGACGTACAGCATCCGTTTGGCCTCCTGTAACCGCACTGCGGCCAGGAAGCGCCCCGGGGTGATGTTGGTCTGCTTGTGGAAGGTCCGAAGTAGATGAAATTTGCTCACGAAAGCCGCGCTGGCCAGGTCGTCAAGGCGGAGTGGTTCGCTGTACCGAGTTCGAATGGTATCCACCACACTGCTTACCATTTGCTGCACAAGTCCCCCGAATAATGCGTAAGAGCAACTATCTATCTGATTTGCCCGAAGAGTCTCGCCGTCGTGAGGTGGTACAAAACAGAATTCCGGGTCGATTCGATAACGCATCGCCCGTCCTGGTAGGCCGTCGCACACGCAGTCGAGGCTGGCGCGGCAGTTTCGTCCGGTCCCATGTGGTTGATGACCAGCACGTCACAGCTGCGTGTCACATCGGTGATCAGGGTGGCGGAAGTTGAAACTGATCGATCGAAACCGTCCGGAGTCCAATTTTGAGCACTTACGCAGCGTGGCTGGAAGGTGGCAATTTGCTCATCGGGCATGCCGACAGTCTGCCCACGCAAAGCGCGGGCAGACTGTCGGTTCGAGCGGTCGCAGATCAGGACTTCTGGGCCTGCCGGCGGCTGAATCGGCCGATCAGAATGCCGGTGCCGGTCATCACGAGCATCGCCATCACCAGCATCGTCATCGACCGGCTGTCACTGTTCGGCGCGGGAGCGCCGGATGCCAGGACGATCCGGGTGTCCGACACGTCAGCGCGGGCCGGAATTACCGCGGAGCCCGCTGCGTCGGCACTGGTCGGTGCCGCCACGCCGGCCGCGGGAGCCGCGACGACCGTGATGCAGGGCGCCGGGTGGGCCGGGTTGGGGACCTCCGCAGTGGGCACCTCGTCCCACTTGACGATCGTACCGTCGTCGTAGTACTGGGCGGCCTTGAAGCAGACCTGACCCGCCGCGAACGGTCCAGTGAGGATCTTGAACTCGTCGAAGTCGCCGGGTGCGATCCGGCTGGGCCGCGAGCCGGCCTTCCAGGTCACGCTCTGGACGCCGACGCCCACCTCGGCGGAGCTCCGCTGCACCTTGTGTGTCCACTCCGGATGCGGCTGGACGAAGGTGAAGGCGAACGTGTTGTTCTGGGGCATTTCGAGGACGAGCTTGCTGGTGGCCGCGGTGTCGCTCTCGTTGGGCACACGGAACGTCACGGTGGCGAACGAACCAGCGGTCACCTCGCCCGGCAGGGCGGTGACGTGCGCGGAGGCGGGCACGGCACTGATCATTACGGCAGTCGCGGCGACAGCAGCGGTGGCCAATACGCGGTACAGCGAGCGATTCACAGTCGACCTTCCGGAGGATTTTCCGGCGCAGGCTCTCGCGCCTGGCTCAGGATGCACGACGGTGATTCCCTGCGTCGACTCTGAAATTGCACCTTCCGACATCGGGGCCCGGCACACCCGGCCGCGCGACCGCGGCCGCCGACGCCGCCCGCCGGATCTCCGCAACGTCCGTCCGGATTGGACCGGTTGGCAGCTAAAACGACGCTCCCATGAGGACCACGGGGAGCGAGCCAGGCGCGAACTTGACGAGTCGCCTGTCTGCGATAGATTGGGCCCGATCGGCCACTACGTACGGCAAACCGGTTGATGCGTCTGCGGAGATCGGTCTATACCGAGGATAGGATCATCGGGATGGCAGACCTCGACCACCGGTTCATGGCACCCCCGTTCCTGCGGGTGTCGGACCGGCGTACGACCCCGTCCGGCGACGAGGTCTTTCAATGGGACCTGCGGCTCGCCCAGCCCAACGTCTCGCAGGTCGCGATGCCGGTGATCCACTCACTGGAACACTTCCTCGGCACCCTGCTGCGGTCGGCCTCCGACAAGGTCATCACGGTGGCCCCGATGGGATGCCAGACCGGCTTCTACCTCGGCACCATCGGAATCGGTGATTTCGAGGAGATGGCCGACCTGCTCGCCGAGGCCCTGGTGGCGATCGGTGAGGCGGACTCCGTGCCGCTGGCGAACACCACCCGGTGCGGCTGGGCGGAGAACCACACCCTCGTCGGCGTTCAGGCGCTGGCCGGCTGGCTGCTGAGCCGTCGTTCCGAATGGCACGACCCCGGCAAGGATGCCCACGAGGTGTGAGGCGGCGCGGTCGTCGGCGATCCTGACCCGCGCTGTCAGGTCCGGAACGTACGCCGGTAGATGCCCGGTGGCACGCCGACCGTGCGCTGGAAGTGCCGGCGCAGGGTCGTCGCGGTGCCCATCCCGGCCGCCGAAGCGATCACCTCGACGTTGTCGTCGGCGTTTTTCAGAACCGTGACCGCGATGACGCCGTCGGGCAAGCCGCCGATCGGCGAACGCTCGCTGAACAGAAGTTGCACCCGCCGCCCCCCTCTAGTGCCGCATCAGGCAACGTTTGCCCTGTCGTGACGTGACGCGCCGTGTGGATGCTGGTCCGGACCGCGTGGCGTTGTCAGGCTATCCGGGTGGCAGACCGGGTACGTGCTCGCGAGATCGATGACGACGAAGGACAGCGCCTGTTGCGGATCATCCGTCGGGGCACTGGGTCAGTGGTGACCTGGCGGCGGGCGCAGATGGTGTTGCTGTCCGCGCAGGGCATGTCGGTGGGGAAGATCGCCGAGGTGACGTTCACCAGCGCGGACCGGGTCCGGGACGTGATCCACAACTTCAACGCCGACGGCTTCGACTCGCTCTACCCGAAGTACAAGGGCGGCCGGCCCAGGATGTTCACCCTGCCCGAGCGGCGCGAGATCAAGAAGATCGCCAAGTCCAAGCCGGCCGAGCATGGCCTGCCGTTCTCGACCTGGAGCCTGGCCAAGCTGGCCGACTTCCTGGTCGCCGAGGGGGTGGTCGACGACATCAGCCACGAGGGCCTGCGGGCCCTGCTCCGCGAGGAGGGCGTGTCGTTTCAACGCATAAAGACTTGGAAGACCTCCCGCGACCCGGACTACGCCGCGAAGAAGGCCCGCGTCGAGCACCTCTACGCGATCGCCGACGGCGAGGTCATACCCGAGGACGGCGAGCCCGAAGTCATCTTCTGCCTGGACGAGTTCGGCCCCTTGAATCTCCAGCCCCACCCCGGGCGGCAGTGGGCCGAACGCGGTGGACGGCACAAGGACCCCGAGCGTGAGGCCCGGCCCCGCAGGCGGGCGACCTACACCCGCCCGCACGGCGTCAGGCACCTGTTCGCCGCCCACGACCTGAGCACGGACCGGCTCTACGGCCACATCAAGCCGAAGAAACACCGCACACGGTTCCTGGAGTTCTGCCGCTACCCGCGCAGCCTCTACCCACCCGAGATCCGCATCGCGATCGTGCTCGACAACTACTCCCCGCACCTGAGCACGAAAAAGGACACCCGGGTCGGCGACTGGGCCGCGGCGAACAACGTCGAGTTCGCCTACACGCCGACCAACAGTTCCTGGCTCAACCGCATCGAGGCCCAGTTCACCGCCCTGCGCTACTTCACCCTCGACGGCACCGACCACGCCAGCCACACTGAACAGGGCAGCATGATCCGCCGCTACATCATCTGGCGAAACAAGAACGCCACCGACAAGCGCCTACGCGAGGTAGTCAACAGGGCGAACGTTGCCTGATGCGGCACTAGCACTAAGCGGCAGCCGGCCCGGGAAGACAATTTCTGGGCCGACATAGCGCATCCACCCAGCGGGGAGATTCCAGACCCGGCAGAGCGCGCAGCAGGACGCGCGAATTGGCCCACCGCCCCTTCAAGCCCGATTGATGCTGCTAAGCAGCCTGATGCGAATCAATTACGGCGTGATGGTGCCCTGTATGCGACAGCCTCGACACCGCTATCCCGAGCGTCTCTTGCCATCGGACGGCGAGCGTCGGTCATCAGCATTCGTGAGAAGGTGGCTTCTTTCGCCCCTTGACTACGGTCAAGCGGCACAGCCACGACGCGGTCCGCCGGCTGCGGGCCATCGCCCCCGACCTGGTCGACCGGACTGTGGAGAGGAGCCCGCGATGACCGACCGACTTCGCGAAGCACTGCACGCCGCTGCGGTCGATGTCCCCGCGTACCCGGTCTACGAGCGGTCGCTCGCCACCGCCCGCCGCTACCGCCGCCGTACCACGCTTACGGTCGTGGCGGCGCTGATGCTGATCGCGCTGGCCGGGACGGTGCTGCCACTGGCGCGTACCCCCGCCGTCGACCCGGCGGCCGGCGCGGACGCCGCACTGCCCGACCAGGTCGGCGTGCCGCCCTTCGGCAGCCTGCACGCCACCGACTGGCCGCCACTCGGACCCGCCTCGGTGATCTTCACCGGTCAGGCCCCGGGCCTAATGTGGGGCGAGGAGGGCAGCATCATCGCGGTCGTCGGTGCGGACACCGACCGCTACCGGATCATCAAAGGTGAAATCGAGGCACAAGCCGGCGAGGACACGGTGCTCTCCCCCGACGGTCGCCGGATCGCCTTCCGCTCGATCAGCTTCCTACGCGCTCAAGTGGAGGTTATCGACCTGGTTACCGGGCGCAGCCGCACCGTGACCAGCGGAGTCTCCGACACGGTCATCGCCGAACCAGCGGGCTGGTCCCCGGACGGCCGGGCGCTGGTCGTCCGCGACACCGTCCGAGGGGAACGCCGAGGCGGCGCCTTCCTATCGACCGAGCACTGGGAAGGCGGCACTGTCATCAACGTGCACGGCGACGGTGGAAGCCGAGGCAAGCCGCAGCCTCGAGCCGCAGCCCGTGCGGGCCGTACCGTCCTCAGCACGGTGACCACCAACGACTACCCGACCATCCTCGCCGCTCGCCGAGAAATGCAGAGCTGGCGGCGACTGGCATTGGAGCCATCCGCCCTCCGCACGCCCGACGGATTCACCGATTCGCGCTCCCTGGGCGTCGATGGTCGGCATCTCGCCGCGACGCTTTATCGGATCGCCAACGAGCCGGTAGGCAATGATACGGATGTCGATCCGGATGCTGTCTACGCCCGAGTCGCCGGCCGGCTATCCGATCTTGTTGGCGTCGGCGTTAGAGGGGTGATGGTCGAACTCGACCCCATCCGCGAGGTCTTCACCCTTTTCCTACAGGAGAAGGGTGACCTGCGACTGCCAGCCAGGGCGTTGTCCGAGGGCACCCTGCGATTCCTGGCGCTCTGCGTGCTGCTTGAAGACCCCACCTTCACCGGTCTCATCTGTATGGAGGAGCCTGAAAACGGGATTCACTCTGCGAACCTGCCCGCCATGCTGGAACTGGTGCAGGACCTCGCCATCGATCTCAAGCACGCACCGGGAGACACCAACTCTTTCCGCCAGGTCATCGTCAACACTCACGCTCCGGGCGTAGTACAACGTTGCGATCCTTCCGACTTACTACTCGCCGATGTCAAGCCACAAATCAGCCCCAGCGGCTCGGTAACCCGGGCGCTTTCCCTCCTACCGTTCCGGGAGTCGTGGCGGGCCACAGGGGATCAGCCCACCTTCTCCGAAGCAGACATCGTCGCCTACCTCGTTGCCCCTCCCGGCGCGCAACTGCGCCTGCCCCTCCTCACGGTCGCATGAGCTGTAAATACTCGGCTATTCCGTCGAGCACTTACGACGGCGCGCGACCACCCGGCGTGCTTCGCGTAGCCGCTGCAATGCCGTTTCAAGGTCCTCTTCATCGTCCACATTCACGGACGTGGCCTCAAGCGCGGCGTACTGCTCGGCGCGACGCCGCTCTCGGTACGTAAGCAGGTCTGGGAGCAGGACACGACGGTGCGTCCCTACCCGCTCAAAGGGAATCCTGCCTTCGTCGAGGAGCTTGACCACCGTGGGCCTACCTTCGTTTCTTTCGTCTGCGAAACATCGTAACTACTGGTCGTGCGCGCACGCACTCGTGAAGCATGGCGCCGCTCCGGCGTACCCGGGTGAGGTGTTTGGGTCAAGATAGGGGCATGCGCATCCTGATGGCCGGGGCGTCCGGCTTCCTCGGCAAGAAGTTGACCCACCGGCTCACCGCCGACGGGCACGAGGTGGTCCGGCTGGTTCGCCGTCCCCCGCACGGCGCGGGCGAGGTGCGGTGGAACCCGCCCGCCGGGCAGCTTGATCCGGCCGCCGTCGCCGGGGTGGACGCGGTGATCAACCTGGCCGGGGTCGGGGTCGGGGACAAGCGCTGGAACGACGAGTACCGCTCGCTGATCCAGTCCAGCCGGGTCGACAGCACCTCGACGCTGGCGATCACCATCGCCGGCCTGCCCGCCGCCGACCGGCCGAAGGCGCTGCTCAACGCCTCCGCCGTCGGCTACTACGGCAACACCGACGACCGGACCGTGACCGAGGACGCGCCGCCCGGCGAGGGATTCCTCTCCGACGTCTGCCGGGCCTGGGAGTCGGCCACCCGGCCAGCCGCAGACGCCGGGGTACGGGTGGTCCTGTTGCGCACCGGGCTGCCGCTGCACCGCGACGGTGGGATGCTCAAGCCTCAGCTCCTGCCGTTCAAGCTGGGCATCGCCGGTCGGCTGGGCGGTGGCCGGCAGTGGCTGCCGTGGATCGCCATGACCGACTGGCTCGGCGCGGTGGCCTTCCTGCTCGACCGGGCGGAGATCGCCGGGCCGGTGAACGTGGCCGGGCCGAATCCGGTGACCAACGCCGAGTTCACCCGGGAACTCGCGCGGGCCCTGCACCGGCCGGCGATCATCCCGATCCCCGCCGTCGCGCTGAAAATCGCCCTCGGTGGTTTCGCCGTCGAGGCGCTGACCAGTGCCCGGGTGCTGCCCGGCGTACTGACCCGGGCCGACTTCACCTACCGGCATCCGAACCTGCCCAGCGCCCTACGGGCCGCGCTCAACGGTTGACCGGGCCCCCTTCCATAGGCCGAAGGGGACCCGGTCGGCACCGTCAGCAGTCGCGCAACTCCGGGGACTGGTTGCGGATCTGGGCGAGCGGCGAGATGAACCGGCGGTACGTGCCGCCGCCGACCGCGGCGAGCCGGAAGGCGGCCACCCGGTGACAGTTCTGGAAGGCCAGTTTCACCCCGAAGTGGCGCTCCAGGCCGCCCCGGATCGCGTCGCTGGCCAGCGCCCGGAGCAGTTGGCCGCGTTCGGCCTCGCTCGGTGGCGGCACCGCGTGGTCGGCGTAGTCGGCGGTGCCTCGTTCGGCGCGGGCGGCGACGTCGGAGACGACCGCCCAGGCGTAGGGCAGTGACCGCCGTACGCAGTCGACGAACTCGGCGTCGTCGATCTGGCCGGTTTCGGCCCGCTCCAGCAGAGCGGTGGGTACGTCAAGGGACATGCGTTTTCCTCCGATAGGGATTGCTGGACCGGTTGACCCTTACCTGTCAGGTCAGCGAGCCGGCTGGCTCCGGTCCGAGGACAAATTCCGGATCGATCTGGTCGGCGAGGTTCTCGCCGACCCGGTCGCTGGCCCAGGCGGTGGCGTTGCGCAGATGGAACTCCACCGCCTGCCGGCTGTAGGTGGCCCAGTCCTTGGTTTGGGCGTCGACGGTCGCCCGGAGCAGTTCGAGCGCGGCCCGGTTCGCCGGTTCCAACTCGGTGATCGAGCGGGGTACGCCCCGCTCGGCGGCCTTGACGTAACTTGATCGGCCGAGCCAGGTGAGCAGGTCGGTGCCGACCTGCTCGCGGAGGAAGGCCAGATCGGAGTCGTCGTCGATTTTGTTGCCGATCACGTGCACCTGTACGCCGTAATCGCGGGCGTAGCCGAGGTACTGCCGGTAGACGCCGACGCTGCGTAGCGTCGGCTCGCAGACCAGGAAGGTGACGTCGAAGCGGGTGAAGAGCCCGGAGGCGAACGAGTCGGCCCCGGCGGTCATGTCGACCACGACGTACTCGCCGGGGCCGTCGACGAGGTGGTTGAGCAGCAGTTCCACCGCGCCGACCTTGGCGTGGTAGCAGGCCACCCCGAGGTCGGAGTCGGCGAACGGGCCGGTCACCGCGAGGCGGACGCCGCCCACCTCGCGGACCAGCGCGTCGTAGATCGGGTTGGCGCCGGTGACGGTGAGCAGTCGGGAGCCACGTCCCGGCGGGGTGGTTTTGATCATCGCGGCGGTTGAGGAGATCCGGGGGTTGTCGCCGCGCAGGTACTCCTTGATCTCATCGAGGTGATCGCCGAGCGCCGGCAGCCGCCCGATCTGCTGTTCGCCGCCGCCGAGCGCGGCGGCGAGGTGCTGGTTGATGTCGGCGTCGATGGCGAGCAGCGGGGCCGGGCCGCCGGTCGCTGCGGCCGCTGCGGTCGGTCCGGTCGGTGCGGTCGGTGCGGCCAGGTGGCGGGCAAAGAGGGCGGCGAGGGTGGTCTTGCCGCTACCGCCCTTGCCGACGAAGCAGATCTTCACGGTACGCGTCCTTCCAGGCACTTCCGGTACAAGTTGGATTGAATGTCATTTCCAATAAGCTGGTCAAGGTTATCCGTTTCTTCGGCGTGTCCGATCACAATTGGTAACCTCCGGCCGTGCCGATCTCCCCATCCGTGGTCGCCGGGCCGGCGCCGGAACCCGCCGTCGTGCCAACGCCCAGCCGGCCGCACCGACGCACCGACCTGCTCGCCGTACTCGCCGTACTCGCCGCGCTCACCCTCGCCACCTGGGTCACCAGCGGCCTCTGGGCCGACCCGAACGGGCGGGCGATCACCGTGAACTCCGGCGATCAGGCGCTCTTCGAATGGCTGCTCGCCTACGGTGCGCACGCCCTGACCCACGGCGAGAACCCGCTCTTCACGTACCTGCTCAACGTCCCCGACGGGGTCAACCTCGCGGTCAACACCTCAATCACCGTGTACGCCGCGGTCTTCGCCCCGCTGACCTACCTGATCGGGCCACCGGCGACCTTCCTGGTGGTGCTCACCCTCAACCTCGCCGGCACCGCCCTGGCCTGGTACTGGCTGCTCTCCCGACACCTGGTCCGGAGCACGCCGGCCGCCCTGCTCGGCGGGCTCTTCATCGGCTTCGCCCCCGGCATGGTCAGCCACGCCAACGCCCACCTGAACTGGACCGCCGGTTGGCTGGTGCCGCTGCTGCTCTGGCGGGTGCTCCGGCTGGCCGATCCGGGCCGCTGGGTGCGCAACGGTCTGCTGCTCGGCGTACTGGTCGCCCTCACCTTCTCCATCGCCGCCGAGGGACTCTTCTTCACCGCCCTGGCCTGCGCGGTCTTCCTCGGCACCTGGGCGCTGCACCCGAGCCGGCGGGCGCAGGTGCGGGCCGCCCTACCGGTGTTCCTACGCGGGCTGGCGCTGGCCGGCACGGTGGCCGCCGGGCTGCTGGCGTACCCGCTCTGGCTGCATTTTCTCGGCCCGCAGCGCTTCCACGGCACCGGCTTCGACCCGGTCATCCACGCCGAGGACCTCGCCGCGTACGGCGCCTACCCGCAGCGTTCCCTGGCCGGCGTGCTCGGGCTGGACACCCCGTTGGCGCCGAACCCGACCGAGGAGAACTCCTTCTTCGGGCTGCCCCTGCTGGCGCTGGCCGTCGCCGCCTTCGTCCTGCTCTGGCGGCACGCCGGAGCAGGACGGCGAGCGACTCTGCGGGCCCTCGGAGTGACCGCGCTGGTCTTCACCGTGCTCTCCTGGGGCCCGCAGGTGAAACTCTTCGGCAGGTTCATCGACCTGCCGCTGCCGTACGCCCTGCTCGGCAAGATGCCGGTCTTCAACGCCGCGCTCCCCGCCCGGCTGGCCCTGGTGCTGGCCCCGATCCTCGGCATCCTGCTGGCCCACACGATGGACCTGATCTTTCCCCACGGGCTCGGTGCCGTTTTCCCGGGCCGAGTCCGCCCCGCCGCTGCGGGCGGACTCCGGCCAGCCGTTCCGGCCGGAGCATCGAATCGGTCCAACCCATCGCGTCAGCGCCGGATGGCCATCGCCTGGTCGGCCGGGTTCGTGGTGGCCCTGCTGCCGCTGCTGCCGATGCCGCTGCGCACCGTCGAGCGCGCGCCGGTGCCAACCTTCATCACCGCCGGCACCTGGCGGGAGTACGTCACCCCGGGCGGGGTGCTGGCACCGCTGCCGTTCACCCTCGACCTGACCCCCGACGGGCAACGCTGGCAGGCGTACGCCCTCGCACACCGGCAGGGTGAGTTCGCCATCCCCTCCGGCTTCTTCCTCGGCCCCGGCGGCCCGGACGGCCGAGGTCGGATCGGTCCGGTCCCCCGGAGCACCGACGCACTGCTGCTGGCGGTGGCCGAAACCGGCGAGGTGCCGGCCATCACCGACGCTGACCGGGCAGCGGCCCGGGCCGACCTGCGGCACTGGCGGGTCGAGGCGGTGGTACTCGCCGACCGGGTGCAGGGCAGCAAGTTCCCAATCCACGTTGACGCGGTACGGCGGGCCGCCACCGAACTGTTCGGCCCGCCCGAACGGGTGGCCGACGTCTGGCTCTGGCAGGTACCCCCTCCGCTTTCTTGATCGTGAAGGATCCGGCTCGTCCCGACCGGCCGGATCCTTCACGATCACTACGATCGATCACTGTGAGGTGGCTGCGGCCTCATTCCGGCACCGTGCAACCCGGCCCGCAGCCCTGTCTGTCAGGGTGAGTTGAGGCCGGCTGCTCGTAGCAAGTCCCGCTGACAGGGCGAGATCAGGATCGAGAAGCGTTGAGCATTTCTGTTGTTACCGCGTCGGCCCAGGATGATGGGTCATGAGTCGCAAGAAGGGTCCGCGTTCGGACGGGCCGCGGGCACGCCGGTCGTTCAGCCCGGGGCAGAAGCTGGACCTGTTGACCCGGTATGAGCAGGCCGTGACGGCGGGTGAGGGCGGGGCGTTCCTGCGGCGGGAGGGCTTGTACTCGTCGTTGATGAGTGAGTGGCGCCGGGCCCGTGATGCCGGGCTGTTGCAGGGCAAGCCGGCTGGGGAGACGGTCGGGCGGCTCAGCGCCGAGCAGGCCGAGATCGCCGGGTTGCGGCGGGAGTTGGAGTGTACGCGGGCGAAGCTGGCGCGGACCGAGACGGCGCTGACGATCATGGGAAAAGCGCGCGAGCTCTTGGAGGAGATCTCCAGGAGCGAGCCGGACGGTCCGGACGTGTTCGGGCTCGGCAGACGCTGATGGACTCCTACCATGCGTTGACCGGTGCGGGGACCACGACGCGGGATGCGAAGCGGCTGACGGGGATCGCCCGGTCCAGCGCCGATCGTGACCGGCGCCGGCCGACACCGTCACGCCCGGTGCGGCGTCCGCCGGTGAACGCGCTCAGCCCGACCGAACGCGACCGGGTCCTGCGGCTGCTGGACAGTCCCGAGTTCGTCGACGCCGCTCCGGCACAGGTCTACGCGGCGTTGCTGGACCAGGCGTGTACGTCGGGTCGATCGCCACCATGTACCGGATCCTTCGCGAGCACCGTCAGGTCAAGGAACGGCGCCGGCTGGCCCGGCACCCGGCCCGCCGGCGTCCCGAGCTGGTCGCCGACGCCCCACGGCAGGTCTACAGCTGGGACATCACGAAACTGCCCGGCCCGGCCAAGGGCGTCTACTACGACGCCTACGTGATGATCGACATCTACTCCCGGTACATCGTCGGGGTGCGGGTACACGCCCGCGAGTCCGGGCCCCTGGCCGAGTCCATGATCCGCCAGGTGTTCGACATCCACGGTGTCCCGCACGTGGTCCACGCCGACCGGGGCACCTCGATGACCTCGAAATTCGTCGCTGACCTGCTCGAGGACCTGGCCGTGACCCGCTCACACTCCCGACCGAAGGTGAGCAACGACAACCCGTACAGCGAAGCCTGGTTCAAGACGTTGAAGTACGCGCCGGTGTTCCCGGACCGGTTCGCGTCCCTCGCGGACGCCCGAACGTTCATGACCAACTTCGTGACCTGGTACAACCATGCCCACCGGCACTCCGGGATCGGTCTGCACACCCCCGCCGACGTCCACCACGGCCGGCACCACACCGTCCACGCCCACCGCGAAGACACCATGGCCGCAGCCCGCGCCGCGCACCCGGAACGGTTCAGCACCACCCGGCCACTACCAAAGATCCTCCACCTGCCCGAACAGGTCTGGATCAACAAGCCCGACCAGGAAACGAAGCCCGTCCCGCAAGCCGCTTAATTAACTCCCGCTGGCCTCAATCCCTTGACACGTTCCGCAGCGGCGCGCGCGGCCGGACCAGCCGTTACGCCGGAGCACCGCCGCTACCTGGCTGGCGGTAACGCAGGCGTCAGTGGTCGCATCACGCCAGCTGTACCGCAACACGGTGTCACCCTCAACCGCTGCCGCGTTGTCCCGTCGGGCGTCACCCCACCGCCGCTCGACCGGTGCGCGGCCCGACCGTCCAATTCGACCCGGACGTGGTACCCGCGGTAGTGCACATCGTCGTACCACCGGCCACCCCGTCGGGGCCGGACCGCCTGCCGCTCGCCGGCTGGCAGGCCGTGTCGACGCTCCACATCCCGTAGGTAGCGCAGCTCCAACAACGAATGACAGCCGCTTGCCACGTCATCGAGGGCTGCCCGCAACTCACCCCGCCAGCGCAGCTTCGCCCGGCGGCCCATCGCCTGACCGATCCGCTGGACCGTGGTCAGTCGACGGCCGATCGCCCGGGTGATCCAGGCAAGGGCCTCATCCAGCGTGCCGGCCCGCTGAGTCAGGTCGAGCACGGTCTCCTCGACCCGGGTCTGCGGCGGCAGCCGAGTGGGATGACGAGCGGCCACCGCCCGAGCACGCAGGTGCACCACAGTTCCGGCCGCCGGGGCGATCCGGCGTCCGCTCGGCACGATCAGGTGGATCGCCGCCGCCGGACCGTCCGTCAGTCCCTGCAACTCGGCTGCGGTCTCGTGGCTCAGCACGGCGCCTCGGCCAGCCCGGAGCAGCGCCGCCCAGAGCACCGCCGCGCGCGGCGGCGGCCCGGTGAAGGTGGCGAAGACCCGACCGGTCAGCCGCTGCCAGCGCCCGCCGCGTACCCGGGCCTCGACCTGCGCTTTGGTCAGGCCGGCGGCGTAGGCCTGTTGCCGGGTGAGCACACCATGCTGGCGTCGCACAAGTTCCTCGAACACGTTCGACAGGGTGGCGGACGGATCGAGGAGAACACCACCCATGCTGGCAAATCTGTGGATAACTCATGGCGCTGTGGAAAACCCACAGCCTGATGATCGCGAAGGATCCGGCTCGCTCTGACCGGCCGGATCCTTCACGATCATCGGAGTGCGGTGGGGTGGGGCGGGCAGTGGAGTGCGGTGGGGCGGGCGCCGGAGTGCGGTGAGCGTTGTCACGTGGCGGAACGACCGGCGGGTAGGCCATTACGCTGGCAGGCGTGACCAGCATCGTTACCCACCCGCAGAGCATTCGCGCCGGCGTGGTCGACTATTCCGCCGCCTGGGACGAGCAGCGCCGACTACACGCGGCGGTGGTGGCCGGCGAGCACGCGGACACCGTGCTGCTGCTGGAGCACCCGGGTGTTTACACCGCCGGCAAGCGCACCGAACCCTGGGACCGGCCGATGGACGGTACCCCGGTGATCGACGTGGACCGGGGCGGCAAGATCACCTGGCACGGGCCGGGGCAACTGGTCGGATATCCGATCATGAAACTACCGGGCGCGGAGAGCGGGCAGCCGGTGGACGTGGTCGCCTTCGTCCGCCGTACCGAGCAGATGATGATCGACGTCTGCGCCGAGTTGGGCCTGTTTACCACCCGGATCGACGGGCGCAGTGGCGCCTGGGTGCCGGCCGACGATCGGGGGCCGGACCGCAAGGTCGCCGCGCTCGGCATCCGGGTCGCCCGTGGAGTGTCCCTGCACGGCTTCGCGATCAACTGCGACTGTGACCTGGCCGCGTACGACCGGATCGTGCCCTGCGGCATCCGGGACGCCGGGGTCACCTCGCTCACCGCCGAGCTCGGCCGTCCGGTCACCGTCGCCGAGGTACTGCCGATCGTCGAGCGCCACCTGCCGACCCTGCTGGGCTAGGGCGCGGGGCCCTCACCCCAGCAGAGCCACCCGCTCGGCTAGGAGGCGGGGCCCCACCAACCTCGGTGGGGCCCCGTACTCATGGGGTCAGGCGGTGCAGGTCGCGCGGGAAGGCGGCCGCCTCGCGCACGTTGGCCGCACCGGTCAGCCGGGCCACCAGACGTTCCAGCCCGATGGCGAAGCCACCGTGCGGCGGCATGCCATGCCGGAACCCGGCCAGGTACGACTCGTACGGCTCAATCGGCTCACCGCGGGCCGCCAGGGCCGCCAGGTAGTCGTCGTACCGGTGCAGACGTTGCCCGCCGGTGACCAGTTCCACCCCTCGGAAGAGCAGGTCGAAGCCGTTGGCGTAGGTCGGCGCGGCCGGGTCGGGCTGGGTGTAGAAGGGCCGCTTGGCCATCGGGTACCCGGTGACGAAGAGGAAATCCGAGCCGTGCTCGGCCCGCGCCCACTCCCCCAACGCCCGCTCGTGCGCCGGAGCCAGGTCCGGTTCATCCGGCGCCGCGCCGACGATGGTCAACGCCTCGGTGAAGTGCAGCTCCGGAATCCGGGCCGGCACCGCGGGCAGGTCAACCCGGAGCGTGGCCAAGGCTTCGGCGGCCCGCTCCGGGACCGCCGCCAACGTGCCGGCGAGCACCTCGCGCAGCAGCGCCATCACGTCCCGGTGGTCGGTGATGAAGCCGAACTCGACGTCGAGCGAGGTGTACTGGGCCAGGTGCCGGGTGGTGTCGTGCGGCTCGGCCCGGAACACCGGGCCGACCTCGTAGACCCGCTCGAAGACCCCGACCATGAGCTGCTTGTAGAACTGCGGGGACTGGGCCAGGTAGGCCGGGCGGCCGAAATAGTCGATGGCGAAGACGTTCGCCCCGCTCTCCGTCGCCGAGGCCACAATCTTCGGGGTGTGCACCTCGACGAATCCGGCGGCGTCCAGGGTGGCCCGGAAGCCGGCGACCAGGGCGGCGGAGACCCGCAGCGTGGCAGCGCGGACGGGATGGCGCAGCGCCACCGACGCGTGGTCGAGTTGCGTCGGCAGGGCCGCGGTCAATCCGGGTCGGTAGAGGTCAAACGGCGGGGGTACGGCGGGTGGGCCCAACGGTCGTACCGCCGGGTTGACCAGCTCGACCCCGGCGGGCGCGGTCGGGTTCCGGACCACCTCGCCGGTAATCTCGATCACCGTTTCCTCGGTCAGCCCGTCCAGTAGGGCCCGGAGCTCGGGTGCGGCGCTGACCGCCTGGGCCAGGCCGGCGGCGTCCCGCAGGATCAGGAAGACCACCGACTTGAGCATTCGACGGCGGTGCACCCAGCCAGCGAGGGTGACGGTGTGGCCGACGTACGCCGGCAGTTGGGTGGAGAGGATGCGTTGCATCTGGGTTACCTCCTCGGTCTATCGCAACGCGACCCCGGGAGGTGTGGGCGAGCGGGAATCTCGCGGTGCCACCACACCTTCGCCGCCGGGCTACCGCCGGCGGCCTTCTTCGTCGCCCGTGTCGTGGGCCAGCCGGCGGGCTCTACTGGGCGCTGCCTCCACAGACGCTGTTCTTCCCGCAGCTCAGGAGGGTCTTCGCGCCCCGGCCGAAGGTCACCTTCACAGCTGCCGGTGACTCTCTGGAACTCCGGTGATCGAGGCGGTACTCGGCTCCATCGTCGCTCTGCCTGGAACGCTAACCGCAAGCGACGTCGATCGGGAACCCCTTTTCTCAATCGACGTGAGTGGGGTCACCCGGTGGTGCCAGGTGAGCCCGGTCGCCCACGGTTACACCCCCGGCTGCCGCCGCGTAGGCTCGGATCTGTGACCACCGAGCACGTCGGCCCATCCGCCGCCACCGAAGCCGGGGAGGCGGGCGTGGTGACCGCGCCCAGTCCGCGAGTCAGCAACCCCGCCGCCCCCGAGGGGCGTCGACTGCTCCGGGTCGAGGCCCGCAACTCCGCGACCCCGATCGAGCGGAAGCCGCCGTGGATCAAGGTCAAGGCGAAGATGGGGCCGGAGTACACCGCGCTGCGCGGTCTGGTCTCCCGCGAGGGCCTGCACACCGTCTGCCAGGAAGCCGGCTGCCCGAACATCTACGAGTGCTGGGAGGACCGGGAGGCGACCTTCCTCATCGGCGGCGACCAGTGCACCCGGCGCTGCGACTTCTGCCAGATCGACACCGGCAAGCCGGCGGAGTTCGACGCCGACGAGCCCCGCCGGGTCGGCGAGTCGGTCGCCACGATGGGGCTGCGTTACGCCACCATCACCGGGGTGGCCCGGGACGACCTGCCCGACGGCGGCGCCTGGCTGTACGCCGAGACGGTCCGCCAGATCCACGCGCTGCAACCAGGCTGCGGTGTCGAGCTGCTGATCCCCGACTTCAACGGCGAGCCGGGTCAGCTCGCCGAGGTCTTCGGCGCCCGGCCGGAGGTGCTCGCGCACAACGTGGAGACGGTGCCCCGGATCTTCAAGCGGATCCGGCCGGCGTTCCGCTACGAGCGCTCCCTCGACGTGATCACCCAGGCCCGCGCCGCCGGGCTGGTGACCAAGTCGAATCTGATCCTCGGTCTCGGTGAGGAGCGGTCCGAGGTCTCCCAGGCCCTGCGGGACCTGCACGCGGCCGGCTGTGAGCTGATCACCATCACGCAGTATCTGCGCCCGACCCCCCGGCACCACCCGGTCGAGCGGTGGGTCCGGCCGGAGGAGTTCGTGGAACTGAACGAGGAGGCCGAGCAGATCGGCTTCGCGGGCGTGATGAGCGGACCGCTGGTGCGGTCGTCCTACCGGGCCGGCCGGCTCTACCAGCAGGCGATGGCCGCCCGGAACGCGGCCACCTCGGCAACTATCAGCTAATTTACCGCAATATCAGCCACGCCGAGCGATTCAAAGCCGGTGACGCTCCGTCGTGTTAGATTCCGCCCGTCCTAATCGGGCAGTTGCGCGCGAGGCGTTGAAGGTGATGAATAGAGGCATGACGACCACACCGCACACCGTGATCATTGGCGCCGGCCCGGCCGGACTGACCGCGGCGTACCAACTCGCCAAGCGCAACGCCCCCGTCCAGGTCTTCGAGGCCGACGACGTGGTGGGGGGCATCAGCCGTACCGCCGAGCGGGACGGCTGGCGCTTCGACATCGGCGGGCACCGCTTCTTCACCAAGGTGCCCCAGGTCGAGGCGTTGTGGCACGAGATCCTGCCGGACGAGGATTTCCTGCTGCGGCCCCGGATGAGCCGGATCTACTACGGGGGCAAGCTCTTCGACTATCCGCTGAAGGCCGGCAATGCCCTACGCAATCTGGGCATCGTTGAGGCGCTACGCTGCGCAGGTTCGTATCTGTGGGCGCGGATCTCGCCGCCGAAAAACCAGTCACACCTCGCCGGTTGGGTGACCGCCCGGTTCGGCAAACGGCTCTACTCACACTTTTTCAAGACATATAACGAAAAAGTGTGGGGTGTGCCGGCCACGGAACTCTCCGCCGACTGGGCGGCGCAACGGATCAAAAACCTCTCCCTGGCCAACGCCGTACTCAACGCCCTGCTGCCCCGGCGGAACCAGAAGGACATCACCAGCCTGATCGAGGAGTTCCAGTACCCGAAGTACGGTCCGGGGATGATGTGGGAGCGCTGCGCCGAGAAGATCGCCAAACGTGGCGGCGTGGTCACGATGAACACCTGGGTCAAAACCGTACACCGGGAAAACGGGCGCGCGGTCGCGGTGACCGTTGCCGACGGTGACGGCGAGCGGCAGGTGGCCGCCGATCAACTGATCTCCTCCATGCCGATCTCGCAACTGGTCCTCGCGATGGACCCGCCCGCGCCACCGGCGGTCACCGCCGCCGCGAAAAGTCTGCTCTACCGCGACTTCCTCACCGTTGCGCTGGTTGTGCCCGAGGAGTTCAGCTTCCCCGACAACTGGATCTACATCCATGCCCCGGAGGTCAAGGTCGGCCGGATCCAGAACTTCGGTTCCTGGTCGCCGTACCTGGTCAAGGACGGCCGCACCTGCCTCGGCCTGGAATACTTCCTCACCCTCGGCGACGAGTTGTGGAACAGCCCTGACGCCGATCTGATCGCGCTCGGCACCGCTGAACTGGAACGGCTCGGCCTGGTCAAGCCCGGCTCGGTGGAAGCCGGATACGTGGTGCGGATGCCGAAGGCGTACCCGTTCTACGACTTCACCTACCGGGAACACGTGGACACCATCCGAGGCTGGCTGGCCGAGGAGGCGCCCAATGTGCATCCCGTCGGCCGTAACGGCATGCACCGGTACAACAACGCGGACCATTCGATGATGACCGCGATGCTGACCGTGGAGAACATCCTGGACGATGCCGGCCACGACGTGTGGGAGGTCAACGTCGAGGAGGAGTACCACGAGGAGAAGAGCCCCGGCGAGCATGGCACCGGACGGGCCGCGCCGGTGCTGCCGAGAAACCCGGTGGCCCGGTAGGGCGCTGCCACCAACCCGACTCAACTCAAGGTCGGGGCCGGCTCGGGCTGGGTCAACGTCGACTCAGACCGGGTCGATCAGTCCGTGCCGGTGTGCGACGGCCGCCGCTTCGAGCCGGTTGGCGACCTCCAACTTGGCGATGATCCGGGAGACGTGCACGCTGGCGGTCTTCGGTGAAATTCCCCGCGGGACCTCCGATTCCTCGCGGGATTCCTCGCGGGCGCTCGCCAACCACCGAGGTGTTCGCTTCCGGCGGGCGCCGGTCGGCCGCTTGTACCCGGGCCATTAGACTCCGACGCATGGCAAAGCCCCAGGAGAAGGTGTCGTTCGGCCAGCGGCTGAAGCAAATCGGGATGGTCTTCTCGTTCACTGCCAAACGCGACAAGTGGTTCGCCCCACTCGCCGCGGGCGCGGTGCTGATCCCGCTCGCGCTCGCCGCCGTCGCAGTCATGAGCTGGGGTTGGTTGTGGCTGCCGATCGGCATCATGGTGGCGCTGCTCGGCCTGCTGATCGTGCTCAATCTGCGATCCAACCGGGCGATGATGAACGCCGCCGAAGGTCAGCCGGGTGCCGCCGCCTCGCTCATGGAGAACATGCGCGGCGACTGGCGGGTCACCCCGGCGATCAGCTCGACCACCCAGATGGACATGGTCCACCTGGTGCTCGGGCGGCCCGGCGTGATCCTGCTCGCCGAGGGCAACCCGCAGCGGGTCCGCAGCCTGCTCGGCCAGGAGAAGCGCAGGCTGGCCAAGGTGATCGGCAGCGCACCGCTCTATGACTACCTGATCGGCCAGGGCGAGCAGGAGTTGCCCATCCGCAAGCTACGGATGACCTTGATGCGCCTGCCCCGCAACCTCAGCGGCAAGGAAGTCAACGCCCTCGACAAGCGGCTCAAGGCCCTCTCGGCCCGACCGCAACTGCCCAAGGGTGCGATCCCCAAGAACATGCGCCCGCCGAAGGGCGCCTTCCGGCAGTCACGCGGCCGCTGATCACCCCCACCCCGCACCACCCCCGTCGATCAAGGACTTATCGTCGTGGTTGGATCACCAATCCACGACGATAAGTCCTTGATCGACGGGGAAGTCCTTGATCGACGGGGCTGGACGGGGTGGGGGCTAGACGACGGGTGCGGGCGCGGGGGTCGCGCTGGTCACAATCGAGCCCGCTGCCCGGTCATGCAGCCCGCGGCGGCGCTCATCCATCAGCAGCGGTGGCACGAACAGGCAGAGCAACACACCGCGCAACAACGCCCGGAACACCCCGATCCGGCCACCATCGGAGTACGACACACACCTCAGCCGGCTGATCCACATGCCCGGGGTCTGCTCGAAGAGTCCGATGAACACGGCGTACTCGGCGACCAGGACCAGCACCGGCGGCCAGCCGTCCTGGATCGGATTACCGAAAAAGCCGGAAACCAGTACGCAGAGCCCCCAGTCGACGACCAATGCGCCGAACCGGCGGGCCAGACTCGGCGGTACGAAGTTCGGATCGGTCATGGGCGGCCCCGCTACGGGTGAATCTGGGGCAACGGCGTCATCCTGTCTCGTCACGGAGAGTCAGGGTATCCGCAGCGGTGCCACCCCCCTACGCCGGCCGGCACGGACCGGTGAAACATCACTCGGCGGTTTCTGGACATGAGGGCAGCCGCCGGAAACCTGAGGACAGACTGGTACGCATCCAATCGGGTGAAACGGGAACCCCGGCATCGGACCAACCATCGGTTCGGCAGCCCGGTGGCACCTGGTTCGGGAAAAATCACGCTCCGCAGATGACGTAACACGGCAGAAACATCAGAGACATGGTTGGGCAATCGCGTGGCAATAGCGTCGGCAACAGCCCAGCCACCCGTGGACGTGCCAGGAGGACGTGTGTTCGCCAATTCTGAGGAACTCCTGCGATATCTCAAGGACGAGGACGTAAAGTTCGTCGACGTACGTTTCTGTGACCTGCCCGGCGTGATGCAGCACTTCAACCTGCCGGCGGAGTCGTTCGACGACAGCGTCTTCACCGACGGCCTCGCCTTCGACGGATCGTCGATCCGTGGTTTCCAGGCGATCCACGAGTCGGACATGCTGCTGCTCCCCGACGTCTCCACCGCCTTCATCGACCCGTTCCGGGCGCGGAAGACGTTGGCGCTGAACTTCTTCATCCACGATCCGTTCACGCAGGAGGCCTACTCCCGCGACCCGCGCAACGTGGCCCGGAAGGCCGAGGACTACCTCGCCGCCAGCGGCATCGCGGACACCGCCTACTTCGGCGCCGAGGCGGAGTTCTACATCTTCGACTCGATCCGCTACGAAACCGCCGCCAACCAGTCCTTCTACTACATCGACTCGATCGAGGGCGCCTGGAACACCGGCCGTGAGGAACCGGGCGGCAACCGCGGTTACAAGACCGCGTACAAGGGTGGTTACTTCCCGGTGCCGCCGGTTGACCATCAGGCCGACCTGCGGGACGCCATCGTGTGTCGCCTGCTCGACGCCGGCTACACCGTCGAGCGCTCGCACCACGAGGTCGGCACCGGCGGCCAGGCCGAGATCAACTACCGGTTCTCGACCCTGCTGCACGCCGGTGACCAGATGCAGCTCTTCAAGTACATCGTGAAGAACGAGGCCTGGGCGGCCGGCAAGACCGCGACCTTCATGCCCAAGCCGCTCTTCGGCGACAACGGTTCCGGCATGCACACCCACCAGAGTCTCTGGTTGGGCGGCGAGCCGCTCTTCTATGACGAGACCGGCTACGCCGGGCTCTCCGACACCGCCCGCTGGTACATCGGCGGTCTGCTGCACCACGCGCCTTCGCTGCTGGCCTTCACCAACCCGACGGTGAACTCGTACCGTCGGCTGGTGCCGGGCTTCGAGGCACCGGTCAACCTGGTCTACTCGCAGCGCAACCGTTCGGCTTGCACCCGCATCCCGGTGACCGGCAGCAACGCCAAGGCCAAGCGGGTCGAGTTCCGGGTGCCGGACCCGTCAGCCAACGTCTACCTGGCCTTCTCGGCGATGCTGATGGCCGGTCTGGACGGCATCAAGAGCAAGATCGAACCGCCGGAGCCGATCGACAAGGACCTCTACGACCTGCCGGCGGAGGAGTGGGGCTCGGTCAAGCAGGTCCCCGGCTCGCTGCCGGAGGTGCTTGACGCTCTGGAGGCCGATCACGACTATCTGCTCGACGGCGGTGTCTTCACCCCGGACCTGATCTCCACCTGGGTCGACTGGAAGCGCGCCAACGAGGTTGACCCGGTCCGACTGCGGCCGACCCCACACGAGTTCGAGATGTACTTCGACTGCTGATCGATCGATTGATCGGCGGCTGGTGGCCGGCCCGCACCCTCGGCCGGCCACCAGCCGTCTCGGTCTGTGCTACCCGGGACGACCATGATCCCCGTGATCAGCGAACTGCTTCGTGAAACGCCCGGCGACTCGCGGGAGTTACTCCCCGATCATCGGGATCCTGGGGGGTGGGTTTGATGGTGGGGAGCGGGGTGGGGTTGATGGTGGGAAGCGGGGTGGGCTTGCCGAGGGCAGCTTTCGCGTACTTGACGAGCAGGAGTACGGCGAGGAACACCACCGCGATGGTGCCGGGGAACTTGGTGAATCGGGCCAGCCCGGTGCCATCCGGCAGGGTAAGGAAGGACGCGACCACACAGGGCACGACAAGCCAGTCGATCCGGATGGTGGTCACCGCGAGCACGGCCAGCGGCCACACCGCGTACCAGGGGTGGAAGACCGGGGCCAGCAGTACCGTGGCGGCCAGCGCCAGACCGGCACCGCGCACCGGGTCCCGATCCCGGGTCCGCCACCAGAGCGTGACGAGCAGCACAGCGAGGAGCGCCACCCCCACCGCCCGGGTGGCCGGTACGGCGTCGAAGTGGGCACCGAAGATCCGCCCGAGATACTCCACCGCATAACCCATCGCGGTGGGCAGCGAGGTCCACTGCACGGTATCGCCGCTGCGGGCCAGCCCGGCCGTCCACCCCCAGCCCAGTCCGGAGAGGGCGGTGGTGGCCAGCACGACGGCCGCCGAGCCGCCCACCACGGAGCCGCCGTCGCGGACCAGTGCCCGGAACCGGTACGGGCCGGCGATGGCGGCCAGCGCCGCGAACGGGATCACCACCACCGCGGTGCTCTTGATCAAGAAAGCGAGACCGAGTAGCGCACCACCGGCGAACAGTGACCCGAACTGGCCGGGCCGCCGCACCACCAGCAACAAGCCGGCGACCAGCAGTCCGACCATCAACGCGTCGTTATGCGCGCCGGAGACCAGGTGCACCGCCACCAGCGGGCACCCGAGCACCAGCCAGAGCGCCCGCCCCTCGGGCGCCCCACAACGTCGGGCCAGGGCGGGCAGGCAGGCGGCGGTGAGCACCACACCCAGCAGGGCGATTAGCCGCAGCACCGTCAGCGTGCTGACCAGCGTCCCCGCCATGGCTACCGCGGCGCCCGCGAGGACGACGAACACCGGCCCGTACGGCGCGGGCGAGTCCCGCCAGACCGTCGAGACCGAATCCAGCCACGGGCAGCCCAACTCTTGCGGACCGGCCAGGTAGGGGTGGTGCCCGGCGTTGTAGCCCCAGCCCTGGCAGGCGTACGCGTAGATATCCCGACTGCCCAGCGGCGGCGCGATCAGTAACGGCAGCAGCCAGAGCCCGACGGTGACGTAGACCCAGCGGACCGAAGTAACGAGATGCCGGGCCGCCCACCAGGCCCAGACCAGCGCCCCGGTGCCGGCGAGCCAGGCGAGCAGAGATCACCGGCCCGTGCTCACCCTGCCAGATGCTGACCGGGGTGACCCCGCTTTGCGATACGCGCAGCGCACCGCCAAGGTAGGCGGCGTAGGCGAGCAGGATCGAGCCAGCAAGACCGGTGTAACGGATTATCGGGGATGCCACGGGCTACATAGTGCCATTTGGTCTCCGGGTAGCGTGAATTACGATCAAGCGATCGAATTTTCGGAGGTGGGAATGACGCGGCGTTACCGCGCCGTGACGATTGCCGCACTGGTCTCCACTGCGTTGGCTGTCACCTACCTACTGTTACCACCCATGGGCACCGACCTCTCCGCCCAGGTGGCCCGGGCCGACTTCTTCGCCGAACACGGCTTCACCCCGGTGGATTTGCGCTGGTACGCCGGTAGCCAACAATTCGGTTACAGCCTGATCTCCCAACCCGTGCTGGCCCTGCTCGGGGTAAGGCTGACTGGCGTGATCGCGCTGGTCAGCGCGGCTATGGCGTTCGCCGCGCTGCTGCTGCGCACCAACGTGCCCCGCCCCGTGCTCGGTGCGGTGACCGGTGCGGTCTGCATCGCCGGGAACCTGGTCTCCGGTCGGGTGACGTACGCCCTCGGCGTCGCCTTCGGCGTCGGCGCGCTACTCGCGCTGACCGTACGCCCGGCCGGCCGGACGTCCCGGCTGCTGCGCTATGGCGCGGCCGGCACCGCGGCGTTGCTCGCCTCGGCGGCCAGCCCGGTGGCCGGGCTCTTCGTCGCGCTGGCCGGGGTGGCGCTGCTGCTCGCCGGCCGACGAACCGACGGTCTGCTGTTGGCGCTGGTCGCGACGGCACCTATCGCGGTGACCGCCGGATTCTTCGGCGAGGGCGGCTGGATGAACATCAGCCCGATGGACACCGCGCGCGCGGTCGTCACCAGTCTGGTGGTGGCGGCCCTGGTGCCGTGGCGACCGGTGCGCCTGGGCGCGCTGCTTTCGGCCGGTGGGGTGCTGCTGTCCGCGCTGGTACACACGCCGGTCGGGCTCAACGCCACCCGGCTGGCAGTGATGTTCGCGCTGCCGGTACTTGCCGCCGGCGCACGGCTGCCCGCGCTTGCCGCCGGGGCGCGGCTGCCGGTACGTACCGCCGGGGCGCGGCTGCCCGCGCGGCACGGCAAACTCTGGCTGGCCGGGCTGCTCGCCCTGGTCTGCTGGTGGCAACCGCCGGCCTCCACCATCGATCTGCGCGAGATCGGCGATCCGGCCAGTGACCCGTCCTATTTCGCCCCGCTGGTCGAGCAGTTGCACGCCCGGGGCGTCACCGGTCGGGTGGAGGTGCCGCCAACCCAGCACTACTGGGAGTCAGCCCATCTCGGCGATGTTCCGCTGGCGCGTGGTTGGTTACGGCAGGTGGACCTCGAGCGCAACCCGCTCTTCTTCGAGGAACTGCCGGGTGGGGGCGGCACCGGGGTGCCGTTGACTCCGGAGAGCTACCGACGATGGCTGGACGACAATGCGGTGGCCTACGTCGCACTACCGGGCGCCGCGCTCTCCTGGGTGGGGCTACCGGAAGCGGAGCTCATCACGAGTGGGCTGCCCTACCTGACCGAAATCTGGGCGAACGCTGACTGGCGCCTCTTCGCGGTGGCTGATCCCACCCCGATCGTGGCCGCCCCGGCCAGCGTGGTCGCGATGGACGCGGCCACGCTGACCTTCGACGCGCCAGCCGCTGGTCCGGTCCCGATCCGGGTGCGCTACAGCCGCTGGCTGACGGTGACCGGCGGCGCCACCGTCGCTCCGGACGGCGTCTGGACGAGCGTGCGGGTCCCCGGCCCCGGGCGGTACAGCCTGAGTAGCTGACCGGCCAACTGTCGCCATGGCGGTCAGGCGTCGAGGACGCGTTCCACCGCCGTCCGGCAGTGCCGGGCGGTACGTAGATAGCCGTCGAGGAACTCTCCGGTGTCATGGCCGTCGAGCAGCCGCACCACCCCGGCCAACTCCACTCCGTGCCGGGGCAGTTGGTCGCCGGCCCGGCCCCGGATCAGCATCAGCGCGTCGCGTACCTGGGCGGCCTGGGTCCAGCCGGCGGCCATCGCGGCGGCGTCATCCGGGTCGACCAGTCCGGCGTCGCGGGCGGCGGCCAGCGCGTCGAGGGTACGGGTGCTCCGCAGCTCCGGCACCGCCCCGGCGTGCCGCAACTGGATGAGCTGCACCGCCCACTCCACGTCGGCCAGCCCGCCCCGGCCGAGCTTGGTGTGGGTGGCCGGGTCGGCGCCCCGGGGCAGCCGCTCGGTCTCCACCCGGGCCTTGATCCGCCGGATCTCGGTCACCTGTTCCCGGGTCAGGCCCCGGTCCGGGTAACGCACCGGGTCGATGAGCGTCTCGAACTCTGTCGCCCAGCCCGGCGTCGCCGCAGACGAACCGGGCCCGCAGCAGGGCCTGCGCCTCCCACACCTTCGACCAGCGGGCGTAGTACTGGGCGTACGCGGCCAGGCTGCGCACCAGCGGCCCCTGCCGGCCCTCGGGACGCAGGTCGGCGTCGACGCCGAGCGGCGGGTCGGGCGCCGGCATGCCGAGCAGCCGGCGCAGCTCGCTGGCGATGGCGTGCGCGGCGGCGCTGGCCGCGTCGTCGGCCACCCCGGGGGGCGGGTCATAGACGAAGAGCACGTCCGCGTCGGAAAGGTAGTTCATCTCGTACCCGCCGAGCCGGCCCATGCCGATCACGGCGAACCGCAGTCCGGGCAGCGCCGGTTGGGTGGCCTGCGCGATCCGCAGCGCAGCGGCGAGGGTGGCGTCGGTGACCGCGGAGAGACCTCGGCCGACCTCGGCCACGTCGACCGGGTGCGCCGGGGCCAGCGCCCCGGCCTGGCTGAGCACGTCGGCGCAGGCCACCCGGAACAGTTCCCGTCGGCGCAGCGCCCGGACCGCGCGGACCGCCTCGATCGGCTCAGCCGAGGCGGCCGGGGGTTGTGGGCCACGGCCGCCGAGGTGCCGGTCGGCGGCGGCGGCAAGGCCGACGCGGAGCGCCCCGGCATCGCGCGGGATCAACTCGGCATCGTCGGCGAGCAGCCGCAGCGCCTCCGGGTCGCGGGCCAGCAGATCGGCGGCGTAGCGGGAGAGGGCGAGGGTACGGGCCAGTCGCCGGGCCACCGGCCCCTCGTCGCGCAGCAGCCGCAGATACCACGGGGTACGGCCCAGCGTGTCGGAAACCTGCCGGTAGTTGAGCAGTCCCCGGTCCGGCTCCGGCGCGTCGGCGAACTCCTGCAACAGCACCGGCAGCAGGGTGCGTTGGATCGCGGCGGTCCGGGTCACCCCGCCGGTGAGCGCCTGCAGATGGCGCAGCGCGCCGGCCGGGTCGGCGAAGCCGAGGATCTCCAACCGCTGCCGGGCCGCCGTCGGTGGTCAGCCGCAACCCGTCGGCGGGCACCCGGGCCACCGCCTCCAGCAGCGGCCGGTAGAGCAGTTTGGCGTGCAGCCGGCGTACCTCGGTGGCGTGGGTGACCCAGTCGGCGCGGAACGCCTCGACGGCGTTCCGTTCGGCCGTGGCGGTGTAACCCAGCGCGTGGGCCAGCCAGCGCAGCGCACCGGGCTCGGTCGGCACGGTGTGGGTCCGACGCAGTCCCTGCAACTGCAACCGGTGCTCCACCGCGCGCAGGAACCGGTAGCCGCGCAGCAGCGCCTCACCGTCGGCCCGCCCGACGTAGCCGCCGGCTACCAGGGCACGCAGCGCGGGGATGGTGCCGGGTTCGCGCAGCGACTCGTCGACCCGGCCGTGTACGAGTTGCAGCAACTGGACGGCGAACTCGATGTCCCGCAGCCCACCCGGCCCGCGCTTGATCTCGCGCTCCAGCTCGCCCGGCGGAACGTTATCGATGATCTTGCGGCGCATGGCCCGGACGTCCTCGACCGCCTCCGGCCGCTCCGCCGCCTGCCAGACCAGCGGCGCCAGCCCGTCGATCCACTCGGCGGCCAGGTCGAGGTCGCCGGCCGCCGGCCGGGCCTTGAGCAGCGCCTGGAACTCCCAGGTCCGCGCCCACCGCCGGTAGTAGGCCAGGTGGCTGGCCAGGGTCCGGACCAGTGGACCCCGACTGCCCTCAGGGCGCAGCGCGGCATCCACCGGCCAGGCGACCAGCCCGCAGACGTGGATCAGCCGGGTGGCCACCCGGGTAGCGGCGGCCAGGTCCGCATCGGTGGCGGCGACGAAGATGACATCGACGTCGGAGACATAGTTGAGCTCCCCGCCGCCGCACTTACCCATCGCCACCACGGCCACCCGGGGCCGTGGCGTACCGGCCGGCAGTTCGCCGACCGCGATCTCGTACGCGGCGTTCAGGGTGGCGTCGGCCAGCGCGGAGAGCGCGGCCATGGTCTGCTCCAGGTCCCGTTCGCCGGTCAGGTCGGCCGCCGCGATCCGCAACAACGTGATCCGGTACGCCCGGCGCAGCTCGGCCACCACCGGCCCGGTCGGTACGCCGGCCGGGCCCGGCTGCTCCAGTCGCAGCACCCCGTCGGCGTTCGGCGCGAGCCCGTCCGGCCCGGTCGCCAGGGTCCGCCACTGCTCCGGGTTGGCCACCAGATGGTCGCCGAGCGCCGACGACGCACCGAGTACAGCGAGCAGCCGATGCCGCAGGCCGGGATCGGCGGTCAAGCCGGCGAGCAGGGCCGAGTTTGGTGCGTCCGGCTCAACCCGGCGTTCGGCTTCGACCAGCCGGTGCAGTTGACGCAGCGCCAGGTCCGGGTTGGCGGCCCGGGACAGCGCGGTGATCAGCTCAGCCGCGCCGGCGTCGGCCGGTTCCTGGGTGGCCGGGTCCCAGAGGCCCAGGCCCTCCGGGCCGAGCAGCTCGGCCGCGCCCACCCGGTCGCCGTCGGTGAACGCCGAAGCCGTACCGGGCGAGCCGATTCCGGGCACTGGTCGGTCTAGTCACGGTCAGCGCCCTGCCGTCCGGCTCACCGGGCCAGCTGCGCCGGGGCACTCCGGCAGTTGTCGAAGGTCGCCTGTCGCGTCGTACTCGATCACCAGCGCGGTCGCCACGAAACTGAGGTTATCGGGTTCCCGCTGATGTCCCGGAGCGACTCGGACCCGGTGTGCCGGGTCGCACCCTCACTGGCAGGAGTCCCGAACGGTGCGTTCGAAGGCGCGCACCTGCTCTTTATCCAGGTACTTCGCCGCCTCGGCGACACCGTGGGGCTGCTCCAGCATGTCGGCCGCCTATCTGCGACTCGCCCCGACCTGGTAAACCGCGCCCGGAACGCACGAAGCTCGTCCAGGTTGATGGAGATCTCGAAGTGCTGGTCGTGGTAGGCGTCGGCGATGCCCCGCCAGAGGGTGATCAGCTCGCGCTTCGTCGTCGCCTCCGCCGACCCGGACAGGCTCCCCGTACGCAACGACTCCCACAGCTCGTTGGCCCGTTTGCCGTCACCCGCCTCGACGGCCGCTACCTTGGCGCAGACTTCGGTCAGCACCTGCTTGGCCTCAGCGCTGAACGGCAGCCCCTCCTGCCCCGGCCGGCAGTACCCCACAACCGCCTCTTCACGAGCCGTCATGTCATCGAAATCCAAGGTTTCCATAGCAGCCGCCTCATTCGCCGCCAGCACGGAAGCCACCTGATGCAGCCCATCGGCGTACCGATTGAGGAGGCTCTTGAGTTCCGGGTCCGCCTGGTCAATGGTGCGTAACCGCTCGACGTGGCGATCCGCCTCCACCAGGAACCGCTTCCCATCCTCTGCGTCCTTAACCCCACCGAGCGCGGGGACCATCACGAGCTTCACATCGTCCAGCACCTGCCGCACCGCACCGCAGGCGACACCCTTGTCATAGGTCACCGGTGCCGGCTGCGCCGCGGTCTGGTCAGCTTGCGCACAGCCGGACGCGACCATCATCAGACCGGCCAACACCAGGCAGTGCCGCAGCTTGAACGCCGTCACAGAGGTCTTCACCTGCTAGATCATTCCACATCGATCATTCCGATCCAAAGTGGATTCTCGACGACCGCCTGATGAACCACCCGTGCAGCTGACCGGTGACATCACCCGCACCGCGCTTGTCCTACTCACTTCGAATGCTGGCACCTACCGAATTCTTATGAGAACACGAGATAATCACAGCTCACCCCGTAGTCTAACAAGCGTTTCCGATGCTATCGGCAGACCGTCTATTGCGGGCAAGCCAGCCACACCTTCGACATATACGAGCGTCCCATAGTGCACGAAGTTCTCCCGATCCTGGAAGTTGCACCCTAGCCGGGCGCTAAGACCCTCGGCTGTTTCAGCAACACTCGAGTTCCTTAAGCCGTAAAGCGCATACCGTGTCACGACACGCTTCCATTCGATCGCCTATGTTCTATCAAAACCATCAACAACCGCAGAGTACGGCGCGCAAACTGGGGCTTCGTGCCATAGTGCCGCGCCCGAAACGGAAATCCGCTCGCTGACTACTGGCCGAGCAGTGGGAGGTTACGCCTCGGCTCGGCGCCGGAGAGTTCTCCGAGGGCCAGCGCGGCGAACCGGGCGGCGAAGGGCTGCCAGACATCCTCCACGTCGGCCAGCGCCTCCGTGCAGGCGGCGACCACCAGTTCCGGGTCGTACCCGAGTTCGGCGATGAGCTCCGACCCGCTCGCCCAGTCGGCGATCATCGCGGCGTCGCACTCGATGTGGAACTGCAACCCCCAGGCCCGGTCGCCGAGCCGGAACGCCTGGTGGGGATAGCGGGTCGACGCGGCGAGCAGCACCGCCCCGTGGGGCAGCTCGGTGATTTCGTCAGCGTGCCACTGCAACACGTCGGGGATCAGCGGAACGTATTTGAAGAGCGGGTCGGTGTCGGCCGCGTCCCGCTTGCCCACCACCGCCGGGCCGACCTCCGGCCCGGACGGGCTGCGCTCGACCAGGCCGGCGTGCGCGGTGGCCAGCAGTTGGGCGCCCAGGCAGATGCCCAGGGTGGGCACCCGGTGCCGGACCGCCTTACGCAGCAGCCCTTCCAGCGCCGGGAACCAGGGCGCGCCGGGGCTCCCGTCGGCCTGCGGATAGGCCTGTTGTTCCCCGCCGAGCACCACCAGCGCGGCGAAGCCGGTCAGCTCCCCGGGCAGGGCGTCCCCCGCGTACGGTCGAAGCACCTGCAGGCCGAGGCCGGCCTCGGTCAGCCATTCCCCCAGCCGGCGGGGGTCGTCGGTCGGGTCGTTCTCGATCACCAGTGCGGTTGCCACGGGGTCGAGGCTATCGGGTGGCCGAACCCGCCCGGCTAGGCTCACGCGTTATGGCCGACGCGGTACGCCCACCAGCCTTACGTCCCGGCGACACCGTGCTGCTGGTCTCACCGTCCGGGCCGACCCGGCCCGAGCGGGTGGACCGGGGGATGGCCCTGCTCACCGAGTGGGGTCTACGGCCGGTTCTGGCGCCCAACGCGTACGCCCGGCACGGCTACCTGGCCGGGGCCGATGCGCTACGCGCCGCGGATCTGAACACGGCCTTCGCCGACCCGGCGGTACGCGGCATTCTCTGCACCCGGGGCGGTTACGGCGCACAGCGGGTGGTCGACGCAGATCGACATGACACTGGTACGCCGGGATCCGAAGGTGGTCGCCGGGTTCTCCGACATCACCGCGCTGCAGTTCGCGCTCTGGCGCGGCGCCCGGCTGGCCACCGTGCACGGCCCCGGCGCCGCCTGGTTGGACGAGCGCACCCCGCCGCACTCCGCCGAGTCGCTGCGGTCCGCGCTGATGAGCACCGACCCGGTGACGGTTTCCCGGGTGCCGGCCGAGGAGACCGCCGGGGTGCTGGTGCCGGGTACGGCCACCGGCCCGCTGCTCGGCGGGAACCTCTGTCTGATCGCCGCATCGGTGGGCACCCCGGACATGCCCGACCTGACCGGGGCGATCCTGCTGATCGAGGATGTCGGGGAACCCCCGTACAAGGTCGATCGGATGCTCACCCACCTGCGCCGGGCGGGAGCGCTGGCCGGGGTCGCCGGGGTGGCGGTGGGCCAGTTCACCGACTGCGCGGACGGCTGGGCGGTGAGCGTTGCCGATGTGCTCGCCGAGCGTCTCGGTGACCTCGGGGTGCCGGTGCTCGGTGGCCTGCCGATCGGGCACGGGGTGGGCCAGCTCACCGTCCCGCTCAGCGTCCCGGCGACCCTGGACACCGCCACCGGCACCCTCAGCATCTCCCCCGCCGTCCACTAACCCACCGAACCTCAAGTCGATCATGAGGTTATCCCGCTGAACAGCGGGATACGGAACGATAACCTCATGATCGACTTGAGCTGAGCGGGTGGCTTGTGGCGTGTTCGAGGCGGGCCCGCAGATCCGGCCGTACGGCCAGCACGGCCGCCAACGCCGGTCGGGCGACCAGCTCCCGGGCTAACGCGATCCAGTCGGTTTGCCCTGCGTCCGGCTCATCGGGCCCGGAGCACTGGTCCGCCTTCCCGTAAAAGGCCAGTTCAACCAGGCGGGCCACCGCCTCAGCCGCCAGGATGGGATCCATCGTCGCCTCATCGGCATAGTGAAGCACCCAGGCCAGTCGCCGGCCGAGTTGCGGATCGACAGCGGGGTCGCGGCCCGCGAAGGCGAGCAGGCAACGCAGGAACCGGTTGGTTAAGGGTCCGGGTTGGTTCAGCGTCCAACCGGATTCTCCAAAGATATTCATGATCAGGTCTGCCGGCAGCTCCCAGTCGACAGCGAGACGATCCAGCAGCAAGCCAATCAGCGACAGGAATTCGGGTCCATCGATGTGCATACCAAACGCCGCACAGCGCAGGTAGAGCTGCCGCCGATGAACTGGATCATTTGGAGGCAGCAGCAGAAGCCGGCTGAGTTCGGCGGCGAGAGAGGAGACTCCACTGGCCGCCGGGCCGAAACTATTGACCGCTGACGGGAGTCCGTTGGCCAACGGTTCCAGTGCGTGGACCAACACATCCCCGTGAAGACCGCACTGAAAGTGAGCCGTACGGCTCATCTCAGGAAAGGGCGCCCCCTGGCGGATCCAGGACGCTACGTCATGCCTTGTCCCGAACTCCCAAGTCCAGATCGGATCAATTGGGGGTACGGAACGCGGTTCCCGGTCGGTGGTGATGGCGAGCGCGATGTCCCGGTCATGGTCGTCGGTCCGAAGCCGGTCCAGGGTCAAGGTCGACACCAGGCTGGTCCAGTCCTGGCTGGTCAACTGGGATTGCCATAGCAGCGTGTCGCGGTGCCAGCAGGACACCACGTTGCGGCCCGGATACAACTCGCTGCCGCGCAACGCGCCGCCCGTACCCACCGCGAGCAACAGCAGGTTGGCGCTGTAAGCGGCGTGCCGGGCCGGCGCCGGCAGCGGTCGAGGCTGATAGTTCTCGTGCCGGCGGGCCATCCGAGTGTGCTGCGCGGCTCGGAAAAGCCGTACCAGCAGTTCGGTAAGGGCCCGCCGACGCTCGGCGTCCAGGCCGGAGGCCAACGCGGCCAGGAAGCCGATGACCGGGGCCCGCCCACTCAGTGCCGAGTACGACAGCAGCGCGTGCAACAGGTCATCGTCAACCGGATTCACGCCGAACGACATGGTCGCGGCCGCCTCCCGGGCGGCAACGTCACCGAGCACCTGCCAGGTGAACCGGGCGACCAGGAACTCACCGAAGGTGGCGTGCAGAAACTCGTACGTCTCCAGCCGATCGTCGTCCCGGGTGGCCTGCGCCCGGTGTACGAAGAAGAACCGGCCGAGCACGATCTCGGCCGGTCGCAGCGGAGCGCGCAGGCCGGGGCTCGGATGCCCGCCACCTCCCGAGTTGCCCGACAGCGCCGCCAGGTCGGCCTCCAGCTCCGCTTCGGTGACCCACTGCGCGGAGCGGTTGAACATGGCGAAGGCGACCACGGAAAGCCGGCGCAGTTCGTCCTCCACCGCCCGGTCCAACTCCGCCCCGGGCATCCCAGGACGGTGCTTGGTCACCTCCCGCCGAGCGAACCGGCGCAGCAGCCGCTCGTAGAGCTCATCCGGGCGCAGCGCACCGGCCGAGCGCAGCGCGTTGCCGTCCGCGTCGTAGAGCGCCAACATCAGCAGCAGCAACGGCTGTTCGGCCAACTCCCGGTGGGCCAGCACGGTCGGCAGGTCCAACGGCGTCACGCCCCGGTCGGCGAAGTGTCCGCCGTTCGCGGTGTTCCAGGTGTCCAGCCAGGCGGCCACCCGTCGGTCATCGAACGGCTCCAGCCGCAACGCAACCGTGCCCTCCGGCAGCCGGGCCCGGTCGGCGACGCTGGTCCGGCTGGTCACCACGACCACCACCGGCCGGCCCTGATCGGCCTCCCGGCGCTGAAAGCGGCAACCCGGTCCAGGTAGTCGGTCTGGCTCACCCCGGTGGCCTGCAACAGCTCGTCGAACCCGTCGAGCAGCACCACCGGTAGCGCGTCCCCGGCGGAGCGGGCCAGCGCCGGCCAGTCCAACCGTTCCCCAGTGGCGGCCCGGACCGCGTACTCGATCTGGTCCTGCAGGTCGGCGGCGGCCGGCACGTCCCGCAGTACCACCCGGACCGGCAGGAAGTCTGCGGCCGGCAGCCGGGCGGCGAGCACCCGGGTGAGCACCGACTTGCCCGAGCCGGGCTGGCCCAGCACCAGCAACGGGGCGGCGGTCACGCCCGGCGCGGTGAGGAAGCCGGCCAGGAAGGCGCTCAGGTCGTCCCGGACCAGCCGATCGGCCCACCACGACTCGTCGCTGAGCCGGTCGCCCGGGGTCACCTCGGCGAGCCGGTAGCGGTGCGGCAGGTACGCCTCGCCGAGGGTGGGCACCCGCAGCCCGGCCGGTACCTCCCCGGAGGCGATGACCGGCCGGTCCAGTTCGGCGGCGGCCGCCCGGGCCAGCCCGGCTCGCCGATCGTCGGGCGCCCGGCCGGTGGAGATGCCGACCAGCAACCGTTCCAGGCCGGCGAAGGCGTCGGCGAGTTCGCGTACCTCGGCCCGGGTGGCCGCGTGCTCGCGCAGCCCGGCCCAGAAGGCCACCTCGGGGAAATCGCCAGCTAGTCGGCCGAGTAGCTCCTGGTGCCGGGCCACGGCCCGCTTCGGCAGGTCGGCAAGGACAGCCTGGAATCGGGCCTGATCGGTGACCCCGAGGAAGTCCCAGGCGGCGAGACCGACGACGAACCGACCGAACCGGTCGGACACCTGACGGTAGTAGTCGGTCAACTCCGCGCGGAACGATTCGTACGGCTGCTGCGGGCCGGAGAGCGGCACCGCCGCACCGGCGGAGAAGAAGGCGTGGAGCAGTGGCTGGTGGTCAGCCCCGGGCGTCCCGGCGATCTCCACCTGCTCCCGCTTGGTCAGTTCCAGATCGCGGAACCGGAACGGCAGATCCGCCTCGGCCAGCGTTTCGAAGAAGGCGGTCACCACGATCACCCGGTGCGCCGCGGCCAGCCGCTCGGTCCGGGCGTACCGGGACAGGCCGGCCCGCCGCTCGGACAGGGCCCGGACCAGTTCGTGGCTGAGCCGGACGAACTCCACCGCAGCGTCGAAAAGACCCAGCACGGCCGGTACCGCCACCACCGTGCCGAGCAGGGCCCCGCCGGTGAGCGCGTCGAGCACGGTCACGATCCGGCTCTGCCCGCCGGCCTCTCCGCCGAGCAGGCGGGCTGCATCGGCGTAGCTGATCCCACTGGACACCACGGGCGACTCCTGTCGGGAGGGGGTCGGTCCGGTACAAGCATGATGGTTGGCCACAACAAGACAGCCGAGCAGAGCCGGACAGAACGCCCGACAGGCTCCTTGACGCCGCGCGTCGACCGAGCTTCTCAGCCTGCTGTCAGGCGCAGCACCGCATAACCCCAGGTAGCCAGTGCATGGTCGGTTCCGGTAAAAAACAAATAGCCGATTATCTGGAGGATTTTGGTGTCCAGAACGATTTCGAAGAAGTCGATGCTCGCGGGGCTGGCCGCCGCTGGCGTACTCGGGGTGGGAATCGCCGCCCCGACCCTCGCCTTCGCGGGCAACCCGACGCCCAGTCCGTCCGTCTCCAGCCAGACCACTGGCGACTCGACCGTGGGCAAGGACCGCCAGCAGCGGTGGGCCGAGCAGCGGACCAAGCTGGCCGAGGACCTTGCCGCGGCGCTGGGCGTCCCCCAGGACAAGGTCGAGGCCGCGCTGACCAAGATCCAGGAGCAGCACCGGACTGAGGCGAAGACCCGGACCGAGGTGTGGAAGCAGAACCATTCCGGCAAGGGCAAGAACGACGGAAGCGCCAAGGCTGACCTCCAGGAGCGGCTCAAGTCCCGGCTCGACCAGGCGGTCACCGACGGCAAGCTCACCCAGGAGCAGGCCGACGCGATCGCCAAGGCGGTCCAGGCCGGCGTGCTTCCCGGCGCGGGCCAGCAGCGGCACGTCCAAGGCAACTGGCAGCGGCACGGCACCGAGCAGCGCAAGGGTGCCGACAAGCGGGAGGGTGCCGACAAGCGGGAGGGCGCCGACAAGCGGGAGGGCCGCGACGCCGGTAAGCGTCCGGGTCCAGGTGGCGAGCACCGTCGGGTCGGTAACCCGCAGGCGTTCGCCGCGGCGCTCGCCAAGGAGCTGGGTGTCCCGCAGGAGCAGGTGACCGCCGCGCTGCAGAAGGTGCGCGAGCAGCGCCAGGGCGCCGACAAGCCGAACCGACCGGCGACCAAGACGGACCGGCAGGCGACCAGGGACGACCGGCAGGCGCAGCTCAAGCAGCGGCTGGACCAGGCGGTCAAGGACGGCAAGCTGACTCAGGCTGAGGCTGACGCCATCACCCAGGCGGTCGGAAGCGGCGCGCTGGCTGGCCTCCGTGGCCCGGCTCAGCCCACAGTGTCGAAGTAACGCGTACGGGTGTCGCCCGTCCCATGCGCCTCGGGACGGGCGGCGCTCGGGTCAGAGCGCGCCGAGGTAGCGCTGCCGCTCGTACGGGGTGACCACCCGGCGGTACTGCTCCCACTCGGCGCGCTTGTTGCGCAGGAAGTAGTCGAAAACGTGCTCTCCGAGCACCTCGGCGACCAGCTCTGAACTGGCCATCACCTCGATCGCCTCGGCCAGGTTCTCCGGCAGCGACTCGTACCCCATGGCCTTGCGTTCGGCGTTGGAGAGTGACCAGACGTCATCCTCGGCGCCGGGCGGCAGCTCGTACCCCTCCTCGATGCCCTTGAGTCCGGCGCCGAGCATCACCGCGAAGGCCAGGTACGGGTTGGCGGCCGCGTCGATCGATCGGACCTCGACCCGGGCCGAGTTGGGCTTGCCGTACGCCGGCACCCGGACCAGCGCGGACCGGTTGAGGTGCCCCCAGCAGACGTACGCCGGTGACTCGGTGATCCGGTCCGGCAGCGCCTGCGGGAAGAGCCGCTTGTACGAGTTGACCCACTGGTTGGTCACCGCGGTGTATTCGCGGGCATGGGTGAGCAGGCCGGCGATGAACGCCCGGGCGACCTTGGAGAGTTTCATCGGGTCACCGGCGTCGTGGAAGACGTTCCGCTCGCCCTCGAAGAGCGAAAGATGGGTGTGCATGCCGCTGCCCGGCTGGTCGGTGAAGGGCTTGGGCATGAAGGTTGCCCGCACTCCGGCGGAGAGCGCCACCTCTTTGACCACATGCCGGAAGGTCATGATGTTGTCCGCCGTGGTGAGCGCGTCGGCGTAGCGCAGGTCGATCTCCTGCTGGCCGGGGGCGTCCTCGTGGTGGCTGTACTCCACCGAGATGCCGATCCGTTCCAGGGCGAGCACCGCCTGCCGGCGGAAGTCCCGGGCCACCGCGTGGGTGGTGTGCTCGAAGTAGCCGCCCGAGTCCACCGGGATCGGCACCGAGCCGTCGTTGGGGCCCTCCTCGATCAGGAAGAATTCGATTTCGGGGTGGGTGTAGAAGGTGAAGCCCTTGTCGGCCGCCCGGGACAGTGCCCGACGCAGCACGTGCCGGGGGTCGGCCCAGGACGGGCTGCGGTCGGGGAGCAGGATGTCGCAGAACATCCGGGCGCTCTCGCCGCTGGCCCCGCCCTCGAACGGGAAGACCTGGAAGGTGGTCGGGTCGGGCATGGCGATCATGTCGGATTCGAAGACCCGGGCGAAGCCCTCGATGGCGGAGCCGTCGAAGCCGATGCCCTCGTCGAAGGCGGCTTCCAACTCGGCCGGGGCAACCGAGACGCTCTTCAGTGTGCCCAACACGTCAGTGAACCATAAACGGACAAAACGGATGTCACGCTCTTCCAGCGTGCGGAGCACGAACTCCTGCTGACGGTCCACCTCAACCCCTCGCGACGTTGTTGTTCGGACCGGTTGCGCCGGCGTACGCCCCGGAGCGGGCCAGCCTGCACCGACCTTCAATACCTGGACGTTACTTGACCGTAGCCCGATCAGCCCCGCTGGGACGACACCGGCGACCCTTTTCGGCAGTGCTGGTGCCGCGGCTTCGGCAGTGTTGGTGCCGCGGCGGTTACGTCGGGCCGGCTGCGGCAAGATGATGCTATGCCCACCCTGCGTCTCGCCCTGGCCCAGGTGAATCCGACCGTCGGTGACGTCGCCGGCAACGCCGGGATCATCCGGGACTGGACCCGTCGTGCCGCCGAGGCCGGAGCCCGGCTCGTCGTCTTCCCGGAAATGATGCTGACCGGTTACCCGGTCGAGGATCTGGTCTTCCGGGATTCCTTCGTCGCCGCCTCCCGAGCCGGTTTGGAGCGGCTCGCCGCCGATCTCGCCGCCGACGGGCTCGGCGAGGTGACGACAATCGTCGGGTACCTCGACGCGGACGGCCCGGTCACCCACGGCAGCGCCGCGGCCCCCGGCCGGGGACCACGTAACGCGGCCGCCGTGCTGCACGGCGGCCGGGTGGTGGGCGGCTATTTCAAACACCACCTGCCGAACTACGGCGTCTTCGACGAGGACCGCTACTTCATTCCCGGCGACACGCTCACCGTGGCCCGGATCGGCGGGGTGGATGTCGCGCTGACCATCTGCGAGGACCTCTGGCAGGCCGGCGGCCCGTTCACCGCCGCCCGTCGGGCCGGCGTCGGTCTGGTCCTCAACATCAACGGCTCGCCGTACGAGGCGGGCAAAGAGGACGTACGGCTGCCCCTGATCCGTCGCCGGGCCGCCGAGGCCGGGGCCGCCGTGGCGTACGTGAACATGATCGGCGGCCAGGACGAGCTGGTCTTCGACGGTGGCTCGATGATCGTCGACGTGGACGGCACCCTGTTGGCCCGTGCTGCGCAATTCGCCGAGCAGCTGCTCCTGCACGACCTGCCACTGCCGACAGCGGCGGCCGGCCTCGCGGGCAGCCTGCCAGAGACCGGGCCGGCGGATCTGCCCGGGGAGATGCGAATCGACCGGGTACCGGTCAGCGACGCGGAGCCGGCACCCGCCGGCCCGCCGGTCACCGGCGGTGTCAGCGAGCTGGCCACCGACGAGGGCTCAATCTGGCCGGCTCTGGTGTTGGGGCTGCGTGACTACATCAACAAGAACGGCTTCCGGTCGGTGCTGCTCGGGCTCTCCGGCGGCATCGACTCCGCCGTGGCCGCCGCGATCGCGGTCGACGCGGTCGGGCCGGACCGGGTGGTCGGGGTCTCCATGCCCAGCCAGCACTCCTCCGCGCATTCCCGGGAGGACGCGGCCGATCTGGCCGAGCGCACCGGGCTGGACTACCGGGTCGAGCCGATCCAGCCGATGGTCGACGCGTTTCTGGCCAACCTGTCACTCTCCGGAATGGCGGTGCAGAACCTGCAGGCCCGGGTACGCGGGGTGCTGCTGATGGCCCTGTCGAACCAGGAGGGCCACCTCGTTCTGACCACCAGCAACAAGAGTGAGCTGGCGGTCGGCTACTCCACCCTCTACGGCGACTCGGTCGGCGGCTACAACCCGCTCAAGGACGTGTGGAAGACGATGGTCTGGAAGCTGGCCAACTGGCGTAACGCGGAGGCGGTCCGGGTGGGCTCGGTGCCCCCGATTCCGGAGAGCTCGATCGGTAAGCCGCCCAGCGCCGAACTCAGTCCCGGCCAGCTCGACAGCGACACGCTGCCCGACTACTCGGTGCTGGACCCGATCCTGTTCGGCTACATCGACCATGACCTCGGCCACGACGACCTGATCCGGGCCGGGCACGACCCGGCGGTGGTGAGCCGGGTGCTCCGCATGGTCGACGTCGCCGAATACAAGCGCCGGCAGTCCGCGCCGGGCACCAAAACCTCGACCAAGGCGTTCGGCCGGGACCGCCGGCTGCCGATCACCAACCGGTGGCGCGAGCAGGCCTGACCGACCAGGTCGCCGAGGGCGACGATGGCGTGTGAAAACTTCCACTCTTCTCTGCCGGCGCTGACCCATCAGGTGGGACGATCGGCGGTGACCCGGGGACCGCGTGGGCGGCCTCGAGGTGGAAGGAGACAGCCATGTCCGAAACCGGAATCGGCCCCGAGCCGGCCGAAGTGCCGACACTGTACGGTGGGCCGGCGACCCGCCGGGTACGCGCCCGCGATCTGCTCATCGCGAAGGAGCGCGGCCAGCGGTGGCCGATGCTCACCTCGTACGATCAGTACACCGCCAGCATTTTCGACCAGGCCGGTATTCCGGTGCTGCTGGTCGGTGATTCGGCAGCCAACAACGTCTTCGGCTATCCCGACCACCGTGCCGGTCACCGTCGAGGAGTTGCTTCCGCTGGTCCGGGCAGTGGTCGGGGCCACCGAGTACGCGCTGGTCGTCGGCGATCTGCCGTTCGGCTCGTACGAGGAAGGGCCGACCCAGGCGCTGCGCACCGCCGTACGGTTCATGAAGGAGGGCGGCTGTCACGCGGTGAAGCTGGAGGGCGGCCGGCGCTGCGCGGCGCAGATCGCCGCGATCACCGGCGCCGGGATCCCGGTGATGGCGCACATCGGCTTCACCCCGCAGAGCGAACACGCGATCGGCGGCTACCGGGTGCAGGGCCGGGGCGACGCGGCGGAGGACGTACTGGCCGACGCGCGCGCGGTGGCCGAGGCGGGCGCGTTCGCGGTGGTGCTGGAGATGGTCCCGGGCGAGGTCGCCAAGCGGATCACCGAGGCGCTGCCGATTCCCACCGTTGGCATCGGCGCCGGACCGGACACCGACGCGCAGGTCCTGGTCTGGCAGGACATGGCCGGGTTACGCGGGGGCAGGATGCCGCGCTTCGTCAAACGTTACGCCGACCTGGCCGGCACACTGACCGAGGCCACCACGCGCTTCGCCGAAGAGGTACGCGGCGGCCAGTTCCCCACCGCCGAACACACCTTCTGACCCGCCCCACCTCCAAGTTCCCCGTGCCCCCCGAGATCCCCGTGATCAGGGAACAACTCGCCGCGCGTCGTCGGCGCGTCGCGAGACGCACTCCCTGATCACGGGGATCTCGGGGGGTCAGAATGGGGCCAGTTCCGGAGCTTGGTCAGAGGTCGGTGACCCGAATGCCGGCGTGCGCCTTGTACCGCTTGTTGATCGCAATCAGGTTGGCGGTGAACGCCTCGATCTGGTGCGCGTTACGCAGCCGACCGGCGTAGACGCCCCGCATGCCCGGAATCCGGGCGACCAGCGCACCCACGATGCCAACCAGTTCCCGCTCGTCGGTGCAGATCAGCACATCCAGGTCGATCCGCTCCACTTCCGGATCGGCCAGCAGCGGTGCGCTGACGTGATTGAACGCCGCGCAGACCCGGGACTCCGGCAGCAACGCCGCAGCCTGCTGCACCGCACTGCCCTCCGCGACCGGCAACGCGTACGGGCCCTGCTTGTCGAAGCCGAGCGGGTTGACACAGTCCACCACCACCTTGCCGGCGAGTGGCTCACGCAGTGAGGCGACCGTATCGGCATGCCCGTCCCATGGCACCGCGACGATCAGCACGTCGGATCGGGTGGCCACCTCGACGTTGTCACCGCCCACCAGCGCGGTGCCGGTCGGCACGCCGGGCAACGCGTTGATCTCCTCCGCCACCCGCACCGCACGCTCCGCCGACCGGGAGCCCACCAGTACGCGCTGTCCGGAACGGGCGAACCGGTAAGCCAGTCCCCGCCCCTGCTCCCCGGTGCCGCCAATGATGCCGATGGTCAGCCCGGACACATCGGGCAGCGCGCTCGCGTCGTAAGCCATGCGGCTCATCCTCGCAAACCCCACCCCCGATGCGTATCAGCGGGAAGTGTGATCCCGCCCCCGATACCGGACCGGTCGCACCGAAGAATGTCCCGACCGCCGGCCAGCTCTCCGGTCGAGCCGGGTCAGTCGGTAGCCCGACGGGTGGTGGACCGGCTGGCCGCACTCGCTGGCGACCGACGGGCGACGGCCGGCGTAGCCGGCAACCTCCGCGCGGTCATCTTCTTGGTCGGCGTTTCCGCACTGGCCGCCGCGCGGGCAGCCGCCCGTTTGGCCGCGCCGGCACCCGTCAGCGCCGACGCTCCCCGGGCGGTCGTCGCCTTCACGGGTGCCTTCTTCGCGGGTGCCTTCGTCGCCGCGGCGATCTTCCGCACGCTCAGCGGTCGCGTCGAGGTCGCCTTCTTCGCCGCGGCCTTGCGGGCAGGTGCCTGCTTCGCCACCGCCGTCGCCTGCTTCGTCGCCGTCGCCTGCTTCGTCGCCGTGGTCTTCTTCGCCGCCGTGGCCTTCTTCGCCGCCGTAAATGCCTGCTCCGCCGCCGTGGGTGCCTGCTTCGCGGGTGCCTGCTTCGCCGCGGTAGTCCGTTTCGCCGGTGCCTTCTTCGCCACCGTCGCCTTCTTCGCCGACGCGGTCTTCGTCGCGGTGGTGGCCGGCACCTTACGAGCCATCGTCTTTGCCGCGGCAGTCTTGCGAGGGGGCGACTTCTTCGCCGCTGCCCGCTTGGCCGGGGCAGTCTTCGCGGCGGCCTTCTTCGCCGGAGCCTTTTTTGCCCCCGCCTTCCTGGCCGGGGTCTTCTTAGCCTCCGCCTTCTTCGACACCGCTTGCTTCGCCGGGACTTTCTTCGCCGCCGACCTACTGACCGGCGGTTTGTCCGCGGCCAACGGGTCCATCGTGCTCTTACGGGCCGCGGTGCTCCGGCCAGCGCCCGTGGCGCCGGCCCCCGCCGTGGTCTTCTTCGCGGCGGTACGTTTCGTGGTTGGACGGGTGGTGGCCCGCGTTGCTTCGGCCATCTGGGTTCCTCCTTGCGGGACTTGCTGTCGGGGGTCTCCTCGTGGAGCACCCGGCGTGACTCGACACGGGCTCGCTGCCGGGCCGGCCTAGCTCTCCTCCCCGGCCCAACGGGCATCCTCGGCGTCCCACGCTTCGTTGCGCTGCCGCACGAGTTGCAGCGCCTCCCCCGCGTCGACTGCAGAGGTGTACGGACCGAGGACGAACTTGGCCGGGCACACGTCCGCCTCGGTCTCGGTCCGGTGGTGGCGCAGGCACCAGAAGTACCGAGCTTCGCTCCCGCTGTCGCTCATAGGATTACTGTGCACGGCAAATCGGTCAAGCGCTACCGTTTCACGCAAATGGGCATCAACGTTCTACATTAGACGTAATCCATTCCCGCCGAGCACGGAAACAAACAACCGCGGCCGTACCCGGAGAAGCTTTATGCGGCAAGGGATTCATCGCCGTACCCCAGAGGCACGACGTCCGATCACCGGTCCGCGCCGCCCACGCGAAAATCCGGCAGGTACGTCACCCACCCGGGCCTGATCGGCCCGACCTGGCCCAGCGGCCCGCTCGATCAAGCAGAATCCGACACATGAGCAAGGCGCACCGGCCAACCGACGGCAGCCGGCTGCCGCACGTGTTGGCCACGCTCGGGCTGGCCATCCTGGTGCTACTCGTCGGCGCCGTCGGCTATTCCGTGCTGGCCGTCGTCATGGCGCCCTCACTGGAGGAGAGCGCACACCGGGAAGCGGTACGGCAGGCCGCCCTGCTCGGCGACGAACTCATCGCCGGTACCGTCGACGACGCGGCGGAACTCGGTCAACTCGCCGCCCGTGGGCTGAACGTCGACGTACTGCTGGTTGACGGCACCGACCGTCGCCGGTCGCCCGGGGTGCGGCTTACCTACCGGGTCCACGTCACCATGTCCCGGCCGGTGTTGGCCGGGCAGGCAGGGGCCGAGGTCGACGTGTGCTTCCGGCAGATCCTCGACCACGAAAGCGGCAACTACACCCGAACCGAACTGCCCTGCCCAGCCGTACTGCCACCCCCCGCGCGACCCTCACCAACCTCGCAACCGACGAACACCCCGCCCTCCAACGCAACCCAACAGCCGGCCCGCTAACCAGCTCCGGATCACCCACTCGTCACCTTCACGCCCAATGGGGGAATTGCCGCCTCCCTCCCCCGATCGGGCAATTTTGCGGGCAGCTCCTTCCCGGCAGGATCATTCCCCGTGACCAGCACCTCATCTCCGGTGACCAGTGTCGACCCCGCACACTGTCCACGCTGTTCTGCGCGGACCGTCACCATTCGCGAGGCAGCCCCCTGGTGTCCAACATGCGAGTGGAACCTCAACCGGTACGAGCCGAACCGTCGGCGGCCGGAGTTCGGCTGGCGCTGGGTCGACCGGCTGACCCACCGCCTCGCCTACCGGCTGACCCGGCAGCAGTTCACCGACCTGGCCACCCGAAGCCTCGATCGACCACCGCTGAGCCTGGCCCGGATCGCGACGGCCATCGCATCGGTGCTGCTGCTCACCGGGCTGGCCGCGCTCGCCGTACTCGGGGCGTGGCTGGTGGTGTACGACTTTCCCACGCTGACCATCCTGCTCGGCGTCCCGATACTCGGTCTGGCCATCGCCCTACGGCCCCGGTTCGGCCGGCTCGACCCACTGGCTGAGACGCTGTCCCGGGACCGCAGATCCGGCCCTGCACCGGCTGATCGACCAGGTCGCGGAATCGATCGGGGCGCCGGTCCCCGACCTGGTCGTGATCGATGGCAGCTTCAACGCGTACGCCACCTCGATCGGAGTACGGCGCCGCCGCGTACTCTGCCTCGGTCTGCCCTTCTGGGGCGCGCTGCCACCGCAGGAGCGGGTCGCGCTGCTCGGCCACGAGTTGGGCCACTTCGTCAACGGGGACGTGCGGCGGGGTCTGTTCACTCAGCCGGCGTTCACCATGCTCGGCGCCGCCGCGGATCTGTTCCGGCCGGTGGAAACCGCCTCCCTGCGACACGCGGTCGGGCTGGTCGGAACGATCAGCGATCTCGCTGGTCGGGGCGCTCCAGAAAGTGCTGGCCCGGCTCCTCTTCGGCGCGCACCTGCTGCTGGTCTGGATCGGTCTGCGCGACGGTCAGCGGGCTGAGTACCTGGCCGACGAGCTAGCCGCCCGGGCGGCCGGCTCGACCGCCGCGACGAGTCTGACCGGAGCACTCTTGACGATGGACGCCATCGAGATGGTGGTTCGCCGGGAGGCGCGCGCTGGACACGGTGCCGCGCGTTGGCGGGCAGCGGCGGACGAGGCGCGGACCTCTGCCGCCACCCGGCTTCCACTGTTGCGACAGCTTTCGATCCGCGATGAGGTGTCGATGTTCGCCACCCACCCGCCAGCCGGACTCCGGGCCCGGATGACCGAGGCGCGGCCATGGCGTACACCGGCCGTCACGCTCACCGAGGCCGGCCACGAGCAGATCGACAACGAGCTGACGAAGGAGTACGCCCGCATCCGCCGCGACCTCGGCTGGTCAAGCTGAACCGTGACCAGCTTCTGGAAGTTGTTGAGCATCGCGACGTATAGGTTGTCCTCCGCCTGAATGGGCCGGACGGCGGCGAAGTCCCGATAGGAGGGCGAACGAACGGTGACCGCTGTGGCATTGCGTCGGTCCGCCCGCGAATCCGTGGCGCTTACATGAGGTCCCGGCGGGTAACGCGCACCTCCGTCATCGGCACGGGTGTCATTGCCGTAGCGGTCGCCCTTTACTTCTGGGTCACCGCCGTATCTTCCTACCGGATTGCCACCGCCCTTCGCGATCACGGCGTCGTCACAACGGCCAGCGTCGTGGACGTGAGCGGGGTTGGCCATGATCGTCATGTCCGGGTCGCCTTCCGGACGCAAGACGGCCGTCAGGTAGCGGCAGACGTCTACGATTTCCGCGCGGACCCGGAGCCCGTCAAGGACGAAATGATGCCGGTACGGTACGCGGCTACCGATCCCGCCGACGCCCTCCAGGATGCACGGCAGAACCCTGACTTCGTGATGGTCTGGGTCGAGGCCATCTTGGGCCTGGCCATACTGGTTTACGGCGCCCTATTGGTACGTGGGTTCTGGCCGCGCATCGGCGAACGCTGGCCGTAACAACACCTATCGGCCGCCCTGACCAACGGGCTATGCACGAGGCCCGGAGTCCCGGAATTGGCCCCCGCATTCACATGGTCGTAGACGTGCCTCCACCGCAGCCATCAACGGGCCGCATCAATTCTCGTCGGTCTCACTGGACAAACCGCGACCTTGTAGGTCGAGTCTTCGCCGGCCGCCCTAATAATAGGGCGCGTCGCGCCATCATGCCTTTGCAAGATATCTTGCATCTCTTGGAATTTTGCCTCCACCTGAGCCTCAAGTTCCGAGCCGCGTGGAGTCTTACTCCATTCTTTACGCAACCCTTCCATAATATCTATTACTTCGACATACCGCTCCAACTCTCCGACGCCCCAGGCAACATCCATGTCCATAAGGCTACGCACGAGAGGCGATACCACGCCGAAGATAATCTTTCACACCGAAGCGGTCACCGTGCCCGATGCGTACCCGATGCAGCGGTCAACACCGGCGCACAGCGGCCACCCGACAGGAGCAAGCTGGACGCTCTGTGCCCGCCTGCCAGGCGGGATAGCTACCCACGGTGCAGATCAACCCGATTCCCTAGCTGACCGTCACCAACGTCGGATGGGTCTGCTTGGGTGACCAACTGGGTGACGATCGGTACGAACACCAACGGACGAACGTGGACGACGTTGGACCGTCCCAGCAGGTCATCCGGCCTTCAGAGGCAGCTCACTGCCCGGTGATCGTTCCTTCGGGACGAAGAGGTCGGCCGAAGCGCTGGCCTTAACGCTTGCTACCCCACCACGCGGCTAGAAACCCCACGAGCGCTACGAAGACGATGCAGCCAAGTCCGGCGCAGAGCAGTAAAGCGGCGGCGCCAAGGGGTCCAAGTTCCACGGCCTGACTTTAGGCTGCCGGCAAGCCCGTGCCCGAACCGTGCCCGATGCAGCGGTCAACAGGGGCACGTATCGGCACTGCACAGCGTTGTCGGCCAACGCTGCGTAGTGATTGCCCGGTCGAGTGGTCACCCGGCGTGTAGATCAACGAGATTCCCAAGCTGACAGTGCGGGCCGCCGCCAGGCAGCAGGTGTTGGATAGGCTGACGCTCATAACGGGGGCGGCTTGGTGGCGGTCACGGCTTGGTCGTGTAGTCGCGGCCGGCACGGCGATCGTTCTTGCGCTGGCGGCGGCCGGCTATGGCTGGCGTCTGTACGTGGACCATCGACAGGCGGTTGAGGATGCCGAGGCCAGGACCGTGTTGGTGGCCTACCTGGAACGGGTCCACAACGAGGACTTCCATGGGGCCTATCTGCTGCTATGCAGTGACGTGCTGGACGGCTACCCCGAAGCCCAGCACGAGGAGTTCCTACGGAGCCAGCCACCGCTTGCGAGCTTTCGCCTCGGAGAGCCGAACCGCCGGTCGAGCCTTGAAGGCACCTTCCTGGTCTACGGAGTCCGCCTGACATCGACTGACGGGGCAAGCAAGGTCAGCGGCTTCGCAGTCGCGCTTTACTCCGACCGTGGCCCGCTGGTGTGCGACGCGTCCGACCGGCGCAGCGAGTGGGTGAGTGACTAACTGGGTGACGACCGGTGCGAGCGGCCGTGGACGTCCATGGACGGATGTGGACGGATTGCGCAGCTACGCGTACGTGGCCATGCAGGTCAGTAAGATGTGTTGGTTGCCTGGGGGTCAAGGAGTCGGCCTCGCGCTGCGGCACACCGGGCACAACGGGTTCGCTCACCGACGGGAATCGACGACAGCGAACTCGGCGTCCAGCAGATCGGCTGATTCCTCGACGGTGGCCGCAAACTCGTCCGGCGGGATCCTGGCGACGAAGACCTCGCCCAGATCCTCCGGGAAGGGATGGCTTGCCCGCCAGAACGCGAAGACGATCACCAGGTCGTCTTCGAGATAGGCGTACGTGGACACGTTGTCGACGGTCTCGCCCCACTGCATGAACCAGAACTGCTCCCGGAACCCTGTCTCGTCGGCGTGAAGCAGCCGGAAGATCTCCTCCGGAGCGCGGCCGGGGAACGGACAGGACTTGACGTCACGTCGGCGCACCTGCGCCGCGCTCGACCGCATGGCGTGAGAGAAGAACGGGACAAGGGCTGAGTTGTCATCGGTGGTCAGCCTTTTCCCAACCATCCACAGGTCGACAACGCGGAGTGAGGGCGGCTGGATCTCGCCCACCTCCACAGCGAAGGTGACCCGGTCGCCGAAGCAGCGTGTCATCAGCCCCCGAGACTAGCAGCGGCACGCCGTCAGCCCCGCCCTGCCCGGGTCGCCGACAATCGATAGATCCAGAGGCCCAGCAGACAAGATCCGGAACATGCGCGGAATGATCAAGCCTATCGCTGGGGAGCCGTCGAGCGAACGTCCTGGTAGGTGGAGGGGTGCCGCAGTAGGCGCTACACCCTTCCTAAACCGTGTGTCTTGCGGCCGGCGACAGCAACGCTGACAGCAACCACCCGGCACCACGACAGCCGGCGATAGCGGCATACGGACGAACGCCCGAAGTGGCAGACGTGGGTAGACGCCTCCAACGGAAGCGCCCAGAACTTACAAGCGAGGGGTCCCGTGGGCCGTTCTTGGGCCGTCTGGGCCGTGGCCGGGCCGTCGGATGCCGACCAATGCTGACCGATCGCGACCGACGACGCAAGAAAAAGAACCAGGTCAGACGCCGGATAGCACGCCTGACCTGGTGGGCGACGGACGAGTCGACCTGTACGCCGGATTTTGTGCCCGACACGCACCGTTGCCGGCGGTGCCGGCGGCGGCCATCCATCTCGGCCTGCCGTTGCCGACAGGCTCCAGCGGCCTACCCGCAGACATCGGGCGGGCAGCCCTCAAACGCCTGCGCGAGCCGTCACCTCACGGTGATGACCCACTCTTGGCCTTGCTCCGGGTGGGGTTTACCTAGCCATCCCGGTCACCCGGGATGCTGGTGGGCTCTTACCCCACCGTTTCACCCTTACCGGGCGGTTCACGCCCGGCGGTCTGTTTTCTGTGGCACTGTCCCGCGGGTCACCCCGGGTTGCCGTTAGCAACCACCCTGCCCTGTGGAGTCCGGACGTTCCTCGGCAGCGGGCCTACGGCCCGCTGACGCGACCGCCCGGTCAACTCGTCCGTCGCGCCCGCAAGTGTACGTGTCGAAACCGCCCGCACGCTGCCACCCCGGCGCCCTGTCCAGGCACGTACTAGGCTCAGCTCATATGGATCTTCCTGAGGCGGCGCTGCTGCTCGCCGCCGGACTCGCTGCCGGCACCGTGAACGCGGTGGCCGGTGGCGGCTCGCTCATCACCTTCCCGGCGCTGATCGCGGTCGGCCTGCCGCCCGTACCGGCGGCGGTCACCAACTCGATCTCCGTCTGCCCCGGCTATCTGGCCAGCGTCGTCGGCAGCCGCGCCGACCTGCCGGATCGCCGGAGTCTGATCCGGCTGCTCCCCACCGCTGTGCTCTGCGCCGCCGCCGGCTCCACCCTCCTGCTGGTGACGCCAGCTCGGGCGTTCGATCTGGTCGTACCGTTCCTGGTGCTGGGGGCGACCGCCGTACTCGGGTTCCAGGGTCCCCTGCGGCGGCTGATCGGCCATCCCCCCGGTCAGTCCCGGCGTGGTCACGGCCTGCGCGTGCAGGCGGCGGTCGCGCTCGGTTCGCTGTACGGCGGCTACTTCAATGCCGCCCTGGGCGTGATCCTGGTCGCCGGTCTGGCCCTGGTGCTGGACGAGACGCTGGCCCGGATCAGTGCGATCAAAAATGTGCTGTCGGCGACGGTCGGGCTGACCGCGGTCACCATCTTCGCCATTTTCGGGCCGGTCAACTGGGTGGCGGTGGCGCTGCTCGCCCCCGCGACCATCGTCGGCGGGCACACCGGCGCCCGGCTCGCCCGGCGGGTGCCGTCCGCCGTGCTCAAGACCGCGATCGTCGCATTCGGTACGGCGATCGGCCTGCTCCTGCTCTACCGCGCACTGCGCTGACCGCCGCACAAGCGTTCGCTGGCTACACCGTAAGCGGCAATAGGGGCCTTCCTTCCGGGTAGCGCGACTTGATCTATTGATGCCGGTTTTGCCATCCTGATCCGATGCCGCGATTCGCCTCATACGACTCAACTGAACTCGCCTATCACGTCCGCGGCGCCGGGCCGCCGCTGATCTGCCTACCCGGCGGTCCCGCACGCGCATCGTCGTACCTGGATAACCTGGGTGGCCTGGACGCCGGACGCACTCTGATCCTGCTCGATCACCGGGGCACCGGCGAGTCAGCCGAGCCGGACGACCCGGTCAGCTACCGGTGCGAGCGGATCGTCGATGACGTGACGGCACTGCGGGCGCACCTCGGCCTCGATCGGATGGACCTGCTCGCGCACTCCGCCGCCGGCAGTGTCGCGCAGCTCTACGCCGCCCGGCATCCCGATCGACTCTCCCGGCTGGTCCTGGTCACCCCGGCGCTGCGCGCCGCCGGGATCGAACCGGTCGGCGTGGAGCAGGCGGTCGCGGCCCGATCCGGTGAGTGGTGGTATTCGCAGGCGAAGGCCGCCGCGGATCGCCTGACCGAGGCAGTTGCGCGGGGCGCCAGCTACGCCGAGCTCACCCCGCTGCGCGCGGCCGCCGAGCCGTTCAATTACGGCCGCTGGGACGAGCGGGCCCGCGCGCACAGCGAAGCTGACGTGTGGCAACGCTCCGAGACGGGCACCCTCGGCTTCTACGCCGACTTCGCCCCGGACATCAACGCGGTACGCGACGGGTTGAAGGCGCTCGACGTACCGGTGCTCATTGTGGCGGGTGCGTTGGACCGGGTGCCGACACCGGCGGCCGCCGAGCAGCTTGCCGTTCTGTTTCCGCGTGCCGAGGTCGCGGTGCAGCCTGGCGCGGCGCACTTCCCCTGGATCGATGACCCGCTGGACTTCGCCCGGACCGTGCTCACCTTTCTCCGCCGCCCCGGCCGCTGACCGGGGACGCCCGTACCCGCCCGCACCCGCCCGCACCCGCCCGCACCCGACGCAAATTCACGGAATGAGTGGCTAAACGACTCGGGATAGCCACTCATTCCGTGAATTTGCGCGGGGGGTCAGGGGGATCAGGGGTCAGGTGTCGACCAGGTGGGCGGTGTCGTTGACGGTGCGGACGGCAACCCCGCCATCCGGCCAGAGATCCACGATGGAAAGCCCGGCTGGTTCGAGGTAGAGCCGGTGCAGGAACGCGTCGCCCGCCGCGAGTGCGTCACGCAGCGCGATCTTCACCGGGGAGACGTGTGAGACCACCACCACGGTCTCCCCCGGGTACGTCTTGAGCAGCATCGCCACTGCCCGACGGACCCGTTTGGTCACCGCGTTGAACGACTCCCCGCCCGGCGGTGCCACACTCGGCGATGCGAGCCAGGCATCCAACTCCCCCGGCCACTGCTCCCGTACCTCGGCGAAGGTGCGCCCCTCCCATTCGCCGAAGTCACACTCGATCAGGTCGTTCTCGGTGACCACCGGCGCGCCGCCCACCGCCTGGGCGATCACCTCCGCCGTCGCCGTACAGCGGGAGAGCGGTGAGCTGACCACGGCCGCGACCGCCGGGGCCAGCCGGGTCACCCGGGCCGCCGTCGCCCGCGCCTGGAGCACCCCTCGATCGGAGAGCGGCACGTCGCCCCGGCCGGAGTAACGTTTCCGCGCGGTCCACTCGGTTTCGCCGTGCCGGATCAACAGCAACCGGGTGGCGGTCTCGGTCGGACGCGGTTCCCAGGAACGGCCCGGTGCACCGGCGGTACGGCCGGTTGCGGCACGGGCGGCGACCTCACGGGCCTGTGCCCGGGCGGCGGAGTCGACCGCCGCCACCGCACGCGGCGGTTCGGCGAGGCCACCCAACTGCGACGGTTCCACCTCACGGTCGGCCTTCGACGGCCGGCCGGCCGCCCGGTCCATCGCAGCGTTGGCCAGTGCGTCGGCATGCCGGTTTCGGTCCCGGGGGATCCAGCCGTAGGTGACCGATTCGAACCGGCGGACCAGACTGGCCGCCTGCGCCGCGAGCGGACGCAGGCCGGGATGCTTGATCTGCCAGCGGCCACACATCTGTTCAACCACCAGCTTGGAGTCCATCCGGACGTCAACCTCGGTCGCGCCGAGTTCAGCGGCGGCCGCCAGGCCGGCGATCAGGCCCTGGTACTCGGCGACGTTATTGGTCGCCACTCCGATCGACTCGGACCGCTCAGCCAACACCTGACCGGTGCTGGCCTCCCGGACCACCGCCCCGTACCCGGCCGGGCCGGGGTTTCCCCGCGACCCGCCATCGGCCTCCATGACGACCTTGAGTTGGCGGGTCACCGGGTTCGCCCGCCGACCCGGCCGATGGGTGGCCTCACAGCCCCGACTCGACGGTGCGGACCATGATGCGCCGGCACTCCTCGCAGCGCACCACCTCTTCGGGCGAGGTGGCCCGGATCCGGCCGAGGTCCGCGCCGGACAGGTCCAGCCGGCAGCCGCCGCACCGGCCGCCGGCCAGCAGCGCCGCACCGAGCCCGCCGGAGGTTTCCCGGAGTTTGTCGTAGAGCGCGATCAGGTCAGCCGGCAGATCCGCCGCGAGCGGCTGCCGGGCGCCGCTCTTTGAACTCCGCATCCTTGGCGATCTCGGCCAGTGCCTGGTCGCGCTGGCCCTCGACGACATCCCGGCGGTCCCGGGTGGCGGCCAGCCGCTGCTCGATGCCATCGAGTACGCCCTGGGCGGTCTCCCGCTGCTCCATCAACTCCAGTTCGGCGTCTTCCAGCTCGGTCTGCCGCCGGTTGAGTGAAGTCAGCTCGTGCTGCAGTGCTTCCAACGCGCGGGCCGGGCCGGTGCCTGCGGTCAGCCGTTCCTGGTCCCGGTCCTTGCGGACCCGCACCTGGTCGATGTCCTTCTCCAGCCGGGCGATGTCCCGGTCCAGGTCATCCACCGTCACCTGGGCACGCACCCGCTCGTCCTCCAGCGCGGACAGCTCACGGGCCAACGCCTCCAGCGCAGCGTGCTCCGGCAACGTCCGGCGGCGATGGGCGAGTCTGGGCGAGCGCGGTGTCGATCGCCTGCAGGTCGAGCAGACGACGCTGGTCTTGCGGGTCGGCCTTCACGGGCGGGGCTCCTTGGTTAGGCGGGTGCGGGGTCCACGGACGGTGCGGGGTCCACGGACGGTGCGGGGCGATGCGGCGTGCACCGTCCACGGGTCGGTATCCAGGTCGGACACGACCGTATCCACGGCCAAGCTGTCCCGGAGGTAGGTTGCCAGGTCATCCAACCAGGGACGCTCGGTCGCCCAGTGCGCGGCGTCCAGCAGGGCCGGCCCACCTGCGGCCAGATGCTCGCTGGCCGGGTGATGACGCAGATCGGCGGTGAGGAAGGCGTCCACCCCAGCGGCGATCGCATCGCCGAGGTAGGAGTCGCCCGCGCCACCACTGACCGCCACCGTATCGATGATCTGATCGGGATCGCCGGCGGCGCGTACTCCCCAGGCGGTCGCCGGCAGGACCCCGGCCGCGTACCCGGTCAGCTCGGCGAGGGTCATCGGCCGTGGCAGCCGACCGATCCGACCGATACCCCGCCCCTGGCCCTCGGCCGGGCTGCCCGCGCCCGCCGGGCGCAACGGTCGTAGGTCGGTCAGGTTGAGCCGGGCGGCGAGCGCGTCGGAAACCCCCGGATTGGCCACGTCGGCGTTGGTGTGCGCGACGTACAGGGCCACGTCATTCTTGATCAGTTGGTGCACGATCCGGCCCTTGTACGTGGTTGACGCCACCGACGACACCCCTCGCAGCAGCAGCGGGTGGTGCGCGACGATCAGGTCGGCGCCGACGGCGAGCGCCTCGGCGACGGTTTCCGGCACGCAGTCCACCACGCACGCTACCCGGCGTACCGGTGCCGATGGTTCACCGACGACCAGCCCCACCCGGTCCCACCCTTCGGCCCAGACCGGCGGGTAGCGCCGTTCCAGCGCCGCCACGACGTCGGCGACGAAGACCTTCGGGGTTCCGGTTGTGCTCACGGCGGCCCAGCTTACCGGCGGTTGGTCATTCCCGGCGCCACCGGCTCGATCCGCTCGCCGGGGCGCGGAGCTACCCGCCGGTGGTGGGCGCGATACGGGTGCGCCCACCACCGGTGCCCTCAGCCCGGCCCGGCCGCTCACCGACAGTCGGGCCCGCAGCGCGGCGATCCCCTTGTCCCACGGAAACCGATCCAGATAGCGTTCCCCGGTGCCGGGCGGGTGCAGCGGCACGACGTGCTCGCCGAAGAGCACGCTCACCCCCCAACTACGCAGCCGGGCAATGCTCTCCCGGAAGGCCGGATGGTTGGCCATGGCCTCGTTGGTGAACGGCATCGCCACGATCGGCAGCCCCAGGGTCTGGCCCTCCACCAGCAAACCGAGGGCGAGGGTGTCGGTGATGCCGGCCGCCCACTTGTTGATGGTGTTGACCGTCACCGGGCCGGCGATAATCGCATCCGGTGCGGGCAGTACGTCAGGTTCGCCCGGATTCTTGTATGTCGATCGGATTGGATGACCGGTCTGCCGGACCAACGCCACCTCATCGACGAATTTACGCCCGTCGGGGGTCACCACCACACAGACGTTCCACCCGTCGTCGTGACCGAGTCGCAACCAGCCGGCCGACATCTCGGGCCAGCGGTGCCCCGCAGGCGATCACGTAGAGCACTCGCTGCCGGTCGGGTATCTCCAGGCACCGATCGTTGGCGCTGCCGGCGGCATCGATCCGGCCAACGATTTCACTACTGCCGATCATGCGACCGGCACCCCGCTCATATTCCTACTCCCATGTGCTCAGCCAACTCCGCAACCGGCGATGGCGGCGCACCCCTTGTGCGACGCAACACATTCGACATGACTTCGTGAGCGATCGGCCGGCAACGGATTTCCGATGGTGCCAGCCGGTCACCCTCGACGAGCATCGCGCCGGCCTGGTCCAGATCGCCGACCTGGGCGAAGCCCCGGGCGATATCGAGCATGTGGTGGGCCCGCCGTTCGGGCAGCAACGCGTCGAAGCTGGCCGGCGGGATCGTCCAATGGGTTTCCACCGCCTCGCGTCCCTCGCCCAGCTCGACCGCTGCAGCAGCCCGGTGCAGTTTCAGATTGGTCGGGCCGAAGCTGGTCCAGTAGTGGTTCTGGTCGCTGCCGAGTTTCTGGGCCGCCGTATCGGCCTCCCGCACCAGGTTGCGGACCGTGGTGTTGTCGCCCATCCGGGCGGCTGCCATGGCTCCCTGCAACAACAACATTCCGTAGACCGACAGCCGCTGCGGGCTGGCATCGTTGCCGCCGCCCGGGGCGAGCCGGTTGGCGATGTTGACGTTGAGTTCCAGGGCGGGCCGGGCGCGACCGAGGGCCAGCAACGCGTTACCGACCCGGTAGGTGGCCACTCCAGCCAGCAGTGGATCACCACAGCGCTGGGAGACCGCCATCGACCGGTCTGCGGCGAGCCAGGCCAGCTCGTACTCGCCCAGTTTGCGCAACGCCGAGGAGGCGATCTGGTAAACCTGGCTCAGCAGTTGGGCTGCGGAGGCGGCGTCATCACCGCAGTAGGCGGCGTCGGCGGCCTGCGCGTCGCGCAGCAGCTTCGGCAGTGCCCGGGTCAGAATGCCGTACCGGGCGTACTGATAGGTCAACCAGGCGTGGCTGATCGCCTTGCGCAACTCGTTCAGGGGTGGTGGGTGTGGCGCGGCTTGGAAAAACGCGCTCATCGCGTCGTACCGCTCCAGAGCGGCTCGAATCTCCTCGACCTCCACCTCGTCGATGCAGGTGAGACCGTCCGCCCGGCGTTCCGGCGCCTTACCCAGCAGCAACTGGGCGTCCAACTGGAGCACGTCAGCGATCTCGTACAGCACCGAGAACTTGTCCAGCCGTCGCACCCCTCGCTCGACCTTGTCCACCCAGCTTTTCGATTTGCCGAGTCGATCCGCGAAGACCTGCTGCGACATCTTGCGGCGACCGCGCCAGTAGGCCACCCGGCGCCCGATCGGCAGTTCATCCACGTCGTCCTCCCCCTCGTACCCCTTGCGGCGGTGCCGCACCGTTGCGGTTCCACACCTCGCGAAAGCGTGGCCCTTTCACGTCTGTGCTGGTCGCACAGCATGTACGTCACCCGGCAGGCGGCCGCTCGTAGTTTTCGATGCAAGTTGCAACCGGCTGTCTGCCGGCTCAACGATGACCGTTGCCCCCGGTAACGGGAATCCGGCCCTGCGCTCCGCGTCGATCGATAAAATAGGGGGTTCCGCGCCATGTGGGGGAGAGTCCGACCACCATCTGCTCGATTGACACCATTGGAACGGGTCCGACTGCGCCGGGTAGCGGTCCGCTACGCCGGGCACGGCTGGGACGTCACACCCGGGGCCTGCTTGGCTCGGCACCGCTTCGTTTGCGGCCGCGCCGGCTGCCCGACCACCGGATGCCATCCCGCGTTGGAGAACTGGGAGCAGAGCGCCACCGCCGACCCGGCCCGGGTGGCCGCCTGGTGGCGGCTGCGACCGCACGCGGTGCTACTCGCCACCGGTCGGGCCTTCGACGTGCTGGAGGTGCCGGCGTACCTCGGTCGGCACGCGCTCACCGCGGCCCGGTCGCCGGCTGGCCCGGTCGAGCCCGCCGGAGACGGGGTTCGCGGTCCGGTCGCGGTCACCCCGGGCGGACGGTGGATGTTTCTGGTACGTCCCGGCGATCCCCTGCGCCCGGAACTGGATCAGTGTCTGTACGTGGTGCGACACGGTGTCGCTTCGTGGATTCCGGCACCACCGACCCGGCTACCGGAAGGGACGGTCCGTTGGGCGGTGCCCCCGGAGGAGACCCGGTGGATGCTGCCGGAGTCGTACGCGGTGCAGGAACTGTTGGTTGACGCCCTGCAGCGGATCGCTCCGGCACTGCCCACCCCGTTGGTCCCCGCCCACCTGCCCGCGCCCCGCCGCAGCCGCTGATCCCTCTTGAGCGACCGCTCGTCGGTAGGGTCGTTTATGCAGGTAGCGAAGCGGTTCCGGTCGCCAACGGGGGTGGGAGATGTCCAGCGAGAATACGGTGCCCGTGTCAGACCCGGCCGAGCCGCCACCCGGAGCCGCGCCGAGGCATCGGTGGGCCGGGACCCGGCCCACCGGCTCGCGTCCCGGCGGAGCCCGCCCGACCGGCTCCCGCCCCGCCGGCACGCACCGCCCGGTCCGCTAGCGAGCGACCACGCGGGGGCCGGAGCGCTGTCGGCTTTCGCCGATTCTGGCCGCCCTACCATCGCCCCGGTGAGCGGCTGCGGCGAACCCAACGGAAGTGAGACCAGCACTTGAGCGGGTATGCCGTGCGCCGGACTGGTTGACGCCTGAGGGGAAGGCCACCGCCATGCTCAGCAAAGAGGATCAGCGCCGGTTTGACGAAATCACCCATCAGCTCCGGGCAACCGATCCGGAGTTCATCGCCCGATTAAGTGATCGAGCCCAGTTGCGGCGCGGCCGACTCATGATTCTGTTGACCTTCGTGCTCTGGGCGGCCGTACCTGCCGTGGTCGTACTGGGCGGCTGGCTGGCCAGCGCGATCGCGCCGCTGGTGCTCGTGACGGCCAGTGCGTTGATGTGGTACGCCCGGCGGTATCGGTGGAACAAGAGCGATTAGTCCGATTGATCCACGCCAAACCGGACGTACGCTCGACGGAGTCGTTCGACCAGCCCGGGTCCGCCGATGGCCGGGTCCGGTGCGCCTAGCTGACGCAGCAACAGGTCCGGCTCGGTCAGTAGGGTCGGCGTCCGGCTCGGCAGCGGCACCGGGGGCAACCAGAACCGGTCCACCGCCGTGTCCAGCGGAATCAACGGCAGGTCACCGAGGGCCAGCACAGCACCGACCAGCGGGGCGTCCGCCGTACGGGAAGCGTCGGCTCCGGTTTCGCCGCCGCTCTCGGACCGCGCAGCACCGGCCTGCCCGCCGCCGGACCGCGTGCCGTCGGCCTGCCCGCCGCCGGGTTCGCGGTCCGCCGCCCCCGCCCGCAACGCGCGCAGCCGGGCCAGCAGCCGCTCCCGGTCCCGACCCCGCCAGTGCAGCAGTTGAAACGGATCAGCGTCGAACGCCTCGGCGAGCAGGTAGAAACTCGCGGCCAGGTGCTTGCAGGGTACGGCGAAGTCCGGACAGTTGCAGCGCATCTCCAGGTCGTTGACGGTGGCCGGGAAGAGTGGCGCGCCCACGTCGGCGAAGACCTGCTCCAGCTCGGATGGCAGGTCCCCGGCGAGCAGCCGGGCGCTGAACAGTGCCTGCCCGGCCAACAGTGTCTCGATCCGCGCCCAGAGCGGCTCACCGAAGGGACGCAAGCCAACCGAAACCTGGTACGGCTTCGGTCGGGAACCCTGCACCGTGGCGGTCACCGAACCGGGCGCCACCTCCAGGGCGAGCACCTGCCCGGCCCGGGCGTACGCCCGTCCGCGGGTGAGCCGGGTGCCGAGGGCGAACGATTCGAGCACGTCGAGGAAGCGCCGGGACCACCAGGACTTGCCGATCGCGCCGCGTGCGGTACGCGCCTTCAGGCCACCGGTCGACCCGGCGCGGCCGGCCGTAGTCGGCGAACCGGCTCATTCCACCACCGCCCCGGCCTCCAGCGCGAACAGCTGCCGCAGCTGGTCGGTGGAGAACTCGGTGAGCCACTGCTCGCCGCTGCCGACGATCCGGGCGGCCAGGCCCCGCTTCTCCCCGATCATCGCGGCGATCTTCTCCTCGACCGTGCCCGCGCAGACGAACTTGCGGACCTGCACCGCCCGCCGCTGGCCGATCCGGAACGCCCGGTCGGTGGCCTGGTCCTCCACCGCCGGATTCCACCAGCGGTCCACATGCACGACGTGGTTGGCGGCGGTCAGGGTCAGACCGGTCCCGCCGGCCTTCAGCGACAGGATGAAGAGCGCCGGCCCACCGGCATCTTCCTGGAACCGGGCCACCATCGCGTCACGCTCCGCCTTGCCGACCCCGCCGTGCAGGAAGAGCACCTCGCGGCCGGTACGCGCCGACAGGTGGGCCCGCAGCATGCCGCCGAACTCGGCGTACTGGGTGAACATCAGCGCCTTCTCCCCCGCCGCGAGCACCTCGTCGAGGATCTCCTCCAGCCGGGCCAGCTTGCCCGAGCGGCCGGCCAGCGTGGAGCTGTCCCGCAGCAACTGCGCCGGGTGGTTGCAGACCTGCTTGAGTTTGGTCATGGTGGCCAGCACCAGCCCGCGCCGTTCGATGCCCTCGCTCGCCTCGATCCGGGCCAGCATGTCATCGACCACCGCCTGATAGAGCGAGGCCTGCTCGGCGGTGAGGTTGCAGAGCACCTCCATCTCCAGCTTCTCCGGCAGGTCGGTGATGATCGACGGTGTCGGTCTTCAGCCGCCGCAGCACGAACGGGCCGGTGATCCGGCGCAGCCGCTCGGCCGCCTCGTCGTCGCCGTGCCGCTCGATCGGCTCGGCGTACCGCTTCTTGAAGGCCGGCGCGGCGCCGAGCAGCCCCGGGTTGGCGAAGTCCATGATGCGACCAGAGGTCGGCGAGCCGGTTCTCCACCGGCGTACCGGTGACCGCGATCCGGTGCCGGGCGGGCAGCGCGCGGACCGCGGCGGCCTGCCGGGTCGCGGCGTTCTTGATCGCCTGCGCCTCGTCGAGCACCACCCGATGCCAGTCGATCTCGGCGAGCGCGGCCGCGTCCCGGGCGGCGATCGAGTACGTGGTGACCACCAGGTCCGCCGCCCGTACCGCCTCGGTGAACTTCTTGCCGCGCGGGCGCTCGGCGCCGTGGTGCACGTGCACCCGCAGCTCCGGGGCGAACTTCGCCGCCTCCCGCTGCCAGTTGCCGACCAGCGACATCGGGCAGACCAGCAGCGTCGGCCCGACCTCTGGTCCGTCGCCGGCCAGCAGCGCCAGCAGCTGCACGGTCTTGCCCAGCCCCATGTCGTCGGCGAGGACGCCGCCGAGCCCGAGCGACTCCAGGAAGGCCAACCAGGCCAGGCCCCGCTTCTGGTACGGGCGCAGCGTCCCCCGGAAGGTCGCCGGCTCGTCGATCGGGGCCAGGTGCCGCTCGGCCTGCGCCGGCGAGCAGGTCGCCGAGCGCCCCGTCGGCGGTGACCGCCAGCACCGGCAGCGCGTCCGGCTCGTCGGCGGTGGTGAGCCCGAGCCGCAGCAGCTCGCCGACGGTCATCGCGCCGCCGGAGGGGAGCAGTTTGAGCCCGGCGGCCAGCCGTTTGGCGTCCAGCTCGACCCACTGGCCGCGCAGCCGGACCAGCGGGGTCTTGAGCCGGGCCAGGGTCCGCAGCTCCTGCTCGGTGAGCGGCTGGTCGCCCAGGGCCAGCTCCCACTGGTAGTCGACCAGCGAGTCCAGGCCGAGCGAGCTCTGCGCGGCCACCGTGCCGGGGGCGGTCCGGCTCTTCGCCTGCAGCCGGGCGCCGAGCCGGGCGCTGGGCCGCTGCCACCAGGACGGCAGCAGTACGCCGAACCCGGCCGCGTGCAGCACCGGCGCGCCGTCGCGCAGGAACCGGTGCGCGCCCTCGGTGTCCAGGTCGAGTAGCTCGGCGCGGCGGTCCGTAGGGCGTCCTCCAGCTCCGGCCACAACCGGCTGGCCCGACCCAGCTCGGTGAGCAGCGTTTCCTGCGGGGCCTCCAGGTGGCGGGCCAGCGCGCGCAGTCGCGCCGGACGACTCCCAGATCCGGTCGGCCTCGACGACGAGGCTCGGCTCGTCGGCGGCCTGAAGCGCGAACTCAACCCGCCACCGGCCGTCGCCGGCCTCATCGATTGCGTCCAGCCCGTCCGCGATCGAGTCGTCGCCGGTTATCGCGTCGTCCGCCATCTGCTCGTCGGTTGCCGGGGCGAGTGGCTCAACCAGTCGGAAACAGGCCCGGACCGGACTCCCCCGGCCGCATCGCGCTGCCAGTTCGCAGCTCGGCGGCGAGGGTGGCGAGCGCCTCGGGGACGGCGGTGAAGCTCCGCTGCTGGCCGGTGAGGGCGCGCAGCCAGGCCCGGACCGCCGCATCCGCGCCGCCGGCCCGGCCAGCGCCGGTCAGCCGTACGCCGTCCAGCGCGGCCCGGGCGGCGGCGTCGGTGAGCGCGTCAAGGCGTCGGCCACCACGACTGCGGCGGCCGGAGCCTCCGTACCGGTCGACGCCGTACCTGTACCCGTGGTCGGTGCGGTAGCCGGTGCTCGGCGTTGTTCCGGCGGCTCGGGCGGCCGGCGGCAGGGCCATGGCGAGAGCACGGGCCCAGGCGGCGTCGGCACCAGTGAGCAACGGTCGCCAGACCGCCTGCGGATCGCTGGGGACCTGGGCACGGAGTCGTTTCCGACCGGCGTCCGGGCCGGCTGTGCCGCTGCTCTGCTCGGCGAGACCGGGCAGCACCCGGCCCCGGTGCACCAGGTCGACGGCGAACTCGGCCAGTTCGGCGAGGTGCCGCAGGCTACCGCCGAGGATCGAGCCCGGTCCGGCCGCACCGACGAGCGCAGCACCACCAGGGCGTGGTCGGCGTCGTACTCCAGCACCGGCACCCGCCAAGCGGCCAGGGTGACCGTTCCCCGGCCCGGCTCGACCGGCTCGGTGCGGACCAGTTCCGGCGAGTCAAGCGGTGCGCCGCCCCGACTGGGCAGCGCGGAGCCCGGCAACGCCGAGTGTCGCCTTCGCACCGAGCTCGCCGAGCGCCTCGACCAGCGCGGGATGCCCGGCCGCGAAGGGGTGCGGTCGCTCGCGGGGCGGTCGCCCCGGCCGGCGGGGCGGTTGGGTGGGCAGCGTGGAGTCCTCGGCCCAGAGTCCGAGCCGGCCCCCTACCAGCCAGTACCCGTGAATGACCAGCACCGGGCCATCCTACGGATCCGATCTCCAACGCCGGCCTCCATGTCCGTCTGCGACGGAACGCTCTACCGCACGTAGGAGAGCTCCCGGGGATAGTTCCGACCGACCGATCACGTTGGGAAGGGTTACCGGCTTTCCGGTGGCCCTTCCTGGTCTTCGACCAGCTCTGGCCGGTGTGTCCGGATCCACGCTTCGACGTCGGACTTCCGCCAAACCTTCCCCAGCTTCAACACCTGGTAAGGAGGCGGGAAAGTCGCGCCGGGATGCGATTACGGACGCGCGGGCGGCGACACGCCGCCGAGCATGTCCCGTATCTCACCGATCCCGACGAACTCGACCATGAGTTGACGGTAGGTAACACCGACAGATCCGTCGATCGTAAACAACGATCGGGGTTGACGATCGATAACAGCGGAGGCACGATCGGGAGATGGCTATCCCGAACGCTTCCCAGGGCCACCGCCGCCCGTCGGCCCGGGTCCGTCCGCACTCACCCATGCGCCCGCTCTGGCTCTGCCGGGTGTGCGCCGCGCCCTGGCCCTGCTCGCCGGCCCGGCTGACGCTCGGTCGGGAGTACGCCGGTGACCGGTTAGCCCTGTCGGTGTACATGACTGGCAGGCTGCACGACGCCGTCGCTGACCTCTACCGGCTGAATCCGAACCCCGGCCCCGACCTGACCGAACTCTTCGATCGGTTCCTCGGATGGGTGCGACATCCCCTGCGCTCAGCGGAGAGCGACCGGTGAGCGTCCTACGGCCCGGCGACGAAGCGTTCCACTACTCGGACGGGTCGCACCGATGGATACCACCCGACCCAGACGACGATCAAGAAACGTGGGACCTCATGGTCCGCGCCCACCAGCAACAGCACCGGGAACTGTTCGGACGCCCGAAAGCTGCCCGGGTCCTACGCCGTCGACCCGAGCAGATAGGCCGAGATAATCACCAGCGAGACGGGAACCCTGCTCAACACATCCCGACCATGATCAACCAAGGCGACCTCGCCGCCCCACGGCGTCGACCACCTGGCCGCATAGCGCATACCTCCCGCATCGCGCAGGCGATCAGCACCAGATGACCGCCATAGAAAGGTAACGCGAGACACCTTCATCACCCGGATCATCATCCCCTATTCGCCTAAAGCTAAAATTGGCACTATGGCAAGTGGGATAAAATGGGTCCGAATTATCGACCTCGAAACCCTTCACATTCAGACGATCAATAACCTCATCCGCCGGCATGCCAAAAACATCAACGCCGTCGAGTAGTATTGAAACTTTCCGTGGGCCCTCGTCTGGGCGCCACACCTCGATGAGATTTACTCTGCTGCCGTCTTCGAAGTGCGCATAGATGTCACGAGTGAAACCCTCGTCCCTGACATTGAGTATCGGGCTGGCTCTGCCCCTGGTCGAATCGCTCGTAGTGCCCCATACCCCCATCGCTTGCCGTGCCTCATCTATCGTCATTCCAAACAACAGGGGCGGGACTCCCCTCAAGGGCCGTAGTTCAATGACAAGATCCATTGACACTGAAGACGCCTCCCTTCTCAGCACCGCCCATTGAACGCCACCCCCCCCCCCCCTCGCCGGCCTCACCCCGTCAGAGGTCACTCCCAGACGCCGTAGTCTCTATCCTTCATCAACGAGACTCCCAGAGTACTTCGAGGCAACTATCCTCACTAAAGCATACTCAGTCAACGAACACCTGGCTATCCGACATCGAAGCGGCTATGTCGCAGTATCGTTGAACAGCCACACGAGTGAGAGCCTCCAGGTCATCTGGCCGCGGGTGTCGCGAGACGCGCTCTCAATCGGGCAGCCACCGTGGCGCCTCGCCTATACCTCAACTCGGACGCAGGGCCGGCTCTCGGACAAGACCAGCAGAGCATAGCCACCCGCGGGCTAGGTATGACTAGTCAGTAGCACCCCCTGGCGCGGCCACGAAAGCCGCCGTCTCTCTCTAGCCAAGAGCTCGTGGAGCGGTGGCCAGCCGAGGCGAGCGGCCGGATCAGTCGGTCGCGGCAGAGAGCCAACCCGGGGCCATGTTACGTTTCTGGGATATCAGAAGCGTTCGGCATATTGACTCGTAAAACGTCAAGGACATGCGGCAACAAGGTTTCCACGTCCCAGCAGTCGTTCCGCACGGAACGTATCTTGATTATGGGTTGACGACTGGAATGGAAGTAACCCCAGATCTCGCCGTCAACTATTTGTATGCCGAAATGGAGCAGACGAGCAAGTTCACCGGTCCCAACTCGGCAGCCGTGGGGAAGATTTTCTAGATCAAGACCCGACGATCATCCGAGCACTTCATCGAGTCGCAATTCCCACTCAAAATCCGAAACTACGTCTCGAATCGGACTGAGCACTTCGGCGAATGGGATATAAGCACCCAGTCGCCACGATGAGAACGTCACGCCTTCCATTAGCACCCGGTATCTGAAGTCGTTTTCCTACGCCACGCTTGCACCCAGAGCGGGTGGAATCCTCGGACCAGATCCCGAACCCTCCCCTACCAGGCAAAACTCGCGAATGACCAGCACCGGTCAATCCTACGGAGCCAAGCCCAAGAGCCCGGCTCCATACCGTAGTCAATGCGACGCGACCAATGGATGATCATTAGTCATTCAACATACTGATCAACATCGAGGAACGCCTGGATTTCGGCCAAAAAGCCGACCAGATCCGCATCGAACGCGAATCCTGGACCGACTGGATCGTCCACCGAAACCCACTGCACGAGCTCCATTTTTATAGTACAGCCTGAAGCCACTAGAGCACGAAATGAATCACGCATGGGCATGATTCTTTTCGCAAGCCTGTCTATGACCAGCGAGAGGGGAGTTGAACGGTCACTGCTCTCACGAATCTCCCAGGAAGTTTCCTTAGCGGGAATCGAAAACCGCACTCCAGTACGCACCTCACCCTTCCTGCGCACCCTGTCAGGCTGGCAACCCGCCATCGCCGTGATTTCTTCGACGGTGAATGTCTGACTTATGACGACAAGAGCAGCGATGCGCGAGGACCCGATATTCGTCATGTCAGCATCCCGAAGCCGCAGGCCGGTAGTAGCTTCCGTCCCTGTTTTGATAGGTAGGAATCGGAGTTCGATCCTCACCTTGCTTGGCAAGCATAAACAGATACCCCGATTTCTTGTCTACATATACATCGAACTGCGCAACTTTTGAACCCCTTCCAACAACTTCTTCCTTGAATTCGTGAACGTCACCTACCCAGTTCTTCAGCTGCTTATCCGGCACTTTTTTGAGCGATGAACGATCCGGGCTCAATGCGGGATGCGGCCGATCCGGTAGATTGTTCCCGTTACCCACATCGTCGAATGGGCGGTTGTGGACGAGGACGGGCGTGCCGCCGACGATTACGTAGTAGGTGTGGATTTCGCTGATGCCGAGGTTGAGCATCAGCTTGGACTCGGTCCAGGTTAGTACAGCGGCGACGACGACGGTGTCACCGTCGGGGGTGTGTAGTTGGTCGCCTGGTTGAAGTTGGGCGGCTTGGGTCCAGGTGTTGGTGGTGGCGTTCCAGAAGGGGTGGTTGGCGGTGGTGTGTAGGTGCAGGGATTCGGTGCTGGTGCGGCGCACAGGGCGCCCTCGCTGGACGGGATCACCACCGAGGTTGACGTGGGTCGACCGAAGGTGTCGTACGCGCCGACGCGCGACTCGTAGGCGACCGACCCGATCCAGCGAATCGATTTGGTCAGCTTGCCGGCGCCGTTGGGCAACGTGTCATAGACCCACTCGGCCCGCTTCGCTCCGGTCGGTGAACCGTCCCGTACCGAAGTTCTGCGACCGATCGCGTCGTAGGTGTATCCGAGGGTGGCGGTCGTGGCGCCCAGTGGTGCGGTGGTAGTCGCTACGTTGCCGGCGACGTCGTACGTGGTGGTGCCGGTGCCTTTGTCCGGGTCGATGACCTTGGTTTGCCGGCCACGCAGGTCGAACTCGTACCGCCACTCGTTGCCGGCAGCGTCGACGACCTTGGTGAGCTGTCCATTCAGGTCGTAGGTGTAGCCGGTCTTGTCGAATTTGCTGGGGTCGTTGGAGCCGACATCGGCTGGGTTGCGGTACTGCCGCAGCTCAACGGTCTGGTTGAACACATTCGTAATGGCGGTGGTGGCGGTACCGCCCACTGGTGGGGTGGTGTTTAGCCGGTCCCCACCATCGCCGGTCATGGTGCGCCACTTCTCCGCGCCGAGGGCTTTGAAGATTGTCGCGGTTTCTCGGCCGGCGCCGTCGTACAGGTGCTGGGTGATGCTGGGAATCTGTCCCTGCGGCGTACCGAGTGTGGTCGAGGGTGCGGCGTTGCTGTCGTCGTAGTACGCCGCGGATGTCCAGTCGACCTCACCGAGGGTGTTGTAGAAGGTTTCGGTGATCAATCGGCCGCCTTCGGTGGCCTGCGCCTGGGTTTGCCGCTGCCGTAGGAAACGGCGTGACTTCGCCGGCTAACATCCGGACCATCATCCGCACAGACGGTCGAGGGCACCCGTGTACTCAGCCTCGTAGCCAGGTGACGCAAGCAGGCGAGGTCCGTTGCGCTTTCGCTGGCAGCGGATTCGCTAACGGCGTATGCCTCTGGTTCTTGCCGGAACAGTTGCCTAGCGTCGCATCATGAAGGTCATCGAACTGCTTCCCCGGCTGCATATGCTCCACTTCCCCGTCGGCCACGCCTATCTGTGGCAGGGCCCTGGTGGTCTCACCCTCATCGACACGAGCCTGCCGGGGTCGGCCCCGCTGATAGCCCAAGCGATCGAGGAACTCGGCTATCACCGTTCCGACCTTCGACGTCTGTTGTTGACGCACTTCCACGAGGACCACGTCGGTTCGGCGGCCGAGATCGCCGCCTGGGGTGACGGCATCGTCGTGTACGCGCATCAAGCCGACGCGCCGGTGATCCAAGGCGAGACAGCTGGCCCACCGCCCAAGCTCGCCGACTGGGAACGGCGGCTATTTGACCAGGTCCGCGCGCAGATGCCACCCGATCTGCCCGTGCCGACACCTGTGCGCGTGGATCAGGAGTTGGCGGACGGGGATCTGGTCGACCTTGGCGGTGGCGTGCACGCCGTCACCGTGGCCGTGCCCGGTCACACCCCCGGCAGCGTTGCTTTCTATCTTCCTGAACCGCGTGTGCTGTTCACCGGGGACACGATTGCGCGCACCCCGGATGGCAAGGTCGATCCTTGAGTGTTCAACGTTGACCCGATTGAGGCTGTCACTTCCTTCAAACGCCAGGCGAATCTTGACGTCGAACTCGCCTGTTTCGGCCATGGCGAACCCCTCACCGAGAACGTCGCGGCTCAGCTCAAGGCCGCCGCGGAGCCGCTGTCCGGATAGTGCACACCCGTGGCGCCAATGCGCCGGGAGCTCCTCTGCTACACAATATTGATTAATATGCACCAACTTTTGATTGGAGACGAAAGCCCCAAGACGGAACCATTTGAGTCATTTCATCCATAATGCGGGATCAACGATTTCCCATTCGACTCATGACGGATATACGACGGGCGTCTGTATTGTCATCGCACACTTTAAGACCGTATCGTTTTGAGTCGATCAATGACGATCACGGGGTGGAATGGAGAGGTGATGAGACGTACCCGATCCGCACTTGCCTTGGCCGCGTTTCTCCTGGTGGTCCCGGCCGCGCCAGCGATGGCCGCGCCCACAACCGGCCAATCCGCGACCTCTGACAACAGCCCGGTCTTCTTCGTTAGCAGCGGTGAGCTCGCCACGCGACAGGAAGGCAAAATCACCTTCAACCTGGCCAGTTCCGACTACACCGGCTCGGCGCACTCGGTCGGGTATTGGTTGCTTTCACGCTGGACGCGGCACCGGAGAGCGCCTTGGACCCCGGCAGCATCGTGGTGCGAGCCAAGTCCGGTCCGCCACCAATTGTCGCGGTGCCCTACCGGCCCGACATGCGCGGCACCAAGTCCAGCTATCACGGCGGTCGCGCTGACTCCCGGCAGCGACTACGAGGTGCTCATCAAAGGTGAAGGGCAAAGCGCTGGGGCGTACCAGCTTTCCGCGTATCTTGCCGGTGACGCCAACGGCGACTTCCAGGTCAACCAGGATGACCTCACCCTGATCAACTCGCTCTCCGGCACCAAATACGGCAAGCCGGGCTACTCGCCCTGGGCCGACCTCGACCGGAACGGAGTGATCAACCAGCACGACCGGATGTTGGCGACGCCCAATCTGGGCGCGGCGACGCAGCTTCGGTTGACCGCCGAAAACCCGCTCGATGTGGACCTGCCCGCCAATGCGCTCGCCATCGACGGAGTCACCGCGCAGGGCTTCAATCCGGTGTCCGCGCCGGTCGCCTTCACCCTGTCCGGGTCGGAGTTCTTCGACGATCCGGCCGAGGTGGACCTCACCGTCAACGGCGCCCGCGTGCCGGCCAACCGGCTGACCGTCGGCGCGCATCAGATCACCGCCACCTCCGCGCTGATCAATGGCCGTAACGACATCCACTTCGCGGGGGTCGACACCGTCGGCCGCTCGCTCTACCACCAGGCCACGGTCTGGGCCGGCGCCAACACGCTGCGGGTGTACGTGGTGGACGAGACCGGCGCTCCGGTTACCGATGAGGTAAGTGTGCGGGTCAGCCTCAGCGATGATCAGAGTGTCTCCGCCGAGAACTCCACAGCGACCGGACAGTTGACCTTCGCGAACCTGCCGTCCCGTACCGTGCTGGTCAAGGCCACCGCGAGCGGTAACCGGTGGGGCACCGTCGGATTGCATGCCGGGCAGGGTTCGGTTCAGGTCAAGCTGATCGGCTTCAGCCAGCCCAGCACGATCGCCAACAACGATTTCAGCCAGGGTACGGCGGGTTGGCAGATCGGGTCGGCTCCGGTCTGGATCAGCCCACACCAGGAGGGGATACCGGGCCAGGCAGCCGGCCTGAACGCGCTGAAGGCGCAGCGCGCCGAGCCGCCGTTGATGACGCCAGCGGCACAGTCGAGCAAGTCCGCGGCCACTGGCACGGCCACGAATTCCAGCATCGTGGATAACGACCTCGTCCTCAACACCAGGGGCGAGGGCGAGCAGGCCATCTCCCGAACCTTCACCACTGAACCCGACGTGAGCGCGGTGCGCATCCGTTATCGCTTCATCACCAGTGAGGTTCCGGGCGGCTACTACGGCAGCCAGTGGAACGATTACTTCCGGGTGTCACTGCGTAGCCAGTTGGGGGCTGGGGCATCCACCGAGGCCAACAGCATGAACGGAATGGGGTTGGGCCAGTTCGACTACGCCAGCGGCGCCACCGGTTGGCGTGAATTGACCCTGCCGGTTGACAAGGCCGGCGACACGATCCAGGCCGATCTCGCGGTGGCCAACGTCGGGGACGGTCTGTTCGACTCGCAGGTCGTCGTTGACTTCGTCGAGGAGGTTCGCGACCAGATCCAGCCGAGCCTGAGCTGGAACAACACCCAGGGCGGCATGAACCTGCGCTACACCGTGGAGAGCGGCGAGCTCAAGCAGGCCGCAACGATTGACGTTTACTGGGCCAACGGGTCCGGCTACGCCAACCGGCTGGGGACACCGATTTTCAGCCAGACCGTGCCGGCGGGCACCGCCGCGGGTCAGCATGGGCCGGTTCACATCGCCGGCAGTCTGTTGGCCAACGACCCGAGCGGGGTCAGCCATCTGATCGCCGTCGCCAGTCCGACCCGGGTGGACGCACTGGCCGACGTGCAGGTGAACTATGGCGCGAACGCTAACCAGGCCTCGCTTGGAGCCGCCACGATCGACATCGTGAAGGACAGCCTACGGGCGGCCGGCCAGGCTTCGGTGACCATCACCAGCACCGCCCGTACCCCGGCGGACCAGGCGCGGGCGATGTTCCAGAACCTGACCAACGCGGCGAATCCGATCAGTGTCAACGTCACGAACCAGTTGGCGCTCTACGCCGCTGCCGGTGACGCGGTCATCAACGTGTTCGTCGCGCAGACTCAGGGTCTGACCCGGGCGCAGATCCTCGCCAACTCGGCCACCATCCAGGCCGACATGGTGGCGGAGATCAACCGCCAGGGTCCGCAGAATGTCTCCCGGCACTGCGCCGACCCGAACGTCGTCAACGTGGCGGACATCGGCTCCTCGGCGTTCAACGCCACCAACGGCCCGCTCTTCGTGAACGCGATCCGGCCCCGGGTAACCCGATTCATCGACGAACGCGCCACCAACAGCTGCTACCACATCGAGGTGGTGCAGTAGTCCCCGTACGCGTGGGTGCCGCGAGCAGTTGCTCGCGGCACCCAGTCACACGTTACGGCGGCTTCGAGTCATGCTGTTGCGTCAGTCAAATGTACTCGAATTGCATGCTTTGGGGTGAATAGTTTGCCTCTGGCTTGACGGGCTCCGCCCACCCTTGGGTGACTCCACCTGTGACATGGATGGCTGTTCGCACGATCGTCAGGAACTTCGTCACCGCGGCACTCTCGTCCACTGCGGTGACGAGCATCTCCGCGACCACCAGACCGTTGCCGGCTTCGGTCGACGTCGTGACGTCCGTGATGTCCTCGTTGCACTTCTCCAGGTCGAGCAACGCATCCATGAGACGCTCGCCCCGGTCGTGCAGCTCATGTGCCGGCAGGCGCGCGCCGTCCCGGCCGCGTACGGCGAACTCGTGGGCAATGTGGATCTGCATCATCGACTCTTACCCTCTTCGTCGTCACGCCAACAGGCCCAGCGGCGTGCCCACTTGACGACCTCTCTGCCGTACTTGGGGTTTTGAGGGTGTCAGATGGACCTGTCGCTGGTGTTCGCCGCAAGGGCAGCGAACGGTGTAGTACCTCGGCGGGTCTGCGATCTTGTATCCGTGTCGGTGGAGTAGTTCGAGCACGGCTTCAAGATCTTTCTTGATGTGCCGCTTCCAGTAGCCCAATACTGCCTTCTGAGGGGCGATCAGGGTAGCGCTTGTGCAACGAGCGACAGGACTTCGACGTTACGAGCAGGACTCGAAGAGCAGCAGGGTTGAGACGTCCCACAATCGGGTTAAGGCCCGGGACTCACGCTCAGCCGAGGTCGCGGCGGCGGAATCCGGCCAGGCCGGCAGCGGCCAGCAACGCGGCGATCCCGGTGAGCCAGAGCAGTGGGGTGGCGGTGAACGCGGCGCCGGGCAGCTTCGGTACGTGCGCGAACGGCGAAACGTCCACCAGCCACTGGCTCAGACCCAGCAGCGCGCCCAGTTCCAGCAGCACGGCGCAGGCGATGAGACCGGCCCAGGTGAGGGCCGCCAACCTTGGCGCGAGGCCGAACAGGGCGGTACCGAATCCGGCGAGCACCCAGGCAGCCGGCAGTTGCACCAGCGCGGCGGCGAGCAGCCGGGGCAGTTGACCGCCGATGTCGTCGATCTGCAACCCGTACGCCAGTCCGGCGCCGGCACCCGCCACGGCCAGCAGCACGGCCGTACCCAACAGCGCGAAGATCAGGTGGCTGAGCGCCCAGCGGATCCGCCCGACCGGGGTGGCGAGCAGTGGCTCCACCCGCCCGCTGGTCTCCTCGGCGCGCAGCCGCAGCGTGGCCTGCACGGTGTAGGCCGCCGCGACCAGGCCGATGATGCCGAAGACCGCGGCCAGGAACATGTCGACGAGGCCCTTACCGCCGCCCAGGCGGGCCAGCAGGTCGGTGAGCTGCTGGTTGACTTTGAGTCCGTCCGAGATGCCGTGTGCGGCGCCGCCCATGGTCGCCCCCGCCAGCGCCAGGCCGATCACCCAGCCGATCAGGAGGCCACGGTGCAGCCGCCAGGCCAGCGCGAGCGGACTGCGCAGGGCAGGGGCGCCGGCCGCCGGGGCGGACCGGGCCGGCAGCAGGCCGGCACCCAGGTCACGGCGGGCGACCAGGACGTACGCCACGCCGGTGAGCACCACGACGAAGCCGCCAGCCAGCCCAACCACCCACCAGGCTTCCCCTGCGTACGGGCGCATTCGCATCGCCCAGCCGATCGGCGACAGCCAGCTCGGCCACGTCGGTCCGGCGTCGCCGACGGCGCGCAGCAGGTACGCCCCGCCCAGGACTGCGGCGGCGATGGCGGTGGCGGACCGGGCGGCTTCGGTGAGTTGCGCCGCCACGGCCGCCACCGCCGCGAAGACCAGGCCGGTGAGGCCGATCGCCAGGCCCATCGCCACCGACCCGGCGACCGGCAGGCCGGTGCCGATCAGGCTCAGCGGGACCAGCAGCACGATGCCCAGGTTCGCCAGGCCGGCGGCGAGCAGCGCCGCGGTGAGCGGCGCGTACCGGCCGACCACGCCTGCGCCGATCAACTCCAGCCGGCCGGTCTCCTCCTCGTTACGGGTGTGCCGGATGACCGTGAGCAGGCTCATCAGCGCGACCAGGACGAACTCGGTAGCGCCGATCTTCCACGCGGTGAGACCGCCGATCGACACGCCGAACAACGGTCCGTTCAGCGCGACCAGCGATGGGTTGGCGAGGACCCCGAGCACGTCCCGGATCGACTGCTCGGTGGGGTAGAGCTTGGTGTACTGCGCCGCCGTCGCGGCCGGCATCATCGCGAGGACGAGCACCCAGATCGGCAGCCGGACCCGGTCCAGCCGCAGCGCCAGTCGGAGCAGCGCGCCGGTACCGGCGAGGGTGCTCGTCGTGCGGCGTTCCGAGCGAACGTCCGCGCGCCCGGCGGGCGCGTACGAAGTCCTCATCGGGACACCTGCGGTTGCCGCTCGCCGGGCTCCGGTGAGCTCGCTGTGCTGTAGTGGCGTAGGAAGAGCTGCTCCAGCGTGGGCGGTTGGCTGACCAGGCTTCGTATTCCCGCCTCGGCGAGCTGGCGCAGCACCGGGTCCAGCGCCGCGGTCTCCACGTCGAAGCTCACCTGACTCTGGTGGGTGCGCAGGTTGTGCACGCCGGCCAGGTCGGCCAGCCCGGTCGCCGGCCCGGCCAGCTCCGCCCGGATCGAGGTACGGGTCAGGTGTCGCAGGTCAGCGAGGGTGCCGCTCTCCACGGCACGGCCGTCGCGGATGATGGTGACCCGGTCGCAGAGGGCCTCGACCTCGGCGAGGATGTGGCTGGAGAGCAGCACGGTCCGGCCGTCGTCGCGTTGGGTCTCCCGGATGACCTGGCGGAACACCTCTTCCATCAGCGGGTCCAGGCCCGAGGTGGGCTCGTCGAGCATCAACAGCTCCACGTCGGAGGCGAGCGCGGCCACCAGCGCGACCTTCTGCCGGTTGCCCTTCGAGTAGGCGCGGCTCTTCTTGGTGGGATCCAACTCGAAACGCTCCAGCAGGTCGGCGCGGCGCTTACGGTCCACCCCGCCGCGCAACCGGCCCAGCAGGTCGATGACCTCACCGCCGGAGAGGTTGGGCCAGAGGGTCACGTCCCCGGGGACGTACGCCAATCGGCGGTGCAGCGCGGCGGCGTCGCGCCACGGGTCGCCGCCGAGCAGGCGGGCCGTGCCGGCGTCGGCGCGTACCAGGCCCAGCAGGATCCGGATGGCGGTGGTCTTGCCGGCACCGTTCGGGCCGAGGAAACCGTGCACTTCCCCGGTACGTACGGTGAGCTCGAGACCGTCCAGGGCGCGGGTCGGGCCAAACGTCTTGACCAGACCCGCCACGGAGATGGCTTCGGTCATTTCGGGCTCCTCATATGTTGAGGGTTTGTCTTGGCACACCGGCTCGGCTGTGTTGCCGCTGGTGTGCGGTCAGGGGGACGCCCCGTCCGGCGGGTTGTCGAGCCCGGCCCGGGCCGAGGCGGCGAGTTCCGGGCTCAGCAGGGCGTGCGAATAGAGGTCCAGCAGCGCCAGGGCGACCTGCCGGTCCCCTTCGGGGGAGAAGATGTCCACGCCCAGCACCCGCGACAGTTGCTCGCGCATGAGCGGTACGCCGAAGGCCATGGCGGTGAACACGGCGGCCCGGGTCCTGCGGTCCGCGAAGGGTGGCTCCGCGCGGCCCTCGTCGGCGAGAGCGAGCCACTGCTCGGCCGGCTTGATCATCTGGTCGAACATCGTCGCGATGGTCGGCGAACCGTCCATCAGGGCACGGGCAAGATAGCCCTGGAAGGGGCGGATCGCCTGTCGGGAGACCGCCGAAGAGGCCAGGTTGCCGCGCTCGCCGCCCCGCATGATCTCGTCGCTGAGCCGCTGGATCTCTGCTAGGACGTGGGCGTCGACCGCGTCGCGCAGCGCCTGCTTGGAACCGAAGTGGTGGCGGACCAGACCGAGGGACACCCCGGCGGCCGCCCGCGATGCCCCGGATCGTCGCCCGCTCGAACCCGTACTCGGTGAATTGCGCCAGCGCCGCCTGCCTGATCCGGGCACGAGCGGTCGGGTCTTCGGACGCTGGCTCAGGGGCCAGCGCGGGCATCGCCACGAGGCTTCCTATCCACACATCTTCGCCTGAAATTCAGGCGCACCGGCGACTATACGCTCGTATAGCAACATGTCCAGAGTAGGACGACCACCGATTGACTGGGACCGACAGCCCGTTACCCCCAGCCGACCCACCAGACAAGATCCACCGTCGCAGCGAGTACCCGCCGACCCGAGAGTCAGAGTCATCACCTTGCCCGTCGATCATGAGGTTATCGGTCCGGAAACCGCTCTCCCCGACGATAACCTCATGATCGGCGAGCCAAGATCAGCGACTCCCACCCGAGGCAGACCGTGTGCCGCGCCAAACCCCGCTCACCTTGTCGGACCAGCCGATCTCGCCCTCGGGGACGAGGGTCGATGTCGCGCTATCTTGATCCCAATGTCGAGCAGTATCCTCAATCCCAATTGGAGCACCGATCTTTATCTCCGTATGGGTGTCCGACAGCGGACGTACGCCATCGCCGAATCAGGCACGGAAACGATGCGCGACTACGGCTCGGCGCTACTGCCCGGCCCCGTCCAGATCGCCGACTATGCCCGCTACCGGGCGCAGGTCAGCGCCGATGGACCTGACGTGGACATCGATGCGATCGTTGCCGGGAGGCTTCATCGCCAGCACCGGATTCTCAACAGTGTGACCCGCTACGACTTGGTGCTGGAGGAGCAGACGGTGCGCCGGTACCCGGTTCCGCCACCGGTCATGTTGGACCAGTTGCGGCACCTATTGGAGCTGACCAGCCGACCGAATGTGAGCATTCGCGTGCTGCCGGTCGACGCACAGGTAGCGAACCGACCGAGGGCGCCGACCCCACTGATGCCCTGGTCGACCGCTACCTGACCGAACGCGAGCGCCAGCCCCGGTCAACTCGGCCCACCAACGACCCCCGTGGCCGGTACACCCTGCATCTCACCTTCCCCGCCGGCAACCTGAACACGGCCCGAGCAAAAGCCATCGCGTACGCCGAAGGACTCGCCGCCCTACGTCCCGAGATCGGCACCAGCCCACCGCTGCCCTCCCGCGCCGACACCTGGAACCACGTCGAACCACTCTTCTGCCACACCACCGGCCCAGACGGCACCAACTGCACCGGGGCGCCCCCGGGCACCCCGGCCCACACCGCGCCGTCGGCACCCACCCCCAGCACTGGCAACGCCCCGACCCGCCAGACAAACCAGCCGACGGCGAAAGCGACGCCGGATGACCCACCCAGCGCGCCCGCCGCAGCCGTACCCCCGGGTCAGCCCCTGCCGGCACTGCGGCCTGGCCATCCTCCGCGACAACGACGGTACCTGGATCCACGCCAGCCTCTCCTACGTCTGTCGGGACCGCTGGGGCGGCATCCGCGAAACCACCGCCGCACCCACCCCACCGCACCCCCAGCCCGGACCGACAGAACGATCATCCGGAACCGGGTCCGGCCGCGCCAAGCGCGCGCAATGTCGGGGACATTGCTGCCTCCCCGTGTCGCCGAAGCAGCAATGTCCCCGACATTGTCGAGTCGAGGCAGGTCAATGTCCCCCGACATGTCGAGTCGAGGCAGGTCGGGCCGAGGCAGGTCGGGCCGAGGCAGGAGGGACCCGCGTGAGACCTCAGCCCAGTGCGACGACGAGGGCGGTACACGCCCAGTCGGAGAGAGGTTGGCCCGGCTGCCAGTCCTGGTACTTAGCCGCGAGCAAGCGCCGGGCCAGCGCCTCCTCAGCCGGATCAGCGACGAATCGGGCGGTCACCTCGACGGTGCCCGGCAGGTCGACCCGCCGCTCACGGTGACCGCCGCGCCGAATCCGGGCCCGTGGGTTCCGCCGCAGGTTACGCACCCAGTCAGCGCGGTCGGCGTCACCGGACAGCAGGTACAGCGTGCCGCGATCCTCGGCATACCAGATCTCGATGCAGTGCGGCCGACCGGTGCGCCGACCGATCGTGGTCAGGTAGGCGAACTCGCTCACCCGTTCATCCCCTCCCGCTGGCAACGCACCACGCACCCGACCATACTTCGATGTTTGCGGATCGGTTCTTCCACGGTCGGCCTGACCGCCGAAGGTCCGCCATGATCGCGCCAACACGTCCCAGCTCCACCACCTGCTGCCCCGAAACCGACTGATGCCCGGTCGGCGTCACGGGCAGGATGGCCTCATGGAGGCCATCGTGGAAATTCCCCTGGTCGGCGGGGCGGCGGACGGGAGCGCCATCACCGTCGAACTCGATGTCAACGGCCGCCCGCCGCTCACCCACAACACCATCTCGGTGGCGCGGGCGGGCAACCTGATCCAGCCGTCCGAGTCGCCCGCTACGTGACTGCCGACACCCTGCCGATCAAGGAGACCCTCCCTCATGCCGCGCGGGCTCGTGGCCGCGCGGCCCGGCCGGCTGCCGGCCAACCACCCACCTGTAAACGGTCTGTCGTTCTGCGGCGGCCCTCCGGGCTCCCCGCTTTCCGCGCCAGCCGTCGGGCGTCAGGCGTGTCGGCCGCAGAGCGACCCTGACCGGCGCAACAACCACCCGACACCGGGCCCGACCGTGCCAAGGCACGCGCAATGTCGGGGCCTGCGAACGGACGAGGAAACCGTGATCGGGTTCCGTGGTTAGCGTTGCGCCCGAACGGAGCTGTGCCCTTCGGCCGCCCGGCGCGTGAGCCACTGTTGCCGTGAGATCGCGTACTCGACTTCGCCGAGTTCACTGCCCGCAATCGGCTCCTCCCACTCCAGGTGGAAGGTTCGTACGTGTTGCATACCGACCGCCGCCATCGTCGCGCGGGAGGCGGCGTTGACCGCCATCGTCTCAGCGAAGACCCGGGTCAGCCCGAGGTCCTCGAAGCCGTACCGGACGAGCTCGCGCGCTCCCTCGCTGGCCAGTCCCTTACGCCAATGGCGGCGCAGGAGCCGGTACCCGAGTTCGGCCTGTCCTTCGACTGGGCCTTGATCGGCCCGCCCCGGTGACTCCAGGATCCACCAGCCAACGAACTCTCCGTTGACGAACCCGGCCCAGTAGCCGAGTCCCGGAACGCGGCTCGCGGCCGCCAGCCGACGGCGATGGAAGACTTCGACCTCCGCACGGGTACGGGCGTGCCCGTTGCCCAGGTAGCGCATGACCTCCGGGTCAGAGTCGAGCTCGATCTCGTGCTCCAGGTGTTCGTCGGAGAGTGGCACGAGCCGGATGCGACTGGTTTGCAACGTTGCCTGCGACATGCCCGCATTCTCGCGCACTCACCGGTGACCGCTCATCTGCCTTCGATCAGGGGGAAGCTCTCTGGAAGCTCAGCCCAGTGCGACGACGAGGGTCACCTCGACCGGAACGCCGACCTACGGGAGCCTTTGCGAAGAATGCCGTAACGATTACATCAATAATGAACCGCTGCGTTCCGATTTTGAAAGGAAGGTTCCAGTGTGGCAGCATTTGCCACCTTGCCCGGACACCATTCACGTTGCTAACATTGCGGGCAGCCAAATATAGGTCATGAGCCAACCGGTTCCGAGCTGTATCTAGCTGGTCTGGACCGGCGAAATCCCTGGTCACCAGCGATCGAGCGAATATTCTTGATCGAAAAAGGCATGCGCTAAAGGGGAGGGTATCGACACAAATGAGCTACCCGAACGTCAACGCTAACGCCGCAAATCAGACCTGCTACCTACATTACCTCACACCGACGGACAGCCACTATTACGGCAATTTCCGACAGCACCAGGCAACCCGCGAATCGTTCCTCACCGAGACACCCAGCCCGCAACCACATGACTGACGTGGTAACGCCCCCGGTGCTAAGGTTCAACATTCTCGGCTCGCTTGAAGTCTTCCGGGATGGTCAACCGTGCACGCCGACCGCGCCGTTGCAACGCGCGTTACTCGCGCTGCTGCTGCTGCATGGCAACGAACTGCTACCGGTCGGCCGAATCATCGACGCCCTCTGGGGGCACCGCCCGCCCCGCTCTGCCCTGGCCGCCCTGCAGATGTACATCTCCGCCGTACGCCGGATCCTGACGCCGTCCGACGGAAGCTCCAAGGGGGCCCACCGTCAGCATCCGGTCCTGCGGACCCAGCCCTGCGGGTACGTCTTCCGGGTCGAATCCGACCAACTGGATCTCTACCGGTTCCGCTCACTTGCCACGCAGGGCCGCCGGCAGCTCGCCAACGGCGACTGCGCCGAAGCCAGTGAGCTGTTCCGGCAGGCGCTGGCGATCTGGCGGGGCCCGGCCCTGGCCGACCTCAGCCGGTCCGACGCGATGGACCGGTACACCGTACGTCTGGAGGCCGAGCGCCTCGCGCTGTTGCAGGAGCGGATCGGGGCGGACCTCTGCCAGGGGCGCGGCCTGGCGGTAATCGGCGAACTTGAGGAACTCTGTGCGCGTCACCCGCTCCGGGAAAGCTTCCATCAGCAACTCATGCAGGCACTCTACCTCTCCGGTAATCGGGCTGAGGCGCTGAAGGTCTACCACCGGGCCCGCCGCACGATGATCGACGAAGCGGGGATCGATCCCGGCCCGGGCCTACGCATGATGCAACAGGCGGTGCTGAACGATTCGGCGGCACCACAGTCGCACCGCTACGCGGCCCGATGTCCAAGCTGCGTCGACCGGATCGCTGGTCGGCCTGGTTAGGGTCACCCTGCTGGCGCCGGCCCGGACGGCTGTAACCGCCAATGCAACCCCCGGCGGTAGTAGACCAGCGGGTCGTCATCGGCCAGCTTCCCGGCGGCGACCTCACCGATCAGAATCGCGTGATCGCCGTGGTGGAAGACCCGTCGCCGCAGACAACGCAGATAGATCGGTACGACGCGCAGCCTCGGCACCCCGCCGTCCCAGGCCCAGTCCAGGCCGGTGAACTTGTCCTCACCCCGGCCAGCGAACACCCGCGCGATCGGCAGGTCCGCGCTGCCCAGCAGGTGCACCCCGAATTCGGGCTGGCTGAGCAGCGGACCATACGAACGGGAACCGCAGCCGATCGACACCAGCAGCGAGGGCGGATCGACGCTGTACGAACAGACCGAGGAAATCAGCAGGCCGCAGGGCTTGTCATCCGGTCGCCGGGCGGTGACCACCGCGACGCCGGAAACGAGATTCGCCATCGCCTCGGTGAACACCTCAGCCAGCGTCGGCGCGACCCGCTCCTGGATGGTCATCGCTGCGTTCCTACACCGTGGCGGGTGCGACGGTGGCCTGCCGGCAGGCGTCTCTGCGGGCCCGGGCGTCCGGGTCGTCGGCCACCACCAACACCGCCTCGTAATCGATAACCGCCTCGGCAAACCGTCCCGCCTCCTGGTAGACCACCGCCCGGTTGTAGCGCATCTCGGGGGTGCCGAGCAGCTCCACCGCCCGGCTCAGATCGCTGATCGCGGCGGTCAGGTCACCGGCCTCGTAGTCGAGGCCACCCCGGATGGCCCACGCCTCGGCCAGCCCGTCGTTAATGCCGAGCGCGGTGCAGAGCACCTCCCGAGCCGCCTCGGACTCACCCCGCTCGACCAGGATCCGGCCCTGGAGGCAGAGCAGGTGGGCATTCTCCGGGGCGACCGCCAATCCGGCCGTGACATCAACCCAGGCGGCCTCGAACTCCTCCAGATCACAACGGATACCGGCCCGGTTCAACCGGGCGTCCACATGTTCCGGATCGAGTTCGAGTACCCGGTCGAAGTCGGCGAGCGCATCTTCGACGTCACCCAACTCCAGGCGGGCATCTCCCCGGTTGTAGTACGCCTCGGGAAACGGCGGGGAAAGTCGCAGTGCCCGCTGGTAGTCCTCGACCGCCTCCGCGCTGCGTCCCAGCCTGCGCAGGATGTTACCCCGGTTGAAGTAGTGGTCGTGGAAATTGGGATCCACCTCGATCACCGCGGAGTAGTCCGCCAGCGCCTCCTCCAACCGGCCCGCCATGCCGTACACCTGGGCCCGGTTGTAGCGCAGCCCGGTACGGTGCAGCAGGTGCTCACCGGGAGCGAGCTCCTGATCCAGCCGGGCCAGGCCCTCGTTGAGCAGCCGCAGCGCCTCCTCCGGGCGCCCCTGCCGGGTCTCCACCAACGCGATGCCGTTGCGGTGGAAGACCGAGTAGAAGGCGCGTTCCTTCGGATCGGGCAGCAACGAAGCGATGGCTACCGCCTGGTTCAACCAGCGCCGGGCCCGCTGGGAGTCGCGCTGCTGGTCACCGTAGTGCCGGGCGAAGAGCATCGAGGTGCCGTACGCGGCGTGCATGTGGATCAGCGGGTCGGTGGAGATGGCCCGTGCTTCCTCGTAGAGCACCTCGGCCTCCTCGGCGCGGCCCACCGCGGACAGCGAAGTGGTCACATCCCCGGTCAGATCCCACCAGAGTTCAGGCTGGCTCGCCCGGTCGACCACCGCACGGCCACGTATGCCGAGTTCCGCCGCCGCGTGGTACAGCCCGAGGTTCTTGCAGTGCAACTGAGCTTCCCGTAACGCCGCCGCGCCCAAGCCGGCCGGGTCACTGCCGTGCTCGGCGTGGTAGGGGATCGCGCCGAGGAACAGGGAGCGCTCCCCCTGGGCCACCAGAACCAACCGACGCTCGTCGTGCAGCGCGGCCCGCTCGGGCGCGGAAAGTCGCTGGTACGCACTGCGCTGGGCCGGGTCGTCGCTGGTGCCGTCGGTATTCACGTAGGCCTGGGCCAGTGTGTTGATGTCGGCGGGCTGCACCACCAGCGGCTCGGCTGTCGATCCGGCATGGCCCTCAGCGTCGGGATCGGCATCCAGACCGGTGGCGAAGTCGGCCAGCGCCTGGGGCAACGAGATGCTCGTCGGACCCGGGGGTTCGGCTAGGGATGGGCTATCCGTGCCCACTACAACGGTCAACTGCTCGGGCGCCAACCGGCGCAGCAGCACCGCGACGAATTCGTGGTCGGTCGGGTCAGCGTCCGGCAGGTTCTCCACCACCAGGGTGCGCGGCCCGTCATCGAGTGCGGCCAGGTAGTCGCGCAGGAACTCGGTCAGCCCGTGGGCGATCCGCAACGTGTGCAACCGCGCCTGGTAGCGGGTACGGGCGCCGTCGGCGGAGGCCTGCTCCAGCGTCGATCTGATGCTCGGCACCAGGCCCGCGAACTCGGGCGCGGCGGTCAGCAGCTCGATGTGATGGCGCGGACCCAGTTCGGGCCGACGGGCCAGGGCGTCGGAGCCGATTGCCCGCAGCACCGCCCCGGCAGCCGTGTACGGGCCGCGCAGCCGGCGGTGTGCGTCCACCCGGGCGAGAAGCGGTGGCAGGTCGAGGCGGGACCGGAGGCGGTCACGTACCGCCCGGTGCTCTGCCCTGATCCAGTAGTGGCTGCCCATGGTGGCGCCCCTTTCAGGCGATGACGTGTTGGAACTGTGCACGCTGGCGCTGGCGGCGTTCCCGCACGGCGAGCCAGACGGTGAGCAGGATCTGCGCCAGGTTCAGCGTGAGGAAGACCACCGAGTCGAACGTCTCGCCGCCGGTCGTGGCGTTACCGGCGAGCCGGGTGATCGCGCCGGCGAACATCCGGTAGACGGCCGGGGCGACGGCGATGAGAAACGTCGCGATGCTGAAGGTGTAGCCGGCGACGATCAGCCAGGAGTACCACTGTGCGGCCCGGCGGTCGACCGGATGCCACAGCGTTTCGTCGTGGATCCGGTCGTGCCGGCCGAGCAGCCGGGAGGCGCGGTTGGTCAGCAGGCGCTTCGCAGTGGTGTGCAGGTCGACGCAGCCGAGCAGGGTGGACATCAGCACGTAAAGGTCGGTGCGCAGATAGAAGAAGAACTGCCAGACCAGCCGCAGCACAGTGGCGAAGGCCAGGGCCAGGCAGATCCGACCGGCCAGGGTGAACGTTCCGTCGGGCCCGCGATTGAGGTCGGCGATCACGGTGAGCGCGGCCAGGGCCAGCAGGTCAATCAGCATCCCGGCGAGGATCGGCAGGTAACGCTTCCGGCGGGGCACCGCGACCAGCCCGTCCAGGCTGGTCTCCAGGACGATGTAGTAGAGCCGTCGGCCGATGCTGACTCGGGAGCGCACGCCAAGGCGGCGCGCGGCCAGCACGTGGTACGCCTCGTGCAGGATCAGCAGCGGCACCGCACCGGCGAAGAGCACCAGTTCGATCACCGTGTAGTAGTCGGTGAAGAAGAGGTTGCGGTAGTTGGGCAGCAGTTCCGGGGAGCGGAGCATCGCGATCGCCGCCCAGGTCAGCAGGGCGGCGTAGCCGATCCACGCGGGCGGTGAGAAGAGCGCGGCGCCCAGCCGTTGCCAGCGGACCGGCGCCGACCCGGCCGGTGTCTCGTCGGCGCTGACGATGAAGTCCAGCTCGTCGAGGGCGGCCAGCACGTGTTCGAGGTCGGCGCTTTCGCCGTACTCGGTCTCGTACCAGCGCTCGACCGCGCGTGGGGTTTCGCCGGCCGCGAGCCGGCGCACCAGCTCCGCGCCGTCGGTGGGGAAGATCCCGTACGAGTCGATGTCCGGTCGGCCGATGGTGATCTCGTCGCCATCGGTGAGGTAGACGAGCGGGTGCAGGACCACCGGCTGGTCCTGGTCGTACCGCACTTCAATGTCCACCGTCCGTCCCTTCTCGTCCGTGCGCTGGCTCTCGTTCGGGTGGTGCAGAATTGACGCGTTGGGCGTGGGCGCCCACTCTGCGCCCACGCCCAACGCTGGCCCCGTTAGAGCTTGGTGGGGTACTGGGGGCAGGCGGCGGCGGTCAGCCGGACCGGACCCGCCTTGCGGATCTTGATCTTCTTGAGCTCCTTCTTTTCCATCGAGACACCTCCCTTCGATGTCTGTGGATTGATTGCTCCACGGTCGACCCGACCACCAAAGTCTCGCCATAGTCGCGCCAACGCAGCGCCGGACGGACCGAGGCGCGCGGAGCCTGCCGACTTCCCTCGCCGAGCCGAAACCAGCCGATTCCGACGGCCCGCACGGGGCAGGATGGAGATGTGGAGACCACCATGGAAATTCCCCTGGTCGGCGGCCTGGCCGACGGGAGTGCGATCACCGTCGAGCTCGACGTCAACGGCCGTCCGCCGCTCACCCATCACCATCTCGGCGCGGGCGGACTCGCCGAGGCGGGAATCTATGAGCTGGAGAGGGTCACTGGGGAGGAGCCACCCTGGCTCTACCGGTGGCGCGGATTGGCGACCTGAGCGGCTCCGCGATCCGCCACTTACGGGAGCTGAAATACGTCGACGGGGGAAGACCGGGTGGGCGCGGCAGGTTTCGAACCTGCGACCCCTCGCTTGTAAGGCGAGTGCTCTCCCACTGAGCTACGCGCCCGGAACGCCCGCACGGCAAAACTGACCGTACGACCTACCGATGGCGGTTAGCTTACCCTGTCACCACCATTGGTCGTCCAGCCCGGCAGCGATCTTGGAAATACCACCGGATCGTGACCGCGGTCGGAACTTCCAAGATCGGCTACCGGACCATTCCGATCAGGCGGAGAGGCCGGCCAGGGCCTTGCGCCAGCCTTGCTGGTCGCGTGCCTCGCCCGGCATGTTCATCTCGGCGAAGCGGACCACGCCCGCCTTGTCGATGACGAAGGTGCCCCGGTTGGCGATGCCGGCGACCTCGTTGAAAACGCCGTACGCCTGGGCCACCGCACCGTGCGGCCAGAAGTCGGCCAGCAGCGGGAACTGGTAGCCCTCCCGGTCAGCCCAGACCTTGTGGCTGTAGACCGAGTCGACGCTGACGGTCAACACCTGGACGTCGTCGTTGACGTACTCGTTGAGGTTGTCCCGCACCTCGCAGAGCTCGCCCTGGCAGATACCGGTGAAGGCCAGCGGATAGAAGACCAGCAGGACGCCGCGCTTACCGCGGTAGTCCGAGAGCCGTACCTCCTGGTTGTTCTGGTCCTTGAGCACGAAATCCGGCGCCTCGGCACCCACCTCGATTGGCATGCAAACTCCCTGACTCATCGTGTCGCGATCCGGACCGGCAATACGCCGGGCGGACGCCGGCCGGCTCGGTCGGCGTCCGTGTCCGGTCCGGATGTTACTTCTTGCCCTTGGCGCCCCGGCGCAGGACCAAGCGGGCACCGCTCCAGTCCTTGCCGGCGTTGATGGTCGACGTCTGCTGCAGGCCGGCGGTGGGCGCCGACTCACTGATCTCGCTCGGCTCAACGTGCCCGTCCCGCCCGGCCTTGGGCGTCAACAACCACACCACGCCGTTGTCGGCCAGCGGGCCGAGGGCATCCACGAGGAGTTCGAAAAGGTCGCCGTCACCGTCGCGGTACCAGACCAGCACCGCGTCCACGACTTCGTCGGTGTCCTCGTCAACCAGTTCCCCGCAGCGATCGGTCAGGGCGTCACGGAGATCCTGGTCGACGTCATCGTCGTACCCCATCTCCATGACGACCATGCCCGGCTCGATGCCGAACCGGTCCGCCAGGCTCCGTACGCCGTCGGCGGCCTGACCAGCGGTCGCGCTCACTGTCGCGTGCCTCCTCATCTCTACTGCTAGCGGCGTCCGAACGACGCCGTCAGGACAAAGTCCACACAGTTGTCCCTCCATGCGCAAGTGGCGCACCGAGTCGAAGGCAATTTACCGCGCCAGCAGGGTGCGGGCACCCTGGGTGATGACCTCTTCCGAGACGAGGACCTGGCGAGCAGCCGGACCTAACGGGATGAAGGTGTCGATGGAGGCGACTCGACGGACAGAACCGACAAAACCGGCATCAACCAGGGCGGCCAGCACCCCCTCGCCAACCCCACCTGACCGGCGGGTCTCATCCACCACCAGCACCCGGCCGGTAGCCGAGGCCTCCCGGATGATGTCAGCCACCGGCAGCGGCACCAACCAGCGCAGATCGACCACCCGGCTGCCGATCCCCTCCTCGGCCAACCGGGCGGCGGCCCGCAGCGACATCCGTACCCCGTTACCGAAGGTGATGATCGTAATATCCTCGGCCGACCCGACCCCGTACCCCCGGGCCCGACCGAGCGGCACATGACCACTCGCCCACGCCCCCGGCTCGGGGTAGTCGGCCAGCCACTCCCCATCACCCTCGACACAGAGGTCACGGGTGTGGTAGAGCGCGATCGGCTCCAGGAAAACGCAGACGCTGCCGTCCACCGCGGCGCTGGCCAGGCAGGAGCGCAACATCGGCGCGGCGTCGTCGGCCCGCGCCGGCACCGCGAGCACCAGACCCGGCACATCCCGGAGTACGGCCACCGAGTTGTCGTTGTGGAAGTGCCCCCCGATCCCAGCGGAGTACGCCAGGCCGGGAATCCGCACCACCATCGGATTACGGAAGGCACCCTGGGAGAAGAACTGCATGGTGGCCGCCTCGCCCCGCAACTGGTCCTCGGCATTGTGCAGGTAGGCCAGGTACTGGATCTCCGGCACCGGCAGCATGCCACTGAGCCCGGCGCCGAGCCCGAGGCCGAGAATCGACGTCTCGTCGAGCAGGGTGTCGAAAACCCGGGACGCGCCGAACCGCTCGCGCAGGCCCCTGGTCACCCCGTGCATCCCGCCCTTGATCCCGACATCCTGTCCGAAGATCGTCATCGCCGGATAGTCGAGCAATGCGTCGGCCAGGGTCGCGTTGATGGTCTGCGCCAGCGTGAGCGGGCCGGCCAGCTCCGGTAGCTGGCCGGCGAAGGCGGTGGACCGGGCCGCCGCGCCCGGGCCGGCCGCCCGCCCGGCGGCGTCGGTGATCGCCTGGGCCGCCCGCACCGGTCGACGCGGTGCGAGTGGCGCGATGATGTCCGGTGCTGCGGTCAACTTCCGCTCGCCGAGCACCTCCTCGGCCACCTTCCGAACCTGCCAGCCGACCTCGTCGTACCGGGCGATCAACTCCTCGACGGTGGCCAGCCCGGCGTCGACGAGCAGCCGCGCGGTAGCCAGCACCGGGTCCCGGGCCAGATCCCGGTCGATCTCCTCGGCCGGGCGGTAGGCCGGCTCGGCGTCCGCGTCGGCGTGTCCCATCAGGCGTACGGTCGACAGGTGCAGCACCGCCGGACGGCGGTGCCGACGGACCCACTCGACGGCCCGGGTCGCCACGCTCGTACGTCTCGACCAGATCGCAACCATCGGCGGCGAAGTACCGCAGCCCCGGCTTGGCCCGCAGCGTGGCGGCCACCCAACCGTCCGGCGACTTCACGCTGATCCCCAGCCCGTTGTCCTCGCAGACGAAGAGCACCGGGATCGCGCAGCCCGGTGTGGTCGCACCAGCCGGCGGTGTTGAACGCGGCAACCGCGCTGGCGTGGTTGACCGAGGCGTCGCCGAACGAGCAGACCACGATCGCATCGGCCGGCCACAGCGTTTCGAGGCCGCCCGCTGGCCATGCCGACAGGCCGGCCGCCGACTGGCCGGCTGGCGGGCGTCCGGACGAGCGTGGCGGGCGGCCACCGGCCAGCCGGCGTAGCCGTTCGATGGCAACGCCGACGCCGACCGCCCGGGGCAGGTGCGAGGCGATTGTGGAGGTGGTGGGCACAACCGCGTACGTCAGCGTTGCCGAAGACCTTGTGCCGCCCGCCGGCCACCGGCTCATCGGCGGAGGCGACCACCCCACGCAGTACGTCCCGGGCGGCGCTGGTCACCGGATCCGGCGCCGGGTCAACGCCGTCCGCACCCCCCTGCGGCGCACTGCCGAGGTCCGCCTCGACCCGCGGGGTGGCCATGGCCTGGGCCACCCGGGCGCAGTAGAAGCCGCCGGAACGGTAGTGCAGCAAAGCGGGATCGGAAGCGCGCAACGCGGCGGCCACCGCCGCGTTCCCCTCGTGCCCGGACGAGCCGATGGTGTAGAACCCCTCGCCGAAGCTGCGCAGCCAACGTGCCGCGAGATCCAGGTGCCGACTGGTGAGTTGGGCGTCGAACAACGCCAGTGCCTGGTCACCGGTGAGGAGCGCACCGTCGCGGACCGGCCCGTCGGGCGATCGCCGGGAGGCCGAGGTGACGAGGCCATCGACCGCCTCCCGGAACCGTTCGTCGAGATCTTGAGGGGTGGTCACGTCCGACAGCATTACCGACTCCGGCCATCGCTGACCACTGCGACACGTTGCGGACGCCGGGGTGTTGGCCCGGTTTCGCCTACCGTCCCACCCCCGTCGATCAAGGCCTTTCCTGTCGATCAAGGAGCAACTGTCGTGAGTTGATCTCCAAGACCACGACAATAAGTCCTTGATCGACGGGCAAGCTCCTTGATCGACGGGGGTGGGGTGGAGCGACCGGGTGATGGGCTGGGCTGGAGGGGGCTGCGAGTCTGGGGTGGGTTCAGCCGGGGATGAAGGAGAACCGGATCTGCCGGGTGGGATTGTCGCCGTTCGGGTCGACCAGGCAGATCGACTGCCAGGTACCCAGCGCCAGCCGGCCGCCCAGCACCGGCAGCGTCGCGTACGGGGCCACGAAGGCGGGGAGCACATGGTCCCGCCCGTGACCCGGCGCGCCGTGCCGGTGCCGCCACCGCTCGTCCGCCGGCAGCAGGTCGTCCACCGCGCTCAACAGGTCGTCCTCTGAACCGGAGCCGGTCTCGATGATCGCCAGTCCGGCGGTGGCATGCGGCACGTACACGTGCAGCAGACCGTCGCCCCGACCGGCAAGGAACTGCTCGGCCTCGTGGGTGATGTCCCGCACGATCGGCCGGTCTCCCGTCCGAACCGTGATCACTGCGCTGTGCATGGGATCAGTGTGCCGTAGCCCAACCGCCCAACGGGCCCAGGCGCGGCAAACCCGACCAGTGAGCACACCGGGAGCGCTGACAACCGAGCGGGCAGAGCGGCGCTCCCACCGTTCGGGTAACCGGCGGGTGACCGACCCCGCGGTTACCCGCCGGTATCTGTGTCGCGCGTCGCGTCTGCGCCGCCTAGAGGTGACGCGGCCCGGCCTCAGAGGGCAGGATGGCGCTAGAGACCTATCCCACACACAACCAAGGGAACGCCTGTGGCCACGGATCGCAAGCGCCCGGTGATCAGCGACGGCCTGCCGAGCCAGCTTCCGGACATCGACCCTGAAGAAACCAGCGAATGGGTCGAGTCGCTCGACGGTGTCATCGACGAACGCGGCGCCAAACGCGCCCGGTACGTGATGCTACGTCTGCTGGAACGGGCCAGGGAGCGCCAGGTCGGCGTCCCTCCCCTGACCACCACCGACTACATCAACACCATCCCGCCGGAACGGGAACCCTGGTTCCCCGGCGACGAGCACGTCGAGCGACGGATCCGCGCCTACATCCGGTGGAACGCGGCGATGCTGGTGCACCGGGCGCAGCGACCGGAGATCGGCGTCGGCGGGCACATCTCCACCTACGCCAGCTCGGCCTCGCTCTACGAGGTCGGCTTCAACCACTTCTTCCGCGGCAAGAACCACCCGGGCGGCGGCGACCAGATCTTCTACCAGGGTCACGCCTCGCCCGGCATGTACGCCCGCGCCTTCCTCGAGGGCCGGCTCTCCGAGCACCAGCTCGACGGCTTCCGGCAGGAGCTGTCGCACCCGGGCGGCGGCCTGCCGTCGTACCCGCACCCGCGGCTGATGCCGGACTTCTGGGAGTTCCCGACGGTCTCGATGGGGCTGGGCGCGATGAACGCGATCTACCAGGCCCGGTTCAACCGCTACCTGCACCACCGGGGCATCAAGGACACCTCGGACCAGCACGTCTGGGCGTTCCTCGGCGACGGCGAGATGGACGAGCCGGAGTCGCTCGGCGCGATCGGCGTGGCCGCCCGCGAGGAGCTGGACAACCTCACCTTCGTGATCAACTGCAACCTGCAGCGGCTCGACGGCCCGGTCCGCGGCAACGGCAAGGTCATCCAGGAGCTGGAGTCGTTCTTCCGCGGCGCCGGCTGGAACGTGATCAAGGTGGTCTGGGGCCGGGAGTGGGACCCGCTGCTCGCCGCCGACACCGACGGCGCGCTGGTCAACCTGATGAACACCACGCCCGGACGGCGACTACCAGACCTACAAGGCCGAGTCCGGCGCGTACGTCCGGGAGCACTTCTTCGGCCGCGACCCGCGCACCCGCAAGATGGTCGAGCCGATGACCGACGACGAGATCTGGAACCTCAAGCGCGGCGGTCACGACTACCGCAAGCTGTACGCGGCGTACAAGGCGGCCACCGAGCACACCGGCCAGCCGACGGTGATCCTGGCCAAGACGATCAAGGGCTGGACGCTCGGCTCGCACTTCGAGGGCCGCAACGCCACCCACCAGATGAAGAAGCTGACGCTGGACGACCTGAAGAACTTCCGCGACCGGCTCTACCTGGACATCCCGGACGAGGAGCTGGAGGCGAACCCGTACCTGCCGCCGTACTACCACCCCGGCGAGAAGTCCGAGGAGCTGGCCTACCTGCACGAGCGGCGCGAACAGCTCGGCGGTTACGTGCCGTCGCGGCGGACCACCCGCCAACCCGCTGGCGCATCCCGGGACCGGAACGCTTCGACGACGTCAAGAAGGGGTCCGGCAAGCAGAAGATCGCCACCACGATGGCCTTCGTCCGCCTGCTCAAGGACCTGATGAAGGACCAGGAGTTCGGCAAGCGCTTGGTGCCGATCATCCCGGACGAGGCCCGCACCTTCGGCATGGACTCGCTCTTCCCGACGCAGAAGATCTACACCCCGCACGGCCAGCAGTACACCGCGGTCGACCGGGAGCTGTTCCTGTCGTACAAGGAGTCCACCACCGGGCAGATCCTGCACGAGGGCATCAACGAGGCCGGTTCGGTGGCCTCGTTCACCGCCGCCGGCATCCTCGTACGCCACGCACGGCGAGCCGATGATCCCGATCTACATCTTCTACTCGATGTTCGGGTTCCAGCGCACCGGCGACGGGTTCTGGGCGGCCGCCGACCAGATGGCCCGCGGCTTCGTGCTCGGCGCCACCGCCGGCCGGACCACGCTCAACGGCGAGGGCCTGCAGCACGAGGACGGCCACTCGCATCTGCTCGCCGCGACCAACCCGGCGGTGGTCGCCTACGACCCGGCGTTCGCGTTCGAGATCGCGCACATCGTCGAGGACGGCCTGCGCCGGATGTACGGCGAGCAGCAGGAGAACGTCTTCTACTACCTCACCGTCTACAACGAGCCGATCCTGCAGCCGGCCGAGCCGGACGAGCGTCGACGTCGAGGGGCTGCTCAAGGGCATCTACCGCTACTCCCCGGCGCCAGCGGTCGAGACCGGGGGCGACCGGACGCCGCCTGGGCCAACATCCTCGCCTCCGGTGCCGGCGTGCAGTGGGCGCTCGAGGCGCAGGAGCTGCTCGCCCAGGACTGGGACGTGGCCGCCGACGTCTGGTCGGTGACCTCCTGGACCGAGCTGCGCCGCGACGCGGTGGCAGTCGAGGAGCACAACCTGCTGCATCCCGGCGAGCGAGCCGCGGATGCCGTACATCCAGGCGCTCGCCGGCGACCGAGGACCGGTGATCGCGGTCAGCGACTGGATGCGGGCGGTGCAGGACCAGATCGCGCGGTGGGTGCCGGGCGACTACGCCTCGCTGGGCACCGACGGGTTCGGCTTGTCCGACACCCGGCAGGCGCTGCGCCGGCACTTCCACGTGGACGCGGAGTCGATCGTGGTGGCCACGCTGCGCCAGTTGGCCCGACAGGGCGCGGTGCCCGCGGCGGCGGCGGCCGAGGCGGCGAGGAAGTACGCCATCGACGATGTCACCGCGGCCCCGGTCGGCGAGACCGGAGGCGATTCCTGACCGGCGCACTGATGGGCTGAAGTCCGCCGATCAAGGGCGGGTTGTGGTGGTTGGATCGGTAGACCACGACAACCCGCCCTTGATCGCGTTTGAACGGGCGGAGCCGGTGACCGGGTGCGAGCTGACCTGAGCGGGCACCGGCGGTCAGCTGACCATGGCCAGGCCGGTCAGCCGGGCCAGGGAGCCTTCCAGGTCGACACCGACCCGACGCATCCCCCAGCGCAGTAGCGCACCGCTGACCGGGCCGGCCGGCCAACGCACCATGATCAGGCGGACCGAGGTGCCGTCCTCCTCCGGTTTGAGCTCGACGTAGATCTCGGTACGCGCCTCGGCCCGCGCTCCGGCCCCCTTGGCCCGCTCCCGCCAGGCGATCAGGCTCGGCTCCTGATAGGCGATCACCTCGGCGTCGAGCGCGCCGCCGTCGGTGGCCCGGACCCGTTGCCGCCGGCCGAAACCCTCTCCCGAGAGCACCTCCGCCTGGCGCACTCCGGCCAACCATCCAGGGAGATGTTCGGCCCGTTGGACCACGTCCCACACTGCCTCGATCGGTGCCGCCACCCGCGCACTTCGTTCGATGAGCATCATTTTAAAAGCGCCTCCATTGAGGACATCACCCAATCTTTCGGGATCTTATGCATATTTTCGGGTTAATTCGGACAAGTGACCCAACGACACGCCGAGGAAAGGAGTCCGGATAATTTTCACCTTCCGCTGGGCGTGACCGGTCCGACACCGCGCCCGACTTCCCGGCGACCGGCCCGACAGCGGAAGGAAAGCGCCCCTGCTATCGGCCGGGCCCCTGCCCAACACCGCAGCGGACAGCCGTAGGCTTGGCACGTGACGGTACGCGTACGCTTTGCCCCTTCCCCGACCGGTATGTTCCACGTCGGCGGCGCCCGGTCGGCGCTGCAGAACTGGATCTACGCCAAACAGCACGACGGTGTGTTCGTGCTGCGCGTCGAAGACACCGACGCGGCCCGCAACCGGCCCGAGTGGACCGAGGGCATCCTGTCGGCACTGGACTGGATCGGCATCCAACGCGGCACCTACGAAGGGCCGTACTTCCAGTCCAACAACGCGGGCGAGCACCGGGCGGCAGCGACCCGGCTGCACCAGGCCGGCCGGGCCTACTACTGCGACTGCACCCGGGAGGCGGTCCAGGCCCGCACCGGCTCGCAGTACACCGGCTACGACGGCTTCTGCCGCGACCGTGGGCTGGAGCCCGGCGCGGGAAGGGCGCTGCGCTTCCGTACGCCGGATGAGGGCGCGACCGTGGTGGTCGACCTGATCCGGGGTGAACCGACCTTCGAGAACCAGTTGATCGAGGACTTCGTGATCGCCCGTGGCGACGGCTCCCCGGTCTTCCTGCTGGCCAATGTCGTCGACGACATGCTCATGGGGATCACCCATGTGATCCGGGCCGAGGAGCACCTGCCCAACACCCCCAAGCAGCAACTGCTCTGGGATGCGCTCGGGGTGAAGCCGCCAATCTGGGCGCACGTGCCGGTGGTGGTCAACGAGAAGCGGCAGAAGCTCTCCAAGCGGCGGGACAAGGTGGCGCTGGAGGCGTACCGGGACGAGGGCTACCTCTCCGACGCGATGCGCAACTATCTGATGCTGCTCGGTTGGGCGCCCTCCGGCGACCGGGAGATCGTGCCCTGGTCGGTTATCGAGTCGGAGTTCCGGCTGACCGAGGTGAACCCCTCGCCGGCCTTCTTCGACGAGAAGAAGTTGCGGGCCTTCAACGGTGACTACATCCGGGCGCTGCCGGTCGAGGAGTTCATCGTCGCCTGCCAGCCGTGGCTCACCGGTACCGAGACGATCGCACCGCCGCCGTGGCAGCCGGAGGAGTACGACCCGACCGCGTTCGCCGCGGTGGCCCCGCTGGCACAAACCCGGATCACGGTACTCAGCGAGATCGTGCCGAACGTCGACTTCCTGTTCCTGGAGGCCCCGCTGATCGACGAGGCGGCCTGGGCCAAGACCATGAAGGACGGCTCCAGCGAGCTGCTCGACGACGCCATCGCGGCCTTCGATGCCCTGCCGTCCTGGGAGGCCGAGACCCTCAAGGCCGCTCTGGAGCAGGTCGGTGCGGCGCGCGGGCTCAAGCTCGGCAAGACCCAGGCGCCGGTACGCGTCGCGGTAACCGGTCGGACCGTCGGGTTGCCACTCTTCGAGTCGCTGGAGGTCCTCGGCCGCGAGCGAGCCCTGACCCGGCTGCGCGCCGCCCGGGTCCGGCTGCCCTGACGGGTCGCTCCGGCTGCCCTGACCGGTCAGGTCCGACTTTCCCTGACCGGTCAGGTCCGACAACGGTGCGGCTGGCGTGCGCCCCGGGCGCGAAGCTGGCAGTACGACCGATGTGGACGGAGCGCTGATCAACAAGAGCACCGAGCGCACCGGGTCGATGACAGTTAGCAAAATGGTTACAACCCGACTGCCCGCACCCTCACGGCCCTCGCCGCACCGATACGATCGCGGAACCGATCAACAGCTCGCCTTCAGTCGATCCTGGATCGTGGCTGGTTCCAAAAATACTGCTCGATCAAGTGCAACCGTGCGACGTACTGCGGAGTCTATTAGTGAGCGCTGCGTTTCTGTCCCTGGCGGCACATCGCGCTCCATCGACCAACCAACACCGGACTCTCGTGATGGCGATGCATTTGAACAGGGCGAGGAGGTCGGCGATGGTTCGAAAGTTGAGTCAGCGCATCATCGGCATGCTCACGCTGCTGGTGGCAGCCGGTATCTGGCTGGGGCTGGGTACCGCGGCGCACGCCGCTCCGGCCGCTCCCACCTCGATCACCATCACCGGCACCGGGCTCGACCAGCCGCTGACCCTGGAAGCGGAGGCCAGCCCGGACCTGTTCGCCGCAGTCATCGATCAGGTGAGCTGGCTACAGGGCAAGGGCCAGTCCGCCGCGCCGAAACCCACCGATCTCGGGCCGAAGTACGCCGTCGTCGTGCACGTCGAGGACGTCGCCAAGCAGACGTACGAGCTCTACCCGCTCGCCAAGGGCGGACCGCGCGCTTTCCGTCCGGCCAACCAGCCTGGCCAGCGCAAGACCACCTCGGCCTGGTTCTTCGGTCGGCTGAGCATGCCCGAGACACTGCGGGCGGCGGGCGTGCCGCTGACCGACCAGCCGGACATGATGCACGGCGGCACCGGTGGCGGCGAACGGGTGATCCCGGACGATAGCCTCGGTTCCGGCGAGGACATCGACCGGTGGCTCGGCGAGCTGCGTCGGCTGATGCTGCTCAACGGCGCGGTGCTGCTCACCATCACGGTCGGTCTGGCCGGCATCTCGCTGCTGATCCGCCGCCGCACCCGATAGCCCCGGCCTCAGTCCGCTGGCTCGCGGTCGGTCCCGTCGGCGCCGCTCCCGGTCCTGGTCAGCACCACCGGCGCGGGGGTCGCTCACGGCGGCTACGTCGGGGACTGGGCCGTACCGCGCCGTGCCGATGGCCACCGGCCCAGCCGGGACGATCGGAACGGCAGGCTGACGGCCCATCGTCGGGGACGCCGCTCCGGCCCGGACCGACCCCATCAACCGGATCATGTCCATCGTCCGGGTCGCTCCCACCATCCGGAACACAGTCAATGCCCGGGTCGGTCCCGTCAGCTGAACCGATCCCGGCACTCGAACAAGCACCGCCGCCCGGACCGACTCCGCCCTCCAGCAGCTTGCCCCGCTGGCGGGGCAGCCGGATCGCCCCACCTCCGGTGTCGGCCGCTGCCTCCGCTACCGCCGGCCGGTCGGGCTCGGCCGGGCGCCGTGGGCCAGCCTCGCCATCAGCTCGGGCCGGATCACCATCAGCGCGGACCGGATCACCATCAGCGCGGGCCGGATCACCATCAGCGCGGGCCGGATCACCATCAGCGCGGGCCGGATCACCATCAGCGCGGACCCCGCAGTCACCGTCTTCGACCAGGTCGTCGACCGGCTGTGCTGGCAGGACAGGACTAACTCCGCACCCCCAGCGCAACGGCCCGCCCCCGGGGATCAGCCCCGGTGGTGGGCCCGAAGCCGTCGACCAGCAGTCCGGCTCGGTATCAACGCGGTCCTGCTCGGCCTCATGCGCCATCAGGCCTCCTCGCTCGCGTTGCCCGGGTCAGCGGTGCCCAACCAGTCAGCGGTCCGCCCCGGTGGCTGGTGGCCACGCGGGGCGGATCGCCGTGTGCTGGATGTTGTCACCGTACTGGCCAAAACCGATCGGCTCGACTCCGCTGTGGTCCTTACCACCTTCGGCGAGCGCCGAATCGGGCGAAGTCAGTCCTGCGGCCGTCCCGGAAAAGATCGTCATCCAGATCGGGAAGATGGCGAACCCGCTGACGTCGCCGACAGTACCCGGGTGGTCACCGGTTCAGCGGTGCCGCCCGACGGAACCGCACCGGGCTCACCCCGTTCGACTCGCCCGCTCGGCGGCAACGCCCGATCCGACGATCGGGCGGCTCATCATCAGTCGGGCGGCCAGGGGAACGACGGCCAACGCGAGTAGCCAGCCACCGAGTACGTCGCTGGGCCAGTGCGCCAGCAACGCCACCCGGGTCAGCCCAACGAAGATTCCCACCGCCGAGGCCAACGCCAGCGTGACCACCCGACCGGTCGACCCCACCCGTGGCCAGAGCAACAGGATTGCCGCCAGCCCCGCCGCCGCCGCGTTGCTGGTGTGCCCGCTGGGAAAGCCGTTGCTGTCCACCACGACGAATCCCGCCTCCGGTCTGGGGTGATGGATCAGCCCGTGCATCAATCCCGAGAGCAATGGGACGCCCCCGACGATGAGGAGACAGAAGGCGGCCGGCCGCCACTCCCGTCGACCGGCGAGGGCCACGGCGACCAGTAGGCCGGTGGCCAACAACGCGCCCCCTGCGCCAACGTCGGTGACCACCCGGAGCACCGCCACCAGGGTGGGGTGCGCCTCGCCGTACCGGCGGAAGACCTCGGACACCGCGGCGTCCACGCCGTCCAGCGGCGCCCCGTCGCCGAGCGTCAGGCCGGCCAGGACGAGAAACCCCAGGATCGCGAGCAGCGGTACGAAGAGCGGCGGCCGAGCGATCATCGCTGCATGATGGCATGCCGGCGAGTGGTCCGGTGAGCGCGACATGACAGGCTAGGGCGGTGGGAACCGAACCGGGCGACGGCACGCTGAACGCGACGGTACGCCGGATCGAGCGCGCAGCCGGCTCGCTGGCGACGGCGAGCGTGGCTCGGATGGACGAAACATTGCCCTGGTTCCGGAAGCTCCCGGCCGAGCAGCGGTCCTGGGTCATGCTGGTCGCGCAGGCCGGGGTGCGGTCGCTGGTGGAGTGGCTCCGCTCCAACCCGCCGGAGACGCTGGCCCGACCGGGTCCGGCCGGCAGTCCGCAGGAGGTCTCCGACGAGGTGTTCGCGGCGGCGCCGCTGGCGCTGGCCCGGTCGATCAGCCTGCAGCAGACTGTCGCACTGATCAAGGTGACCATCGACGTGGCGGAGGAACATGTCCCGCATCTGGCCGCGCCGGGTGAGGAACAGCTACTCCGCGAGGTGATGCTGAAGTTCTCCCGGGAGATCGCCTTCGCCGCCGCCCGGGTGTACGCCCGGGCGGCCGAATCACGCGGCGCGTGGGATGCCAGGCTGCAGGCGTTGCTGGTGGACGCGTTGCTCCGTGGTGACTCACCGGACGTACTGGCCAGCCGGGCGGCGGCGCTGGGTTGGGTGGACGCCTCGCCGGTGGCGGTCGCCGTCGGCCGCTCGCCCGGCGGTGAAGTGACCGCGGTGCTGCACACCATCTACCGGTCCGCCCGACGGATCGATGTGGAGGTGATCGGCGGCGTGCACGGTGACCGGTTGGTCGTCGTACTCGGCGGCGCGGTCGATCCACTGGCGGCCACCGGGAAACTGCTCGCCGGGTTCGGCGACGGGCCGGTGGTGGTCGGCCCGGCGGTGCCGAGCCTGGACGCGGCGACCGACTCGACCCGCGCCGCGCTGGCCGGCTTTCGGGCGGCCCCGGCCTGGCCGGCGGCGCCCCGGCCGGTGGCCGCGATGGATCTGTTGCCGGAGCGGGCGCTGGCCGGCGATGTCGAGGCTCGACGCAGCCTGCGACAGGACGGGTACGCGTCGCTGGTCCGGGCCGGGGGCGAACTGCTGGAGACGCTGGATGCCTTCTTCGCCTCCGGCGGGGTGCTGGAGAGCGCGGCCCGCGCTTTGTTCGTGCACCCGAACACGGTGCGTTACCGACTCCGTCGGATCACTGACGTCACCGGCTTCTCACCGCTCTCCCCCCGGGACGCCTTCGCGCTGCGCATGGCACTGACCATCGGTCGACTTGACCCATCGGGGGCGATATCCGCGATATCCGGTCAAGATTGAGTGTTCCGCTGACATCGGACAAAATACCCATGACCGTTGCCGATCTTTGTAGGAACTCCACAAAGCTGATAGTGCGGTTTGGTGACGGACGGCAGCCCGTGACCGACGAGTATCCAGCAGAGTCATAGACGTGCTCGCCGTACTCTCCCCCGGACAGGGGTCCCAGAAGCCCGGCTTCCTCACCCCGTGGCTCGACCTACCGAACGCCGAGGCCCGACTCCGCTGGTGGTCGGCGCTGGCCGGGGTCGACCTGGTGCACCTCGGCACGACGGCCAACGCCGAAGAGATCAAGGACACCGCACGAACCCAGCCGTTGCTGGTCGCCGCCGCGCTACTCGCGGCCGAACGACTCCCCCTGCACGACGTCACCCTCACCGCCGGGCACAGCGTCGGCGAACTGGGCGCGTCCGTGCTGGCCGGCGTACTGTCCGCGGAGACGGCAATCGCCCTGGCTGGCGTGCGTGGCCGGGAGATGGCCGCGGCCTGTGCCCTCGAACCGACCGGGATGGCCGCGGTACTCGGTGGCGATCCCACCGAGGTGCTCGCCGCACTGGAGGTCAACGGCCTGCACCCGGCCAACCGCAACGGCGGCGGCCAGATCGTCGCCGCTGGCGCCACCGATCGGCTGGAAAATCTGGCCGGCGACCGGCCGTCCGCGGCGCGGATCATCAAGCTCCAGGTCGCCGGGGCGTTCCACACCCCCTACATGGCTCCCGCCGAGCAGGCCCTCGCCAACATTGCCGCCGGCATCACCCCCGCCGACCCGGCTCGGATCCTGCTCTCCAACCTGGACGGCGCGGCGGTTGACCACGGCCGGGAGATGCTCCAACGCCTGGTTCGCCAGGTGACCGCTCCGGTTCGCTGGGACCTCTGCATGCACACCCTGGCTGATCTCGGCGTAACCGGAGTGATCGAACTTCCCCCGGCCGGCACGCTGGCCGCCCTGCTCAAGCGGGAACTCAAGAGCAGCGGCGTGCCGGAAATCGTCACCCTGAACACTCCCGACGATCTGCCAGCCGCGCGCGACCTGATCGCCCGGCATGGCATGACGCCAAGCCACGAACCGACCATGCAGTTCCGGGTGGTGGTCGCGAACAGCGCCGGCACCTTCGAGTCGGCCGGTCTCTTCACCGAAGGCGACAGGGTCCGCGCCGGTCAGGTCATCGGCCACATCGCGACCCGGCAGGGCGCCGTCGAGGTGACCGCGCACAGCGACGGGGTGCTCACCGAGTGGCTGGCGCATCACAACGATCCGGTCGCACCGGGCCAGCCGCTCGCCCGAATCGGAGGACAGCTCTCATGAAGGCCAGCAACACAGGCCGCGCCAACCGCGGAACACCCGAGGTGTCCGCATGAGCCGGATGCTCGCCCTTGGGCACTACCAGCCCTCACGGGTACTCACCAACGATGACCTGGCCCAACTGGTCGACACCAACGACGAGTGGATCCGTGACCGGGTCGGCATCGTAAGCCGGCGGATCGCCACCAACGAGACGGTGGCCGACATGGCCACCGCCGCAGCCGACAAGGCGTTGGCCAACTCGGGGCTCTCCGCCAGCGACATCGACCTTGTCGTGGTAGCCACCTGCAGCTCCATCGACCGCAGCCCGAACGTCGCCTGCCGGGTCGCCGGCCGACTCGGCATCAACGCACCCGCCGCCTACGACCTGAACACCGCCTGCTCCGGCTTCTCCTACGCGCTGGGCACCGTGGACCACGCGCTGCGTGCCGGCGCGGCCCGCAACGCCATTGTCATCGGCGCCGAACGGCTCTCCGAGATCACCGACTGGACCGACCGGTCCACCTGCATCATTTTCGCCGACGGCGCCGGCGCGGCCGTGGTCACCGCTACCGGTGAGGGCGAGACTCCGGGTATCGGCCCGGTCGTCTGGGGCTCGGCACCGGAGAAGAGCGAGGCGGTACGCATCGAAGGCTGGCGCCCGTACATCCAGCAGGAGGGCCAGTCGGTGTTCCGGTGGGCCACCACCGCACTGGCGCCCCTGGCCCTGCAGGCCTGCGAGCGGGCCGGCGTAGCTCCCGAGGAAATCGCCGCGTTCGTGCCACATCAGGCGAACACCCGGATCATCGACGGCATCGCCAAGCGGCTCGGCATGCCGCAGGCGATCATCGCGAAGGACATCGTCGAGTCGGGCAACACCTCCGCGGCGAGCGTGCCGCTCGCCCTGTCCAAGCTGGTCGAACGGCGCGAGGTGCCCTCAGGCGCACCGGTGCTGCTGTTCGGCTTCGGTGGCGGCCTGACCTATGCCGGGCAGGTTGTCCGCTGTCCGTGAATCCCCCGGTGCCTGCCGGACCGAACTCGCCGGGCGGAACACACCCGACCGGCCGGGCGATATCGCCCACCACCGTACATCCACCCGTGGAGAGGAAATCAAACACCATGACCCGTGACGACATCACCACCGGCCTCGCCGAGATTCTCGAAGAGGTTGCCGGAGTGAACCCGGACGACGTGGCCGATGAGAAGTCGTTCACTGACGACCTTGACGTCGACTCGCTCTCCATGGTCGAGGTCGTCGTCGCCGCCGAGGAGAAGTTCGGCGTGAAGATCCCGGACAACGAGGTGCAGAACCTCAAGACGGTCGGTGACGCGATCAACTACATCCTGGCGCAGTCCTAATCATGACTCGTCCCGACGTCGTCGTCACCGGGCTCGGCGCGACGACCCCGCTCGGCGGGGACGTCGCGTCGACCTGGGACGCCATGCTCGCCGGCCACTCCGGGGTGGGTCCGCTCACCCAGGAGTGGGCTGGGCAACTGCCGGTCCGGATCGCCGCGTCACTCGCCGTCGACCCGGCCGAAATACTCGACCGGGTCAAGCTGCGCCGGCTGGACCGTTCCGAAGCGATCGCGCTGATCGCCGCGCACCAGGCCTGGGCCGACTCCGGTCTGGCCGACTCCGGACTCGACCCTGAACGGCTGGCGGTCAGCATCGGGTCCGGCATCGGTGGCGCGCAGACCCTGCTCGCCCAGGACGACATCCTGGAGGCCTCCGGGCCGCGCCGGGTCTCCCCGCACACCGTGCCGATGCTGATGCCGAACGGCCCAGCCGCCTGGGTCGGGCTCGAGCTCGGCGCCCAGGCCGGCGTCCATTCGGTGGCCAGCGCCTGCGCGACCGGCGCGGAGGCGATCGCCCTCGGTCTGGACATGATCCGCGCCGGCCGGGCCGATGTCGTGGTGGCTGGCGGCACCGAAGCGGTCATCCACCCGCTGCCGATCGCCGGGTTCGCCTCGATGCGGGCGATGTCCACCCGCAACGACGAACCGGAGAAGGCCTCCCGACCATGGGACAAGGCCCGGGACGGATTCGTCCTCGGCGAGGGGGCCGGCGTGCTCGTCCTGGAACGGGCCGATCATGCCGCCGCGCGCGGCGCACGGGTTTACGGACGGCTCGCCGGGGCCGGCCTCACCTCCGACGGGTACGACATCGTGCAGCCGCATCCGGAAGGCCTGGGAGCGATCAGGGCCATTCGCCGGGCGATCGCCGACGCGGACATCGCCCGGTCCGACATCGTGCACGTCAACGCGCACGCGACCTCCACCCCGGTCGGCGACCTGGCGGAGATCAAAGCCCTGCACAGCGCGCTGGGTGACCATCCGTTGCTGACCGCGACCAAGTCGATGTCCGGCCACCTGCTGGGTGCTGCCGGCGCGCTGGAGTCGATCGCCACGATTCTGTCCATCCGCGACAGCGTCGTACCGCCGACGATCAACCTGGACGACCCGGACGATGGTCTGGACCTGGAAGTCGCCGCACACAAGGCACGCCACCTGGATATCCCCGCCGCGTTGAACAACTCGTTCGGCTTCGGCGGCCACAACGTGGCGCTCGTGTTCACCCGGGCCTGAGATGTCGGCCTTGCTGTCAATCCAGGCCCGCCGAGGCGGAACCGCGGTCCGATCCGGCTCGCACCGCGGGGCTGGAAAAATTTGGAGGCTATCGTGACCACCATCTCTGTCGGTACCGATCCGTCCACCGTTGACCACCGCGACCCCGAGGTCCGACTCCGTACCCTGTTCGACGCCGGCACGCTGCGCCTCTTGATTCCCCGCGACGATTCCGGCGTGCTGTGGGCCCGCGGCGAGGTGGATGGCGCGCCAGCGGTCGCGTACGTCACCGACGCCACGCTCATGGGTGGCGCGATGGGAGCGCAGGGCTGCCAGCACATCGTCGACGCGATCGACACCGCCGTCCGCGAACGGATTCCCGTACTCGGACTCTGGCACTGCGGCGGGGCCCGGCTGGCCGAGGGCGTGGTCTCCCTCGACGCGGTCGGCCAGGTCTTCGCCGCGATGGTCCGCGCCTCAGGCCGGGTACCGCAGATCTCGGTGGTGCTCGGCCCGGCGGCCGGTGGAGCGGCGTACGGGCCGGCTCTGACCGACATCGTGATCATGAGCGGCGCCGGCCGGATCTTCGTCACCGGCCCTGAGGTCGTCCGCAGCGTCACCGGTGAGCAGGTCGACATGGAACGGCTCGGCGGCCCCGAGCCGCACGGGCGGCGCTCCGGCGTCGTGCACGTGACCACCAAGGACGAGGATTCGGCGTTCGCTGAGGCCCGCCGGCTCACGGCGCTGCTCGGCGGGCAGGGCCGGTTCAGCCCGGCGGACATCCCGGCCGAGGTAGAGTCCGGGCACGATCTGGCCGCGCAGATGCCGGCGGAGAACAACCGCGCGTACGACGTCAAACCGGTGGTCAAAGCGCTGCTCGACGCCCCAGGGGTGGAACTGCACGCCAAATGGGCCCCGAACATCGTCACCACGCTGGGCCGGTTCGCCGGTCGTACGGTCGGAGTGATCGCCAACAACCCACTGCGGCTCGGCGGCTGCCTCGACGCGTCCAGCGCCGAGAAGGCGGCCCGGTTCGTGCGGATGTGCGACTCGCTCGGCGTACCGCTGATCGTGCTGGTTGATGTGCCGGGCTACCTTCCCGGCCTCGGCCAGGAGTGGGACGGTGTGGTCCGTCGGGGTGCGAAACTGCTGCACGCTTTCGCCGAAGCCGTGGTGCCACGGGTGACCCTGGTGACCCGCAAGGCGTACGGCGGGGCGTACATCGCGATGAACTCCCGCTCGCTCGGCGCGACCGCGGTCTTCGCCTGGCCGGACGCGGAGGTCGCGGTGATGGGCGCTTCGGCCGCGGTGAACATCCTGCACCGCAAGAAGCTGGCCGCCGCCGCGCCTGGGGAGCGCGAGGCGCTGCGCGTCCATCTGATCGAGGAGCAGACCCAGATCGCGGGCGGGGTCAACCGGGCCCTGGAGATCGGTGTGGTGGACGAGGTGATCAAGCCGGCGGAGACCCGCCGCCGGCTGGCCGAGGCGCTGGCCGGCGCCCCGGCCGCCCGGGGCGCCCACGGCAACATCCCGCTGTAGTAGCGGAAGTGCGGAAGGTCCCCTTGCTATCGTTTTCAGATAGCAAGGGGACCTTCCGCACACCCGGGGCGAGTGTGCCGGGTCCACCAGTCGGGAGGGTCGAATGTTGACTGCGGCGAAGAGCCTGCTCAGCCACGTGCCGCTCTATGTCGCACTACAGCGCGGCCTGGGCGCCGACCGGCTGCGCTACCGCTGCCTCGACGAGCTCGCCCTGGCCGACGGGGACACGGTCATCGACGTTGGCTGCGGTCCGGCGTACTACTTCGGACGGCTGCCACCGGTGCGCTACTTCGGTTTCGACACCTCGGAGCGCTACATCGAACACGCCCGGAAGCGCTGGGGCAGCGACCGCGCCGAATTCCGCTGTGAAATTTTCGGCGAGGAGCATCTGCCGCAGATCCCGCCGGCCAACGCGGTGCTGCTGCTGGGCCTGCTGCACCATCTCTCCGACGCCGAGTCGCGCCACCTGCTCCGGGTCGCCGGTAGGGCCCTCGCCCCGGACGGTCGGGTGATCGCCGTCGACACCTGCCTGGAGCCGCGCCAGGGGCGGATCTCCCGCTGGATGTCGGAGAATGACCGTGGCGAGTACGTCCGCCAGCCGGAGGGCTTCGTCGCCCTGGCTCGCGAGGCCTTCGCAGATGTCGATGGCGAGATCATCGACGACGCCACCCGGATCCCGTCCAGTCACTGGATGATGCGGATGCGCGAACCGATCGCCACGCAGAACTGATTCCGGCACGTCGACGACACAATTCCAGCACCGGCCACCCACCCCTCGCGAAGGTCGCTCATGCTTGGCAGACGAACCAACTGGGCCGGCAACATCAGCTTCAACGCACAACGGTTGCACCGACCCGAATCCATCCCGCAACTCCAGTCCCTGGTTGCCGAGGCCAGCCGGGTCCGGGCGCTCGGCACCGGTCACTCGTTCAACCGGATCGCCGACTCCCCCGGCGAGCTCATCTCGGTAGCCGGGTTGCCGCCGCTCATGGAGATCGACACCGAGCGGGCGACCGTCACCGTCGCGGCCGGGACCCGGTACGGCGAGTTGGCCCGCTATCTGCACGCGTCGGGATACGCGCTGGCCAACCTGGGCTCCCTGCCGCACATCTCGGTGGCCGGTGCCTGCGCCACCGCGACGCACGGCTCCGGAGACCGCAACGGCAACCTGGCCACCGCCGTGTCGGCCCTGGAACTGGTCACCGCCGAGGGCAAACTCAGCACCCTGAGCCGGGAGGACGACGGTGACCGGTTCCTCGGCAGCGTGGTCTCCCTCGGCGCGCTCGGCGTCGTCACCAGCCTGACCCTGGACATCGTGCCGACCTTCCAGGTCGAGCAGTACGTCTATGAGGACCTTCCCAGCGAGCGGCTCGAGACGCACTTCACGGAGGTCTTCGCCAGCGCGTACAGCGTCAGTCTCTTCACCGACTGGACCGGCCCCCGGTTCAACCAGGTGTGGCGCAAGCGCCGGGTGGACGAGTCGGGTTCCGGGTCGCCGGGGCCGCGCTGGCTGGGCGCGACGCTGGCCGACGGGCCACGCCATCCCGTGCCGGGGATGCCATCGGTCAACACCACCGAGCAGCTCGGCGTACCCGGCCCCTGGTACGCCCGGTTGCCACACTTCCGGCTGGAATTCACCCCGAGTAGTGGGGACGAGTTGCAGTCGGAGTATTTCGTACCGCGGCAGCGGGCGGTGGCCGCGCTGGCCGCTATCGCCGGCCTGCGGGATCGGTTAGCGCCGGTCCTGCAGATCTCGGAGCTCCGTACCGTCGCCGCGGACGAGCTGTGGTTGAGCCCGGCCTACCGGCGCGACAGCGTGGCGGTGCACTTCACCTGGGTCCCGGACACGGCGGCGGTGCTGCCGGTGTTGACCGAGATCGAAGAGCGGCTCGCGCCGTTCGCGGCTCGCCCGCACTGGGGCAAGCTCTTCGTCACCAGCCCGGAGCCGCTCCGGGGACGCTACCCGAGGTTTGCCGACTTCATCGACCTGATGCGGCACCACGACCCGACCGGCAAGTTCCGCAACGAACTGCTGGACCGGTATTTCCCGCGCGACCACTGATCAATCCCGTCGATCAAGGACGATCCCGTCGATCAAGGAGCTGTTGTCGTGGAATGGAGATCCATCCACGACAACAGGTCCTTGATCGACGGGGAAGGGGCGGCGGGTAAGGGTCGACGGGGGAAGGGCGGTGGGGCTCTCAGCTGAGCCGATAGACCGCCATTCGGCCGTTGTCGAAATCGAGTCGGGCCAACCTGGCCAGTTCCGGCGACTCGACCTCGACCGACCGGTCCACCACCAACCAGCGCACCCCGTGCCGGTCCCGCAGCTCGCGCAGCCCGGCGGCGGTCGGGGCGGTGAACGCCGCGTCGTTGCGGCGCAACAGATCCTGATCCCAGAACGGGGTGAACGCCCCGACCGCCGCCACCCTCGGCGCGAATGCCCAACCCTCCACCAGCACCCGGCGTTCGGCGTAGGCGCTCAGCCAGAAGGTCCGGGCGTCGCACCAGCCGTTGATCACCGCCCGGCAGTGCACATTGGTCGCCACCACGTCGGCGGGGGTGCTGTGATCACGGGTCCACCGGGCCGCCTCGATCCGCGAGCGGGGCATCGGCACGTTCGCGTACGCGCCGCCGTTGGGCGCCTGCGCGGACTTGTACATGTCCATCACCAGACCGGGCGCGCCGAGCACCAGCACCGCGGTGAGCAACGTGACCGCGCCCCGACCACGCAGCGCCGGCACCCGCCGGGCCAGTGGTCGCCAGAGCAGCCCGACCACCGCCCCGACCACGGCCAGCGGCACCGACCAGGCCAGGAGCGGGCGCAGTGGATCCAATGAACTCGCCTCGCCGTACGGCGCCGGCCCGGCGTAGCGCAACTGGATCGACACGAGTACTCCGGCGAGCAGTACGGCGAACCCGCCCAGTACCGCCTTCCCCCGCCCGGTCAGTCGGGCCCGATCGACCAGGCCGGCGTAACCCCAGGCGGATGCGACAACCGCGAAGCTGAATCCGGCTCGAAGGAAGTACTGGTTGGCCCCGCCCGGCTGTTCCAGCAGCAGGTAGAGGCCGGGTCCGGCGAGCGTTCCGCCGAGCAGGAACCACTGGCCCGGTTCGAGCCGAGCCCGCCGTTGCCGCAGCAGCGGCACGATCCCGGCGACCCGGAGCTGCATGTTGATCAGGAAGGCGACGACGACCCCGGCCACGGTCAACGCCTGCGTCCACCCCGGGCGGTCCGGCGGCCGGGTCCAGTACGGTTCGAGACCACTCAGTGGCCCGATCTCCAGTCCGTACGCCTGGAAGCGGTACAGCACCGCGGTGGCGAAGAGTTGCGCCACGCCGACCAGCGCACCGGCCGCGATCACCGGCCAGGGGATCCGTCGACTGGTGACCAGCAGCATCAGCGCGGTGAACGCCAGCGCCAAGCCGACCACCGGCAACGAGCTGGCCTTGGCCCCGCTGGAGGCGACCATGAATCCGGCGGCGAGCCCGAAGGCGCCCGGTCCGATCGGAGTGACCGGTCGGTCGGCTCGCCGGTCGACCACGTCGACCAGCACCGCGATCAGCGCGATCAGTAGCACCCAGCTGTAGATCATCGACATGCCGTGCCAGATGACGAAGGAGGTCTGGGTGCCGAACGGCATGGTCACCGGGTGGGTGAAGTTGGTCTCGCCGATGACGAAGAACAGCACCGCCGCCGACCGCGCCGACGTACGGCCGGCCACTGGCCCGCCACCCCAGTACGGCGGTGAGCACGATCGCCGCGGCGCAGAGTGCGGGAATGGTCAGCCGCAGCGCCACCACCGGCAGGTCGATCCGGCCGATCAGGCTGGTCGCGGCCATGTGTACGTAGCCGAACCAGTGGTAATGCAGCGGCTCCGCGGCGACCTGTGGCAGGTGGATCGGAAACTGATGCTTCGCCTCACCGGCCAACGAGAGCTGGTAGGCCAGGTCGAGGTACTGCTGGGTGTCGTCCGAGGTGGGCAGGATCGGGTTGCGCTCGAGAAAGGTGTACGACAGGTAGGTGGTGAAGAAGGCGACCGCCCCGGCCACCGACCAGGACCAGCCCATCGGCGCGCGGGTTGGATAGTCGCGCACCAGCCAGTGTCGGCGCAGCCGTGGCACACCGGTGTAGAGCGCGATGACCGCCAGCGGCCACAGCCAGAGCCACCGCCCGAGGTCGAGCGCGGCGAACACGGCCCAGGCCGGCAGTTCGAGGACCAGCCCGACGGCGGCCCCCATCGCGATCTCCTCAACCAGGGTGTGCGGCCGACGACGTAGGCTCCGGTAGACCAGGGTGCCCGGCAGGATCACCGCGAAGCAGATGTACGCCGCGTAGCGGGCGAGATCCACCGGCGCGGTCCCGGCCAGCAACAGCACGGCGGCGACGTAGCCCACCCCGGCAACCAGCGGTAGCCAACGACGCACCTCGACGGCGGCCCTGGCCGGCGCAGCGCCTGGGGCGGCCTCGGCTGTTCCCACGGCGGCCAGCACGGTCACCGAAGTCCTCCCGCGGCCGACACGGCGCTGGTCCGGCCATCACCACCGGGCAGACCAGCACCGCCGGGCAGAGCATCACCACCGCCGGGCAGGCCATCGTCACCGGGCAGGCCAGCCCCCCGGGGCAGAGCGTCGCCACCGGTCGGGCCGTCCGGTCGGTCGAGGGTGTCGGATCCAACGAAGTAGCTGGGCCGGCCCTGCACCACGACGTAGATCCGGGCCACGTACTCGCCGAGCAACCCGAGGCAGAGCAGTTGCACCGCGCCGAGGAAGAGCACCGCGACGTAGAGCGAGGCCCACCCGGTCACGGTGGCGCCCCGCAGGTACGCGGTGAACGCGCCGAGCACCATCAGCCCACAGAGCAGCATTCCACCGGCCCCGAGCCAGGTGGCCAACCGGAGCGGCAACGCCGAGAAACTCGTGATGCTGTCGGTCGCCAGCCGGAGCATCTTGGACAGCGGGTACTTGGTCCGACCAGCGGCCCGCACCGCGCGGACGTAGCCAACCTCGCCGCTCGGGGAACCCGAGCCAGGGCACCACCAGGCGGAGCACCGGCGCCCGCTCGGGCAGTTCGCGCAGGGCCTCCACGGCCGCCCGGCTGAGCAGCCGGAAGTCGCCGGCCTGGTCGGGCACGCCGGCGCCGACCAATCGGCGCACCAACCGGTAGTAGAGGCCGGCGGTCCACCGTTTGAACAGCGAGTCGGTGGAGCGGTCCCGACGCACGCCGTACACGATGTGCAGGTGCCCCGTCCGGGCCAGCCGTAGCATCTCGGCGATGCTCTCCGGCGGATCCTGTAGGTCGGCATCGATGCTGCGCGATGTAGTCGCCACGGGCCCGGAACAGGCCGGCGGTCAGTGCCGACTGGTGGCCGCTGTTGCGCCGCAGCCGGATCACCCGCAGTTGCGGCCAGGTCCGCCGCAAACCGGCCAACACCGCCGGGGTGGCGTCCGTACTGCCGTCATCAACCGCGACCACCTCGTACGGCTCACCGAGCTCGTCGAGCACGGGCCGCAACCGTCCGACGAGCAGGGGGAGGACGCGCTCCTCGTTGAAGATCGGCACGACCACGGAGAGCACCAGCGTGGACTGAGTCACCCGGCCCCCTTCATCGACCATGACGGACAGCCGCACGCTACCAGCCACGCTGGTGTTCTTCGTCACAAACAGTTATCCAGCGCAAACGGTCCGGGGTAGACCAGGCACGGCCACCGGGGAGCGCCCGCCCGGTTTGGCCCGGCCGGCGAGCACGTCGGCAAGCGCGGCCATCGACGCCGGTGTCGAGGAGTACGTGGCCAGTAGCACCTTCGAGTTGGCTCCGCCGAGCAGGTACGGGGTGTCCATGGCCACCGTCACCTCGGCGTCGGCGCTCAGGTCGTCGGCGGTGTCGCCGTAGCCGACCAGGTGCACCGCGGTGCCGCCCTTGGCGACCACGGTGACCCCGGCCGCGCGCAGCGCCTCGGTCAGCAGGGCCCGGGTCCGGTCCCGTCCACCGGAGGAGGTGACCCGCACCGGCCCGGATGTCAACGCGGCGGAACAGGAGCCGCGCAGCATGGTGACCGCCGCGGCGGCCACGCGACGCGCCGCCTGCTGGTGGTCCGCGCTGTTGAGTACCGAGAGTTCCGGCGCGGGTCGGTCGGCCAGCCGGAACCGCAGGGTCAACACCCGGGTCGCCGCCTCCACCAGTCGGGCCCGGGGCAGCGTCCCGTCACGCACCCCGGCCAGCAGCCCGTCGTACGCCTGGCTCAGGTTCGGCGGCATGAGCAGCAGATCGTTACCGGCGTTGAGCGCGCGCACCGCGGCCTCGCCGGGCGGGTAACGCTTGGCCGGGGCCATGTTCATCGCGTCGGTCACCAGTACGCCGGTGAAGCCGAGTTCACCGCGGAGCACGTCGGTGAGCAACTTGTGGGAGAAGGTCGCCGGCACCTTCGGGTCGATGGCGCGCACGTCGAGGTGACCCGCCATGACCAGCCAGGCACCCGCCTCGATGCCAGCCCGGAACGGTGGCAGGGCGGTGGCGTCCAGCGTCTTGCGGTTCTGGGTCAGCACCGGCAAATCCTGGTGGGAGTCGGCGGTGGCGTGCCCGTGGCCGGGGAAGTGCTTGAGGGTGGCGGCGACACCGGCGCTCTGGAGGCCACGGACGCTTCCGCCGACCTGCGCGCCGACGTTCGCCGGATCGGCCCCGAACGACCGGGAGCCGATCACCGCGCTCTTCATCGCCAGTACGTCGGCGACCGGCGCGAAGTCGACGTTGACGCCGAGCGCGGCCAGTTCGGTGCCGGCCGCCCGCCAGGCAGTTTCGGTCAACGTCGGGTCGCCGGCCGCGCCGAGCGCCATCGCGCTGGGCAGCGCGGTCACCCCGTCGGTGATCCGGGTGACCACCCCGAACTCCTGGTCGATGCCGATCAGCATGGGCGCGCTACCGGTCGGCAGCCTGCCCGCGGCGGCCTGCAGCCCGGTGGTCAGCTCGCGCACCTGGGCCGGGCTGTCGACGTTGGTGGTGGGCTGATTACTCGAGGTGGGGTCATCGGCGGAGAAGCCGACCAGGATCAGCCCGCCCAGGTGGTACTTGGCAACCATTTGTGCCGGGGTGTCCACACCGGCCAACTCCCGGTTCCCGGCGGCCGAACCCGCTGAGACTTCGGTCGCCGAGTCGCCGTAGGCGTACGGCATCAGCACCTGCCCGACCAGGTCCTCGTCGGCGAGCGTGCTCACCAACTGGGCCGCCGCGACGGCCGGGTCCAGATTTTCGCCGGATGACTCAGCCGCGGCTGACGTGGGCGCCGGATCCGCCTGTCGAGGGGCCGGCTCACCACAGCCGGACACGGTCAGAACAGCCAGCGTGGCGAGCAGGGCGGTGACCCGCCGGAGGGGAGTCGGCACGGTAGCCATCCCACCAGCGCCGGCCGGTCCGAGCAACTTGACCTTCGATGCCCGGGGCCCCAGGTCCGCGCGGCGCACCCGGCGGATCCTCAACCGACCTGGGTGAGCAGGGACACCGGAGCACCATCACCGGCATGCCGGTAGGGCTCCAGTTCGGCGTCCCAGGCGGTGCCCAACGCTTTGTCGAGGGCGTGTGCGAGGGCCTCCGGCGCTCGTGCCGACGCCATGATGACGCGGAGCTGGTCCTCGCCAAGTTGGATATCGCCGGCTGCCCCGGTACCGGCCCGGTAGAGGCCGCGCCCGGGTACGTGCATGAACCGTTCGCCGTCCACGCTGGGACTTGGCTCCTCGGTGACCTCGAAGCGGGTCATGGGCCACTGTCTGAGCGCAGCCGCAAGTTCGGCACCGGTCCCCGGCCGGCCGGTCCAGCCACACTGGGCACGCCGGGCACCCGGATCGACCGGTTGGGCCGTCCAGTGCAGGTTGACCGGCGCTGTGAGGACGCGCGCGATCGCCCACTCGACGTGTTGACACACGGCAAGCGGGCTCGAGTGGACGTATACGACGCCACGCGTTGACACGGTGACCTCCCGGAGAGCGAGGTGCGTCTTCCCCTACGACCTCGACCTTCAAATGGTCACTGAAACATATGATGACTCCTGTGGCGGATGGTGCGCCAGGGAATCGCAAAACTGCTACCAGGACAAACCCGGACGGCCAGCCACGAATCGCGGGATCCGGAGCCCGTTGACCGGACGGGGAATAGCCGTCCCGGTAGCGGCGGTTAGGCATTCTGGCGGCCACCGAGGCCGAACAGCCCCCGTGGTCGTGGTCGTGTAAAGTTAAGTCAGGCGACCTGTGTCGCCCTTAGCGCGTCACCCGGCGGTCAGCCGCCGTTGTCCCCTCGGACATTCCGTCCTCCCGTACGTCTTGCAAGGAGCACCTCCGTGGCGAGCAACACCTCCAAGACCGCGCGCGCGTCCGTCCGCGCTGGCCAGGCCGGCCAGGGTGGCGCCCTGAGCGTGCTCGGCGAGTTCAAGTACCTCATTCCGCTCAATGGCGGCAAGCACGCCTACGTGCGCAACCTGACCAATGGCAAGACCGCGCACCTGCGTACCGATTCCGAGGCGTTCGTCGAGGAGATTCGGACGCTGGTCGGTGCCGGCCACGCCGCCAAGATCCGGGCCGAGCTGAACACGTTGGCCAGCGCCTACCCGGGTGACGGCTGGGACACCGCCGAGAAGCGCCTGGTCGAGGCCGGCGTCTTCGAGGCCTGAGTCCGCTCGGGCCCGTCCGCCCGAAACCCCGGCATGGACTCGTCCATGCCGGGGTGTTCCGCATGGACGATCAGCCGACTGCCACTGGCTGATCAGCCACAGTTGAGTGCAGTAGGTCGACCCGACCGCTGGCCAGGTCGTAGACCGCGCCGACGATGTTCACCCGACCAGTCGCGACGACCTCGGCCAACTGTTTCTGCTCACGCAGTACAGCCACGGTACGGGCGGTGTGCCGACGGGTGGCGAGGGCGTGCACGTCCGGCTCGTGCAAGCCGACCTCGGTCACCGCTGGCGCTATCTGGTCGACGAGGTAGGCGAGTGAGCCCTCCGGCCGCTCACCGGTGCGCAGCGCGGCCACCGTCGAGGCCACCGCGCCACACCGCTCGTGTCCGAGTACGACGATCAGCGGTACCAGCAGTTCGGCGACGGCGAACTCCACCGAGCCGAGCACCGCGCGGTCGAGCACGTGTGCCCCGGAGCGGGCCACGCAGATCGAGCCGAAGGACTGGTCGAAGACCGCTTCCAGCGGCACCCTGGAGTCGATGCAACCGATCACCACGGCGTACGGCTGCTGATCTCCGGAGGCGCTCGCCTCGGCGGCAGTCACATCATGGCCGTGCAGCGGCTGTTTACTAATGAATCGGCGGTTCCCCGTGAGCAACTCGGCCAACGCTTCGGCTGGGCCAAGTCCACACCTGTCACCAGGCAACTTGGTGAGCACGTCCGCCTCTATGGCGGTAGTGAAGGGTCCCGACAACGACGACATGTTGCCAGCTTGGCGACTTACCGGTCAGTCGGGAAGTCGATTGGGAGCATCGTCACTAGGGCTGAAAATTCCGACCATCGAAGGAACACGTGCGGGACGGGCCCAAGCAGATTACGGCAACATCTCCTTGATCGGCGCGAGCCGGCGGGCTGGCTACCCGTACCCTCGCTTCCTGGCCCCCGTAGTGCGCGCCACGCGCCAACCACGGTGGCCCGGGCCGACGCCGCGGCCCGCCGCCGACGTCCAGGAGCTTTCGCGTTGACCGACCTGAACACGCTGCAACAGGAAATCGCCGCCGAGCAGCGCCACCTCGACCGGGTGTACGCCCGGCTGGCACAGCTACGCCGGTCGGCGGCCCTGGCCGAGAAGGATGGCTACCAACTCGCCCAGGTGGGCAACTTCGGCGCCCTCGTTGAACGGGACGCGATGGTCTTCCACGCCGCCCGGCGCCGGCACGTGCTCGACGCGGAGCACGAGGGCCTGGTCTTCGGCCGGCTGGACCTACGGGACGGTCAGGTCCTGCACATTGGCCGGCTCGGCGTACGTGGGGAGCACGCCGAACCGTTGGTGATCGACTGGCGGGCGCCGGCCGCCGCCGCGTTCTACCAGGCCACCGCCGCTGACCCGCGCGGCGTGATCCGGCGGCGGATGATCACCTCGTCCGGCGAGCGGGTGACCCGGATCGAGGACGACCTGCTCGACCCGTCGGCCGCGCCGGACGGGATGCGGGTGGTCGGTGACGGCGCGTTGCTGGCCAGCCTCTCCCGGGCCACCGGCCGGGGCATGCGGGACATCGTGGCCACCATCCAGCGCGAGCAGGACCAGGCGATCCGCTCCCCCGCCGGCTCGGTGACCATCGTCTCCGGTGGGCCGGGCACCGGCAAGACCGCGGTGGCTCTGCACCGGGCGGCCTACCTGCTCTACTCCGACCGCAACCGGTTCGCCGGTGGTGGTGTGCTGGTGGTCGGCCCATCGGCGGTCTTCGTGGACTACATCGGCTCGGTTCTGCCGTCGCTCGGTGAGGACGCCGCCACGCTGCATTCGCTCGGCTCGCTTTTCCCCGGCGTGCGGGCGACCCGGACCGATCCGGCCGCGGTCGCCGCGGTCAAGGGGTCCCTGCGGATGCGCCGGGTGCTGGAACGGGCGGCCCGGGACGCGGTGCCGGACGGTCCGACCGAGCTACGCCTGCTCTACCGGGGGGAACTGCTCCGGCTCACCGGTGGCGAGCTGGACGCGGATCCGGACCCGGGCACTGCCCGGCGGGGCGCGCCGCAACGAGGTACGCCGGGCCGGCTTCGACGGGATCTTCGACGCGCTCTGGGCGCAGGCCCGCAAGCTGCGGGTCGGCCGACTGCCCGATCAGCGCACCTTCGAGGACGATCTGGCCGAGCGGAGCGACTTCCGCGACTTCCTGCGGGCCTGGTGGCCCCGGCTGCACCCCCGGCACGTACTGGGCTGGCTGGCCCGACCCGAGCGGCTGCGTCGCTACGCCACCGGGATCCTCACCCCGGCGGAGATCCGGCTCCTCGTCGACTCCTACCGGACGCTGGCCGACGAGGGCCCGAGCATCGCCGATGTCGCGCTGCTGGACGAACTGGACGCGTTGCTGGGCCGGCCGGCGCAGCCGGCCCGGCGCGAACGCGACCCGTTCCTGGTCGCTGGCGGGGTCCGTGAGGTGAGCACCTACGCCGACCGGCAGCGGGCCGCCCGGGCCGCCGCCCGCGAGCGCCCCGACGACTACCGTGAGTATGCCCACCTGGTGGTTGACGAGTCGCAGGATGTGTCGCCGATGCAGTGGCGGATGCTCGGCCGACGCGGCCGGCTGGCCTCCTGGACGGTGGTCGGCGACCCGGCCCAGACCGCCTGGACCGGCGACCCGTTGGAACTCGTCCGGGCCCGGGACAAGGCGCTCGGTCGACGCCCTCGGCACGCCTTCACCCTCTCCACCAACTACCGCAACCCAGCGGAGATCTTCGCGGTGGCCGCGGCGGTGATCCGCGAGGTCTCCCCCGACCTGGAGCTGCCGACCGCGGTGCGGACCACCGGGGTCGATCCGGTCCAACTGGTCGTGCCGGCCGCCGAACTGCCGGGGACGGTCGTCGAAGCGGTGACGGCCCTGCTCACCGAGGTCGAGGGCACCGTCGGAGTGATCACCCCGGTCCCCCGACGGGACGAGGTCGCCGGCTGGCTGGGCGAACTGCCCGATCCGAGGGTCCAGGTGGTCACCAGCCTGCAGGCCAAGGGCATGGAGTACGACGGGGTCGTACTGGTTGCGCCAACCGAGATCCGCGACGATTCCGAGTCCGGCGTTCGTACCCTCTACGTCGCCCTCTCCCGGGCCACCCAGCGCCTGAGCGCCATCGATACCGCAGGCTGAGCCGGGACGCGGTTGCATATATTGCTATGCGAACATAGGTTGGTTCATGCCGGGCTGAACAGGGAAGGTGTGGGCGTGGGCGCAGGTCATGACCACGGCGCGCAGGTGCTCCGCGCCGCCGCGCGGCACCGGGGCCGTCTCTGGATCACCTTCGGGCTGCTCGCCGCCCTGATGGTGGTTGAGGCGGTAGCCGCCCTGCTCACCGGCTCGCTGGCGCTGCTCTCCGATGCCGGGCACATGTTCACCGACGTGCTCGGCATCGGGATGGCTCTGGCCGCGATCACCGCGGCCCGCCGGGCGGCGCACGATCCGCAGCGGACCTTCGGCCTCTACCGGTTGGAGGTGCTCGCGGCGCTGGCCAACGCGGCGCTACTCTCCGGCGTCGCCCTCTACGTGGTGATCGAGGCGGTACGCCGGTTCGCCGAACCCACGCCGGTACGAGCGGGGCCGATGCTCGTGGTGGCCACCCTCGGCCTGCTGGCCAACATCGTCGCGTTCGCGCTCCTGCGCTCCGGCGCGGAGGAGAGCATCAACATCCGGGGCGCCTATCTGGAGGTGCTCGGCGACCTGCTGAACTCGGCAGGGGTCATCGTCGCCGCCGTGGTGATCATCCTGACCGACTGGTGGTGGGCGGATCCAATCGTGGCCATGGCGGTCGGCCTGTTCATCCTGCCCCGGACCTGGCGGCTGGGCCGGGCGGCCCTGCGCATCCTGGTGCAGGCCGCGCCGGAACACCTCGACGTGGCCGAGGTGCAGAAGCGGCTCCGCGCCGTACCCGGCGTTGCGGACGTGCACGACCTGCACGTCTGGACACTCACCTCCGGAATGGAGGTCGCCTCGGCGCATCTCACCATGCACCCCGGCGCGGAGGTCGGCATGGTCCTGACCGAGGCGCGCTCGGCGCTGCACGACGATTTCCAGATCGCCCACGCGACCCTTCAGGTCGAGCCGGGCGCCCAACCGGGCGGCTGCGGCCCCATCGACTGGTGACCACTTAGCAGAGACTTAAGTTTCTTACCCTCGGTCGGAAGATCGCCGCACTAAATCCGGATTTATCCACCTTGAGCAATTACGCTGAGCGAAAGTGAGCCTAGAAAGCCGGGTCCTTCCGGTAGGCTCAGCTGCGGTCCCCGCCAGGCGGCGCCCTCCGGCGCCTGCGGTGACCGCCGCCTAATCGCTAACCTGTGAACCGGGGAACCATCGTTTTTGGGGTGAGTCCGCATCAGCGGTAGGGAGCTTCCGTCCCGAACCCGTCAGCTAACCCGGTCGGCGGCTGACGGAAGGAAATAACGCATGTCGCTCCTGAGCTCCACCCGGGAACGGATCGCATCCCTGGCGGCCGCGCTCGTCGCGATCGCGGCGCTGATCGTCATCCTCGGCGCGGCTCCGGCGACGGCCGCCCGAGGGCAGACCACCGCGCCCAACCTGCTCGCCGCCCCTCCCGGCGACATCGACGACGAGGGCGGCACCGCCACACTCCGCGAGCAACTCGACGCGGCCTCCAAGGGTTACCTCGACGCCAAGGCCGCGCTGACCAACTCCACCAAACGCCAGCAGGCGCTCGCTGCCCATTTGAGCACCCTGGAGACCGAACTCACCGCCCGTACCCAGACGGTCAACGAACTCGCCGGGGCGGCCTACCGGACCGGCCGGCTCAGCATGGTGTCCGCCCTGCTCAACAGCCGTTCCCCGGATGGTCTCGTGGACCGAGCCTCGGCGCTCGGGGCGGTGGCGGTCAACGAGAACCGCGAGTTGCGCAAACTTAACCAGATCCGCGAGCAGGAGACCCGGGCGAAGGCGGCCCTCGACAACGAGGTCCGCGAGCAGAAAAAACAGGTCGAGGTGATGGCCAAGCGGAGACAGCAGGCCGAGCGGGCGTTGGCGGTGGCCAACAGCGGTGCGGCCACCGCCGGGGTGAAGGCGAGCAGCAACGGCCGCTCCCCCTCGGCCAAGCCGGCGCCACGGAACCCCGACAGCTCCTGGCCCAGCGAGTCCTGCAGCATCACCGACCCGACCACCTCGGGCTGCATCACGCCCCGCACGCTGCACGCGCTGAACCAGGCCAAGGCAGCCGGCTTCACCCGCTACGTCTCCTGCTTCCGAAGTGGCGGGTCCGGCGAGCACCCCAAGGGGCGGGCCTGTGACTTCGCCGCCCAGAAGGGCGGGTTCGGCGGGGTGGCAACCGGCGGTGACCGCACGTACGGCGACAATCTGGCCGCCTACTTCATTCGCAACGCCGACAACCTGGGCGTGCTGTACGTGATCTGGTTCAAGCAGATCTGGCTACCGAGCAGCGGTTGGCGGGCGTACAACGGCGGCGGCGATCCGGCCAGCGACCACACCAATCACGTGCACCTGTCGGTCTACTGACCAACGATCCGCCCGCAGCGGTTACGGCACCCTGTGGTTTGTGGACAGGAAGCTGCCCCTTCCGGGCACTGCGCCGCGCTGTTTCCGGGGATCAGGCGCCTGCGGCCAGGGCAGTCGACAGCCGACTGGCGAGCGCCAGATGCGCGGCACGCGCCTGACGAAAGGCGTACCGGAACAGCGGTCGGGGCGCGCGGAGAGTGATCTCCACCTCGATCCGGATCAGGCCATCGGCTTCCCGGTGCAGTCGGGTGCGGTTCCGGACCGTCGTACCCGGCCACTGCTGGGCAACCGTCACCACCTCGTCCTCGGCCACCCGCAGCACATCGGCCTGGTAGTTGATCCGGAACCGCAGCGGCCCCCAGGTCAGTCGGTCGGTGACGGTGTAACTGCGCAGCGCTCCCGCCCGGGGCGACCGCGGCTGGACCCGGACGATCAACGGGTGCAGATCGCGTTGCCGCTCGATATCGGCGAGCAGCCGGAGCGCGTCGGCCAGCACACAGCGGGTTTGGATCGCGTAGCGGAACGTGTCCTGAGTTGGCACCCGAATCCCCTCTCCAACCGGCACCCGCTCAACGAAATGCACACCGCTCATCCCGCATGAGGTGCACCAGGCAGGGAACATGATTGTCATGGATGACCATGTCATGGTCTTCGCACCGGCACCACAGTTAACCGTGACCATCGACCAGCCCGACGGCGCAGCGGAGATCCACCTGCACCCGGGCGGGCAGGGCGTCTGGCAGGCCAGGATGATCACCTGTCTCGGTACCCGGGTGGTCCTCTGCGCGGGCCTCGGTGGGGAGATCGGTCAGGTGCTGGAGCCGTTGATGGCCAGCGAGGGCGTCAACCTGAAGGTGGTGCACCGCGAGTCGAGCAGCGGTGGATACGTACACGACCAACGGAACGGTCCGGTGCGGGAAATCGCGGACGTAACGGGACACCCGTTAACCCGACATGAGATGGACGAGCTCTACAACCTGGCGCTCGGCGAGGGGCTGCGCGCCCCGGTCAGCGTGCTCAGCGGCCCCGGTTCGCCATCCGTGGCCGCGCCGGACATCTACCGGCGGCTCACCGCCGACCTCGGCGACAACGGTAGCCGGGTGGTGGCGGACCTTTCCGGGGCTCATCTGAACGCGGCTTTGGACAGCGGCCTGTACTTCCTGAAGATCAGTCATGAGGAACTGATCCGGGACGGCCGGGCCACCGACGACAGCGTGGGTGAACTCACCCGGGCGCTTTTCGGGTTGCACGCCAACGGCGCCGAGTCGGTGGTGGTCAGCCGGGCCGAGGATCCCGCCCTGGCGCTGATCGACGGCGAGGCGTTCGAGATCGACATGCCCCGACTGCACGCCGTCGACCCCCGGGGCGCCGGTGACTCGATGACCGCCGGGGTGGCCGCCGTACTGGCCAGCGGCGGTGACCTCCAACTCGCGGTACGCACCGGCGCCGCGGCTGGTGCGCTCAACGTGACCCGGCACGGCCTCGGCACCGGTCGCGCGGATTCGGTCGCCGGCCTGGTCGACCGGGTACGGCTGGCCCCGGTTGGTTCGGGTCGTCAGGATCGGATGACTCCGGACGACCTGGCCGGGCGGACGATCACCCGATGACACCACGAGTGTTGATCACCAATGACGACGGCATCGTCGCCCCCGGCTTGCGCTCGCTGGCCCAGGCGGTGGCGGGTCGGGGGCTGGAACTGGTGATCGCCGCGCCCAGAGAGGAGGCCAGCGGTAGCAGCGCCGCGATGACCGCCGCCGAACGGGACGGCCGGGTGGTCGTTGAGGAGCACCATCTCGACGAACTGCCCGGTGTCCGGACGTACGGGGTGGCCGGGTCGCCCGGCTTCATTGCCCTGATCGCCCTGCACGGCGCGTTCGGACCTCCCCCCACGGTGGTCCTTTCCGGGGTGAACCGCGGCGCCAACGTCGGCCGGGCGATCCTGCACTCCGGCACGGTGGGCGCGGCGTTCACCGCAGCGGCGAACGGGTGCCACGGCATGGCCGTGTCACTCGATGTCCTCTCCGCGGGCCAGGGCACGACCGGCAGTGGCGGCGCCGCGATGGCCGCTCCGGACCAAATTTACGACGACCGGCGGAACTGGTCGACCGCCGCCCGGATCGCGATGGAACTACTGCCCCGCTTGACCGCCGGACCCCGGGAGAGCGTGCTCAACATCAACGCGCCGGACACCCCGTACGAGCGGCTGCGCGGCGTTCGACGTGGTTCGCTGTCCGGCTTCGGACAGGTGCAGATGACGGTGGCCGAGGCAGGCCGGGGTTTCGTCCGTACCGCATTGGAGGAGTCCGGCCAGACCGTGGAACCAGGTACGGACGTGGCCTGGCTGGCAGCCGGCTACGCCTCGGTGACAGCGGTCCGGGCGCTGACCGAGACATCCGACGTGGACCTCTCCAATTTGGATGAGCTCGGGCCGATCGGACACTAGGTTCGGTCCAATATGCTCCCTCGACCCGGGCTGGCGGCGGGGAGTCGCACGCTCGCCGCCAGTGCTGCGATCGGGTCAGACTCCGGAGACTGGGGCCTCGGTCGCGGCATAATACGGCTCCGGCGCTCCGAAGAGGCCGAGTAGGCCGGTGACCCAAAGCTGCCGATGGACGAATCGGCTCGGCTTGGTAACCACAAGTTTGACGCCGCTCACCTCAGCGGTCTGGAATCCGGCGACCATCGCACTGATGCCCACCGAGTCAATGAAGCTGACCAACCGCATGTTCAGTTCGATCCGGACGGGTCGGCTCTGGGTCAACACTCCGGCGATCGCCTCGCGGACCTCGTACGCCGTATCGACGTCGATTTCCCCACGGGGGGCAATCTCAACCACTCCACCAGGCAGGACCGAATTGACGATCGACAGGCTCACGCGAGCACCTCCACCCGCCCGTGTCCGGGCGCCTCATCAGTACGCGGGCCGCGACCGAGAGTATTCCTCCCTTGGCTCGACCGCTACCCCTCCGGCAAAGCAATCCCCGCGATCACCCGCAAAAATAACTTCTAACCGGACATCAGCACCATATCTTCCCTGGTTCAGGATAGCCAGCGCATCGACTTTCGCCCCTCAGAGTAACCCCGGCGGCTGCGGCAGACCGCGTCCACACCGACCCGCGTGGCGCACACTCCCACCGCTGGCATGACGATCGGCTCGGCCCGTTGCGTACCCGAGCCGACCCGGCGCCCCGATCCGATCATCGACCATTTCCGGCCCCGCGTTACATTCTCCCTGCTAGGTGGCGCAGTGGCGACGCACCGCAATATCAACTTGAGTGACCCGCCAAAGAGCGCGATCCTGGTGGCGTTCCTTCTCGGGGCAGCGGGGCCGGTTCCCGCAGTGGGCCAGATCACCCAAGGTGGGGCGCCGGTGACGAACGCCACAAAACGCAAAATGTCAGTCGTCGACTGAATAATCGCGCGCGGATCGGATCACCGACCCTCCAAGCACGGATCAAATCAACGGGAGACCGCGAATGACCACGACGATCACCGCGACCAACTGGGACAAACCGGCCGATCCCCCGGGTCGGCCCGGCCAGGGCCGTCCGTGGTTAACCCTCATCTCGGTGGCGCTCGGCGTGATCATGGTCGCGCTGGACGGGACCGTGGTGGCGATCGCCAACCCGGTGATGGGCCGCGAGCTGAACGCCTCCCTGGCGGACCTGCAGTGGGTGACCAGTGGCTACCTGCTCGCGCTCGCGGTCTTCCTGATCACCGCCGGCAAAATGGGCGACCGGTTCGGCCATAAGAAAGGCAGCAGGTGGAACAGTTGACCTCCTCCCGGCCCTGAAGGGCCGGGATTCCCACCGTCGCCGGTCGGGGTTTCCTGCTTCACCGCCGGTTGCCTGGTCCGAGAGGAGTTCTCGTTGAGGTCTGACACCAGCTCCACAGGCGTTTTACCTCTCCGCCAGCCCGGCGGCGAGAAGGTTTCTGGCTGCGTTGGCATCCCGGTCGTGGACCGCCCCGCAACCACACCTCCAACTCCGAACGCTCAATGGCAGCGTGTTCCGGTCAGGAACGCCAACTCGTCGCCGCGTTTCCAGGCGGTCAGCAAGGCCGACGACTCCCCGTAGGAGACCCGGCGACCTTCCACCCGATAGGCGCGGGTCCGTTCCTCCAAAGCCTTGTTGTAGACCAGCCGCACACACCCGAACGTCCGAGCCAGCTCAGCCGCCTGCCCACAAGTGGGATAGAAGCGGTACTTGTACGCCCGCTTCACCACCCGACCCATACACCACACCGTACCAGCCGATCGTACAGGTGTACGTACGGCGATTCGCCTTACGACGAACCGCCTACCCATGCCCTGCTCCGCAGGGGATCCGATTCCTCCCCCGCCTAAAGGCGGCGGTTTCCTCGGAGGTTCCGATGAAGAGTGTGGTCGCGGCCGGCATTCCGCCGCTGACTCCGGAGACCCCACCGCAGCTCATCGCGGGGATCAGCCAGGCGAGCCGGCTCGCCTTCATGGACGGCCTGCACACCGCCTTCACCCTGAGCACCGTGCTGGCCGCCGCCACCATTGTGCTGGCTTTCTGGATCAAGGCCGGACGCAAGCCGACCGGTCCGGGCGCGGCGCACCTCTGACCGGCGGCGGCGCCCTGGCAACACCGGGGCTCCGCTTCCGCCCGACAATGCCGGAGCTCCCCTTCCGTTTTGGTGGTAATCATCCAAATCTAGGGTAGTTCGTCCCGGGTCGGGTTCACCGGTTGCCGGCGGGCCCGGCCCACTCGGAGCCTGATCGCGGGTTTGCCACGAAAGGTGTGCGGGCACCTCGAAGGTGGTAACCCGTATGCGCGCCGAACAGACGCCCCGGTCCGAGTGGCCGCTGCGTTCGGCACCCGAGGAGGTCCACCGTGTTCGAAATCAGTTCGCTGAACCGCCGCAGCAAGCCGGAACGCCTCACCGAGCAGGCATGGGAGCAGTTGACCGCAACGATCAACTCGGCCGGGGACTCGGTCCGGCACACCGCGGGAAAGAGCGTCCGCTCAGCCCGACACGCCACGTCCCAACTCGCCGAGGAAGCGGCCGACCGGGTCGGCGCGGTTACCGACGAGGCGTGGCAGCGGGCGAGCCGCGCCTACGACGCGCTCGCTGGTCGCCGGCCGGGGTTGCCCTGGCTCCTGCTGATCGGCGCCGGGCTGATCGGCGCGGTGGTCGGCTGGGCCACCGGCACAGCCGCCCGGATCGGGATCGCTCGCGCCGAGCAGGCCGCCTCCCGGGTGGAGTTCGTCGACATCGATCCGCCGAACCCGCCGGACAGCCTGGCCAACTAATACCCAACCGGTACGCGCCCGCTGGGGCGGCGCCCAGGTCCAATGATCAGAAAGCGGTGATGCGAGCTGGGGCACGCTCAGCCCGGCTGAAGGCACGGAGCACGGCGGTCGCCCCGTGTCGGCGTACCGCCAGTTGGGTGAGCAGATCGAGCACTGGATCGAGCACCCCCGGCGGCAGCCCCGGTGTCGGCAGGCCCACACTCACCGCCAGATCATCCGAGTGCACGGCGATCTCCATCATTCGAGTGATCAGGAAATCATCCAACCGCAATGACCACCGAAGCCGGGGCAGGTGAACGATCCGATCGGCCGGCTCGGCCGGCAGTGCGTGACGCAACTCCGCAACGGCGACCTCGGCTCGGTTCGCCAGGTCCGCCGCGCCGCCGGAAGCCGACTCCTCACCGGACCGCCGGACCCGAACGTTGACCTCATCATCGAGGCCGGCATCGATCCACCGAGCACGGGCATAGTGGTCACGCAGTGTGATCGGCGGCTGATCCGGCACGGCCTCGGACAGCGCCTGCCGCACCTGAAAAAGCTGCCGGGCCAGATGGCCGGCCAGGCCACTCACCCCGAACTCGGGCAGAGCGCTTGGTGCGGACCACGAGCCGGCGGTCGCCGGATCGGCCAGCAGCGCCGCAGCCGAGGCTGCGGCATCCAGGTACGCGCTTCTGATCGGACTCATGCTCCGGACCTCCATCGCACAGAACGGACCGGCTCATCGGACCCGGTTACTCCGCCGGTGACCAACCCTACGGGACGGGCCCCGGTGCCTGGCTGACACTGGGGCCCACCGTCAACATCGGACAGTCGACACAGGACATTCAGGAGCGATGGTCGGTCTAGCTCCGGGTGCAGCCCACCGGGGACGGTACGGCGTTGGTGTTGTTCCAGCTGGCGTTGAACCCGAAGGTCGTCGTGGCGTTCGGCGCCAGTACGCCGTTGTAGTCAACGTTCCGAACGGTGACCGCCGCGCCACTCTGGGTATAGGTACCGCCCCACATCTGCGAGATGACCTGCCCGTTGGCGAAGTTCCACTTCACCGTCCAGCCGGCGGTGGGCGTGGTGCCGGTGTTGCGTACCGTCACCTCGCCCTGGAATCCACCCGGCCAGGAGTTGATGATCTGATACGTCGCCGAGCAGCCGCCCGCGGGAGCGGTGGTCGGCGGGGCGGTGCGTCGGCGGAGCCGTGGTCGGTGGCGCCGTGGTGGGCGGGGCGGTGGTCGGCGGAGCCGTGGTCGGTGGCGCCGTGGTCGGTGGCGCCGTGGTCGGCCCGCCGAGGCGGTCGGCGTAGAGCACTCCCCGGCCGTTGGTGCCCAGGTAGACCCGACCGTAGACGCGCGGGTCGCCGGTGAGCGCCTCGCCCGTGTTGCCGTACTGGTGCTGGTCGTCGTTGATCCGCACCCAGGCGCCGCCGGCGTCGTCCGAGCGGTAGACCCCGGTCACGCCCGTCGACCTTGCCGACCGCGAACACCGCCGGGTACGTCTGCCCGGGCGCCGCCTTGCCGAAGCCGACGTTGACCGCGGTGGTCGACGCTGGCCAGCTTGGTGAAGCTGGCGCCGGAGTTCGGTCGAGCGCCAGATGCCGAGACGCGCGGTGGCTCGCCACCGGCCAGCCAGATGTCGCCCTCGGTGCCCGGCACCGCCTTGAACTTGCACGCTGCCGGTGGTGGGCAGGCCGGTCGCGGCGGTGGCGGTGAAGCTCGCCCGCCGTTGGTGCTGACGTAGAACTTGCCCGCCGCGAAGCCGTAGAACTTGTTCGGGTTGACCCGGTCCGACTCGACCTTGGCGTTGGCCGGGATGCCGGTGGACGGCGCTCCACGAGTTGCCGAAGCCGACCGAGTAGACGACCTGCTGCCCGGAGTCACCCGGCGCCCAGACGAACCGGCTGCCGTCGGCGGCCGCGGCGACCGTGCCGCCGCTGTTGATCCCGCCGGGCTCGCTGCCCTGGAACCAGTTCGCCGCCGCCGTCGGTGGAGAACGCGACGTGCGCTGTCGTTCGGCCGGTCGGCGTCGGTGAAGTTGCCGGCCCGCACCATCACCGCCGGGTTGGTCTCGGCGAAGTCGAGGCTGGTGGTGCTGGTGAAGACCGGCTGGGTGAACATCATCGACGGCACCGGCGTCCAGGTCGGTGTGCCGGAAGCCGCCGATGTCGCCGAGCGCGCTGATCAGCGGGGCGCCGCTGGGCGGGCTGATCAGGTCGAGCGCGGCGGTCTCCTCCAGCCCCTTGACCATCGGCTTGATGGTGAACTGTGCCGCCGGTGTCCCAGTTGGTCAGGTTGGTGGTGCCGTAGATGGTCGCGCCGGTGCCGTACATCATCCGGTCGCAGTCGAACGGGTCGATCTCCACCGACTCGTTCATCCAGCCCAGCTTCGGGGCCTCCTCCGGCGGCTGCGGGTTGCCGCCGAAGGTCAGCCACGGCACCGAGGAGACGTCCATGGTGTAGCGCTTGCTGCGGTTCGGGTAGCCGTCCCAGTCCCAGATCCGGGTCCAGGTCGCGCCGCCGTCGGTGCTGCGGAAGAAGATCGCGTCCGGCCACCAGGAGACCTGGGTGGCGACCATGATCGTGCTCGGGTGCTGCCGGTCGATGGTCAGCCCGCTGTAGCCGAAGTAGTCGTCGGCGCTGCTCGACGGGATCGGGCTGATCTGCGTCCAGGCGCCGGTGGCGCGGGTGAACTTCCACACGTCGCCCTTGCCGCCGTCGTACGGGCCGCCGGTGTCGCTGGTGGCGATGTAGAGCAGGCCGTTGACCGTGGTCCACCACGCCCTTGTGGGCCAGGTAGCCGGTCGGCTGGCCGGCGATCCGCTCCCAGGTCGTGCCGCCGTCGGTGCTGCGGTAGACCGGGTTCTGCTTGTCGGCCACCCCGACGTAGATGGTCTGCGTGGCGTTGCCGGCCGTACCGGTGCTCTTGTCGAAGCTGACCCAGGTCGACGCCCTGGTTGTGGCCCTGGTAGCCGTGCGCCGGGGACCGGCACGTAGTTGCCGACGTTCGGGAAGTTGGTCACCTTGGCCCAGGTCGCGCCCGTAGTCGGTGCTGCGCCACAGCCCGTTGCCGCCCTCGGCGCCGTAGTAGAGGATCGCTGTTGTTGTTCGGGTCGACGGCCAGCCGCTCCCCCATGCCCCGGCCGGGCATGTTGCCGCCGAGCTTGAACGGCAGCGTGGGTCGCCTGCCAGGTGGCGCCCTTGTCGGTCGAGCGCAGGATGGCGCCGTTGTTCGGGTCCCAGTCGTTGGTGTACATGCCGACCGCCGCGTACACCCGGTTGGTCTGCACCGGGTCGGTGGCGATGCTGACCACGCCGTTGTAGCCCCAGTTGTCCCAGCCGACCCAGTCCAGCAGCGGCGTCCAGGACTGGGTGGTCTGCTCCCAGCGGTAGGCGCCGCCGATGTCGGTGCGGGCGTAGATCAGGTTCTCGCTCGGTCTGGTTGAAGACGATGCCCGGGACGAAGCCGCCGCCGTCGATCCGGACGTTCTTCCAGGTGTACGGCTCGGAGGCGGCGGCGGCCGCCGGGGATGAGGATGGACTGACGGCGACCTGGACCGCCACGGCCACCGCGCCGGCGGCCACCACGGCCGCGAGCGCGCTGGCAAGACTTCTCCGCATGTACGGCTCCTTCTTTGCAGGCATGCGCTTTCCGGCGTGTGCGAGAGCGCGCCCGGGGGACGAACTGCCGGCGTACACGGAGTCAGCGGGGCGCGAAAGCTGGACAGCGGGAGGGCCATCGACTGCCACGCCGAGCGTGCGCACGGTCGAACGATCTGCGAACCGGGGAGCTGCCCTGGGGCTCCCGCGCTGACGTCGTGGCTCCCGCGACGACCTCGCCCAGACATTCACACACGTAGGTTGACCGTGTCAATAGTTGGACATGTCAAACTAAAGAATCCGCCACCACCGGTCCGTCGGCCGGAAACGGCTCAGCGGTGTCCGCGCGCTCAGTCGATCCGGAAGACCACCGCACCGGCGATCTCCTCACGCCGGATACCCAGACCCGCCACCGGCCGATCGACCACCTCCTGCCAGGGTGATCCGACCGCGTACCCGGGCAACAGGACGACCGTCCGGATCCCGAGGTCACGCAGGTAGGCGACGCTGGCCGGATCGGGGAAGTTGACGGTCGCCGCCTGGGTCCGCTCCTGGCTCTCCGGGGTGAAGGCGGCCAACCCGTTGACCATCCGGGGGAACCCGTCGGTGGACCAGAGCATGATGCTGTACTCCAACGTCCCGCTGCTCGGCAGGACCAGTAACGGCTCCGCCGCCCCGTCCAGCGCCACCGGCCGCGGCAGCACCATCGGATGCGGAGTGGTGTTCACCCCTTCCAGCGATCACCAGGGCGAGCGGCAACAGCACGACGATCCGGGCCAGCCAACCGGCCAGGGCCGGCCGACGACCGCGGGTCCCGGCCGCCCACCCGGCTCGCGGTCCGGCCGTGGCCCGCCCGGCGCTGCTCGCGCCCACCGCGCTGACCGCGCCCGCAGCCAGAATGCCGAGCAGCAGGCGTGGTCCAGAGCACCAGCCGCCCCGAGGTACGGATCGCGTCGAACCCGGGCACGTATGTGGACCAACGTCAGCGTAGCCCGGATCGCCATCGCCGCCGAATTGGGTGCCCGGCGGCCAGCGCGACGCTGACCAGCACTCCGACGGCGAGCAGCAGCCGGTGCCGCAACCGCCACACCGAGAAGAACAGCCCGGCGAAGGCCAGACCGATCAGCGCCACACCGGGCAGCAGGGTCATCTCGCCGGCGAAGGAGAGCGTTCTCCCGCGCGGCCGCGTGCCGCTCTCCCCAGAGCCAGGATTCCGGCGGCGCGGTGAAAAAGCCCCGCAACGGCGGGGAGAACTGCTCCACCTGCGCCAGCGTCCGCCGCGCCGGCCGGGTGTCGGGCCACCACCTCCAGGTAGGGCAGCACCATGAAGATCGTCACGCCGAGGAAGAGCGCACCACCGGCCAGATCCGCGGCGAGCAGCCGACCGCCGAACTCCGGTCGGGCCGACCGCCGCCACCATGACCAGAGATACCGCAGGACCGCGACCACGCAGATCAGCGCGAGCACGTACCCGAACGGCAGGCCGATGCCGAAGCCGAGGGTGATCTGCCAGGCGGCCACCAGCCAGCCGGCGAAGGCCCAGCCGGGACGCCGCCGGTCCGGGCGGTAACCGTGCCGCAGCGACCAGCCGTGTCCTCGGGCGAGCATGGCCAGGGCCAGTGCGATCCCGCCCACCGAGAGCACGTGCAGGTGCCCGGCCTGGGCCAGACGCCAGGGCGCGAAGGCGAACGCGGCGCCGGCCAACGCCCCGCCGAGCCGGCCCGCGCCAAGCTGGCGCACCAGCGCGTACGCCCCGACGAACGCCAGCGCGTGCAGCCAACACGTACAGGATGTTGTAGCGCACCACGGCGGCGACCGCCCCGGTCCCGATCATGCCGACCGGGGCGTAGCCGAGCAGTGTGTCGGAGTAGGCGTAGGTGTACGGCTCGGGAAAGAACGTGTTGGAGTGCCAGAGCTGGGTCGGGTCGGTGAGCAGCGCGTGCCCGACCCAGGCGATCTGCCAGGCCTGCAGGGTCGGATCCCCGATGTCCTGCGGGATGGTGCGGGTGAGATCGCGCAGCGTCGGCCAGGTGAGGACGGACGGCGAGGAGCAGCCCGCCGAGGACGGCGAGCGTCCACTCGTGGCGCAGCACCCGCGCCACGGCCGCGGCCAGCCCGCTGAGCCTGCCGCGAACGGGCCCACGAAGCGGTCGACCGATGGTCATGGTGGCCGGCTCACTACTCGGTCGTCGGCGTCTCCTGCTCGGTCGTCATCCGTCTTTTCCTCACGCCTGGTCATCGGAACAAGCCTCGATAATTGCCGATGCCGGCCCGGCTGTCACGTCGATCCCTCCGCCGGCTCGCCCAGTCGCGGGTGATGGTGGTTCACCCCGCTGTGCCGCAACATCGAGCCGGAACCAGGTTGATCACGGCCGGCCAGTCGAACCAATCCGTCAGGCCGGTCGAGCCAGTCCGGCATGAAGGTCATAACTGTGGGAGGAACGACCATGACCCCGGCACCGATCACCCCGGTCGAGGAGATCACCCGGATCGACCAGAATATTCAGCGTGATGTGCTCGATGAGTTGGAGTGGGAACCGAGGATCCAGCCTAATGAGATCGGCATCGCCGTACGGGAGGGCGTGGTGACGCTCGCCGGCTGGGTGGACAACTACGCGAAGAAGTGGGCGGCGGAACGGGCCGCGCACCGGGTCCACCGGGTCCGGGCGGTGGCCAACGACATCGAGGTGCGGCTGCCCTCCTCCGCCCAGCACACCGATCCGGATCTCGCCATGGCAGCTACCCGGGCGCTGGAGTGGGATGCCTTTGTGTCAATCGAGGGCCTCGACGTGACGGTCTCCAACGGCTGGGTGGTGCTGCGCGGAGAGGTGGAGTGGGAGTACCAGAAGCGGGCCGCCGAACGGTCCGTGCGTCGATTGTCCGGGGTCCGTGGGGTCACCAACGGGCTGACCGTACGGCCCCGCAGTCAGCCGATTCCGGAGCAGCTCAAAGACCAGATCGAGCTCGCCCTGGTGCGCAGCGTGGAGACCGACGCGGAACGGGTCACCGTCGAGGTACGCGGCGATCAGGTGATCCTCGTCGGCACGGTCCGCTCCTGGCTGGAGCGTGAGGAGGCCGAGCGGGTTGCCTGGTCCGCACCGGGGATAACCACCGTGGACAACCAGATCACGGTACGGCTTTAGGCCGCCCGGGGGGCGGGGTGCCCGGCTCAGATCAGGTGCAGCTCACGGGCCCGCCGCACGGCCTCGCGGCGCCGACTCGCCTCGAGCTTGCGGTAGATGTTGCGCACATGCGTCTTGACGGTGTTCACCGATAGTGAGAGTTCGGCGGCGATCTCCACGTTTGACAGCACACTCTGCAGGTAGCGCAGGATGGTCAGTTCCCGCTCGGTCAGCGATTCGACCGGTGCTCCGGCCACTGGCAGGTCAAGGGTCGGCGCCGTGCGCCCGGGCGTCGGCCCGGTGGCTCTGATCAGGCCGTCGACTGTGGGCCAGTATGCGGTCCCCGAGTCGAGGTGCGCGGCGAGCAGTTCCCGAACCGGCGGACCGGCGTGGGTGAAGACCCGCCGGTACCCGTCAGCGTCGGCCAACTCCAGCACCCGCTCCATCACCCGGGCAGCCCGGCGATGGTCGCCAACCAAACCCGCGGCGGCGGCGTCGAGCAGCCCCGCCTCCAGTTGAACCGGGCGCAACCAGCCGGCAGCGGCGGGTGCGTCCCAGTCTGGCAGGACTCGAGCCGCGGCCCTCGGGTCCCGATCGGCGAGGTAGCCGCGGGCCAGCCCGACGGCGAGCGCCTCGACCCCCGGTCCGCCCCGCTGCAGCGGCGCGCCCAGTAGTTCGCCGGCCGCCGCTGGTTCGCCACCGGCGGTACGCAGTTCGGCCTCGGTCGCCAGCAGCCAGTACGCCAGCGGTCGGGCCTCCGGTCGGTCGACGAGCTGCCGGCGGCCAGTGCGCAGGGTTTGGCACGCGCCGGGCAGGTCCCCGTGGGCTCGCAGCAGGTGTGCCCGGACCAACGCGCCGAGCGCGACAACCGCTGGTTCGCAACCGGCCGCCGCCCGGTTGGCCAGGGCGAGGTTCGCCTCCGCCTCGTCGCGCCGGTCGCGGTGCAGGGCGACGAGCGCCAGGGCGAGGTACGGGTGCCCGCCGCTGCCCGGATCGGCCCGGTCCACGTACGGCGACAGTTCCAACGCGGCCCGGGCAGCCTCGTCAGCGGCCCGCAACTCGCCGCGGGCCGCCTTGACCAACGCGAGTCGCCCGGTCCCCTCGCCGGTGACCCGGGTGAGTCCGGCCCGCTGCGCGTCGACCAGTCCCCGGACGAGTTCGACCTGGGCCGGGGCAAGTTCACCGATCGCGGCGTGGGCGGCGCCGAGCGTGATCCGGGCAACCGCCCGCGCGGCCGGGTCCCCCGTTCCGGCGGCCACGCTCCGCCGGGCGGGCGACGATGGGATGTCCTCGGTTTCCACGGTCGCGGCATTGTCGGGCTGGGCCAACGCGAGCAGCCGGGCGGCGTGGCCGGGTACCTGGTCCTGCTCCCCGGCCAGGTACGCCCAGGCCAACTCGCCGGCGGCGTGGATCCGGGCGAAACGGGTCCGCCGCGCCCCGCTGAGCAGTTCTTCGTATCCCAGCGCGCCACGCAGCCAGTCCTGCGCGGCCGGCAGGTCCGCCCCGGCCAGCCGGTCCAGGGCGTAGGCCAGCGCCAGTTCGGGCGCGGCGCGGACCACCGCCACCGGCGGCGCTTCGGCCGGCGGGCCAGCGGTTGTCTCCTGCGCGTACGGCACAAGTTCCGGCCACCGTTCGACCAGCACGCCGCTGGCCCGGTCCCAGTCCCCGGCGGCCAGCGCGTGCCGCAGCGCCTCGGCCGGTCGGTCGTGCCCGGCGCACCAGCCCGCCGCCCGACGGTGCAGTTCGCGCACTTCGTCGGCGGGGCGTCGGCCCAGCTCGGCCCGGAGCAACTCGGCCAGCATCCGGTGACAGCGGTATACCGTCGGCCGGACTCCGGTGGCGAGGACGAATCCGGTGTCGCGGGCCAGGTCGGCCAGGACCTGGTCGCCGTCGGTACGCCCGGTCAGCGTGTCGACCAGTCCGCCGGAGATCCGATCGGCGACCGCGGCCCGGCCCAACGCCTCCCGGTGGTCGGCGGAGAGACCGGCGAGCACCTCCTCGGTCAGATAGTCAGCCAGCGGCCCATGGTCACCGGTGTACCCGTTGACGAACCGGATCGGATCGGGCATGTCCCGCAGGGCGAGCACGGCGAAGCGGAGCGCGGCCGGCCAACCCTCGGTTCGGACCAGGAGCTCCCGCACCTGCTCGGCGGCGAGCGGCGTTCCGTGCGCGGCCAGCAGATCGGCGGTTTCATCGGCGGTGAAGGCCAGCTCCGCGCCTCGGATCTCGGTCAGCTCGCCACTGAGCCGCCAGCGGTGCAGCGCCAGCGCCGGGTCGGTGCGGGCGCCGATGACCAGTCGCAGCCGCTCACCCGCGTGCCGGAGCAGAAAGTCCAGACCGGCGGGGACCGCCGGGTCATCGAGCCGGTGCAGGTCGTCGAGGATCAACGTGACCGGCTCGCTCCGTCCAGCCAGTTCGTCGGCGAGCCGGGCGAGAAAGCCGTCCGCCCCGGGCGTTGCCGACCAGCCGGCAGCGCTGGTTGACTCATCGGCGTACCCGGCGTCGGCCGCCCCGCACCGCGGCCCGCAGATACGCCCAGAGCCGTCCCTCGGTGTCGCCCGGCTCGACCGACAGCCAGCCGGGCGACTCGTCGCGTGCATGGGACCAGGAGCTGAGCAGCAACGTCTTGCCCCATCCGGCGGGTGCCGAGACCAGCGTGACCGGTCCGGCCGTACCCGCGTCGAGCCGCTCGAAGAGCCGGGGCCGGGACACCGTCCCGCCAGCCGATGGGGCAACGGTCAGCTTCGAGGCGAGCAGCGGCAGGCTCCGGGCTCCGCCGACCAGCTCCGGCGACGTTCCTCCCACCCCTCCACCCCCAGTCAGTGGCGCGGGAACGGATACCCGCCCGGGCCCGGTTCACCCCTTCCGGGCGAGACGAGTTCACCCGGCCCCGGCCGAGGATGGCGGGGTGAGACTGGTTGGCGGACAGGCGCGGCGATGGCCGCGGTGGAGACAGGCGGGTCGGGTGCACTGGTTGGCGAAGGGCGCGGCGAGCCGGTGCAGCCGTCGGACGGTCGTCGGCCGGGCACTTCCCGCACGGTAGGCCGGTCCGCTGGCAGGTGGTGACGATCAACCGGTCCCCGGCGGAACTGACCTCGGGCGGTCGGCTGCCGGATCCGATCGGCCAACTCGGCGACGGGGTCGAGGTGGCGCTGCGGCCAGCGCCGGGGGGTCGGGGCAGCGAACTGGCGGCCCGTCCGCTGGCCGGCGAACCGGACGTCGTGCTGAGCCTGGTCAGCCACCTCACCGGCGACGATCCCCGGGAGACGCTGCGCTGGGCGCTGCACCAGACCAAGCAGTTGGCCGAGACCGGTGAGCTGCTCAGCCCGAACCATCCGGGCACCACCCGGCCCATCCCGCCCACGCCGGGCACCACCTGATCCCGGGTCCACCCGTTCCCGCCGAGGCGGCATGAGGGCACTGTGCTGGGTGGAGCCCGGCAAGCTGGCCGTGGAGCAGGTGCCCGACCCGGAGCTCGTCAACGCCCAGGACATGATCATCAAGGTCCGGCAGAGTTCGACCTGCGGTTCGGACCTGCACCTGCTCAGCGGTCAGATCCCGGCACCAGCAGGTCGGCGACGTACTCGGGCACGAGTTTCTGGGCGAGGTGGTGGAGGTCGGCGCGGAGGTCCACCGGCATTCGGTCGGCGACCGGGTGGTGGTCTGCTCGTTCATCTCCTGTGGCCGGTGCTGGTACTGCCGGCAGGGGCTCTACTCCTGCTGCGACAACGGGAACACCAGTCCGGAGCTGGCCGAGTTGGCGTGGGGAGCGGTGCCCGGTGGCTGCTTCGGCTCGGCGCACGCGTTGGGCGGCTTCGCCGGCAGCCACGCCGAGTACGTCCGGGTGCCGTACGCCGACCACGGCGCGTTCCGGGTGCCGGACGAGGTCAGCGACACCCGGGCGCTCTTCGCCTCGGACGCCGCGCCGACCGGCTGGATGGGCGCGGAGATGGGCGATGTCCGCCCGGGCGATGTGGTCGCGGTCTGGGGCTGCGGCGCGGTGGGGCAACTCGCCGCCCACGCGGCCCTGCTGCTCGGCGCGGAGCGGGTGATCTGCATCGACCGGTTCGACTACCGGCTGCGGCTGGCTGAGCAGCATGTCGGCGTCGAGACCCTCAACTACCAGCACACCGACATCGGCGCCGAGTTGCGCGAGCGTACCGGGGGCCGGGGGCCGGACGTGTGCATCGAGGCGGTCGGCATGGCGGCGGAGAGCACCGGGCCGCAACTGCTCTATGACCGGATCCGGCAGCAGTTGCGCACCGGCACCGATCGGCCGGTCGCGGTCCGCGAGGCGATCCACGCCTGCCGCAAGGGCGGCAGCGTGTTCATCCTCGGGGTGTTCAGCGGCTTCGTCGACCGGTTTCCGCTCGGCGCGCTGATGCACAAGGGATTGACCGTACGCGCGGCCCAGCAGCACGGCCAGCGCTACATCCCGATGCTGCTGGAGCGGATGCGGCACGGCGAACTGCGGACCGAATACCTGGCCACCCACACCCTGCCGCTGGAGCAGGCACCGCACGGCTACCAGCTGTTCGCAGACCGGCTCGACGGTTGTGTCCGGGCGGTCTTCACTCCGGACAACCCGTCCGGTTAGCGGCAGACTCAACCGATGTCCACCGATCGCACGTACGACCTGGTCCTCTTCGGCGCCACCGGGTTCACCGGCGGCCTGACCGCCCGACTACCTGGCCCGACACGCCCCGGCCGGCTTGCGCTGGGCGCTGGCCGGGCGCGATCCGGACCGACTGGCCGCGCTACGCGCACAGCTCGCCAAGATCAACCCGGCCTGCGGCGGGCTGCCGCTGCTGATCGCCGACGCCACCGATCGCCGATTCGCTGGCCGAGGTCGCGGCGAGCAGCCGGGTTGTGGCCAGCACGGTCGGCCCCTTCTTGCGGTACGGCGAGCCGTTGGTTGCGGCCTGTGCACGGACCGGCACGGATTACGCGGACATCACCGGCGAGCCGGAGTTCGTCGACCTGATGTACCTGCGCCACCACGCGGAGGCGGTACGCACCGGGGCCCGGATCGTGCACGCCTGCGGCTTTGATTCGGTGCCACACGATCTGGGCGCCTGGTTCACCGTACGGCGGTTGCCCGCTGGGGCGCCGATCGCCATCGACGGTTATGTACGGGCCAGCGGCCGGTTCTCCACCGGCACCTACCAGTCCGCGCTGACCGCGCTCGCCCGGTCGAAGCAGGCCGCCCGGGTCGCGCGGACCCGGCGACAGATGGAACCGAAGCCGGCCGGACGTCGGGTGCGTGCGGTGCGCGGCCGGCCGGGACGCTCAGCCGAGCTGGGTGGCTGGGTGTTGCCGCTGCCCACTCTCGACCCGCAGGTGATCCGCCGGTCCGCGGCGGCCCTGACCGAGTACGGCCCGGACTTCCGCTACCGGCATTTCGTGGCGCTGAAGCGATTGCCGGCGGCGGTGGCCGGGGCGCTCGGTCTCGCGGTGCTGAACGGACTGGTCCGGGTGCCGCCGGTGCGCGACTGGCTGCTGCGCCGGGCGGCCCCGGGTCAGGGCCCATCGGCCGAGCAGCGGGCCCGAAGCTGGTTCACTGTCCGATTTGTCGGCACGGGTGGGGGACGCCGGGTGGTCACCGAGGTCAGCGGCGGTGATCCCGGCTACGACGAGACCGCCAAGATGCTCGCCGAGTCCGCGCTCAGCCTGGCCCTGGACGAGCTGCCGGCAACAGCCGGGCAGGTCACCACGGCGGTCGCGCTGGGGGACGCGCTGATTGACCGGCTCAGCCGGGCCGGCCTCACCTTCCGGCTCGTCGAGTAGGCCACGATGGTGTCGGGATGCGTTCCGGGACGCGAGCGACTATCCCGACCGCTGGTCGTCCGCCCGCTCGCCGTCCGAGCACTCGATCCACATCACCCCCGACAACGCGAGTTCCTGGCGTACGACCCGTGCGGCGACCTGTCCCGGATCAAGGTGCCGATGCTCGCCCCGAGACCGCCCCCGCTCCCGGGGTTGACCCTCAACCAGGTCGAGACAGCAGAATCTGCGGACGTGGAGAGCAACCTGCACAGCATCGGCGAATTGGCCCGCGCCAGCGGGCTGACCGTCAGCGCCCTACGGTTCTACGACGGGGCCGGTGTCCTGATCCCTGCCGTGGTGGATTCCGCAACCGGTTACCGGTGGTACGCCGAACACCAGCTCCGGTCCGCCCGGTTGGTGGCCGGATTACGCCGGGTCGGTATGCCGCTGGCTGAGATCACCGATCTGCTCGCCCGGTGCGCCGATCCGGTGGCGGTACGCCGACTGCTGGGCGGCTGCTGGTGGCCCGACAGGGCTCGTCGAGCCACCGCTGACCGTCGCCGCTACCGCTGAGCGGACTGCCCGCGCGGTCGTTTGAGGTGGTAGCGGTGCACCTCGGTGGTGCCCTCCAGGTTGTTGACGTCCTCGGCCGCCGACACCAGCTCCCAACCCTGGGCACCGGCCCGGTTGAGGTGGGCGATGGCGGTGTCCGCGTACGCCGAGACGTCCTGCCGCGTACCGTCGGGGCTGTACCAGAAATAGCTCAGTCGCCACCGCTGCCCCTCAGCCTCGCGGCGACGGACGAGCAGGGCGTACTCCCAGGTGATCATCGGTCCATTATGGCCGCTGATCCGCGCACCGTCACCACTGTCGGTGTCGCATTTGTTACCGAGGTCCGGCCGACCGTCGTCATCGGCCGGACGTCGAGGCCACGCACACCGACGGGTATCCGCCGGCTCGCCAGTTGGGGCCGGCGGAACCCCGCGCCATTGTCCTCGCGGAAAGGTCCGCATGTTCACGTCTTGCATATCCGGGCGTCGCTTACTAACTTCGATGGTTGATTCGCCCACTGGAATGGATCGGTTCATGTGCGCACCGAGAGCAAACCGATCCGACCGCCGATCAATCGGAGCGTGACGACGTGGCACACATCAACCTGGGCCTGGACGAAACCAGGTTTCCGGGAATCCGGGGCCCGATGCGATACCGACCGGAAACCGCCGCGCCGCTCAACGCCCTTGCCGAGGCGCTGCTCCGTGGGCCGCATTCGCTGACGGCAGGCGAGCGTGAACTGATCGCCGCGTATGTTTCCGGCCTCAACGAGTGCGACTTCTGTTGCTCGAGCCACTCGGCGATCGCCGCGGCGCAACTCGACGAGGGCATGACCCTGGTCGACCAGGTACGCGCCAACCTCGATGCCGCGCCGATCTCGGCGAAACTCCGGGCGCTGCTGCGGATCGCCGCCGCGGTACGCGAGGACGGCCGCAAGGTCACCACCGCACTGGTCGAAGCCGCCCGCGCCGAAGGCGCCACCGACCTCGAAATCCACGACACCGTACTGATCGCGGCGGCGTTCTGCATGTTCAACCGGTACGTTGACGGGCTCGGCACGCTGGCCCCCGACGATCAGGAGGCGTACGCGGAGTCAGCGCGGCGCATCATCGCCTCCGGCTACCGGGCCTGATTGGCGCCGATGTGAGCCCACCGAACCTGTCGTGAGCGCACCTTTGGCTGGCGACCCGGTAGCTTCACCTCCAATTAGCGGGCCCGGCTGCCGCGCCACCGGTGAGGATGCGGCGGGCGGCAGCCGGGGGCGGGCGGTCCGGCTTCGGGTCCCCTTACGCCGAACCACCAGCCCGCCGAAAAGCCCCGCGCCAACACACTGGGTCCAAACTCAACCCCTGTCCGAGCCGAACCTGTCCGTTGTCACGGGGCAGCTCCACTGGACACAACCGCATGGCGCGCTCCGGCTCCGGACAATCCACCGGTCGCTCACCGCGAGGCGGTTCTTCCTTGTCCATCGCAGTGGTGACCAGGGCACCTGCGTCGAAGTGGGTCCGCGCCAGAACCACCACCGCGAGCGCGTCTCGGGACGATAGTCATCTGGGGCGCGCCGCCGCCGGTGCCATGCGGAAGCACTCATTGGTCGTCTCCCGGCTACTTCCTGCCGCGCAGATCAACCATCCGCTGGTAACTACGCTCGGCAGCGCCGAGGGAGCCGGGCGGGTTGGGCAGGACGTTCGGCCCGGTGTCCTGCTCCCACAGGTATTCGTGCTGGCCATAGCCCTTCAGCTCACCGAAGAACTCGTCAAACGGGATGACTCCGGTGCCGAACTCGACATCTAGATACGAGTTGCCCTGCTGCGGGTTGGCAAGTGGGAGGCCGTCCTTGACGTGGAACAGCGGGTAACGGTGCGGATGGGCGTTGACGTAGTCGACGGGTCGGAATCCCGGGTATTTCCGGGCGCCGCCGTATGCCCAGAGGATGTCCATCTGGAGAAAAACGAGATCCGGGTCCGTGTGCTCGAGGAATACATCGTAGAGCCGCACATCGGGCTGATCGGTCGCGAAGCTGAACTCAATGGTGTGGTTGTGCTGGTAAATCTTGACATCGCGCGCCACCGCCGCCGCACCCCAGGTGTTGAACTCCTCAGCAGCCGTCCGGTAGCCGTTCACGGTTCGGGTACCGGTCGGCGCCTCCGCGGTGCCCAGGTGCTTCAATCCGAGGGTCTGCGCGATGTCCAGCTCCGCTTCCAGGTTGGTGCGGAAGTCGCGCAGCCCTCGGTGGCTGCCCGCCGCCTTGAGACCGTTCTCGTCGAGCAGGCGGCGGATCTGCGCCGGGGTGATCGGACCCACACTGCCCTGGGTGTAGCCGGCGAACTCGACCTCCTTGTAGCCGATCCGGGAAAGCTCCTCGAATACTCGGCCGAAGCCCAACTCGGCGATCTTGTCCCGGACGCTGTAGAGCTGAATTCCGATGTGTCCCTTGGGGATGAGCCGTCCCCGCGAGCCGTTACCCGCCGCTGCTGCCGGTAGCGCGCCGGTCAGGGCCGCCGCGCCAACGGCGACCGTGGATCCGGCGAGCCCCCGAAGCAGTGCCCGGCGATCGATTGACCTACCACCCATGATCATTTCCTTTCAGCCCCGCGTAGACGGTGCGCCGAGCGGCACGAGACTCGGGGCCTGACCGTTACGGCGGCCTCGGTAGAGGCTCGACGGCCGAGTGGCTGCCCTCACCTCGGGGAAGAATCTCATGTCCGGGCGAACCTTTCGTCAGCCCTCTTCGGACTTTCGGTGGCTATAGGGGGACTTTCGATACTCCTACTAGGACTTTTGCTCGAACTGGAGGAACTTTCGTCGATACTAGGGCCACTACTGTCGACAAACAAGACTCAATCACCCTGTGGTGGAATTCGCGCCGCCTGCCGACCAAACCTGCCGCCTGACCTGCGGTTACGAGGCGCACCCGACCGGAAGTCCGAGGACACGCAGGCGTAGACGGCGGTGATGGGGACCGGCCCGGGGCCGACCTGCTGCCGCAGGAACAGGGTGCGGGAGGCCGGGGCATCGCCGTCCTGGCCCTCGGCCAACGGAGCGCAAGCCAACCACAACGTGCTGGTGCCAGGCCCAATGAGCGGGCCTGGCACCATCGGATTTAGCGATACTGGTCAGGCGGAGATGTACCGGACATCGTTGTAGAGGCTGGCTACCTGATTGCCGTAGTACGGCGAGAACATGTACTGCGGGAGCCCGTTGTACTTGAAGTCATTATGGCCGTTGATGTAGCCCCAGTTACCATCGAACGCCATCAGCCAGTAACCGCCGGATGATCCACCGGTCATGTCGTTGACCTGGTAGATGGTGCCATCGCCGTTGTTGTATGCGTATCCGTACTCTGCGATGAGGATCGCGCCGTTGAACGGGGATGCCTGCGGGTATCCAAAGGCGTACACAAACTGCGGGGATCCCTGATTCCAGGCGATGCCCTGCGCACCGAGGTAGTCAGCGATCCGGTAGCCGCCATTGCGGTCGATCACCGCGGCGCCGACGTCGTTTGCGAAGTCGCTGTTGTAGAACCAGGCCGTGGTCGTCCACAGCCAACTGGAGTACCAGTAGCCGAAGGGCGCTGATCCGTTGACGTAGTTCGGAACAAACGTCCAGTTGGTGCTCCACGATCCCGTACCACTCGCGACACAGTGACCGGCGGTCCACACAATAGACTTGCCCTCGGTGTTGACGACGCCCGCGGAGCAGACGTAGTTTCCACCGTTCTGGGTGAAGAAGACCTTGCCGGACGTACGGGCGACCGGGTGGCCAATCGGGTAGTTGGGGTTGTAGGAGAGCGGCGCCACGGTCTGCGTGTTCGCGGCTGTTGTCTCCGCCTTCGGTTCAGTCTTCGGCGCGGCTGGCATGACCTGCCCGGCCGGGCCCTGCGGCTGGCTGGCGGTCGTGTCGAACGATCGGGTCCCCGCGGCCGCCGCCTTCACCGAGGCAAGCTCGCTGGCCGGCTTGGCCGCCAGCATTCTGGCCGGCGTCCAGTACTCCGCCAGGGCCTGTTGACGAGCGTCGGGGCCGGCACCCGTGACGGTGCGCGCCACCTCGGGGCTGAGTTGAGCAGGAGCGCTGATCGTGGCATCGGCCGACGTCGGGGCTTGCGCCCCGGCCGTTCCCGCCGCCGCCAGCGTGGCAGCGGTGAAGACCGCGACCACGGCCAATCCACGTAGCAACTTTCGGGCCATCTTCCCTACCTCCCGGGTAACTGATGGAACTTTGAAGTTACTTACATCGATGTCTGAAATTGCTACAAGACCTACCGGGAGACGCTAGACGAGAGATGTGATCTAATCGACAAACGCCAATTATCTAGACAGATGCTGATAGCGATCCATCTGGCCGGGGTGGCGCTGACCTGCTATTAGGCGGCCGACACCACGATCCCGGATAGAACCGAGTCGAACGAGTCGATCCACGATGCCGACGAGACGTCCGAGGCAGACTGGCGGAATATGACATTCGCGTTACACGAATAAGATAATCTCTTAAGATCGCTAGCAACTGAACAAGCGAACGCCCCGGGCCGCGCCCGGGGCGTTCGCTGCAGGGACCCGGCTGGCAGAAGGGCATTATTTGCTGAGCCGTCGCCAGAGAAACTCCAGCATCAACGCCGACTTGAACGCCAGTTGCTCGTTGTCCGCGGCAGCGCCGTGCCCACCCTCGACGTTTTCGAAGTAGGAGACGTCGTGGCCGTGCTCGCGCAGCCGGGCCACCATCTTCCGCGCGTGCGCCGGATGCACCCGGTCATCACGGGTCGAGGTGATGAAGAGCACCGGCGGATACGCTCGCTCAGCATCGATGTTGTGATACGGCGAGTACTCACGCAGGTACGCCCAGTCGGCCTCCTGATCCGGGTCACCGTACTCGGCCATCCATGAGGCACCGGCCAGCAGCCGGTGGTAGCGTCGCATGTCCAGCAGCGGCACCTGCCCGACCACCGCGCCGAACAGCGCCGGATAGCGGGTCAGCATCACCCCCATCAGCAGGCCGCCATTGCTGCCCCCCTGGATACCGAGCCGGTCCGCCGTGGTGATCCCCCGAGCCACCAGATCGGTGGCGACGGCGGCGAAGTCCTCGTACGCCCGGAGTCGCTTCTCCCGCAGCGCGGCCCGGTGCCACCGCGGTCCGTATTCACCGCCACCCCGGATGTTGGCCACCACGTAGGTGCCACCCCGGGCCAGCCAGCCGCGCCCAGTGATGCCGCTGTAGCTGGGCGTCCAGGAGATCTCGAATCCGCCGTACCCGGTCAGTAGGGTCGGACCGGCGGCCAGGCCCGAGGCACCGGACGGCGGCGCCACCACGAAGTACGGCACCCGGGTGCCATCGGTTGAGGTGGCGAAATACTGCCGGACCGACATGCCGGTCACGTCGAAGAACGATGGCTCCTGTTTGATGGTCTCCACATCGCCGCCCGCCGTCCCGTAACACAGGGCGGTGGGCTGTAGGAAGCCGGTGCGGGACAGCAGGTATTCGTCGCTGTGCTCCGGGTTGGTGGCCGCGATACCGAAATGTGGGAGGCCATCCTGGCCCTGCTCTCCGGAGCCGAACAGCGGCGCCCGTCGCCAACCCGCTTCGTCCGGGGTCAGCACCTCCAGCCGGCTCCGCACGTCAGACAGGGTGGCCAGGATCAGGCTGCCCCGGGTCCACGCATGGTCGCAGAGCGCGGTACGCGGATCCGGCTCGAACACCACGGTCAGTTCCCGCTTACCGGCAACGAACTCATCGAACCGGGTGACCAGCAGCGCACCATCGGAATAGGTCACCGTGCCAACGGTCCACGCCGAACGCAACCGAATGAGCAACCACTCCCGGTGGACGTCGGTCACGGCGTCCGCCGGCACGTCGATCCGGATCAGCTCACCGCTGTCGAGGCGCAGATACTCCTCGCTACGGAAGAAGTCCAACCGGCGGCTGACGAAGTCACGGACGAATCCCGGTGTCGGATCGTGCATCGCGTAGACCGCGACATCGTCCTCGTGGCCCTCGTAGACGACGACCGCGTCGGCGAGCGGACTGCCCCGCCGCCAACGCTTGATGATTCGAGGGTATCCGGACGAGGTCAACGAGCCGGGCCCGAAGTCGGTGCCGACATAGATGTGGTCGACGTCGATCCAACCGACATCGCTTTTCGCCTCGGGCAGCGTGAAACCGTCGGTGACGAAGGCCCGCTCGCTCAGGTCGAACTCGCGCACCACGCTGGCGTCGGCACCACCGCGCGCCAGACTGATCAGGCACCGTTGATAACCGGGCCGCAGCACGGTTGCCCGCTGCCAGGTCCAGTTCTCGCCTTCCGCCTCGGCCAGCGCGTCGAGGTCGAGCAGCACCTGCCAGCCCGGCTCAGCTCGGCGGTACTGCTCGAGCGTGGTCCGCCGCCACAGCCCACGCGGGTGGTCCGCGTCCTGCCACAGGTTGTAGACGTGCTCTCCGCGCCAGGTGATGTGTGGGATCCGCTCGGCCGAGTCGAGCACCTGCCGGAACTGCGCACACCGCTCGGCGAATGCCTCGCCGCTGGTCAACTCGGCGATGGTCGCCGCGTTCTGGTCCCGCACCCACCTGGTGGCATCCGCATCGGCAAGGTTCTCCAGCCACCGGAAGCGGTCATCGTTCTGCTCCAACATTGCAGCTTCCTACCACATCAGAGCGTTTATGATCAGGCCACCATCGCCACCGCCGTTCGGGCTCGGTCGGCCGTCGCCCCCAGAGGCGCACTTGCGCCGGAATCCCGATACCACATAATGGTGTCAATAGCCGTGAAGCGGCGTAGAGTCGGCAACATCGGCAAAGCCCGGGCGCACCATACACAGCCGACATCTCCCCACCCTCCCGTCAACCCGAGAACCCTTCCGATTTGACGACACCGCAGGGTCATCGTGAATATTTTCCAGGCGCTCCGCCGACAAAAAGTCGAGTCCGATTCGGAATTCACACCGGTCCCAGTATCGGAGGTGTCAACGGTGCCCACTCTCTATGGCTGGGATGCCAGCGATTATGACGTACACCGAGGACTCACCGCGGCTCGAGTACGCCGAGCCAGATCTCTCGGAATCGAGTTCATGACCTACAAAGGGACGGAGCAATCGAATTCCGGAAACTTCCACAGCCAGTACTACGGCCTGATACTGAACGCCGCCAAAGATGCCGGGATTCCGTTTCTCGGAATGTATGTCGTGGTGCATTCAGGGCTTTCCACCAGCGCCCAGGCCAGCACCGCCATCAACTACGCGACCGGACACACGCCCTGGTGGAAGACGTTCCCGGGGTTCTTCTGGCAGGTGGACCTGGAGCGTTGGCCAACTGACGACGTACCGGCGGCGGCCGGCGTCGACCTCGCGCACGAGCTGGAGGTTCGCACCGGCAAAAAGGCGATCCTGTACGCCTCAAAGGGCCAATACGGTCCGCGCCAACTCGGTAGCTATCCACGATGGAACGCAAACTATCCGAACCGGACCGCTGAGGACTTCAAAACCGCATATGCGCTCGCCGGTGGCGCACACGGCCCCGGATGGGCCCGGTACGGCCTGCCGGAGCTCGTCCCTCGGATCTGGCAGTACAGCGACTCGACCATCATCGGCGACCAGCACAACTGTGACGCGAACGCCTTCAAGGGAACTGCCGGGGAATTCGCGAAAATGATCGGCGCCGGCGCGCCGGAAGGAGGCAACACCGTGCAGGCGAGTTTCTTTGGCACACCGTATCCGGGTTTCACCCTCGACACCACTGACGTTTTTCACGCCATCCGGTTGAGCACCGGTAACTACGGTTGGCACGTACCCAATGATGGCATCATCAGCCTCCAGGCCACCGTTGACCTGCGCGGCCTGGAGAAGGGCGATCTGGTTCGCGTACGGGCCGAGTACCTGATCCCCGGCCAGTCCAGCGCCACCACCCAGCTGCTGACCCAGGAGGTCGTCTCGATTGATCCGTCAACCACCGGCGGTGAGTACCTGGTCAGCACGCCGAACACCAACATCACGCTGACGAAGGAAACCGATGTGCTCATCCAGGTCGCGGTGCGGTCCGCTACCGGTGACGTCACCCGGGCGTTGAGTTACGGGCCGCTGACCCGGATCAGCGTGCTGCTGTTCAACGCCTGACCACCGGGCATCCCGTCCCCGGAGGAGAACCGCCGCTGCTGTCAGGTGCCAGCGGCTTCCTGACTACATTTCGAACAGGTTCCGCAGTGCCCGGTCCAACCGGACCATGCTCGCCCCGGTGACCATGCCGATCCGCTCCGCGCCCGCTGATGCGGGGATCCGCCGCATCCGATTCACCACCACGACGCCGGAGAGTGGATCAGCTTCGACCAGCGGTACGGCGAAGGGCGGCAGATCGGTGGTGCCGCGTTGCCGGACAATGGGAGCACAGAACGGCACAGCGCCGGGCCGGGCGTTGTGCTCATCGCCGGAGAGCACGACAACTCGGTACCGTAGGTTTCCCCGGCCGCCAACGGTCCAGATCTCGCCCCGGTTCACGTCGGGGCCAGGTCTGCCCAGCCCATGTCCGCCATGCTAGCGATGGTACCGCTGGCCGCAGCGGGCGACGTACCGCAACCACCGGCGAAAACGGCCCCGAAATTCGCGCCAGCGGCGCCGGTTGTCCGCTACGTCGGCGCGGACCGCCCGGTCATCGGCAATGGTTGACCGGGCGGTCCGCTTCATCGACCAGGACTCAGCCGGCTGCGGCGCCCACCAACTGCTTGGCCGGCGCCTCCACCTGCTCAGGCTCCGGCTCCGGCTCCACCTGCTCGGGACAACGCAGCGCCAGTAGCGCGGTCACCGGGGCGGCCAGCGCCACCACGCCACAGATCAGCCAGGTGGCCTGCAGCCCGAGCACCAGGGCCAGCCCGCCGAAGAGGGCGATGGAGAACGGTCCGGTGCCGATGCCAGCGAGGGCCAAGGTCGACATTGCGGCGCCCATCCGAGCCTTCGGGGTGCTCTGCTGGTAGAGAGTGACGGTGGCCGGACCGTTCAATCCGGACGCCAGGCCGACCATGAAACTCACCCCGGCAAGCGCTAGCACCGACGGCATCAGGGCCATCAGCGCCAGGCCGACCGCGATCCCCACTCCGCTGACCACCAGCCGGACCAGCAACGGAAGCCGGTGCGCAACCAACGCACCAATCGCGGCCGAGGCCAGCGCGCCCGCACCGAACGCCGCGATCACGGTACCCACCGCCTGGACCCCCCAGTCGCGTTTGAAGGCGAGCAGCGGCAAGGCCGCGTTGATCGGCCAACCAAAAGCCAGATCGAGGCAGAACGAGGAGATGAACAGCCACCGCAGCCGGGCGTTCGCGCCGAGCAGCCGGAATCCGTCACCCGAACGCTTCAGCATGCTCACGCCACCGGTCCGTGGCGGACGTGGAATGCCCTTGGTGACGTACCACAGGCAGCTGAACGAGACCGCACAGGTCATTGACACCACCACCAACGCCGGCCAGAGCTGTCCGGTGGCGATCAGCCAGGCGCCGATCGGCGCACCTGTGATCGGGGCGATCCGGAGCACCATCGAGTAGAGCGAGTTGGCGCGAGCGAGCTGACTGCCGGGAGCCAGCCGTGGCACGAGTGTCCCGAAAGACGGCCCACCCAGCCCCAGCAGGATTCCCTCGACCAGCGCGATCGCCATCAGCGTCCAGAGCGACTCGGCGAAGAAGACCGCCACCGCACCCGCGGCGAGCAGCAGGATCCGGCCGGAGGTGGTGCGCAGCAGCACGAACCGGGGGCCGAGGGCATCGGCGACCGCACCGCCGAAGATCAGCATCAGCGCCTTCGGGATGGTCGCGCAGAGCATCAGTGCGGTTACCGCTCCCGAACCGCCCAGCTTGACCGCGGTCCAGGCGATCGCCACCAGCAGTATGTTGTCGCCCGCCAGCGATACCCCCTGGCCGGTGACCAGAGCGCCGACCTTCCCCCACTGCGCCCGCGGCTCCCCGGAGGCGCGTTTTTCATCTACCCCGCCATTCGCGCTCATCAGATGGCACCTTTCTCGATTAGTAGATCATGCAGTCGTATGGTCAGGGCAGTGAAAAGAAGTCGAGGTCCACCGCAGCGAATCTCCAGTCATTTCCCGGTTCAGTTCGCAAGCCTTCGAGGAGACCTGTTCGGTGGTTGTTGAATTCGCGGTGGCCACCGGCGAAGGCATCCTCGACTGCCCGCACCGTGGCGAGGAATTCGCCGGCCGCGCCGACCTGCTCGGGAACCAGCAGCACATCCGAGATGATCTGCAACCGGCCACCGAGATGCGCGCAGCCAAGAGCAGCCAGCGCCCGTGCGGCAGCTCGGACAGCCTCGGTGCGGTACGGCGGCCACGAACTCAACCCGGGCAGATCCGAGGGCGCGAAGAGCACGTGGATGGCGTGTATCGAACCGGCCCCGGCCCGCGACCCGGACGCTGCCCACGTCGGGTCTTCGGCTGCCCCCCGTTGGATCCGGCCATCAGAAGCGATACCCACCGCACCGACGCCGATCCGGCCCCAGTTTTGCATGTGTTGATTACCACCTGTCTTCTCGCACTTCCGATCAGCCGTACGAAGAAATGTGGGTGCGGTTGGACCACCGTTTGCCAGAGCGATCCGCAATATTGATGCTATATTTCCGGCCAGGTGATGCTGCGGCGGTTTCCGACGGCAACAGGCCAGCAGTTACTGGACAGGGCGCCGACCGCGCCGTCGGGCCGAGCTGCCATTCGAAGAGGCGCACCGGATATCCGCCACTCCCCTCGGTGGCGAGCGCGGCGACGAACCCTGGCGGCGCCGGCAGATCGCGCATCTCCCACCGTTGCCGGGCGAACACCCCGGGGCCACCGTGCACCGGACCCGGCTGCCGCACCTCCAGCCGCAGACCGTCGAGGATCCGGCCGCCGACCGCCTTGACGCAGGCCTCCTTGCGGGCGAGAAACCGGTGGTACGACGTGCGTGCGGCGCCCGGATCGCCGTACGAGGCGACCTCGGCCGCCTCCTCGGGCGGCAGGAACCGGAGCGCCAACGCCAGCGCGTCGGTGCGCTCCCGCACCCGCTCGATGTCCACGCCGACCGGCCTGACCACCGAGACAGCCAACAGTGCGTGCCCTGCGGAGTGGCTGAGGTTCCACTGCCATCGCCGCCGGGCCCCGGTGAACCCGGGCTTGCCGTGTGCACCCCGCGACCAACGCAGTGCTCCCGGCTCGGTGCCGAGGTAGCGGCTGAGTACGGATCGTGCCGCGCCGTGCGCGATGACGTACCGGCGGGCGGCGAGCGGATCGCGGGCACTGGCGGCCCGTTGCCGCTCGCTCGGGTCGAGCAGCCCCGTCGCCCACCGCACAACCTCCGCCGTGCGGTCCAGGCGGATCCGCCAGACATCCACTCCGACCGGTGGTCCGGGCCGCCGGGGCGGGGCGACCTCGGGGGGCAGCCCCGGCAGCGCGGCATCAGGCGGCCGGGACATCGGCCAACCGTCCGTGCAGGTACCCCTGGGCCAGGTTCAGCCGCTGGATGTTGCTGGTGCCCTCCATGAACTCGAAGCCCCGGGCGTCGCGGATCCACTTGTCCAGCGCCGGGTGCTCCCAGCGGGCGCCGGGTCCGAAGAACCGGGGTGCGGCCGTGGTGATCTCCTCAGCCAGCCGGGTCGCGCGAATCTTCGCCGCGGAGGCGAGCGTGCCGTCTCGCGGGTCGTGGTCCGCCAGCCGCGCGGCGCCGAGCACGAGCGCCCGTACGCCGTGCAGTCGTTGCGCGAAGTCGGCAAGCAGCAGACGCTCCATGGACCGGAACTGCTGCCGGTGCGCGATGACGTAGTCGTAGGCAGCCTGGGCGACGCCGAGCGCGAAGCACGCGACCACCGGGCGGTAGCGGTTGAAGGTGCGCACCGCCGCCCACATCCCCTGTTTCGTCGCGGAGTGCTGCCGGCCGAGCAGGTCCCGCTCACCGATCGGCACTTCTCGCATCCGCAACTCACTGAGCTGCAAGGCGCGCAGCCCGAGGGTCTCGACGGGCAGACCGTGAAAACCCGGCCGATCGGTTTCCAGGAGGACCGCGGCGATGCCCAACGGACCGGGCCGGCGGCGCGCGAAAACCACGCCGATCCGGGCACGGGCACCGTTGCCCACGTACCGCTTGGTGCCGCTGAGTAGATGTCCAGCACCGTCCGGACGCAGCACTGTGCTCATGCTGGCCGGGTCGGAGCCGTGCGACGGCTCGGTCATCCCGAAGAACGTCCAGGTCGGCTCGGCCGCGAGCAGCTGGTGATAACGGTCGCGCTGCTCCTGATCGGCGAGCTCGGCGACGACGAACCCGGACATCGAAGGTCCGGGCAGGGCCAGGACGGCTCCAGCATCGGCCCGGGCCAGTTCCTCCAGCGCCACCACCTGCTCGACGCAGGTGGTCAGGTAGACCGAGTGCCCGCGTACCCGCAGCGGGTCCGGGTTGTACTCGGCGGGCAGGCCGCTGAACGCCCGTAGCTCGGGGTGGTCGGCCAGGAGCCGGAGTACGCCCTGCGGCTCGCGGTCGAGGTCGAGGGCGACGGCGCGCAGCGACTCGGCATGTTCCCGGGCCAGTGCGCGCAGCCCGGCCATCCGATCGGTATCGATACTCACGGCTGCCCTCCGTTGATTTGCGCGGCCGTGTCGCCGGAATCGGTCGTGTCGAGCACCGGCGCGTAGGCGTCGGCGAGCAGTTCGGACGCGCGGACATCACGACCGGGGCCCTCGGCCGCGAACCCGGATGCGCCGAACAGGTGCAGGCACGACCGGCCGGTTTCGTCGAGGACCCGGTGCGCCTGGCGCAACACGATGCCGGCCGGATCCGCACTGTCGGCCGGATCCGTACCGGCGGCCGGGTCGACACTGTCGGCCGGATCCGCACCGGCGGCCGGGTCGACCAGGCCACCGACCAGCAGCGCCTGCACCTCGGCGATCCCGGCGGCAGCGTCCGCCAATGCGGCCCTGACCAGCGGGAGGGCCAACGTCGTGACGCCCTGGACGGTGCGTCCGCGCAGATGTTCCGCTGCCCGCGCCAGCATCCGGTCGGCCAGCCCGAGCCGGACCCAGGCCACTCCGGCGCGCCACCGGCCGGCGTCCGTGGCGCCACCCATCGGGCCGGCACCGGCGATCCGCAGGGCAATCAACTCGCCCCCGTCGGTGGGGATTCGACCAAGCTGATCCTCCCGGGCGGCAGCACGGCTGCGGGCGCCGGCTGGTGTGCCGTACAGGTCGCAGAGGGCCGCCACCTCCGCCGGCACCAGGACGTGCCCGCCCGGCCCGGCGGGTAACACACCGGGACTGACTGTGTTGTGCAGCAGGGCGAGCGCGGCGATGACGCCGGACTCCCGGGCAACCGCCCGGTAGCGGTCCGGGTCACCGGACGCCGACGTGGGCCGCCCGCTCGGCGCTGTTCGGGTGGCGGTCAACTGGTCAGCTCCTTCTCCCGCAGTCGCATCGGGCTCAGCCCCGCCAGCACGTCGACAGCGGACTGTGGCTTGGCAGCGACGGTGAGTCTGACACCGCACAGGTACGGCAGCACCGGGTCCCGGTCGGCGACGAGCACCGACCCGCCGGACGGCGCGCCCTGCTCCAGGTAGCGGGCCAGGGCCAGCCACACGCCGGCACACGGGTGCCCGTCGTCGGCGCGGATCACGGTGGCGCCGTCGCGGTCGGGGGCCACGTCACTCAGGCCGGCCCCGAACACGAGCGCGACCGGGCTGTCGGCGACCGGATCCGGCACCGCCGGTCCGGCCAGGGCGTCGGGCGACGGACTGTCCGGCACCACACCGGTCACCGTGATGATCGGTCGGCTCAGCGGCAGCGCACCGTCCGGGGCGAGCAGCAGGGCCACCGCGGTGTCCCGGCTCGGCAGCACCACACCGTGTTCCGGAGGCAGGGTGCTCTGCTCCATCAGCAGCACCAACGCACGCCGGGACAACCCGGCACGCATCCGGTCGGTGGCGATGCGCAGCGCGGTGAACGGCCCGGCGATGCCCTGTTCGGAGACGCCCAACATCAGCGGATCACCGCCGATCAGGTCGGACAGCAGGCAGCCCGGCAGGCTCTGATGCCGGCAGTCGGGACTGGCGTCGACGGTGATCACCAGGTCGACCCCGGTCAGCAGCGGGCCCAACTCCCGAACCACCCGCCGGACCATGTCGTGGTAGCTGACCAGCGTCCCATTGGTCAACCAGTCGAGATCGTCGAAGGGGCCGTAGAGGGACTCCAGGTGATTCTGGAAGTACGTCACATCCTCCGGACCAGCGGACCGGTCTGCGGCGTCGAACGAGAAGGGCACGATGCACTCGATGGCCGGTACGGCGGTCGCCGGTCCCCTGGGCGGCCCGGTGTGCTGCATGGTCGGCATGGCTTACCGTCCACCGGCGATGAAGTCGGTCAACGCGCCGACGGTCTCCAGATGCCGCTGCTCCAGGTTCTCCGGGTCGACCTGCATGTCCAGGCCGTCCTCCAAGGCCATCAGCAGCCCGAGGACGCTGGTCGAGTCAAGGTTCAGATCGTTGAAGAGCCGGGTCTGCCCGGTAACGTCGGTCAGTTCCTGGCCGAGCACCTCGGAGAGCGCGGCGACGATCGCGGCGTGGATCTGCTGGCGGTCGGTGTCCTGCGCGGTGGCGGTCATGTCGGTGGTCCTGCCTTTCGGTGGCTGGTAGGGGGAGTTCGGCGAAATCAGTCGGTCAGCGGGCGAAGTCGTGCAGGATCTGCGGGGCCAGCAGGCTTTCCGCGTCGTCCGGGGTACGAACCAGGTGGGCCTGCTCATGGTGGACGAGCACCTCGGCCGGGTAGCCGTGGCTGAGGAAATGCACCGGCGAGGCGGTCGGCCCATACGCCCCTGACCGGTCGACTCCGATGATGTCGCCCGGCTGCAGATCAGCGGGGAGCTCGACAGCCTTGCCGAGAGTGTCGTTCGGGGTGCAGAGCGGGCCAGTGACGTTCCACTTCGTACTCTCGGCGGTGCTGGCCCGGTTGAGCAGCCGCATCGGGAAGTTCCGTTTGATGAACGAGCCGATTCCGACTGCCGCCATGTGGTGGTTGGTGCCGCCGTCGGCCACCGCGAAGCGCTCGCCCATCGACTCCTTGACGTACCGGACCTGGACCGCGTAAGTACCGCTGTGCCCGACGAGGTAGCGGCCCAGTTCCATGACGAGCCGGGTGTCGGGGTGCCGCTCGACGAACCGCGCGAACACCGGGTTGATCCGCTCGGCGAGCACCGCCACATCAAGGTCCTGCTCGCCGGGGAAGTAGGCGACGCCCAGGCCACCGCCGACGTCCACCAGGTCGAGTGGTACGCCAAGGTGCGCGGAGAGCGTCTCGGCGAGGGCGAGAATCCGTTCGGTGTTCTCCACCACGACGTCCTCGCTGAGGAACCGGGTGCCCAGGTACGCCTGGAAGCCGCAGAGCCGCACCGAGGGGTGTTCCCGCACAAGATCCGGGGCGGCGAGCAGCGCCGTCTCGTCGATGCCGAACTGACGCGGTTTGCCGCCCATCGTCAGCCCGCTGCCCTTGACCGCGAAACTCGGGTTGACCCGCAGCACCACCCGGGCGGTGGTGCCGAGCCCGGTTGCCGCCTCATCGATCAGGGCCAGCTCACCGAAGGACTCACAGATGATGGTGATGTCCTCCTTGAGGCAGGCGGTGATCTCGGTGCGGCTCTTGCCCGGACCGAGGAACATGATCTGCTCGGCCGGCACTCCGGCCCGCAGGGCGGTGACCAGCTCGGTGAACGAGGAGACCTCGGCCCGTGCACCCAGCGAGTGCAGTAGCGCACAGACGCTGATGTTCGGGTTCGCCTTCAGCGAGTAGAACATCTCCACCGCGGGGTGGAGCCGGTCGCGCAGGCCCTGGTACTGGCGGGTGATGACCGCGCCGTCATAGATGTAGAGGGGGGTGCCGAACCGCTCGGCCAGTTCGGCGACGGGAATCCCCTGCACGGTGTGGGGTTCAGACATTGGTGGGCCCTTCCTTCCGCAAGCGGGTGGCGACGGCGTGGTCCAGCGCGGCGAGCTCCGGTTCGGAGTCCGCCATCAGCAGGCCGTACAGTCGGCCGCTGTATGGCCGCCCGTCGCCGTCGGTCGGGGCGGCGGCGTTCACCGTCGCGAAGTTGTTGACCAGCAGGCCGGTTGGCGCGGTGCCGTCGAAGAGCAGGTCACCGAGGCTGTCACGGAGTTGCGCGAAGCTGATCGGGCCGGTCAGGGCGAGGTCGTACTGCCGGGCCAGCGCGACCGTTCCGGCACTCATGAACTTTTCCTGCAGCCCGGTCTGGTAGGTGGACATGTTGTTCCGGGCATTGATTTCCAGCATCGGCAGGAGACCGCCGTCACCGGTAACGATGGCGTCAACGCCGACCACGCCGTAGAAGCCGTCCGCAGCGAGCCGCCCGCCGAGCAGCCGGGCGCAACGCTCGATCTCCGCGGCGTGCGCGGCTGAGATCCGGGCCGGAATCCGGTGTCCCTTATGTACGCCCTTTTCGGTCAGCGCCTCCTTCACGAAGTCGAACCGGACCGAGCCGTCGCGTCCCACCGTGAAGTGGTAGTTCAGGTCGGTTGCCTTGTCCGCCCACTCCTCCACCACCAGCGACACCCGGTCGTCACCGGAGCGCTCCGCGCGTCGGCTGACCATCCGCAGCAACTGATCAAGCCGGCGCTCGTCGTCAATCACCGCGATGCCCTTGCCGGAGACCCCGAAGGCGTCCTTGATACCCACCCGGCGACCGGCGACGACCGAGGCCCGGGCCGCGTCCGCGACGGCGGCGAACTCGGCCACCGTCTCGCACTCCCAGCCCTTGGCCTGGCGCAGCCCCAGCTCGTCGGCGATCTGACGACTGTAGATCTTGCTGTTCACCGCCTTCACCAGGCTCGCCGCCGGCAACGCCGAGGCCAGACCGGTGAGCGCGCAGAGCCGCTCCTCAAGCTCGGACATGCCGTGCGGCAACAGGTGTGCGCCCTGTGCCGCCAGCGCACCGAGCTCCCCCAGCAGCCGTGGCGAGCGGAGCGCGTCGACACTGACCGTGTTGGCCGGATCCTGGTCGTCAACCACGAGGATTTCCGGCAGGTCCAGCCCGAGGCCCTCCAGGTAGGCCAGATAGTCGGGGTCGGGGGCGGATTTCAGTACGACGTAGTCGCCCTTGCCAGCGAGTAGCAGCGCGAATTCGTCCATCCGGTTGACGATCGCGGCGGACGCCCGGCCGGCAACGGTGGGCAGCCCGATCTCGCTCTTCGCCCACTCATCCTCGACCTCGAAGTTGCCGAGCAGGACGAACGGGGTGCGCGGATCGCCGGTGCAGGCGCTCTTCACTCCTTCGAGGAAGTTCCGGCTAGCTGGGGATGGCATGGTTGTCCCTTCGGTTCATCGAATGCCGCAGCTCAGTGCCGCAGGACAGCAGCGGAGAAGGTCGCGCCGAGGCCGACCGCGGCCATCAGGTAGAGGTCGCCCTCCCGCAGCCGGCCAGCGCGCCTGGCATGGACGTAGTTGATGAACGGGTCAGCGGTGAAGCAGTGCCCGGTGACCGGAATGTTGTCGAGGTACACCCGCTCCAGTGGGATGTCCAGCACCCGGCAGGCCCAGGACCAGGAGAGCGTGTTGACGTTGTGCGGCAGGATCAACGACAGCTCACCGATGCCGACCCCGGCTGCGGCGGCGGCCTCCTCAATGACGGAGGTGAGCAGTTCGTTGTGATCCTTGAGGAAGCGCGGGTCCAACGCCTTCGGTGGAAACGCCTCGCTGAACGTCCCGTAGGTGTGGGTCGCGTACCCGAGCAGCACGTCCCTTTCCCCGGACGCGGAGACCAGGCAGGCGGCGGTTGACTCCCCCATAACCGTACTTTCCGGAATCATCTGCACCACGGAGCTGAAGGTCTTCTCCCCGGTCAGCACCAGCGCCAGGGCGTCCGGGTCGCCATCGGCCTCGAGCAGTTGGCCGGCGAGCTCAACGGCCAGCAGGCCGCTGGCGCAGGCATGCTGGGTGAGGGTGAAGACAATCGCGTTGGTCAGGCCCAGCTCGGCGCAGACATCGTGCACGGGGTACTCGGAGGCCCGGCTGACCGTCGAGACGGTCCGCGGGGCGAGCACGTACCGCACCCGGTGCTCATTGCCGGGTAACCCCGGCAGGGTGCGCGCGGCGGCGCAGAGCGTCTCGCGCAGGTCCTCGTCCGGGGCACGGCGAATCCCCTTGAGTCCGTAGAACCGCTGGAAGGTCCGGATCGCCCGGGCGTCCATGCCCAACGGTCCGACGATATCCCCGATTTCGACACTGAGTTCCGGCAGATAACAGCCGACTTCCATCAGCGCGGTCATACCCATCCTCCGATCCGCTCCGCGGCCAGCGCGGCCACACCAGCTCCCCGCTCGGTCATGGCGCCGCCACCCCGGGGAGCTTCGGATAGGCGCTGACCTGCCACAGCGCGTCGAGGCCGGTGAGGAACCGGACCAGACGTTGCAGGCCCATCCCGAAGCCGGCGCTGGCCGGCATGCCCGCACGCACCATGCGCAGGTACCAGTCGTAATCGGCCGGGTTCTGGCCGGTTTCCCGCATCCGGGCGACGATCGTCGCGTAGTCGGACTCGCGCTCGCTGCCGCTGACCAGTTCGCCGAACCCACCGTGTGCGATCAGGTCAAAGTTGCGCAGTGTCCCCGGCCGATCCGGGTCTTCCCGGTCGTAGAAACCCCGCGATCCCAATGGGTAATCGGTGATGAAGAAGGGCCGTTCCGCCTTGTGCGAGAGGAGTTCTTCGCCCGTCCAGTCGATCTCGGCGGCGGGATCCTGCGGGTGGTGAAGGTCGAGCAACTGGGCGACGGCCTCGGCGTGGGAACACGCGTCGAACGGCTCGGTCAGCAGTTCCTTGAAGACGATCTGATCGCGGCCGAGGCCGCGTAGCACCTCCGGCACCGCCTGCCACACCCGCGCGACCACGTGCACAAGCAGGCCCTCGGCGACCCGCATCGCGTCTTCCCGGGTCGCACCGGCGATCTCCACATCGATCTGGTGGAACTCGACCAGGTGCCGGCCGGTGAAGCTGGTCTCGACCGGCTCGATCCGCACATTCGGCGCGATGTAGAAAAGTTTGTCGAAGCCGCGCAGCGACGCCTGCTTATAGAGGATCGCGCTGGTCATCAGTTTGTACCGGTGCCCGTAGAAGTCGACATCGAGCGCCTTGGCGCCCCGGGCCCCCGGGTCCGTCACCGGCCCGATCATCGGCGGCAGCAGCTCGGTGAAGCCGCGCCCCCGGAGGAAATCCCGGGCCGCCTGCGTCGCCTCCTGCTGCACCAACATCGCGGCCCTGGTCGCTGGCGCACGCAGGTGCTCCGCCAGTGGCACGGGCATTTCGGCTAGCCCAACGGTCCCGACGCCATCCCAGGTCTGATCCATTTCGCCTCCAGGGCTCATTGATCGAACTTTCGCGATACGTACTTCAGGGCGGTCAGCAGCCGAGCCGAGGTCATCCCGGCTCGACCGCCGGCAGGCGCGGCGGCCCTGATCGGCATCGCGCCGACCGCCGACCATCGCAACCGTCCGTTGGCGTCGATGACGCCCCGTGATTCGCCAGCGTTGTCGGGGTGCAGGCAGAACGGGACGTCGAGGTAGCCTCGGGCGAACGCCTCCAGCAACGCCTGGCCGATGTCCTCGTTCAGGTCAAGCACCGCCTCGACCAGGCTGCGCGCCTCGTCGTAGACGCCGGTGTCCGCGATTACCGCGGACGGTCCGTGCCGCACCGGGGGTGCGGTGCTGGACGCCGCGACGGCCGCTGCTTCCAACGCCCGCACGTTTTCCTCGATGGTGGGGATGCGGTTCGCTTCGGCCACGGTCTTGACGATCAGTCGCTCGGTGCCGGAGCGGACCGCCAGTCGGGCGGATTCCTGCAGCAACCGCAGCGCCCCACCCGGCGAGGTCGGATAGACGCCCATATAGGTGTAGAGGACCACGTGCCAGTCCAGGCCGGCCGGTAGGTGTTCACCAGCCAGTCGGCGCAGCGCCCCGATCGCCTCCTCGTCCTGGTCGGAGTCGGTCTGCTGGGCGTAGCTGAGCGAGACGCTGGCGATCCCGTGCTGAGCGAAGAAGATGCCCTCGAGCACGCTGATCGCGATCAGCAGGCTGGGTGGGCAGAGTTGACCGAGCAGACAGCCGCCGAAGCTCTCCAGGTGCGGGATACGCCCGGACGTGCTGAGCTCGGCGAGCAGTTCGCAACTCCGCCGCCAGTTCGACACCGACTCGCGCAATGGGGTCCGCCCGTAGGGCAGGCAGTACGAGACCGGGCCCCCCTCGGTAGCGTCAAGGCCAGCCGCGACGAGCGCACGGATGATCCGCTGCGGTCGCGACGAGCCATGCCGGACCTGCACCGGGAAGGTGTCGTCCGCGACCCCGTCCAGCAGGGCCCGGGTACGTTCCACCTGGTAGGTGACGATGGGATATCCGTTGAGCGCGATTCCGTCGGCCAGCGCCCTGCCAGCCGCCGCCTCGTCGCCAACCCGGGTGTAACTGTCCAGGGTGAGCGTGCCGACGGTGGTCGCCGCCGCCGCCTTGGTCGACTCCAGACCGGAACGCATCCGGTCCAGGTCGCTGAAGCCCATTCTGGGTTGGACGACCAGCCGACCGGCCCGCGCCGCAGCGGCGACAAAACCGCCGAACGAGGAGGCCGGGATCGGCTCGGCCCGCCGAACCGGACCGGACTGCGTGTGTACGTCGGTCATGACGCCAGCTGTTGCGAACGGGGCGCGAGCGCCGCCAGGAACTTGTCGAACGCGGCCAGGTCGCCGTCGTCGAAGACCGCGTCGTAGCCGACCGCCAGGAGCCGGCGGATCGCGCCCACGTTACGTACCCCGTCGACTCCGAGTTTCCCGCCGATCACCACCGGTAGGCGGGCCAACTCGGGCCGCTGCCGGATTCGGATGACAGCCCGCATCCCGTCGTTGAAGCCGTGACCGTTGACGCTGCTCACCACCAACAGGTCGGGGTCATGAGCGCGGCACTCGTCAACCAGGAGCTCTTCCGGCACACAGGGACCAAGGTTGATCACACTGTTTCCCCGCTCTTCCAGAAACAGTTGAAGGAAGACCAGATTCCAGGTATGCGAATCCGACGCTGTACCGGTCACCAAAACCTTGAGTCCGCATTGCGACCGCATCATCGAAGCGCTCCGAGAAGGCATGGGGCTCCCGTTCCGAGAATCGAAATTCCGAGATTCAGCGATTGACCCGGAATCCGCATTCCGAAATCCGCAATTCGAGAATACGGCCGGGTCAGCCCGTACAGCGGAAGTTACTGCGGCAGAAAGCGGGCAGTCGGCGCGGTCAGGACCCGGACATGCAGCGGTGGCGGGCACCCACGCATGAACGTGGATACCCGCCACCGGCGGTACCGCTAGGCGTACTGGGCGACCAGGCTCCTGGGTCGCATGTCGGCCCAGTTCTCCTCGACGTAGTCCAGGCACTCCTGCCGGCTACTCTCGACCAGGACGGACGCCCAGCCGTCCGGAATGGGCACGAACGCGGGCCAGAGGGAATGCTGTCCCTCGTCATTGACCAGTACCAGGTAGGTGCCCTCAGCGTCTTCGAACGGATTGGCCATGTCTAGCTCCTCATCTCACTGAAGTTACGAGAAATGTTCTTCAGGTCTGCCAGCTTCCAGGAAAGCGTGCGACCGATCTCGGCGAGCGGTGTCGGTTCGGCCATTTCCAGATGCGCGGCGTCTATGTCGTATGTCTCCACCGTCCCTTCGACGTAGCTGTGCCACCGGTCGAAGGTGGGCGAAGCGCCCGTCTTCCCCCGGGTAGCCGTGAAGAACACCATGTCGCCGGCAAAGCTGCGCGGCCGGTACGAACGCATGATGTCCATGTGGTTGATCGCGGCTCGGACGAGCGCGACGACCTCCTGCTCGGTAAAGCCCCCGAGCACCGGGTCCTGCTCGCGCAGCACCCGCGCGACGGCGCTCTCGTCGAGCTGCTCCGAGTCCCCCAGGATCTGCCGGACCACCTCGCCTCGGCCGCCGGGCCCGCCGATGCCGATGCCGTCGCTGTCGCTGTCGCCGTCGCCGTCGCCGTCGCCGTCGCCGTCGCTGTCGCTGTCGAATAACATGTCGACGATCTGCGCGTTGGTGATGGGCCGGTCGGCATCACCTGGCAAAGCCGGGTACGAGTCCATCAACGCGAGCAGTTCGACCTCTTCGCCGGCGGACTGCAGGGTCGTCGCCATCGCATGCGCGACCACCCCACCGAACGACCAACCGAGCAGCCGGTACGGCCCCTGCGGCTGGACCCGGCGAATCTCCTCGAGATAGTCGGCCGCCATCTCCTCGATGCTGGCCGCACGGTATCCGGGCTCGGCGAGTCCCCGTGTCTGCAGGCCGTAGACCGGCTGCGCACCACCCAGGTGTTGGGTGAGGCCGGCGTACGACCAACTCATCCCCATCCCCGGGTGAACGCAGAACAGTGGCCGTTCCGCACCGTCGCGACGCAGCGGGAGCAGCACCTCGAACGCTTCGCCGCCACTTTCCTGAACGCCGATCAGTCCGGCGACCGTCGGCGCCTGGAAGACGTCCCGGACGTTGCGCTCGATCCCCATTACCGAACGCATCCGGCTGACCAGTCGTACCGCGAGCAGTGAGTGGCCGCCGAGGTCGAAGAAGCTGTCGTCGATACCAACCCGCTCCACGCCGAGGACCTCGGCGAAGATCCCGCAAAGGATCTGCTCCCAGGGGTTACGCGGGCCGCGTCCTTCGCTGTTGAGGTCGAGTTCCGGAGCCGGTAACGCCCGACGATCGAGTTTCCCGTTGGTGGTCAACGGGAGTTGGTCCAGGAGCACGAAGGCCGACGGGACCATGTATTCCGGTAGCGCCAGCGCCGCGTCAGCCCGCACCGCGGCGAGGTCGATCGTACGACCGGTTTCCGGGACCAGATAGGCGACCAGACGCTTATCCCCCGGCCGGTCCTCCCGAACGATCACCGCGACCTGGCCTACCTCCGGCCGGCTACCGAGCACCGCCTCGATCTCCACCGGCTCTATCCGGAACCCACGCAACTTCACCTGACTGTCCATCCGACCGATGAACCGCAACCGGCCATCCGAACTCCAACTCACCAGGTCACCGGTGCGGTACATCCGCTCGCCGCCCGGTCCGAACGGATCCGCCACGAACCGCTCAGCGGTCAGCCCGGCCCGACCCACATACCCACGGGCCAACTGCTCACCCGCGATGTACAACTCACCCGACCCACCCAACGGCACCGGGCGCAAGCGCTCATCCAGCACATACAACCGGTTGTTGTCCAACGGCCGTCCGAGGTGCAGCCCACCATCAAGAACCCGCTGACTGATCTCAATCCGCTGATAACTCGAAGCGAAGGTCGTCTCCGTCGGCCCGTAACTGTGCACCACCACCGTGTCCGGACAATGCTCCAAGACCCGCGTCATGGTCGCCGGGGAAATAATGTCCCCACCGGTCCACACCTCACGCAACAAGCCCAACGCGTCCAACCACTCATCCGCCATAATCGCGAACAACCCCGCGGTGAAATACGCCGCCGTCACGTCATAACGGGCGATCACCTCGGACAGGTGCCGAACATCCGCCCCATCCCCCTCAGCCACCACCAACTGCGCACCCGTCAGCAACGGCACCCACATCTCATACGTCGACGCGTCAAACCCGTACGCCGAATGAACCAGCATCCGCCGATGATTCTCCGGATCCCAACACCGGTTGAACACCAACCGGACCACATTCCGATGGGTAACCCCCACGCCCTTCGGCCGGCCCGTCGAACCCGACGTGAACATCACATACATCAACGCATCCGGCCCCACCCGCACACCCGGATCCTCAACCGATACATCCGAGTCGACCGGATCATCGACCGAAACCAACTGAACACCCTCGGCCCGCAGGTCCCGCACCACCTCAACCGGACCATGAGCCGAATCAGTCAGCAGCACACCCGCCCCGGTCTCCTCCATAATCATCCGAACCCGGGCCGTCGGCACCCCCTCCGGAACCGGCACATACGCCGCCCCGCACTTCAACACCGCCAACGTTCCCACCAGCAGATCCACCGAGCGATCCACCAACACCGCAACCGCGGACTCCGGCCGCACCCCAGCGGCGATCAACCGATGCGCCAACTGATTCGCCCGGCGGTTCAACTGCGCAAACGTCAACTCCTGGCGCTCATCACACACCGCCACCGCATCCGGTGTCCGACGCACCTGCGCCGCGAACACGTCATGGACACAACCCGCCGGCAACCCGGTAACCGCAGTGTCGTTGTAATCAACCAACAACCGCCGACGCTCCGCCCCGGACAACAACTCCACGTCCGCCACCCGCACCGAAGGCTCCGCCACCACCGCCTCGAACAACCGCGCCAACCGCTCAACCAACAACTCGACCGTGCCCCGATCAAACAGATCAGCCGCGTACTCCATCGTGCCGTGCAGGCCGGCTGGCTCGCCGGTACGCTCACGCGACTCCCCGACGGTGAGCATCAGGTCGAACTTGGCATCGCCGGTTCCGAACGGTTCGCCGGTAACGGCCAGGCCGCCGAAGCCGCCTTCGGCCTCGGCATTGTTCTGCAGGACGAGCATCACCTGGAACAGCGGGTGATGCGCAGACGAACGGACCGGGTTCAGCTCTTCCACCAACCGGTCGAACGGCAGATCCTGATGCTCGTACGCGGCCAGATCCGCTTCCCGGACCCGGGCCAGCAGTTCGGCGAAGGTCGGATTCCCCGACGTGTCGGTCCGCATCACCAACGTATTGACAAAGAACCCGACCAGATCATCGAGCGCCTCGTCTGATCGACCAGCAACGGCTGTGCCGATCGGAATGTCATCACCGGCGCCCAACCGGGAGAGCAGGACCGAAAGCCCGGCCCGCAACACCATGAACGGCGTCGCGCCCGACTCCGCCGCCAACTTCAGCAGCCCCCGATGCACCTCCCGGTCCACCGTGAACGGGACCGTCCCGCCCCGGTGACTGGCCACCGCCGGACGCGGCCGGTCCGCCGGCAACTCCAACACCTCCGGCGCACCCTCAAGCGCCGACCGCCAGAACCCCAACTGCTCCGAAAGCACACTCTCCGGATCAGCCTCCGACCCCAGCAACTCCCGCTGCCACAACGTGTAATCCGCGTACTGCACCGGCAACGGCTCCCAACCCGGAGCAGCCCCACCGACACACCGCACCTCATACGCCGCCACCAGATCCCGCATCAACGGCGCCATCGACCAACCATCCGCCGCGATGTGATGCAACAACACCACCAACACATGCTCATCCGGACCAACCCCGAACAACCACGCCCGCACCGGAATCTCCGCCGCCAGATCAAACATGTACCCGGTCGCCGCAGCAACAGCCGCCCGCAACCCCGACACATCCGAACCCAACTCCGCAACCGTCAGAACCGGCCGCGCCGCATCCCCATCAAGCACCACCTGGAACGGCTCACCATCAACCGCCGCGAACACCGTGCGCAGCACCTCATGCCGCTCCACCACATCACCGAGCGCCGCCGCGAACGCCGCACGGTCGAGCGCACCACGCAACCGCAACACCAGCGGCACGTTGTAGGAGGTGTTCGGCCCCTCCAACTCGGCCAGGAACCACAACCGGCGCTGCGCGTACGACAACGGCACCAGTTCCGGACGCACTACTGATCGCAGCAGGGGCCGCAGCGCGACGCCGGCCAGCTCGCCGATCCGTCGGTCCAACCCGGCGACCGTCGGCGCCTGGAACAGATCCCGAATACCCACCTCAACCCCGAGCACCGCCCGGATCCGGCTCACCAACCGCACCGCGAGCAACGAATGCCCACCGAAGTCGAAGAAGCTGTCATCGATACCGAGCTGTTCGATCCCGAGAACGTCGGCGAAGAGACCGCAGAGGATCTCCTCGCGTGGGTTGCGTGGGCCTCGTCCGGAGGCTTCCGTCAGGTAGTCGGGGGCGGGTAACGCCCGACGGTCGAGTTTGCCGTTCGCGGTCAGGGGCACGGCGTCGAGCAGCACGAACGCCGCGGGCAACAGATGCTCGGGCAGGACCAGACCCATCTCCTGACGCAACCCGGCCGGCGTGACGTCCGCCCCGGCAACGGGCACCACGTACGCGACCAGCCGCTTGTCCCCCGGCCGGTCCTCCCGGACGACCACCGCGACCCGGCTCACCGCCCCATGCCGCCCGATCACCACCTCAATCTCACCCGGCTCAACCCGGAAACCACGAATCTTGACCTGGTCATCGACCCGACCCAGCAACTCCACCTCACCAGCGGCGTTCCACCGGGCCAGGTCACCGGTGCGGTACATCCGCTCACCCGGCGCCCCGAACGGATCCGCGACAAACCGCTCAGCCGACAGGGCCGGCCGGTTCAGATAACCATCCGCCAACCCGGTACCAGCGACATACAACTCGCCAGGCACACCCGGCGGCACCAGCCGCAACCGGGCGTCCAACACATAACTACGCCGATTACCGATCGGCGGCCCGACCGGAAGCAGACCACCACCGACCGGCGTACCGATCTGATAGCTATGCGTAAAGATCATGCTCTCGACCGGACCGTACCCATGCACCAGCCGCAACCCCGGGAAAAGCCGACGAGCCCGAGCAATATGCTCAACCGACGGCGCCTCACCACCGGTCAACACCTGACCCACCCCGGCGAACACCGTCGGATACTCATCGAGCATCATGTTGAACAAACCCGCCGAAAGCCAGAGCGTGGTCACATCATGCGCGGCGACCAGCGCCGCGATCCGATCCGGCTCGGGACGCTGACCCGGCTGAAGCACACACGTCGCACCATTGAGCAACGCACCCCAGAACTCCAACACAAACGCATCCCAGGAAACCGGGGCGCACTGCAACCACACCTGATCCGGACCGAAATCAACAAAGTCCTGACCGGTCAACGTGCCGACGATCGCACGATGCGCCGAAAGCGCCCCCTTCGGCCGCCCACTCGAACCCGAAGTGAACATCACACACGCCGCATCACCCGGATCCCCAGGCAACAACAAATTATCGGCACTCTCAACAACCCCGACCGAATCGATCAAAACCACATCGGTCGCCCCACCCAGACGAGCCGCCAACCGCGCATCGGTGACCAACATCGACACGCCGGCATCCACCGCGAGCGAAGCCAACCGCTCATCAGGGAACTCCGGATCGAGCAACACATACGCCCCGCCGCTCTTGAGCACCGCGAGCATCGCGACCGCCAACTCGACACTCCGGTCGAGCAGCACACCCACCACCCGGCCCCGACCGACGCCCTGGCGCACCAACCGCCGAGCCAACCGATTCGCCGCCGCATTAAGCTCGGCATAAGACACCCGGCGACCCTCGAAAACCAGAGCAACCGCATCCGGGGCATCAGCCACCCACCGCTCAAACAACTCAGTCACCCGCAGATCCGGAGCGCCACCGACGGTGTCGTTGTAATCAACCAACAACCGCCGACGCTCCGCCCCGGACAACAACTCCACATCAGCCACCCGCACCGAAGGCTCCGCCACCACCGCCTCGAACAACCGCGCCAACCGCTCAACCAACAACTCAACCGTGCCCCGATCAAACAGATCAGTCGCGTACTCCAGTGCGCCGCGCAGACCTGCCGGCGCCCCGGTAGCGTCCCGGCTCTCCTTGACCGCCAGCATCAGGTCGAACTTGGCGACCTCGGTCTCGAAGGGCACATCGGTGATGGCCAGGTCGCCGAAGCCGCCTTCGGCCTCGGCGTTGTTCTGCAGGACGAGCATCACCTGGAACAGCGGGTGATGCGCAGACGAACGGACCGGGTTCAGCTCTTCCACCAACCGGTCGAACGGCAGATCCTGATGCTCGTACGCGGCCAGGCCCACCTCGCGGACCCGGGCCAGCAGTTCGGCGAAGGTCGGATTCCCCGACGTGTCGGTCCGCATCACCAACGTATTGACAAAGAACCCGACCAGATCATCGAGCGCCTCATCCGACCGACCCGCGACCACCGTACCGACCGGAATATCATCCCCCGCCCCCAACCGGGACAGCAGCACAGCCAACCCCGCCTGCAACACCATGAACGTCGTCGCCCCCGACTCGGCAGCGACCCGAACCAAACGTTGATGCGTCCCGGCATCGAGCACAAACGGCACCACATCACCCCGGTGACTCGCCACCACCGGACGCGGCCGGTCCGCCGGCAACTCCAACACCTCCGGCGCACCCTCAAGCGCCGACCGCCAGAACCCCAACTGCTCCGAAAGCACACTCTCCGGATCAGCCTCCGACCCCAGCAACTCCCGCTGCCACAACGTGTAATCCGCGTACTGCACCGGCAACGGCTCCCAACCCGGAGCAGCCCCACCGACACACCGCACCTCATACGCCGCCACCAGATCCCGCATCAACGGCGCCATCGACCAACCATCCGCCGCGATGTGATGCAACAACACCACCAACACATGCTCATCCGGACCAACCCGCAACAGCGCAGGTACGGATCGGAATCTCCGCCGCCAGGTCGATGACATGTCCAGTTGCCGCCTCGATGGCCGCGCTGCAGTGCGACACCGTCCGGGCCACACTCCACCACGGTCAGAACCGGGCCGCGCCGCATCCCCATCGAGCACCACCTGGAACGGCTCACCGTCGATCGACGGGAACACCGTGCGCAGCACCTCATGCCGCTCCACCACATCACCGAGCGCCGCCTCCAGGGCATCCCGGTCGAGGGCGCCGGTGAGCCGCAACACCACCGAGACGTTGTACGAGGTGTTCGGCCCCTCCAACTCGGCCAGGAACCACAACCGGCGCTGCGCGTACGACAACGGCACCAGTTCCGGACGCACCACCGGAACCACCGGCGACCGCAAACCCGAACCATCCAACTCACCGATCCGCCGATCCAACCCCTCGACCGTCGGCGCCTGGAACAGATCCCGAATACCCACCTCAACCCCGAGCACCGCCCGGATCCGGCTCACCAACCGCACCGCGAGCAACGAATGCCCACCAACCCGGAAAAAGTTGTCCCGCACCCCCACCACCGGAAGCCCCAACACCTCAGCGAAGAGACCACAAAGAATCTCCTCCCGCGGCGAAGACGCCCCCCGAGGTGCCAGCACCTCCTCAACCACACCCGTCAGCACCTCAACCCGATCGGTGACCAACCGCCGGTACTCCACCTCGGAGAGCAGCTCCACGTCCTCCACCCGAGCCTCGACATCATCAGCGATCACCCGCAACACCCGGATGAACACCTCAGCCAAGAGCGCCGCGGTCTGCTCATCGAACAGATCAACGGCGTACTCGAACCACACATCGATCCCGCCCGGCGCACCATCAGCACCGAACCGTTCCCGGCACGACACCATGAGGTCGAACTTGGTGGCATCCAGTTTGGCCGGATCGACGCCGACCTCCAGACCGCCGAAACCTGTCTGCTCCCGGGTGTCCCCGGCGCTCTGCAGGGTCAGCATGACCTGCACCAGCGGATGCCAAGCCAGCGAACGCGTCGGGTTCACCGCCTCCACCAACAGATCAAACGGCAGATCCTGGTGGCCGTACGCGGCCAGATCCGCCTCCCGGACCCGGGCCAGCAGTTCGGCGAAGGTCGGATTCCCCGACGTGTCGGTCCGCATCACCAACGTATTGACAAAGAACCCGACCAGATCATCGAGCGCCTCATCCGACCGACCCGCCACCGCCGTACCGATCGGAATATCATCCCCCGCACCAACCCGACTGAACGCCGCCGCCAGCCCCGCCTGCAGGGCCATGAAGAGTGTGTGGCCCTGGGCCCGGCTGAGCGCGAGCAGCCGTTCGTGCACGTCCGCATCGACGGTGAGCGCGACGGCAGCGCCCCGGTGGGTGGGCTCGGCCGGACGTGGCCGGTCCGCCGGCAACTCCAACACCTCCGGCGCACCCTCAAGCGCCGACCGCCAGAACCCCAACTGCTCCGAAAGCACACTCTCCGGATCAGCCTCCGACCCCAGCAACTCCCGCTGCCACAACGTGTAATCCGCGTACTGCACCGGCAACGGCTCCCAACCCGGAGCAGCCCCACCGACACACCGCACCTCATACGCCGACGCCAGATCCCGCATCAACGGCGCCATCGACCAACCATCCGTCGCCACATGATGCAGCAACAGCACCAACACAAACTCATCCGGACCAACCACAAACAACCGCACCCGCACCGGCTGATCCACCGCCAGATCAAACGGCTCATTAGCGAACTCACCCACCAGGCCGTCCACCACGTCCGCCACACAGGCCACCACACCCAACACCGGACGACCCTGATCAACACTCAGCACCTGCTGATACGGCTCCCCATCCACCGACCGGAACACCGTCCGCAGCACCTCATGCCGCTCCACCACATCACCCAGCGCCGCTTCCAACGCCCCCGAGTCCAGCGCACCACGCAACCGCAACACCAACGGCACGTTGTACGCCGAACTCGGCCCCTCCAAACGATTCAGGAACCACAACCGGCGCTGCGCGTACGACAACGGCACCAGTTCCGGCCGGACCACCGGAACCACCGGCGACCGCAAACCCGAACCATCCAACTCACCGATCCGCCGATCCAACCCCTCGACCGTCGGCGCCTGGAACAGATCCCGAATACCCACCTCAACCCCGAGCACCGCCCGGATCCGGCTCACCAACCGCACCGCGAGCAACGAATGCCCACCAACCCGGAAAAAGTTGTCCCGCACCCCCACCACCGGAAGCCCCAACACCTCAGCGAAGAGACCACAAAGAATCTCCTCCCGCGGCGAAGACGCCCCCCGAGGTGCCAGCACCTCCTCAACCACACCCGTCAGCACCTCAACCCGATCGGTGACCAACCGCCGGTACTCCACCTCGGAGAGCAGCTCCACGTCCTCCACCCGAGCCTCGACATCATCAGCGATCACCCGCAACACCCGGATGAACACCTCAGCCAAGAGCGCCGCGGTCTGCTCATCGAACAGATCAACGGCGTACTCGAACCACACATCGATCCCGCCCGGCGCACCACCAGCACCGAAGACCTCAAAACAGGTGACCATGAGGTCGAACTTCGTCGACTCGAGCCGGGCCGGGTCGACCGCCACATCAAGACCACCGAAGCCGAGCTCGGCCTGCGCGTTGTTCTGCAGGGTCAGCATGACCTGCACCAGCGGATGCCAAGCCAGCGAACGCGTCGGGTTCACCGCCTCCACCAACAGATCAAACGGCAGATCCTGGTGGCCGTACGCGGCCAGATCCGCCTCCCGGACCCGAGCCAGCAGTTCGGCGAAGGTCGGATTCCCCGACGTGTCGGTCCGCATCACCAACGTATTGACAAAGAACCCGACCAGATCATCGAGCGCCTCATCCGACCGACCCGCCACCGCCGTACCGATCGGAATATCATCCCCCGCACCAACCCGACTGAACGCCGCCGCCAGCCCCGCCTGCAGGGCCATGAACAGTGAGGCACCGTGGGCTCGGGAGAGTTCAAGCAGGCGTCGGTGCAGCGGGGCGTCGAGCCAGCAGGTGACCCGACCGCCCCGGTGGGTGGGCTCGGCCGGACGTGGCCGGTCCGCCGGCAACTCCAACACCTCCGGCGCACCCTCAAGCGCCGACCGCCAGAACCCCAACTGCTCCGAAAGCACACTCTCCGGATCAGCCTCCGACCCCAGCAACTCCCGCTGCCACAACGTGTAATCCGCGTACTGCACCGGCAACGGCTCCCAACCCGGAGCAGCCCCACCGACACACCGCACCTCATACGCCGACGCCAGATCCCGCATCAACGGCGCCATCGACCAACCATCCGTCGCCACATGATGCAGCAACAGCACCAACACAAACTCATCCGGACCAACCACAAACAACCGCACCCGCACCGGCTGATCCACCGCCAGATCAAACGGCTCATTAGCGAACTCACCCACCAGGCCGTCCACCACGTCCGCCACACAGGCCACCACACCCAACACCGGACGACCCTGATCAACACTCAGCACCTGCTGATACGGCTCCCCATCCACCGACCGGAACACCGTCCGCAGCACCTCATGCCGCTCCACCACATCACCCAGCGCCGCTTCCAACGCCCCCGAGTCCAGCGCACCACGCAACCGCAACACCAACGGCACGTTGTACGCCGAACTCGGCCCCTCCAAACGATTCAGGAACCACAACCGGCGCTGCGCGTACGACAACGGAATCACTGTTTTCCTCCTGATGCGCTCCGACCTGATGCGCCACGACACGTGAACCGTCTCGTCGCCCATTGCCGTAAGTTCTGAAGTGGGATGACCTGTCCGCAGCGGTGGCGCGGGTCTCAGGCGGTGTGCTCGTCCGTCAATGACTCGATAAAGCGGGCAAGGTCACGCAGTCGCGGATTTTCGTAGACGGCCTTGACCGGCAGGGCCACACCGAGCTCGTTGCGTACCCGGGCGACCAGCTTGATAGCCAGCAGTGAGTGGCCGCCGAGCTTGAAGAAATTGTCGTCCGCGCTGATCTGCGATGCGCCGAGCACGTATGACCAGACCTCCGCGATGAGCTTCTCCACCCGGCCGTCGAGCTCTGCCGCGTCCGCGTCCGCCTCGGGGACCGGGGCCAGCACCACCGGGGCGGGCAGCGCGGCCCGGTCGAGTTTGCCGCTGGAGGTCCGGGCGAAGCTCCGCACCGCGACGAAGACCGCCGGCACCATGTACCCGGGCAGGGTCTGGGCGGCCTGCCGGCGCAGGTCCTCGACGTCGACCTCGTTGTCGGCGAGCGCCCGGTAGTAGGCCACCAGCCCTGGTCCGCCGGGGTAGTCGTCGCGGTAGAGGACGGCCGCTTCGGCCACCGCCGGGTGCCGGGAGAGGGCGGCTTCGATCTCGCCCAGCTCGATCCGGTAGCCGCGCACCTTGACCTGGCCGTCGCGGCGCCCCAGGTACTCCAGCCGGCCGTCCGGGCGGCGGCGGGAAAGGTCACCCGTGCGGTACATGCGCGAGCCGTCGGCGGCCACCAGGTCCGGGACGAACCGTTCCGCGGTCAGGGCGGGACGGTGGCGGTAGCCTCGGGCGACCCTGGGGCCCGCCAGGTAGATCTCCCCAACCTCTCCGTCGCCGACCGGGTTGAGCTTGTCGTCGAGCAGCCGCAGTCGCAGTCCGGGCAGGACGGTGCCGATGTGCGGTTCCTGATCGGCCGTGATCCACCCCGAGGTGGCGTCGACCGTGCACTCCGTCGGCCCGTACACGTTGGCCGCCCGCAGCACTCCTTCGTCCACGAGATGGGTGAGCCGCCGCCAGAGCGAAGGGCTGATCTGTTCGCCACCGATGAGCAGGGTGAGCGGATCGCCGTTGGCGGCTCCGGTCCGGTGGCGTTCGGTGAGGTGATCCACCAGCGGATCGGCGTGCGAGGGGGTGATGTCGAGGTCGGTCAGCGCCGCGTCGTCGATCAGCCGCGCCATGAGTGCGGGGTCGGCGCGGGTCGCCTCGTCGAGCAGGATCAGCGTGTCCCCACGGCAGAGCCGTACCCACTGCTGCACCGAGGCGTCGAACGAGGCTGACGCGTTCCAGCCGACCCGGCCGCCGGTCGTGGTCGCCAGGCCCGCGCTCTCCAGATCCGCCAGCAGCACCGAGACCGAGTGTCGACTCACCTCCACGCCCTTGGGCAGGCCGGTGGAGCCCGAGGTGTAGATGACATAGGCCAGGTTGGCCGGCTGGACCCCGACCGGCCGGAACCGCGGCGCCTCGGCGGCGGCTGCGACGAGGACGCCGATCGGCACCCGCGCGGCGGGCCACCGTGATCTCCTCGCCGCGACCGTCGTCGATGACGAGGTCCGCGCCGGCGTCCTCGATCAGGTACCTGCGGCGTTCCTCGGGCAGGCTGGGATCGACCGGAAGGTACGCCGCGCCGGCGGTCAGCGTGCCGAGTAGCGCCACGACCAGGTCGATGCCGCGCGGCAGGCAGAGGGCCACCACGCTCTCCACGCCCACGCCCCGGTTGGTCAGGCCGAGGGCGACCCGGCTGACTTCGGCGCGCAGCTCACCAAAGGTGAGCGTACGGTCGCCCGCCACCAGTGCGGTCCGCTCAGCGGGCACGGTCGCCAGCCGGGCGATCAGATCCTCCGGTTCGACCACGACGTCTTCGCCGAGCGATTCCATGTCCATCGTTGTCATTGCGGATCACTCCCCGAACGCGGTGGTTGACGGCGCGGTCTCGGGACGGCAGGCGTCCAGGGCGACCGGGTCACCCATCCCCACGAGGATCTTGCGATCGCCGCGGTACGCCTCCCGGCCGTGCGCGCAGAGGATGTTGTCCACCATCAGCAGGTCACCCGGTTGCCAGGTCTCCCGCATCGTCACCTGGTCGTAGACCTGGTTGAGCGACTCGGCCTCCGCCTCGGTGAGCGCCGCGCCATCCCCGACGTACGTGTCGAACGGCAGCCCGTCCTCGCCGTAGGTCTCCAGCAGGACGTCCCGGACGTCCGGGTCGAGGGTCCACCGGTTCCAGAAGGCGACGTGGTTGAACCAGACCTTCTCCCCGGTGACCGGATGCGTGATGATCGCCGAACGGCGCTGGCGGGTGCGCAGCGCGTCGCCGTCGAGCCACTCGTACCCGATGGTGTTCTCCCGGCAGTAGGCCTCGGCCACCGCCGGGTCGTCGGTGGCGAAGCTCTTGTACCAGGGCAGCCCGGCCAGTTCCGAGTAGTTACGGACGAGCAGCCAGCCGGTTGCCGCGAACCGTTCACGCAGCGCCGGGTCAAGCAGGCGCAGCGCCTCGCGCATGTCGCCGACGGTGGTCGCGCCACCGGCTTCCGGCGCGACCAGGCAACAGAACAGCAGGGTGCCGGGGAAATCGAGGGTGTAGCTGTTCTCGTTGTGCAGCCGGATCGGCTGCACCGCAGGTAGATCAGTGGAGGAGAAGACGCCCGCACCGAAGTCGGTACGCGGCGTGGCCTTCTCCTTGTAGGCGGCCCGCTGGGGCAGGAGCACGTCGCGGACGGCGGCGAAGTCGGCAGCGCTGGCAACGGGCAGGCCGCGGATCATCAGGCAGCCGGAGCGCAGCAGCTCGTCCTTGAGCGCCGTCCGGTTCTCCGCCAGCCACTGCCCGGCCTGGGTCACGTCCTGCACCGGCGGGGCGTACACGATGGGCGGCTTGCCGGGCTCGCGGCGCAGCTCCAGATCGATGGTCTGCGCCGCGCTGTCGGTGGATGTCATCGGCTTCCTCCTGGTGAAAGTGGTCGGTGGTTCAGGCGTAGGTGCGCGGCGCCGCGGCGCCCTCGATCACCGCGGTCACGATCGACATGAACGCGGTCATCTGCTGCTGGAAGTAGAAGTGGCCACCGGGCAGCACCTCGACGTCGATCGGCCCTTCGGTGCTCTCCGACCAGCGTCCGAGCGTCTCCACCGGCACGATCGGGTCGGCGGCACCACCGATAACCGTCACCGGAGCGCCGAGTGACTTCGTCGGGCCGGCGAACCGGTAAGCGTCGTCGATGGCGAAGTCGGCCCGGATCGAGGGGAGGATGATCTCGCGAAGCTCCGGCTCGTCGAGGATCCCGTCCTCGGTGCCGCCACGCGCCTTGATGGCCGCCACCAGTTCGTCGTCATTCAGCAGCTCGGGGTGGACCGGACTGGGGTTGGGCAAATGTGGTGCCCGGCAGGCGGACGCGATGAACGACCGCGGCGGTCGCCCCTGCTCGGTGAGGCGTCGGGCAACCTCGAAGGCGACCAGCGAGCCCATGCTGTGCCCGAACACGACCAGGTCCTCGACGTCCGGTGGGAGACACTCCAGCACCGGAACGGCCAGGTCGTCGATGTTGGTGGGCAGCGGATCGCTGAACCGGGCGCCGCGCCCCGGGTACTGGCCTATCAGCAGTTGAACGTGGTTCGGCAGCAGCTCGCGCCACTGGGCGTAGGCGTGCGCGTTGCCACCGGCGTGTGGGAGGACCAGCAGCGCCGGACGCTGGCCGGCGGATCCGCCGGGTAGCGACCAGACCACGTCATCGCGGTCCGCGGTCCAAGTGGGACCGGCCGAATGGCCGGGATTCTTGGCATGATTCACAGTACGCTCCATGTGTTCAGCACTCGCGGAATTCGGATGCCCCTGGATTCGCCGATGCGAAAAAACGCCTACTCGATGAATATCGGCTTTGCGTAATTGTGCCGGGGCGACTTTTTCGCTATCCGGGTCTACGAAGGATATTAGTCAGCGGAGCTCCACTGAACCGGCAGAAGGCGGGGCAGGTTGGGGGAAACTACGGCGAGGACCGTCGGCCGCCAAGCCCGACAGGAGGCGAGGCGCCCAGCTACAGGGCGGTGCCGGCCTGGGTACGCCGACGTAGTGCGGGACGGTTGCGCTTCGCGCCGGCCGCATCGATCCGTTCGCCGAGTGCGGCGACGGTAGGCGCCTGGAACACATCCCGAATACTCAACTCAACACCCAACACCACCCGCACCCGACTAACCAACCGCGCCGCCAACAACGAATGACCACCCAACTCAAAAAACCCGTCATCAATCGTCACACCCGACGCGCCCAACACCTCCGCGAACAGACCACACAAAATCTCCTCACGCGGACTACGCGCCAACCGCCCCGCCACCACCCCCACAAACTCCGGAGCCGGCAACCCCGCACGATCCAACTTCCCATTCGCCGTCAACGGCAACCGCTCCAAAACCATCACCACCGCCGGCACCATATGATCCGGCAACCGCTGAGCCACCCACTCCCGCAAACCCCGACCATCCACACCCGAACCAACCAACACCACATACGCCACCAACCGCGCCGGCCCCACCCCCTCCCGCCACGCCACCACCGCAGCCTGCGCCACCGCACCATGACCCAGCAGCACCGCCTCCACCTCACCCGGCTCCACCCGGAACCCACGCACCTTCACCTGACCATCAACCCGACCAACAAACTCCAACACCCCACCCGCCGACCACCGCGCCAAATCCCCCGTCCGATACATCCGCTCACCCACACCACCAAACGGATCAGCCACAAAACGCTCAGCACTCAAACCAGGCCGACCCACATAACCCCGAGCCAACCCAACCCCACCCAAATAAACCTCACCCACCACACCCACCGGCACCGGCTTCAACCGGCCATCCAACACATACGCCCGCTTATTCACCACCGCCCGACCAACCGGCACCGACGAACCATCCACCCCACCCACAACCGGAAACACCGTCGAAAAACCCATCGACTCCGCCGGCCCATAACCATTAACCACCCGCAAACCCGAATACAAACCCAACACCCGCGCCACATGCACCGACGACGCCGGCTCACCACCCGTAAACGCCAACCGCACCCCCGCAAACGCCTCCGGATGCTCATCCACCAAAAAATTGAACAAACTCGACGACAACTGCAACATCGTCACACCATGCTCAGCCACCAACGACCCGATAACCGCCGGCTCCGGACGCTGACCAGCCTGCAACACACACACCCCACCAAACGCCAACGCACCCCAAAACTCCAACGAAAACGCATCCCACGACACCGGCGAACACTGCAAAAACACCTCACCCGGCCCAAACACCGCATACTCCTGCCCCAACAAACTCCCCACCAAAGCCCGATGCGGCGACACCACACCCTTCGGACGCCCCGTCGACCCCGACGTGAACATCACACACGCCACATCATCCGGCGACACCACAACACCCAAATCATCAGCCGGCAAAACCCCAATCACACCAGCCTCCGAATCAACCTCAACCACCCGCACCGAACCAACCAACCGACCCGACAACCCCGAATCAGTCACCACCACCAACACACCCGTATCCGCCACCACCACACCAAGCCGCTCATCCGGAAAATCCGGATCCAACACCGTATAACCCGCACCCGCCTTCACCACCGCCAACAACGCAACCGCCAAATCCAAACCACGCCCCAACAACACCCCCACCACATCACCACGACCCACACCCAACCCAACCAAACGCCGAGCCAACCGATTAGCCCGAACATTCAACTCCCCATACGACAAACACTCACCCCCAAACACCACCGCCCGCGCACCACCATCAACAACCACCCGCTCCTCAAACAACTCCACCAACGACACATCACGCACCAAAACCGACGTATCATTCCACCCCCGCACCACCAAATCCCGCTCCACCACCGACAACACATCCACCTCAGCAACCCGCACACCCGGATCAGCCAACACCTGCTCAAGGAAGCACAACAGAGCGGCGACCAGACGCTCCACAGTCGCCTGATCAAAAATCTCGGTGCGATAGAGCACGGCGCCGACGATTCCGGACCCGGACTCCTCACGTAGCAGGAACTCCAGATCGAACTTGGCGGTACCGGTGTCCACGAACTCGCTCTGACCGGTCCGGACGCCGGGCAGGGCCGGCGCCGAGTCGACCGCGTTCTCCAGCGCCAGGCAGACCTGGAACAGCGGATGCCGCGACAGCGACCGCACCGGGTTGAGTGCCTCCAGCAGTAGGTCGAACGGCACCTCCTGGTGGGCATACGCGTCGAGGTCCACGACCCGGACGCGGGCGAGCAGTTCGCGGAATGAGGGGTTGCCCGAGGTGTCGTTCCGCAGGACCAGGGTGTTGACGAAGAAGCCGACCAGGTTCTCCAGGGCCTCGTCCGACCGGCCCGCCACCGGCGAGCCGATCGGCACGTCCTCACCCGCGCCCATCCGGGTCAGGGTTCCGGCCAGTGCCGCCTGCAGCACCATGAACGGCGTGCACTGCTCGGCCCGCGCAACCTCCAGTAACCGTCGGTGCAGCGTCGGGCCGAGCTCGACCGGTACGGCCCCACCCTGAGGCCCCGCAACCGCCGGGCGGGGCCGGTCCAGCGGCAGGGTAAGTTCCTCCGGAAGCCCGTCCAGCGCGGTACGCCAGAAGTTCAGTTCGCGGGCCAGGACGCTCCGTGGGTCCGACTCCTCACCCAGCACCCGGCGCTGCCACAGCGCGTAGTCCGCGTACTGCACCGGCAGCGGTTGCCAGTCGGGCTCTTCGCCCCGGCACCGTGCCGCGTACCCGGTCGCGAGATCGCCGAAGAGCGGATGCAGTGACTGCCCGTCGGTGGCGATGTGGTGCAGCACCATCAGCAGCAGATACTCGTCGTCGCCGAGAACGAAGAGGGTGACCCGGATCGGCGGTTCGGCGTCCAGTCTGAAACGGTGCCCGGCCGCTGCCCGCATCCGCTCGGCCAGCTCTCCCCCGCTCACCTCGACTCGCTCGAACATCACCGGCAGCGCGCCCACGTCGAGAACACACTGGAACGGTTCGTCATCCGCCGCGCCGAAGACGGTCCGTAGGGTTTCGTGTCGGGCCACCAGGTCGCCAAAGGCCGCCTCCAGCGCGGCGATGTCGAGGTCGCCGCGGAGCTGGACCGCCAGTGGCACGTTGTACGTGCTGCTCGGTCCGGCCAGCCGGTCGAGGAACCACAGTCGCCGCTGGGCGAAGGAGAGTGGGAGCAGATCGGGTCGGGTCGTGGCGGTCAGCGCGGGTCGGCGGCGGTCGGCAACGGCGACTTCATCGATCCGTTCGCCGAGTGCGGCGACGGTAGGCGCCTGGAACACATCCCGAATACTCAACTCAACACCCAACACCACCCGCACCCGACTAACCAACCGCGCCGCCAACAACGAATGACCACCCAACTCAAAAAACCCGTCATCAATCGTCACACCCGACGCGCCCAACACCTCCGCGAACAGACCACACAAAATCTCCTCACGCGGACTACGCGCCAACCGCCCCGCCACCACCCCCACAAACTCCGGAGCCGGCAACCCCGCACGATCCAACTTCCCATTCGCCGTCAACGGCAACCGCTCCAAAACCATCACCACCGCCGGCACCATATGATCCGGCAACCGCTGAGCCACCCACTCCCGCAAACCCCGACCATCCACACCCGAACCAACCAACACCACATACGCCACCAACCGCGCCGGCCCCACCCCCTCCCGCCACGCCACCACCGCAGCCTGCGCCACCGCACCATGACCCAACAGCACCGCCTCCACCTCACCCGGCTCCACCCGGAACCCACGCACCTTCACCTGACCATCAACCCGACCAACAAACTCCAACACCCCACCCGCCGACCACCGCGCCAAATCCCCCGTCCGATACATCCGCTCACCCACACCACCAAACGGATCAGCCACAAAACGCTCAGCACTCAAACCAGGCCGACCCACATAACCCCGAGCCAACCCAACCCCACCCAAATAAACCTCACCCACCACACCCACCGGCACCGGCTTCAACCGGCCATCCAACACATACGCCCGCTTATTCACCACCGCCCGACCAACCGGCACCGACGAACCATCCACCCCACCCACAACCGGAAACACCGTCGAAAAACCCATCGACTCCGCCGGCCCATAACCATTAACCACCCGCAAACCCGAATACAAACCCAACACCCGCGCCACATGCACCGACGACGCCGGCTCACCACCCGTAAACGCCAACCGCACCCCCGCAAACGCCTCCGGATGCTCATCCACCAAAAAATTGAACAAACTCGACGACAACTGCAACATCGTCACACCATGCTCAGCCACCAACGACCCGATAACCGCCGGCTCCGGACGCTGACCAGCCTGCAACACACACACCCCACCAAACGCCAACGCACCCCAAAACTCCAACGAAAACGCATCCCACGACACCGGCGAACACTGCAAAAACACCTCACCCGGCCCAAACACCGCATACTCCTGCCCCAACAAACTCCCCACCAAAGCCCGATGCGGCGACACCACACCCTTCGGACGCCCCGTCGACCCCGACGTGAACATCACACACGCCACATCATCCGGCGACACCACAACACCCAAATCATCAGCCGGCAAAACCCCAATCACACCAGCCTCCGAATCAACCTCAACCACCCGCACCGAACCAACCAACCGACCCGACAACCCCGAATCAGTCACCACCACCAACACACCCGTATCCGCCACCACCACACCAAGCCGCTCATCCGGAAAATCCGGATCCAACACCGTATAACCCGCACCCGCCTTCACCACCGCCAACAACGCAACCGCCAAATCCAAACCACGCCCCAACAACACCCCCACCACATCACCACGACCCACACCCAACCCAACCAAACGCCGAGCCAACCGATTAGCCCGAACATTCAACTCCCCATACGACAAACACTCACCCCCAAACACCACCGCCCGCGCACCACCATCAACAACCACCCGCTCCTCAAACAACTCCACCAACGACACATCACGCACCAAAACCGACGTATCATTCCACCCCCGCACCACCAAATCCCGCTCCACCACCGACAACACATCCACCTCAGCAACCCGCACACCCGGATCAGCCAACATGGTCCCGATGAGGTCCTGGAAGCTGCGCAGATACGCCGGCAGATCGACAGAGTCCTGATAGGCCGTGTCAATCGAGAAGTCCACCCGGAGTCCCTCGCCGGGGCCACGACGGGTGACGGTGATGGCCAGGTCTTCGGCGGTGCCACCGGTGGCGAGCATCTGACCGACCGTGGGTACCCCGGCGAAGTGCAGTTGGTCGTCGCCAGCCAGGATGTTGATCACCGGGCCGAACTGTCGGCGGCCATTGGCCGGCCAGCCGAAGTCGCGCAACAGGTCCGTTGAGTCGTACCGCTGGTGCCACTGCGCCCGCAGCGTCTGGGCTGAGACCTGGGCGGCCAGCTCAACCAGCGTGTTACGGGGATCGATCCGGGCGCGCAGCGGCAGAACGTTGGCCATCATGCCCGGTACGGTGCGGCTCGCCGGGCTGACCCGGCCGGGCACCGGGAGGCTGAGCAGGACGTCGGCATCGCCCGTCCACAGATAGCGGTGCACGACTGCCGCGGTGATCAGCACCTGCTGCCAGGTAACGCCGGCGATCGTGCCGAATCGGCGTAGTCCGTCAAAGGTTGACTCGTCCAGATAGCCCATCTCACGGACGTTCCGGTTGGCGGGCGGCGTGCCGGTGGCCGAACCCACCGCAGCCGGATACGGGGCATCGGCCATCAGCCGCTGCCAGTAGGCGGCGTCGCGGCGTTGGGCCGCGGAGCCGACGTAACTGGCCTGCTCATCGAGGATCCGGGCGAACGACCCGAGCGGGGTGCTCGGCCCGGTGGCGGTGCCGGCCAGTTCGGCGTAGATCTCGGCAACCCGCCGGCACAGGATCGTCGCGGTGTAGCCGTCGTGGATCAGGTGGTGCGCACGGTTGTACCAGATATACCGCTCATCCCCGATCTTGAAGATCAGATGCTGGAACAGCGGTCCCCGCTCGGGGTCGACCACGGTCTCCAGGTCCGCGCGCATCCGGAGCAGGGCCGCCGCCCTGGGGTCCGGTTCGGCGCTGAGGTCGACGAACTCCGGCGAGAAGTCCGGTACGGGACCGAAGAACTGCATCGGCACACCGTCCACCTCGGTGAAGCGGAGCCGGAGGGTCTCGTCCTCGGTGACGGCCTGCCGGCACGCGTCGTTGAGCAGGGCGATGGCAACCGCACCGTCGAACTCCAGGTATCCGCCCATGTTGAAGACCGGGTTATCCGGATCGAGCCGTTGCGCGTACCAGACCCCGAGCTGGGCAGCGTTCAGTTGCCGCCCACCGTCGACCAGACCGGACATGAAAGACTCCTTAATAACGTGTAATGGCATGGACAGTGGGCAAAAAAATGGTCCACTGCGGGACCGTAGAATTTCTTCGATCCCCGCAGTGGACCTGTCGTTCGGGCGTCTGATGCGAGGGCTACCAAGCTACTTCTGATCCATAAGGTCGAGGATGTCCTGCACGGTTTCGACACGTTCCAACTGGGCGTCGGGTATATCGATGCCAAACTGCTTTTCGACTTTGAACAGTATTTCCACGAGGGACAGCGAGTCGATGCCGAGATCGGCGCCAAGTCGATGGTTGACGTCCACCTTCCCGTCCAACTCGGGCAGCACGTCGATGATCAACTGGCCAATTTTCTGGAAATTCTCGCTCATGACTCTCCTGGTTGTGTTGGGCAATCCGTGCACAGCGGAGTGCGTCAGATTGTGGAAATAACCGGCAAACTCAGCGTTCGCTCCCCACCGCGCCGCCAGGCAGCGCCGGCCAGGTCATCGCAGCGGCAGCCCAGGTCACCCCACCGCCGAAAGCGGTGAGCACGACCTTGTCACCGGGCTTGAGCGATCCGTCGGCGACCGCGTCGGAGAGCGCGAGCGGAATCGATGCGGCGGAGGTGTTGGCAACCCGGTCGACGTTGATCACCGCGCGTTCCGGCTCAATACCGATGGCCTCGGCCGTCGCCGTCAGGATCCGGCGGTTCGCCTGATGTCCGACGAGCCAGTCGACCTCCCCGAGCGACCAGCCCATATCCTTGATGACCCCTGAGGCCACCTCGGTCATCCGGCTGACCGCGTACTTGTAAACTACTCGGCCGCGCATGCCGAAGTAGGCGTCCTTCGGGCCGGGAGCAACGCCGGTGGAGCGCTGCCGGGAGCCCCCCGCCGGGGTGATCATGATGTCCACCAGATCGCCGTCGCTGCCCAGGGTCGATGCGCTGAGTGCGCCGGGCTCACCCAGCTCGCCGGCCCGGATGACCACCGCCCCGGCACCATCACCGAAGATCGGGGCGGTGATCTTGTCCTCGGGATCGAGGATCGTGGAAATCGCGTCAGCGCCGATCACCAGTCCGGTGCCAGCCGATCCGGAGGCCAGCATCGCACTGCCCACAGAGAGCGCGTAGACGAATCCCGAGCAGGCCGCATTCAGGTCGAACGCCGGAATGCCGCGGAGCCCGAGCCGGGCGGCGACCGCAGGTGCGGTCGCGGGAAACGTGTGGTCCGGGGTGCAGGTGGCGAGCACCAGAAAGTCGATATTCGGATTCCCGCAGGAGTCGAGAGCGTTCCGGCCAGCCTGTACGGCGAGGTCGGAGGTCGCCGCTCCGGGCTCGATGACGAAACGCTGCTCGATTCCGGTACGGTCCTTGATCCATTCGCTGGAAACGCCCAGCCGTTCGGCGATCTCCTGGTTTTTCACCAGACGTTCCGGCAGGTACGCACCAATCCCGATAATGACTGCTGTCTTGTTTGTACTCGCATTCTTGGCAATCGGGGACAATGGCCCTCCCTCGGCTCTTTTGTGAATGGTTTGGTGGCTCCGATCGATATTGCTAGTCGGTGTTGCGCTCATTCAACCCCGCCCCGGCAGCAAGCAGCGGCAGTTCCTCCGGCAACTGAGAAGCAGCTGTCCGCCGGCCTATTCAAGCCCGCACATCGACCAGTTCGGTGGCCGCGCCGCGCACCGCGCGTACAAGGTTGAGCACCTGGAAGCGGCACTGCCCATCGTCGTATCTGGGCCGCACCACACCGTGCATCAGCAGACTGCGCAGCATCCGGCCGGATTCGGGATGCGTTTGACCGGTCAGGGTTACCACATCTTCTAGGGTGAACTCGGTGCCGAGTTCGCAGAGCCGGGCGAGCAGGTCCCGGTCCGCAGCGGGAAGTTCGCGTACACAATGCCACAACCCGTCCCGCAGGCCGGCGGAGTGCTGCGCGCCATCGAGGTGATCGAGCAGGCTCGCCGGGTCGTTCCGCAACGCGTGACACAGCATCTCCGGGTCGTAAACGGTCAGCCAGGACGCGGCAGCCGCCAGTGCCCGGGGCAGTCCGTCGAGCCGATGGCAGATCTCCGCGATCACCGGCAGGTCCGCGCCGGTCAGCTCGTACTCCGGCCTGATCCGGCGGACATGGCTGAGGAACAATCGCACCGCGGACGTCTGGACCGGACTCTCCGCGTTGCCCCCGGACCGATCCCTCGGCAGTTCGAGCGGTGGTAGCAGAAACAGGCGCTCGCCGGGGAGGTCGAACGGGCGCACCGAGGTGACCAGAATGCGCAGTCGCGGGCAGTCCTGCAGCAACCGCAGCACCTGGTCCTGGCGCGGGCGGCGCGGCCCGGCGCCGTCAAGCACCAACAGCGTTTCGCGGTCGGCGACCAGTTCACTGAAGGCGGTGAAGTCGGCGGAGGGCGCCGCCGGCCGGACGGCGAGTCGGCCCGACCCGGACCATCGGTCGTCGGTCACCTCGTCGGGGCCGAAAACATCGTCCACACAGGCCCGCACCAGTGCCCAGAGTCGATCGTCCCGGATCGGTACGCGGTACACAGCCGGCGCACCGGGGGCCGCCGCCCACAGCACGGGTAGCCCGGCACTGTGCAACCTCGTCGCCACTTCGAGCGCGAGGCGGGTCTTGCCCACCCCGTTAAGACCGATGATGTCGATCAGCCGCTCGTCGCCGGTGGTGAGTTCGCGTTCCAGCACAGCCGTCTCGGACTCCCGGCCCACGAGGCTGTCCAGGACGGCGGGCGGCGCGGCCAACTCCGCCTCGTAGTCGGTTCTGAGCGCCCAACCGGACCTACCATGGTCGGCGGCGAGTTCCAGGTCGGCCCGGGCCCGCCCGCTCAAGCGGAGGCCGTTCGCGATCAGCCGCACCGTGTCCTGTCGAGGTCGTCGGGCCTTGCCCTGCTCAAGATCACGGATCGCCCGCACACTGATCGTGGAGAAGTCCGCCAGCTCGCGTTGGGTGAGCCCGATACGCATCCGGTGCTGGCGCACCAGCTGGCCGAACCGCAGTGGATTGTCGTCGGCCCCTACGTCGATCGTCATATCCGATTCCCACTTCTAGGCGCTTCGGTCGCGGGGGCTCCGGAGCCATCGACGTCAGTTGCTGGGCTGGGTCCGAATTCCCGCACTCTTACACTCGTCGATCCTGGCGTTCGCGCTATCAGCCGAGCATCACCAAACCAACCGGTCGCGATAGCACCGAGAAAGCCGGACATTTGGCAAGATTATCTTGACCCGAAGGCGCTCCGATCTTCCAGCCCGACGACGTATCCGCAGGTCACCGGGGTGACTATCCTGCGCGAGGGCAAGCACCGACGCTGGTGATAGCACGGAGATAAAGCGCGAGATAGCCCGGAGATTCCGGTGGCACATAGATTTTAGTCATCGCCAAGCAGCACCGAGATAGGGAGCCGAAAGATGCGCATCATCGGAATGATCAAGCTCGCCGCCATCGCCACCGCGATCACCGGAGCCGTGCTGCTGGGCGCATCGACCGCGAACGCGGACACCACGAGCGGCGCCGACGCCTCGACCCCCGCCGCCGCGCCGACCCCGACCCCCACCGCGAGCCCCAACACCAACCCCTGGGACTGACCCGGGCACGACTGGTGTCAGGGGGTCGACGTCTGACCAGCCTCGATCTCTGCCAGCAGTCGCCCGGCCTCCACCCGCTCCCAGTCCATCCGCCGATCATCGAAAATCGACACCGCGTGCGCCAATAGCTCGACAGCGTGAGCCGGTTCACCCAGCCGGATCAGCAGCCGAGCCAGATCGAGCCGGATCACCGCCGCACCGCCGTGATCCATGATCTGCTCCCGGACCGCCAACGCCTGCTCGAAGAAATCCCGCGCCTGCTCGTACCGTCCGCCATCAGCACTGACCTCACCCAGGTTGCGGAGCAGGTGCCCCTCGCCGATCACGTCGCCGCTGCGTCGCACCATGGCGAGCACCTCGGTCATGGTCTGCTCCGCCTCCTGGTAATCGCCGCGCTGCAGCAGCACCTGGCCCACCCGGCGCAGCGTCTGGGCCGCGCCGCCCGTGTAGCCCACCGCACGGTAGATCTCCATCGCCTCTACGAGTTGGGCATGGGCCGCGGCGGTATCCCCCCGCCGCATCCAGATATGTGCGCTCTGGGTCAGCACAATGGCCCGGCCGACAACATCATCGACCCGCTGAAAATCGCGCATCGCGAGGTCGTAGAGCACGAGCGCGGCCGCGTCATCACCGCTCTGGCGCTTCAGAAGTGCCAGGTCACGACGGCACAGTGCCAGGCCGTGCGGATCGTCAAGCTCCTCGAACATCCGCAGCGCCGAGGTCAGCGCCGCCCGGGACTCCTCGGGCTGACGCCGATTGATGTACAGCGTGCCGAGCGAGCCCAGCAGGGCCGCCGTACCCCGGGTGTTGCCCGCCCTTCGGGTAGCCTCCAGCGCCTGCCGGTGCGTTCGCTCCCAGTCATCCAGGAGCCCCCGGGACTCGAACAGGGTGGTCAGCGTCCCGGCCAGGTCCCAGCACAGCTCATCCAGTCCGACCTTCGCCGCCTGCCCGATCGCCGCGCAGAGATTGGCCTGCTCACTGTCCAACCAGTCCAGCGGCTCGGCGAGCACCTGCTCAAGGTAGGCCGGCGGCGGCTGCCAGCGCGGCGCCCGGCCATGTAGCACAGTGAAATCACCACCGTATATACGCCGATGGGCCTGCTCCGCGATCGCCAGCCAGCCGCCGATCATCCGTTCAATCGCGCCGACCTGGTTGGCCAGCGGCTCATCCGCGGTGAGCTGCTCGCGCGCGAACAGCCGGATGATGTCCTGGAAGCGGTATCGGAACTCGCCGGTGCTCTCGACTGCGGTGACATCGAGCATCTGCACGTCGACCAGCGGCTCGAGCAGGTCCGATGGGCGGGGACGGTCATCATCGAGCACCGCACCCGCGATCCAGCCCGGCAAGGTGGGGCCCTCAGCCAGGCTGAGCAGCCGGAACAGCCTCCGGTCGGTGCGGTCCAGGCCATCGTGGGTCAGCGACAGGCTGGCCCGGATCGTCATCTCCCCGTGGGCGAGTTCGTCGAGCCGGTGCCGCTCGCTGGCCAACCGATGCACCATCGAGGCCAGTGACCAGTGCGGACGAGCTGCCAGCCGCGCCGCGATGATCCGTAGGGCGAGCGGTAGCCCGCCCACCGTACGCACCAGGGCGGCGGCGGCCTCGAGCTCCCCGGCGACCCGGTTCTCGCCGATCACGCGGCCGAGCAGTTCGAGGGATTGCGTGGTGTCCAGCACGTCGAGTTCGATCTGCCGGGCGCCGGGCACCCGGTCAGTCGGGACCGGCTCGTGACGAGCACCGCGCAGCTACTGCTTCCGGGCAGCAACGGGATGATCTGGCTCTCCGCGACCGCGTCGTCGAGGACCACCAGGACGCGCCGGCTCGCAAGCAGGGTCCGGTACATCTCGGCGCGCTCATCGAGTCCCTCGGGGATGACCGGGCCAGGAATGCCGAGGGCACGCAGGAACCGGCCGAGCACGTCCGCCGCGGCGCTGGGTTCAGCCCGCGTTCCACGCAGGTCGCAGTAGAGCTGGCCATCGGGGAAGTGCTCCCGTGCCACCCGGTGGGCGATGTGCGCGGCCATGGTGCTCTTACCCACACCCGGCCGGCCCACGATCATCACGACACCCACGGCCCGGTGCCCGTCCGAGCCAGCGAGTACCGCCTCTGCCGCACGGATCAGTGTCTCGCTGCCGACGAAGTCGGCGGTGTCCGCCGGCAGTTGATGCGGTCGCTCGGCGCGCTGGGACAGCGCGGGCGCGGCGTTGGGGTACGCAGCGTGACGCTGACCTGGCCGTCCCGCTCGGTGTCCAGCCGTGCTGCAAGGCCGCGTCACCGGAGAGGATCGCCGTCTCCAGCAATCGCAGTTCCTCACCGGGTTCAAGGCCAAGTTCCTCGATCAGCAGGTCACGACCGGCCCGGTAGGTGTCGAGCGCCTCGGCCTGGCGTCCGGAGCGGTACAGCGCCAGCATCAACAGGGCACGTAGCCGATCGCGCAATGGATGCTCGTACACCAGCCGGCCGATCTCACCGACCAACTGATGGTGGCGTCCCAGGCCGAGCTCGAGTTCGAGGTACGTCTCGGTAGCGTTGAGCCGCTCCTCGTCCAGGCGCAACGCCTTCGTACGAAGGGTCTGATTGGGTATCCCGCTCAGACATGGGCCCCGCCAGAGCGCGACCGCCGCGCGCAACAGTTCCGCCGCCTCGACGGCCCGGCCTTCCTTGCTCAGCACGCGGCGCCTCAGCCACCCGGCGGGTGAAGGCGTACACATCAAGCTGGTCGCCCTGGATCTGCAGGACGTACCCCGGCGGTCCGGGTGACGATGGGCGCGTCGATACCGGCCGCGACGAGGCTCTTGCGCAGCCGCGACACGCAGATCTGCACCTGGGTACGGGCGGTGTCCGGCGGCTGCTCATCCCAGAGGGTGTCAACGAGGTAGTCGGTGCTGACGATCTGGTTGGACTCCATCAGCAGCGAGGCGAGGATGACCTGCTGGCGTCCCGGTGGGATGGGGACCGCCCCGGCCGGCCCTCGACCTCCACTGGCCCGAGGATCTTGAAAACCAGACCTTCCGTACCGTGGAGCGCCACCGTCGCCGCGTCGATCATGCACCTACCAGGTCAAAGCGCCCTAACGGGCCGCCAGCTTGGTCTACGAGATCAATCTCGTCGGCGTCACCCGAGCTGTATATCCAACGAACGTCGATCTTTGTCGGCCATCAGGACGCTATCTGGCTCGAGGCACCGTCTCGTACCCCGTCGAAGCACGCGCCACCGGCCCACCCTGACGCCACGGACGGCCCGGCCACAGGGGCCCGTGATAGCGGGCCGATAGCTCCCAGTTATCCCGAACGTCGACAGTGGGCTACAACGTGACGAGTCCGCGCTACGCCAGCGGCTGACTTCGGACACGCTACGGCTATCTGGAGAGGACACCCGGCGTGATCAGCAGCAGCAACCGCCAACGCCTGCCGAGCGTCGGCGGTAACCGCCCTCGGCATCGATCATGTTCGGCTTTTGTATGTCTATCTTGACACCGGCGATCTGGACGCGTACGCGTCCCTGCTCGACGAGGACATTCAGGTCAAACGGCCGGACGCACCAGCGGGTCACGGTCGCGCCGAGGTGCTGAAACTGCATGCCACGATCGCGGGGCCGCCGGGGCGGCACCGGCTCTACAAGGTGATACGCCGATGGGGACACCATCGCGGCCATCGGCCGCTTCACCGGCCCGCCCGCTCTGACCGTCGACTATGGCCAGGATCGACGTTGAATTCGCCGATTTCTTCACCATTTCCGACGAGGGTCTGCTGCTCGGCTACCGCCGGTTCTACTACCTACCCCCCGGCTGACCCAAACCCTACCGAGGCATCCGGCGCGGAGCTCGGGCAACCTTGATGCTGACCGGCATCCCTCATCGACTCCCACCTTTGGATGGGCGTGCCAGCCGGCCAGCAGCGGCACGTCCGGGACATCGTCGACGTGGCGATCAGTTGGACCTCGCAGTGGACACCACTCGCCAGCTCGACCAGGGCATCGGGCCGGACCAGCACACCAGCTCCGCGATATAGGAGGATGCCGATTGACAAAGTTTAGACTCCCGACTTAATCTGCGGGTCAGTTTGGGCGTTGCGCGCGTTCGCCGCCGCGCTCGGGAGAGTCATCGAAAAGCGGCAACCTTTTCCAGGTGAGGGAGCGTCATGGCTGGTCAGCACGCCACGTTACGGTGGACCCGACGACGGATCGGGCTGGCCACGAGCGCCATCACGGCGCTGCTGGTCGGCCTCAGCATGATGATCACCGTCAGCGCGTACGCCGCGGTGGGCTGCAAGGTGGGGTACGCCACCACCAACGAGTGGCCCGGCGGCTTCGGCGCCGACGTGAACGTGACCAACCTCGGCGACCCGATCAACGGCTGGCGCCTGACCTGGACGTTCCCCTCTGGCCAGCGGGTGACCCAGACGTGGAACGCCGAGTCACCTCGTCGGGCAGCGCGGTCACCGCGACCAATGTCAGCTACAACGCCACCATCGACACGAACGCGAGCGTGTCGTTCGGCTTCAACGGGTCGTGGTCCGGTGCCAACACCGCGCCGTCCTCGTTCGCGCCTCAACGGGGTCTCCTGCACGGGTGGCGTTGGCGGCACCCCCGCCGCCGACCAGCCAGCCGCCGACCACCCCACCGCCCACCACCCGCCGCCTACCACTCCGCCGCCTACCTCGCCGCCGCCGCCGGGCAACGCGATGGCCACCGTGGCCGCTATGCAACCCGGCTGGAACCTGGGCAACTCGTTCGACGCCACCGGGGACGGCGAGACCTCATGGGGCAATCCCCGGGTGACGCAGGCGCTGCTCCGCAACGTCAAGGCCCAGGGGTTCAAGAGCATCCGCATCCCGGTGACCTGGGGTCAGCACCAGGGAGCAGCGCCCAACTACACGATCAACCCGGCCTACCTGAACCGGGTCAAGGAAGTGGTTGACTGGGCGCTCGCCGAAGACCTCTACGTGATGATCAACATTCATCACGACTCGTGGCAGTGGATTGCGAACATGCCGAGCCAGCGCTCCACGGTGCTGGCCCGCTACAACGCGATCTGGACCCAGGTGGCGAGCACATTCCGCAACTCGTCGCCGAAGCTGGTGTTCGAAAGCGTCAACGAGCCCACCTTCACCGGCAGTTCGGGCGATGCCCAGAACGCGACGCTGCTGCACGAGCTCAACACGGCATTCCGGAGCATCGTGCGGCAATCGGGCGGCAACAACGCCACCCGGCTGCTGGTACTGCCCACCCTGCACACCTCGGCCGACCAGGCCCGGGTCGACGAGCTGGTCACCACCTTCAACACGGTCAACGACCCCAACCTCATCGCGACCGTGCACTTCTACGGCTACTGGCCGTTCAGCGTCAACGTCGCGGGCGGTACGCGATTCGACAGCACCGTGCAGAAGGACCTGACCGACGCCTTCGACCGGGTGTACAACGCTTTCATCGCCCGGGGCATCCCGGTGATCCTCGGCGAGTACGGTCTGCTCGGCTTCGACCGGCACGTCGGCACGATCCAGCAGGGCGAAAAGCTGAAGTTCTTCGAGTTCCTCGGCTACTACGCCCGCACCAAGCGGATCACCACCATGCTCTGGGACAACGGCCAGCACCTCAACCGGACCACGTTCCAGTGGAGCGACCCGGAGCTCTTCGGGCAGATCAAGTCGAGCTGGACGACCCGCTCGGGTAGCGCCTCGACAGACCAGGTCTTCAATGCCCGGTCGAGTTCCATCACCAGCAAGACGATCACGTTGAACCTCAACGGCACCTCGTTCGTGGGCATCCGGCAGGGCACCACCGACCTGGTCCGTGGCACGGACTACACCATCCAGGGCGACCAGCTAACCTTCACCGCCACCGCGCTCACCCGGTTGACCGGCTCCCGGGCGTACGGGGTCAATGCGGTGCTCTCCGCGCAGTTCTCCCAAGGTGTGCCCTGGCGGATCAACGTGCTCAGCTACGACCGGCCGGTCCTGCAGAACGCGACCGGGACGACGAGTTCGTTCGCGATTCCGACCACGTTCCGCGGCGACCTGCTCGCCACCATGGAGGCCAAGTACGCCGATGGCAGCAACGCCGGCCCGCACAACTGGACCTCGTTCAAGGAGTTCGACGTAACCTTCGCGCCCAACTACAGCGGCAACGTGATCACCCTGACGTCGGACTTCTTCGCCGAGGTGAACAACAGCGCCCGAGTGACGCTCACCTTCCACTTCTGGAGCGGTGAGCGCGTGACCTACTACGTCACCAGGTCGGGAAGCAGCGTCACCGGTACCACCACCTGATCACTCCGTCAGTCTGCTGGGGGCGACCGACCCCACCTGGATGATCCAGGCGGTACCGGCGCCCCCAGCAACGCACCCTGACGACAACTACGGCGTCACCGACGAGGAGAGCCACCGCGAGGCCGTCGTCGCATCCCGCCAAGCCGCGCAGCTGCCTCAGCTTCGAAGCCGAGGCCCGCTCGCGCTGGCGATCGCGACGCCGGGCGCACTCATCTGCCGGTGCGGTGTCGGCGGTTCAGCGGCCACTTCGACGCGCTGGCCATTGCAGGTTTGCGGGATACTCGTAACCCTGCTAGAGGGATACCGTGACTACATCGCACGACGAGACCGCCAAGGTCTTACGCGCCTGGGAGAAGACCGCGCCCAGCTACGACAAGTCAGATCGCCTTCTTCGAGAAGATCCAGGTCGGCGGCGGCCGGGAATGGCTCGGCGCCCGTGCCCGACGGCCGGATCCTCGAAGTCGCGATCGGCACCGGCCGCAACCTGCCCCACTATCCGCCGACGACACGCCCATCACCGGCATCGAGCTGAGCCCGGCGATGCTGGCCGTCGCGAAGCAGCGCGCCGCCGACCTTGGCCGTGATGTCGACCTGCATGAAGGTAGACGCCGAGCAGCTGCCGTTCGACGACGCCTCGTTCGACACCGCCGTCTGCGCCCTGTCGCTCTGCACCATCCCCAGCCCCGCCGCCGCGATCAGCGAGATGCAACGAGTCCTCGCCCAGGCGGGCGCCTGCTGCTGCTCGACCACATCGGCAGCACCTGGCCGCCGGTCTACGCCGCCCAGTGGCTCCTCGAGCGCATCACGAAACGCGCCACCGGGGAACACTTCACCCGCCGCCAGTTGCCCCTCGTCAAGGCTGCCGGGTTCCAGATCGTCGAAACCGAGCGGCTCAAGGCAGGCAGCGTAGAGCGCATCTACGCGGTCAAGCCGAGCTGATCCGCTGGCCCAGCAGCGCCGCACGGTGCGGTTTCTTGGCTGCTCCCCTCGCCCTGGCACATCTGCCGCTCAGCGTGGGCTTAATCCCATACCTCTGCGCTGTTCACCGGAGCACGCGCACTCCGACCCGAGCCCGACGACGCCGCAGGCCCCGCAGCGGTCTCGCAGGCCAGCGGTGTTCAGATCCGTCGGAGTGGGTAGGGAATCACCTGATTCCTCGACGTTCGCGCAGCCCTGAATCCGATCAGCATCGAACCGCCACTCACCGAGGGAGCAGCTCCATGCGCCGCGTTCTTACCCCGCTAGCGGGCTTGATCCTGTTCGCCGTGACCGCCTGCGGAGGCACGGCAGCCGAATCGGACAGGACCGGGGCGTCATCGGGCAACTCGGCGACGGATGAGGCGGCCGGCAATGGCATAGCCAACGAGACGGTTCCCGAGTGCCCCTTCACCACGGCGCAGGTCTCCGACCTCGTCGGAAAAGCGATGCATGACGACGGGCCCTGCTTCTGGCGTGAGGATGACAGGAGTGGGCATGGTGACGATCACCATGGCCAGCGCGAGCACCGGGGAGCTCACCTACGACTGACCAGCGCCAGATGGCCGGGGAGACCTTCAAGCGGGTGACCGACCTCAAGAACGTCGACAGGGGCTACATCGCGGTCAAGGAAATCGGAGCCGAAACGGTCTCGATCAGCAAGGCTGGCAATTACACCATGAACCTGAGCAACTTCGACTGGGACCTGGACAGAATACGAGCAGACCTCCCGCAAAATGCTCGACCAGATTCTCCATTAAGGGGCACCGATTCGATCGGCAGCGGGTTCGCGCACCGGCAACCGACCGACTGCCGGCTGCGTTCGACCGCCTGCGCACGCAGCAACGACCGGGAGTTCGCCGGGCAGGTCACCGAGCCGCAGCTAGAGTGACCGCCAGGGACATCACCATTGTCGGGATCGTCGGGCTTGAAGACGCACGGCCAACGGTGAGATCGACATCCAGGGCGATCGGGCGGCCGATTTCCGGGTTTCCCGTTCGTCTTTGAGCCCGACGAGGCACCGGGTCGATGTGACCCACGACTTCAGGAGTGATCATGACCGGCTCTTCCACCCAGGGAATCAAGACCGTGCTGCATCCGGTGTCCGACCTGGCGACGGCCAAGGCGGTGTACGCCGCCCTGCTCGGCGTACCGCCGCAGACCGACGAGCCCTACTACGTCGGCTTCGAGGCCGCGGGCCAGCACATCGGGCTGGTGCCGGGCGGCGGACCGCAGGGCATGACCTCACCGGTGGCCTACTGGCACGTGCCGGACATCGAGGCGAAGCTGGCCGAGGTGACCGCTGCGGGTGCCACCGTGAAGGAGCCCGCGCGCGACGTCGGTGGCGGCCGCCTGGTGGCCACCGTCACCGACCCCGACGGCAACGTCCTCGGGCTGCTCCAGGACCGCTGAACGCCGCCCCCGCTCCCGCGCTCAGCGCCGGCGCGGCACCGAGCCGCATCCAGGCCTGGCGCGAGGTCAACGAGCTGCCCGACCTGCGAACTGACGCGCGACGGCCGCTGGTTGGTCTGACGCCTCAGCCGAGCGCGACTCCGGCCAGCGTCAGCCGGACGGGCGTCGCGCCGCCCGAGCCGACGCCGCCGATCAAATAGACAGCGTACTGTTGCCGCGACGTCGCCAACGAGGGAGCCGAGACACTGCTCGAAGCTGGTCAGATCGAGCCAGACGACGCCGACGGAGACCGCGAAGGCGGCCGCCGCCTAACAGATGGAGACACGATGAGCATGGCCACGAGGACGGACACGCAGTCGCCTGCGCTGCACGTTGCCGACAGCCACGACCTGATCCGCGTGCACGGCGCGCGCGTGAACAACCTCAAGGACGTCAGCGTCGAGATCCCGAAGCGCCGGCTGACGGTGTTCACCGGCGTCTCCGGCTCGGGCAAGAGCTCGCTGGTGTTCGGCACGATCGCCGCGGAGTCGCAGCGGCTGATCAACGAGACCTACAGCGCCTTCGTGCAGGGCTTCATGCCGACGCTGGCCCGGCCCGACGTCGACGTGCTCGACGGGCTGACGACCGCGATCATCGTCGACCAGGAGCGGATGGGCGCCAACGCCCGCTCCACGGTCGGCACCGCCACCGACGCCAACGCGATGCTGCGCATCCTCTTCAGCCGGCTCGGGCAGCCGCACATCGGCTCGCCCCAGGCGTTCTCCTTCAACGTCGCCTCGGTCAGCGGAGCCGGCGCGGTCACCGTCGAGCGCGGCGCGGCAAGACCGTGAAGGAGCGGCGCAGCTTCAGCATCACCGGCGGCATGTGCCCGCGCTGCGAGGGCCTGGGCTCGGTCACCGACTTCGACCTGTCCGCAGCTCTACGACGACAGCAAGTCGCTCAACGAGGGCGCGCTCACCATCCCCGGCTACAGCATGGACGGCTGGTACGGCCGCATCTTCAGCGGCTGCGGCTTCTTCGACCCGGACAAGCCGATCCGCAAGTACACCAAGAAGGAGCTGCACGACCTGCTCTACAAGGAGCCGACCAAGATCAAGGTCGACGGCATCAACCTGACCTACGAGGGCCTGATCCCGAAGATCCAGAAGTCGATGCTGTCCAAGGACGTCGACGCGCTGCAGCCGCACATCCGCGCCTTCGTGGAGCGGGCGGTCACCTTCACCACCTGCCCCGAGTGCGGCGGCACCCGGCTCAGCGAGGCGGCCCGGTCGTCGAAGATCGACGGGCATCAACATCGCCGACGCCTGCGCGATGCAGATCAGCGACCTCGCCGAGTGGGTGCGCGGGCTCGACGAGCCGTCGGTGGCGCCGCTGCTGGCGGCGCTGCGGCAGACCCTCGACTCGTTCGTGGAGATCGGGCTGGGCTACCTCTCGCTCGACCGGCCGTCGGGCACGCTGTCGGGCGGCGAGGCGCAGCGCACCAAGATGATCCGCCACCTCGGCTCCTCGCTCACCGACGTCACCTACGTCTTCGACGAGCCGACGATCGGGCTGCACCCGCACGACATCCAGCGGATGAACGACCTGCTGCTGCGGCTGCGCGACAAGGGCAACACCGTGCTCGTCGTCGAGCACAAGCCGGAGACGATCGCGATCGCCGACCACGTCGTCGACCTCGGCCCCGGCGCCGGCACGGCCGGCGGCGAGGTCGTGCTTCGAGGGCACCGTCGAGGGGCTGCGGGCCAGCGGCACGCTCACCGGGCCGCCACCTCGACGACCGGGCCGCGCTGAAGCCGTCGGTGCGGACGCCCTCGGGAGCGCTGGAGGTCCGCGGCGCCAGCACCCACAACCTGCAGGACGTCGACGTCGACATCCCGCTCGGCGTGCTGGTGGTCGTCACCGGCGTGGCCGGCTCGGGCAAGAGCTCGCTGATCCACGGCTCGGTGTCGGGCCGGGACGGCGTGGTGTCGATCGACCAGAGCGCGATCCGCGGCTCGCGGCGGAGCAACCCGGCGACGTACACCGGGCTGCTCGACCCGATCCGCAAGGCGTTCGCGAAGGCCAACGGCGTGAAGCCGGCGCTGTTCAGCGCCAACTCCGAGGGCGCCTGCCCCACCTGCAACGGCGCCGGCGTCATCTACACCGACCTGGCGATGATGGCCGGCGTCGCCACCACCTGCGAGGAGTGCGAGGGCAAGCGGTTCCAGGCCGTCGGTGCTGGAGTACCACCTCGGCGGCCGCGACATCAGCGAGGTGCTCGCGATGTCGGTGACCGAGGCCGAGGAGTTCTTCGGCGCCGGCGAGGCGCGCACGCCGGCCGCGCACGCCATCCTCGACCGGCTCGCCGACGTCGGGCTCGGCTACCTCAGCCTCGGCCAGCCGCTCACCACGCTGTCCGGCGGCGAGCGGCAGCGGCTCAAGCTGGCCACCCACATGGGCGAGAAGGGCGGCGTCTACGTCCTCGACGAGCCGACCACCGGCCTGCACCTCGCCGACGTCGAGCAGCTGCTCGGCCTGCTCGACCGGCTCGTCGACTCCGGCAAGTCGGTCATCGTCATCGAGCACCACCAGGCGGTCATGGCGCACGCCGACTGGATCATCGACCTCGGCCCCGGCGCCGGCCACGACGGCGGCCGGATCGTCTTCGAGGGCACGCCCGCCGACCTCGTCGCCGCCCGCTCCACCCTCACCGGCGAGCACCTCGCGGCCTACGTCGGCGCCTGACCGAGCGTCCGGAGGGAGCCGACTCAGGATCGCTTAGCTGATCAGAGACGCTCGTAGGTCAGGCGGCGCAGGACGATCTCGGCGGGCCCGGCCTGCTTGCGCTTGTCGAGCAGGCGGGCGATCAGCACGGTCACGAGCCAGACGGCCACCGCGATGATCACGCCGGTCGCCGTGGGGCTGCCGAAACGGTCGCCGAGGGCGAGCGTGAAGGGCGCCAGGAGAACGAGCCAGGCCACCGACTGGAACAGATATCCCGACAGGGAGCGCCGGCCCAGGGCCGAGAGCGCGCCGACGACGGGGCCGGGCCGGGTGACCCGCATGGCGATCAGGCCGAAAACGGCCACGTAACCTGGGCCGGCGAACATGCCGCTGGCGCCGTAGAGCATCAGCATCAGGCCGGCGGCCGACTCGTCGACGTGCAGCCATCCGGCGCTGACCAGGGCGGCCGGGAGACCTCCGGCGATGGCGACGCCGAGTCCAAGGACGGCGGTCCACTTGAGCAGGGTCTGATGGTGGGCCGACTCTTCGAGGACGCGGCGGCGGGCGGCCCACATGCCCAGCCAGGCGATGAGGATGAAGGGCAGGACGGTCAGCGTGTGCATCGGCCATTCGCCGAGCCGATCCAGCATGGACGCGAAGTACCCGGGCGCGGCGAGGGAGTCTACGTGGCCGACCGGCAGCGGGGCCGACCCGCCCGAACCTCCGAGAATGCCGCTCACCACGATGGCGCCAGTAACCAGGATCTCGACCGCCGACAGCGCCCAGATCACCAGCACGATCCGGTGGAACTTGTCGCCGCGGCGCAGCAGTACCAGGGTCATCACGATCCCGACGATTCCGTAGGCGCCGAGGAAGTCGCCGTAGTACAGCAGGGCGGCGTGCGCGAACCCGAAGACGACGAGCCAGAGGTTGCGGCGTACCAGCACCGAGCGGACCCGCTTCGGCGTCGCGCCGCAGGCCTCCTGGCGGCGGGCGAGTTGGACGATGCCGTAGCCGAACATCACGGCGAAGACCGGATACCCGCGGGCGTGGACGAGTTCGAAGAGCAGGAAGTTGAGGCCGCGCTCGACGCCCTGCGGCGTCGCGTCGAGCCCCGGCTCGCCGGCGAAGATGACTCCGGCGACGTTGGCCAGCGCGATGATCAGCAGCATCGCTCCCCGGGCCAGATCCGGTGCGAGGGCGCGTTCAGCGCGCCGCACCGGACCTCTCGATGTCAACGGTGCGGTGTCAATGCCCATGTTCGTCCCCTACCCTGAACTCGGACTTAGTTTGCGAGAGAAAGTATCACACGCATACTAATGCGTCTGGCATGATTGGGGCCGAACTTTCCGGGACGGACGTGGGAGCCATGGCCAGTGAGGACTTCGTGCCGGCGCCGTTGCGCCGACTGTGGGGGATAACAGAGTCCTCGCGTCTCGGCCGGCCCGCCGCTCTCGACGTCAACATGGTCGTCGCCGCAGCGGTGGAGATCGCCGACCGTGACGGGCTCGGCGGCGTGACGCTCCCCAACGTCGCCAAGAGCCTCGGCTTCACCGGGATGTCGCTCTACCGGTACATCGGATCCAAGGATGAGCTGCTCACCCTCATGGCCGACTGCGCCCTGGGCGCACCACCGGATCTCGATACCGACGACTGGCGCGACGGGCTGCGCCGGTGGGCCTTCGCCCAGCGCTCAGTGTTGCAGCGTCGCCCGTGGCTGACCCGCGTGCCCACCTCCGGGCCACCCTCCGGGCCGCACCAGATCGCCTGGATGGAGGTCGCACTGGCGATCATGTCCCGCACCCGCCTCGACTGGGCCCACAAGGTCGGCGCCCTGTTGCTGATCAGCGGTTACGTGGTCCAGTCGGTGCGGCAGTACCACGAACTCGCCGAAGGCAGAGCCGAAGGCCAGGGACAGGCCGACGCCGAGCGCGACTACGGCCGCGCGCTGGCGCGGCTCGTCGACCCCGAACGCTTCCCCGAGACCGCCCGCCTGTTCTCCTCGATGCTGTTCGAGACGCCGCCGTCGGACACCCCCGACGCGGCGATCGCCGACGCGGACTTCTCGCTCGGGCTGGAGCTGATCCTCGACGGCATCGCCGTCCGAGTCGGACGCTCTGACCCCTGAGGCACGTGTCCGGGCTCGGGTGCGATTGGAGCGCTGCGAGTGGAACGCTGCGCTGGCGGACGCGACCGAATCCCTCGGCATGCCGGCCCGCAGTGGCGTGGCAGTGGCGCCCGCACTGGTCGCCCTGGGCCGGATCCTGTCGGCCCGGGACGATGCGGAGGCACTGTCCCGGTTGGACGAAGCGGCCGGGTACGCGTACAACACAGGGGAACTGCAACGGATCTGCCCCGTGGCCGCCGCTCGCGCCGAGTACTTCCTGCTCGCCGGGGAGCCTGCACGCGCCGAAGCCGAGGCGCGGACCGGGCTCGCGCTCGCCCAGTCCAAAAGCCATCTGTGGTTCTCCGGTGAGCTGGCGTACCGGCTATGGCAGGCGACCGGTGTGGTCGAGCCGCTTCCGGCCCTTCCCGAGCCCTACCGGCTGATGCTGCAGCACGGCGACCGGCTGGGGGCGGCATCGCATTTCGCCCGGCTCGGACGCGGCTACGCGCGGATTGAGGCGTTGTCCCACGGGCATCCGGAGGCAGCCGGTGAAGCGTTGGGTGCCCTTGATGCGCTCGGGGCGGTGCGGGCGGCCCGGACCCCGCGCGGCAACTGGAGGTGCTCCGGCTGCTCGCGGGGGGACTGGCCTACCTGGACATCGCCGATCGGCTGGCGCTGTCACCCCGGACGGTCGAACACCACGTGTCGGCCGTGCTCGGCAAACTCGGAGTGGCGACACACGGCCAGGCCGTCGCCGCCGCGCACCTGATCGACTGATCCACAAGAGGTTGGCGTAGCCCGGCACAGACAGGGCCGCAGCCTGGAGCCTGCGGCCCTGTCGGGGCTTCGGTAGTGCTGTCGCGCTACGGGGTCGGGTACCGCGTGATGTACACCGGCGAGCCGGTCCTGGTCGTGTCGGCCGGGCCGCCCACACCGTTGACCACGTGGTCGATCGTTCCGGCGCTGAGGTTGACGGTCATGATGTGGTACAGCTGGACGCCTGGGGTCCGCGGGACCTCGAAGCCGTTCTCGGTATGGATCGAAGGATTGTTCTGGTTGAAGACGTAGGCGCCACCGCCGTAGAGGTTGTGGGTCTTCACCTTGTCGCCGACCTTGTAGGCGGCCCAGCCTTCGACGTCGCCGTTCATCCAGTCGGCCTGGGTCGGCGGGTCGTACGGCAGCTCATTCTGGAAGAAAATGGTCGTGCCGTTCTCACCGTTCCAGACGGTGTTGTACTGCTGGAAGTGCTCGACGAACAGGCCCGTCGCGGTCACGTTGTCGCCGTTGATGACGACGCCGTTGCGGCCGAGGTTGGTGTTCCAACGTTGGGTATCGGTGAAGCCCTCGACACCGTGGTCCGCGCGCCACAACCAGGTGTGGTCGATGAGCACGTTGTCGCTGTTGACCTCGAGCGCGGTGCCGACCTTGCCGACGTGCGGCCCACCCACGCGGAAGTACACGTCGGAGAGCGTCGTCGGGTTGGCTGCCGAGCTCGGACGGGTGCCGTGCGGCTTACCAACCCGCAGCAGCACCGGCGACTCGGTAAGACCCGCGTCGACCGTGACACCGGCGATGACGACGCCGGAGACGTCAGCGACATCAAGCGGGGTCGAGCCGTTGACGGCGGTGAGGGTGGCGTGGCCGAGACCGAGGACCACCGTGTCGGGGCGCTTGACCTCGATGCTGTGCGCGATGTCGTACACGCCTGGGGTGAGCAGCAGATGCTTACCGCGGGCGAGCTGGTTGTTGATGACCGGCACCGAATCCGCCGGGCTCGCGACGAAAAAGTCCGAAAGCGCGATCGTACGGCCCGGCGTCATGCCGTTAGCCCACGTGATGCCGCGGGTGTTCATCTGGGCGGCGGGCACACGGACGTTGTAGTTTCCCTGCCCGTCGAGGAACAGGTACGGCTTCTCGCGGCTGACCGGGGTGGTGTCCAGCGTGGTGTAGGGCGGATCGGGGAAATCCGCCTCGCTGGGAGCGCCGACGACACCGGCGAAGACCTGGTTCCACACGCCGTTGGACCAACCGGCGACCTCGCTGTTGCGGGTCAGCCACTGCTGCTGCGATCCGTTGATGACGAACGGCAGCTTGGAGTCGGCGATGAAGCCGCCGCTGGCCCACTGCGGATCGGCGGTGCAGTAGTCCATCAGGGACAGGTCGGCACCCTGGATGTCGAGGCGGCGCATGGACACCGCCTGGGAGACGGCCCAGAAGTTCGCCGAACCCCGGCAGCCGTCCTGGCCGGCGCTGGTGATGTTGATCGACAGGTTGGAGAGCGTGCGCCAGAAGTTGACGAGCGCGAGGCAGTTGCTCGTGCCGCCGTTCTCCAGGCAGCGGTTGTAGACCTCTACCTTGCCGTTGATCACAACGTCGGTGGGCGACGCGCCCAGGCCGGCGATCTCGGTGTAGTAGCCGACCTTGATCTGGAGCGGGTGCTGCGCGGTGCCGTACGTGCCGGGCTTGAAGAGGTAGGCGTGACGCTCGGTGCCCATCTCGTTGTTGACCTGTGCGGCGTTTGCCGCATCGAGGGTCGCCTGGATGGCACCGACCGGCATACTCGGATCGAAGACGGTGACGTTGGCTCCGAGGTCCCAACTGCTGGGGGGTGGCGCGGCGCTGGCCGTCCCCGCCGTCGCGATGACGGTGGTCAGTACGAGACCGAGCGTGAACGCCCGGCCAAGGCGCCGGCGACTGAGATGCGGGCTCGCCAGACCCGTCCTGTCGAGGAGCTGGATCGTCATACAGTTCTTCCTTCCTACTGGGCGGGCAGCGCTACGTGGAAGTAGTCGGCCCGGGTAAAGAGGAGCTGAACTGGGAGAGCGTTCTCATCGTGCCGGAACATGCGGCAGACCGTAAAGAAGATCGATGGGATGTTTCTACCGCGTGCACCGGACCGGCCGCCCATGAACGGCACGACCAGGATGGTCTTCGGGGTCGTGGAAGCGCTGACCGGCGTATTGCTCGATGAGATGTACTGTCCCGCCCCGGGTTTGATGGAGACATCGAAACCTGGAAGGAACACCAGCGATGCCCGCACCGAAGAAGTACCCCGTTCCTGCCCGTTACGGCCCAGCAGGACTGGCCGTGTCCTACGGTCCGGCTGGCCCTGGACAGTGTTGATCAGCAATGATGCAGGCGCAGGCACGGTACTCCACAAGGTGATCCGAAGGCGTCGAGAACCTCAAGATCACCGGAGCCGTGCCCGCCCCGTCAAATCCACCCCGGACACCAACACGGAGTCCCCAGCCACACACTCTCCGACCTTGCCGTGCCCGTAGCCACCAGACTGCGTTTGACTCACTCCATATCCTCAACGATCTACGGTTGCGTAGCCGAGACAATCATCATCCCACCACTCGTTAACGAGAGTCACGAAGCGGACGGCGTCGGCATGGGAAGGCATTCCGTCACGCACTTCTCGTACACATACACGCGATTCAGGTCAGGATCCCCGAAGTAGAACATCAGGACGATCGATTCCCCCTGCCACATGGCGGACAGTTCGTGCGAGCCCTTATCGTGAATCGTCCCGGATCCGTCCCCATGGAGCCTGACACCGCGACCCTTGTCAGGCTCTGTATAACTACCCCTAAGGGTCCAAGTGCCAAACAGGTCGATCCGATCCCGCGTCTTGTCAAACCCGGTCGGCAGGACGCCCACGAAGTGGTCGAACACCTCGTGCGGCACGTTTCCAGCCGTGAAACTGCCGTCTTCACGGAAGACCAACACGCCCTCCCGCTGCCTGTTCTGCCACGTGCCGACCAGATCTGACGGCGCCATGTCGACTTCGCGATATTCACCCGGATCAGCTACATAACCGATCCCACATGCCGACAACAGCACCACCACCAACAGACCGACCACAATCTTCCTCATCAACAGCCCTTCACCGTAATGCCATTTCGCGGATCCCGGCGGCAGCTCCAACCCAATCAAACGAGCCTATCGCTCCGAACACGCTATCGCTATGAGCAAACCAGGCGAACGTCGGGCGACCACTACTCCGAAAGAGGTCGCCCGACGATCGGCATCAGGATTCGACTCGGCTCACTCGCATGAATGTGATCAAAATAGCGATGTGCCCGCCTTTATGCCCCGCTCCAACGTTGAGTACTGCCAGTCGGATACCAAGGGGTCCTTTTGGGTCGGCAAATTCCAGGGAACACTCCGATAGACCGGACTTGCCGTTTGTTGCGACCCATCGACCTTCGGCGACCCGACGTTCACAAGGACCAATGCGAGCAAGGCGGCGGCACACCCGGCATTCAGAAGACGTAGTTTCGCCCAAGCAGGGGCCATCAACACCGATCGACCCACCGTAACCCCCAAAGGTCTGCGATCTGACACCCGGACCCTATCGATTGAGGGAAATTGTTCGGTAGATAATCGCTGCAGATAGCTAGATCACATTGACAACTACGTTCTGCAATCACCCCTGGTCATACTGGTTAACTGACCGATCGTATGATTGAAATTCATCCAAACAGCCGATGGCATTCGATGTGATCTCGGTCACAAACGGAACGAGTGTGCCAGGGGCCAGGAGATGCATCTCCGGAACGCCCAGCGCCCCAGAGAAGGGCCGCGCTCCCAAGGACGCGTGGCCACGCCCCTAGCGCAATAGGCAACTTCTGCTTCGAGGTGACGCTGGGTTACCGACGGTTGGAGAAGCCTTCTCGCGATAGGCGTATCTAGTACGGCAGCCGCCGTTTGAGTTGCTGCTGGTCCCAGGTGGGTGAACGCGGGGCGGCCACCGTGTGATCGTCTGTGCGTTGTGGACACAACATCAAATCTGGCGGTGGCCGCGTGTCACACGCGTAGACCCCGCCGGGTGGCGGGAAGTGCTGGCCGGGGTGCTCGCCTCGTTCGCGGGCCGGTTCCGGGTCGAGCCCCGTCGGACAGCGGCGGCGTTCGTGACCGGCCTGCTGTCCGACATCGAGGTCAAAACAAGCTGGCAGTTGGCCGAGCAGGCCGGAAACCGGCGGCCGGACGCGATGCAACGGCTGTTGTACCGGGCGGTGTGGGACGCCGACGCCGTCCGTGACGACCTCCGGAAACTGATCGTGGCCCGGCTCGGTGACCCGGACGCGGTCCTGGTCGTCGACGAGACCGGCGACCTGAAGAAGGGCGTGCACACCGTCGGCGTGCGACGCCAGTACACCGGCACCGCGGGCAGGATCGAGAACGCGCAGGTCGGAGTGTTCCTGAACTACGCCAGCCGGCACGGGCACACCCTGATCGACCGCAGGGTCCACCTGCCGGTGTCCTGGACCGGTGACCGCGCCCGCTGCCGGGCGGCGGGCGTGCCCGACAAAATCGAGTTCGCCACGAAACCCGAACTGGCCGACAAGATGATCACCGCGGCGGTCGACGCCGGTGTGCCGGCCCGGTGGGCCACCGCGGACGAGGCCTACGGCAACAACACCGCCTTCCGGGCCCGCCTACGCGAACACCGCCTCGGCTACGTCCTGGCGGTGTCCCGTAACCACCTGGTCCCCATCGACGGCGGCAGGGCCCGGGTCCGCGCCGATCACCTCGCCGCCGAACTACCCGCCCCAGCCTGGCAACGCCGCAGCGCCGGCGCCGGATCGAAAGGACCCCGTTTCTACGACTGGGCCTGGCTGGACGATGTCACCACCGACGCCGACCCCGACGACGGCGGCCGACACAGCCTTCTGATCAGGCGCAACACCACCACCGGAGAGTTGGCCTTCTACCGCTGCTGGACCCCGACCCCGGCCACCCTCGCCCAACTCGTACGGGTCGCCGGAATCAGGTGGACCGTCGAAGAGGCATTCCAGGCCGCCAAGAGCCAGGTCGGCCTGGACCAGCACCAGGTCCGCCACTGGGACTCCTAGCACCGGTTCACCACCCTGGCCCTGGCCGCCCTCGCCGTCCTGGCGATCTGCGCAGCCGATGCCCCCACCGAACCCGAGAACGATCCCGCACAGCCCGCATGCAGGCCGGTGAATCATGGGTTGACAGCGGGCGTGTCTTTACCGGGCAACCGGCGACTGGGTACATCCGAACTGGCTGTCGGATCACTTCGACCGCCTGGTGAGTCGAGCCGGGTTACCCCCTATCCGCCTCCACGACCTGCGTCACGGGGCTGCGACCATCGCCCTCGCGGCGGGCGCGGAAATGAAGGTGGTCCAAGACATGCTCGGCCACTCGTCCATCACCCTGACATCCGACACGTACACCAGCGTGCTGCCGGAAGTAGCCCGCGACGCGGCCGAAGCGGCGGCACGCCTGATCCCCCGCCAGCACCCCCCGCGCACCGCCGGGCTCACCCCGGGCTCACATGGGGCCAATACATCGACAATAAGCGCTAGAAAAGATCGCAGAAAAGATGCAAAACAGCAGGTCAGAGTAGCTTTGTAAGGGTGGGGCGGGCGGGGCTCGAACCCGCGACCGAGGGATTATGAGTCCCCTGCTCTAACCGACTGAGCTACCGCCCCGTACCAGAGCAGGGATGGTAACCCGCTCAGTGGCGACCACCGGCCGCCGACACGCGGTGACCGACGCCGGAGATCGACTCGACTCGCAGCACCGCGAGAATAACAGCCAGCGAGGGATTCGCCGCGACCGCTATCCGGGCACGACGTGGAGTAACCGACGTGGGCAGCCGACGCGGATCAGCCGCGCAGGTGCCGCAGGACCGCGCCGGCCGCCCGCCAGCCGCTGGCCAGCGCGCCCTGGATGGAGGGCTGTCCCGATGGTCGCCGGCCACGAAGATCCCCTCCCCCAGCGACACCGGCTTGCGCAGCCGGCCCTGCGGCGGCGGCGCGGCGGGCAGGGCGGCCGGTAGCGACACGGTGGTCAGGTGCGCCCAGTCGGCGACCGGACAGCCGTAGAGCCGGCCGAGTTCGGCCCGGACCACCGGCTCGGGCGGCGGCGTGGGGCCGGGCACCGAGCTGGCCACCAGGTGCCGGCCGGTCGGGCGCGTAGGTTGGCGCGGCCCGGCTGATCACCACCGTGTTCGCGACGAGTTCCCGCCGATCGCCGTCGAGCAGCAGGATCGGCTCGTCGAGCCGGCGGGGCGTCGGTGGCGTGGTAGTAGGTGGTTAGCGTCGTGCATCCGTACCCGGTCGAGGGCGGGCAGCAGCGCGGCCGCCGGCGGGCGGGTCGACCGCGACCAGTACCGCCCGGCACCGGATCTCGCCGTCCGGGGTCCGGACCCGGCCCGGCCCGACCGCGGTCACCGGCTGGTTCAAGTGCCGATCAGTGAGGCCGGCAGCGGAGCGGCGATGGCCTGCGGAAGCGCACCCATCCCGGCCGCCGGTACGCCGATCCGGCCCCGGACGAAGGAGCGGAGGACCATCGCGAAGACGTGGCTGGAGGTGGCCAGTTCCCGGTCGGCGAAGCACCCCGGAGAGGAACGGCCGGAGCAGTTCCTCGATGATCCGGTCGGAGAGGCCGGCCCGGCGCAACGCCGCTCTCGGTGCTGACCTCCGGGGCATCGAGCAGCCGGTCGGCCGGGCAGGACGCACAGCCTGCGGCGAGCGCGGCCAGCCGCAGCCAGTCGGCGCTGCCCGCCGAGGCCGGCACGCAGGGATCGGGCCGCGCCGAGCGGGTCACGTAGCGGATTGACCAGTCGGTGCAGCGGTGTCGCCGCGTCGGACCAGCACCCCCGGGGTGAGGTAGCCGAGGTCGAGCCGGTCCGGGTCGAGCAGGGTGCCCAGCCGGGGGTAGGCGGTGTTGAGCACCTGGAAGCCCCGGTCGAGCAGGAAGCCGTCGACCTCGTCGGTGGCGACCCGGCCGCCGAGCCGGTCGGCGGCCTCCAGCAGCCGCCACGGCGCGCCGGCGCGGTGCAGCCGTCGGGCGGCGGCGAGCCCGGCCAGGCCGCCGCCGACGATCACGACTTCACTTTCCGCGGGAATGCCGGGCACGGTATGCCGCCTGTTCGCGCCGTGCCAACCTGACCGGCCACCAGATGGCCGGTCCGACGTCGTAGGCCAGCGCCGGAACCAGCAGCGAGCGGACCACGATGGTGTCGAGCAGTACGCCGAGCGCGACCGCGACGCCCAGTTCGACCAGCACCACGAGCGGGAGGACGGCCAGCGCGGAGAAGGTCGCGGCGAGCACGATGCCGGCCGAGGTGATCACGCCGCCGGTGACCACGAGGCCGCGCAGCACGCCGGCGCGGGTGCCGCGTCGTACCGCCTCCTCCCGGACCCGGCTCATCAGGAAGATGTTGTAGTCGATGCCGAGGGCGACCAGGAAGACGAAGGCGAAGAGCGGGAACGACGGCGTCGACGCCGGGGAAGCCGAAGACGTACGTGAACAGCAGCGCGCACAGCCCGAGGGTGGCCAGGAACGACAGCACCACGGTGAGCGATCAGCAGCACCGGCGCGAGCAGCGAGCGCAGCAGCAGGGCCAGGATCACCGCGATCACCCCGAGCACCACCGGGATGATCACGTTGCGGTCGCGGGTGGAGGCGTGGCGGTGTCCAGGTCGATCGCGGTGAAGCCGCCGACCACGGCGTCCGCGCCGGGCACCGCGTGTACGGCGGTCGCGCAGGTCGCGGACGGTCTGCTCGGCGGCGTCGCTGTCGGCGGCGACGGAGAGGGTGGCCTGCAGCTCCACCCGGCCGTTGACGACCTTCGGTCGCGGTGGGCGCGCCGGTGGCGCCGGCGCGGCGTCGCCGGGCGGGCAGCGGTTGCACCTCGGCCACCCCCGGCACGCGCGCGGGCGGCTGCGGCCACCTGATCGGCCGAGCCGACGGTGGTGAAGATGGTGGCCGGGCTGCCGAGGCCGGCCGGGAAGTGCCGGTTGATCAGGTCCTGTGCGGCGACGGAGGCGGGCCGGGTGGTGAACAGCTCCGCCTCGCCGAGGGTGGTGGTGTTGAGCTGGGTGAGGCCGATGGCGAGCGCGATCAGGCCGAGGGTGGTGGCGACCCAGACGACCCTCGCCCGGCGGGCGACAGGTTCGCGATCGGTTGCCAGAGCCGGCCGACCGATTGGGCGTTCTCGGCGGCCGGGGAGCGGGGCCAGAACGACCCACCGCCCGCCGATCAGCAGCAGCGCGGGCAGGAAGGTGAGCATGACCATCAGGGTGGCGCCGATGCCGAGGGCGGCGACCGGCCCGAGCGCCCGGTTGGAGTTGAGGCTGGAGAGCAGCAGGCAGAGCAGGCCGGCGATGACGGTGCCGCCGGAGGCCAGGATGGCCGGTGCGGCGCCACGCCAGGCGGCCTTCAGCGCGTCGACCGTGCTGTCGTGGTGGCGAGTTCTTCCCGGTAGCGGGCGATCAGCAGCAGCGCGTAGTCGGTGCCGGCACCGAAGACCAGCACGGTGAGGATGCCCTGCGCCTGCCCGTTGAGCTTGATCACGCCGCTGTCGGTGAAGAGGTACACCCAGTAGGCGGCGATCGCGTAGGAGAGGCCGGCGGAGAGCAGCGGGAAGATCCAGAGCACCGGGCTGCGGTAGATGATGAGCAGGATGACCAGCACCACGCCGAGGGTGACCAGCAGCAGGCTGCTGTCGATCGAGGAGAAGACCTTGATCAGGTCGGCGAGCAGGCTGGCCGGCCCGCCGACGGCGATGGTGAGTCCGTCCTCTCCGGCCCCGGCCAGGGTGCGTATCTGGTCGACCACTCCGCTGTCCTGCCCGCCCGCCACGTCGTTGATCGGCACGATCACCTCCAGCGCCTGCCCGTCGGCGCTGAGGATGGCTGGCGGGAGCGGACCGACCACGCCGGGGATCTGGGCGAACCGGGCCGCGTCCGCGCTGGCCCGCTGGCGATCGGCGTCGGTGATGCCGGTGCCACGCTGGTAGAGCACCACCGCCGGGGTGCTCGGTTGTTCGACGAATCCACTGGCCAGATTCTGGGCCCGGGTGGCTTCCGCGTCGCTGGGCAGGAAGGAGGCGTTGTCGTTGGTGGCGACCTGGCCGAGCTTGCCGGAGTACGGGGCGGCGAGGCCGCCGAGGATCAGCCAGCCAAGTGCCACCAGCACGGCGATCAGTACGGCCATCCGGTTGCGATTCTCGGCCATCTCATCCCACCCGTTCATGATCGGCGCAGGTCGCGGCGTGACCACTGGTCGGCACTGCCGTCGGCACACAACTGGCCGGAACGGCGGTCCAGGTCACGCGGGTCCGGCGCAACCGGCCGGGTGCGCGGGGACCCCAGATATGACGATGCCCGCCAGGCGGGCTGGCGGGCGGGATGTTGGAAAAGCTCCCCCGTTTGGACTCGAACCAAAAACCTGCCGGTTAACAGCCGGCTGCTCTGCCAATTGAGCTACGGGGGATCGTGCGTTGTCCGGGTTTCGGATCTCTCCTTCGCCCTGCGGACGGCACAAGAGTACAGGATGACCGGGGGTGGCGCGCTACCGGGTTGTCGTCGCAGCATCCAGTCAGATATCGGGACAAATTACCAAGACGCTCCCTAACAGGCATGACCTTGGAGGAGGATGGGTAGTAACAGCGGACAAACGACGCAGGCGCGACGTGATTGATCACCCGGAAACCTCGAGGATGCAACGTCACGTCGAGTACGGAAGGAGCTGAAATGCGCGGAAAGCTGTGGTTCATCGTCGGGCTGGCTGCGGGCTTCGTCCTGGGCGCTCGCGCCGGGCGGGAAAAGTACGAGGAGTTGGTGCGCAGCAGCCGCAAATTCCTCGACCACCCGACCGTGCAGGAGGCGGCGGGCGTCGCCCAGGCACAGGCGAACCGGCTCTACAGCGAGGGCCGGGATCGACTGAGCCAGACCCGACTCGGTGAGAAGCTGCACCTGGACAATGGCGGCGCGGCACGCGCCGACGAAGGCTTCACCAGCCCGAGCCCGGGCAGCCAGGCAGGCAGCGCCACGACCACGAGCGGCACGCTTGGCAGGATCGTCGGCAGCGACCGGGGCGTCGGCAGCCGGCCGGAGGTCTTCCGGTGCCGCCGGCTCCAACGGCACCCCGTTCTGAGGTTGCGAACGGCAGCGCCGGGCCGGTCGCCAGTGGCGACCGGCCCGGCCGACCGGGTTCGGTGGGGTCAGTCCTTGCTGGCGAACGCCGCGTCGAAGGCGGCGGCCGGAGCGTCGAAGGCCAGCCGGCGGACGAACTGCAGCGCCTCCGGCGCGCCGACCAGGCGGTCCATCCCGGCGTCCTCCCACTCGATCGAGATCGGGCCGTCGTAGCCGATCGCGTTCAGCGCCCGGAAGCAGTCCTCCCACGGCACGTCGCCGTGACCGGTGGAGACGAAGTCCCACCCGCGCCGCATGTCGGCCCAGGGCAGGTGCGAGGCCAGCCGACCGCGCCGCCCGTCGCCGGTGCGGACCTTCGCGTCCTTGCAGTCGACGTGGTAGATCCGGTCGGCGAAGTCGAAGATGAAGTTGACCGGGTCGAGTTCCTGCCAGACGAAGTGCGACGGGTCCCAGTTCAGCCCGAACGCCGGCCGGTGGCCGATCGCCTCCAGGGTCCGCTTGGTGGTCCAGTAGTCGTACGCGATCTCGCTGGGGTGCACCTCGTGCGCGAACCGCACGCCGACCTCGTCGAAGACGTCGAGGATCGGGTTCCAGCGGTCGGCGAAGTCCTGGTAGCCGCGCTCGATCATCTCCGGCGGCACCGGCGGGAACATCGCCAGGGTGTGCCAGATCGACGAGCCGGTGAAGCCGACCACCGTCTTGACGCCGAGCTTCGCCGCCGCGCGGGCGGTGTCCTTCATCTCCTCGGCGGCCCGCTGGCGTACCCCCTCGGGCTCCCCGTCGCCCCAGATCCGCGACGGCAGGATGCCCTGGTGGCGCTCGTCGATCGGGTGGTCGCAGACCGCCTGCCCGACCAGGTGGTTGGAGATCGCGAAGACCTGCAGGTTGTACTTGGCCAGCGTCTGGCCCGCTTGCGTCGACGTACGACTCGTCGGCGAGCGCCCGGTCGACCTCGAAGTGATCGCCCCAGCAGGCGATCTCCAGGCCGTCGTAGCCCCACTCGGCGGCCAGCCGGCACACCTCCTCGAACGGCAGGTCGGCCCACTGGCCGGTGAAGAGCGTGATAGGTCGCGGCATAGTTCTACTCCCTCTCGGTTACCTGGAATTACACACTGGCGCCGCTCGGGGCGAGCCAGCCTGGAACCGGTCAAGTCAGGTGAGAGTTTTTCATGGTCAGGTGACTGTAACCTGAGTTGATCTACAAGTCTCTGGACCACGCGTCGCTTTAGTCCGTGCCGGCTGACACGCCGAGGGCCCCGGATTATCCGGAAAGCGATAACCCGGGGCCCTCGGCTAACCGATCCGATCAGGGCAGGGTCCACTTCTGGTTCGCTGCGCCCGTGCAGCTCCAGATGTGGATCTGGGTGCCGTCGGCCGAGTTGTTCCCCGCGACGTCCAGGCACTTGCCGGACTGCGGGTTGCGCAGCGTGCCGTTAGCCTGGGCGGCCCAGTTCTGCGCGCCGCTGCCGTTACAGGTCCACAACTGCACCTTGGTACCGTCGGCGGTGCCGCCACCGGAGACGTCCAGGCACTTGCCCAACGCCCGCAGGGTCTGCCCGCTCACCGTCCAACTCTGCGCCGCGCTGCCGTTACAGGTGTAGAGCTGCACCTTCGTACCGTCGGCGGTGCCGCTGGCGGCCACATCGACACACTTGCCGGCCAGACCCCTTGATCGGGCCGACCCCGGTGCCGCCACCGCCACCCGTGCGGACCAGGGTGAAGTCGTCCAGGTCGAAGAGCCCGGTACCCGAGCCGGTGAAGGTCAGATACAGGTTCTGCGGCCCGGCCGGAACGTTGGACAACGTGGTGGAGACATTGGCGAAGGTGGTCCAGCCACCGGTGTTCGGCACCGCCACCGAGCCGAGCAGGGTGCCGGTGGGTGAGCCGGTACGTACCCCGATGGTGCCGCCCGCTCCACCGGAGACCACCCGCGCCCGGAACGAGGTGACTCCGGTCAGGTCCACCCCGTTGTACGCCGCCCAGTCGCCCGGGTCGATGTAGCCGAGCGTCTGCCCGCCGTTCGCGCCGTCCTTGGCGAACGGCGTCACCCCACTGGCCGAGCTGAACGCCTCGGCCTGGATGGTGGTGTCACCAGTCGGCGGCGGCGTCCCGCCCAGTTCCTTGATCCGGATGTTACGGAACGAGACAACGTCGGAGGCGCCGTGGTTCTGGATGCCGATGTGCCCGGCCAGCGACCGGCCCGGGTTGGTGTTGGTGAAGTCGTTGATCTTCGTCCCGTTGAGGAAGATCTGCAGCCGGTTCCCCTCGACCAGCAATTCGTAGGTGTTCCACTCCCCCGGCGGGTTCAGCGCGGCGTCCCGGGCGGCGAGGTCGGCGGACTTGAAGCCGTAGACCGCGCCGGTGGTCCGGTCCGGCGTGTCGGTGGCGTCGATCTGGATCTCGTAGCCTTTGTCGACTGCGGACCCGGGGTCGCTTGACGGCGGGAACCCGATGAACACCCCGGAGTTGTCGTCGCCACGCATCCGCCAGTCCAGCTTCAACGAGTACGAGCTGAACTGCTTGGCGCTGTACCAGTACAGGCCCATGCCGCCGGTGGAGGTCAGGGTCGCGTCGGAGTTGGTGAAGCCACCCGGACCAGCCTGCGACCAACCGCTGGTGGAGCCGTTGTAAAGGGTGGTGTATCCGCTCTCCGGCCGGCAGTCGGCCTTGGTCCGGCCGGCCGCGTACCGGATGCCGCCGAGCAGATGCGCCCGGAACGCCGGCTCCGCGTACGACGCCTGGGTGTGTCCCCCACCGGTGTAGAACGACCGGCCCCCGGAGTACGTCTTACACCAGGCGTGCGGATGGTCGGCGCCCATCCCACCCCCGGAGTACGACGATTCGTCCAGGGTGGCCAGCACCCGCGCGCTGGTCCGGGCGTTGGTCTGGTAGTTGTACCACTCGTCGGTGCGGGTCCAGGTCTGCGGCAGGTGGGCGGTGGCCGCGTGGCCCCGGTCCACCGCCTTGACGTTGGCCTGCTGGATGGCGGGGTGCGAGGCGAAGTACGCCCCGACCAGGTTGCCGTAGAACGGCCAGTCGTACTCGGTGTCGGCGGCGGCGTGCACGCCGACATATCCGCCGCCGGCACCGGATGTAGGACTCGAAGGCGGTCTGCTGGGTGTCGTTGAGCACGTCGCCGGTGGTGTTCAGGAAGACCACCGCCTGGTACCGGGCCAGGTTGCCGGTGGTGAACGTGGTCGGCGTCCTCGGTGGCGGTGACGGTGAAGTTGTTCGCCGCGCCGAGGTCGCGGATGGCCTGGGTGCCGACCGCGATGGAGTCGTGCCGGAACCCGGCGGTCTTGGAGAAGACCAGCACGCTGTACGCCGGATCGGCGGCGCTGGCCGGGCCGGCCCCCGCGGTGGCGGCGAGGACGGCGAGGACCGCGGTGGCCGCGCCGAGGGACGAACGGAGCAGTCTGCGCATCGGTGTTCTCCCTATCGGTGGTTCGGAAGGGGGCCCCGCCCATCCGAGATGCGATCTGCGGGGCCCTTCCTTCAGATCAGGGCAGGGTCCACTTCTGGTTCGCTGCGGCGGTGCAGGTCCAGATGTGGATCTGGGTGCCATCGGCCGAGTTGTTGCCGGAGACGTCCAGGCACTTGCCGGACTGCGGGTTACGCACCGTGCCATCGGCCTGCGCGGCCCAGTTCTGCGCGCCGGTGCCGTTGCAGGTCCACAACTGCACCTTGGTGCCGTCCGTGGTGCCGGCACCGGAGACGTCCAGGCACTTGCCCAACGCCTTGATCGTGCTGCCCGGGGTGACCGTCCAGGTCTGCGCTCCGGTGCCGTTGCAGCCGTAGAGCTGCACCTTGGTGCCGTCGGCGGTGCCCGAATTGGCCACGTCCAGGCACTTGCCGGCCAACCCGACGATCGGTCCGGTGCCACCGCCGGTGCCGCCGCCGGTGGTGAAGGTGAACGCGTCCAGGTCGTAGAGCGCGCCGCTGCCGGAGCCGGCGAAGGTCAGGTAGAGCGTGGTGGTGCCGGCCGGCGCGCCGGAGATCGGGCCGGTGACGTTGGTGAACACATCCCACGCTCCGGTGACCGGCACGGTGACCGAGCCGAGCACGGTGCCGGTCGGCGAGCCGGCCCGCACCTGCAGGGTGCCGCCGGCCCCGGCGGACGAGACCCGGGCACTGAACGAGGTGGCGTTGTTCAGTCGGTACGGCTCGAACGCGATCCAGTCGCCGTTGTGAATGTCACCGACGGTCTTGCCGCCCTCGGCGGTGGCCTTGTCGAAGGTGTTGATGCCGGACGAGGTCTTGAAGTGCTCGGCCTGCCGGTGCTTGGGCTGCAGGGTCTGCTGGGTGTGCGGTGGTCAGCCCGCCGTTGTCGGTGTACTCCGCGTCGAAGACGGCGAAGATGTTCGCCGCGTCGTCGTGTTCCCCGTCTACCGGGATGGTGATCGAGCCGGAGCAGCCGTTCTTCGAGGTGATCTGGTGGCCGTGGCTGTCGTGGCCGAGGACGTAGGTCATCTTGACCCGGGCGCAGTCGATCGTGCCGTCCTCGGGATCGGTCACCGTGATCTGGAACGGCACGGTGTCACCGTAGGCGAAGAGCTGCCCGTTGGCCGGCGCGGAGACGGTCACCGTGGGCGCGGTGTTGCCGACCGTGATGATCACGCTGGCGCTACCGGTGGCGCCCTGCGGGTCCTTCACGGTCAGGGTCGCGGTGTAGCGGCCGTTGGCGCTGTACGTCTTCGTCGGGTTCGCCGCGGTCGAGTTGGTCCCGTCGCCGAAGTTCCAGGCGTAGGTCAGCGCGCCGCCCTCCGGGTCCGACGAGCCGGCCGAGGAGAAGTTGACGGTCAGCGGGGCCGGGCCGGTGGTCCGGTTGGCGCTGGCCACCGCGGTGGGCGCGCGGTTGCCGCCGCCGATGTACTCGAAGCGGTAGAGCGCCGAGTTGGCGTCCCCGTTGAAGTAGCCGGTGCCGTAGTCGAGCACGTAGTAGGCGCCGTCCGGGCCGAACGCCGAGTCCATCACCTGCTTGCCGGTCCACGGGAAGTTGTCGATGGTGCCCGGTGAGCCATCGGCGTTGACGTGGATCGGCTTGATCCAGCCGCGACCGAACTCGCTGGCGAAGAACTGCCCGTCGAAGGACTGCGGGAACTTGACCGAGGAGTTGAGCGCCGGGTCGTAACGGTAGACCGGTCCGCCCATCGGCGACTCCGAGCCGCCGCCGAACTCCGGTGGCGAGCCGGCGTCGCCGCCGTACCGGATCCAGGACGACCGGGCCGCCGGCAGGGTGGTCAGCCCGGTGTTACGGAACGAACTGTTGGTCGGCCCGCCGGTGCAGTTGAACTTGGCGCCGCCGGTGTTGGTGGCGAAGTCCCACTTGTTGTACGTCTCGGTGGTGGTGTTCGTGCCGGTGCAGTACGGCCAGCCGTAGTTGCCGGGCGAGGTGACCCGGTTGAACTCGACCTGCCCGCTGGGCCCCCGGTTGGGGTTGGTGGAGCCGGCGTCCGGACCGTAGTCGGCGACGTAGACGATGCCGGTGGCCTTGTCGACGCTGATCCGGAACGGGTTGCGGAAGCCCATCGCGTAGATCTCCGGCCGGGTCTTGGCCGTGCCGGGGGCGAAGAGGTTGCCGGCCGGGATCGAGTACGTCCCGTTGGCGTTCACCTTGATCCGCAGGATCTTCCCCCGCAGGTCGTTGGTGTTGGCTGAGCTGCGCTGCGCGTCGTACGCCGGGTTGCGGTTGGTCCGCTCGTCGATCGGCGAATAGCCGGCTGAGTCGAACGGGTTGGTGTCGTCACCGGTGGAGAGGTACAGGTTGCCGGCCGCGTCGAAGTCGATGTCCCCGCCGACGTGACAGCAGATGCCCCGGTCGGCCGGTACGTCGAGCACGTTGACCTGGCTGGCCATGTTGAGCGTGTAGTCGGCGTTCAGGGTGAACCGGGACAACCGGTTGACGCCCTGCCAGGCTGTCCAGTTGGTGCCGGTGGCCGGGGCGTCGCCGGCCGGGGTGGAGAGCGGCGGGGCGTAGTAGAGGTAGATCTGCCGGTTGCTGGCGAAGTTGGGGTCGATTCCGACGCCCTGTAGCCCTTCCTCGTCGTGGGTGTAGACCGCCAGGGTGCCGATGATCGAGGTTTTGCCGGTCGCGTCGGTCCGCCGCAGGGTGCCGTTGCGGGCGGTGTGCAGGACCGAGCGGTCCGGCAGCACCGCGAGGGACATCGGTTCACCCATCGCGGCCACTCCTCGGGCCATTTGGACCTGTTGGAAGTCACTGGCGTTGATCGGGTGCGCCTGTGCGGGGGTGGCCGTGCTGAGCGTCGCTGGGACGCTGGTCGCGACCAGCAGCAGCGCGGCGCCGGTTACGAGCCACCGCCCGGACGTGGTACGACGGTCTGTTCTGGACATGGCGTGCATTCCCTTCCTGACCAGGTACGTGCCCGGCAGGAGGCGCGCGTCGCCGCGCCGGATGCCGTAGCAGGATGGAATCAACCCGGTACGTCGCTTGCACCAAGCCACGACTGTCGATCGGTGTCGCACACCGGATTCGCTGGTCGCAGGTTGCTGGATCAACCGCGCCACCGGTTCGCCTCGAAGTTGACGGCCCGGTACTGGGGACGACAGTAATTAGTAAATCTCGATGTGTCTATACCTTCTGACCATCGATCCCGAGCTTTTGTCCATCCATCGGAAAGTCGGCACGGCCGGCCAGCACAAAACCGGGGCTGGTCCAGTAGAGACCAGCCCCGGTCCGCGTCCCGGACGCGGTCAGTTGCTCAAACCCCGGGCGGATCGCCCAGGCAATTCAGAATTCTCAGCGCAGTCCGGCCAGCCGTAGCAGCAACTCCTTGACCTCGGTGGCGGCGAACTCGGCACGGGCCTGCGCCGGATCGGAGCAGAGCAGCACCGGCGCGTCCCGCGGATCGTCGGGCAGCCGACCGTGGGAACCACGGACCGCCCGGGCACCCGCGTCCAGCCCGACCACACTCATCAGGTACCGCATCCCGAGCTTCTTGCGTAGCAGGGCGTACGCCGCCCGACCCTTCGCCGCACCCGGCGCGGCCGGGTCGAAGAAGAGCTCAGCCGGGTCGTACCCGGGTTTGCGGTGAATATCCACCAGCCGGGCGAAGTCCGGCGCCGCCGCGTCATCGAGCCAGTAGTAGTAGGTGAACCAGGCATCCGGCTCGGAGACCAGCACCAGTTCACCGGAACGCTCGTGATTCAGGCCATGCGCCGCCTTGCCGGCTTCATCGAGCACCTCGGCGACCCCGGGCAGCCCGGCGCAGAGCTTCGCCACCGCCGGCACGTCGGCCGGGTCCCGGACGTAGACATGCGCCACCTGGTGGTCGGCGACCGCGAACGCCCGCGAGGTCCACGGGTCGAGGTACTCCATCCCGGCCTGGGTGTAGACCTTCAGCAGCCCTTCGGCGCGCAGCAGCCGGTTGATGTCCACCGGACGGGACACGTCGGTGATGCCGTACTCGGAGAGCGCCACCACGGTCCGACCCCGGGCCCGGGCGGTGTCCAGCAGCGGGGCGAGCACCCGGTCCAACTCGGCCGCGGCAGCCGCCGCCTCCGGCCCGGAAGAGCCGAAACGTTGCAGGTCGTAGTCGAGGTGCGGGAGGTAGGCGAGGGTGAGGTCGGGCGAGTGGTTGGTGATCATCTGCCGGGTGGCCTGGGCGATCCACTCCGAAGAGGTGATCCCGGCGGCGGCTCCCCAGTAGCTGAACAGCGGGAAGGTGCCGAGCTGGTTGGTCAGCTCATCGTGCAGCTGCGGCGGATCGGTGTAGCAGTCCGGATCCTTGCGACCATCGGCGTGGTAGATCGGCCGCGGGGTGACCGTCCAGTTGACGTCCGCGCCCATCGCGTACCACCAGCAGACGTTCGCCACCGTGTAGTCCGGACGAATTTTCCGCGCGGCATGCCACAGCTTCTCCCCGCCGACCAGGCCGTTGTGCTGGCGCCAGAGCAGCACCTCGCCCAGGTCCCGGAAGTACCAGCCGTTGCCGACGATGCCGTGCCCGGACGGCTGCTCGCCGGTGAGGAAGGTCGACTGAACCGAGCAGGTCACCGCCGGCAGCACCGTGCCGAGCCCGGCCTGGAAGCCGGTGTCGGCGAGCGCGGCCAGCCGTGGCATGTGCTCCAGCAGTCGGGGCGTCAACCCGACCACGTCAAGTACGAGCAGCGGCTTCACGAGACCACCTCCGAAAACGTCGTCGTCAGGCCCAGTCCGCACAGCTCATCCCGGGCGAAGGCCAACTCCGCCGCGATCCCCCCGGCGAGCTGGTCCGGATCGTTCGGGCGGTGCTCCGGCGGAAGCACCCCCCAGGTGTACGTCTCCACATCGAAGTGGTCACTGACCGCCGTTGCCCCACCGACCAGGGCGTCGAGCGCGGTGCGCAGCACCGGCACGGTGGCGGTCAGCGGGGCGACCGGCGCGGCGTGCAGCGGCACGTGGTAGTGCACCCGCCACGGTCCGGGCAGGCCGGCGTCGAGCGCCTCGTCCAGGTCGTCCACGCCGGTCCCGTCGGCGGCGCGGGTCTGGTGCAGGAACCGGGGCTCGACGTACTCCCGCAGCACCTCGGCGTCGGTAGCCGGCGCGTCAGCGCCGAGGGCCGCCGAAACCTGCACCTTCACCACCGGGATGCCGGACTCGTTCAACGCCCGCAGCGCCTCGGCCGGTTCCTCCCAGGCACAGGCGAGATGGGCCAGGTCGAGGCAGATACCGAGCCACTCGGTGTCTATCCCGGACAGCAACCGGACCACATCGTCGGTGGTTTCCACCACACAACCGGGCTCGGGTTCGAACCCGACCCGGATCGACCGGCCGGAGCGGCGGTTGATCCCGGCCAGGCCGATAGCCAGCGCGTCCAACGCCCGGTAGCAGGCGGCGGCGCGCTCGTCGTCCCATGGGTCACGCCAGGCCAACGGCAGCGTGGAGATCGATCCGCGGGCCGCGTCGTCGGGGAGCAGGTCGACCAGGATCCGGGCCAGGTCGAGGGTGTACGTCCAACCGCTCCGGCCGGGTCCAGTCCGGGTGGTAGACCGCCTGCTTGACCACCGGCGCCTGGAACGACTGGTACGGAAAGCCGTTGAGGGTGACCACCTCAAGACCCCGGGCGGTCAGTTCCCGACGCAGCCGCCGCCGAAGCTCGGGGTCACCGGCCAACCCGGCGGCGACCGGCGCGGCCAGCCACAAGCCGAGCCCGAGCACATCGCTGCCCAGCCGCTCGCGGACCGGAACCGCGTACCGGTCGAACTGGTCGATGATCCCGTCGAGGTCCTCAGCGGCGTGCACGTTGGTGCAGTAGCTGAGGTGGATCAACTGACCGTCCGGGTGTCGCAGCCGCATCTCAGCTGCCGCCGCGTTTGATCGAGCTGCCCTCGAAGGTCGCGTCGATCTCGCCGAGTTCGGTCAGGTCCAGCCGGCCGGACTGGCCGTAGAACTCGACCGGGTTACGCCAGAGCACCAGGTCCACGTCGTCTTCGCTGAACCCGGCAGCCAGCATCGCCTCTCCGGTGGCCCGGGTGAGCAGCGGGTCGGAGTGTCCCCAGTCGGCGGCGGAGTTGACCAGCACCCGCTCCGGGCCCCACTGCTTGAGGATTTCCACCATCCGGGGCGGGGTCATCTTGGTGTCCGGGTAGATGGAGAAACCCATCCAGCAGCCGGCGTCCTTGACCACCTGCACCGTCACCTCGTTGAGGTGGTCAACCACGACCATCCCCGGGGCGATGCCGGACTCGGCGACCACCGCCAGGGTCCGTTCGGTGCCCCGGGCCTTGTCCCGGTGCGGGGTGTGCACCATCGCCGGCAGGCCGTACTCGATCGCCAGCGCGAGCTGCGCGGCGAAGACCTCGTCCTCTTCGGGCGTCATCGAGTCGTAGCCGATTTCGCCCACCGCGACCACGCCGTCCTTCTCCAGGTAACGCGGCAGCAGGTCGAGCACGCCCCGACAGCGCGGGTCGTTGGCCTCCTTGGGGTTCAGCGCGATCGTGGCGTGGTACCGGATGCCGAACTGGCTGGCCCGGTACGGCTCCCAGCCGACCAGCGAGTCGAAGTAGTCGGCGAACGAGCCCGGGTTGGTGCGCGGCTGCCCGAGCCAGAATGCCGGCTCCACGATCGCCCGGACCCCGGCGGCCGCCATCGCCTGGTAGTCGGTGGTGGTGCGGGACGTCATGTGGATGTGCGGGTCGAAGATTCGCATCACGCCTCCTTGGCTTGCTCACCGGTGGCGGTGATCGGGTAATTCGTGGTCAGGGAAAAGTCCTTGGTCAGGCGCGCCAGCAGCGCGACCGCGTCGGCGGCCAGTTCCCGACCGGCGGCGGCGCGCTCCTGCGCCAGCCCGCCGAGCATGACGCCCAGCTCCGCGTCGGCCCGGTCGGCCAGGCCGTGCACCACCTCGAGCGGCACGGTCATGAAGACGCACTTGAGCACCGCCTGCCGCCACATCGGCTGGTCCAGGTGTCGCGCATAGGGTCCGAGCGCCGCGGCCACCAGGCGGGTGTCGTTGGTCCGGATCGCGTCGTGCAGCAGCGGCACCGCGGCAGCCCCGATCGGCAGCAGCGGCAGGGCCTTGAGCACCGCCCGCTTTTCGGCCGCGTCGCCGTACCGGTAAAGCTCCTCGATCCGCTCGGCGACCAGGTCGGCGGGGAGCGCGGCGAGCAGCAACGCCCGGCCCGCCTCGTCCGCGGTCCAGCCGGGTACGCCGGACAGCGGCGCGCGCCCGGTACGCCGTGCCGCACCGGCGAACAGTCGGCCGGCGGCGGCCGGCTCGGCGGCCACCCGCGCCAGCGCGGCGGGCAGCCATGCCTGATCGGGGACATCGGGTGCTGCGGCGAGCGCGGCACGGAGGTCGTCCGGATCCATCACTCCTCCTCTGAAGGCGGTACGTCGGTCAGGGATAAATCTGAAGCCTCGGCCCGCCGCTGCGCGTCGCGCAGGAAGGCCAGCGATTCGGCGGCCACGGTGGGCGCGGCGTGCGAGTGCCGGGGCAGCTCCACGGCGACCAGCCCTCGGTAGCCGGCCTCGCGTAACGCCCGGAGTACCGGCGGGAAGTCGATTTCCCCGGTGCCGAACTCCAGATGCTCGTGCACTCCCCGACGCATGTCGTCGATCTGCACGTTGACCAGATGTCCGGCCACCTCGGCCACGCAGTCCGGCACCGGGTTCGGCTCCAGACAGCGGCAGTGTCCGATGTCGAGGGTGATGCCGAAGCCGGGTGGGTCGCCGAGCGCCGTCCGCAGCCTTCGCCAATCGTCGATGCACTCCACCAGCATGCCGGGCTCCGGCTCAAATCCGATCGGCACGCCGGCCGCTTCGGCGGCCCGGACGACCGTCGCGCAGCCGGCTACCAACCGGTCCCAGGCCAGTTCCGTCGGCACCCGCGCGGGACGCACGCCGGCCCAGTAGGAGACCGCCTCGGCGCCCAGGTCGGCGGCGACGGCCACCGCCCGGCACAGAAAGTCCACCCGTTCGGCCCGCTCCTCGTGCAGCAGGGTGGGCGCGTGTTTGTGCCACGGATCGAGCAGATACCGGGCGCCGGTTTCCACCACCACCGCCAGGTCGAGGTCGCGCAGCCGATCGGCGACCCGGGCGACCCGCCGGGCCAGATCCTCGGCGTACGGGTCGAGGTGGTCGTGGTCGAGGGTGAGCGCCACTCCCTGGTAGCCGAGGTCGGCGATCAGCGTCAACGCGTCATCGAGCCGGTGGTTGGCGAAGCCGTTGGTGCCGTACCCGAACCGTAGCCCGGTCACGTCGGCGATACCTTCCGGGCCAACCGGCGGCCCAACGGCGCGGCGGCGGCGACGACGAGTCCGGCCAGCGTGGCGCCGGAACGGGCGGTGAGTACGCCCTGCAGCGCGGGCAGCCCGGTGATGCCCGCTCCGACCGCCGAACGCATCCGGGCAGCCGACGGGTCGGCCACCGCCCGGGCCTGGGGCGGACCGTACTGGGCGGTGTACCAGCCGGCGAGTACCGGCGGGCACCGCCCGACGCCAGGACCACCGGCCGGCTCGCCGGCCGTCCGGATGATCGGCGACGCGCCGCCCGGACGGCAGACCGGTCACCGCGGCCAGCGCCACGGTGCCCGCCAGGGTGGCCGCCGGCAGCCGGGGATCAGCGCCGGAGACCTCGCGACGGGACAGTTCGGTGAGGGTGTACGTATGCGCGGCCACCGCGAGCGCCGAGGGCAACGCCCGGACCGGGCGCCCGGTGCTCGCGCCGAGCAACACGTCCAGCCCTCGGCAGGCGGCCATCACCGCCGGGCCGCTCGCGGTGTTCTTGGCCCGCAGGTCGTACGCCCAGACCGCGGCGGCCAGCGGCACGGCGACGCCCAACGCCCGGCGTCCGCCCGCCATGCCGGCCAGCGCCAGCCCGACACCGGTCAGTCCGGCCGCGATGCCGAAGGCCGTCGGCGCCGAGATCCGGCCGGCGGGAATCGGCCGCTCCGGCCGTTCCACCGCGTCGAGCTCCCGGTCGGCCCAGTCGTTGGCGGCCATCCCGGCCCAGTAGAGGCAGACCGAGGCGCCGGCCAGTCCGGCGGTACGCCGGTCGAGCACGTCCGCCGCGGCGGCCCCGGCCACCACGTCACCCGGTACGGAGAGCGCGGCGGGCGCCCGCACCAGGTCGATCAGATCACGCAACCGGGGCATCACTGTTCACTCCCGGTCAGCCCCGCGACGAAGCCGGTCAGCGTCAACCACTGGTCGGTCAGCGACCCGCCGCCCGCGCCGATCGGGTCCTTGAAGAAGAAGGCCAGTTCGGAGAGGCCGCCGCTGCGGCCACAGCGGTGTGCGGCGGCGGTGAGCCGGGTCAGGTCGAGCACCAGTGGCGCGGCCAGGGCCGAGTCGCAGCCGTGCCAGGTGAACTCCATCCGCATGGTGGTACCGAGGAAGCCGGAGAAGTTGATCAGATCCCAGGCGGTTTTGAAGTCGCCGATCTCATCGACGTACTCGATCCGGGTGGTGCCCTGCGGCTGGTAGCCGAGCGTCTCGCCGAGCACCCGCTGCTTGCTGGCGGTCTTCGCGGCGTTGGCGGCCGGCTCAGCCAGATTCGCACCATCGCCGCCGCCGAGCAGGTTGATCCCCGACCAGCTACGCACCCGCAGGTTCCGCAGCGCGAACATCGGCGCGAGCACCGATTTGACCAGGGTTTCCCCGGTCTTGCCGTCGTGTCCGGCGTACGGCACGGCCTGCTGCTTGGCGAGCTGGTCGAGTGCGGGCAGCCGCGCGCCGGTCGATGGTGTAAAGTCTACATAGGAGCAGCCTGCCTTGAACGCCGCGTAGGCGATCAGGGAGCTGGCCGGCAGCACCGGCTCGGGCCCGGCCAGCGCCGCCTCGAGCGTGGCGAGTTCAGCGAAGGCGGGATTGGCCGGCGGCGCCGGCTCGGTGGTCGAGACGTTGACCACCACGATCCGGTCCAGCCCGTGCCGCTGACGGAAGTCGGTCAGATCCGCGACCATCAGCGCGGCGGTCTCGGCCTGGGTGTCGGCCGTCGGCAACGCCCGGACATCCTCACCAAGGGCGACCAGTTGGTCGCGTACCGCGTCAACCAACCGGGCCGGGACCACTCCGGCGGCGGCGAGCTCGTCGGCCTTCTTGCACAGCGGCGTCTCGGTGATGTCATAACCGCCGGGCACGAGATCTGTGAAACCGGGCAGCGCCGGTCCGCGCAGTCCGGGTAACTCGGTGACGCAACCGGTCGCCTCGGCCAGCCCGGCGCGGATCGCGAGCGCGCCGACGATGCTGGTGACCGCGACTGAGCCACGAGCACCGATCAACCAAAGTCCTGTACGCATTTGTGCCTCCCGTGCCACTACGCCGAAGTGACGGTGTCCGCCGTCCCAGTTACGGCCGACCGATCGATATTGACCGGTGACCGTGTAGGGGGACAATTGGGCCCCGTCCGCCAAGCCAACCAAGGGTGGCACCACCGGTACGGCGCCGAAGTCGGCGTCAACGACACCGTCCCGGGCCCGGTCGGCATGGCGGACGGGGCTGTGGTAGGCAGGGTCGGTCGGCGTCTCGACCCTGCCTCCCCCGCTGTTCCACGTGCTGTTCAGTTGTGTGTGCTGTTCGATCAGGACCCGCTATTCAGTTGTGCCAACCCGCCGCTCGGGCGGGCGCCATCCGGCGCCCGCCCGACCGTCGTCCTGTTACGGGGTCGCCTTGCCGAACTCGACCCAGTTCAGGTTGAAGAAGTTGCTGGTCGGCCCGCCGGAAACCGACTTGAAGACCAGGTACAGCGTCTGCTCACCGGCCGTGTGGCTCAGCGGCACGGTCTGGCTCTGCCAGGTGTTGGTGCTTCCGGTGGAATTGATGGTCGCCGTGGTCAGCAGCTGACCGGTCGGCGAGCCCAGCCGGACCTCCACCGCCGCCTGCGGCTGCCCGACCCGGTTCGCCGCGCCACCGGCCACCCGGAAGGTGAGCGAGCTGACCTGGCCCAGATCGATCGGACGGAACGCGAGGTGGGCGTTGTTCTGGATCTGGGTGACGTGGATGACGCCGTCCACGTCGTTGGTCATCGCACCGGCGACGCCCTTGACTTCCTGGGCGTTCTCCGCTTCCTGGCGCCAGGTCTGCACCGTCACCTGGTGGGTGTCGGAGAGCGCCGGCTGGCCGTTGGCCCCGAGGTCGGTGTAGGTGGCGCTCACACCGAGGAACAGGTAGCCACCGGCGTGGTCAGCACCGTCGTCCGGGGTCACCAGGACGCCCGAGCAACCGGTGTAGTTGCTGATGCCGTGGCCGTGCGTGTCATGGCCGAGCACCGTGGAGACCTGGACACGGCTGCAGTCGATCGTGCCGTCCTCCGGGTCGGTCACCTCCACCGTGAAGGGAATCTTGTCGCCCCAGTTGAAGAAGGAGCCGGTGACCGGAGAGGTGATCTTCACCGTCGGCGCGGTGTTGCCGACCGTGATCTCCCGGATGGTCGTCGCGGACCGACCGGTGGAATCGGTCACGGTCAGCTTCGCCTGGTACACACCGTTCTCGGTGTAGGTGAAGCTCGGGCTCACCTCGGTCGAGTCGACCGTGCCGTCGCTGGTGAAGTCCCAGGCGAACTTGATGCTGTCACCCGGATCCCCATCGTAGGAGCCGGCACCGTTGAACCGCACGGTCAGCGGAGCCTTACCGGACGACGGAACCGCCTCGGCCTTGGCCACCGGAGCCCGGCCGTCCTTCACATAGCGCACCATGGAGAGCTTCGCCTCGGGGTTGGCCCGGAAGAAGCCGCTGCCGTACTCCAGGACGTAGAGGTGCCCGTCCGGACCGAACTCCATGTCGATCGGGTTGGCCCAGGTGAAGCTGTTGAGCAGCGGGTCGATGCCCTGCAGCTTGCCGCTGCCGTTGGTCCGCATGCTGAACAGCTTGTTCCGGGTGAATTCCCCGAAGACCACGCTGTCGTGGTAGTACTCGGGGAACTTCGTCTCCGACGCCAGGTTCGGGTCGTACTTGTAGATCGGGCCACCCATCGGCCCGACGCCACCAGTGCCCAGCACCGGCCAGTTGTTACCGCAGGCCACCGTCGGGACCGACAGGTAATCGGTCGGTGCACGGGGTCCACGCATTGAACGTGTAGTTGAGCTGCACGTCCTGGACCGGCGGCAGCACCTTCAGACCAGTGTTGCGCGGCGAGGTGTTAACCGGGGCGGCGCAGTTGTACGGACCGTGCGAGGTCTTCGTGGCGAAGTCGTACTTGATGTGCGGCAGTTCCGGCGAGTAGCAGTACGGCCAGCCGTAGTTACCGGCCTTGTTCGCCGCGATCCACCGACCAACACCCGCCGGGCCACGCGCCGGGTTCGACGACTTCGAGTCCGGCGAGTAGTCACCGATGTAGACGAAGCCCTTCTGGTCAACGTCGAACCGGAACGGGTTACGCAGGCCCATCAGGAAGATCTCCGGACGGGTCTTGCCATCCTGGTACTGCGCCGGCGGGAACAGGTTCCCAGCCGGGATGCTGTACGTCCCGTCCGCCTTGACCTTGATCCGCAGGACCTTGCCCCGCAGGTCGTTGGTGTTGCCGGCGGAACGCTGCGCGTCGTAGGCCGGAGCCCGGGTCGGCATCTCGTTGACCGGGGCGAAGTTGTCCGCGCCACTGGCGTTGGTGTCATCACCGGTCACCATGTAGAGCAGACCCTTGCCGTCGAACTTGATCTCACCGGCAACGTGGCAGCAGGCGCCACGGTCCACGCCCACCTGCAGGATCTTCTGCTCGGTCGACAGGTCCAGGTGCGGCGTCGGCGTCTCGACCAGCTTTGCCCGGGAGAGCTGGTTGTAGCCCTTGTAGATGTCCCAGGCGGTGGGGTCGTTGCTATCCGCCGGCGCATCCGTCATCGGGGTGTTCAGCTTCGGCGAGTAGTAGAAGTACACCCACTTGTTGGTGGCGAAGTCCGGGTCGATCGCGATCGACTGCAGACCATCCTCGTCGTGGGCGTAGACCGGGATCTCAGCGATGGTGTCGCTGCCGCCCTTGGCCGGGTCGTACATCCGGATCTGACCGGAGCGGGCGTTGTGCAGCACCCGTCCGTCGGGGAGGACGGCCATGGCCATCGGCTCGCCCGGCCGGTCGTTCAGAACAACCTTCTCGAAGTTGCCCTGCACGGTGGCGCCACAGTCGCCCTCGGCCAGACCCGCCGCGTACTGGATGCCGCCCAGCAGGTGCTTACGGAAGGCGCCCAGGGCGTAGGTGTCCGCCGAGTGGCCGATACCGGTGTAGAAGGAGCGACCGCCCTCGAAGTCCTGACACCAGGAAATCGGGTGGTCGTACCCCATCGTCCCGCCGGTGAAGTTCTTCTCGTCGACGGTGGCCAGCACGTGGGCCTTACCGCGCACGTTGGTGCTGAAGTTGTAGAACTTGTCAGTGACGCTGACTTCGCGCGGCATGTCCGCGGTCGCCGGGTGCACCCGGTCCGTTACCTCCACCCACGCCGAGCCAGCCGACGACAGCGTGGTCGCCTTCGCGCCGACCAGGCCCTGGTAGAACGGCCAGTTCGGTTCGGCCGTGGCGGCAGCGTGCACGCCGACGAAGCCGCCGCCGCCGCGCACGTAGTTCTCGAACGCGGCCTTCTGGGCCGTGTTGAGCAGATCACCAGTGGTGTTGAGGAAAACAACCGCCTGGTAGCTGGCCAGGTTCTCCGCGCTGAAGGCGGTGGACGCCTGGGTCACATCGACCTTGAAGTCGTTGTTGTTACCCAGCGTACGGATGGCGTTGACGCCCTTGTCGATGGAGGCAAGCCGCTCGCCGGCGGTCTTGGTGAACACCAGCACGCTGGTGCCCTCATCGTGGTCGTGCCCAGGGTGCGCCGTCGCCGGCGCAGTCGCGATCAACGGGGTCGTCAGCGCGACGCCCGCCGCGACGGCGAGCCATCGCCGTCGCTGTGTTACGGATCTTGCCATTTACCTATTCCTCCTGAGGGGGTTGCGCAGGCCAAACTGTCTGACTGCCGCACCCCTGGCGCGGTGCCACGTCCGCCAAGGTCCTAACTGCGCCCGCGGTCGCGCGGCGCGACCGGGAGATCCCAGCCGCACCGCGCGCCCGTCCTCGAACCACTACCACCGGCCGTGGGGCGCGACCACGTCCGGACCCTCGTGCGCGAGGCCGAGGAGCTCCGATTGCCCTTCTCAGACACCCGTCCCGGCCGAGGCCGATTCCACCGTGGTCCAGATGCCTTCTTCAGCCGAACGCTCCACCGCCGCGAGTACGAGTTGGACCTGCAACGCCTCCTCGAACGAAGGCGACGGGTCCACCCCGGTCGCGACCGCCTGTAGGAAGTCGCGGGCCTGGTGGGTGAAGGAGTGCTCGTATCCGATCAGGTGGCCGGCCGGCCACCACGCCGACATGTACGGGTGCTCCGGCTCGGTGACCAGGATCCGGGTGAAACCCTGGTCCTGGCCCGGGGCCGTGGCATCGTAGAACTCGAGTTCGTTCATCCGCTCGAAGTCGAACGCGACTGAACCGAGCGAGCCGTTGATCTCGATCCGGATGCCGTTCTTGCGTCCGGTGGCGAACCGGGTCGCCTCGTAACTGGCCACCGCCCCGCCGTCCAGTCGGGCCAGGAAGAGCGCGGCATCGTCGACGGTGACCGGGCCGGTGGCCGCGGCCTCGCCGGCCGAGGCCGCCAGCCCGCTGGCCTGTCCCGGCAGCGGTCGTTCCTTGACGAAGGTTTCGGTCAGTGCGGTCAGCTCACTGATCCGCTGACCGGTGACGTGCTGGGTGACATCGATGATGTGCGCGCCGATGTCACCCAACGCGCCGGAGCCCGCCTTGTCCTGCTGTAGCCGCCAAACCAGCGGGAACTGCGGATCGACGATCCAGTCCTGCAGGTACGCCGCGCGGACGTGCCGAAGGACCCCGAGCCGACCGTCAGCGATCAGTTGACGCATCAACGTGATCGCCGGGACGCGGCGGTAGTTGAACCCGCACATCGCCCGCACTCCGGCTGAGCGCGCCTGCGCCGCCGCCGCGGCCATCGCTTGAGCCTCTTCGACGCTGTTGGCCAGCGGCTTCTCGCACAGTACGTGCTTGCCGGCCGCCAGCGCCGCGAGTGCGATCTCGGCGTGACTGTCACCCGGTGTGCAGATGTCAATCACATCGATGTCGTCGCGGGCAATCAACTCGCGCCAGTCGGTCAGGTGCTCGTCCCAGCCGAGTCGGTCGGCGGCCTGGGCCACTTTGGCCTCGTCCCGGCCGCAAACGGCGGTCATCCGAGCCCGGACCGGTAGGTCGAACACCCGGTTCACGGTGCGCCATGCCTGTGAGTGCGCGGCGCCCATGAAGGCGTAACCGACCATGCCGATCCGCAGCTCTTTGTCTACAGTAGACAAGGTGGGTCTCCCCCCAGGTTATTAGAAACCGAGCTTGAGGTAGCCGCTCGCGTTCTCCTTGGTGATGGTCTCGGAGGTCAGCGTGATCTCCTTGGGTACCTGGAGCTCGACCAGGTCGGACATGCCCCGACCCTGGCCGATCAGGCGGGCCAGCGAGATCGCCGAGGAGGCCATCGACGGGCTGTAGGTGACGGTCGCCTTGAGCACGCTGTCGTCGGCCTGGATCGACTCGATCGCGTTCTTGGAGCCGGCGCCACCGACCATGATGAACTCCGACCGGTTGGCCTGCTTGATCGCGGCCAGCACACCGATGCCCTGGTCATCGTCGTGGTTCCAGAGCGCGTCCATCTTCGGCAGCGCCTGCAGCAGCTGCGCCGCCTCCCGCTGGCCGGTGTCCGCGGTGAACTCCGCCGCCCGCCGGTTCGTCACCTTGAAGCCGAAGGTGGCCAGCGCGTCCTTGAAGCCGGCCGACCGTTCCTGGGTCAGCTCCAGCGCGTCGATCCCGGCGATCTCACCGATGATCGGGTTGGCGATGCCCTTGGCCTTCATCTGCGCACCGATGTACTGGCCGGCGGAGACGCCCATGCCGTAGTTGTCGCCCTTGATCTGCAGGCGGTAGGCCAGCGCGTCGGGGAACGCCCGGTCCAGGTTGACCACCGGAATGCCGGCGGCCATCGCCTCCAGCCCGAACGCGTTGAGCTCCTTGCCGTCGTGCGGCAGCAGGACGATGACGTCCGGCTTCTGCGACAGCAGGGTGGAGAGGGCGGCCCGCTGGGCGGCCGCGTCGGCGCCGGCCTCAACCGACTTGAACTCCACGTCCGAGTACGCCGCGGCCTGCGCCTTGGCGTTGTTGGTGATCGCGGCGATCCAGCCGTGGTCGGCGGCCGGAGCCGAGAAACCGATGATGACCTTCTTGCCCGGTGCGTCATTGCCGCTGCCCGCGTCGGCGCCCTTGGTCTGCGCCACGGTGGGTGCCTCTTCGTTGCTGGTGCAGGCGGTGAGCAGGGCGCCGGCGCCGAGCGCCGCACCACCCATCAGCAGCCGCCGCCGGAACAGGTCGCGCACCGCCGACCGCACGGTGCCGAGAGGATCACGCTGGGTCATGACGACCTCCTGATAATTCTCTTAAGGGGTGTATTGGGGGGTGAGCAGGTTGCCTGCGGGTAAAGCTGTCGATAGCAAGGCTCAGCTCGGTCAGCCGGCCTTGTTTCTCGTGAAGAGTTGCGTGAGGGACTTGAAGCTGAACTGCTGCACCAGCACGGCCGCGACGATGATCCCGCCCTTGACCATGCTCTGTGCCTCGGTGGAGAGGCCGTTGATGGCGAACAGGTTGGTGATGGTGGCGAAGATGATGACACCGAGCAGGGAACCGATGATGGTGCCCCGACCCCCGCTGAGCAACGTCCCACCGATGATGGCAGCGGCGATCGCGTCGAGTTCGTAGAGGTTGGCCATGGCCGCCTGGGCGGAGTTGGCCTGCGCGGTGAGCATGATCGCGGCGATGCCGGCGCAGAGCCCGGAGAGCGCGTAGAGCAGCATGGTGTGCCGCTTGACGTTGATGCCGGCCAGCCGGGCCGCCTCCGGGTTACCACCCACGGCCACCGTACGACGGCCGAAGGTGGTCCGGTTCAGCAGCACCCAACCGGCGGCAACCACCACCGCGAGGATGTAGACCAGTAGCGGGATGCCCAACGGCTTGGCGCTGGCGATGTCGTTGATGAATTCGTTCTTGGAGACCTGGGTCTGCTTCTGGGAGATCTGGGTGGCCAGCCCCCGGGCAGCAACCAGCATGGCCAACGTGGCGATGAACGGCACCAACCGTCCGTACGAAATAAGTACCCCGTTGACCAGTCCGACCCCGACCCCGACGGCACACGCCGTGAAGATCATGCCGGCGGCGCCGTAGCTCTGGGTGGCGAGCGTGGTGGCCCAGACTCCGGAGAGCGCGACAATCGCGCCCACCGAGAGGTCGATACCACCGCCGATGATGACGAACGTCATCCCGACGGTCACCACCCCGACCACCGAAGCGAGCTTCAGGATCGACAGGATGTTGTCGCGCACCCAGCCCGAGTCGCCGTACAGGTCGGGCCGGGTGATGATGCCGATGACGATCAGCGCGGCCAGCACCGCGACCAGCCCCAGATTACGTCGAGCCGAGTCGCTCGTCTCGCCCCGCCACCATCCGACCCGGCCGGCGGTCGCCTGCCCGGTCAGCGTTCCGTCACTCATGCGGGCGTACCCTCCATCAGCGACCCCGCCATCACGAGGTCGAGCACAGTGTCTTCGTCAAGTTCCTCGGCCGGTGCCTCGTGCACCACCCGTCCCTCCCGCATGACCAGCACCCGGTCAGCCAGGCCCAGCACCTCGGGCACCTCGCTGGAGACCAGCAGCACGCCGACGCCCTGCGCGGCCAGGTCACGGATCACCTGGTACAGCTCGGCCCGCGCGCCGACATCGACGCCCCGGGTCGGCTCGTCGAGCAGGAGCAGTTTGGTGCCACCGAGCAGCCAGCGGCCGAGCCACGACCTTCTGCTGGTTACCCCCGGAGAGGGTGCGTACCGGTCGGCGTACGTCGCGCGGGCGCAGCTCGAGCGTTTCGGCGATCCGCTCTGCCTCAGCGCGCTCCCGACCGGAATCGGTCAGCCCGAGCCGGGCGAATCGGGAGAACGTGGCCAGCGTGACATTACGGAAGATCGGCTCGCCCAGTAGCAACGCCTGGCTCTTCCGCTCCTCAGGAGCCATCCCCATGCCGGCCCGGACCGCAGCGCCCACACTGCCCGGTCGTACCGACCGTCCGGCCATCGTCACCGTGCCGGTCTCCGCGCGGCGGGCCCCGAAAATCGTCTCCAGCAGTTCGGAGCGACCGGAGCCGACCAGACCGGCGATGCCCACGATCTCGCCACTGGCAACGGTGAGCGAGACGTCGGCGAATTCGTTCGGGCGACTGAGGTCTGCGCACCCGCAGCAACTCTCGCCGCGTCCGGCTGGGCTGGCGGGCGCTGCGGGAAGACGTACTCGATGTTGCGGCCGGTCATCAGGCTGACCAGCTCCCGGGTCGGGGTGTCCCGGGCCGGACAGGTTCGCCGCGGTGGTCCGGCCGTCCTTGAGCACGGTGACCCGATCGCCGATCTCGCGGATCTCCTCCAGCCGGTGCGAGATGTAGACGACCGCGATCCCCTTGGCGGTCAGCGTCCCGGATGATCCGGAAGAGGTTTTCCACCTCGTCGTGGGCCAGCGCCGCCGTCGGCTCGTCCATGATGATCAGCCGCGCGTCGTGCGAGAGCGCCCGGGCCATGCTGACGATCTGCTTGCCCGCCGGCGGGCAACGCGCGCACCATCCGCCGGGGCGGTGATCTCGGCGTGCCCGAGCCGGGCCAGCATTTCCTTGGTCGCCCGCGGGCCATCTGCTCCGTGCCGACGAACCCGACCGCCGGCCGGCTCGTGGCCGAGGAAGACGTTCTCCGCGATCGACAGGTCCTCCGACCAGGTCGAGTTCCTGGTAGATGGTGGCGATGCCGAGCGCTCATCGCGGCGATCGGACTGGCGAAATTCGACCGCCTCGCCGTGCCACTGCACCTGCCCGCGTCCGGCTGGTGGGCACCGGCCAGCACCTTGATCAGGGTGGACTTGCCGGCACCGTTCTGGCCGAGCAGGCAGTGCACCTCGCCGGCACGCACCTCCAGTTCCACGCCGTCCAAGGCGCGCACGCCGGGGAACGTCTTCACCACATCGGTCAGTCGAAGCACGACTTCCCGGTCATCACTCGACTCCGGCTCGCGGCCGGCGTTCGTTTTGCTCCCATGCTCATCACGCCTGCTCAAATGCAACATCGCTGGCGAGTACGGCGGCACCGGTGACGCCGGCACGCGGACCCAGCTCGGAGAGAACCACTGGCAGGTTGCCGGTGGCCAACGGCAGCGATCGGCGGTAGACGACGCTGCGAATCTCGGCGAGCAGGATGTGCCCCAGTCGGGCCAGCCCGCCACCGATCACGATCATTGACGGGTTGGCGAAGCTGACCAGGCCGGCGAGGACCCCACCGAGTCGCCGACCGCCGTCGCGGATCAGCCCGATGCAGGTGACGATCCCCCTCGGCCGCGCAGGCCGCGACGTCGCGGGCGCTCACCGAACCGTTCATCGCCAGTCGCTCCGCCAATGCGGGTGAGTTACCGGAGCGGGCCGCCGCAGTGGCGTCCTTGGTCAGCGCGGCTCCGCTGAACAGCGCCTCCAGACATCCGACGTTGCCGCAGGAGCACATCGGTCCCTGCGACTCGACCTGAATGTGACCGATGTCGCCAGCACAGCCGTCGATGCCCCGGTAAACTCCACCGGTCAGGTAAATCCCGCAGCCGACGCCGGTGCCAATCTTGACGAACAGGAAATCGTCCACCGAGTGAGCGACCCCGCCGTGTCGCTCGCCGATCGCCATGATGTTCACGTCGTTGTCCACGACGGCTGGGCAGCCGTGCTCCCGGGTAAGCAGTTCGCGCACCGGGAAGCGGTCCCAACCGGGCATGATCGGTGGCGATACCGGCACCCCGTCGCGGTAACTGACCGGGCCCGGCACCCCGATACCGATCGAGTCCAACCGATCGAGGACTCCGTCCACCCTGGCCTTGGCCAGCAGCTCGTTGACCCGATGCAGGATCACCTTGGGGTCCGGAACGGATGTCAGCCGCTTCGTTGTAGGCCGCCAGCGGCTCCAATCGGCCGTTGGTGACCTCGACATCTATGGAGCTGGCCCCCAGATCAACAGCCGCGAAGCGCAGGTCGGGGTTGAGTTCGACCAAAGTCGAACGACGCCCGCCACGGGATGCGGCCATCCCGGCCTCGGCCACGAAGCCCGTGGCCACCAGGCGATCCAACTCGGCGAGAAGTCTCGGCCGGGGAATCTGCAACCGGTCGGCCAGTTCGGCGCGGGATATCGCGCCCTGATCGCGCAGCAGGCGCAGCACACGTAGGTGCAGCGAATCCACGTTGCGCACTGGGGTCCACCTCCGAGGAGTTCACAACGGCGCAACCGCGGCGCCTCGTGCCCGACACAGTAGGGACCTTATCGCTCGACTGTCCAGAGCTTTGGCCTACCGGGGGCAAAACTTTTACCAATCGCAACAGAAGTGGCGGTGATACTGGGGCGAAGTTGATCTTATCCGCAGGGGAGCCCGGCCACGCAATCGGTGGCCGGGCATCCTGCGATCAGTAGGACCGGAGACTAATCTATCGATCAGTTCTCGTCGTAACGGTAGACGGTCAGGTCAGCCATGTTCTTGTAGCTGGTCTCCGCGAATGCCAGGGACTGGCCGGGGTTGGACGTGCCACCCGGGGCGGTGTCCTGCTCCCAGTTGGCGTGGTGGAAGTCCGACTCGCCAATGGTCTGGAAGAACTGCTGGAAGTTGATGTTACCGGTGCCGAGCGGCGTCATATCGTAGCCGTTGCCCACCGCCGGGTTCTTGATGCCGTCCTTGGCGTGGAAGAGCGGGAAGCGCTTGGTGCGCCGGGCCACGTTCAGGATCGGGTCGAAGATGTTGGTCTTCTCCTTACCCGCCGAGTTGATGTACTTGGTGTGCTTGTGGCGCGCCACGTACCCCCAGTAGATGTCCATCTCGAAGAAGACGTACTTCGGGTCGGTCTTCGCGAAGAAGTACTCCAGCTTCCGTACGCCGGAGGAGCGGGTCGGCCGGCCACGGTCGTCCAGCGGTCCGCTGTCGAGCAGGAAGTTGTAGGCCGCGTCGTGGTTGTGGGTGTAGAGGCGCATCTTGCGCTCCTTGGCCTGCCGGCCAAGCTCGTTCCACAGGTCCGCGGCCGCGTCCCAGTCAGCCTGGTAGTTGCTGCTGGTCGGGTCGCTACCGGTACCGATGTTCTTCATGCCGAGTTCCTCGGCGATGTCCAACTGCTGCTGGAACGTGGCGGCGTTGACCGAGGCGTGCGAGCCGTTGGCGACCAGGCCGTTGTCGTCCAGGATCTTGCGGATCTCCGTCGGGGTGATCTGCCGGCCGAGGATCGAGGTGTGCTGGGTGTAGCCAGCGAACTCGATCTCCTTGTAGCCCAGCTCCGCGAGGCGGGCAAGCACCCGCTCGAAGCCGTACGGCACCCCGCTGGCGTCGGGGGCGGCGGTGATCCGGTCCCGCACCGAGTACAGGATGATGCCCCGGTTCGTCTCCGGGATCAGCGGCTCGACACGCCACTTCGGGTCGGCCTTGGCCGGACGGTTGGTCTGCAGCACGGGCAGCCCGGCGGCGCCGAGCACGGCCGCGGCACCGGCCGAGGCGGCCAGGATCCGCCGCCGGGTAAGCATCGAGTCGGAAAGAGCGGCCTTGCCCACGCGGCGTTCAGCCTGATCCATCTGTCTCCACCTTTCTGCAGCGGCTCACTGGCCGCCTGATGTCCCTGCGGGAGCTCGGGGTGCGGAGGAGCCATCCGACGCCGATGCGCGATGGCTCGGGCGTACGGGCCGGGCCGGTATCGACCCCGGGGCTCTGACCTCGACGTTCTCGAACATATGGCGCTCGCGTCACGTCTCCGGCAGACGGTATCTGTAGCCGCTGGGGAAAGAAAGAGCCGGGTGTCGCAAACTTTCCGCTGAACCCTCGATACCTTTGTCTTTGGTAGACACAAAGTGTCCGAGTGGTGGTCAGCGCGTCACCCGCAGAGCAACCGGGTCATCCGCCGACCAGCGATCCAGAGCCCGAGCCCGGTCAGCGTCAGCAGGTACGCCACGTCCACAAGTTGCGCCACGCCGACCGACCCGACGGTAATTGCCCGGATCAGGTCCACCCCCCGGTAGAGCGGGCTCAGTTCGATCAGCCAACGCAGCACCGGCGGGTAGGTCCCGGCCGGCACGAACGTACCGGAGAAGAAGAAGAGCGCGGCCTGGGCGGCCCCGAGCAGGTCGAAGTCCTGCCAGCTTCGGATCAGGGTGGCCAGTGCCATACCCAGCCCGCCGAAGGCGAAGCCGATGCCGACCGCGGCTGGAAGGGCAGCCATCGCGCGGGGCACCGTGGTCAGCTCCATCACCACCATGACCACGAGAAAGGCCGCCGAGTACGCCGAACCGCGAACCATCGCCCAGGCCAGCTCGCCAAGGGCGATCTCGAACGGCCGCACCGGAGTGGCCAGGATCCCGTCGTACAGCTTGAGGTACTTCATCTTGCCGAAGAAGTTGAAGGTCGTCTCCGCCAACGCACCGGTCATCGCGGCGGCGGCGAGCATGGCCGGCGCGACGAAGACCGGATAGCTCACCACCTGGCCGGAGGGCAGGGTGATATCACCGATCAGTGCGCCGACGCCGACGCCGATGGACAGGAGATAGAGCAGCGGCTCAAAGAAACCAGAAATCAGTACAAACCAGTACGGGGCCTTCAGTGCGGCGAAGTTGCGTTCCAGCACCGACCCCGAACGCCGGGCCGGCCCGGGTACGCGGACCAGTCGCGGCAGAACAAGGCTGACCATGTCGGACTCTTCCTAGTCAATCAGGCGGTGTCGGAAACGGGCATGCGCGAGCAACCACCCAAGCAGCGCCCAGGCGGCGAGGTAGGCCAGGTGCCCGGGGAGCGACCAGGCTGGTGCGACCCCCAGGGTCGCGGCGCGGCACAGGTCAACGCCGTGCCACAGCGGCGAGAGGTAGGCGAACCAGCGCACCACGCCCGGTAGCGATTCCACCGGGAAGAACACCCCGGCGAAGAGGGTCATCGGGATGACCCCGACCCGGAACAACAGCGCCAACCAGCTATCGGTGGTGATGCTGGCGCTGAAGGCGATGATGGGCAACGAGACCGCCGCGCCGATCAGCAGGACCAGCAGCGGCACGACCAACGCCCAGCCGGAGAGCAGGGCACCGAACCCGGCCGCGACCAGTAGAAACGCCGCGTTGCTGAGCAACACCCGGACCAGCACGAAAGCGAGCTGCCCGGCCAGGACATCGGCGACCCGCAGCGGTGCGGCGAACTGCGCGGCATAGATCCTGCGCCATTGGAACCCACTGAAGACCGGCCAGCTTGACTCGCCCATGGCCACTTGGAAGGCGGTGGCGGCGATCAGACCGGGAACGATCCAGTCGAGATAGGTCACCCCACCCACCCCACGGTCAACGTAGGCACCGACGCCCACGCCGAAGCTGAGCACGGTGAGCAGCGGCAGCACGAACGAGGAGAAGACGCTGCCCCGCCAGGTCCGCCGGTAACCGACCAGGTGGAACTCCAGTACGGCCAGAGCCGGAGTCAGACTCCGCATCAGTCCACCAACGTTCGGCCGGTGAGGTGCAGAAAGACGTCCTCCAGGCTGCTACGCCGCACGAGCACGCTGGCCGGGACCAGACCGCGCTGGTGCACCTGGGCGAGCGCGGCGTCGCCGTCTGTGACGTAGAGCAGGACCCGGTCGGGCAGGATCTCGATCCGCTCGGCGACCCCGGCCAGCTTCCCGGCGATGTCCGCCTGTGAGTCGACGACAAAGCGCAGCTCGACCACTTCGCGGGTGGAGTATCTGACGATCAGGTCGCGTGGGGCACCCTCCGCGACGATCCGACCACCGTCCATTACCACTAACCGGTCACAGAGCTGCTCGGCCTCATCCATGTAGTGCGTGGTCAGCACCAGCGTGACACCCTGCTGTTTCAGTCGGAACAGCCGCTCCCAGACCAGGTGCCGGGCCTGCGGATCGAGCCCGGTGGTCGGTTCGTCGAGCAGCACCAGGTCCGGCTCATTGACCAACGCCCGCGCGATGGTCAATCGCCGTTTCATCCCCCCGGAGAGCGGCTCGACCTTGCTGTTCGCCCGTTCGGCGAGCTGCACGAAGTCGAGCAGCTCGGCGGCCCGTTGCCGGGCGATCGAGCGGGGAATGCCGAAGTAGCGGGCATAGCTGGTGAGGTTCTCCCGCACGGTCAGCTCAGGGTCGAGATTGTCCAGTTGCGGGCAGACCCCTAAGCGGGCCCGGATCGCCGGTCCGTCAGAACGCGGGTCCGCACCGAAGATCCGCAGCGTTCCGTCGGTCGGCGGGGAGACGCAGCCGATCATCCGCATGGTCGAGCTCTTGCCCGCTCCGTTCGGACCGAGGAAACCGAACGCTTCGCCAGCTGGCACGTCAACATCGATTCCGTCGACCGCGGTGAACGCCCCGAACCGCTTCACCAGGCCGCGGGCGTGGATCATCGGCCCATAGCTACGCATCGTCACTTCGTGAACCTAACTCTGTGGTACAACGATCGTGCCAGTGATTTTCCAAGCGCCAAGATTTGAGCACCGCTCGCTTTTGTCCACCTAGGGACAAAGTCTGCCCTATGGGTCGTGAACTTACACCCCTGTTACCATAAGTTCCCCGCGCGCGGTACGGTCATCCCTCGCAGCGTCGCCTACGACTCAGGCATCCGTGCCGACTCCAGGTAAGGACAGCGATCGTGTTAGGAGTCTGGCCGGAAAACGCCCACCAGGCCAAAGTGCTACGCCTGCTCCGCGACAGTGGACCGGGCTCACGGGCCGAACTGAGCGACGCCGTCGAACTGTCCCGCTCGAAAGTGGCCGTTGAAATCGACCGGCTGATCGAACGCGGGTTGGTGGAGACCGTCGGCCCAGCCGCCTCCCGGGGCGGTCGCCGCTCCTCGATCGTCCGAATCGCCGCCGCCACCCGGTTTCTCAGCATCGACATCGGTGCCACCACAGTGGAGTTGACAATCACCGATGGTGAGCTGAAGGTGATCTGCCGGATCGCCGAACACACCGAGCTACGGCGCGGCCCGTCCGCCGTCCTCAGCCAGACGCTGGAACTGGCCAAAAAGGTGTGTGCCGACTCCGGCACCACCCGACTCACCGGAGCTGGCGTCGGCATCCCCGGCCCGGTCAGCTTCTCCGACGGAGTGCCGGTCTCGCCGCCCTTCATGCCCGGCTGGCACCGCTTTCCGGTACGTGAATACCTCAGTGCGGAGCTGGGCTGCCCGGTCCTGGTCGACAACGATGTCAACATCATGGCGCTCGGCGAGATGCACGCCGGCGTCGCCAAGGCGTTCGACGACTTTCTCTTCGTCAAGCTCGGTGCCGGCATCGGCGCCGGCATCGTGGTCAGCGGCACGGTCTTCCGCGGCGCGAACGGCTCCGCCGGCGACATCGGACACATCGCCGTCGACGAGCATGGTCCACAGTGCGTATGCGGCAACCTCGGCTGCCTGGAGGCCTATTTCGGCGGCGACGCACTGACCCGCGACGCGCTCGCCGCCGCCCGATCCGGCCGCTCCGAACAGCTCGCCCAGCGGCTCGAGCAAGCCGGGACCCTCAGTCCGGTCGACGTGGCGGAGACCGCGGCCAGCGGCGACCAGGTGGCCATCAGCATGGTGCGTGACGGCGGCCGGCGAGTTGGACAGGTGCTGGCCAGTCTGGTCAGCTTCATCAACCCGGGATTGATCGTGATCGGCGGCGGTCTCAGCGGCATGGGACACGCGCTACTGGCCGAGATCCGCTCCGTGGTCTACCGCGCCTCGCTGCCGCTGGCCACCGGAGACATGCCGATCGTCCTCTCCGAACTTGGCGACCAGGCCGGACTGGTCGGTGCCACCCGAATGATCAGTGATCACGTATTCGCCGTCGACCTGGTCACCGCATAGCCACTTCAAGCTTGGTTACTGGCTCGGGGTGGCGCTCCGACGGGCCGCCGCGACCAGCCGGTCGGTCTCCTCGACCACCAGCGCCGCGTCAGCGGCCGTACCCGGGTCGTAACGGACCGTCCAGCTCAGCCCATCGACCCCGGCCACCCGACGGGCCGCCACCCGCACTCCCCCGCCGCCGCACCGGATAATGCGCGGTGTACGCCACCGAGCGGGTCACCCGGGCCCGCACCTGGTGTGGCACCTCGCCCGGATCGAGTAGCAGATACGTCTGGGTCGGAGCGATCGGCCACCACCAGGTAACCGTCCCGCTCGCCGACCGCTCGAGCCGGGGTGACTGTCAGCTCCCGGCCGGACCAGACCGCCTTGTGAATGTCGTGCCACCCCAGGCGGTGGCCGCGACCGGGCAGCCACAGCCCCCGGTTGGTGACCACCAGCGACCCGTCACCCTCGGCGATCCGGCGGCCCAGGCGAGCACCCGCTCGTCGGCGGCCAGCGACCGGCCGGTCGGTCGGCGGGCAGCTTCCGCCGCCGGCTGAACAGTCCCACGTCACAGCCCTCCCCACGAGGCTCACAGTCCGCCCGCGGCCTGCTCGCGCAGCGCCCGGGCATGCTGCTCCAGCGATAGCAACTCGCCGAAGAGCGCGAGGTACTGGTCCTTGTTGGCCACCGGGTTGATCCGCTGCATCTTCGACTTCAGGTCCCGGATCCGGGCGGTGACCGAACCCGACTCCAGCCGGGCCAAGGTGATCGAGACATACCTCGGGTCGGGCTCGCCGTCGATCCATAACGGCTCCACGGCCAACTCACCGGCGAGCGCCTGGGCGGCCAGGTCGGCGCAGGCGTCCCGGACCCGCTCGATCCAGACCGCGCCGCCGGTCGCCGCCGCCGCGCCACCCGCCTCGGCGATCGCCGACGCGGAGCGCCACGTGCACCGGGTGCAGATACGCCGCCGACCGAGCGCGTCGAACATCGGTCCGGCCAGCACCGGCACCTGGAGGGCGAGCTTCAACGCCTCCCGCTCCACCATGGACCGCGGGTTGTCGATGGCCGGTTCAGTCGCGCCGGATCGTCCGGACGCGCCGGGCCGGCCGACGTGGCCGTCGGGCCACCGGCGCGGCCCTTCGGCGGGGCGCGGCGGCGTTGAGCACCGCCCGCTGCACCGGCTCGATCTCCATGCCCAGGTCACCGGCCAGCTTGCGGACGTACTCCGGGCGCTTCTCCCGGTCCTTGAGCTTGGCGACCAGCGGTGCGGCCCGGCGCATCGCCTCCACCCGGCCGTCGACGGTGTCCAGGTCGAACCGGTTGAGCACGTGGCGCAGCGCGAAGTCGACCAGCGGCTCGCGGCGGGCGACCAGGTCGCGGACGGCCAGGTCGCCCTTTGCCAGCCGCAGGTCGCACGGGTCCATGTTGTCCGGGCTGACCGCGATGAAGGTACGCGCCGACGAACCGCTGGTCGTCCTCGAACGCCCGCAGCGCCGCCTTCTGGCCGGCGGCGTCCCCGTCGAAGGTGAAGATGATCTCCCCGGCCACGCGCGTCGGTGTCCATCAGCAGCCGGCGCAGCACCGCCGATGTGGTCGGCGCCGAACGCGGTGCCGCAGGTCGCCACCGCGGTCGGTACGCCGGCCAGGTGGCAGGCCATCACGTCGGTGTAGCCCTCGACGATCACCGCCCGGCCCTGCTTGGCGATCTCCCGTTTGGCCTGGTCGATGCCGTAGAGCACGTGCGACTTCTTGTAGATCGGCGTCTCGGGGGTGTTCAGGTACTTCGGGCCGTCGTCGTCGTCGAACAGCTTGCGGGCGCCGAAGCCGATCACGTCGCCGGTCAGCTCCCGGATCGGCCAGAGCAGCCGGCGCCGGAACCGGTCGATCAGCGAGCCGGACCGGGCCTCCCGGGACAGCCCGGCGGTGACCAGCTCCTGGCGGCTGAAGCCCCTGCTGCCGCAGGTGCTTGGTGAGCAGGTCCCAGCCGTCGGGGCGAAGCCGCAGCCGTAGCGCTCGGCGGCCGCCCGGTCGAAGCCGCGTTGGGCGAGGAACTCCCGGGCCGGCCGGGCGCCGGCGGTGCCGAGCTGGCCGGCGTAGAACTCGGCGGCGGCGGCGTGCGCGGCGACCAGCCGCTGCTGCTGCCCCTGCTGCGGGCGGGCGCGCGGCGCCGGACCGGTCCTCGACGTAGCGCAGCTGGATGCCGGCCCGGTCGGCGAGCCGCTCGACCGACTCGACGAAGGTCAGGTGCTCGGCGTCCATCAGGAACTTGATCGCGTCGCCGCCCTGTCCCGCAGCCGAAGCAGTAGTAGACGTTGCGGGCGGGCGAGACGTTGAACGAGGGGGTCTTCTCGTCGTGGAACGGGCAGAGCCCCTTCAGGTTGCCGCCACCGGCCGACTTCGAGCGTGACCGTCTCGGAGATGACGTCCGCGATCGAGGTGCGCTCGCGGACCAGCGCGATGTCCTCGTCCCGGATCCGCCCAGCCATCTCCGCCACCCCCTCCGGCGTACATCCTGCCCTGCCGGACCGATCGGCGTCCGCCGGGGGCGCAGGCATCGCGATCCAGCCCGAGGGCGCAGCGGGCGAGTCGGACCACAGCCCAGGTACGACCGCTTGATCGTTAGCCGGGAACCGGTTGCCGATGCGCCGGGTGAAAGATCTGTCCGCTTCCATTGATCCGCGCGCAGGTGCGTGCGTGCGACAGGGTACGCAGGTTCACCCGGCTTGAGCAGTCCCTGGTCGACGCGTGGCCAGTTTACTGCCGCCCATCGATCGATCGATGCCGCCCAGTCCGGGCGGTCGAACGATGGCTCGACGCACCGGCCGGCTCGGGTCAGATCGGGCGCTGGTGGTCCGGTTCACACATCGTCGGCTGCTCTGCGGCCGCCGAGGTACGCCGCGAGCTCCTCGCCATCCTGGCCAGTCGCCGCGCAGCACTCCACTCTTGATCGTTAGCCACTGGCCGGTGGTTTCCACAGCATTTCGTACTACTGAAAGGGCTAACGATCATGAGATGCCGGGTGGCCGGCCCCGCCGATGGCCGCGCCCGGCGGTTCGGGTCAGGCCGAGCGCTCGACGCCCTCGGATGCGACGCCGAGCCGGGGGAACGGATTGATGGAGAAGACCACCTCGACCGGGACCTCGAAGTAATCGGCGATCCGCAACGCGAGGTGCAGACTGGGTCGGAACTCGCCCCGCTCCAGGTAGCCCACGGTCTGGTAGTGCACACCGAGCGCCTCGGCGAGCTGCCGGCGGGAGATCCCCCGCTCGGCGCGGAGCATGGCGATGCGGTTGTACACCACCTCACTCATCGACAAGCCTCTCACCTCACCCGCTGCAGGGCCTTTTCGCGGCGCGCGGCGACGCTCGACCCGGATTCGCGGCGGGCCACGGTGCCGTACCGCATCCGCAGGTCACGCACATCGAGCACGGTCTCGTTGTCCGGCGGTTCGGCGTCCGTGGGTCAATGTTCAGGCCGAAGACGTACCGCGGAAGGAGTTAACTGCGCGACGCCGAGGCGTAAAAAAATCCGGGGTCGCTCGGCCTTGCGGCCGGGCGACCCCGGATCTCAGCTACCCGAAACGGGCCCTACTCAGCGCACGACGCTTACTTCACGACGTTGTAGGCGTTAACCAGACCGGCGCCGTAGAAGCCGTTCTTCTTCCCGCCGCTGCAGGTCGCGCTGTAGCCGTTGAGCGCCGGCACCGGGTTGTAAACCCCGGCCGGGCAGGGCAGCGGGTCGGCGGTGCGCTCCAGGAACGACGCCAACGCGCCCGGCTGCATCTTCGGGTTCGCGGAGAGCGCGAGCGCCGCGACACCAGCCGCGTGCGGTCCGGCCATCGACGTACCCTGCTTGTAACCCCAGCCGTTGGTCCTGGTCACCGCATTGAACGTGGACGACAGGACAGCGTCGGTCGACGTGGAAACGGTGCCACCGGTGCGGAACCGAGAGTCACCGCCGGGAGCGGCAACGTTCACAACACCCTGGCCGTAGGAGGAGTAGTAGCTCTTCTGCCGGGTCGGGCCGACCGCGGAAACCGTGATGACGCCCGGCGCCTCAGCCGGCAGGTCGACGCAGGCACCGTTGATGGTGCGGTCCTCCACCGGGTAGCTGTCGTCGTTCGGGCTGCCCGAGTCGATGAACTTGTGCTGCAGGTCGACGTTGGAGTTACCCGCCGAGGCGATGTTGAGTACGCCCTTGTTCTGCGAGTAACGGATCGCCCGCTGCACCGCCTGCCAGACCGGACGCTGACGGGCGTCGTTGCGGCAGTTGAACTCCCACGGGTCGATGTAGTAGCTGTTGTTCGTGATCCGCATGCCATGGTCGGCGGCCCAGATGAAGCCGCAGACCGCCGCCTCCGGGAAGATGTACCCGTCGTCGTTGACCACCTTCACCGAGGCGACCTTCACCCCGGGGGCCACCCCGACGATGCCCACACCGTTGAGCGCGCCGGCGATCGTACCGGCGACGTGCGTGCCGTGGTCGGAGGTGGTGGGGTTCCAAGCGACCTCGCGCGTGTCGGCGACACCACCGACGCAGGACGCGCTCTTGTCCTTGGCAATCTGGGTAGCCAGGTCAGGGTGGGTGCTGGAAATCCCGCTGTCCAGCACACCCACCACAACGTTCGGGCTTCCCAGGGTCACCGCGTGCGCCGCCGGGACCGCGATCTGAGTCATGTCCCACTGCTGGGCGAACATGGGCTCGCCGGTCGGATCCCCGGCGACCTGCTGGTCGGTGACGCTGGCGACCTCCACCGTCTCACCCTCGTCGAGCGCCGTGCCGAGACCGGCGGTGGAGGCAACGGCCTCCACACCCGAGCCAGCGACGGCGGTGGCGAAAGCGGGGTTGGTCGAACTGGCCACGACCACGCCGATCTGGCTGTAGTTCGCGACGATGGTGCCGTTGGCTGCGGCGATCCGGTCCACAGCCTTCTTGGAGTTGCCCTGCGGCGTCAGCACGATGAATGTGGTGTCCGGCCCGACAGCCATCGCCGACGGAGCCAACGCGATATTGCCCATTACACCGGCGCCGAGCGTCACTGCGGACGCGGCGGCCAGCGCCTTCTTGCGGATCCTGCTCACAAACACTCCCACGGGGTTGTGGGATTGCCTTCGACCGGTGTGTGACACCGGTCTCCGCAACCTACGGGTTCGATCATCCCCGAAACAACCCTTTGACGTCTGATCGCCGCTGTGCGGACGTTTCTCAGCCGTTCTCCCTGGGCTGGAGTACGTTGCTCTCCTCCTCCTCGACCCGACGGTTCCAGTCCGCCTTGGACGACTGCCAGCCGTCTTCGTCCGCGCCGCGCCGCCAGTAGCCGGAGATGGAGAGCTGCTTCAGCGGCAACCGTGCTCGACGCGCAGCAGTCGGCGTAGCCCGCTTGACGAAGGTGGCCTCGCCGTGCACGAACGCGTGCACAGTCGCCGGGCAGGAACTCCAGTTCCCGGACCGCCTCGACCAGGGCTTCGCCGATCGGCCGATCGCCCCGGTGCAACCAGACGATCTCGGCGGCCCCCTCGGTGAACAGCTTCTGCTCCTCCGCCGGGCCGGCCACCTCGATGAAGACCCGGGCCGGGGCGCCGACCGGTAGCCGCTCCAGGGAGGTGGCAATCGCCGGCGACGCGCGCTCTCGTCACCGGCCATCAGGTGCCAGTCGGCGTCCGGGCTCGGGGCGTACCCGCCGCCGGGACCGCGGAACATCACCTGGTCGCCGGGCGCGGGCCTGAGCCGCCCATGGCCCGGCCAGGCCGCGCATCGCCGTGGTAGACGAAGTCGAGGGTCAGTTCCAGCTCCGCCGGGTTCCAGGCCCGGACGGTGTACGTCCGGGTACGCGGCCACTGCTCGCGGGGCAGGTCGCGACGGACCGCCGCCAGGTCCAGCGGGACCGGATACACGACGCCGTCCGGCGGGAAGATCAGTTTGACGTAGTGGTCGGTGTAGGCGCCCGCGTTGAAGTCAACCAGTCCGTCACCGCCGAGCACCACGCGGATCATGTGTGGGGTGAGTCGCTCGGTACGCAGCACCGTCGCGTAGGTGACCCGATTCTTGTCCCTGCCGTCCGTCATACAAGTTAGGTTAACCTAATTCTCCACGGATGATCTCGCCACTCCCCCATCAGCCCAGCCAGCGAACCCGCCCCCTCCCCGTCGATCAAGGAGCAACTGTCGTGGTTTTGCGATCAACTCACGTCAACAACTCCTTGATCGACGGGGGCAGGGGTGGTCGTCAACCAGATCAGTTGGCGGTTAACCGATGGTGCCAGGCTGTTGCCGCCGGATCGGTCAGCGAGGCGATCTGGTCGATCACCACCCGCAGCCGGGCCGCGTCGTCAGCGGCCTGCCTCCACAGCGCGGCGAAGACCGGGTCGAGGGCGTCCGGGGCCCGCTCGGCCAGGCTGTGCGCCAGTTCGGCGAGGATCTCCCGCTGGCGTACCGCCCGCTCCCGCGCCCCGGGGCGGCGCAGCACGTACCGCAGCGCCAGGCCCTTGAGCAGCGCGCACTGCGCGCGGACCGCCCGGGGCACGACCAGGTCCGCGGCGTACCGGCGCAGCCGGCCCGGGCCCGAAGCGTTGCCGGGTGGCGAGCACCGCCGCCTGGACCAACCGTCCGGTAAGGAGCTGGTGCTCCGCTTCACCTCGGCCATCGCCCGGTGGCTGCCGTCATAGCCGGTCAGCGGGGCGAGCACCGGGTCGGCGAGCAACTCCACCAGCATCGTCGGCCAGGTCGTGCGCCGACTCGCCCGAATAGACCTCGGCCACGTCCGCGCAGAGCGCGGCCCGCTCGTCGGCGTCGTCGAGCAGAGTCCGCAGGTCAAGGTAGCCGCCGTGGACGCCGTCCTCCACGTCGTGCACCGAGTAGGCCACATCGTCGGCCCAGTCCATCACCTGCGCCTCCAGGCTGCGCGCCCCGCCGGGCGCGCCCCGCCGCAGCCAAGCGAAGACCTCGGCGTCATCGGCGTACACCCCGAACTTGCGCAGCGCCGGCCGGCGCGGCCACGGGTACTTGCCGGTCGCGTCGAGCGAGGCCCGGGTCAGGTTCAGCCCGCCGATGGCCCGTCCGGGGCGTACACCTTGGCCTCCAACCGGGTGAGTACGCGCAGCGTCTGCGCGTTGCCCTCGAAGCCGCCGCAAGGTTGGGCCAGGACGTCCAGGGCGGCCTCGCCGTTGTGCCCGAACGGCGGGTGGCCCGAGGTCGTGTGCCAGCCCGGCCACGTCCACCACGTCCGGGTCGCAGCCGAGCCGGTGCGCCCATTTCCCGGGCGATCTGGGCAACCTCCAGCGAGTGGGTCAGCCGGGTACGCAGGAAGTCGTCGGTGCCGGCGGCATGCACCTGGGTCTTGGCGGCCAGCCGGCGGAAGGCCGCGCGAGTGCAGCACCCGGGCGCGGTCCCGCTGGTACGGCCCACGCCACTGACCGGTCTCCTTCGGCTGGCTCAACGACCCAGGCGCTCCACACCGGATCTCGCAGCGCTGTCCCGGCCGGATCGATTCGAGCGGTCACCCGGTCACCCGGCTAGGCCCGCTGGGCCAGCACGCAGAACTCGTTGCCCTCCGGATCGGCCAGCATCGTGCAGTCGTCGTCATCAGCCTGGCCGACATCGACGTGCCGGGCACCCATATTGACCAGGCGCTCGATCTCGGCCTCCTGGTCGGCCGGACGCAGGTCGAGGTGCAGCCGGTTCTTCCTCTCCTTGGCCTCCGGGTCCGGCACGAAAACGAGGCCGGGCAACGCATCCACCGATTGCCGGATCTCCACCTCGTCGGACTTCTCCAGGATGATCTGGTAACCGAGCGCCTCGGCCCACCACCGGGCGAGTCGCGCGGGATCGCGCGCGTCGATGACCACGTTCTCCCACACACTGCCCACGGGCGATACCTCCGTCGTGAGAGAACGAAGTCTGGATGAGCGCACAATACGGCGCGGTCCGTGCCCAGTCCTTACCCAGCCGCTACCAAAGTTAGTCAACAAACAGACAACACTCTACGCGGCCAACCACATCTCGAGCGCAACAACCGAACAGCTCCGAGTTGTTGACCGATCGCGGAGCGAGACGGGTTCACACCCAACCCTGGCCCGGTGTAGCCTGCCGGGAGCAGAACGTCACCCGACAGGCAACGAAGCGGCCCTGGCGGTGTCTCGCTCGCAAGCCCTGGGCCCTGCCCACCTGCGGTCGCTCCCGTTCGCCGGTCTGATGACGCCCCTCGGATCGGGGTTTCTATGCGCCACGCGACGCATTCGGTACGCCGCTCCGGCGACATCCTCGGCCTTCCGTGACAAGGAGAGACGCCAGTGGACGCTGATGCCGCCCTCTCGACCGAACTGCACCGGCTACGTCACGCGATCCCCGGGGTCTCCGGGGCCGTGCTGGCCGACGTCGACGGGCTATTGATCGCCAACGAACTGCCCGGTATCGAACCGACCCACATTGCCGCGCTCGCCGCAGCCGGCCTCGGCATCAGCTTCCGCTTCGCCGAGACTGCCGGTCATGGACCCCTACGGGAGTTCGTGGTACGGGCGCCCCGCGGCTGGGTGGCCTGCTACCCGGCTGGCGCGTACGCGATCCTGACCCTGCTGGCCCATCCGGAGACCGAGGTGTCCCGGTTACACGCCGAGGCCCACGCGGCCGCGCAGCGCCTCGGCCTGTTCTGGGAGAGCGCGCGCCACCCGGCGAGCCCTACCGCCGTCGCGCCCCCCGCTGATCCGTACGCTCCGCTCGCGGTCCGTACGCCGATGGCCACCCTGCCGACGGACCTGTGGAGCAGTCGTACCCGCGGCTGGTCCACCCGCCAGCGCTGACCCTCAGCCGGCGTACGCATCGATCAAGGACTTTCCCGGTGGTCAGCGGCTGTCGGAACTGGTTGACTCGACCGATGCCCGGCCGGCCTCCAGCCGGGCCACCGGCACCCGGAACGGCGAGCAGGACACGTAGTCCAGCCCCACCTCGTGGAAGAAGTGCACCGACTCGGGGTCGCCGCCGTGCTCGCCGCAGACACCGAGCTTGAGACCGGGCCGGGCGGCCCGGCCCTCCTCGGCGGCGATCCGGACCAGCCGGCCCACGCCGTCCCGGTCGATCGACTCGAACGGGGAGATGCCGAAGATGCCCAGCTCCAGGTAGCGCCAGAAGAACGCGCCCTCGACGTCGTCCCGGGAGAAGCCCCAGCCCATCTGGGTCAGGTCGTTGGTGCCGAAGGAGAAGAACTGCGGCCGCCTCGGCGATCTGGCCGGCGGTCAGCGCCGCCCGGGGCACCTCGATCATCGTGCCGATCAGCACGTCGACCGCCGCTCTCCCGGGTCACCTCCGCGATGATCCGTTCCGCCTCGGCGCGTACCGTCTCCAGTTCCTGCACCGCACCGACCAGCGGGACCATGATCTCCGGCCGGGGGTCGCCGCCGGCCGCGGACGCGCTCCACGGCCGCCTCGACGATCGCCCGCACCTGCATCGCGAACAGGCCGGGGATGACCAGGCCGAGCCGCACCCCGCGCAGGCCGAGCATCGGGTTCTCCTCGTGCATCCGCCGCACGGCGGCGAGCAGCGCCTCCTCCTTGGCCACGTCCTCGCCGCGCTCCTGGGCGACCGCGACCTTGACCGCCAGCTGCTCCAACGGCGGCAGGAACTCGTGCAGCGGCGGGTCGATCAGCCGGACGGTCACCGGCAGCCCGTCCATCGCCCGGAAGATCTCCACGAAGTCATCCCGCTGCAACGGCAGCAGCGCGGCCAGCGCCGTCCTCCCGCTCATCGTCGGTGCGGGCCAGGATCAACCGCTCGACCAGCTCCCGGCGGTCGCCGAGGAACATGTGCTCGGTGCGGCACAGCCCGATGCCCTCGGCGCCGAACCGGCGGGCGCGCGCGGCGTCCTCGCCGGTGTCGGCGTTCGCCCGGACCGCCAGCCGCCGCGGCGTCGTCGGCGTGCGTCATGATCCGGTGTACGGCCGGTCACCAGCGGGTCGTCCTCCTCGGTCGGGTCGAGGCTGCCCTCGAAGTAGCGCACCACCTCGGACGGCCATGACCGGCACCTCGCCGAGGTAGACCTTGCCGGTGGTGCCGTCGATGGAGACGACGTCGCCCTCGTTGACCGTCCGGCCGTCGACGATGAACCGCCGCTCCGGACGTTGACGTCGAGCGCATCGGCGCCGCAGACGCAGGTCTTGCCCATCCCCCGGGCCACCACCGCGGCGTGGCTGGTCTTGCCGCCCCGGGAGGTGAGGATGCCCTGCGCGGCGATCATGCCGGGCAGGTCGTCCGGGTTGGTCTCCCGGCGGACCAGGATGACCGCCTCGCCCTCGGCCGGCCAGTTCGACCGCGCGCGTCGGAGTCGAAGACCACCTTGCCGACCGCGGCGCCGGGCGACGCGCCGATGCCCCGGGCCACCGGCTGCGCCTCGTGGTCCAGCCGGAACCGGGGGAACATCAGCTGGGCCAGTTGCGCGCCGGTGACCCGGTGCAGCGCCTCGTCGAGGTCGATCAGGCCCTCGTCGACGAGCTGGGCGGCGATGACGAACGCGGCGGCGGCGGTGCGCTTGCCGACCCGGGTCTGCAACATCCACAGCTTGCCGCGCTCGATGGTGAACTCGATGTCGCACAGGTCCCGGTAGCGCTCCTCCAGCCGGGCCATGATGGCGAGCAGCTCGTCGTAGGCGGGCTTGTTCAGTGCCTCCAGTTCCTGCAGCGGCACGGTGTTGCGGATGCCGGCGACCACGTCCTCGCCCTGGGCGTTGGCCAGGTAGTCGCCGTAGATGCCCTGCGCGCCGCTGGCCGGGTCGCGGGTGAAGGCCACGCCGGTGCCGGAGTCCGGGCCGAGGTTGCCGAAGACCATCGCCACCACGTTGACCGCGGTGCCGAGGTCGGCCGGGATCCGCTCCTGCCGGCGGTAGAGCACCGCGCGCTCGGCGTTCCACGACTCGAAGACCGCGTTGATCGCCAGGTCGAGCTGCTCGTGCGGCGCCTGCGGGAAGTCCCGGCCGGTGTGCGCCCTGAAGATCCTCTTGTACGTGTCGACCAGCGCCCGCAGGTCGGCCGCGTCCAGATCCAGGTCGTTGGTGGTGCCCTTGGCCCGCTTGGCGGCGTCGAGCGCGTGTTCGAACTCCTCGCCCGGCACGTCGCAGACGGTCTTGCCGAACATCTGGATCAGCCGCCGGTAGGAGTCCCAGGCGAATCGTTCGTTCCCGCCGGCCTGGGCGGCCAGCCCGGCCACGCTGGCGTCGTTGAGACCGACGTTGAGCACCGTCTCCATCATGCCGGGCATCGAGAACCTGGCGCCGGAGCGGACCGAGACCAGCAGCGGGTCGGCCGGCTCGCCGAGCCGCTTGCCCATGGCGCTCTCCAGCGCGGTCAGGTGGGTCGCGATCTGATCGGCGAGTCCGTCCGGCGCGCTGCCGGTAGCCAGGTACGCCTGGCAGGCCTCGGTGGTGATGGTGAATCCGGGCGGGACCGGCAACCCGAGGTTGGTCATCTCCGCCAGGTTGGCGCCCTTGCCGCCGAGCAGGTCCTTGAGGTCCTTGTTTCCCTCGGCGAAGTCGTACACGTACTTCTGTCGCGCTGCCACCCGAGCCTCCTACGCGTGCGCCCATCCGACACTGAACGAAGGTTAAGTCCCCGTACGTACCCCGGGATCGGTTGCCCGTACCAGAGGTACCAATGGCCATTGGTGGGCGAAGGCTAAGCGACCGGGAGATGATCCGGGACCGTTCGGTGACAATCCGCACAGTAGTCGTACCTGCCCGCGTTCATACGAGTTGCGAAGGAGGCTGCCGCGAACAGAACCGCGCAGGTCAGCGTTAACGTTGAGGCCACCTGTGAGCCGATGCTCATCCCCGGCGCCAGCCTTCTTTTCCGTCATTCCTCCCCCTCCCCGAAGGAAGCTGACCGATCATGACTGTCGATGGTTCGAGGGAGAGCACGCCCACCCGTCCGCCTGTTCCCCGGCAACGCCCCGGTGACACCGTTCCAGCGACCAACGCCAATCCGGCCGGCAGCAGCGGCCCGCGCGGTGGCACCGGGACGGCCCGGCTGACCGACGTGCTGCCGGTGCCGGTGCTGACCGAGCCGGCAGCCGGGGTGGCCTACCCGCTGACCGCCGAGGCGGCGATCCGCACCACCGCCCAACCGGCCGCCACCGCGGTCGGCGACTATCTGGCTGAACTGTTGCGCCCCGCGACCGGCTACCCGCTCCCGGTCAGCGCCATCGACCCGACCACCGCCGGGCCCACCGCCGAGACCGACGCCGGGATCTGGCTGCTGCTTGCGGACACCGAGCCGACCGCAGCCAGCGTGACGCGGCCCGAAGGGTACGAACTCGAGGTGACCGCCACCCGGGTGGTGATCCGCGCGGCTACCGGCGCCGGGCTCTTCTACGGCGTGCAGACGCTGCGTCAGTTGCTCCCTCCGGCGATCGAGAACGGCGCCGTCCGCCCCGGCCCGTGGCACATCCCCGGCGGCCGGATCGTCGATCACCCCCGGTACGGCTACCGGGGTGCGATGCTCGACGTCGCCCGGCACTTCTTCCCGGTCGCGGACGTCCTACGCTTCGTCGACCACCTGGCCCGCTACAAGCTCAACCACCTGCACCTGCACCTCACCGACGACCAGGGTTGGCGGATCGCCATCGACTCCTGGCCGCGGCTGGCCAGCGTCGGCGGTGCCACCGAGGTCGGTGGCGGCCCCGGGGGCTACTACACCAGGGAGCAGTACGGCGAGATCGTCGACTACGCGGCCGCCCGGCACATCACCGTGGTCCCGGAGATCGACCTGCCGGGGCACACCAATGCCGCGCTCACCGCGTACGGCGAACTCGCTCCGGACGGCGTGACGCCACCGCCGTACACCGGCACCGACGTTGGTTTCAGCTCACTGGCGGTACGCAGCGAGCGGACCTACCAGTTCATCGACGACGTGCTCGGTGAGGTGGCCGCGTTGACCCCCGGGCCGTACCTGCACATCGGCGGGGACGAGGCGTTCACCCTTTCCGGAGGCGACTACGCCGCGTTCATGAACCGGGTGCAGCCGATCGTGGCTGCCAAGGGCAAGACGGTGCTGGGCTGGCATCAGCTCGCGGCCGCCGAACACGTGCCCGGCCGGATCATCCAGTACTGGGGTACGGCCACCGCTGACGCGGGCGTGGCCGAGGCGGTACGGCAGGGCGCCCGGGTGATCATGTCACCGGGTAACCGCACCTACCTGGACATGAAGTACACCGAGGCGACCCCGCTGGGTAAGGACTGGGCCGGCCTGGTCGAGGTGCACACGGCGTACGACTGGGATCCCGGCTCGTACCTCGACGGGGTGCCCGCCGAGGCGGTGCTGGGGGTCGCCGCGCCGCTCTGGACCGAGACCATCACCTCGATGAGCGAGGCTGAGTTCATGATCTTCCCCCGGTTGCCCGCGATCGCCGAGCTGGGCTGGTCACCGAGGTCGACCCACGACTGGCCGGCGTTCCGCGACCGGTTGGCCGCCCAGGAACCCCGGTGGAGCACCGCCGGCATCACCTTCCACCGCTCCCCGCAGGTCCCGTGGGCGGGCGCACCGGTTGGCGCGTTGACCGGCGCGCCGGACGCGCCGGTCAGCGCGCCGGCCGTACCGAAGCCCCGCTCGGGTGCGCACGAACCAGTCACTGATCAACCGTGATCGTGAAGGGTTCGGCCGGCGCTGACCGGCCAAACCCTTCACCGTAGTGCGGCGGGCCGGCTCCGCCGGGTGGTTGGGCCGGCTCCGCCGGGTGGTTGGGCCGGGCCCGTCCGCAGTGGCTAGGCCGGCGGGCCGATGCGGGAGGGCGGCCAGACCCGCACCAGCACCCGGCCAACGATGCCGCGCTCGGCCACCGGACCCCAGATCCGCGAGTCGGCCGCGCTCTGCCGATTGTCGCCGAGCACGTAGACCGAGCCCGCCGGTACCTTTACCGGTTGGCAGTCGGTCACCGTGCCGACGGCGAGGTAGGGCTCTGCCACCGGCGCACCGTTGCGCAGCAGCTTTCCGTTGACGCAGGAGATCGTGTCGCCGGGCAGGCCGAGCACCCGGGTGACGAACTTCTCCGGCCGTGCGGTGCTCGGATCGGCGATCCGACTGTCGATCAGCACCACATCGCTGCGGCCCACCCCGGTGACCCGGAAGCCGACCCGGTCGGCCAGCACCCGGTCGTCGATGGTCAGCCCCGGCTGCATGGCCATGGTCGGTATGTACCGGATGGTGACGACGAACTGGTTGACCACCACAACCAGCAGCCCGGCGGCCAGCCCGAGCACCAGTAACCGGCGCCGCCAGCCGGCACACCAGAGGGCGGCGGCAACCCAGCCGAGCGACGACCGTCCCCCGCGCCGCTCCCGCCAGGCGACCCGGACACCCCCCAGGGTCCAGCGGAACGCCTCCCAGCTCCCAGTGGTCTGGTCGAACTCGGCCAGGATCGCCTCGCCCCATTCCCCGCCGGTTGCCCGCCGACCTCGTACCGCCCAGGTCAGCACCGCGCGCGCCACCCGGCGGCTGATCGACCCGGCAGCGACCGCCAGCTCGCCAGTTGCCCTCATCAGGCACCGCCGAGGGCCGGTCGGGTGGACGACGGTGCCGGGTGCGGCGCGCGGTCGGCGAGCCGGGACCGGGCCAGCTCGGCACCGTCGTCGGTGAGCCGGTAGCTGTGTCGCGGCGGACGGCCCGGGGCGGACGGCTCCTCCCAGCGGGTCTCCAGCAGCTTCTGCTCGGCCAGGCGGATCAGGATCGGATAGAGGGTGCCGGAGGCCAGCCCGGTCTCCTTGCTGAGTTGGTAGCCGTGCCGCCAGCGTGTCGGGTCGGCCAGTAGCGCCGCGAAGACCCGCAGGGTCTGCGGTGAGGTGTGCGGTTTCCTCGGCATATCGAAACTCTATATATGTCGACTAACCCTGTCCAGGGGAACGTTCACGGGCTGTGTCATGCTCGAAAGCGTGCCCAAACCCCTGACCTTCGGCCCGTACGCCGTCGACCCGCCCGTGGTGCTCGCGCCGATGGCCGGCATCACCAACGTGGCGTTTCGCCAGCTCTGCCGAGAACAGGGCGCCGGGATCTACGTCTGCGAAATGGTGATGACCCGGGCGCTGGTGGAACGCAACCCGAAGACCATGCGGATGATCGCGTTCGGCGCCGACGAGCACCCCCGCAGCCTCCAGCTCTACGCCGTCGACCCGGAGATGACCGCCCGGGCGGTCCGGATGATCGCCGACGAGGGGCTCGCCGACCACATCGACATGAACTTCGGCTGCCCGGTGCCCCGGGTCACCCGCAAGGGCGGCGGCTCGGCGCTGCCCTGGAAGCGGGCGCTCTTCGGGCGGATCGTCAGCGCCGCCGTCGAGGCGGCGGCCCCCGCCGGCATCCCGGTCACCGTCAAGATGCGCAAGGGCATCGACGATGACCACCTGACGTACCTGGAAGCCGGCCGGATCGCCCAGGACGCTGGCGCGGTCGCGGTCGCCCTGCACGCGCGGACCGCCGCCCAGCGTTACTCCGGCCAGGCCGACTGGTCGGCGATCGCCGCGCTCAAGGCGGCCCTCGACGTACCGGTGCTCGGCAACGGGGACATCTGGGAGGCCGACGACGCGCTGCGGATGATGGCGGAAACCGGCTGCGACGGGGTGGTCGTCGGACGCGGCTGCCTGGGCCGACCGTGGCTCTTCGCCGACCTGGCCGCCGCCTTCACCGGGCGTCCGGAGCGGGTGATGCCGACCCTCGGCGAGGTGGCGACCGTCATGCGCCGGCACGCCGAACTGCTCGTCGAGTGGCAGGCCGACGAGGAGTTCGGGGTGACCGACTTCCGCAAGCACGTCGCCTGGTATCTCAAGGGCTTCCCGGTCGGCTCGGAACTACGCCAGGGCATGGCGATGGCGAGCAGCCTGCGCGAACTCGACGACCTGCTGGGCAGACTCGATCCGGCGGAACCGTTCCCGCCGCACACCCTGGGGCTGCCGCGCGGGCGGACCAACTCCCCCGGCAAGGTCATCCTGCCGGACGGCTGGCTCGCCGACCGGGACGACCTCACCGTGCCGGTCGGCGCCGAGATCGACAGCTCCGGCGGGTAACCGACGTACGGCCCACCCCGGCGACGGTTCGACTGGCCGCGGGTCAGCGGCGCGACAGCAGTGACGTCACCCTCATCCGGTCACTGTGGATCCAGACGTCGGAATACTCGACCGGCCGTCCGTCGTCGAGATAGGTGATCTGCTCCAGGTAGAGCAGCGGGAAACCATCCGGTACGCCCAGCGCGACCGCGATCCGGGCGGTGGCCGCCGTCGCGGTGAAGGTCCGCCGGCCGGAGCTGATCTTCAGGCCGTATTCGTTTTCCAGAACCCCGAAGAGCGTGCGGTTGACCAGATCCAACTGGTCCAGCCCAGGCGCCAAATCGACCCGTACGTAGTTCACCAGCCAGGCCACCGGCCCGGCCGGGGTGGACCGGAGCCGCTCCAGGCGCAGCACCAACTGGCCCGGGCGCAGGTCGAGCAGGGCCGCTACCGGCGACGGGGCCGCCATGACTTCACAGGCTCGTACCTGGGTGGTCGCCTCGACGCCCTGCCGGGCGAAGTCCTCGGAGAGGGTGGTGAGCTTCTGGGCGATCGACGGCTCGATGGCGGTCGAGGTGACGAAGGTGCCCTTCCCCCGGACCTGCACGAGCAGCCCGTCACGGATCAGCGTCGACAACGCCCGGCGCAGGGTTCCACGCGAGATGCCGAGTTCGACCGCCAACTCCGGTTCGCTGCGCAGCCGGTAGTGTGGCGGCCACTCACCGGTGATGATTCGGCTGCGGATCTGCTCCGACACCTGCGCGTGCAGGGGCATCGGCGCGTCGCGGTCAAGTTGCTCGGATACGCCGGCCGAAACCAACTGGTCGGACATCGCACCTTCCATGGGCCGGCCTGTTGCCCCTCGGGCGGTGGCGCTGACCGCGCCGAGGGGCAACAGACGATCAGTAGCTGGTCGTCTGCTCGTTAACCTGGTCAGTGACGATAGCCACGCCGGCACTGGTGCCGAGCAGCACCGCCCCGGCATTGAGCAGCGACACCGCCTGGCCGAAGGACTTGATGCTGCCCGACGCCTTCACCTTGACCCCCGCCGGAGCGCGTTCCACCAGGTAGGCGACGCTCGCCGGGTTCGCCACCTCGACCGTACCGGCGCTGGCGTTCTTCAGGAAGGACGCACCGGCCTCAATGGCCAGCTTGACGGCGATCTCCCGCTCGTCTGAAGTGAGCAGCGGAAGTTCGAGCATCACCTTGACCGGTACCCCAGCGGCCCGCACGACACCCGCGATGTCGTCACGGAAGGCGTCGTACATGCCGCTCTTGAGCCAGCCGAGCTGTACGCCGATGTCGATCTGCTGCGCGCCGGCGCGTACCAGGCTTTCGGCCTCGGCGGCCTTACCGGCGCTGGTGGTCACGCCGACGGTGGGGAAGTCGAGCGCCGAGGCGACCTCGACGCCGGTGCCCTTGAGCACCTCGGCGACCTCGGCGACCCAGGAGCCCGGCACCATCGCGGCGTTGAAGCCGTAGTGGACCGCCTCCTTGGCGTGGGCGATGATCCGGTCCCGGGTGATACCGACGTCAATCAGCGTGTGCTGAATGAAGGGTGCCAGCGCCGCAGGGGTGATCTCGGAGCCGGCGAGCAGAGCGGAAGTCACGTGTTCTCCAAAAGGGTGCGGGTGCGGAATGCGGTGGTTACATCCGGTCCCGGTAGTAATCCGGGACGATGACTCCGGGCTCGTCGAACCAACGCGGTACGTCCACCCCGCAGATCAGGCCGACGTTGCCCCATGGGTTGAAGGCACCGGTTCGTACGATCACCTTCGCCTGGTGCGCGAGTTCGCCGAGCATTTCGGCATGCTTGCGGGTGGTCAGCGGGGCGTCCGGGAAGCGCTGCGTCAGCCAGCCGGCGAGCGGCGCGTTGTGGGTGGTGACGTCCTCGGCGACCACGACCCCCTCGACGATGATCTCGTCGGCGACGAGGTCGAGCACGGTGGTCAGACCGGGCAGGTCCTCCGCGATGGCCAGATCGATGCGGTGCGCGGTCCGCGGGATGGGGAAGCCGGCGTCGACCACAAGCAACAGATCGGTGTGGCCGAGCGTCGGCGAGCGCTCCCGAGAGTTCGGCATTGAGGATGCCCTTGCGTTTCATGCCATCTCCTTCATGGTGTGTGCGCCGGTGGCCAGGGCCATCACCTTCTCCTCGGTGGCTTCCGCGGCGGGGATGATCCCGACCAGGCGGCCACCGGCCAGCACCGCGATCCGGTCGCTGATGCCGCAGCAGTTCCGGCAGGTCGGACGAGGAAACGACGATGCCGACCCCGCTACCGGCGAGGCTCCGGAAAAGTCGGTAGATTTCGGCCTTCGCGCCAACGTCGACGCCCGCGGGTCGGCTCGTCGAGCAGGATCAGCCGGGGCTCGATCGACAGCCAGCGCGCCAGCAGCGCCTTCTGCTGGTTGCCGCCGGAGAGTTGGGTGATGCCCTGCACGGTGGTCGGCCGGTCTTCACCCGGAGTTCGCGCGCTCGCACGTCGGCATCACGCCGCAGTGCCCGGCGCCGGAGCAGGCCGAGCCGCTGCCGGCGCCGAGGGTGAGGACGTTGATGTTGTCGGCGACGCTCATCGTCGGGAAGATCCCCTGATGCCGGCGTTCGCCGGGCAGGTAGGCGACGCGGGCCCGGATGGCGTCGCGCGGGGACCGGGCGGCGAAGGCTTCGCCATCCAGCGACACCGACCCGCCGGTGACCGGATCGGCGCCGAAGATCGCCCGCAGCAGTTCGACCCGGCCGCTGTCGGGCAGGCCCGCCACCCCGAGCACCTCGCCGGGTGCGACGTCGAGCGTCACCCCGGCGAACCCGGTGCCGGTGACGTCGCGGAGCCGGAGCCGGGGTGCGACCGACGGGTCGGTCCGGGTGTCCCGCCCGTGCGGTCGAACTCGCCGACCAGGTCACGGCCGACCATGGCCGCGACCACCTCATCCGGTGAAACGTCCGCCGTCGGCCACTGCCCGACATGCCGGCCGTCCCGCAGCACGTGGATGTGCTGCGACAACGCGAAGACCTCCGGCATCCGGTGCGAGACGTAGAGCATGGTGACCCCGTCGGCGCGCAGCGAGCTGATCACGCCGAAGAGCCGCTCGGACTCAGCCGGGGACAGGATCGAGGTCGGTTCGTCGAAGATGACCACCTCGGCGTCACGGGCCAACGATCGGGCGATGACGACGAGCTGCTGGGTGGCGGCGTCGAGGTGCCGCACGTACGGCGAGGGTCGAGGCCCACGCCGAGCCGTTCGAGCAGTTCCGCGGCCCGCTCGTTGAGCTTGCTCCGGTTCGGGAACGGGCGCGGCCCCGGTTCGACGCCGAGCATGATGTTCTCGGCCACGGTCCGGTCCTGGGCCAGCGACAGTTCCTGCGGCACCAGCGCGACCCGATGTTTGCTGAGCAGGGTGGCCGGGTCGAAGCGGCGTACCTCTTCGCCGGCCACCCGCACGGTGCCCGCGGTGGGGGTGTCCAGCCCGGCCAGGATCTTCATGAGTGTCGACTTGCCGGCGCCGTTCTCCCCCATCACGGCGGTCAGGCTGCCGGCGGGTACGCGCAGGGTCACCTCGTGCAACGCGCGTACGGGTCCGAAGTGCCTCGACAGTCCGGTCACCTCGACGGCGGCTGCCGCCGGGGCGACGATCTTGGCCGGGCTGGTCATGGCTCAGCCCTCCACCGGCACGTCGTTGACGTTGTCCCGGTTGACCACCAGCACGCCGGTGTCGACGTCGGTGATCTTGGTGCCGTTCTTCAGGAACTCGGTGAGCAGCTTGACCGCCTGGTAGCCCTGCTCCGCCGGGGCCTGGCTGATGGTCAGGTCGATGGTGCCGGCCTTGAGGTACTCGACGGTCTGCGGTTGGACGTCGAAGCCGACCGAACTGATCTTGCCGGCGTTGCCGGACTGCTGGAGCCACTTGGCGCCAGCGGTGAAGCTGCAGCAGTCGAGGGAGACGAGGGCGATCGCGTCCTTCTGCGCCGCCATCGTCGACTCGATGGTGTTGTAGGCCGCGCTCGGCTCGTTACCGGTGTTGACCGGGCCGACGATCTCCAGGCCGGAGCCGTTGATCCCCGACTTGAAGCCGGAGAACCGGTCGTTGGACCAGCCGGCGCCGGAGTCGACCGAAACGACGACCACCTTGCCGGTGGCACCGCCCGAGCACGCCGAGCAGCTCCTTGGCCAACGACTCGCCGGAGGCGACGAGGTCCTGGCCGACGAAGCCCATCTGCTTGGACTCCGGGTTGTTGGTGTTGAACGAGATGATCGGAATTCCGGCGTCGTACGCCTGGGCGATGATCGGCTTCAGGGCGTCGTTGCTGGCCGAGGAGACCGCGAGGCCGTGAATCTGCCGCTGGGTGATCAGCGTCTGCAGCTCGGCGACCTGCGCGGCCGCGTCGCCGCCGGCCGGCCCGATCATCTGCACGTTGACCCCGAGCTCGGCGGCGGCGCGTTCCATGCCCTGGCGGATCGGCACGGCGAAGGCCAGCGACGGGTCGTGGTAGCTGAGCCGGATCTTGAGCTGCTCGCCCTTGTCGACCGCTTCCTTGATGTAGCCGGCGAGTTTGAACTCGCCGTCGGCGGACGAGGATCCGTCCGTGGATACCGCGCCGCAGGCTGCGGTCGCCAGCATCGCGATGCCGACGGCCGCGGCGACCGCGACCCGGCGCCGGAGGGAGGTAATCATTCCAACAACTCCTTGCATGAGAGGTGGTGCGAAGGTGAAAGCTGATTCAGCTATCGGCGGCCGGATCGTTTGCGCAGCCAGGTGTCGGCGGCCACGGCCAGGATGATCACCCCGCCGGTTGCCACGGTCTGCCAGAACGAGGAGATGCCGCGCAGGTTCAGGATGTTCTGCAGCACGCCGATGAAGGCGACGCCGATCACGGTGCCGAGCATCGTTCCGGAGCCACCGAAGAGCGCCGCGCCACCGATGATCACCGCGGAGATCGCGGTCAGTTCCATCCCGGTGCCGGTCACGCCCTGGACGTAGGAGAGGAAGGAGAGCCCGAGTACGCCGGCGAGCCCGGCCATGGTGCCCGAGATCGTGAACGCGGCGATCCGCACCCGGCCGGTGTTGATGCCGCAGAGCCGGGCCGCCTCGGCGCTACCGCCGACGGCGTAGGTGTTGAAGCCGTACCGGGAACGGGACAGGACGATCAACCCGAGGATGGCGATGAGCAGGAAGATGACGAACTGCATCGGTACGAGGCCGAAGAGCTTGCCCTGGCCGAGCAGGCTGAACTCGGCGACGTTCGGGTTACTCGACGAGCAGCGAGACCGGCGCGCCGCCACTGAGCAGCAGCGCCACGCCCCGGTAGACGCTCAGGGTGCCGAGGGTGACGATGAACGACGGGATGCCGAATCCCACGGTCATCAGGCCGTTGAGGAAACCGGCGGCGGCACCGGCCGCGATGCCGCCGAGGGCGGCGATCGGCCAGGCGACATCCGCGGACATGAGCAGTCCGGCACAGATCGCGCCGAGCCCGTAGATCGATCCGACCGACAGGTCGATCTCGGCGTTGATGATGACGAACGTCATGCCGACGGCCATGATGCCGATCTGGGCGATCTGCTGGCCGACGGTGAGGAAGTTGTTGGTGCCGAGGAAGCCCGGTGCGATCACCGTCCCCAGGGCGAAGAGCACCAGGAGTGCGAAGAAGGTGCTGGCCTCACGGGCGTGCAGGAATCGCCGCAGCGGGTTGGTCCCGGCTTCCGCCGCGGTCGCCGGCGGCGCCTGAGTGGTCATTTGCGCCATCTATCTCATCTCCTCAGGAGAGCCGCGACATCGTCCGGGTAGGGCAGTGCGGGGATGACCTCGGCGATGCCGACCGCGTGCGCACCGGCTGCGGTGGCGAACCGGACGGCGTCGGTCAGGTCATCGCCGCGAGCGAGCGCGACGGCCAGCGCGGCGGTGAAGGAATCGCCGGCCCCGGTGGTGTCGACGACCCGGGACACCCGGATCGGGTCAACGTGGGCGCGTTCCCCGCCCTGGTCGACAACCGCACCCTGGTCACCGAGGGTGAGCACAATCGTCCCGGCGAAGCGCTCCCGCAGCAGGTCCACCAGCTCGTCGGGGGTGGCGGTCCCGTCCGGGTCACCACCGGCGAGCACCCGAGCCTCGCTGGCGTTGGGGGTCAGCACGTCGATCCAGCCCCAGGCCTCGGCGGGCAACTGCGCCGCCGGGGCCGGGTTGAGCAGCGTGCGGACGCCTCGCTCATGCGCGATGCGCAGGGCCGCGGTGGCGACCGGCAGCGGGATCTCCAGGGAGACCACCACCAGGTCCGCCTCGGCGATGCGATCGGCGAAGGTGTCGACGTCGGCCGTGGTCAGCTCGTCCAGCGCACCGGGTGCGATGACGATCCGGTTCTCGCCGTGCTCATCGACGAGGATGAAACCCACCATCGTGGCGGAGTCGGTGGTACGGACCAGCGTCGCGTCCACGCCCTCGTCGGCCCAGAGCTGGCGGGCGGCAGCAGCGAACTGATCCCGACCGACAGCGGTGAGGAAGGAAACCTCCGCACCCAGCCGCGCCGCCGCCACCGCCTGATTCGACCCCTTGCCACCGTGTCCGGAGGCGAACACGCCGCCGGAGAGGGTCTCCCCGCGACGGGCACCCGGGGCACCCGCATCGTCAACCCGGCGCCGTAGCTGCCGACCACTGCAATCTTCATCCACCGGCCTCATGTTCATGGACAACCATGTACAACTGCCTGAACCATAGGGAGTTTTTCACCACATCGTCAAGCCCCTGACCAGCGACTTCTCGCAAACTTCCGGCAAACCACCCGCCACCCACCGGCAACCCTAAGGATGAATTGCGATAGTCAGCGATACCGGCTCCATAGCTTTAATAGCCAGGCTTTGCTGGTAAGGTAAATCTCAGGGCTTTTTGTCCGTTACCCCGGGGCCGGGCCGAGTGTCCCACCCCTCGCCCAGCGGCCGGGGACCGGACAGCCGGCTCGCATCGGTAGATCCGCCGCCGATCCGATCCCATCGCCCGGGGCGGGAAGCCGACCGTTGCGGCGGGTGACTGCCGACCCGGCGCCGGACGATCATGGAGTGGCCGTGAATGTTTCGCGAAAAAAGGCCGGGAACCCGCTCGAGGCTGTCTACGTGACCGTCTGAGGGAGTGAGCATGGGAGAAAAAAAAAAGGTCGTCCTGATCACCGGCGGATCATCTGGATTCGGCCGAGCGAGCGCTGAGCGCTTTGCGCGCGAGGGTGCCAAGATTGTCATCGCTGACATTACTGAAAAGCCACTTAGCGGCGGCTTCGAGTTAAAAATCGAAGGGTCGACGGCAGACGTGATCACAGCCGATGGCGGACAGGCGAAGTTCGTGAAGGGGGGAAAATGTGACGTCACGAAGGCCGCAGACGTTGAGGGAGCCGTGCAAACCGCTGTTGAGACATACGGCCGACTGGACGTCATGTTCAACAACGCAGGCATCTACCGCGGCGGCGGGGAAACTCATGGACGAGTTCACCGAGAAGGACCTTCAGGCCTGCTTTGACGTCAACGTCAAGGGAACCTTCTACGGGACACAGTCTGCGGTTCGTCAGTTCCGCCAACAAGGAAAGGGGAAGTGTATGGATGGCGGGGACGATCGTGAACCTCGTATCCACCGCCGGCCTCCAAGGCCACCCGAAACAGTCGGTCTACAACATAGACATCTCCAAGGGCGCGCAAGCCAACCTGACCGCTGCGCCGCGATCGAGTACGGCCATGAAGGCATCCGGATCAATGGCATTTGCCCGACGTATGCGAAACGGCGTAAAAAAAAATTCGACAACATGGAGTTCATGAAGACCTTTGCTGAGAGTGTGCCTCTTAAGCGTTGGGGTGAAGTAGACGACATCGCGGAACTGGCCCTTTACCTCGCCAGCGACGAGTCGAGCTACGTGCATGGCGCCCTCATCAGAATCGACGGCGGGGAAACACTCTCCCGCTATTCGGTCTGAGCCACGATCTACGGGTTCGATTCGTGACGGTCGTTGTTTACCACCGCCATGCTCAGCCACTACCGCCGCCGACCGACCCCATACCCGCACACCTACGCCAATAGGACCAACAAAACCACGCTCATAAGATCTGGGGCTGTAGTACCGGTGAGGTCGCATCGGCAACCCTGCAGGATTAATTGCACAGTCAGCGACTCTTACCGGCTTCGATAGCGACAAGAGCCAATTAGGCGTTTTGCCGGTAAGGGAATTCTCCTTTCTTGTCCGGTTAGCCCGGGCCGGGCCGGACCTTCATCGACCTGCTCCGTGAGCGTTCCGGCGTTCCCTACCCGTCGTAGCGGCGTACCTGGTAGTCGTCGAGGCCGACCTCGTTCTTCGCGGTTTGGAAGCATTCTTCGATCGCCCACCGGTGCCAGCGATGCAGCACCTGACGCAGGGCCGCCATCAGCTCGACGTTGCGGACCGGGTGCGGCTGGTGAGACCCGGCACCTGCCGAATCGCCGAGGGCCCATGCCGCAGCGCCTCGCGCTGCGGCATGGGCCGGTGTTACGTCCGACAGATCAGGGCCACATGACCGGGCTGGTGCCGTACGGCTGATCGAGGCGCGAAAGATCGATGATCTCCAGCAGGTCGTTGCTGTACCTCGGCTGGGCGTGGTTGAAGACGCGGGTTGACACCCGCCCCGATCGTCGTCACGCCATCCGGGTTGAACAGCGCGATAGCCGGGGTGGGACCGCGTGGCGGAATCCGGCTCGGGTCGATCGCGATGTCCCCTTCGCCGTCCCGGGAAGGGGTGCGCATGCTGTTCAACAGGCGATCGTTCGGGCCATGTCAGCATCGGTGATCGGGCCCATCCCGGTGTCCTCCGCATAGGTGATGGAATGCGGATCCTCGGCCTCGCAGCCATCCCCCTCACACGGCTCGGGCTTCGTCTCCTCGACGGTCTCTCCGATCACGTTACCGTCTGCGTCGAGGTGGGTCTCAACCGTGATCGACGTGCCGTCCGGCGTCATCTCGGTGGACTTTACGACCGTACCGGTCAGATTGCCGTCCGAGTCGTAATAGTCCGTCATCTCGTTAACCCACGTTGTCCCGTCGGCGTCCTTCCTCGTGGTGATCTCCGTCTTCTCGGTGACTTTGCCGTTGTTGCCGTAGTTGGTGTTGTTGATGTTGCCCTCCGATGCAGTCGAGCCATCGGAGAACCTCGTCTCGCTGCGCCACCAGTCAGCGTGCGAGGACCCTCCACCCGCGTCAGACCCGTCGGTGCTTTGCGAGCCCCAGGTCTGCGTGTTGCTGACCCCGCCGCCACTCACAGTGGACTTGCTCTCGGTGGTGATCACCGTGTTACCGAACTTTTTGCCACTCTCGCCGTAGCTGGCGAACTCGGTCTTGCTGGCCCTGAAGTTCGGCAAGCTCGTGGTCGAGGTCGACACGGAGTCGAAGCTGCCGTCGGTGTACCCGACCAGGTACTGGCGCAGGATGGAGTCAGCGCGGTCGTAGCTGAAGACGTCCTCGAAGATGCCGGTCGGCTGCTTTTGGCCGTTGACGCCGTAGATCGTCGGGCCGACCAGACCCTCGATCTCGAAGCCGTCCTCACCCTTGTTGCCGTAGAGCGCGATGTTACCCAGCCCGGCGAAGGCCAACTCCGCATCCTGGCTCAGGGACGGCTTCCGGGTCAGCGTCACCGTCATGTTGGTGCCGAGCTGCTCGAAGCCGTTCTCGGCCAGATCACGCAACAGGCCGTCGACGGACTGGACGTAATCCCCCTGCTCCGGCTTGTCGACGGCGCCGAACGCCGTGGAAAGCTCCGTGCCGTTGGGCAGGTCCTTCGGCAGCGCCACCAACTCGGTGAGATGCGCCTCGAACGAGGGCAACTCACGGGCAAGCGCCAAATCGAGAATCTTCGTGACGTCCGGGTAGCTGCCCGGATCCTCAGCGTTGGTGCCCAACGCCAGCTCGTCCACGTCCGTGACGCCATCGCCGTCACTGTCCGAGGAATCGTCCAACACGTACAGGCAGAGCCGGTGCTCACAGACCGCTCGGCCCGTCCTCGGGGCCGAGTCCGCCGCGGCCTCATCGCCAGCCGGAGCCGCCGCGGCCGGTACGCCAAACGAACTGGCGGCGAGCATCACCGCAACGCCGGTCACCCAGATTGATCTTTTCATCTTCACATCAACTTTCCTGTCGAGAGTGGAACATTCCGCCGTGAGTGATCTCTGTCCATATCAACAGCGGTATGCGTCAGGCGGCGGTGACCAGCCCTGCGCGGTCGTCCTGGCGTGCGGCGAACAGGCCGGCCGCGAGCCCACCACAACCGGCAAGGAGCAGCAGCCCGGACAGGTACGTCGCCCACGGGCTGATGCCGCTGCCGACGAACTCCACCACGAGCCACACCCACAGCACCGGGCCGACCCATCGCGGATGCACGCGCGAACGGAAGTGGGCGATCGACAGCAGCAGGATGCCCACCACGGTGCCGACCAGACCGATCATGAGGAACGGGACGATCAGGGCCGACTGCTCCTGCACGGCGATCAGTTGGGAGTAGGCGTCACGGTGGGCAGGCTCGTCGGCCATCACGATCTGGTCGAGCGTCCAACTGCCGGCCACGGTGTGGCCGAACGCGCCGAGCACCCCGAACACGCCACCGATGATCGTGAGCCGCGGGAACCTCGGCCGCAGCCAGGCGACCAGCCCCACGACCGAGACCGCGAACGGCAGTTGGGACCAGAGGAACATCTGGGCGGCGGCCGACGCGCCCGCACCTGCGTCAGCGATCGTGGCCAGCCACTGTGCCCGGTCATCGGGCAGCTCGGGCTGCAGGGTCATGAAGCCAACGCTGAGCAGGGCAAACGCGAGGAGGCAGACCGCTACGAGAAAGCCGAAGGTGTCGTGTCATGTGCGACAGTCAAGTCTGACCGACCCGTCGCTGTAGTCGGCCGAAAGTGGTCAGCACATGTCAACTCTCGGACTGATGTCTTCGGCATCCCGGTCCCCTACGGTTGATCACCATGGACGTGTGGTGGCGCCGGACCGTCGATGCCGGCCTGTGCCTGGCCGTGCTGGTCACGGGCATCGCCGAGGTGTGGCTTCCGCTCGAATCGCGGCAGGGCGACGGGGATCCGCTCGCGACGAGCGTGCAGATACTGGTCGTCGCGGCTTCGCTGTGGTGGCGACGCACCCACCCGATCCCGACGACCGCCGTGACGCTTTCCGGGCTATGCGTCTCGGGCCAGCTTGGGTTCCTGCTGTTCTTCGGGCAGTTCGTGCCGTTCCTGATCGCCGTGTTCTCGGTGGCGCGCTATGGCAAGGGACGCGAACCGTGGATCGGTGCCGCTATGGCCGCCGCGGCCCTCATCTACGCCGACCTGTTCATCGAGCTGCTCGGCGGGCTCAACGAAATGCTGTACCACTGGGGTGTTGTGGGCGTCTGCTTCGCCTTCGGGCGCTGGCAGTCCGCCATGGCCCGCCACGCCCAGTCCTCCCAGCGGCGGGCGGTGGCGGCCGAGGTCGCCGCAGCCGAACGGCGGCACAGGCCGTCATCGAGGAACGCACCCGTATCGCCCGCGAACTGCACGATATCGTCGCGCACGCGATGAGCGTGATGGTGGTACAGGCGGGCGCGGCCGAACAGATGGTCACCGACGACCCCGACCGGGTACGCAGTACTCTCGCCACTATCCGCCGCACCGGCAACGGCGCCCTCGCTGAGATGCGACGGGTGGTCACCATGCTTCGCGACACCGACGAGGTCGGCCTGCTCGCACCCCAGCCGGGGCTGTCGGGCCTGCAGACACTGGTCGACGACGCTCGGAAATCCGGGCTCCCCGTGGAGTTCGCGGTGACCGGCGCGCTGCGGGCACTGCCCGCCGGCCTCGACCTCGCGGCATTCCGGATCGTGCAGGAGGCGCTGACCAACGCGCGCCGCCACGCCAACGCCGCCACCGAGGTCAGCGTGGGGGTGACATTCGGCACCGACGAGCTGCGCATCGACGTACGTGACGACGGCTGCGGGCGCCCGGGCACCGCTGGGCCCGGGCACGGCCTGATCGGGATGCGGGAACGTGCGGCGCTGTACGGTGGGACGCTGCAAGCGGCGCCACTATCCGACCGCGGGTTCGCCGTCGCCGCAGTTCTTCCCCTGGAGCCGGCATGACCCGTGTGATGATCGTCGACGACCAGGCGCTTCTGCGGGAGGGTTTCCGCCTCATCCTCGAGCGGGGCGGCATGCAGGTGATCGCCGAGGCCAGAGACGGGATCGAAGCGGTCGCCGTCTGCGCCGAGCACCGGCCCGATGTCGTCCTCATGGACTTACGGATGCCCCGGCTGGACGGCATCGAAGCGACCCGCCGGATCGTGGCGCAGCAGCCCGGCGTCCGCGTGATGGCGCTGACCACCTTCGATCTCGACGAGTATGTGTACGGCGCAGTGCGGGCGGGCGCCAGCGGGTTCCTCCTCAAGGACGTCCCTCCCGATGACCTGGTGCACGCGGTGCGCGTCGTGGCCCGGGGCGAGGCGATGCTCGCTCCCGGACTCACCCGCCGGTTACTCGACCGGTTCGCCGCCGCGCCTTCCACCAGTCCAGCTCCGCTGCCCAACGTGACCGAACGAGAAGCGGCCGTGCTGCGACAGGTCGCACGCGGTCGATCGAACACCGAGATCGCCAGCGCACTGTTCCTCAGCGAGGCCACGGTCAAGACCTATGTCTCCCGCCTGCTGACCAAGCTGAACCTCCGCGACCGCGTGCAACTCGCGGTCCTCGCCTACGAGTCAGGCCTCGTCCAAGCCGGCGACCGAGGGTCGGGCGCATAGTCCGCCACGTCGCGTACGGCAGGATGTCTGAGCGAGCCTACAAGATCAAAAAGGTCCATCCGACAAATGCCCTGGCAGATACCACTAGAGCAGCCACCAGGGCGTTCATGAGTCGCCTCATGCGGGTGGGCCGGAGGTACCACCATGCGAACCGCACGACCACGATCGCCGGTGATCCCGTTACCGCTGGGTTTGCCCAGCTCACGGGCGTCGGGCGCTGGTCGATGACCTGGATTTGAGCGACGTACCGCCGGTGCGGTTCGCCGATGCCGAAGGGCCACCCAACCCGTTTTTGGCTCAGCGACCGAGGGTGCGGTGCGGCTGGTCGCCGGTCGTGTAGGGCTATCGGCCGCCAGTGCGGGATGCCCGTCTGGGTGGAAGCATTGCCGGCGCGGGTACCCCGGAGGCGGAGACCATGGTGGCGAACCGGCCACCGACGGCGATGAGTCGCGCCGGACGGTCGCATTCGATCAGACGGCCGCCTTCGAGCACAAGGACCAGATCCGCGTCGATCACCGTGGAGAGCCGGTGGGCGATGACCACGCGGGTCATCGGTAGGGACCGTAGGTTCCGTTCGACGGTTGCCTCGGTCACGACGTCGAGGGCGCTGGTTGCCTCGTCGAGGATCAGCACGGCTGGCTCGTCCAGGAGCGCCCTGGCCAGGGCGAGCCGCTGACGCTGTCCACCGGAGAGGCCGGCGCCGCTGTCGCCAAGCTGTGTCTGGAGACCCATCGGTAGGGCGTACACCTCATCGCGGATGGCGGCCAGTGTGAGCGCGCGGTCGATCTGCTCGGCGGTGGCGTCCGGGCGGGAGAGGGTGAGCGCCTCCGCGATGGTGCCCGCTCCCACATAGGGGTCCTGCAGCACGACTCCCAGCTGGCGGCGCAGTGTCAGGAGGTCAAGGTCAGCCACGTCGTGCCCGTCGTAGCGGATCGACCCTTCGGTCGCCGTGTGCAGGCCGGTCAGCAGGGACACCAGCGTGCTCTTGCCGCTGCCGGAGCCGCCGACCGCCGCGACCTTCCTGCCCGCCTCAATGGTCACCGTGATGTCCGCCAGGGCGTACGGCGAGCGCCGGTCGTAGCGGAAGCTGACCCGTTCCAGGCTGATCTGGCCGGTCAGTTGCGGGGCCGATGGCCGTCGGCGGGGCTGCTCAGCTGGGGCCTGGGCGATGTCGGCCAGCCGTTCGAGGGTGGGCGCGAGTACCGCGAACGCCGGTAGCCGCGTGGCCAACATCGCCGCCGGAGCGGTTGCGGCGCCGGCGAGCGCGGCTAGTCCGACGGCAGTACCAGGTGAGGTGGTGGTGCGTGCGGCGACCAGCAGGATCAGTATCGGGCTGGCAACCTGCCAGGCGGAAAGCACCGCTCCGGACAGGGCGTCCATCCGGCTCTTGCGGTGCTGGGCGTCCAGGCCACGGTCGAAGGACCGCGACCAGCGTTGCAGGACGCGATTTTCCGCGCCGATCGCCCGGATGGTCGCGATTCCGCGTAGCGCGTCGCTGAGCTGGCTGGCCTGCTCCCCGCTGGCGAGCAGCTCCTCCCGTTGCAGTCCGGCGACCCGATGGGACAGCCACGCCGCGACCACGAGTTGTACGACCATGCTGACCGCTGTTATCGCGGCGACGGCCGGGGCGAGGACCGCCACGACGATCAGGTAGCCGACTGCCAGTAGAGCGTCGATTCCGCTGGCTATGAACTGAGACGCCAGCAGTTGAGGGATCCCGAGCGCTGACTGGACCCGGTCCACGAGGTCTCCGGCGAAGCGTCGTTCCAGGAACCGGTAGCTGGCGCGGAACAGATGCTCGACGGTATCCCGGCCGAGCTGTGCGCCGATGCGTCGCTGGAGCAGGGACACGCACAGGCCACGGGACAATGCCAGCGAGCCCATGGCCAGTGCGAGTGCGGCGACGGCGACGAACCAGACACCGTGCGGTGCCTCGTGTCGGGTGAGGCTGTCGACGATCGTTTTGGTGGCCAGTGGCACGGCCAGGCCGAAGGCGGCCATGAGCGCTGAGACGGCGCCGAGGAGGGTGAGCAGTCGCCACTGGCGGCGTAGCAGCGGCACGGCCAGCAGGCGGACGGCGCCGGCTGGCGGGGTCGCGGACACCGGTGCCGGGCCGTCGGGCGCGAACAGCAGGACGGCACCGGTGGCTCCGGAGGCGAACTCGTCGAGGGTGAGGTGCCGCCTGCCGACGGCCGGGTCGATCATGTCGATGTGGCGGCGCCGGGCTCGTGTCACCACGACGTAGTGATCCCCACGCCAGTGGGCGATCAGCGGCAGTGCGAGCTCGCGGATGCGTTCCGGCCGGGTGCGCACGGCGGGCAGCGCGATGGCCCGGCAGCGCAGGCCGTGGTCGATGGCCGCCGCGCGCAGGTCACGCATGCTGAGGCCGTCGCGGCCGACGTCGAGGGCGGCCCGTAGGTGCGCGACGGATACCGGACGCTGGTGCGCCGCCAGGATCATGGCGAGGGCTGCGACGCCGCAGTCGGCGACCGCGGACTGCAGGATCACCGGTACCCGGCGGCTCATCAGGGCGCTACCGCGGCGGTACGTTCGATGTCCAGCCAGAACCATTCGATATCGGCACGGGCGCGGGCATCGGCGAGCCACTGGTCGAACATCACCCGCTCGGCATGCCGGCGGGCATCGTCGTCGAGTTCGGCGGGCAGGCGTTCGAGTACGACGGCGCGGGCAGGCGCTCCGTGGACGGCCGTCGTGACGGGTTGGCCGACGGTGGCTGAACGCAGTTCCTCCGATGCGTCACCGGCTGCCATGCGCAACAGCCCGGCGGATCGTCCGCGCTGGATCGCCTCGGTGACGGCGGTCAGCGCACCGGTCCGGTCCGCCGGCATCGGCGCTGATCCGTGCGGGTCCATCGCGGCGACCCAGGCGACGGTGAGAGTGGCCAGTTCGTCTCGGTGTTCAGCGAGCCACGACTCGACCCGGGCTGCTGTGACCCGCCGCCGGAGTGCGGCGGCCAGTGCCGCGTGTTTGACCACTTCGACGAAGCCGTCCTGGTCGAGCCCGACGTTCCCGATCCATCGAGTCGTCTGCTCAGCGGTGAGCAGGCCCTTGGCCCGCCGGAACGCGTCGGCGGCCTGTTGGATCTGAGCGTCGTCGAGGTGGATCGGTTCACGCTCGAGTTCGGCTTTGATGATGCAGGTGTCGATCAGCCGGGTCAGCACCCCGGCGTTGTCCCAAAGGTAGTCCAACGCGCCCAGGGCTTCTCCGACGCCGAGTTCGGTGGTCCCGACCCGGAGCAGTCTGTTCTCGGTGTAGTGCAAGGCGCCGCGTAGCGGCCACGGTGCGGTAGGCGCGGGGCTGAACGCGACCGAGACGGTACCGGCGGGGCCGCGGATCAGCAGGTCGTAGCTGACCGTGCCGTCCACTTCGCGGTCGTGGAGCAGGTCGAGTCGGACGTCGGACCACCGGGAACGCAACCGGGCCATCGCCGAGGCGGCCTGGTCGCTGGCGCCGTTGTCATCGACCGTGGCTTGCGACAGCTGAATCACCGTCTCGACAGCGTCGGCGAGCAGCGCCGGATCCGGTGATGCCGTCTGCTTCACCGGCGTCCTGTCGATGGTGCTGGTCACGACTTTTCTCCTGTCGGAATGGCCGCCGCCGACAGCAGCAGGTCGACGATCGCGGCCGTGATGGGCAGACCGGTGGCGTCCTCGACCCAGAGGTACTGGCCGCTGGGGTTGATCTCGAGGAACACGTATCGGTCGTCGGGGGTGAGGACGAGATCGATGGCGCCGTAGCACAGACCCAGTTGTCGGGTCAGCCGGACACACCGGTCGGCGACGTCCTCGGGCAGAGCCCAGGGCCGCATCCGGGTGTTCTTGTCGTCGTAGCGACGCCAGTCGTGGCGGGTGTGGTTGGCATGCTGCGAATCGATGGCGGCGGCGTAGACCCGCTCACCCACGACGGTGACGCGGAGCTCCAGCTGTTTGGGCACGTAGGACTGGATGATCAACGGGCACTCCCGGATGCCGTCGATGTGCACCAGATCCCGGCGGCGTACCGGTTCGGTGTAGCGCACCAGGCCATCGCCCAGTCTGGTCAGCCCGACCTGTTTGCTGATGAGGTGCCCACCGTGGGCGTTGAACAAGTCGAGGACCGCATCGGGGTCGTTACCCGCAACGGTCTCCGGCAGTTCGAAGCCGAGCTGACCGGCGAGCTGCAGCTGACGTAGCTTGTACTGGGCACGTTGGACGACCGGACGTGGCGCCGGCACAGCCAGCGCATCGATTGTCTCCCATGCGTCGCCCACGAAAGTGGCGCTTTCGTCGGCTACGAAGTCAGCCAGGTGTCCGCCCAGGTGTGCGGGCGGCACCGGCCGGCCGGGCCGGCGGAACCACACCGCGCTCACCTCGTCGAGGTTCACCTGCCCGCCGTCGTGGTGCAACGTCCGCCGCACCCGGCCGTCGATGATCCGGAGGGCCATGCTCGCCCTGGTGGGCACCAACGCGGGGTCGAATCGTAGCCATCGGGCGTTACGGCGGCCCAGTTCCGCCTCGACCGCGTCCGCGTGCACGTCGTCGGCCTGAGTCAGGATCAGAATCATGGTTCTCCTGTGGTGCGGGACGGGTTCGATGCGGGCTCGCCCGGGCATCATGAAAAGGGGCTGGAAGTTCTCGCCAGCATCAACGGCAGATTCGGCGTAGCTGGGCCGGTAATCGGGCCAGCCAGCCGGCGACCATGCTCGAAACGCGGAGCGCCGGCTGGCTGGACTCGACTCAATGACGAATCAGAAGTCTTCGTCCGCGTCGCAGTAGCCCTCTTCGATGTTGAGGCACTTCGACGACCTGTCGAACGGTGGCCGGACGCCGCCGATCAGGTTGGCGAGGTCGTCCTCGGTGAGCTCGACCCCGTCAGCCGGAATGTCGTCGATGCGGATGATGGACTTGCCCATTTATTCCTCCTCAGTGTTCAGCGGCTCATCGCCGCCCGGAAAGCGCGCAACACGAGACTCGCGCCGCGTTGCTCTCGCGCCGATGGTGTCCTCGCGCCCTGGGCGCACGCCTGAGTAGTGACTACTCAAAGGTGTATGGCGCCCGTCACATGACGCGCGCCCGCCCTCGCCGTGCCCAGCTCGCGTGACCTGCCCTGGCATGGATCAAACGCCCGTTGCCGGGAACAACAGAGCCTCTCCCTCCTTGAGCCGGAGCGGCAGTTCGCGGGAGTCGGATACACTGCCCTGCGCCCGGCCACGGAGAAACACGTGGGCGGGCCTTCGGGTCTTCGTCGAGGTTACGGACGGCTGATGCCCTGATGCTCGACATAGCAGTACGCGACCGATGGCCGCTCATCAACCGGTCCGCGACGATGGGGAGCCAGGCGGAGCCCGGTCGTGGTGCGACGATCTCAGCCCATCACGTCCGGCGACAGTGGCCGTTGACCGGGCGGGGCCCGGACGTGGAAGCAGTGGTCCGGCTGCTGCTCGCCGATGACCTGCACGGGGTGCTGCTCGCCGGTGACGCCGGGGTGGGCAAGAGCCGCGTCGTCGAGGCCGTCCTCAACCGTTGCGCCGTCAGCTCATGCCACACCACGCGGATCACCTGTACGCCCGCAGACCGTGACCGCCCGTTCGGAGCGGTCCGCCAGCTCCTTTCAGAGACGAGGAGTTCGTCGGCGGACTCGACGGGGCTAGCCGGTGCCGTTGCCGCGGCCCTACTCAAGGACGCGGACCGACGTACGGTCGTCCTCGCTGTCGATGATGCGAGCTCGTTGGATGAGGCGTCGGCGAGAGTCGTCCAGCATCTGGTCGTCCACGCCGGAGCCCGGGTGCTGATGGCCACCCGGACGGAGGCTGTCGGAACGCCACCGATCGAGGCGCTGCGGTGCTGGGGCCGATGGGCCCGGGTTGACCTCGCCCCGCTCGACCGGCGGCAGACGAAGGAGCTGGTTGAGGCGGTCCTCGGGGCTCCGGCGGACGGACTCACCCTGGACAGGCTGTGGCGGGTCACCGGCGGTAATCCGCTCTTCCTGCGCGAAATGCTCCGCAGTGCGGTGGAGAACAATGCCCTGGCGATACGAGAAGGCGTCGTGACCTGGCGCAACGGGCTGATCGGTGACGCCTGTACCAGTGACACGGCGGCGGCGTCGCTGGAAGCGCTCTCGCCCGAGGAGCTGGACGCGCTGCGCTACGTCGCCGTTGGCCATTCGGCCCCGCTGGAAGTGATCGAGCAACTCGTCGCGGTGTCCGTGCTCGAACGGCTGGAGGATCACCGGCTCATCCAGCTTGACCAGTCTGCACGTGTCCCGCTGCTCCGGGTTACCCACCCGCTGCATGCCCACGCGGCGATCGCCCGCACCGGAGCGTTACGGATCCGACGGATCCGGAGCGACCTCGCCACGGCGATGATGGCGTGTCGGCCGGGCGATCCGATCCGCGCGGTGCAGTGGCGTCTGGCCGCCCAGGTGGACGTACCCGACGATGAGGTGCTGGCGGCGGCCGACGAGGCCCTGCGCCACCGGGATTTGGCTGTGGCCGAACAGCTGTCCCGCCGGGTCACCACGCCGGCCGGAGCCTGGCGGCTGGGCCGGGTGCTGGTCGCCCGGGGTGAGTACGTCGAGGCCGAGAAGTGGCTGGCCGAGGCGGCCCGGGAGCTGACCGATCCGGCACAGCGGGCGAACGTGGCGGCCCTACGGGCGGTCAACCTCTTCTGGGGTTTCCGGAAGCCGCGACAGGCCCTTGAGGTCATCGCCAAAGCCAAGGCCACGTTGCCCACGGCGGGTTCCAGTGACCTGGTGGCCGCCGAAGCGCTCGTCGCGGTGTTCGGCGGTCGGACCGATGCGGCGAACGAGATGGTGGCCCGCCTGTCTCAGCAGGCACCTGATGATCCGGTCCTGGTCGGCGCGATCGCACCACTACGGCCACAGTTGCTGCTGTTCGCCGGTCGACCGGCGCAGGCGATCGTGGAGCTGTCCGCCGATCAGACCGGGTTCTCCGGGGCGTGGCCGGCGATGCGGGCGATGACCCAGGCCTGCCACGTGCAGGCGTTGGTCATGACCGGTGAGGTCGCACAGGCGGCCGAGACGGTGCAACGCTACTACCACGACGCGGTCGAGCACGGTTCACCAGCCGGAGTGGGCCTCGTTGCTCTGGCAGGTGGGATCTGCGCCTACTACCAGGGGCGGACCGAGCAGGCCGCGACGTGGTTGCGGGAGGCCCGCGCGTTGACCGACGACCATCCGAGATTCCGGTTCCGGGAGACCGTACTGGCGATCGGCGCCGGCGTCGCCGCGCAGCTCGGCCGCGTCGATGAGGCCCGTGAGCTGCTGGACCGCCTCGGTGGAGCGGGTGCTGACCCGTCGGCGGCTGACTACGGTGCGTTCGGTGAGGTGTGGGCGCTGGTGATATCCGGCGATCCCGGCGGCGCCGGTGCGATCCTGCGCCGCCGGGCGGAGGAGGCCCTGGCAATGGGCAACCGGTTGATGGCCACCGAGTTCCTGCATGTCGACATGCGACTCAACCCGTCCGCGGCGACGGCCGCGCAGCTTCAGCAGATCGCCGCGGGCACGGATGGCGAGCTGTACACCCTCCTCGCCGATCACGCCGCCGCGCTGGCCCGCCGGGACGTGCGCGCCATGAACCGGGTCAGTGCCGCATTCGAGAAGCTCGGCTATCGCGGTTTCGCGTTGGAGGCCGCCGCCACCGGGGCGATGTTCGGCGGCGGCCGGGAAGTGAACGCGCTGGCTCGTCGTACCCAACGGTTGCTCGGCGAGCATCAGGGCACGTGGCCGGAGTGGCTGCCCGAGCCGAAGACCGCGCCGGTGCTGACCCGCCGGGAACAGCAGATCTGCGACCTGGCCGCGAGCGGGATGGACACCGCGGCGATCGCGCGATCGTTGACGGTGTCCACCCGGACGGTCGAGAACCATCTCCAGCGGGCGTACGGCAAGCTCGGCATCCACCGCCGTACGGAACTGGCGGCTGCGCTCGCCGAGGACGGCGTCATAGTCCGCTGACCGCCGGGTCCCGCTGGTCCTGCTGCTGCTCGCATACGCGCTGGGCTGCCGGTACGGCGGCGAAACCGACCACTCAGCCGTGGTGGACCTCGATCATGATTTTTTCGATCAGGTGTCGTGACTGTTCCTCGTCGAGGGCTGTCTCGTCGAGGTTGGTCCAGCAGCGTTCGTAGGCGTCGAGTTCGTGTTTGCGGTCGAGGTAGAGCGCTCCGGTCAGCGATTCGCGGTAGACGATCGGCGGTTCGGAGGGGCCGAGGTTGCCGGGTGGGAAGTCGAGGAGGACGAAGGGGCCGGTGATCATGCCGTGGTAGAGGCCGGTGGTGAACGGTACGACGCGGATTGAGACCTCGGGCAGGTGGCTCTGTTCCAGCAGGTGTCGTAGTTGCGCGGCCATGGTGGCCGGGTTGTCGACGAGGCGCATGAGTGCCGCTTCGGAGAGGACGGTGTCGAGGCGGGGTGGGGCGGGGATCCGCCGGTGGAGCAGGGCCTGCCGGGCGAGCTGGGCTTTTACCAGGCGTGCCCGTTCCGGCTGGCTGAGGTCGGGCCGGCTTCGGTAGACCTCGGTGGTGTAGGCGCGGGTTTGTAACAGGGGTGGGATCAGCAGGTTGCTGTGTTCGCGCAGTCGGTGGGCGGTGGCTTCCAGGCCGGCGTAGAGGTCGTACCAGTCGGGAATGCTTTCGCCGTGGGCGTGCCACCAGCCGGTCACGTTCGCCTCGCCGGCCAGGGCGAGCAGGACGTCGGTCAATTCGGGGCTGATTTCGTAGAGCTGGCACATGGCCTGTACGTCGCGGGCGCTCGCGGTGGTCTGGCCGTTCTCGATCCGCCGCAGCTTCTGGGCGCTGCAACCGAGGGGCTTCGCCGCCGCTTCCAGGGTGATCCGCGCGTCGGTCCGCTGTTCGCGGAGTGCCCGGCCGAGGAGCCGGCGCGGCATCGTCGTCCCCGTGTCGTCAACCATCTGCTTCTTCTCCTCCGATCGTGCCGGTTTTCTGTCGCTGTGCCGTTTCCCCCGGGTACGCCCACAGGGGTGTCCCGGGTGGGTCAGTGCCGCCCCTGGTTACGGGTGCCGGGCGGGGTGGGGGTGTAGCTCGCCGCGCGCTGGTTCGCCCGGTCAGGTCGATCACGACCCGCCACGGCCGCAGGAACCACTTCCACCGCCTACCCATGACTCCTCCCCCTGGTCGACGCAAGTTTACAACTAAACACACTAATCAAGTCATAGATCATAGACAAGGCATAGGTTGCAAGATCAGGGAATCGATGTGATGGAGTCAGGCCATGGCGTACGTGCCGCTGTGGCGGCGAATCCGGCAGGACATCCAGTCCAGGATCGATGCCGGGATCTTGAAGCCCGGAGACAAGCTGCCCACGACGAAGGAACTCGCGGAGCAATATGACACATCGGGCGTCACGGTACGTAAAGCTATCGAGATCTTGATCGACACAGGCATCCTTGAGGGCCGGCAAGGCATCGGCGTGTTCGTCGCCGAAGCTCCGGATCAGGGTGCATAGCTCTCGCTAGCCGCTCACAACGCGCTCCCCCACGAGTCGTACTGATCCAGTACCGGTTCCTCAATCGATTTCCGCCTACAAGATCCTTTATCGTGGAAACAAATCCGTGCCCTGACATGTGGACGGGCGGATTTGTTTCTACGCTATCTCGGATTGGCCGACTGTCGGTAACGTGGTGTTACCGGTATCGGCGGTTCCGGCTTTCGGAACGAGCCGAGCCTGGCAAGGCAGGCTTGAAGATCACGACGTCGATCGGTCGACCGCCGCACAGGAAACCTTTTCCATTACACGACACTAGGCTGTATCGCCCTCGAGGCGCGTCGGCCAGTCTGAATTAGCGAGGCTGGTGGTTCAGTTCCGGCCGGCGGACAGACAGCCGTCGACCACCGCATGGAGTGGCCGCGAATGTTTCGCGAGGATAAGGCTGGGAACCCGCTCGAGGCCGTCTACGTGACCGTCTGAGGGAGTGAGCATGGGAAGACTCAAGGACAAGGTCGTCCTGATCACTGGCGGATCATCTGGATTCGGCCGAGCGAGCGCTGAGCGCTTTGCGCGCGAGGGTGCCAGGATCGTCATCGCTGACATCACCGAAAAGCCACTTAGCGGCGGCTTCGAGCAGAATCTCGAAGGGTCGACGGCAGACGTGATCACAGCCGATGGCGGACAGGCGAAGTTCGTGAAATGTGACGTCACGAAGGCCGCAGACGTTGAGGGAGCCGTTCAAACCGCTGTTGAGACATACGGCCGGCTGGACGTCATGTTCAACAACGCAGGCATCTACCGCGGTGGGAAACTCATGGACGAGTTCACCGAGAAGGACCTTCAGGCCTGCTTTGACGTCAACGTCAAGGGAACCTTCTACGGGACACAGTCTGCGGTTCGTCAGTTCCGCCAACAAGGAAAGGGAAGCGATGGGATGGCGGGGACGATCGTGAACCTCGTATCCACCGCCGGCCTCCAAGGCCACCCGAAACAGTCGGTCTACAACATTTCCAAGGGCGCGCAAGCCAACCTCACCCGCTGCGCCGCGATCGAGTACGGCCATGAAGGCATCCGGATCAATGGCATTTGCCCGACGTATGCGAAAACGGCGCTCACACGAGAGCTGTTCGACAACATGGAGTTCATGAAGACCTTTGCTGAGAGTGTGCCTCTTAAGCGTTGGGGTGAAGTAGACGACATCGCGGAACTGGCCCTTTACCTCGCCAGCGACGAGTCGAGCTACGTGCATGGCGCCCTCATCAGAATCGACGGCGGGGAAACACTCTCCCGCTATTCGGTCTGAGCCACGATCTACGGGTTCAGTTCGTGACGGTCGTTGTTTACCGCCGCCATGATCAGCCACTACCGCCGCCGAGCAACCCCATACCCGCACACCTACGCCTATAGGACCAACAAAACCATACCCACAAGATCTGGGGCTGTAGTACTAGCCTTGGTGCGCTACATACCGTAGGGGCGATCTCGTTATGCTTCAGACCGCCGCTCTCGGCATGGAAGGCCTCGCTGTCAGGCCTCTGGCGAACGCTTGCCGGGACCGGATGAACCGGTACGGCTGTGAGTGCGGTTCAGCTCAGCCGTGGTACTGAAGGCCGAGGGGCTCGTGTCGCAATGGAGGCTGGCCTCGAAAGGCCAGCGTTAGCGGGCCCACTGGCGCTTGCCGCTGTCGGTATCCGCGAGGTCGCATTCACGGCTTCAATTACGTTCATGCAGCCGGTGCGAGCAACTGCGCCAGAGGGTGCCGGCCGTGACATCATGGCTCGGTGCAGACGGAGTCCCGGCACCTGGGCGTGTACATCGACCGGCCGGTGGCGGAGGTTTACGCGTTCGCTTCCGATCCGGCTAACTTGCCTCGGTGGGCGCCGGGCCTGGGCGGCTCAGTGGTTCAGATAGACGGAAACTGGTTCGTCGAGACCCCCGAGGGAAGGGTCCGCATCGCGTTTGCCGCACAGAACGAGTACGGCGTGCTGGATCACGAGGTACTGACACCCCCTCTGGCGAGCGGGTGTACGTGCCGCTACGAGCGATCGCGGACGGCGACGGCTGCGAAGTTGTCTTCACGCTGCGCCGCTCCCCCGGGATGACCGACGCCGAGCTTGAGCGGGACAGCGCGATGGTAAACAGCGATCTTGCGCTCCTCAAGCGGGTGCTTGAGGGCACCGAGGCGTGAGACCGTGCTGCTTTACCGGCCCTCGAAACGCTGTGTGCCCCGCCTCGGCGACTTCGAGGATGGGCACACTGTGGCTGCTGGATGAGGTGGAGCGCTGGATCGCCGAGAAGCACCCACGCCTGCGGGAGACAAACGAGCTCTAGACCTCCGAAGCAGGGCGCATAGCCTTCGGTAGCGGTTCAAGGTGATCTTCCTGCGAGCCGAACCCCTGTGCCGATTCCTCGACGGCTTTCCCCGCAAGATCTAGTTTGCGTGGAAAGAAATGTACCGCGGGCGGTGTATTTCTTTCCACGCTAATTCAGCCCGGTCCCGGTTCGAGTGGCGTGCACGGCTGCCGGGGTGATCCTGGCCTCGTGGGCTGGCCGGCTCGACCTCGCGTGCGCCCAAATGTCCACCAGGGCACAGCTACCAGTGGGCCCGGTCAACGGGTTCGGCAAGCAGGGCGGCGATCATCGCCTGGGGCTCGATGGTGGCCGGTCGGTCGCTGACCTGCCCGTCTCCGAGTTCGACGACCCGCCACATACCGTCAGTACGCAGCGCAAGGTCCACGGTCACGAACGGCAAGCCCAGCGCGGCGATCAATGGTGCGACCGGGGCAAGGTCGACCCCGGTGGGCGGCAAGTCGTTCGGGGTATCCGGATGCGAGCCGACCAGCACGCACACGCCGTTGACCCACCAGGTTCGCACCTCGACGGAGGTGAACGACTCAAAGCGACGCAGCACGAAGCCACCCACGAAGTCGTCCTCACGCAGCCGCAGGAACCGGCTCGCCACCGCCCAGGCAGCTGCACCATCGTCGAGTTCGGGGATGAACGCCGCCTCGTGCCAGTAGTGCTTCATCGACTTGGTGTAGTCGCGCAGTACCGCTGGCCCCACGCCCAGCTCGGCGCGTGCCTGGTCAAAGTCCGCCTGATCCGCACCCGTGGTCCAGACCGACTGTGGGGTGACCGCCGCCAGATCGGGATACCAGCCAGGCAGCTCATGGGCCCGCCGGTACTGCTCACTGCTGGTTCGCAACGTCACGCCACGCCCGGCGAGCGCCCCGGCGAACGCCGCGTACTGCTCGCTACGCAGCATCCAGCCGCGGTAGACCGCCACACCGCTTCCGGATACCGATGCGACCGCCCGTTCCACATCATCGACTCGCGTCAGCGCATCGTGGTCGACCACCGCTACATCGAGTCCAGCCTCGCGGGCGGCTTCTGCCTCCGCCGCGAAATGCTCGTCCGGGCGGCGCGGCCGGAGAGGGTTCGCGGGAACCAACAGGATCACGGTCCACATCCTGCCCGATGCAACCATCCGACCTCGAACCGTTATCTGAGGCCGCCACGCGGTCTGCGGCACGCAGCGTACACACCACGGCGACCCGATCGGCGGCACGTGTCACGGGAAAATACCTTGGCTGGCATTTGCGGATCGGGAAAGATCGACCGCGAGGTGACCCACGTGCGAACTCGACTGCGGCAGCTGCGAATCGACGGGCGGACCTTCGTTTGGCGCGCGGAGATTCGTCACGTGCAGGGCAACGCTGATTGCCACCGGTGCATCCGCCTGCGGGTCTGGGGCGCTGGCAGGACGAGCCAGGCACTCCAGGCGGATCTGCTGTCGGTCGCCTGGCCAGCACCGTGGAGGGCGTGCGCGACCGACGGCGCCTATCCGGCATCAGCCGACGTACGAGCCGTCATCAGCTACGCCCTGAAGCACGGATGGCAACCTGAGAGGCGGGGCGGAGCGTTCGTGCTGTCCGAGCATGAGCATGCGGCCGGGTTCACCTTGCCCGCTTTCCTTCTGACCGATCGGCTGCGCACGCCAGAGAGCGCGGATCCCACGCTTCGGGTGATCCACGCCTATGAACGTGGCGTGAGCGCCACTGCTACGTAGCCTTCCCGCCAAGGAGGTCGTCATGGCGTCGGACGAGCCGCCCCAGACCGCGATGGAGGAGGCGACAGCGGCACTGCTCCATCTGGGGTTCATAGAGATCCGATTCCTCACCGCGCCGCCGCAGGAAGGCCAATCGGCGGACGCACTGGCCCGGCGTCGCGAGCAGGCGAACACAATCGCCGACATTTGCCACGAACTTCCTGGGCTCCTCGCGCCGCAGCGGCGCCACCAACTCGCCGATGGGCTGCGGTACCGATGGCGAACAGCCAGCGCGGCCAAGCGCCAGTGGCTGCGGTCCCACTGGGATCACCTGAACTACGACCACCGCTGGCTGACCGAGGCCGACCCTGCTGATACGCCCACCTCCGGCCAAAACAGCGGCAGCGGCAAGACGCCGGCCTCCGCTCCCTGAGCGCAGCGCCTTTGGCTTCGGACCAAAGTAACGCCTGATTTCGGCTCATCTCATGCCGCAACTGCCAGACCAGATCCGCCAGCTCGATCCCACCGAGCCGTGTGCCCCGCCCCGGAGATCCGGGGCGGGGCACAGGTGTGTGAAGTTGTCGGGCCGAACCGGCCAACGAGGCCGGGCCTCGGTCAGCAGCCGGGGAGGCGTTCGATCAGGTAGCGTCTCCACCCGGTCCAGCGAGACCCGCTCCTGGGTCATGGTGTCCCGGTTGCGCACGGTCACCGCGTTGTCGTCGAGGGTGTCGAAGTCGACGGTGACGCAGAACGGCGTGCCGATCTCGTCCTGCCGGCGGTAACGCCGACCGATCGCCTGCGAGTCGTCGAACTCGACCGCCCAGCGCTTGCGCAGCAGGGTGGCCAGGTCCTTGGCCTTCGGCGAGAGGGCGGGGTTACGCGACAGCGGCAGCACCGCGACCTTGATCGGCGCAAGCCGGGGGTCGAAGCGCATCACCGTGCGCTTGTCGACCCCGCCCTTGGTGTTCGGCGCCTCGTCCTCGTCGTACGCCTCGAGCAGGAAGGCCAGCACCGCCCGGGTCAGGCCGGCGGCCGGCTCGATCACGTACGGCACCCAGCGCTCGCCCTTCTCCTGATCGAAGTAGGAGAGGTCGACGCCGGAGTGCTTGCTGTGCGTGGTGAGGTCGAAGTCGGTGCGGTTGGCGATGCCCTCCAGCTCGGAGAACTCGGTGCCGCCGAACCGGAACCTGTACTCGATGTCGACGGTGCGCTTCGAGTAGTGCGACAGCTTCTCCTGCGGGTGCTCGAAGAACCGCAGGTTCTCCTCGCGCAGGCCCAGGTCGAGGTACCAGTTCCAGCGCTCGCGCAGCCAGTACTCGTGCCACTCTTCGTCGGTGCCGGGCTCGACGAAGAACTCCATCTCCATCTGCTCGAACTCGCGGGTACGGAAGATGAAGTTGCCCGGGGTGATCTCGTTGCGGAACGACTTGCCGACCTGCGCGATGCCGAACGGCGGCTTCTTGCGGGCCGAGGTGGCCACGTTGTTGTAGTTGACGAAGATGCCCTGAGCGGTCTCCGGCCGCAGGTAGTGCAGGCCCTCCTCGCTCTCCACCGGGCCGAGGTAGGTCTTCATCAGGCCGTTGAACATCCGGGGCTCGGTGAACGAGCCCTTCGCGCCGCAGTTCGCGCAGTTGAGCTCGGTGAGCGCGGCCGGCAGCCGGCCGTGCTTGGCCTCGAACGCCTCTTCCAGGTGGTCCGCCCGGTAGCGCTTGTGGCAGGACTGGCACTCGGTCAGCGGGTCGACGAAGGCCTCGAGGTGGCCGGAGGCGGCCCAGACGTCCCGGGCGAGGATGACCGCGGAGTCCAGGCCGACGACGTCATCGCGCTGCTGGACCATGGTCTTCCACCACTGCCGGCGGACGTTCTCCTTCAGCTCGACGCCGAGCGGACCGTAGTCCCAGGCCGACCGGGTGCCTCCGTAGATCTCGCTGGAGGGGAAGACGAAGCCTCGGCGCTTGGCGAGGCTGACGACGGCGTCGATACGGTCGGCTGACACAGTTTCCTCCTACACCGGCTGGCGGTCGGTGGGGACGCGATGGGACAGGACAGAAAACGGCAGGATCAACGGTACGGTCACCGGCGAGGCCCGGGCCAGGACATTACCCGCCTGCCCGCCCGGTCCGGGCGGCGCCCACGCGCCGTACCACGGATCAGCTCACGTCGCAGACCTTCAGCGTGCCGGTCTGGCTCTGCTGGGTGAGGGCGGCCCGCAGATTGCCCTGACCCCCGCCACTGTAGGTGACATCGACCGGCACGGTTACCTCATTGGTGCCGACGACCGTTTCGCCCACCCGGTAGGAGGCGATCTCCGGCTCGGCGGCCACCCGCCGCTCGAACTCGGGCGCCGACTCGCGCTGCCTGAGCTGGTCGCAGAGCAGGTCGTACGCCTTGTCGTACTCCTTGTGGGTAACCGCGTCGAAGTAGTCGCCGACCACCGCGCGGGCCTGCTCGTTGATCGCCTCGGTGCCGGAGATCACCAGCCCGACCACGGCGGCGGTGCCGCCGCCGCAGCAGAGCAGCACGGCGAGCGCGCCGACGCCGAGCCCGAGCCACATCCGGATGGTCCGGCCCTCGGTGGGCGGCGCGGCGAACGGCGGGACGACCCCGGGCCCGGGCGGCGGCGCGGGCACCTCGTGCGGTGCCGGCTCAACGCGCGTCGCGGGTGCGCCCTGCGGGGTGAGCATCGCGTAGGGCGCCGGCCCAGGATCGGTCATGCTGGAAAGGGTAGTGCCCAGATCGTCACCGACCGGGGTCAGCGGCCCGATCGCTCTGCGCGACTTCAACCTCGCCGTCCGGATCGGCGCTGGCCAGGGTCTCGTACGCGGATGGCTCGTCGAGTGATTCGGCGAGCAGCGGGGTGGCGTGGATCTTGACGTCGAACGCCGCCCAGCGCCCGCCGGTAGGTGCCCGACCGACTCCCACTCGGTGATCAGGCACCAGTGCCTCGGGTCGTCGAGGGCCCGCAGCAGCTCGACCGCGCAGGTAGCCGGGTCGGGCGGCGAGCGCGGCGAGCGCGGCGTGGGCCCGTTCGGTGAACGACGCCGCGACATCCTCTTCGACCACGAACCGGTTCGTGACGAGCACCAGGGTGCCTCCTCGTAAAGTCTGTGAGATGCAGCGTACGCAGAGCCCCTTGCTGGCCCGCCTCGCCCGGGTCAACCCGACCGCAGTGTTCCTGGCCGCCCTGGCGTTGATGCTGCTCGGGCTCTTCGCACCGGGGATCATCGGCGGAGCGTTATTGTTGCTGCTCGCGGCGGTGCTGGTCGCGCTCTTGATGACCACCTGGCCGGTGCAGCCGCCGGCGACCCGGGTGGTGCGGCTGCTGATGCTGACTCTGCTGGTCGCCGCCGCCCTGGCGAAGATCCTCTAGCCAGAACCGGGCGGTGTGCGGCAGGGTACCCCTACTGACCTGCGGTAACCGGACCTCTTCGGGCACACATGCAGTCATGCGTTTTTGACAATGATTCTCATTATGGCGGAGAGTTGGTGGCATGGCGATCGCCCCGCCCGTCGTACCCTCGCCGCTCGCCGCCTGCCGGCCTCCTCGCCCTGGGTGGCGGCAGCCGCCTGCACCACCGGCACAGACGGGGCCGACCCGGACCGGATCAACGTGGTCGCCGCGTTCTACCCGCTGCAGTTCGTCGCCGAGCGGGTCGGCGGCGACGCCGTCCGGGTCACCAACCTGACCAAGCCCGGCGCCGAACCGCACGACCTGGAACTCAACCCGCGGTCAGGTCGGCCAGGTGGTCGACGCCGAGCTGATCATCTACCTGAAGGGCTTCCAGCCCGCCGTCGACGAGGCGGTCGACGCAGAACGGCGCGCGACCGCGCCTTCGACGTGGCCACCGTGCAGCCGCTGCTCGACGGGTCCGCCGGCGGACACGACCACGACGGCGGAGGCGGGCACGGCGAGGAGGCCGGCGGCAAGGACCCGCACGTCTGGCTCGACCCGACCCGGCTGGCCACCATCGCCGACCGGTTCGCCGAGCGGCTCGGCGAGCTCGACCCGGACCGCGCCGCCGACTACACCGACCGGGCCGCGCACGCTCCGCACCGACCTGGAAACCCTGGACACCGAGTACGCCGAAGGCCTGCGCACCTGCCAGCGTCGGGAGCTGGTGACCAGCCACGCCGCCTTCGGCTACCTCGCCGACCGGTACCAACTGGAGCAGATCGGCGTCTCCGGGCTCACCCCGGAGAACGAGCCGTCGCCGCAGCGGCTGGCTGAGGTGGCCACGGAGGCCCAGGAACACGGTGCGACCACGATCTTCTTCGAGAGCCTGGTCAGCCCGAAGGTCGCCGAGACCATCGCCCGCGAGGTCGGCGCGAAGACCGCGGTGCTCGACCCGATCGAAGGACTGCAGCCGGGCAGCAGCGGCGACTACCTTTCGGTGATGCGCAGCAACCTGACCACCCTGCAGAACCGGGCTGAGCTGCTCGTGAACACACCCGTCATCGCCGTCACCCACGCGGCGGTCGGCTACGACAACCGCCCGGTGCTGCGGGACGTCTCCCTGAACGTGGCCCCCGGCGAGGTGGTGGCCGTGCTCGGCGCCAACGGCTCCGGCAAGTCCACCCTGATCCGGGCGATACTCGGCCTGGTCCCGCTCGCCGCCGGCTCGGTCACCCTCTTCGGCACCCCGCAGCGCCGGTTCCGGCAGTGGTGGCGGATCGGGTACGTCCCGCAGCGGCTCGGCGCCGGCAGCGGCGTGCCGGCCACCGTGGCCGAGGTGGTCGGCTCCGGGCGGCTGGCCCGCCGGGGCATTCTGCGTCCGCCGGGCGCCGCCGACCGGGCCGCCGTGGCGGACGCGCTGCGCGCCGTCGGCCTCGCCGACCGGGCCGGCGACCCGGTCGCCACCCTCTCCGGCGGCCAGCAGCAGCGGGTCCTGATCGCCCGCGCGCTGGCCGGCCAGCCCGACGCTGCTGATCCTCGACGAGCCGACCGCCGGGGTCGACGCGGCCAGCCAGGAGGCGTTCGCCGAAGCGCTGCGCGGCTTCGTCGCCGGCCCGACCGGCAGGGCACCGTGCTGCTGGTCGCCCACGAACTCGGCCCGCTGCGCCCCGCTGATCAGCCGGGCGGTGGTCGTACACCACGGGGAGATCGCGCACGACGGCCCGGTGCCGGAACCGGCCGGCCATCACGCGGAGCCCGGCCACGACCACGTGCATCCGCACGGACCGGACGAGCCGGCCGAACTGTCCGGGATATCAGCAATGTCCGGGATGTGGAGCCGATGAACCTCTTCCAGTACGACTTCATGCTCCGCGCCCTGATCGGCGCCCTGGTCATCGGCGTGACCGCCCCGGCCCTCGGCATCTACCTGGTGCAGCGGCGGCTCTCCCTGATCGGCGACGGGGTCGGACACGTCGCGCTCACCGGCGTCGGCGTCGGCCTGCTGCTCAACCGCTCCCCGGTGATCACCGCGGTGATCGTCGCCGCGATCGGCGCGGTGGCCATCGAACTGATCCGGGAACGCGGCCGCACCTCCGGCGACGTCGCCCTGGCCATGCTCTTCTACGGCGGCATCGCCGGTGGGGTGATGCTGGTCGGGCTCTCCGGCAGCCGCAGCAACGCCAACCTGATGGCGTACCTGTTCGGCTCACTGACCACCACCTCCCCGGAGGATCTGTGGGTCATCGTGGGCCTCGCCGCCGTGGTGTTGATCACCACGCTGGCGCTGCGCCCGGCGCTCTTCGCGATCTGCCACGACGAGGAGTACGCCCGCGTCTCCGGGCTGCCGGTCCGGGCGCTCAACCTGCTGCTCGCGGTAACCACCGCGGTCACCGTGACCATCGCCATGCGCGCGGTCGGGCTGCTGCTGATCAGCGCCCTGATGGTGGTGCCGGTGGCCACCGCCCAACAGGTCACCCGAGGCTTCCTCAGCACCATGGCGATGGCGATGGGGCTGGGACTGCTGCCGCCGGTTCCGGCGTCTGGCTGGCCGGCACCGTGAACACCGCCCTCGGCGCCACCGTCGTGGTGCTGGCCATCGGCCTGTTCCTGCTGGTCACCGTCGTCGCCGCCGGCTGGCGGGCGGTCCGGCGCCGGAGCACCCCGATCGCCGTACCGGCGGTGGAGCCACCCGAGGTGCTCCTCGGACGCTGAGCGACGCTGGTGGGAGTCCAAGCACCGAACCCATTCGCGCAAATCCCGTGCCTCGGCCGGCATTCGGCCACCTAGCTGAATTGGTTACCGTTACGGGATGACGACGACGAGCGGCTACGAGGCCTACACCGGCGCCGGCGAGCTGCTCCGTGCCCTGTCGGCACCGATCCGGGTCGCCATCGTCACCGAGCTCGCCGACGGGGAACGCTGCGTACACGAACTGGTGGAGAAGCTCCGCGCACCGCAGCCGCTCGTCTCCCAACACCTGCGGGTGCTGCGCGGCGCCGGCGTGGTGCGGGGTTCGCGACGCGGCCGGGAGATCGCGTACGCTCTGGTCGACGAGCACATCGCACACATCGTGGCCGATGCCATCAGCCATGCTGGAGAAGGCTCTTGACGACTGGAGACAGCGGTACGGCGGTCCGCAACACCCGGCAGCGCAGCGCGGTCAGCGCCCTGCTCCGGGATGTTGAGGGCTTCCACAGCGCCCAGGAGCTGCACGCGATGCTGCGGGACCGGGGCGAACGGGTCGGCCTGACCACCGTCTACCGCACCCTGCAGGGGCTGGCCGAATCCGGCGAGATCGACGTGATGCGACCACCGGGCGGCGAGCACCTCTACCGCCGGTGCAGCGAGGGACACCACCACCACCTGGTCTGCCGGGACTGCGGGCGTACCGTCGAGGTCGAGGGCCCGGCGGTGGAGACCTGGGCCGACCGGGTCGCCGCCCAGCACGGGTACGTCGAGGTCAGCCACACCCTGGAGATCTTCGGCGCCTGCCCGGACTGCGCCACCCGGCCCTGACCGGTCCACGCCCACTCGCCGGACTGCGTTCATGGACCGCCCGTGGCACCCTGACCGGCGTGCAGATATACGCCGATCGCTCGCCGACCGCCGCCCGTCAACTCCTCACCGATCTGCTCGTCGTCGCCTGGGTCTGCCTCTGGATCCGGGGTGCGTTCTGGCTGCACGACCTGGTCGAGCAGCTCGCCGTACCGGGGCAGAAGCTGGCCGGGGCCGGTGATGGCCTGGCCGACAATCTCGCTGAGGCCGGCACCAAGGTCGGTCGGGTGCCGCTGGTCGGCGGTGAGCTGACCACCCCGTTCACAAAGGCCGCTGAGGCGGCCCGGTCGATGGCCGAGGCCGGCCGGGACCAGCAGGAACTGGTCGGGAACCTGGCGCTCGCGCTCGCCCTGGCATTCCTGGTGTTCCCGATCGGGCTGGTGCTCTTCGGCTGGCTACCGTTGCGGGTGCGGTGGATCCGTCGGGCCAGCACCGCCCGGGCGCTGCGGGCCGCGCCGGTCGGTCGCGACCTGCTCGCCCTGCGGGCGCTGGTCAGTCAACCGCTGGACCGGCTGACCCGGATCGATCCCGACGTGGCCGAAGCCTGGCGCCGCGGCGATGAGTCCACCGTGGATGCGTTGGCCGCCCTGGAGCTGCGCCGACTCGGCCTACGCGTCGACTGACTGATAGTCCTTAGCCGCCGAGGATCACCTACATCGCCTGACGACCGACTACGCTCTCTTTTGGATAGCGAGTGCGCTGGAGGCGGAAGTACGCCGCCTCCGCGTGTAACCGCTCACTGATCACAGACCTCGACTAGCATTGAGGCCGTTGTCGTACAAGGATCTTATGGCCCTGATCATGGCGCAGGTCGCGTTGATCGAGCAGTTTTGGGAGCACGAAGATCAGCTGCGATCGCTTTGACCATCATGCCCAGCACAGCCGGCGATCAAGCAATCAGTTTCACACGCAGAACATATGATCCGGGAATGAAGCACTAGCCCGATCGCCGAGCCCAAATAGCTAGCTGGGCTCCCGAAGATCCGCAAGGCCAGAGGTCCATCCTTCCGATGGTTAAGGCTTACAAAGTACATCGATATACTCTATGCTCAGAGGAACCAGCCGGCTGCAATGATGGACGCCCGACAATGAGGAGGCGATGAATGACAACCAGATCGTTTATGGGCAGACTCGCTGGAGCAGCAGTAGCAGCGGCTGTCGGCAGCGCCCTCGCGTTCGGTATCACGTCAACTGCATTTGCCAAGGGTGAATACAAGTACTGGCCCTCGTCCGGAAACATCACTGTCAGTTCGTATGGCAGCACCGCGTATGCAAACGGCCAGTGGCGGGTCGCCGACAGCGCGAGCGGGACCAGATCATTCCTGGACTCCTACACCACCTACAGCAACGGCGACGACCACAAGAAATACGCCCTGCTGCAGACTCAGGTGGGTTCGAAATCCACAGGACCCTGGACGGACTGGTACGCAGCGGAGACTCCTCACTCCGCCAACACGTATTGGGAGTGGCTGTACGCCAATACATCGGTCAGCGGGTCATCGAGTTGGGCTCGGGCCGGCGTTAAGGTCTGCTTGGACATCCCACTCCGAAGCGATGTCTGCACTAACAGCTTCACCTACACCGGGTCAACAAGCTACTGAGCCACCAGCCGCGCTAGCGCGGTAGTGAATGCGCCGGGCCTGTCATCACTTTCGAGGCAGGCCCGGCCAACCACGATTAGGAGAGTTGCGCGAGTAAGGGGTGTTTCTTGAACGTCGATCGCCTGGTGTATGACGCAGCGACTAAGAGCTATGGGCAGCGTTTCACCTTGGGCCCCCTTTCGCTGGACTTCCTCCCAGGGGTCACCTGCCTGGTTGGCGCCAATGGCGCGGGCAAGTCCACGTTTTTCCGGCTGGCTGCGAAGGTCGAACGACCAACATCGGGATCGGTTGTTCTCGGCTCAGATGACGGTCGGGCGACCTTGGGATATCTGCCACAAGATGCACAGTTGCCCAACACGGCCACATGCGAAGAGTTTCTCCACTACGTCGCGTGGCTACAGCGGATCCCTCGGTCCAGACGGGCTGATGCGGTCATGAAGGCACTGGCCCAGGTAGGGCTCGAAGACCGTTACGCGAGCCGGATCGGGACACTATCGGGTGGCATGCGCCGCCGGCTCGGTGTCGCCCACGCACTTGTGCACGATCCGGCGCTGCTCCTGTTGGATGAGCCGACCGTCGGCTTAGACCCGGCCCAGCGGATCGCCGTCCGCGAAACGATCAATTCGATCAGCCGTGAACGCATCGTAATTGTCTCGACCCACCTTGTCGAGGACGTCCGAGGCTTGGCAGATCGAATAATCGTACTCAAAGAGGGCTCACCGTCTACGACGGTGACGTGACGACGCTACAACAATACGCCATGCCCGATGCGCCAGGAGACACCGATCTAGAACGGGCGATCGCAGTACTGATGGGTGGGCTGGTGTGATATTACGGCTTCGATATGCGTTACGGACTCTGCTGGGGCCCTGGTTGGTCTTGCTGGCGCTCGGGGTCGAGGTGACGACGTTTCTTGTCCGCGGAATGCCTTGGCGTGGCGAGGGCATGTGGACGGTCGAGTGGTTCGCCATTGGCCTGTTCATTATTGGTCCGCTCTGTGCCGGGGTCGCCGCAGTCGACGCCGCGCGACTGTCTCGGCCAGGCAACATCCATCTTGTCGTATCCGTGCCACGTCCCGCGCTGGCATACTTGCGCGCGGCAGCTTGGTGTGCCGGTCCGATAATCGGAATGCATATACTGGTAATCGCAACAGCTGTGGTCGTGGGTAACGTGCATCAGCCGAGCGTAGGCTGGTGGGCGATGCTCAGCGCTGCACTGGTGCAATGCGCTGCGGTGGTTTGGTACGTTGCGGTTGGATCGGCGATCGGCCGATTTGTACCCCCACTGTTGGCTGGACTCGTTGGCGGTGGCGCCGGATTTGCGTTGCAATACGTGGCCAGCGACGCACTTACCGGCGCGCCCGCCTTTCGGCTGTTGGACCTCGGCGCGGCCACGGTATCGAGAATCGGGTGGACGTACAATGCTGGCTACCTCGCCGCGCAGGCAGCCACCTTCACGGCAACCTTCCTGCTGTTCATCCTGCTGCCCGTGCGGACCCGATCTGGCCGTAACATTCCGTCGCCGGGCGCGGCCCTGCCGGCTGTCCTGGCGGTAGCAACAATACTGGCCGGACCGACGGTGTTTCCCAGCAAACGAGTGGTCGACGATGCCCGGCCGCCGGACCTGTGCTTCGGAACAAGGCCTCAAGTATGCGTCTACTATGAGCACCGACGGTTTGCCCCGCTGGTCCTTCCAAAAGTGGAAGCCCTGGCAAAGGCAGCACTCGAGGCTGGTTACCCCGCCTTCATACCAGCACTGGTGATGGAAGACAGCAGGACGCAGCGTGCCAGCGGGCCCGGGGTCATGACGCTTAGCCTTCCTGCCTGGACGTACGAGGAGGAAAGGTTACCTATCGAAGACGTTGCAGCTTCCCTATTGATGCCCACGCATTGTGCTCAACTCTACACTCCGGTGCCGCCCCCAAAGGAGTTCGCCGACCGATACTTTGCCCTCCTCGCTACCTGGCTTCGACTCGTCGGCAAGGATCTCGATCAGGCACCAGTCCAGGCGAGAATTCTGCGACCACAGGAAGTAGAGGAGATTCTTGTTGATTTTGCACGCTGCGGCTTGGGCGGCCGCCCTTGAGTCAGCCCTCGGTAGTGCGGTTCTGGGCTGCGGTGCACGGCACCCGCTCTGCGCTCATTGTAATGATGAGTTTGGCCGGGGCTTCTCTCGGGCTAGCCCACGTCGACCTATATGGACTTGGTGTATTTCGGTTCTTTAACCCAGTCCCGGTCCTGCTGTTACTCCCCGCAGTCGCCGGTATCGGGGTAGCGATTGCCTGCGAGAACACGGCCCGCTTGCCACTCCCCGCTCCAGCCCGAGCGGTGCTGCTCCGGGCCGCTTGGGCTATCGGATGGGCAGTACTGGCTGCCGCGAGTGCCAATGCTGGAGCCCTGTCGAGCGCGGATGTGGAGCCGACGGCTGTGGTGCGCAACGTGTTACTTCTTAGCGCGGTCGGCCTCCTCACGGTAGGATTCGGCTACCCACACCTGGCGTGGCTTCCGGTGATGGCGTTCACCGCCGTGAGCATGTACTTCGGCGCGAACCGGCGCGGAGGTCACTTCTGGTGGGCTGTTATTTTGGAGGAACAGGCTTCCGTTATGCACATGGTCGTGGTCAGCACACTGTTCGCCTGCGCTGTCCTCAGCTATGCCCTCGTGCCGTTAGGTGCCATTCGTATCAAATAGCCAAACAGTCGGGTGTGCAGGAGTCATCGGCCAGATGATGCCCTACCTGAGCATCGACGCGACCAGTCCGGTACCCCCGTACGAACAGATCCGGGCTCAACTCAGCCAGCTCATCGAGCACGACATACTCACACCCGATGATCGGCTCCCACCAATCAGACAGCTCGCCGCCAACCTCGGTCTGGCGGCGGGTACGGTCGCCCGTGCGTACCGGGAACTCGAGCTCGCCGGGCAGGTGGCCACCCGACGCGGCGGCGGCACCCGGGTAGCCGTATCGGCGCCACGTCCGCCCGCCGTACGGGACCGCCTCCTCGCCGAGCAGGCGCTGGCGTACGTCGCCACCGCTCGCCGGCTCGGCGTCAACGACCGTGAGTTGCTGGCGGCCGTCCACCGCGCAGCCACCCTACTCAACCACGAGGCAGACGCGGACGGTGACCGCGCGTACCCGATGCGGGATCAGGCTCCCGGCTGAGCGCGGTGCGAGCCTGCTGGCGCAGCAAGGGACCGCCCGGGAACCCAACGGGCCCGCCAGGTGTCTTGAAGATGGGATCGCGGCCGAGTCATCGGCAGGCATAACGCTTATCTGGAGGGTGCACGATGGGTAGGTGGGGCGGGTTATCGCTGGGGTTGGTGGTCACGCTGGCGGGGTGTTCGACCACAGGCGGGTCGGCCACGCCGGTCGGCGCTCCAACCGCCACGGGCTTGGCGAGCGCCGTGACCGGCTGCGACTCGCGCGTCGAGATGGGGTCGCTCCCTGATTGGGCGCGCGCCGGGTTCAGCGGGGATGCCCGGGCCCCGCATGTCCTCGGCGCGAAGGGGGAGATCGTCGCGGTGCTCTTCGGTCACCCGCTGAGGCAGCCCAGAGACGAGGAATCCAGCAACAAGATCCTCTGGGTCTCCCGTCCCGCCAAGACGTCATCCGACCCGAGCGCACCGGCCCCCTTGACGATCACCGCAACCCTCGACGGAACCGAGACGCGGGTGACCCGGGAGGTCACCGGCGGTCCGGGACCATCGATCATCGACCTGCCGCAGGCGGGCTGCTGGCATCTCGAACTCCGCTGGTCCGGACGTACCGACACGATGAACCTGGTCTACGCCGGTGCGTAATGCCGCATCAGGCAACGTTCGCCACGTCGCGCCCAAGCTCAGGCTGCTCCAGCCATCACCTTTGCCTCAGGCGACGCAAAGCGCGTTTGCCCTCCGGGTCCATGAGTACGGACCATTCACCGCCAGGCTCCTTGACGTGGCGGACCAGCGTCGCGCCGTGCTACTGGAGCCGGGCCACAGTCGCTTCCGGCTCACCGCGATCCGCGTGCATCTCATCCCGGACCTGACGTTCCGTGAAGACCTCCACCAAGCCCCGCACCGGCACCGGACCCGCCGTCATCGCCACCCTGCGTAATACGGCGATCGGCTACCACCGCACCAACGGCGAAACCAACATCGCCCGCGCCACCCGACGCGCCAACCGCCGCTCACACGACCTCATCACCGCCGTGACCAGCAGTTACCCGGCAACGCAATGACCCTGGACGGACCACGCTTATACGGGAGATAATCACATCGTCATATCAATCTCAGCGGAGAAATTCCGGCAGATCATCCGGCGAGAATCCCTGCGGGATAAGCGCTGAGTGGCGCTTCCAGTCTATATGCGGATACCTAGCTATTGCATCTTCGATAGCGACTGGCGAAGTCGCCGCCAAGGACACATCGAACCTGTCGAGAATTGGCTTCCTAAGGTCACTCATGCTCCGAAAGAGCATGAGCAAAGTTTCTGATCCCACATAAACGTCGGCAGACATCGAAAGACAGTCGAGTGCCGGCAATGGGAAAGGGGCATGACTGGAAACGATGTCGGCTAGCTCCTGCAAAGGAACGCTGTGTGCGTAGCACTGATATTGGGCTCCCACAAGCCCTGCGTCTAGCACAGTAACATGGAGAAGAAACTGCGATAGGGACTCTCCGGTTGCAGTCCAAAACGGGTCATCGCCCCTCTGATAGACCAAAGGATCTTCGCTTCCAGGTGCGAATGACCACTCGTAAACCCCCTGTTCAGCGCGCCAAAATATCAAGTTTTCACCGTCCGCGTCGATTTCCAAAATATCGAGCGGACTGCTCAGCGAAACGACGTCGCGAGACCACTGCGCAACGACACTAAGCCAATCCCTCAAATGCTTAGGGGCTCGCGAATCAATAGACCCCGGCGAGACAGCGCGCGCGGGGCGGTCTGGCTCGCCGTACCACCTGGCCAGAAATCTTACAAGACTTTGATCGGATATCGAAAGCAACTCCTCCATCCCACCATTATTGCACGAGCTCACATGCGGCGTCGTTGCGCAGCTGCTTTGGCTACACCGCAGCCAGGCCACGGCTTCTGCCAAAGTAGATGGCCCTGCCCGCGCGTCACGGGCAGGGCCATCTTCAACGAACCTAGCGGGCGTTACCGGTAAACTTTTGCAATGGGTTTCCATTCATATAGACCCACAACTGTGTACCCTCAGGCAGCATGTCATTCAGGTTAGCGGCACATCCGTTAGGACCGCCACACATCGAATTCTTACCATTTTGAACGTAAAGAACCGCCTTACGGATATGCGGGTTACTCTGCAGGAAGGCCGCCGCATGAGTTTCGACGTGATCGAAGTTTTGCGCCGTCCGCCCAGGAAGGTTCGCGACGAGCTGCGAAGGACCTCCCGGTCCACTTGAAAGCGGAACCTGCTCGACGCCAACATCAAGAATTCCCGTGCTCCTCCGGGGCCAATCCTTAGGGAGGTTCGCTGCCACATCCGCAAGCTCGCCGCAGTTATGCACAAGCACCGGGGTCTGACCGGCGAGCACATAGTACGTGTGGGTGGTGTCGACGGTGAGGTCGCGCATCACCTTCGTGCCGGTGAAGTTGTGCACCGAGGTGACGGTGACCTCGGTCCCGTCGGTAGTCCGGAGCTGCTCCCCCGACAGCAACTCCGCGGCGTCCACCCACTCCTGGCGGGTCTGACTCCAGAACGGATGGTTCTGCGTGGTCTGCAGCACCTCACCGATCTGCCCCGACCCGACAGCAACCGTCAGATCGGTCAGCTCGGTGTCAAGGTTGCTGTGCAGATCCACGACCTCACGGGACTCCGTCTGACCAGTCTCCGGATCCGTGGCGGCAACCTCATCACCCTCGGCAACATCCTTGATCGGCTGACGCGACCCATCAGCCATCAACACCTCAGTCTCAGGATCAAAGCTGTGACCACAACTTCGCCCGAGCAACCGACTACCGAGATTCCGCGCCCCGCTAGCGATATTCTGGATCTCGCCACGGGCAGCCGCTCCGGCCGCACTCAGCCGGTTACCCGCGGTAGCCCGCAAACCAGCCCCGAGCGCACTACCACCAACCGAAAAGAGCCCACCGGTAACCCCACCAACAAGCCCCCCGAGCGCGGTTGTACCGGCAAGTTCCCAACCCCGCTGGCCCTGCATCCACCCGGTGGTGAACGCACCCGCCGCACCCGCCAGCGCCCCACAACCCACCGCGCCGATCCCGGTCCAACCAATCGCCGCACCACAGCCGATACCCACCACCGCGCCGACCACGAACCCGGCGATCTCCGCCTTATGATCGCCTACCCACTGCTTCGCCCGGCAGGTCCACTCCTTCTCACACTTGGCCTTCCTCGCATTATCCTCACGAATCGTATTGAGGACCTGCTCATAGACCACTTGCTGATCCGGCGTCAACGTGACCTGCGAACTGACCCTGCCATTCTCGTTCACACACGAGTACGTGCCGGTACCGCCGCCACATTCTGTCGCCAAACCGGTCGGATCAGAAAACGCTACCGGCGAATTATTGGCATACAGATACCCCTGCATCGACTGCGGGTCCGCGATATTCAACAACGGGTCGACACTGATGAACCGACCAATAGCCGGGTCATACTCCCGGGCACCGATATGCGTCAACCCGGTATTATCGTTGGTGCCACCCACGGTCGGATCGGTCCACTGCTCATGTAGTTGCTGGTTGAGGTCGTTCTGGTGGGCATCTCATTGCGCATTCTTGCTCCTTCCAACGATGCACGTTTAGGAACGTCTTCGATCCGTAACGCACGAACAGTGCTGGCGTCCTAGCGGCATGTCCACCATAGAGCGAGAGCACGACAGAAAGACAACCGCAGGACGGGGAGATCATTTTGTCGAATCAGCAATCGTCCGGCGTGCCGCCCATTCCGGTGGGTTGTGTGATCAATGTGCGACCCGAGGATTACTGCTACGGGGCCAAACCGTTGCGGCTGCGGGTGATCCACATTGGGGACGGGGCAAACACACCGGGCCTGGAATGGCTGACCCTGATCGGGGTGGAGTTACTGCCCAGCGGGGCGCTGGGGTCGCATCGACGGATCAACGTACGGGTGTCGGCGCTCCGGCGGGCCGGCGCCATCGAATACCCCCGGAACGGGCAGTGATGGCGGTCTGACGCAGGCACCGAACCTTGCACCCGAGAATGGGAGCCCATCGATGAGCACGGCACGGCATCTACCGGACTTCGGCCCCACCATCACCGCGATGACCTACCACCCACCCCGGCCGTCGTCCTCTGAGCAGAGCGGGCCAGCCAGCCGGAGTCAGGCTTCCGGCTCGGCGGAGCGGTCCGGCTGTGGTGGGATTCGGCGGCGTACGTCCGGCGCGGTGGACGGGCCCGGCACCCAGGTGGCGACCCAGGGCGCGTCGGCGTCCGGGGTGACCACGCCATCCTCGACGAAGGCATAGCGCCCGGCGAGAATCCGCTGCGCCGCCCGTACGTCGACCGAGTCGGTGTTCTCCCAGAGCGCGCCGAACAGCGCCTCGGCGCGTACCCGGGCCTGCCGGCAGAACAGGTCGGCCAGCTCCAGCCCCTCGGGGTGAAGGTCCGCGCTCGGCGCGGGCCCGGACGCAGGTCGCCGACATGGCGAACAGCTCCGCGCCGATGTCCACGATCCGGCCCAGGAAGGCCTGCTTGCGCTCCATCTTGCCCTGCCAGCGGGACATCGCGTAGAAGGTCGACCGGGCCAGCCTGCCGCGAGGCCCGCTCGACGTAGCGCAGGTGCCCGGCGAGCGGCCCGTACTCGGCGTACGCGGTTGGGCTCTGGCCGCGACCGACCGCGAGGGTCGGCAGCCACCTGGCGTAGAAGGCGCCGGCCCGCGCCCCGGCGCGGGCCTTGCGCGCCGACCCGGCCTCCGGGTCGATGATGTCGCCGGCCACCGAGAGGTGGGCGTCGACCGCCTCCCGGGCGATCAGCAGGTGCATGATCTCGGTGGAGCCCTCGAAGATCCGGTTGATCCGCAGGTCGCGCAGCAGTTGCTCGACGGCGACCGGCCGCTCGCCCCGGGCGGCCAGCGAGTCGGCGGTCTCGTAGCCGCGCCCGCCCCGGATCTGCACCAGCTCGTCGCCGATCCGCCAGGCCATCTCGCTGGCGTAGAGCTTGACCAGCGCTGCCTCGATCCGGATGTCGTTGCGCGTCGTCGTCGGCGAGCAGGCAGGAGAGGTCGAGCATGGCCTCCATGGCGTACGTGGTGGCGGCGATGAAGGCGAGCTTCGTCGCCACCGCCTCGTGCTCGCCGACCGGCCGTCCCCACTGGACCCGGTCGGCGGCCCACTCCCGGGCCACGTTCAGCGACCACTTGCCGGCGCCGACGCACATCGCGGGCAGCGAGAGCCGGCCGGTGTTCAGCGTGGTCAGGGCGATCTTCAGGCCCCGTCCCTCGCCGCCGATCACGTTCTCGGCCGGTACGAGGACGTCGTGGAACCGGGTCACGCTGTTCTCCAGGCCGCGCAGGCCGAGGAAGGTGTTGCGGCGCTCGACGGTGATGCCCGGCGTGTCGGCCTCGACCACGAAGGCGGTGATCCCGCCGCGCCGGCCTTCGGCGGCCGGCACCCGGGCCATCACCACCAGCAGGTTGGCCACCGTGCCGTTGGTGGCCCACAGCTTCACCCCGTTGAGCAGGTAGCCGGCGCCGTCCGGGGTCGGCTCGGCGGTGGTGCCGAGCCGGGCCGGGTCGGAGCCGACGTCCGGCTCGGTGAGCAGGAACGCGGAGACCTCACCGGCGGCGAGTCGGGGCAGGTAGCGCTGTTTCTGCTCGTCGGTGCCGAACATTTTCAGCGGTTGCGGCACGCCGATCGACTGGTGTGCCGACAGCAGCGCGCCGATCACCGGGCTGACCGAGCCGGTGAGCATCAGCGCCCGGCAGTAGTGCAGGTTGGTCAGGCCCAGGCCGCCGTACGATTCGGTCGATCTTCATGCCGAACGCGCCAAGCTGGGCCAGCCCGTGGAAGACCTCGTCCGGGATGAACGCATCCCGCTCGATCCGCGTGCCGTCCACCTCGGAGCGCAGGTAGCGTTCCAGCCGGCCGAGGAACTCCTCGGCCCGGGCGGTGCGGTCCGGGTCGGGCTGCGGCCACGGGTCGATCAGGTCGAGCCGGAACCGGCCGAGGAAGAGTTCCTTGCCGAAGCTGGGCTTGCCCCATTCGGTCTCCCGGGCGGCCTCGGCGACCTGCCGGGCCTCCCGCTCGGAAACCTGGCCGGCCTGTCCGGGCAGCGGCCCGGCGCCGTCCGAGTCGCCCGCCGTGGGCCTGTTCCGCGTCGTGGTCATGGCGCCCCCTAATCCCGGGTACGGCTACACCAGCGCTGCCTGCACACCAACGCTACTCGGGAGTGTTACCCAGGGGTAGGGTCAGATATCCGTCTCGCTATTTCCGGCCCTCGATTTCACCTCAGCGGCGGTCGTCATCCGCGCCGTCACTGTCCTCGTCGGTTCTCCTCGTCGGTCCTCGTCCTCATCGACCCAGTGCTCCCGACGGAACAGTGGCAGCCCGACCCAGAAGGTCAGGAACCAGAGACCGGTCAATCCGCTGAGCCCGAAGGCGACCGGCCGGGGCAGCACGAAGTCGGTGATCAGCAGCACCGAGCTGACCATCGCGACCAGCATGAAGGCCAGTCCGGCACTGGCCATCCGATGTGCGAACCACACCACCTCCGGCTTGCGTCCCCGCCGGAACAGCGCCCGGTGCACGGCGACCGGCGAGATGATCAGGCTGGTGGCCCCGGCCGCCGCGAGCAGCGCCACCAGGTACACGTACCGCTGAAACGGACTGCTCTTCGGGAAGCCGCTGCTGAACGGCAGGGTGAGCAGGAAGGCGAAGAGGATCTGCACGCCGGTCTGGGCCACCCGCAGTTCCTGGAGCAGATCGGCCCAGTTGCGTTGCCAGCGCTGCTTGTCGGTCTCCCTGGGCACCCCCGGCCACCTCCGGTCCGCCAACGGCTGCCGGTGTTTGCCCAGTTCCCGATCTGACGAAACGTACGAATCGCTAGCTCAGCCGCCGCGCCGGATCCGCCCCGCGTAGCGCTGCTCCAAGGCGCGATTGTGCTCATCGCCGGCCGGGATGTTGGCCGACAGGTAGACCGGCGGGGTCTGGCCCGCCTCGACCAGTCGGCCGACCACCTCGACCACGATCTGCTGGGCGAGCAGCGCCGCGGTGATCGAGGAGACCGCGCCGACCGCGCCGCCACCGGGCAGCGGCAGGGTGGCGTCCCCGTACGGGGCGCCATTGTCCAGCACCACGTCGGCGAGGTCGGCCAGTTTGCGCCCGGACGGATGCCGGGAATCCACCCCGGCCGAATGGGCCCGCGAGGTGATCGCGATCAGCCCGTGCCCGCGCTCCTTGACCAGCAGCGCGAACTCCACGATCGCGCCGTTCACCCCGGAGTTGGAGGCGAGCACGAAGACATCCGACGGCCGGATCGGGGCCAGGTCGTAGAGGCGGTGCGCCACCGCCGGATCACGCTCCAGGGTCGGGCCGAGCAGGTCGGCCGGCTCGCCGCCGTGCAGCACCAGGTCCCGCAGCGCGATCCGGTTGGTCGGCACCAGTCCCCCGGCCCGGCCGGCGATCTCCATGGCCAGCGCCTCGGAATGCCCGGTGCCGAAGGCGTGGATCACCCCGTCGGCCCGCAGCGCGGCGGCGATCAGGTCGGCCGCCCGCCGTACGCCGTCGCGCTGGCCGGCGGCCACCCGCTCGATCGTCTCGGTGACCATGGCGAGGTAGCCATCGGCGTTGAGCGTCACTTCATCCTCCAACCTGACCCGCTCCCGGTCCGCCCGGCCCGTGGGCAGCCCGGGCGACCCTATTCGTACGGGTTCTTCGGTTGATCGATCTGACGCCACGACTCGACCCGCAGGTACGGGATGTCGGCGCCGTTGACCGGGTCGGCGCCGGTCCGGTCGGTGTACTGGCCGATCACCTCGACCCAACTGTCCGAGGGCAGGCCGGTGGGCGGGTCACCGTCCAGGCCCAGTTTGATCGGGCGACCGTCGGCGGCACAGCAGGAGAGAATCATGCGGGCCAGCATGACCTCGCCGTCCGTACCGGGGATGACGAAGCCGGTGAGTTGGAGCCGGCGGTCACCGAGGGACAGCCCCTCGTCGAAGATGGCTCGGGACGCGTAGTCGAGCAAGCCGATCTTCACCGGGTCACCCTCGGGCAGCGGCGGATAGTCGGAGATCTGCTGATCCGACAGGGCCGTGCCGGCCTGCTCGGCCGCGTACGACCCGAGGGCCGGCGGGGCGACCAGCAGCAGGCCGAGCACCGGCAGGATGAGCATCCAGCCGATCCGGGGCTCATGGTGCCCGCCGCCACCGCCGTGGTCGTGCCCGTGCCCGTCGGCCTCGTGCCCGCCCTGCTCGTCGGCTCCCGGCTCGGTTTCGTCCGGGGTCACGCCACGCGGCCGCAGTTCGTAGTAGAGCGTCATCAGCGCGGCGACCACCAGCAGGATCCCGGCGCCGATCAGGAAGGGGCGCAGCCCTTCCTTGACGTAGCGCAGGTACATGTCGGTGAAACTGACCTTGAGCACCGAGCCGCCGAGCAGCAGCAGCACGACCCCTTGGGCCTGCCGGTTCACAGGATCACCAGTCCCACTCCAACAGCGATGAGCACGGCGACCGCGAAGGTCGCCGGGCCGAACCGCAGGGCGAACCGGCGACCGAAGGTGCCGGCCTGCATCGAGATCAGTTTGAGGTCCACCATCGGCCCAACGACCAGGAACGCCAGCCGGGCGGTCAGCGAGAACTGCGACAGCGACGCGGCCACGAAGGCATCCGCCTCCGAACAGATCGACAGCAGTACGGCGAGGATGGCCAGCGCCAGCACGGCGAGGAACGGGTTGTCGGCCAGTGTCTGCAACCACCACTCGGGGACCAGCACGTTGATGCTGGCCGCGGCCATCGCGCCGAGCACCAGGAAACCGCCGGCGTGCACCACGTCGTGGCGGGCGGCGGCCCAGAACGCCCGGCCCCGGGACCGGCCCTCCAGCTCCGGGCGGTGCGGCAGCTTGATCCAGTCGGCCCGACCGAGTCGCAGCCACAACCAGCCCATGATCATGGCAACGGCGAGGCTGGCGACCCCCCGGGCGAGGACCATCTCGGGATTGTTCGGGAAGGCGACCGCGGTGGAGACGAGCACGATCGGGTTGATCGCTGGCGCGGCGAGCAGGAAGGCCAGCGCGGCGGCCGGGGTGACCCCCCGGCGGATCAGCGAGCCGGCGATCGGCACCGATCCGCATTCACAGCCCGGCAGCACCACCCCGGCGACGCTGGCCACCGGCACCGCCAGGGCGGGGTGGCGCGGCAGCGCCTTCGCCCAGAACGACCGGGGTACGTAGACCGCGATCACCGCGGAGAGGATGACGCCGAAGACGAGGAACGGCATCGCCTGCACCATCACCGACACGAAGACGGTGGTCCAGGTCTGCAATCGGGGATCGGAGACCAGCGAGGCCAGCGAATTCCGGAAGATGACCAGCAGGATGAGCAGCGCGGCGAGCACCTCGACCGAGCCGATCCGGTCACCGAGGAGTCGACGGGGCGGCTCCGGGGGCCTCCCCTGCCCCGGACCGCTGGTGTCGGTCGGCGGGGCCGGTGGCGCGTCGGCGGGCTCGGACCGGCCGGTGGACGGAATGGCCCAGTCGATCTCGTCGCCCACCGCTCCGTGTCGCGTGGTCACCCGGTCACGAGCGGTCACAGCACCCTGGTTCCTTCCTCGTACCCGACAGGGGCGCCCGCGACAATTCGGCCAGCCGGTGCCGGCCGGTACGGGCAGCCCACCTTAACCCGCGCGTCGGTGTCCGCCGCCACATCCGAGCTCCACCGTGCTATCGGTCTGACCCGGCCAGTGCTAGCGTCTGCGAAACAACTTCATATCCGACAGGGGAGCGCACAGCGCTGAGAGTGCGGCATGCCAGCCGCAGACCCTCGAACCTGATCTGGGTAATGCCAGCGCAGGAAGTTCGGTCAATTCTCCAGCCGCGTCGTCGTCCGGGCCAACCGGATCGCGGCGTGCGTCTCCTTCTGGTTCACACAAAGGACTGGGAGGCAGAATTTCATGAGTAAACCCGCAACCAATCGATGGCGTACCGTCGATATCGTCGTCGCCTCGGTCATCGCCGTCGCTTTCGGCGTGATCTTCTGGGCCTGGGGCCTGCTCTGGAACGGTCCGGCGGACGCCATTCCGCTGCCCGGACGGGCCGCGCTCTACGGGGTCTGGCTGGTGCCGGCCGTACTCGGTGCCCTGGTCATCCGCAAGCCGGGGGCGGCCTTCTTCACGCTGACCTTCGCCGCGCTGGTGTCGATCGCGCTGGGCAGCAGTTGGGGTTGGACGCTGGTTGTGCAGGGTCCGGTCGAGGCGGCGGCGGCCGAGGTGGCGTTCGCCCTGTTCGCCTACCGCCGCTACCAGTTGCCGGTAGCCCTGCTCGGCGGCGCGCTGGCCGGGCTGGGCGCCTCCGTCTATGACGCCGTCGTCTGGTACTCGGCAACCGACCTGGTGACCTTCCGGCTGCCGTACATCGCGATCACCGCGGTCAGTTCGCTGGTCGTGGCCGGGTTCGGCGGCGTTGCGCTGACCCGGGCGTTGGCGCAGACCGGGGTGCTGGACCGGTTCCCCGCCGGCCGGGAACGCGCCACCGTCTGACCCACCCCACCCCACCCCGACCCGCCCCACCCCACCGACGCGTTGATCATGAGGTTATCGACGATTTTCGCCGGATTTCAGGAGATAACCTCATGATCAACGAGGGGAAAGGGGGTGGGTGGGGGTGAGTGCGGTTGAGCTACGCGGGTTCGGCTGGCGGCACGCCGGGCGGAAAGCCTGGGCGGTACGCCACGTCGACCTGCGGATCGAACACGGCGAACGGGTACTGCTGCTCGGCCCCTCGGGCAGCGGCAAGAGCACCCTGCTCAGCGCGCTCGCCGGCCTGCTCGCCGAGGACTCCGGCGAGCAGGCCGGCAGCATCGAAATCGACGGCCGACATCCTCGTGAGGCGCGGAACCGGGTCGGCATCGTCTTCCAGGACCCGGAGAGCCAACTGGTCATGGCCCGGGCCGGCGACGATGTGGCATTCGGCCTGGAGAACCGGGGCATACCGGCCGAGCAGATCTGGCCCCGCGTCGACGAAGCCCTGCACCGCGTCGGCTTCCGGTACGGCCGGGACCGCTCCACCGCCATGCTCTCCGGCGGCGAGCAGCAGCGACTCGCCCTGGCCGGGGCCCTCGCGCTCCGGCCCGGTCTGCTGCTCCTCGACGAGCCGACCGCCAACCTGGACCCGGTCGGCGCCGAACTGATCCGGTCCGCGATCGGCACCGCGATCGGCACCGACACCACCCTGATCCTCGTCGAACACCGGGTAGCCGAAGCGCTACCCCTGGTGGATCGGGTGGTGGTGCTGGAACCGGGCGGCGGGATCCGGGCCGACGGCACCCCGGAGGCGGTCTTCGCGACGCATGGCGCGGCGCTCGCCGCCGCCGGGGTCTGGATTCCCGGCCGGACCGCACCGACCCGCCGGGCCACCGTCGCCCCGGGCGACGTGCTGCTCGCCGCCGAACGGCTCGGCTGGCCACCCCGACTCGCCGAGACCGACCTGACCGTACGGGCCGCTGAGGCACTCGCCGTGCTCGGCCCGAACGGTGTCGGCAAGTCCACCCTGGCCCTGCTCCTCGGCGGCCTGCGGAAACCGGGCGCGGGTCGGCTGACGGCCAGCACGGAACTGGCCGGACGGTACGCCGACAAGGCCCCATACCGGTGGCCCGCCCCGGTGCTGACCACTCGGATCGGATCGGTCTTCCAGGACCCGGAACACCAGTTCGTCCGCAGCACCGTCTTCGACGAACTGGCGCTCGGACCGCGCCGGATCGGGCAGCCCGAAACGACGATCCGAGCCACCGTGGAGAACCTGTTGACCCGGCTCCGACTGGACCGGCTGGCCGGCGCCAACCCGTACACCCTCTCCGGCGGCGAGGCACGGCGACTGAGCGTGGCGACCGCGCTGGCCACCGCCCCCCGCCTGCTGATCCTGGACGAACCCACCTTCGGTCAGGACCGACGCACCTGGATCGAACTGGTCGACCTCCTCGCCGACCTGCGCGATGCCGGCCATGGCATCGTCACGGTGACCCACGACGCGGACTTCGTCGCCGCACTGGCCGACCGGACCGTCACCCTGGGAGCGGCGGACGGCCCCGGCTCGGCGGACACCCTGGGAGCGACGGACAGCGTTGGACCGACGATCGGGCCGGCGCGATGATCACAACCGGACCGATCGGCAACCCGAACGCACCACTGGCCCGGCGCAACCCGGTCGCCAAACTCGCCGCCGCCCTGGTCTTCTCGGTCGCGCTGATCGCCACCCTCGACCCGGTCACCCCGGCGGTGGCGATCGCCATCGAGCTGGCCGTACTTCCGTTATTCGGCGTCGGCTACACCGCGCTGGCCCGCCGCGCCTGGCCGCTGCTGGTCGGGGTCCTCGGCATCGGGCTCACCATGATGCTCTTCGCCGCCGAACGTACCGGCAGCACCCTCTTCACCGTCGGGCCGGTCGTGGTCACCACCGGAGTGCTGGCCATCGCGCTCGGCCTGGCGCTGCGCATGATCGCGGTAGCGCTCCCCGGCGTACTGGTCTTCGCCACCACCGATCCGACCGATCTGGCTGACGCGCTGATCCAGAACGTCAAGGCTTCACACCGGTTCGCGATCGGCGCGCTGGCCGCGTTCCGCCTCGTACCGTTGCTCGCCACCGAATGGCAGATGATCAGCATGGCCCGGCGGGCCCGGGGCGTCGATGCCGGCCGTAACCCGGTGGCGAAGCTGCGGATCTTCACCTCGACCGCGTTCGCGCTCCTGGTCGGGGCGATCCGACGCGGCACCCGATTGGCCACCGCGATGGACGCCCGCGGTTTCGACTCCGGCATCGCCCGCACCGTCGCCCGGCGGCAGCGGTTCACCGCCGCCGATACCGCACTGATCGTCGGGGCCACGCTGCTCGCCAGCTCGGCACTGGCGAGCAGCGTGATGCTGGGCACGTTCCGGCCGCTGCTGTAGCTGATCGCCGGGCCGGCGATCAGCTCAGCGCGGCCCGCGGGCCGGATCAGCTCAGCGCGGCCCGCGGGCCGGATCAGCTCAGCGCGGCCCGCGGGCCGGATCAGCTACGCCGGAAGGCGTACTGCCGGCCCGGTCCCGCACCTCGGCCCCGGTCCAGGCCGGTGAACCTACCCTGGCCCCGACGTTCCGGACCGGTCTTCGGCGCCACCGGTCGGGGGTCCGGCTCGTCGCCAGCCGCCGGCAGATCAACCGGTACGGGCAGATCAACCGAGACCGGCAGCTCAACTGGCCCGGACAGATCGACCAACGAGACCTCCGGCTGTTCTACTTCGGACACCGACCCGGTTCCGGGCTTTTTCGGCGTGGTGCGGGATTTCCGTTTGGCAGCCATCCGATGCTCCTATCCGTAAATCCGTTCCGCTCGCGCGGCAACGGTTGGGAGAAAACGGGAATGCTCCGGGAAGCCCTGCTGGCGCAGAATCGCCGAACCGGCGGAATGCGAAATGGACACCCCGGAGCGCTCGGTCCGCACGTCTTGGCGGCGAACCGGCTCGGTCTCACAAAAGGGCGTCAGTAACGCATGCCGGAACCCTAACCCGCCGGCCGCGCCGCGCGCATCCGTATTTTCGATTCGCGCACCGATGCGGCTGGCCGGTACCGGATCTAGTTGGCCGGCAGCGGCGGGGCGACCGGGTTGGGTAGCGCGCCACCGAACCGGCGGTCCCGCTGGGCGTAGAGCTCGCAGGCGTACCAGAGGTGCCGACGGTCAAAATCCGGCCAGAGCGTGTCGAGGAAGACCAGCTCCGCGTACGCGCTCTGCCAGAGCAGGAAGTTGGACGTACGCTGCTCGCCGGAGGGGCGCAGGAAGAGATCGACCTCCGGCACCTCGGGGTGGTACAGGTAACGCGAGATCAGCTTCTCGTTGACCTTGCCCGGATCGACCTTGCCGGCCGCGACATCCCGGGCGATCGCGGCAGCGGCATCGGCGATTTCCGCCTGCCCGCCGTAGTTGACGCAGAACTGCAGGGTCAGCGTCGAGTTCTCCGCCGACATCTGCTCGGCGGTCTGCAGCTCGGAAATGACGCTCTTCCAGAGCCGACCGGCGCGACCGGACCAGACCACCCGGACCCCGAGGTCAACCAACTGGTCGCGGCGGCGGCGGATGACGTCCCGGTTGAAGCCCATCAGGAAGCGCACCTCCTCCGGCGAACGCCGCCAGTTCTCGGTCGAGAAGGCATACGCGGACAGGTACGGGACGCCCAGCTCGATCGCGCCCTCAATGGTGTCGAAGAGGGAGAACTCGCCCTGCTCGTGTCCCTTGGTGCGGGGCAGGCCACGCTCCTTGGCCCATCGGCCGTTGCCGTCCATCACCACGGCGACGTGCCGGGGCAGCACATCGGCGGGCAGCGCGGGCGGGCGGGCGCCCGACGGATGTGGAGTCGGCGGGGTGGGCTGCCGGCGGCTGCGGCCGGTCATCGATCGGATCACTGCACTTCCTTAGCGTCTCGGTCGACCAGCGGCAGTGAGCGTAACGCGCGCTCCAGATGCCACTGCAGGTGCGCCGCGACCAGGCCACTGCACTCCCGGCGACTACCCGGTTCCGCCGCGTCGGCGACCTGCCAGTCACCGGAGGTGAGGGCGGACATCAGGTCGAGGGTGGCCGGCGCCGGGTGGGCCGCGCCGGGCGGCCGGCAGTCCGGACAGACACACCCCCCGGCCGGTACGGAGAACGCGCGGTGCCGCCCCGGCGTACCGCAGACCGCACAGGCGACCAGCGCGGGTGCCCAACCGGCCAGCACCATGCCCCGCAACAGGTACGCGTCGAGCACCAGGGTGCTGGCGTGCTCGCCCTTGGCCAGAGCCCGCAGCGCGCCGAGAGTGAGCTGGAACAACTGCCGGGACGGCTCGCGTTCCACCGGGGTGAGCCGCTCGGCGGTCTCCGCGATCGCGCTGGCCGCGGTGTACCGGGGATAGTCGCCGAGGAACCGCTTGCCGTACAGCGTCGATGCCCTCGACCTGGCTCACCGATGCAGCGAACTGCCGACATTGCCCTGCGGATCCCCGGCGAGTTGCAGGTCGACGTGGCCGAACGGCTCCAGCCGGGCACCGAACCGTGAGCTGGTCCGGCGTACCCCCCGGGCCACTGCCCGCAGCCGGCCGTGCCGGCGGGTCAGCAGGGTGATGATCCGGTCGGACTCGCCGAGTTTCTGCACGCGCAGCACTACCGCGTCGTCGCGGTAAAGCTGTCGGCGGTATCCGGCCATCGGCCTATTCTCGCGTGCCGGCCAATCGGGCGTTGGCGCCGGGCCCCACTGAAGTGAGCCCCGACCCGATGGCCGGGTAATCCCCGAGGCGCTTCTCGGGGTGAGGTCCGGATTGTCTCAGTGGAGCGGCCCGGATGCCCGCCAACCGGTTTGACCCCTAGCCTGCTGACATGTTTGTTCCTCGGCACATCATCGCCGCCGTGCTCGGCGCGGTCACCCTGGTCGCCCTGGCTGGTTGCGTGGGCACGGCCCGCCGGCAGCTCGACTTCAGCCATACCGAGGAGGCACGGATCACCGAGATCACCGTCTCGCCGGGCTCCGGCGACGTTGCCATCCGCACCGGGGCGGTGCCGCACGTACGGATCAAACGGGTGGTGCGCTACCTGCGGCGACGAGCCGGGCGTCACCTACCGGATCGAGGGCAGCCGACTGGTGGTGGAGACCGACTGTGGGCGCCAATGCAGTGTTTCGTACGACATCCTCGTCCCGGCGGCGGTCTCGGTACGCGGCGAGAACCGCTCCGGCGACGTAGAGCTCACCGATGTGGCGGACGTTGACCTGACCGCCGGGTCGGGCCGGATCATCGTGCGGAGGGCGTCCGGCGCGGTCCGGGTGCGGACCGGGTCGGGGGATATCACGGCCACCGAGATCGCTGGGACGGTCTCCGCGCATACCGGCTCGGGGGACATCACCGGTCGCGGGTTGGGCGCTGGTGAGGTCCAAGCGAAAACCGGATCCGGGGACGTCTCACTGGACCTCGACACGGCCACTTCGGTACGGGCCCAGACGGGGAGTGGCTCGGTCGAGCTTTTCGTGCCATCCGACCGCTACCGGGTACGGGTCAACACCGGCTCCGGCGCACAGCACATCGGGGTGACCGACGACCCGAGCGCTGCGCTCCTGCTCGACCTGCGCACCGGCAGCGGCGACGTCACCGTCCGCCAGCGCTGACCTGGTCGGTGGCCGATTCCGCGGGTACCGCACCGGCCGCTGGTTTCCGGCGCGGACCCGGGATGCCCACGCCGGTCGGCACCACCGGCCCCCGTGGCTCGGTCCCGGACAGCCGCGGCCCGGTCGGCACGGCCGGCACCCGCGGCACGGCCGGCACCCGCGGCACCACCGGCACCACGCGGCACGGCCCCGGGCAGCAGCGCCGGCCGGCGCCGGGCGGCGAGATCCTCCACCCAGCCGAAGGCCAGCATGGCCAGCCCGACCAGCAGGAAGACGGCGGCGAGTCGGACGGTGATGGCGCGGGGGTCGTGGTGGCCCCAGCCGAGCCGGGCGATGAACTGGGGAAGCACGATCACGAACGGCATGTGCCAGAGGTAGATGGTCAACGCCCGCCGGTTGAACACGGTGACCAACCGATCGATGAGGGCATGGCGGTTCACCCAGCCCGCGCTGGCCGGGGCCAGCCCGAAGATCAGCAGAACGAACGCGGCCGACCAGGCGGCGTTGCCGAATCGGATGTCGTTGAGGTCGTAGGAGCGCGCACCCTGATGGGTGAGGGCCCAGCCGGCACCGAACGCGCCGAGCGCGCCGACGATCGGCAGGAGCGTCCGGCGGGAGAGTCGCCGCAGCAGCCCGTCATGGTGGGCGAAGCCGAGCAGCCAGGCCCCGAAGTAGAGGCCGAAGTCGCGGAGCACTACCGGCGCGGTCGGGAAGCCGAGCTCGACGACCACCAGCAGCGCGTACGGTGCCAGCAGGGTGGCCAGCGGGAACCGGCGGAAGAGCCAGAGCGCCAGCGGGGAGGCGAGCACGAACCACAGGTAGTCACGCAGGTACCAGATCACGCTCAGCGCGAGCGCCCCCCAGGAGTTGGTCGGTGGATCGCCGAGCGGCAGCAACCAGTAGGCCAGCCGCCAGGAGACCGGCAGACCCCCGGTGATCATCATGCTCGGTACGAAGATCGCCGCGACCAGCCAGAGGGATGGCAGGAGTCGGCGCATTCGGCGGCCGACCGCCGATATCCCCGACCTGTCCAGTGAGGCGGCCATCAGTGATCCGGCGAGCGCGAACATCACCGACATGGCCGGAAACACCAGGGTCAGCGTGGCCCAGCCGGTGACGTGATAGACGACGACTCGGACGATCGCCAGAAAGCGGAGCAGATCGAAATATCTGTTACGCATACGCCAGTATCTATATCCGGGGATGGGTGGTCAAAGTCCTTCCTACCCGACGGATCAGGAAACGACCACCTTTGCCCGCTTACAAGTGACAGGACCGACAGCACTCAGCACCGCCGATTTGATCCAGCTCACACCCGTACCTCCGGGACAAGCCGGCTGCCCCGCATCCGTGACGGCGCTGGTCGCCGTAGGGCCCGCCCAACGTTGTTGGACGGGCCCCGGTTCGCCGCCTAGGCGGTCTAGCCGCGAATCTCGATGATCAGCGCCTGGGCATCGCGGACGAGCAGGTTGCGCGCACCGACGGCGTTGAGCCCACCGGCCTGGTTGAGGAACGTGTCGAGGTGGGCAACCGCCTCTTCCGTCCGTCCGTCGCCGGCCGCCGCGCTGGCCTTGCTCAGGCTGTCAATGAGTTTGCCGGCGTTGCTCGCGGAAATGGTGCCGGCGGCCTGATAGCGGTCGACGTGCGCCCGCAGGTCGGTGAAGGAGGCCGTCGTCGTGAACAAGATGGTCCTGGTCGTGCTGTTACCGGCCCGGTCCTTCGCGGTTACCACGACCGTGTGCGCACCCAGCGGAAGACCGGACAGCTCGATCGTCGCCCCCCGCGCGACGCGCTTGCCGTCGAGCAGCGCGCTCTCGGGGTTGATGCCGGGGCCAGCGGTGGCATCGGTGATCGCCCAATCCAGGGTGACCGATCCGGAGTCGCCGTACGACGCACCGGCGGTGAGCCCGGATACCGTAACGGTGGGCGCGGTCTTGTCGAGCTTGAGCCCGATCCGCCCCTCCTTCGAGGTGTTGCCGGCGCTGTCGATCGCCCGGTAACGCACCGCTACCCCGGACGTCGGCGCTGATCGTCGCGATGCCGCTGGCGTTCGCGTTGACCCAGGTGGCCCCGTCGTTGATCGAGTACTGGCCGGTCCAGAGGCCGGCGGTCAGCCCACTGAAGGCGAGCGTGACGTTGCTGGTGTACCAGCCGTTGTTGCCGGTCGGCTCGGCCGGGCCCACCGAAGCGGTGACCTTCGGAACGGTCTGGAACTGCAGAGTGCGGACGAACAACTCCGGCTGGATCTGGCTCGCCCAGTCCGCCACGAAGTACAGGTCGTGCACCCCGCCCGGGTCACTGACCGGCGTGCTGACCCACCGGTAGACCCGGCTCGACAGCGAGGTGGAGCCGGTGCCGGGCAGGTTACTCAACGTGGCCACCACCGGACCGGTCGGCGAATCCGGCGCGTACGGTGAAGTTCACGCCGGGCAGCCGGGTGGCGTACTCCACGTTGATCCGGTCGATGCCCTTGACGTTGATCCGGGGGAACATGAACCAGTTACCGGTGTCCGGCACGAAGAGCTGCGAGGTGTAGAGGCCGACCCCCTGGCCCTTCTGGTACGTCGACGCGGCGTACTGACGCGGGTGCAGCACGATGTCGCTCGACCCGGTCAACGCCGGGGTTCCCGCCGCGCCGCCGTTGTCCGTGTAGGTGGCCTCCACCACATGGAAGACGTACGCGCCTGGGCCGTGTGAGGCGTCCCGGCCCGGCACGAGCACGCCCTGCAGTCGGCGTTCGGCGTCGCCTCGGCCATCGGGTGGCCGTGCATGTTGTGCCCGAGCTGGTAGGTCACCCGCACCCTGGTGCAGTCGATGACCCCGTCCTCGGGATCGGTCACCTTGACCTTGAAGGGCAGACTCTCCCCGAACTCGGCCCAGGTGCCGTCGACCGGCGCCTGGATCTTCACGGTTGGCCGGGTGTTGCCGGCGACCACCAGCAGGTTGCCGACGGAAACCGCGCCGTGGGCATCGGTGACGGTGACCCGCGGCCGGAACTCACCGGCCGTGGTGTACGTGTACGACGCCTTGGCGCCGGTGGCGTCCGGGGTGCCGTCGCCGGTGAAGTCCCACGAGTAGGTCAACGCGTCACCGTCGGGGTCAGTGGAGGCCGAAGCATCGAAGTGCACGGTCAGCGGCAGCTTGCCGGAGTCGGTGCTGAGCGAGGCGCGGACCACCGGCGCCCGGTTGCCCTCGACGTAGTCGATCCGGTAAATGCCCGCATCGTCGTTGCTGGCGCCCCACCCGTTGCCGTACTCGAGCACGTAGAGCGAGCCGTCCGGGCCGAACTCCATGTCCATCGGCTTGCGGAAGTCCAGGTTCGGCAGAAACTCGTGCATGTCGGTGGGCGTGCCGCCGGTGAAGGCCGCGGTCTGGACCCAGTCGGTGGTCCAGTCGAAGAAGAAGCGCCGGCCGTCGAACCACTGCGGGAACTTCGTCTTCGAGGGGTTGGCCTCGTCGTAGTGGTACATCGGGCCGGCCATCGCGCCGCCACCGTAGAGGGTGGGGAAATACTCCTGCTTGTCGTACGTGTAATAGACCGTCGCCGGCTTGATCGGCGGCAGGTTGACCAGGCCGGTGTTGTTCGGCGAGTTGTTCACCGGGGCGTCGCAGTTGAACCAGGGCCCCGGCTTGTCCGTGACGTAGTTCCAGTTGTTGTACGGAACGTTGTTCATCGTGCAGTACGGCCAGCCGTAGTTGCCCGGACCGTCCATCAGGAAGAGGCGCACATGCCCGGCCGGTCCCCGCTCGGGGTCCGGCAGGATCGCGTCCGGGCCGTAGTCGGCCATCCACAGCCGCCCGGTCGCCTCGTCGTAGTCGCCGATGGTGAACGGGTTACGGAAGCCCATCCCGTAGATCTCCGGACGGGTCTTGTCGGTCCCGACGGGGAAGAGGTTGCCCTCCGGAATGTCGTACCCGCCCTCGGACTTCGGCACGATTCGCAGAATCTTGCCGTTGAGGTCGTTGGTGTTGGCCGAGGTCCGCTGCGCGTCCCCGGCCGCCTGCCCGGGACGCTCATCCGTGCCCGGGAAACCACGCGAGGCGCAGCAGTTGGTGTTGTCACCGGTGACGATGAACAGGTAGCCGTCCCTGGAGGTCAGCAGGTCGCCAGCACTGTGGCCGCCACCGACCCCCTGCGGGTGCTGAATGTCAATGATGACCTTTTCCGAGGTCAGGTCGAGCACATTGTCAGCGCCCAGGGTGAAGCGCGACACCCGGGAGATGTACGAGGTGGACCAGTCCGGCCGGGAGAAGTGCAGAAACAGGTGACCGGTGGTGGCGAAGTCGCGGGCCAGGGCGAGTCCGACCATGCCCAGCTCGCCGGTGACCCGCACCGGCACCGTACCGGCCACGACCGAGCTCTTCGTGGCCGGATCCCACACCTTCACCCGACCGTCGCGTTCGATGTAGACCACCCGACCGTCGGGCGTCGCGCTGAGCCGCATCGGCTGGGTCAGGTTGGAGTTCTCCAGCAGCACCTTCTGGAAGCGTTCGTCCGAGGGAGGTGGCGCGGTGTGGTCCCCGGGTGGGCCACTGCCGACGCCCCGGTCAGCAGTGGCACAAACATGATGGACGCTACGAGGGCCACCGTGAGGCGGCGAAAAACTCGCATGGGTCTCCAATGGGGTTGGCCTGGCCGGGTGGCCAGGCGGAACACCTCGCAGGGACGCCGATGCGAGCGGGTAGGCAAACCGACTTTGCGCGCCGCCGCCAGAAGTCCACCCTAAAGTAGCGGAACTTTCGATATAGGTAAAGGTTTCACTGCCGGTGTTCCCGGTCAGAACCCGAGCTTGCGCAACTGCTTCGGATCCCGCTGCCAGTCCTTGGCCACCCGTACATGCAGGTCAAGATAGACCCGGGTGCCGAGCAGTTCCTCGATCTGCTCCCGGGCCCGGATGCCCACGTCCTTGAGCCGGCTGGCCCGGGCACCGATCACGATCGCCTTCTGGCTGGACCGCTCCACATAAACATCGGCGTAGATTTTCATGAGTTGACCCTCGGGGATCATCTCCTCGACCACCACCGCGATGGAGTGCGGCAACTCGTCCCGGACCCCCTCCAGCGCGGCCTCCCTGATCAGCTCCGCGACCAGGATCTGCTCGGGCTCATCGGTCAGCATGTCGTCCGGGTAGAGCTGCGGCGACAGAGGAAGATACCTGGTCATCACCTCGACCAGGGTGTCCACCTGGTAACCGCCGACCGCGCTGACCGGAACCACCTCGGCGAAATCACCGAGCTCGCTGACGGCGAGCAGTTGCTCAGCCAACTGCCGCCGGTCCACCAGGTCGGTCTTGGTCACCACCGCCAGCACGCTGGCCTTGAGCTCGGCCAGCTCACCGGTGATGAACCGGTCACCACGGCCGATCGGCTCATTGGCCGGGATGCAGAGGCCGATCACGTCGACCTCACTCCAGGTCTGCCGGACCAGGTCGTTGAGCCGCTCGCCGAGCAGGGTACGGGGACGGTGCAGACCAGGGGTGTCGACCAGCACGACCTGGGAATCCGGACGATGCAGCACAGCCCGGATGACGTGTCGGGTGGTCTGCGGCTTATTGGAGGTGATCGCGATCTTCTGACCGACGATCGCGTTGGTCAGGGTCGACTTGCCGGCGTTCGGCCGACCGACGAAACAGGCGAAGCCCGCTCGGTAATCAGCCGCACCACCCCGCCCACCGAGGGCAGCCCGCCCGCTCATTCGACCACCGTACCGAGCAGGGTGCCGTCCGGCGCGGCAACGTGGATCGGGGCCTCGGCCGCCAGGTCGCGGACCGCGGCATGCCCCGCCCCGTCCAGGGTCGACGCCTCGGTGACCACCGCACCGGCCTCCAGTCGGGTGGCGCCGGCGGCCACCGCCGACGCGACCGCCAACTGCAACGCGGTGACCGTCAGCGAGGGCAGCGAAACGCTCGCCGCCGCGTAGGTACGGCCGTCCTGGTCCCGCACGGCGGCTCCCTCGACCGCCCCGATCCGGCCGCGCGCCCCTCGGGCGAGAATGACCAGCTTGGCGTCTTCGGCCGGCAACTCGGCGGGTACGGTCGGGCCGGCCGACGGGGTGGGTACGGCGGGTGACTCAGGCATCAGCGTGTTGTCTTCCTTCGGAGCGGTTCTGATTGTTGCGTGGCTCGGCGTCGGACCGGGCCGTCGGATCGTGGTCGTCACCGCCGGGGGTGCGGCGGACCAGGATCGAGTCGATGCGGTTGCGCCGACCGGTGGCGCCCTCGGCGATCAACCGGAGCCCGGCGACGTCGGCCCGCGCCCCGGGGATGGGTACCCGGCCGAGCGCCTGGGCGAGCAGGCCACCGACCGTCTCCACCTCATCGCCGGGCAACTCTATGTCGAAGAGTTCGCCGAGGGTCTCGACCGGCAGCCGGGCGGTGACCCGCACCCCACCGTCGTCGAGTCGCTGCACCGGCGGGCGTTCCACGTCGTACTCGTCGGTGATCTCGCCGACGATCTCTTCCAGGATGTCCTCGATGGTGACCAGCCCGCCGGTGCCGCCGTACTCGTCAACGACGATCACCAGGTGGATCCGGGCCGCCTGCATCTCCGAGAGCAGATCGTCGACCGGCTTGGACTCGGGCACAAAGGTCGCTTCGCGCATCAGTTCGCCCACCGGCCGGTCCGCGCTGGCCGGATCACCGCCCTGGGTGTGCCGGATCAGGTCCTTCAGGTAGAGCACGCCGAGCACGTCGTCCACGTTCTCGCCGATCACCGGAATCCGGGAGAAGCCGGAGCGGAGGAAGAGCGCCAGCGCCTGGGGCAGCTTCTTGTGCGCCTCGACCCACACCATTTCGGTACGCGGCACCATCACCTCGCGGGCGATGGTCTCGCCGAGCGCGAAGACCGAGTGGATCATCTGCCGCTCACCGTGCTCGACCACCCCGCGCTGCTCGGCCAGGTCGACCAGCTCCCGCAGCTCGACCTGGGTGGCGAACGGCCCCTCCCGGAAACCCCGGCCCGGGGTTACCGCGTTGCCGATCAGGATCAGCAGCGAGGCGAGCGGATTCAACGCCCGACCCAGCCAGCGGATCAGGGGCGCGGTTGCCCGACCGACCGCGTACGCGTGCTGCCGGCCGATGGTACGCGGGGCGACCCCGACCACCACGAAGCTGACCAGCGTCATCGAGCCGGCCGCGACCAGCGCCGAGATCCAGTCGACGCCGAACGTGTCGATGGCCACCAGGGCCACCAGCACGGTCGCGGTCAGCTCGCAGAGCAGCCGCAGCAGCAACAGCAGGTTGATGTGCCGGACCGCGTCGGCGGCGACGATCTGGAGCGCGCGTGCTCCCCGTACCCCGTCCCGGGTGAGTTCCGCGGCGCGGGCCGGTGAAACGGCGCCCAACGCGGCGTCGGTCATCGCGAAGATGCCGGCGAGCACCACCAGACCCGCGCCGAGAAACAACAGTTCCAGGTCGGGCAGGCCCGCCGCACTGGCGCCTTCGGCAACCACCCGCGCAGCGGAGGTCGCCAGGTCGGTCGAGAACGCGGCAAACAGCGAAATCACCGTGCTCGCGTCGCCCGCCAGCCGGTCAGTAACCGCGCCTGCAGCTCGAACATCTCCCGCTCCTCCTCCGGCTCGGCATGGTCGTAGCCGAGCAGGTGCAGCACGCCGTGCACAGTCAGCAGGTGCAGTTCGTCGGCGGCCGAGTGCCCGGCGGCGGCCGCCTGTTTGGCGGCCACCTCGGGGCAGAGCACGATGTCGCCGAGCAGCGCGGGCTCACCGCCGCTGGCCTCGCCCGGCCCGTGGTCGACGCTGCCCTCGTCCATCGGGAAGGCGAGCACGTCGGTCGGCCCGTCGCCGCCCATCCACCGGTGGTTGAGTTCGGTCATGTATTCCACGTCGACCAGGAGCACGGAGAGCTCGGCGAGCGGGTTGACCCCCATCTCGTCGAGGGCGTGCCGGGCGACCGCGAGCACCTCGTCGGTATTGACGTCGGCACCCGATTCGTTGGCGATTTCGATGGACAACCTGTTCCCCTGATGGACTGAAGCTAACGGCGCCGGTTGGCGCGGTCGCCGTGGGCGGTACGCCCCGGTACGGCGTGCACGCTCTGGGCCTGCTGGGTCTCCCGCTCGGCGTCCCAGCGGGCGTACGCGTCGACGATGTCACTGACCAGCCGGTGGCGCACCACGTCGGTGCTGGTCAACTGGGCGAAATGCACGTCCTCCACGCCTTCGAGGATGTCCCGGACCACCCGCAGACCGCTGGTCGTCCCGCCGGGCAGGTCAACCTGGGTGATGTCACCGGTCACCACGATCTTGGAACCGAATCCGAGTCGGGTGAGGAACATCTTCATCTGCTCGGGGGTCGTGTTCTGGGCCTCGTCGAGGATGATGAACGCGTCGTTGAGGGTGTTGTGCGTCACCAGGAAGTGATCGGTGACATACAGCGAGTCCTCCGCCGCGACCTGGATACACATCGTCTCCTGCACCCCGGCGGGGAGGATCGAGTCGATGAACCGCATGCGGCCGGCCACCCCCGTGCTCCTCGTACCGCTGGCGCTTGCGCGACAGGCGGAACGGCGGGACGCTCTCGGGCAGCCGGATCTCCAGGACATAGGCGTCGGCACGGTAGGGAACCGGACGACCGTTCGCCCGGCCGGGCTCGCGCCCCTCAGCCTCCCGAACCCGCCACGACGCGACGCCGCCGAGCGACTGGACCAGGTAGATGACGTCGTCCCGCAGCCGGGCGGACGTGGTCGTGTACTGCACCCGGCAGGTGCGTCCCGCCTGGACGACCGGCCCCCCGTCGGTGTCCAGCAACCCTTGCAGGACGGCCAGTCGGACATCGATGCTGTTCTGCTTGTAGACGTCGGGCACGAACTTGGTCCCCGACGTAGCGCCGGCCAGACCCAGCTCGCGGATTGCGACCGTCACCGGGTTCGCGACGATCACCCCGCCCCGCTGCCCCTTGACGTGCCGGAGGACGTAGTCGTAGTCGCTCTTGCGGACGAGCTCGATGTCGGCGAGCGCGTCCTCCATCGCGCGGGCGAGCTCCGGATCCGCCGTGCTGAATCCTGGCGTCGTTCGGCACGAGATCGAGCCGTCCCCGAGCAGCAGACCGAGCACGTACGGATCGAGCGGAACGTCCTGCGGCTCCAGATGGACGGGGGCCACGACCGGGAGCTCGTACCGGCGGATGTTGCCCCGCCGCTCCTGGCCGATCATCTCGCGCGTCTCGAGAGTGCGCCGGCGCCCGCGCCGCTTGTCCTCTGGTGTCGCGACGGTCCAGAGGTGCTCACCGCAGCAGACGGTGGACGACCCGTCCTGGGTGGTGACCCGGTAGACCTGCTTGGGCCCCTGCGGGTAGATGCCGATCACCGGCGTAGGCGTCCCGTTCGAGCCGATAACCAGGTCGCCGACCTGGAGCGACCCGAAGGGCTTGAATCCCTCCGGCGTCAGGACCCGCGCGTCGTACGGCTGGGCACGCCCCCGCATGTAGGCCAGCGGCGCGACCTCGATGGTGCCGGCCGCCATCAGTTTCGGGATGGAGTCGGGGTCGAGCATGTCGTGCAGCGCGTCGTAGAGCGGGCGCAGATACGGGTCGATCTTCTCGTAGAGGGTGCCGGGCAGGAAGCCCAGCCGCTCCCCCGCCTCGACCGCCGGCCGGGTGAGAATGATCCGGTTGACCTGCTTGGCCTGCAACGCCTGGACGGCTTTGGCCATCGCCAGATAGGTCTTACCGGTACCGGCCGGGCCGATGCCGAATACGATGGTGTGTCCGTCTATGGCGTCGACGTACCGTCTCTGACCCAGGGTCTTGGGACGGATGGTACGACCGCGCCGGGAGAGGATATTGAGCGTCAAGACCTCAGCCGGCCGTTCAGCGCTACCCTGCTCGAGCATGCCCACGGTGCGCCGGACAGCGTCAGTGGTCAGCGTCTCGCCTTTCTCGATCAGCTCAAGCAGCTCGGTGAAGAGCCGCTCCGCGAGCGCGTTGTCCGCCGGGGCACCGGTAATGGTGATCTCGTTGCCGCGTACGTGCACGTCGCTGACGATCGAGCGCTCGACGAGCCGAAGGATCTCGTCGCCAGCGCCGAGCAGATTCACCATGATCTTGGAGTCAGGAACCGTGATCCTGGTCTGCACCCGGGTCGGCCCGGGAGGTGGAGTGCCGCTCATAGGTCGGGCCGACTGGCCCTGCGCCACCTGCTCTCGATCTCGGTGCCACACCGGTGACGGCGCAGCGTGCGGACGTTCTACCCATCGTATCGGTAGAACGCGGAAGGCAGCGCAACCATTTCCTCCCGGCGCTGACTCCGCTCGACCGCCCGGAAGTCGAACCGGTCGAAGGTTTCCTGGGTCCGGGTGAACCGGTAGGTCGCCCAGTGCATCCGGACCACCGTGCCCCGCTCGTCGCGGGTCAACCGCAGCAACTCGCCGGCCTCCCGTCCGGAAACGGTACGCAACGTGTCCGGCTGGTCGGCCAGCGGCGCGAAGACCGCCGGTGGCTTGCCCGCCGGATCGTTCGCGCCCCGGGCGTACAGCGCACCGTCTCGCCAACCGAAAACGTACTCGAATCCCTCGCCCCACCAGCGGCCGAGCAGACCACGGTAGCGCTCCGGGGCCGGCTCGCCCGGGATCCACGGCTCGACATCAGCGGGATCGTCCTGAGCGGCAGCGGCGAGCAGCCGGTGGGAGAGTTCGAACACCTCGGCAGCGGTGCCGGAGGAGCCGAGCACCGCGCAACCCATCGCGCCGGGCGTGCCGGCACCGCCCCGCCGACCGTAGACGCTGGCCAGGAAGCCGGGCATGGCGCCGTCGTGGCCGACGTGCAACACCCGCCGGGCGTCGGTCGCGGTCGGCTGTGGCACCAGGATCAGGCCGAGTCCGAAGCCCGCCGACCAGGTCGTCTCGTCGGTGACGGTGAGCGGCCAGCGCATCTCGTCGAGGGTGGCCGGACGCAGCACCGCGCCGGCCGGATCGAGGGCGGCCGGATCGGCCAGGAACGCGGCCCAGCGGGCCATGTCCGGCGCGGTGCTCCAGAGTTGGGCGGCCGGCGCCACCGCGCCGAAATCGGCGGGCGGCTCGGGCCGGGCGTACTCGGAGTAGGCGTCAACCAGGAACCCGGTCGCCGCGTCCGGACCGGGGTCGACGCGGGTCGCGGCGAGCCCGAGTGGGGCGAGAATCCGGTCGGCCAGCACCTCGGCCCAGGTGCCACCGCGCAACCGGCCCACCGCGTGACCCAGCAGGGCGAGCCCGAGGTTGGAGTAGTGGAACCGCCGGGCCGGCGGCAGCACCCGCTCGGCGCGGGCCAGGTCGGCGGTCAACTCCGGCACCGCCGGTGCCCGCAGGGTGTCCCAGACATCGCCGTACGGCTCCCGCTGCAGGCCGCCGGTGTGCGACAACAACCGTCGTACGGTCAGGTCACCGTGCGCCGGCACCTCAAGATGGCGCGCCGATCGGGTCGTCCAGCTCCAGCAGCCCGTCGTCGCGGCACTGCATGACGAGGACCGCGGTGAAGGTCTTGGTCACCGAGCCGATCCGGAACGGAGTGTCCCGGCTCAACGGGGCCGAATTGCCGGTGGCGCCGACCACGCAGGTCCAGAGCGGCCGGTCGGCCCGGTGCAGCGCCACGGAGAGGGCGGGCACCCGCTCCTCGGCCTGCACCTGCCGGGTCATCCGGGTCAGCCGTTGAATGTGCAAGGAAGGGTCCCCTCAGTTGACACCCTCGGACTCAGTTGGCGAGCATCGGGCCGAGCGGCGCGCCACCGAGGACGTGGGCGTGCACGTGGAACACCTCCTGGCCGGCGTAGCCACCGGTGTTGAACATCAACCGGTAGCCGTCCGCGAGCAGCCCCTCGGTCTCGGCCACCACGGCCGCCGTCGCCAGCACCTCGCCGGTGAGTTTCGGATCGGCCTGGGCCAGGGTCGCCACGTCGGCGTAGTGCGCCTTCGGAATAACCAGGACGTGCACCGGTGCCTTCGGGTTGATGTCCCGGAAGGCGAGCGTGGTGTCGGTCTCCCGGACGATGGTCGCGGGGATCTCGCCAGCGGCGATCCGACAGAACAGGCAGTCAGTGTTCACGCCCCGCATGCTATGCCGGGTCGACCTATCGGCGCCGCCTCACCTACGGCATGATGATCGGCATGACAGGGCGAGCGGTGCTGGTGACCGGCGCTTCCCGAGGAATCGGGCGCGCGGTAGCGATGGCGTTCGCCGACAGCGGCGACCGGGTTGCGGTGCATCACCGGGACTCCGCGCCGCTGGCCGAACAGTTGGCGGCGTCGCTGCCCGGTGCCGGGCACATCGTGGTCCAGGCCGACCTCGCCGACCCGGCGGCCGTCCAGGCCATGGTTGACGACGCGGCCGACCGGCTCGGCGGGCTCGACGTCCTGGTCAACAACGCCGGGGTGTTCGGCGCCAGCGACCAGCCGCACCCGATCTTCGACACCATCGTACGAGCAGTGGCAGCAGCAGTGGCGTCACACGCTCGACGTCAACCTGGTCGGCGCGGCCAACGCCATCTGGTGTGCGGCCCGGCACCTGCGGCGAGCGGGGCGGCGGCCGGATCGTCAACGTCTCCTCCCGGGGCGCCTTCCGCGGCGAGCCGGCCCAACCCGCGTACGGCGCGAGCAAGGCCGGGTTGAACGCGTTGGGTCAGTCGCTGGCGGTGGCGCTCGCCCCGTACGGCATCGCGATCGCCACCGTCGCTCCCGGATTCGTCGAGACGGACCTGACCAACGAGCACCTCAAGTCGCCACGTGGCGACGAGATCCGGGCGCAGAGCCCGTTCAACCGGGTCGCCCGCCCGGCGGAGATCGCCGCTGCCGTGCACTGGCTGGCCTCCCCCGAGGCGGAATGGGCCTCCGGCACCATCGTCGACCTCAACGGCGCCTCCTACCTGCGCACCTGACACCACCGCTCGCGACCCACGAACCGGGGTCACGCGCGACCACGTTGGTTGCGCGGCCGGGGATCTACCAGCGGCCGAGGCGGGTGGCCAGTACGGCCAGCGCGGCGACCCCGGCGGTGGAGGTACGCAGCACCTCCGCGCCCAGCCGCACCGGCTGCGCGCCCGCCGCGGCGAACTCGGCCAGCTCCGCCGGCGCGACGCCCCCCTCCGGGCCGACCACCAGCACGATCTCCCCGGTCGTCGGGCAGCGCGACCGTGGACAGCCGGTCGTCGGCCTCTTCGTGCAGCACGAAGCCCGCCGCCGCGCCCGCCAACCGACGGGCGACCTGCGCCGTCGACCCGGCCGGCGCCGTCGCGGTCCGGACTGCGCCGGCGCCGTACCGGCCACCACCGGCAGCCAGGCCCGGCGGGCCTGCTTGGCCGCCTCCCGGGCAGTCGCCGCCCACTTCTCCCGGGCCCGGATTCCCCGCTCGCCACGCCACTGCACCACCGAGCGGGAGGCCGCCCAGGGCACGATCTCGTCCACCCCGACCTCGGTCATCGCCTGCACGGCCAGCTCGCCCCGGTCACCCTTGGCGATTCCCTGCACCACCACGACCCGGGGATCAGGCTCGGCGACGTACCCCCGGGACGGTGATGTCGACTTCCAGGCTGCCCCGCCCGACGGCGGTGACCAGCGCGGCGGCTGTGCCGCCCCGCCCGTCGGCGAGCAGCAGCTCCTCGCCGACCCGGAGCCGCTGCACGGTGGCGGCATGGTGCCCCTCCGGCCCGTCGAGGGTGAAGACCTCACCGGATGGCAGCGACTCGACCAGGAACAGTGGCGCGGACACGAGCAACAGGCTAGCCCGCCGCTACCCCAACCCGCGGAGCGAGGGCCAGCGACTCAGCGAGCCGCCCGAGCGAAGCGAGGGCCAGAAAATCAGTGGCCGTTGAAGGCGTCGCGTACCCGGGAGAAGAAGCCGCCCTGTTTGCTCAGCTCGGCGACCTCCTCGCCCCGGGTCTTGGCGAAGTCGCGCAGCATCCGCTCCTGATCGGCATCGAGCTTTGTCGGCGTCCGCACGTCCAGGTGCACGTAGAGATCACCACGGCCGGCGCCGCGCAGATGCGGCACGCCCCGGGCGCGCAGCCGCAGCGTGCTGCCGGGCTGGGTGCCGGGCTTGACGTCGACCGGTTCCTCGCTGTCCAGCGTCTTGATGGTCAGCCGGGTGCCCAGGGCAGCCGCGGTCATCGGCACGGTCACCCGGCAGTGCAGGTCGTCGCCCTTACGGGAGTAGACGTCGTGGGTGCGTTCGTGGATCTCGACGTACAGGTCACCGGCCGTCCCGCCGCCGGGGCCGACCTCGCCCTGCTGGGCGAGGCGGATCCGCATTCCGTCCTCGACCCCGGCCGGGATCTTGACGGTGAGTGACCGGCGGGTGCGAACCCGGCCGTCACCGGCGCAGGTGGGACAGGGGTGCGGGATGATCGTGCCGTAGCCCTGGCAGGCGGTACACGGCCGGGACGACACCACCTGGCCCAGGAAGGTGCGCTGCACCGACTGCACCTCACCCCGGCCGCCACACGCCTCGCAGGTGGCCAGATGGGTGCCGGCGGCCGTACCGGCGCCCGAGCAGGTGGTGCAGAGCACCGCGGTGTCAACGGTGATCGGCGCCTCCACCCCGAAGGCCGTCTCGGGCAGGTCGAGCTCCAACCGGAGGATCGCGTCCGCGCCCGGCCGGGTCCGCGGCCGGGGCCCACGGGCACCGCCGGCACCGCCGAAGAACGCGTCCATGATGTCCTGGAAGCCAACGAACGGCCCAGCGCCACCGGGACCGGCGCCCGCGCCGCCGCCCCGGAGCCAGCGGGTCACCGCCCAGATCGACGATCTGCCGCTTCTGGTCGTCCGAGAGCACCTCGTACGCGGCGTTGATGTCCTTGAACTTCTCGTGTGCCTCCGGATCCGGGTTGACGTCCGGATGGTACTGCCGCGCCAACTTGCGGTAGGCGCGCTTGATCTCGTCGTCGGAGGCATCCCGGCGCACGCCGAGAATCCCGTAGTAGTCCTTGGCCACTGCGTCCCGTGTCCTCATGTCTGTCTCGCGGTACCGTCCGCCGGTCGTCAGGTCTACCTGGTGGTCAGTTCTGCGCCAGCAAATCGCCGACATAGCGTGCCACGGCTCGGACCGTGGCGATGGTTCCGGGGTAGTCCATCCTGGTCGGTCCGAGTACACCGAGCCCGCCGACGATGGTGGCCCCCGGACCATACCCGGTGCTGACCACCGAGGTGGCCCGCAGATTGTCGATCTCGTTCTCGTCGCCGATCCGCACCCGCAGGGTGCTCGGCTCCACCTCGCCGATCAGCTTGAGCAGAATGACCTCCTCCTCGAGCGCTTCGAGGATCGGGCGCAGCGAGCCCTGGAAATCGAGCAGGCCGGCCCGGGTGAGGTTGGCCGTCCCGGCCAGCGCGATCCGCTCCTCGTGCCGCTCGACGAGCGTCTCCAACAGCACCGTCGCCAGGGTGGTCATCGCCGGACGCAGGTCCGGCGACGCCTCCTCGACCAGCGCCTGCACCAACGGCGGGGTGTCGGCCAGTCGGGTGCCGCCGAGCTTTTCGTTGACCAGGCGGCGCAGGTCCAGCACGTCGTCGTCGGGGATCGGTGCGGGCAGATCCACCAGGCGCTGCTCGACCCGCCCGGTGTCAGCGATCATGACGAGCATCAGCCGGGTGGTGGAGATCGGCACCAGCTCCAGGTGACGCACCGAGGAACGGGCCAGGCTCGGGTACTGCACGACCGCGACCTGCCGGGTCAGCTGCGCGAGCAGCCGGACCGTACGGTGCACCACGTCGTCGAGGTCGACCGCGCCGACCAGGAACCGCTCGATCGCCCGGCGCTCGGCCGGGGTGAGCGGCTTGACCCGGGACAACCGGTCGACGAAGAGCCGGTAGCCCCGATCGGTGGGCACCCGCCCGGCGCTGGTGTGCGGTTGCCGGATGTAGCCCTCCTCCTCAAGGACGGCCATATCGTTGCGGACGGTGGCCGGCGACACACCCAGTTGATGCCGCTCGACCAGCGCCTTGCTGCCGACCGGCTCCTGGGTGGCGACGTAGTCCTCGACGATCGCGCGCAGCACGTCGAGCTTGCGGTCGTCGAGACTCATCCTCACCTCCCTGCGACCGGACCGTCCGAACCTGCGACGGGACCGTCCGCGTTCTTCCCCGGCCGGGTGACCTCGGCACATATCTGGCACTCGAATGTAGCGAGTGCCAGCATACGTCGAACCCCGCCCGCCCGCGATGATCGAGTAGCCCGGCCGTCCGAAATCGGGTCGGGGCAGCTGGCTGACCCGACAGCATACCCCGCCGAATCAGCCGGTACGGGCGGCATTTGTCCCGCGAAGGCGATGGTGTCGGCTGGCGCGGGGTTGACCGGTGCCCCTACCGTGACCCTCATGACTGAACCACCTCGCCCTCCCGGAGAAGGCAGCTTCGGGGCCACGCCGGACCCGACCTCTCCCCCACCACCCCCTGGTTCGTACTCGATGCCGGGCGAGGCTCCCGCCATCGGGATACCCCCCGCCCCCGGCCGCACCGCAGTACGACACCCCCGGCAGTACCAGTACGGCACCCCGCCACCCACCTCCGCGGTGGCTACCCGCCGCCCGGGGTGGCTACCCGCCGCCCGGAGGTGGCTACCCGCCGCCCGGCGGTGGCTACCCGCCGCCCGGCGGTCCGGCCCGGCTACCACGGCGCCGCCCCACCCGGCTACGCCAACAACGATGACAAGACCTGGGCTCTCGTCGCCCACTTCGGCGGGGCAGCGGGCGCGCTGATCAGCTTCGGGCCGCTCGGCTTCGTCGCTCCGCTGATCGCCTACCTGACCAGGGGCCAGCAGTCGCCGACCGCGCGGGCCCACGCGTTGGCCGCGCTGAACTTCCAGTTGCTCTGGTCGATCATCGCGTTCGTGCTGCTCTTTGTCAGTTGGTGCCTGCTCTTCATCCCGAGCCTGATCGTTTTCGGGCTGCAGATCGCCTTCGGGGTCATCGCCGGGATCAAGGCCAACGAGGGGAGTCTCTACAAGTACCCGATGTCGGCGACCTTCATCAAGTAACGGCCGCCGAGCCAGGTCGCGTGCGGGTCGGGCGCGCAGCGTCCGACCCCGACAGCCGCGGCACGGCCCGCGGCACGGCGACGATCAGGGCAGCAGGTCGCGCACCACCGCGTCGGCGAGCAGCCGACCCGCAGGGTGAGCACCGCTTGACCCGCCGGCGTACTCCGGCTGTGCCAGCAACCCGGCCGCCAGCGCCCGCGCCGCGCCCGCCCGGCCGATCTCATCCAGCGCCGCCAGCGGAAACCCGGACGCCAGCCGCAACCGCAGCATCACATCCTCCATCCGCTGGTCAGTTGGCGAGAGCAGTTCGCGGGCCAGCCCGGGAGACTGCCCGGCGGCCAGCCGCTTGGCGTACGCCGTCGGATGCTTGACGTTCCACCAGCGCACCCCACCGACGTGGCTGTGCGCCCCCGGACCCAGTCCCCACCAGTCGGCGCCGGTCCAGTAGAGCAGGTTGTGCCGGCACCGGGCGGCCGGCGTCCGGGCCCAGTTGGAGACCTCGTACCAGGAGAATCCAGCCCCGGAGAGCGCGGCCTCGGCGGCCAGGTAGCGGTCCGCCGCCACGTCATCGTCCGGATACGGCAGCTCACCGCGCCGCATCCGGGCGGCGAGCCGGGTGCCGTCCTCGACAATCAGCGCGTACGCGCTGACATGGTCCACACCCGCTGCGATCACCTTGGCCAGCGAGGCCGGCGAAGTCCTCGGCGGTCTCCCCCGGCGTACCGTAGATCAGATCCAGGTTGACCTGGTCGAACCCGGCGTCTCGGGCCTCGAGCGACGGCGGCCGTGGCCCGACCGGCGCTGTGCTGACGTTCCAGAACGGCGAGCACCCCGGCCGCGGCCGACTGCATGCCGAGGGAGATCCGGTTGTAGCCGGCGGCCCGCAGCGCCTTGAGCGACTCCGGGGTGACCGACTCCGGATTCGCCTCGGTGGTCACCTCCGCGTCACGCGCCAGGCCCCAGGTTTGATCGATCCCGTCCAGGATCCGGGCCAGTTCGTCAGCGGGGAGCAGGGTCGGCGTGCCACCGCCGACGAAGACGGTGTCCACCCGCGGCGGCGGGTTGTCGCCCAGCACCCGGCGCGCCAGGGCCAGCTCGGCGAGCACCTGATCGGCGTAGTGCTCCCGATCGGCACCGCCGCCGAGTTCGGTGGCGGTGTAGGTGTTGAAGTCGCAGTAACCGCAGCGACTGGCACAGAACGGTACATGCACATAAACGCCGAAACCGCGCGTACCGACGGCAGCGCGGACGGCGGGGGGCAGGGACCCGTCAACGGGTACCGGTTCACCTTCTGGGAGTACGCCTGGCATGCGACTAGTGTGCGCGCATGACCTCAGCCACTGATCCCCTCGTCCGGGTATCAACCGCGCTCGGGGTGACCACTCTCACCCTGGACAGCCCCACCAACCGCAACGCCCTCTCCACCCCGCTGATGACCGAACTGCTCGCCGGCCTGGCCGAGGCGGTGGCCGACGACACCGTCCGGGTGGTGGTCCTCTCCCACACCGGACCGGTCTTCTGCTCGGGGGCCGACCTGAAGGAGACCGCGGCGGCGCACGCCAGCGGCAACGCTGCCGGCCGCGCTGCTCGGCGACGTGCTGACCGCGCTCTGGGAATGTCCGAAGCCGGTAGTGGCCCGGGTCGCCGGGCCGGCCCGCGCCGGGCGGGCTGGGGCTGATCGCGGCGGCCGACATCGCGGTCTGCGCGCAGGACGCGACGTTCGCCTTCACCGAGGTCCGGCTCGGGGTCATTCCGGCGGTCATCTCGGCCACCGTGCTGCCCCGGCTGCAGCCCCGGGCCGCCACCGAGCTCTATCTGACCGGGGACACCTTCGACGGCCGCCGGGCCGAGGAGATCGGCCTGGTCACCGCGGCCCGGCCGGCCGAGGCGTTGGATGCCACGGTGGCCGCCTACTGCACCTCGCTGGTCCGTGGCGCGCCTGGCGCGCTGGCCGGCGCGAAGGGGCTACTGCGTCGACCGGCCGGCACCGACTTCCGAGCCGAGCTGGCCGAGCTGACCGAGCTGTCGACCGGCTACTTCCGTTCCGAGGAGGGGCGGGAAGGCGTGCCGCGCGTTCCGCGAGAAACGGCCCGCGCGCTGGGTCCCGCACGCTTGACCGGGCTGCGCCGACGGGCCTCCGGGGGTAGCCCCGGGACCGGACATTCGACGTACGCTGATGCTCGATCGGACAGGAGGTGACGGTGCGGATTCGGGCCATCCTGGCTGCCGGTATAGCACTCATGGTGGTTGCCTGCTTCGGGCTCTACCTGGGCGCCCGCGAGTTTGGCGAGAGCATCCGGAGCATCTCGACTACCGCGCGCCCGGGGCTGTGTCGTCGAGGCGGACGGTCGGGTCGACCCTCAACGCCAGCCAGATGGCCAACGCGGCCACCATCGCGGCGATCGGCGTCCGACGGAAGATGCCGGAGCGGGCCGTGGTGGTCGCGCTCGCCACCGCCTTCCAGGAGTCCAAGCTGGAGAACCTGGCCGGCGGGGACCGGGACTCGATCGGGCTCTTTCAGCAGCGGCCGAGCCAGGGCTGGGGGACACCGGAGCAGATCCGGGATCCGCGTTACGCGGCCAACCGGTTCTACGCGGCGCTGAAGAAGGTGCCCGACTGGGAGCAGATGCGGGTCACCGTTGCGGCGCAGGCGGTACAGCGTTCAGCCTTTCCGGAGGCGTACGAGCAGTGGGCTGACGATTCGGCGGTGCTCACCCGGGCGCTGCTCGGCAACGCCACCGGCGCGGTGGCCTGCACGGTGGCCCGGGATCCGGTTATCCGGGGCGCCGCAGCCGCAGCGGCCCTGACCACCGGTTTGAAGCTGGACTGGGGCCGCCTGGAAACGGCTTCCTCCGGCCGACTTGCCCGGACTGACCGTTTCGGCCTCCGACGCGCGGACCGGCTGGCGCTACGCGCACTGGTTCGTTTCGCACGCCGGAGACCACGGGGTGAAACGGGTCCGCTTCGGTGACCTGCAATGGACGGCCAGCGACGGCACCTGGTCGCAGATCAACGACGGCGCGCCCGACCGCGGACCGGGTGCTTGCCGAGGTGTTCGCCGAGCGGTGAATTTCCGACTGTCCGGCCCGATTAGCCGCGCCGGAGCACCTCTTCCTTAACTCGCAGTGATCGCACAATCGTGCATATCGGATTGAGCTCCCAAACCTCCTCAACGTCGACACTCTCAGTAATTGCGCTATATCGTCTTGTGTCATGCTTCGGCTCGGGCTCCCGCCCGGTGCCAAACGACATCTTCTGCCACTTGCGCCGCGCGTTACGATCGGCAACCTGTGTGCGCGAACGAGTTTCACCTCAGGGGAGGGGATGGACGCGGTGTTCGATTACGGCGACCGGACGGGTTACGAGCCGATCAGCGAAGCTGACCGCAAGGAATTCCACGAGCAGGGATTCATGCTGCTGCGCAATGTCCTGACAGAGGACCATCGCGCGGCGTTGGAGGCGGCGGTCGACCGCGTGTACGCGGAGGAGAAGGCGGCCGGCAAGACCACCAAAGACGGCACCCTGCACCTACTGGGCTTCCTGGAGCGGGACGAACTTTTTGGGCAACTACTCACCCATCCGATCGCCTTTCCGTACATGTGGGGGCTGGCCGGGTGGAACATCTACACCCACCACAACCACCTCGACGTGACTCCGCCGGCGCTGGAGCCCGAGAAGCCCTATTGGGGCTGGCACCAGGACGGCTACCGGCAGAACTCCGACCCGGAGACGATGGACCCGAACCTGCCGCGGCCGATGTTCTCGCTCAAGGTCGCGTACGTGCTCTCCGATCTGTCGGAGAACGGCCGGGGCGCCACGAAGGTGATTCCGGGCAGCCACCTGTGGAACTCACTGCCCCGCCCGGCCGATGTCACCGTGCACAACCCCGACCCCGAGGGCACGGTCGAGATCACCGCCAACCCGGGTGACGCCTTCATCTTCGACCGCCGCCAGTGGCACTCGCGGTCGACCAACCTTTCCACGATCACCCGCAAGATGCTCTTCATCGGCTACACCTACCGGTGGATCCGACCGTTGGACGAACTGCACATCGACAAGGACGGCCCGTGGTGGGCCAACCGCACCCCGGTGCAGCGCCAGCTCTGCGGCGAGGGTACGCACACCGCCAACTACTGGGGCATCAACTGGGACGGCTACATCGATGACGAGATCCCGCTGCGCAAGGAGCTGAAGCAGCGCGGGCTGCTGGACCGCAATATCCCCTGGCTGCGCTGAGCGGGCGATATTTCCTGGCCACGCTGGCCGCTAAGGAAGGGCACCCTCCGGATGCGGAGGGTGCCCTTCCTGACGCCCGCACCACACGGGACAGCACGCCAACAACTCCCGCAGCTCCCGCTGTAGAGATCAGCTAGCGCCCCACGCCCCGCCGTCCGCCCACCCCGGACACCAGCGCCACACCGATCGCGGCCAGCACAACCTGGATCAGCAGTTCGGTCCAGTCGACGCCAGCGGTCTCGGTGGCGATGCCCGCGGCTCGCGCGATGGCCGTGCCGAGCAGCGCGGCGCCAACGCCGATCAACATGGTCAGCCAGATCGGCAGATTCTGATGCCCCGGCACGACCAACCGACCGAGGGCGCCGATGATGAGGCCGACAATGAGCGCGGTGATGATACCCGTGATGGTCATGACCGTCCTCCTCCAGATGTCAGACATTGTGCTGACAACCAGATGCCCAGGCAGGAAAGACCTCAAACCGATCGACGTCCACGACGTCCCAGGTGACCAGGTGATGGGCGGACCAGCACAGCGGCTGGCCCGCCCCCGGTCACTTCTTGCCGCCCGCCGCCTTGCCGCCGTCACCGCTGTCCGAGGTGGAGAGCGCCGCGATGAAGGCCTCCTGCGGCACCTCCACCCGGCCAACCATCTTCATCCGCTTCTTGCCCTCTTTCTGCTTCTCCAGCAGCTTGCGCTTACGGCTGATGTCACCGCCGTAGCACTTGGCCAGGACGTCCTTGCGGATCGCCCGGATGGTCTCCCGGGCGATCACCCGGCTGCCGATCGCCGCCTGGATCGGCACCTCGAAGTGTTGACGCGGAATCAGCTTCTGCAACTTGGCGGCGATGGTCACACCGTAGGCGTATGCCTTCTCCTTGTGCACGATCGCGCTGAACGCGTCAACCGGCTCGCCATGCAACAGAATGTCCACCTTGACCAGGTCCGAGCGCTGCTCGCCGGAGGGCTCGTAGTCCAGCGAGGCATAACCCTTGGTACGGCTCTTGAGCTGGTCGAAGAAGTCGAAGATGATCTCAGCGAGGGGCAGCGTGTAGCGCAACTCCACCCGGTCGGCGGAGAGGTAGTCCATGCCCTGCAACGTGCCGCGCCGACCCTGGCAGAGCTCCATCACCGCGCCGACGTAGTCGTTGGGGGTCAGCACCGTGGCTCGGACCACCGGCTCGTAGATATCGGCCACCTTGCCGGTGGGGAACTCGCTCGGGTTGGTCACCGTCACCTCAGTGCCGTCCTCCAGGTTCACCCGGTTGACCACGTTCGGGGCGGTGGAGATCAGGTCGAGGCTGAACTCTCGCTCCAGCCGCTCGCGGATGATCTCCAAGTGCAGCAGGCCGAGGAAGCCACAACGGAAGCCGAAACCGAGCGCGGCCGAGGTCTCCGGCTCGTAGCTCAGGGCGGCGTCGTTGAGCTTGAGCTTGTCCAGCGCGTCGCGCAGGTTCGGATAGTCGGACCCGTCGATCGGGTAGAGGCCGGAGTAGACCATCGGCTTCGGGTCCTTGTAGCCACCCAACGCCTCACCCGCCGGTCGGGCATTGATGGTGACGGTGTCACCGACCCGGGACTGCCGGACGTCCTTCACTCCGGTGATCAGGTATCCCACCTCACCGACCCCGAGCGCGCCGGCCTTCTGCATCTCCGGGGAGATCACACCGAGTTCAAGCAGCTCGTGCACCGCCCCGGTGGACATCATCTTGATCTTGTCGCGCGCCTCGATCCGGCCGTCGATCACCCGGACATAGGTCACCACACCCCGGTACACGTCGTAGACCGAGTCGAAGATCATCGCTCGGGCCGGCTCCACCGCCTGCCCGACCGGCGGCTTGAACTGCCGGACGATCTCGTCGAGCAGGTGCGGCACCCCCTCGCCGGTCTTGCCGGAGACCCGGATGCAGTCACTCGGCTCGCAGCCGATCAGGTGCGCCATCTCCTCAGCGAACTTTTCCGGCTGCGCCGCCGGCAAGTCGATCTTGTTGAGCACCGGAATGACGTGCATGTCGTTCTCCAGCGCCAGGTAGAGGTTGGCCAGCGTCTGGGCCTCGATCCCCTGGGCCGCGTCAACCAGCAGTACGGCACCCTCGCAGGCAGCCAACGAGCGGGACACCTCATAGGTGAAGTCGACGTGTCCCGGCGTATCGATCATGTTGAGCACAGCCTGCTCGCCCTGCCGCTCCCCCTCACGGATGGCCCACGGCATTCGGACCGCCTGGCTCTTGATGGTGATGCCGCGCTCACGCTCGATGTCCATCCGATCGAGGTACTGCGCGCGCATCTGCCGCGGGTCGACCACGCCAGTAAGCTGCAACATCCGGTCGGCCAGGGTTGACTTACCATGGTCGATGTGAGCGATGATGCAGAAGTTCCTGATGCGGCCGGGGTCGGTGGCACCAGGAGCGTTCGCGCCGGAATCGGGCATCGGTGGCACGGCGGTCCGTTCTGCTCGGGTTGACGGCGGTGAAGAACGGCCGGCGCAGATGCCGGCCCTCCTTATGATCCCACGCCCCCGGTACGCCCCGGTTCAGACCGTCCGGTCCACCCCCGGTCGCCCCTCCCACTCGGCGAAGAACTCCGCCTCGGTCTGCCCCCGATCAGCCAGGAACCGCGCGAACTCCGCCTGGCTACGTCGGTCCCGGTCCGCCCGCGCGGTGAGCGGGAACATCCGGACCAGGCGGGGAAAGCGTCGGGTCACCTCAGCCGGATCCTCGAAGTCCCACCGAGCGTCGACCGGCTCAGGGACGACCATGCCGTCGTGACCGCGCTCCTCCAACAGGTCGTCCAGCCCGTCCTCCACCCCGGTGACCCGCTCGTGGGCCCGCTCCGCGACATAATCCAACGACTCCCACTCCGGCCACTCGTCGTCGTCCCAGTCGTCCACCGACCGCCCCGCCAACCGTCGCAACTGCGGCACCTCGGCCAGCGTGTCCGGATCGCGTACCGCCCGTTCGAAAATCTTTCGGCCGAGCCCGACCAACCACGCCTGGAAGTAGAAGAAGCCGTCATCGGAGCAGAGACCGTCACAGATCTGGTACGCGGCGCCCCACATGTGGAAGGTGTCCGCCCGGCGGCGCACCTCATCCAGCCGGATCTGGAAGTCCATCATCTCGGTGACCGGCAGCCCGGCGAGCTGATCGACCAGCCAGGTCAGCCGAGCGTCGGGGGCTGCGGCGCGCCCTGCCGAGCGCTCGATCAGGACCCAGAAACCATCGATATCCACAGCCGCACACTCTGCCAACCAGGTACGACATGGACCACCGGACGGCGGGCTCCGGGCTGGACAGCTTGCCGCCACGGGGTTCGGCGCGGCGCCCGGCTCCCTGGGCGCGGGCCGGACCTGCGGTGGGCTGCGGCTGAGCCGCTTTGGTGCCCACTCCCCTGACCTGGTAACCTGACTTTTCGCGTGTGGCGACATGATCGTGGTTCGACCTTGAGATCGACGCCCCCGCAGCAAGCAAACCGAACCCTAGCTACCAGGACGAGGCTGTCGCGTGGCGAACATCAAGTCCCAGATCAAGCGCAACCGGCAGAACGAAAAGCGCCGGCTGCGGAACAAGTCGGTCAAGTCGTCGCTGAAGACCGCCATTCGCAAGTTCCACGAGGCGACTGAGAGCGGAGACGCCGTGAAGGCGGCCGAGTTCATGCAGGACGCTTCGCGTAAGCTGGACAAGGCGGTCAGCAAGGGCGTTATCCACGGGAACCAGGCGGCGAACCGTAAGTCGGCCATCGCCAAGCGGCTGCAGTCGCTTTCCGCCTGACGGATCCGACACAGACCTGACGGGTGGCCCCGGAGCCGATCGGCTCCGGGGCCATTCGCCGTGCCCGACAGCATTGCTGTTGATAGCTTTCACGGCTTTCCCAACGGCACCTGATGGGTAGCGGCGGCTAGTCGAAGTGCCGCCTGGTTGACCGACGAACACATCGCTCGGCGAGGTCCAGCCACTTCTGCCGAACCGGCAACGACGCCGACAGCCAGCCGCCCGTCGAGCGTCGCTTCCGGCGCCCGGTGCGCTCGGCCCCGACCGGCCGGCTGAGCATCGGCTCGGTCGCACCGGTCGAATCGGCGTCGAGCTGGACGCGGAGCGCCGGACGGAGCGGAACCAGGGCCGCCGTACCGAGCCGGAACTTGCCGCCGTCTCTCGGCGGACCGGCCGTCGCCGGACCGCCAGATTCCATGTCGATGGGCCGGTTCGGCCCCACCGGGCCGGACAGCGATGTGACGGGCACTGCGGCCCGACCTACCGCAGGCTGTATCTCCCGACGGAAACGCTCCTGCTCAACCGCTGGCACCCGGGCCGCGGACCGAATCACCGCCGCGGCTACCAGGTCGTTGACCTTCACCATGACGGCTACCGAGAGCGGCAGGAGCAACACGCCCCACCAGCTAACCAGCTCGGCCAGGGCGAGCAGCAGACCGAGCGCGAGGGTGCCCTCCAGAAAACAGAAGCAGAGCATTCCGCCGGGATCGAGATGCTGGAGTCGGAGCACCCGGGCGTAGAGCGGTCTCAGCCGCTCCTCCTCCGGGGAGATGCCGGTGGACCCGAGGGCGGCCGGCCAGCTCATCGTGACCCGCTCCCCCGGCGGGCTGCGGTGACCGCGAAAACGGCCCGCTCAAGGGCGTACCCCCGGTCGTCGGCCCCACCCTTGACGGCCGCGTTGCATTCAGCGGTGGCGTGCATCGCATCAACCAGCGCTTCGGCGCTCCAGCCCCGGCCCATCCGCTGCGCCTTTTCGATCTTCCAGGCCGGCATACCCAGGTTGGTCGCCAACTGGTAGGCACTCCCCCGGCCCGCCGAGCTGACCCGGGCCACCGTCCGCACCCCGTCGGCGAGGGCATCGGCGATCGGCACCGGGTCCACGCCGACGTGCAACGCCCAACGCAGCGCCTCCAGCGCGGCGGGTAGGTCACCGGCCATCGCGGCGTCGGCCACGGTGAAGCCGCTCACCTCCGCCCGACCCCGGTAGTAGCGGGCGACCGTGTCGACCCCGATCTTTCCGTCGGTGTCGGCAAGTAGCTGCGAGCAGGCCGAAGCGAGCTCGCGCAGATCGTTGCCGACCGCCGCGAGCAACGCCTCAGCGGCGTCGTCCGAGCACCGCCCGCCACCGCGACGCACCTCGTCCCGGACAAACGCCACCCGCTCCCGATGGCCCTTGAGTTTGGCCGCCGGCACGATCTCGGCGCCGGCTTGCCGCAACCCGTCGGCGAACGCCTTGCCTTTGGCGCCGCCGAGGTGGGCCACCACCAGGTGGACCTCCGGGTCCGGGTTCTTCGCGTACGTCAGCAGCTCGGCGACCAGATCCTTGCGGGCGTCCTGGCCGGATCGCACTATGAGTACCCGCCGGCCGCCGAAGAGCGACGGGCTGAGCATCTCGGCGATCTCGCCCGGAGTCAGCGAGCCGGCCTCGCTTTCGCGTACGTCGGCATCGGGGTCGATCGCTCGGGCCGTCGCTACCGTGCTCGCGATCGCACGACTGACGAGCAACTCCTCGTCGCCGAGGATGAGCAGGACCGGTGCGAGGCTGGCGGGGGTCACGTCGTCATCGTCGCATGCGGCCCCGGCACCTCGGAGCTGGTCACCCCGGTCCCCACGGCCAGCCCCGCACTTAGTGCAAATCTAGACATTTATCTTGATTTTCCGCGTATCCGGCAAGGCGCCGTCAACGTCGGGCACCACCGGGGTCCAGCCCCCGCACCGCCACCGCGAGGCCCTGGCCATCGTCACTGACCACCGCCAGATCCCCATCGGTGTCGGTCCGCAGCACCCGGGCACCACCCCGACTCAACCGGGCCAGCACGGCCGGGTTCGGATGACCGTACCCGTTTCCGGCGCCGACCGAGACCAACGCCACGGCCGGCGCCACCGCGTCAAAGAAGCGAGCTTCTTGATAGGCCGAACCGTGATGGGCGACCTTCAGCACCTCCGCCCGCAGGCCGGTGGGCGACAGCCGCTCCAACAACGCCTGCTGCTCCTCAGACTCGGCGTCCCCGGCCAGCAGGATACGCACCCCACGCACCTCCGCCCGGACCACCAGAGAATTGTTGTTCGCATCGGATCTGGTGCCGCGCATCGGGAATGGCGGACCGATCAGGACCAACCGGGCCAGCCCGGCCGAGAATTGCCAGCCAGCGCCGGCCGGACTGACCGGCACCCCGGCCGCCTCGGCGGCCCGCTGTACCGCTACGCGCCCCTCGGCCGGTTCCGGCCACTGTGGCGTCACCACGACGCCCACCCGGCGGCCCCGTAATACCCCGGGCAGACCGCCGATGTGATCGGCGTGGAAGTGGCTGAGCAGTAACAGCGGCACTGCCCGTACGCCGAGCCGACGCAGACACTGGTCGACCGCGGCCGGATCGGGACCAGCGTCGACCACCACCGCCTGCCCGGCGTCGATTGGCAGCACGATGGTGTCGCCCTGCCCGACCGCGCAGACCGCGACCACCCAACCCGACGGGGGCCAGCCACCCGCCACCACCCGTACCGGCAACGCGCCGACGACCGCGCCGACGGCAACCACCGCGATCAGCCGACGCAGGAGCCGATTCCGGGCGGCGAGCAGCACCGCCACCGTGAGCGCGCCGAGCAGCAGACCACCAACCAGGCCGGCCACCCAGGGCAGGGTGCCGGCCGGCACCTGCGCACCGTAACGGGCCACCAGGACCAGCCACCAGGCAGGCCAATGGCCCAACCAGGCGGCGAACTCGGCACCGGCCGGCCAGACCGGCGACACGACAGCCGCCGCCACGCCGAGCACGGTGGCCGGCGCGATCGCGGGCACCACCAGCAGATTTGCCGGTACGGCCACCAGGCTGACCGTGCCGGAGATCCCCGCCACCACCGGCGCGCAGGCCAACTGGGCGGCCGCCGGGATGGCCAGCGCCTCAGCCACCCCGGCCGGTACGCCCCGACGCCGTAACGCGTCCCGCCAACGCGGCGCGATCAACAGCAGCCCACCGGTGGCCAGCACGGACAGGGCGAAACCGACATCCCCGGCAAGTGCCGGGTCCACAACGACCAGCACGGTCACCGCACTGGCCAGGGCCGGCAACGCCGACCGGGAACGCCCGGTAGCCAACGCGATCAGTCCGACGGCCCCCATCACGGCGGCCCGCAGCACGCTGGGCGACGGCCGCACCAGGATCACAAACCCGACCAGGGCGAGGCCACAGAGCGCGGCGGAGAGCCACGGTCCAGCCCGGGCCCACCGGGCGAGCAACAGCACCAGGCCAACCACAATCGCGACATTCGACCCGGAGACCGCATTCAAATGTGTCATTCCGGTGACCAGGAAGTCATCTTCGACTGCCGGAGTAAGCCGGCTAACGTCGCCCACCACCAGGCCGGGCAGCAGCCCACCCGGCTCGTCCGGCAGCCGCGCGCAGGCCCGTTGCAGCCCGGCCCGCAGGGTGCCGGCAATTCGCTGCGCCCAGGATGGTTCGCCGATCAGCACGGGGGCGTCGCGCACCGAGAGCACGGCGGCGGTCAGGTCACCGCCGCGCGGTGGCATCAACCGGCCGGTAGTGGTCAGCCGCTGGCCGGGCAGCAGGTACCGCCACTTCGAGTCGCTGGCCAGGACCAGAATCCGAGCCGGCACCGCGACGGTGGACTGGTCTGGCCCACGCAGCCAGGACAGTTCAGCGGGCAACAGGAACACCGGGGGCCGACCGGCGGCGTTCGATACCGCCCGTGGATCATCCCGGACCACCAGCTCGGCGGTGACGCCCGCCCGCTGCTGAGCCAGTGCGGTGATCGGTGCGGCATCGCGTACGCCGAGTCGCGCGGCGGTGGCCACGCTGCCGCAGAGCACGCCGAGGAGGATCGCCACGATCACCCATCCGTACCGCTCGGCGGCGGGTCGGCGGGCGCGGCGTAGATACCCGGCACCGGCCAGCGCGACCAGGCCGGCCAGAACCGCGATCACCACCGTGCTGCGGGCAGTGAGCCAGAGCCCGGCAAGAGCGGAGAGCCAGGCGGCCACGGCCAGCCCGGCCAACCGCAGGTCCGGTGGTTGGCCGCCGCCGGGCAGCACCTCCACACCGCCCGGATCCGTTGCCGGTTCAGGGCGCTTCACAGGGTCACCAGATCCTTGAGTTCCGCGTAGCGGGCCTCGCCGATTCCGTTGACCTGCCGCAGCTCGTAACCGAACGGAACGGCCCGTGCCGCTCCCGGTAGTCGATGATGCGCCGGGCCAGCACCGGGCCGACCCCGGGCAGGGCAACGAGCTGGTCCGCGGTCGCGGTATTCAAATTGACCTTTTCACCGCCGACCGCCTGCGCTCCCGGCCCCGCCGGCTGGCCACCCGGTCCGGTTCCAGGCTGGCCGACGGCCGGTGGCGCGGTCGTCCCGACCAGGATCAGCTCACCATCGGTGACCTTACGGGCCAGATTGAGCAGGGCGACGTCGACTCCGGGCAGGGCGCCACCAGCCCCTTCCAGCGCATCGGCGACCCGGGCACCGGCGGGTAGGCGTACCAGACCGGGACGGCGAACCTTACCGGCGACCGCGACCACCACCTCGGCGGCAGCCTCGCCGGGGCCGGTTGCCGGCTCCGCGTCCGCCGAGGCCGTCGGACCCACGGAGGCGACCGCGACCGGCTCGGTCTGCGGCCGGGACCACCAGGCCCAAGCGGCGGCGCCGAGCACCACCACCGCGGCCACCACCGCCAGCGCCTTGACGCCCCGGCGGCCGGGGTCGAAGGCGCCCGGTCCGCCCAGCCGGAATCGGGAGGTCGCCCCGTCCGTCGCTAGCGGATCAACCGGGCTGGCTGGGCGGCCGGCCTGGAGACCGGCCGCAGAACGCGGCCCCTCAACCGGCATCACTGCTCGGCAGCAGGGACAGCCGCTGCTGGACCCTGGATCTCGTCGGTCGTCGGGCACGGGCAGAAGGTAAACCGGGCGGCGGATTCCGCGCCGCGTCGAACCATCGCCTGTGGACAACCCACCCACCTGTGGATAACGCCCTGATCATGCGCGAATGTGCTATGGCGACGGGGTGTGTCCATACCGCCATTTGACGTACGGGTGGACCTGCGGCGGGCCTGCGATCGCTTACCCACCGCGTCTGGCCGACGCAGGAGGTGGCGAACCATCGCCGGCCGCGGCCTGCCCCGGTCATCCCGATCAGCTTACCTGCTCGGTCTCGACATACCGCGCCGAAGCTGCGGCCTGAGCGTCAGGCAGACGGTCAGCGGCGGTGGACGACCACGCCGGCCAGACCCGGGCCGACATGAGCGGCCACCACGGCGCCGGCCTCGGTCACGTACCGGTCGCGCAACCGGTCGCCCAACCGCTCCGCCAGCGCCTCGGTCAGCTCGGCCGCCCGCTGCGGTGCCGCCAGATGGTGCACGGCGATGTCCACCTCGGACTCGCCAGCGGCTTCGACCGCCAGGTCAACCAGTCGGGCCAGGGCCCGGCTGGCGGTACGGACCTTGTCCCGCACTGCGATGGCGCCGTTGCTGACGTGCAGGATCGGCTTGACCGACAGGGCGGTACCGAGCAGTGCCTCAGCCGCGTTGATCCGCCCGCCCCGGCGCAGGAACTCCAGCGTGTCGACGTAGAAGAAGGTCCGGGTGCGGTCGATCGCGTCCAGCGCGGCCCGCCGTACCCCGGGCAGGTCCGCACCGCCCGCGGCGGTCTCGGCGGCGGCGAGCGCCGGGAAGCCCAGGCCCATCCCGGTGGACCGGGAGTCAACCACGGTGACCCGGTCGCCGACCTCGGCGGCGGCCAGGACGGCCGCCTCCAGGGTGCCGGAGAGCTCCGCGGAGAGGTGCACCGACACCACGCCGGTCGCGCCGTGGTCCAGCAGGCGGCGGTACGCCCGCGCGAACTGCTCCGGTGCCGGACGCGAGGTGCTCACCGCGACCCGCCGCTCGGCCAACGCCCGGGTCACGTCGGCCGGGGACACCTCGATCCCCTCCAGCCCGTCAACCCCGTTGAGCACCACGGTCAGCGGGACCACGGTCAACGGCGCCACCTTCCGCCGTTGGCCACCAGTCAACTCGGCCGGCAGGTAGGCGGTGGAGTCGGTGACGACCGCGACGGGCATGCCGGCACGGTAGCCGATCGCCGCCCGGTTTCCGGTACGGGTGCCACCCAACAGACAGCTCGACGTGCCACCCGGCAGCACCGGCCAGCCCGTCCGGCTTGCTGAGCCGAGGCGGCGGATCAGACCGATTCGGGTCAGATCGCTTCGGTGACGGGTGGCCGAGGTGATCAGGCCGACATTGTGCGCGCGGAGCTGCCAGCCGCGCACCTCGTCGTGGCTCAACTCGGTCCAGTGGCAGTTCCGCAACGCGCCGACCGAACGCAGCACCGAGGCCTCCCAGCCGAGCAGGTAGCCGCAGCCCTGACGGGCGGCACCACCGTGGGTGGCGATCACCACGGTGCCACCGGGGTTGGCCTCGGCCGCCTCCTGCAACGCCACACCGACCCGCTTACCCAGATCCTCGAGACCCTCCACCTCGCAGCCCGGATCCTCCTCGCCGGCCCGCCAACGGGCGTACTCGACCGGGAAGCGCTCGGCGACCTCGGTCATGGTGAGCCCCTGCCACCGCCCGAAATAGCGTTCCCGCAGTCGCGGATCAGTACGCACCGGCAGGCCGGTCAGCGCCGACGAGCGCCGCGGCGGTATCGCGCGGCGCGCCGCAGATCACTGGCGACGATGGCGTCCGGACCGAGTGCGGCCAGCAGCGGAGCCGCCTCGACGGCCTGCCGCCGGCCCAGCTCGTTGAGGGCCACGTCGGTCTGACCCTGGACCCGGCTCTCGGCGTTCCAAGTGGTGTTGCCGTGCCGCCAGACGATCAGCCGGGTCATTCAGCGACGCCCACCTCGGCGTCGACCAGGTCTCGGTCGGCGAACGGGATCGTCGGGCAGTCCTTCCAGAGCCGGTCCAGGGCGTAGAACTCGCGCTCCTCGGTGTGCTGCACATGCACCACCAGGTCGACGTAGTCGAGCAACACCCATCGGCCCGCCGCGCTCACCCTCGCGCCGGATCGGCTTCGCCTTCTCCGGGAGGTTGAGCAGCTGCTCCTCGATCGCGTCGACGATCGCGAGCACCTGACGCTCGTTGGGAGCGGAGGCGATCAGGAACGCGTCAGTGATGGCCAGCCGGTCCGATACATCGATGATGACGATGTCCTGTGCCTTCTTGTCGGCAGCAGCCTGGGCGGCGGTCAACGCCAGCTCGCGGGCGCGTTCGAAAGCTGTCACCGTACTCCTTTGCTCAACCGGGTTCTCCGCGCTCAATCGGCGGGACCTGTTCGGGGGATTTCCTGGGACGCTACCAAGCGTCTCACACCTCGGCGGGTGACGACTGGGCAGTTAGCGAGCGTTCGGGCGGAAACCGGGCGGAATCACCGCCGGTAGAGGCCGCGCTTGGCGATGTACTGCACCACACCGTCCGGCACCAGGTACCAGACCGGTTCACCGGCCGCCACCCGGGTGCCGGCAACCGGTCGACGAGATCGCCATCGCCGGGACCTCGACCAGACTGACCGTATCGGCCGGCAGGTGCGCGTCGGACAACTCGAAACCGGGCCGGGTCACCCCGATGAAGTGGGCCAGCTCGAACATCTGGTCGATGTCCTTCCAGGAGAGGATCTTCTCCAGGGCATCCGCACCGGTGATGAAGAAGAGCTGCGCCTTCGGGCCGTACTCGGCGTGCAGGTCACGCAGGGTGTCGACGGTGTAGGTCGGGCCGCCCCGGTCGATGTCGGCCCGGCTGACCTGGAACCGCGGGTTCGAGGCGGTGGCGATCACCGTCATCAGGTAACGGTCCTCGGCCGAGCTGACCGGCTCGTCAGCCTTCTGCCAGGGCTGGCCGGTCGGCACGAAGACCACCTCGTCGAGCGCGAACCGGTCGGCCACCTCGCTGGCCGCGACGAGGTGACCGTGGTGGATCGGATCGAAAGTTCCGCCCATGATCCCGATCCGCCGGATTCCTGCCTCCACCCGTTGATCGTATGTCGCCCAGGGCCGCCGATCGGCAAATCATGACCCAGATCGCACCGCGGCTCCGGGCCACGAGCGCCCGCCGCAGGTCGTCGTCGGCGTCGGTCACCGCCCGGCGCAGACCGGGCGCCAGGTCGTCGCGGGCCAGCAGCGCCGCGGCCAACTCCCGGGTCCGAGCTCGTACGGCGTACCTGGGATAGGCCAGTTGGGCGACCCGGGCGGCGACGAAGGCGGTACGCCGATGCGCAATCGCCGGCATCTCGGCGAAATAACGCTCTAGATAGGACGCGGTGAGTTGTTCCTGCTCGGGTTGCCAGAATCCGGCCGCGTTGGCCTCGACGAGACGGTTGGAGAGCGTCGTGTCCCGTGTGATCACCTGCCAGGCCCGGTCCTTCGCGACCGGGTCCGGCAGTGCCGCCCGGCACTCGGTGGCCCGCTCCGCCCCGACCGCGCTACGGTCGGTTGCCTCTTCGGCGTCGATCTCGGCTTCGCCCACCGCGCCGAGCACGGCCAGTCGGCGCAGCAGTGCCCAGCGCAGGTCGGCGTCGACGGTGATCCCGTCCGGCACGGCCTCGCCGGCCAGCCACCCGGCCAGCCGCTCGGTGTCGACGGTCGCGCCGATCAGTCCCCGGAGCGCGGCCAGCCGCAGTGAGCCAACATCACCACCGGCGGTCGGCGATGGGCTATCGGTCCCGGTCAACAGACCGTCGCAGGCCAGCCCGACCTGGTCCAGGGCGACCGGCCGGGTATCCGGGTCGAGATAGCGGTCAATCAGGGAGCGGGCCAGGGTCAGCACGTCCTCGACCACGATGACTTCGGTCTCGCTGGGCAGCGCGGCCAGGATCAGCGCCACCAGATCGGCCACCGGCCGCTCCCCGTCGGTCACCGCGTCGAGGGTCTCGCCCCAGAGCACCGCCCGGGTGAGCGGGTCCGCCAGGCCGGGCAGGACCAACGGGATGGCAGCGGCCGACGTGTCGTCGAGGCGTACCTTGGCGAAGGTCAGATCCCCGTCGTTGAGCAGCAGCAGCCGGGGCACCGGCACGCCGACCAACTGGGGCAGCATCGTCCGTCCCTTGTCGACCTCCGGTTCGAGGTCGACCTCGAACCGCTCGCGCAGTCGGATCTCCGCTCCGTCACCGTCGTAGAGTCCGACCCCGATCCGGTGCGGTCGCAGCACCGGGTACGTCGGCGGGGCACTCTGCACCACCGCCACCTCGGCGCAGCGCCCGGCATGGTCCACCGTCACCTCGGCCCGCACCGTGTTCACCTGGGCCTGGCGCAGCCAGACCTCGGCCCACCCGGTCAGCTCCCGGCCACTGCTTGCCGCCAGCGCGGCGAGCAGGTCGGCGAGGGTGGCGTTGCCGAACCGGTGCGCGGCGAAGTGGGCCCGCAGACCGGCCAGGAACGCCTCATCACCGAGCCAGGCGACGAGCTGGCGTAGCACAGCGGCGCCCTTGGCGTACGAGATGCCGTCGAAGTTGAGCAGCGCCTGTGCGGCGTCGGCGACCTCCTCCGGGGCGACCGGGTGGGTGGACGGACGCTGGTCGGCCGCGTACCCCCAGGCCTTACGCCGCATACCGAACGTGGTCCAGGCCCGGTCGAATCGGGTCGCCTCGGCGGTGACCCGGGTGCCGAGGTATTCGGCGAACGACTCGTTCAGCCACAGGTCATCCCACCAGCGCATGGTGACCAGGTCACCGAACCACATGTGCGCCATCTCGTGGGCGATGGTGGTGGCCCGCTGTTCCCGCTGACTGTCGGTGACCGCCGACCGGAAGATGTAGTCGTCGCGGATGGTGACCAGGCCGGGATTCTCCATCGCACCGGCGTTGAACTCCGGCACGAACGCCTGATCGTATTTGCCGAACGGGTAGGTCTCGTCGAACAGTTCGTGGAAGCGGCCCAGGCACTGCTTGGTGACGGTAAGAATTTCGTCGATGTCCCGGTCGAGATCTTCGGCGAGCGAGCGCCGGCAGTAGATTGCGAGCGGTATGCCATCGAACTCATCCCGGCGAACGTGGTACGGCCCGGCGATCAGCGACACGAAGTAGGTGGCCAGCGGCTCGGTCCGGGTGAACTCCCAGCGGCCGCCGCGGGCCGGCTGACCGAGTGCGCCGTTGCCGGCCACGATCCAGTCCGGCGGGGCGGTCACCGAGAGCGTGACCGGGGCCTTCAGATCGGGCTGATCGAAGCAGGCGAAAATGCGCTGTCCGTTGTCGAGAAAGGACATGGCGTAGAGGTAGGTCGCGCCGTCGGCCGGGTCGACAAAGCGGTGCAGTCCCTCACCGTCGTTCGAGTACGCCATCTCCGCTTCCACGGTGAGGGTGTTTTCGGCCCGTAGCCGGGTCAGTGGTAGGCGGTTGTCATCCAGCGTGGCCGGATCGATTTCCTCGCCGTTGAGCCGTACCCCGAGCAGTCGAATTGGCCTGACCTCGACGAACGTGTCAGCGCCCGGCGTCGCCGCCCGGAACCGGATCGTCGTGGTGGAGCGAAAGTGCGTATCGCCGCCGACCAAGTCAAGATCAATCTCGTACGACTCAACGGCGAGGAGCGCGGCGCGCGCGGCCGCTGCTACCCGGGTCAGACTCGGCATCCGCATATCCTGCACCATGTAGACACGGACCGCTGTCCGACCCGACCCGTTTCGTGATGGAGGAACCAACCATGGCGCAGCACCCGAAGGGTGACTTCGACCTGTCCCGCGCGGTGTGGCAGCGCGCCGAGGGGGACACCTCTGAAAGCGCCGTCGAGGTGGCGTTCGTCGATGACCTGATCGGTATGCGCAATTCCGCTGAGCCGGACGGCCCGGTGCTGGTTTTCACCCAGGCCGAGTGGGACGCGTTCGTCGGCGGCGCCCAGGACGGTGAGTTCGACCTGGACTAAGCCCGCCCGGCTCCCACGCCCCCCAAGATCCCCGTGATCAGGGACTATGTCCGGCGAGTCGTCGGCGTGTTCGCCTCGGTCTGCCCTGCTCACGGGGATCTTGGGGCCAGCAGTGCCCGGACGAGGTCCATCCGCTCGATCCGGGGCGCGAGCGCACGCAGTCGCAGGGCCAGGTTCAACACGGTACGCACCGGTTCCTCGTCCGGCAGGTCAAAACCCATTCGCTCACGCAACCACGGCAGCACCTCGGCCCAACTGTAGAAAGCGGTGCTGGTACCGGTATGCAGCGGCGGCGGAAAGCCTCCCGGTCCCATCCTGCCCAGTGACCAGAGCCGGAGACACTCCCGCGAGCGCCCGATCCGATCGGCGATCTCGCCCATGGTCACCCAGTCTTCATCGGGGACCCGTACCGGACGTAGTCCGACCGCCTCGAGGTCACCGATCCCCGATGCGATCGCCTCGACCAGCGTCGGAGCCTCCCGGAGCAGCATGATCTCCCCCGCTCTTGGCGCGACCCGGCGGGTCAACAGTCCGGCGCGCGCATAGAGCGCGTCGATCTGCTCGTCCGCTGGCGCTTCATCAACGACAATCTGGAACCTATGCAGTGCCATTCCGGCCGATGCCTCCCCACCTGCGTTGCGCCTGCCCGCCAGTAGCGAACCGAAATAAACCCGACTTGGGAGGAGCCAGCGCAGCGGCCCCGGGGCCGGGCCGCTGCGTCTCACCCGGCGTGGATCGCGCCGGGCCCGGTCGGCCGAACCGCTGCGCGATCATGGTGGTCGCCGGACGGCTGGTTCGGCGGCCCCCCGGGCGATGCTGCTACCGTGGACGGGTGCGGATGCTGACGAACAGCTGGTGGGCGCCCTGACGGGCGGCCACCGCAGCAGCGCACCCGAAACCAGCAAACGGCCGCCCCACCCGGGCGGCCGTTTCGCATGTGCTCACCCGGGAACGGGCGATCGGCGACCCGAAGAACCGGCGAGGAGCCCACAGATGACCGCGAACACCAGCACCACCCGCCGGCTCACCGGCCTCAAACCCACCGGCCACCTGCACCTGGGTAACCTGCTCGGCGCCATCCGGCCAATCATCGACGGGCAGTACCGGGCCGACACCATCGTCTTCCTCGCCGACCTGCATGCACTCACCGTGGCCCACGAGCCGGCCCGGGTCCGCGCGTTGACCCTGGAACAGGCGACCATCCTGCTCGCCGCCGGCCTCGACCCGGACCGGGCACTGCTCTATGTCCAGTCCCAGGTACCCGCGCACAGCGAACTGCACTATCTGTTGGAGTGCGCAACCGGCTACGGCGAGGCGCACCGGATGATCCAGTTCAAGGAGAAGTCGGCGACCCAGCAGCAGGTCCGGCTGAGCCTGCTGACCTATCCGGTGCTGATGGCCGCTGACATTCTGCTGCACGACACCCAGGAAGTGCCGGTCGGTGACGACCAGCGCCAGCATGTCGAACTCACCCGGGACGTCGCCGTCCGGTTCAACACCGCGTACGGCGACACGTTCACCGTGCCCCGGGCGGTGCATCCGCCAGTGGCGACCCGGATCATGAACCTGGCCGAACCGACCGCGAAGATGGGCAAGACCATGGGGACCGGCGGAACCGGCGCAACCGAGGCGGGCACGATCTTTCTGCTCGATCCGCCGGAGGTGATCCGGCGCAAGGTGCTCCGCGCCGTCACCGATTCGGCGACCAGCGTCGACTACCAGCCGGAAACTCGACCCGGGCTGGCGAATCTGCTGGAAATCCTGTCAGCCTGCGTGGGCACCGCACCCGCCGCGCTGGCCGGAGAGTATTCGTCGTACGGCCAACTCAAGCAGGCCGTCGCCGAGGCACTGATCGCACTGCTTGACCCGATCCGGGTACGGCACACCGAACTGTCCGCTGATCCCGGGTACGTCCAGCGGACCCTCGTCAACGGCGCCGAGCGAGCCCGGGAGCGCGCCGCCGGCACAGTGCACCGGGCGAAGCGGGCCATCGGGCTGCTCGTCTGATCAGACCGCGTCGTCGAGCAGGATCGGCCGCTGGTCCGCGGCGGTCATCAGGTGTACGCCGAGCAGCCCGCGTCACAGAGCACGAACCGGACACCGTGGCTGGCCCGTTCCCAGGGCTCGACGGAGTTCGCCAGATATGCGTCGATGGACTCGGGGCTGCCCAGGATCACCGATTCGCTCATGCCGGCACCGCACACCGACTTCGTGCACTCGCTCATAGCGGGCCATGGTCGCACTATTCGCCCGGCTACGCTGCCCCGTCCGATACCACCGGCCCATCGACGTCCGCCGTCTCGTCGGCGAGCACCTCATCCGTCGGCCGCTGCCGGCGCGCCTTGCGGGCGGCCAGCCGCTCGGCCGCCGACGGCCGGGAAGACTTCTCCTCCAGCCGCTGATCGGTGCCGCGCGAGCCGGGCACGAAGTCAGCGCCCGCGTAGAGAGTCGGCTGCCAGTCGAACTCCCGCTCACCGATCCGGACCAGGCAGCCCGGCTCCGCACCGGCCCTGGCGAGCTTCTCCTCGACGCCGAGGCGGGCCAGCCGGTCGGCCAGGTAGCCGACCGCCTCGTCGTTGTCGAAGTTGGTCTGCTTGACCCAACGCTCGGGGCGGAGGCCGCGCACGACGTACGCGCCGTCCGCCGCGACCTCGACGGTGAAGCCGGTGTCGTCCACCGCCGTCGGCCGGATCACGATCCGGGTCGGTTCCGGCGCGGGCGTCGCCGCGCGGGCCTGCTCGACCAGCTCGGCCAGCGCGAACGTCAGCTCGCGCAGCCCCTCCCGGGTCGCCGCGGACACCTCGAAGACCCGCAGCCCGCGGGCCTCGATATCGGCCCGGACGATCTCCGCCAGGTCCCGCCCGTCCGGGCACGTCGACCTTGTTGAGCACGACCAGCCGGGGCCGGTCGGTCAGCCCGCCGTACTCGGTCAGCTCGGCCTCGATCGCGTCGATGTCGCCGAGCGGGTCGCGGCCCGGTTCCAGGGTGGCGGTAGTCCACCACGTGCACCAGCACGGCGCAGCGCTCGATGTGCCGAAGGAACTCCAGGCCGAGCCCCTTGCCGGTGGCCGCGCCGGGGATCAGCCCGGGCACGTCGGCGACGGTGAAGGTGTGGTTGTCCACCCGGACCACCCCGAGGTTGGGCACCAGCGTGGTGAACGGGTAGTCGGCGATCTTCGGCTTCGCCGCGGAGAGCACCGAGATCAGCGAGGACTTGCCGGCCGATCGGGAAGCCGACCAGGCCGACGTCGGCGACGCTCTTGAGCTCCAGCACGACGTCGAGCTGCGTCGCCCGGCTCGCCCAGCTCGGCGAAGCCCGGCGCCTTGCGCCGGGCGTTGGCCAGCGCGGCGTTGCCCCGGCCGCCCCGGCCGCCCCGGGCCGCCTCGAAGGTGGTGCCGGCGCCGACCAGGTCGGCCAGCACCGTGCCGTCCTGGTCTGCACCACGGTGCCGTCGGGCACCTTGAGCACCAGGTCGGCGCCGTTGGCGCCGTCCCGGTTGGAGCCGGCGCCGCCCCGGCCGCTGCTCGGCCTTGATATGCGGCCGGAAGTGGAAGTCGAGCAGGGTGTGCACCTGCGGGTCGACGACCAGCGACACGCTGCCGCCGTGCCCGCCGTTGCCGCCGTCCGGGCCACCGAGCGGCTTGAACTTCTCCCGGTGGATGGAGACACAGCCGTGCCCGCCGTCGCCGGCCTGCAGATGCAGGACGACCCGGTCAACGAACGTCGTCACGACGTCAATCCTTCCAGCGGAGGTGGATCCGTCCGCGCAGCCAGGCAAACGCCGAAGCGGGCCGGGACGACGCGAGGTCCGACGGCCCGCTCCGAACCGAGTATCCGAAGCTTACTGCTGCGCCGCCGGCACGATGCTGACGACCTTGCGACCGCGCTTGGTGCCGAACTGGACCGCGCCGGCGGCCAGCGCGAACAGCGTGTCGTCGCCGCCACGGCCGACCAGGTCACCGGGGTGGAACTTGGTGCCGCGCTGCCGGATCGAGGATCTCGCCGGCGCTGACCACCTGGCCACCGAAACGCTTCACGCCGAGCCGCTGCGCCGCGGAATCGCGACCGTTGCGCGAGCTGGACGCACCCTTTTTGTGAGCCATCTGAGGACGACCTTACTTTCCGCTGGGCTTACTTACCGTTGGCGATGCCGGTCACCTTGACCTGGGTCAGCGGCTGGCGGTGACCCTGGCGCTTGTGGTAGCCGGTCTTGTTCTTGAACTTGTGGATCCGGATCTTCGGGCCCTTGGTGTGCGCGGCGATCTCGCCGGACACCGCGACGTTGGCGAGCTTGCCGCGTCGGTCACCAGGTCGTCACCGTCGACGAGGAGCACCGCGGCGAGTCACCGCGTCGCCGGGCGCGCCAGCGAGCTTCTCGACCTCGATCACGTCGCCCTCGGCGACCTTGTACTGCTTGCCGCCGGTCTTGACGATCGCGTACATCGGAGGCGGACTCCCTGTCGTTGAGGCTGCTGGCGGGTAGTGCTCGTGGCGGCTCGCCCGGCCGCACCGGGATGCGGCGGACAGGCACGCGAGAACTTGGCGCCCAAAAGTGCGCCGCAGGCAAGCGTACGCCATGCCCTGCCCGCTCCCCAAACCGGGCCCCAACCGTCAGCGGGGCCCGGAATGGGCCGGGACTCAGTCGCCGCAGAGCTGGTCGATCCGCTGCTGCAACTGGTCGAGCCGGCTCCCGTCGATCGAGGTGACGTCGGGCTTCAGCCCGGCCACCTCGGCTCCCATCTCAGCCAACGTCGCCTTGAGCTGCGGGTCAGTGGCCTTGGCCGCCTGCTCCCGCATCGCCACGCTCCACGCGTTGCAGCGCCGCCTCGGCCTTACCCCGGGCCGTCTGGGCGCCCTTGGCATCGTTGCTCGCCGGTGGCCTGCATCATCTTGCCCAGCTCGCTGACGTAGGTCTGCACCAACGTCGACTACCGGCCTTGACGGTGGCGGCGCAGACCTCCTTGGCGTTGCCCCCGGCGGTGGCGGTCACGCGCGCCGGGTTGTGCCGGACCGCCGGCGTGGTGCCGACCGCGCGTGGCGCCACCGGACGTGGCGGCGCCGGACGTGCGCGGCGCCGGACGTCGGCCCGCCACCGCCCGGAGACGCACCCGGTGCGGCGGCGTTACCCACGCCGGCTCGTTCACCCGAACATCCGGCACCGGCGAGCAGCGCGGTGGCGATCACGACAGTCGTCAGCAGACGTCGCATGACTTCTCCCGGGGGTCGAGGTGAAAGGCAGGACCCCTCTATCGTCAATCTGACCTAGAAGGGGCCCTGTCATAACGCCTGGATACCGTGCCGACGGTCACGGCCGGGTCCGCCGCCGCGTGCCCCCACGCCGCACTCGCCGTCGCCCGTGACGCCGGCCTCGACCGATCACCGTCGTCCGCCAGGACTCGGCGCTGCCGAGGCCATCGGGATCGTCCGCGCCGGCCAGCCGCATCGGCTCGACCCGGCTGCGCCTCGACGACCTCGGCCGTCGAGCGGGTGTCCGCGTCTCACGGGTACGGCGGCCGAGCGGCCTCGTAGCGAGTCGTTGTCATTCTCGTAACGCGACGACGGCTCGTACCCCATGGTGTCGTCGGCGGCTCGGTCCGCGCTCGACCACGACCGCTCGGCCGGACCTTCCGACCACGGCGTCGACTGCGTCCCGGCGCGACGGCCGATGGCCGGATGCGGCTGCCGGCGCGACCGCCGAGGCGACCGCCTTGACCTTGTCAACCACGCCCGCCCGGCGGCTTCTCCGGCACCGGCTCGGTGTGGATGATCACGCCGCGACCCTTGCAGCAGTCGCAGGTCTCGCTGAACGCCTCCAGCAGGCCGGCGCCGATCCGCTTACGGGTCATCTGCACCAGGCCCGAGCGAGGTGATCTCGGTGACCTGATGCTTGGTGCGGTCCCGGCCGAGGCACTCGGTCAGCCGGCGCAGCACCAGTTCGCGGTTGGACTCCAGCACCATGTCGATGAAGTCGATCACGATGATGCCGCCGAGGTCCCGCAGCCGGAGCTGCCGGACGATCTCCTCGGCCGCCTCCAGGTTGTTGCGGGTGACCGTCTCCTCGAGGTTGCCGCCGGCGCCGGTGTACTTGCCGGTGTTGACGTCGACCACGGTCATCGCCTCGGTGCGGTCGATCACCAGGTGACCGCCGGAGGGCAGGAAGACCTTGCGGTCCAGCCCCTTGAGGATCTGCTCGTCGATCCGCTGCTCGGCGAAGACGTCGGCCGTCGCCGGTGTGCCGGCGCAGCCGGGCCACCAGGTCCGGCGAGACATGCGACGAGGTACGACTCGACCACGTCGTACGCCCCCTCGCCCTGCACGACCAGCTCCCGGAAGTCCTCGTTGAACAGGTCCCGGACCACCCGGATGACCAGGTCGGGCTCCTCGTAGAGCAGCACCGGGCGCCGCCGGAGGCCGGCCTTGGCCTGGATGTCCTCCCACTGCGCCTGCAGCCGCTTGACGTCGCGGGCCAGCTCGTCCTCGCTGGCGCCCTCGGCCGCGGTCCGCACGATCACCCCGGCGCCGTCCGGCACCAGCTTCTTGAGGATGTCACGCAGCCGCTTGCGCTCGTTGTCCGGCAGCTTGCGGCTGATCCCGGAGGCGTTGCCGTGCGGCACGTAGACCAGGTGCCGGCCGGAGAGCGCGATGTGGCTGGTCAGCCGGGCACCCTTGTGCCCGATCGGGTCCTTGGTGACCTGCACCAGCACCGAGTCGCCGGAGCTCAGCGCCTGCTCGATCGAGCGGGCCCGCCCTTCCAGGCCGGTGATGTCCCAGTTGACCTCACCGGCGTAGAGCACCGCGTTGCGGCCCCGGCCGACGTCGACGAACGCCGCCTCCATGCTCGGCAGAACGTTCTGCACCTTGCCCAGGTAGACGTTGCCGGCCATCGTGCCGGAGGAGTTACGGGTCACGTAGTGCTCGACGAGCACCCCGTCCTCCAGCACCGCGATCTGGGTCCGGTCGCCGCGCTGCCGGACCACCATTACCCGGTCGACCGCCTCACGGCGGGCCAGGAACTCCGACTCGCTGAGGATCGGCGGCCGGGTCCGGCGCTGCTCGCGGCCGTCCCGGCGGCGCTGCCGCTTGGCCTCCAGCCGGGTCGACCCGGAAACCCCCTGCACCTCGTCGATGCTCTTGCGCGGCTCGCGGATCTTGACCACGGTCGGCACGCCGTCATCGGCGCCGCCGTCGGCCTCCCCGGCGCCCTTGCGCCGCCGACGCCGACGCCGCCGCGTCAGCCCGTCGCCGACCTCGGCTTCCTCGTCCTCGTCGCCCTCGGTCTCGCCTTCGACTTCAGCCTCGGTCTCGGCCTCAACCGGTTCACCGGCTTCCTCAGCCTCGGTCCTCGGCCTCAGCCTCCTCCGCGGTGCCCTTGCCCCGGCCCCGGCCCCGGCGACCCCGCCGCCGCCGGCGACGGCCGGCCGCTGTCTCGTCCTCGTCCTCGTCCTCGTCGAGGTCAGCGGCCTCCTCGGCCTCCTCCTCGGCGTCTCCTCCTCGGCGATCTCCACCTCGACCACTGGCTCAACCGGCTCGTCGACCCGTCGTCCCCGCCGCCGCCGGACCGGCTCGGCCACCTCAACCGTCACCGCTTCTTCGCTGGTCGGCTCGGCGAAGGTGGACTCGGCCACCCCGGTCACAGCGGCCTCAGTCGGGCGGATGTCACCCGGACCGACGAACGCGGGTGCCACCGGCGCGGCTGGACGTGCGGCCGGGGTCTCCGGTTCGGGTGCCATGAACAGCACAGTGGGCGCGGTCAGAACCGCCCGTCGCCGACGGCGCGGGGCCTCCTCCGCCGGCAGCTCGTCATCCGGACGCCGGTCAGCGCCGCAGTCGGCGGAATCGGCGCCGCAGTCGGCGGAATCGGCGCCGCAGTCGGCGGATCGGCGCCGCAGTCACCGCAGGACCAGCCGCCGAGGGCTCGGTCGCGGCCGGCATCGCCGTTTCCGCCCGCTCGATCGGAGCGGCGGTATCCGTGGTGCTCGAGGTCGGCGGTCGGTTCGACCGGCACCTCCGCCGCGGCGGGCACCGCCTTCTTGCGCCGGGTCCGGGTCACCTTGACCGGCACGGCGGCCTCGCTTGGTGGCGGCACGGGCTCAGCCGGTGACACCGGCTCGTTGGCTTCCTTTTGCGCCTCGCCCTGCTCGTCCTTCTGGTCGGCCGTGACGGCCTTCCGCCGGCGTCGTGGCGTCTTCGGCACCGATTCGGACTCCCCGGCCACCGAGGTGGGTACCTCCGCGGCGGGCACCTCGTCACGCACTGCTCTGCGCGGTGGCCGACGCCGCTACCGCTGCTCCGGCCTCGGCCGGCTCGCTGGCCGTCGGCGAGGTCCGTCGGCGGGGGGCGCGGGTACGCCGAACAGGGGCGTTGTCGATGTTGTCGGCGGCGTCACCGGCCGGTCGTGCACCGGCCCGCTCCCCGCCCTCGGGCTCGTTCTCGAGCATTGGACGATCTCCAGTTCTGGCTGCCCCGGGCGCGGGTGAGCGCTGCCACGCAGGGTTGCCGCAAAGTGTTTCCGGCAGCGCGCCGAGGTGCACGGGCCACCGAAGTCTGCCTACTTGAGCGCTGACCGGAACCCCGGCTAGCGTTCACCGATGACTACCCCGTCGCGGTCCGCCTCCAACGGATCCACGATCTCCCCCTGCGCGGTCAGCCAGCCCTGCGCCAGCCGGGTCGTCCTTGGCGGCACCGGCGGCTCCAGGTCGGCCACCACGCGGAGGCCGGAAAGGACATCATCGGGTCGTACGGACGGGGTGACCTGCCGTACGACTAGGTCGAGTATCGCACACGGTACGCCCGCAACTCCGGAAGGCGCCGCAGCCCGTTCGATCACATCGATGCTGGCCACCGCGACTCGGGCGTCAAAAACGCGCCGCCCCTGTTTGGTCATCCGCTCGACCAGCACCTCAGCGGCGGCGGAGAAGGCATTAACCGCCCGCTCGAGCACGTCCGGGGACACTCCGGGCAACTCGATCCGCCAGTGCGAGACCTCGATCCGGTCGGCCAGGCTGCCGCCGGAGGCGACCACGGCGTCCAGAATGTCGAGACCGGGCGACAGAGCCGCGTCCAGTGCCGCGCGCATGGCCAGTCGGGTCCACCACCGTCTGAAGCCCGATTTCCAGGTACTCCGCCTCGCTGGCCACGCCGGTCGGGCGCCGCGCTGGCGTACGAGATCTTGGGGTGCGGGGTGAAACCCTGGGAGAAGGCGACCGGCACCTGAGCGCGGCGCAACGCACGCTCAAAGGCGCGGGCGAAGTCGCGGTGTGAGGTGAACCGAAGCGGCCCGCGCTTGGCGTACTTGATCCGGACGCGCTGCACGACCGGCGCCTGGCCGCCTTCCGGCTGTGGTTTCTTGCTGATCTCGGTGCTCCTCGGTCATTCTGCCCGGCCCGGCTCAGGCGCCGGACGGCACCTTCAGGCCGGTGTTGACGGGCGTCAGCGGCAGCAATTTCTTGCCAGTGGGGCCAATCTGGATCTCGGTGTCCATACTCGGGCAGACGCCGCAGTCGAAACACGGGGTCCAGCGGCAGTCATCCTGCTCATACTCGGCGAGCGAGTCCTGCCAGTCCTGCCACAACCAGTCCTTGTCCAGGCCAGAATCGAGGTGATCCCAGGGCAGCACCTCGAGCTCGTCCCGCTCGCGGGTGGTGTACCAGTCCAGGTCGACTCCGAAGCCCGGCAGCACCTCGACGGCGGCCGCCACCCAGCGTTGATAGGAGAAGTGTTCGCTCCAGCCGTCAAAGCGACCGCCGTTCTCCCACACCTTGCGGATCACCGCGCCGACCCGGCGGTCACCCCGGGAGAGCAGCCCTTCGATCAGCGACGGTTCACCATCGTGATAGCGGTAACCGATCGCCCGGCCCAGCGACCGGTCGGCGTTGATCGCCTGCTTGAGCAGCCTGAGTCGGTTGTCGATCACCTCGGGCCGCTGCATCGAGGCCCATTGGAACGGGGTGTGCGGCTTGGGCACGAAGCCGCCGATCGAGACCGTGCAGCGGATGTCCTTGGAGCCGGTGGCCGCCCGGCCGGCTTTGATCACCTCGTGGGCGAGCCGAGCGATCTGAAGCACGTCCTCGTCGGTCTCCGTGGGCAGACCGCACATGAAGTAGAGCTTCACCTGCCGCCACCCGTTGGTGTAGGCGGTGACCACGGTGCGGATCAGGTCCTCCTCCGACACCATCTTGTTGATCACCTTGCGGATCCGCTCCGAGCCGCCCTCCGGGGCGAAGGTGAGCCCGGTCCGCCGCCCGTTGCGGGACAGTTCCTGGGCCAGCTCGATGTTGAACGCGTCGACCCGGGTGGACGGCAACGACAGCGAAACGTTGGTGCCCTCGTACTGACTCGCCAGACCGGAGCAGATGTCACCGATCTCGGAGTGGTCGGCCGAGAGAGCGACAGCAGGCCCGACCTCGTGGAAGCCGGAGAACTCCAGCCCGTCGCGGACCATCTGTCCCGACCGTGGTGATCGACCGTTCCCGGACCGGGCGGGTGATCATGCCCGCCTGGCAGAACCGGCAGCCGCGGGTGCACCCCCGGAAGATCTCCACCGCGTACCGCTCGTGCACCGTCTCGGCGAGCGGGACGATCGGCTTCTTCGGGTACGGCCAGGCGTCCAGATCCATAGTGGTGCGCTTGTGCACCCGGAACGGCACATCCGGACGATTCGGCACCACCCGCTGAATACGTCCATCAGACAGGTAGTCCACGTCATAGAAGCGCGGCACGTAGATGCTCTCGGTACGGGCCAGCCGCAGCAGCAGCTCGTCCCGGCCACCCGGGCGAGCCCTCGGCTCTTCCACTGCCGGACGATCTCCGTGATCTCCAGCACCGCTTCCTCACCGTCACCGAGCACCGCCGCGTCGATGAAATCGGCGATCGGCTCCGGGTTGAACGCGGCGTGTCCACCGGCCACGATCACCGGGTCGGCGTCGGTACGGTCGACCGCGAGCAGCGGGATCCCAGCCAGGTCGATGGCGGTGAGCAGGTTGGTGTAGCCCAGTTCGGTGGCGAAGGAGACGCCGAACAGGTCGAAATCGCCCACCGGCCGGTGCGCCTCGACGGTGAACTGCGGCACGCCCTGCGGCGCGCATCAGCTTCTCCAGATCCGGCCAGACCGCGTACGTCCGCTCGGCCAGCACGTCCGGCAGCTCGTTGAGCACCTCGTAGAGGATCTGCACGCCCTGGTTGGGCAGCCCCACCTCGTACGCGTCGGGGTACATCAGCGCCCAGCGGACGGTCGCCGACGCCCAGTCCTTGACCACCGCGCCCAACTCGCCGCCCACGTACTGGATCGGCTTGCTGACCTGGGGCAGCAGCTGTTCGAGCTGGGGCCAGACCGAATTCGCCGCTGTCGTGCTCGCGGCGCCCGACGCGACGCTCATGAAACCTCCCGGAACCTGCGGCTGGGACACCGACCAGCAATCCAGAGTACGCGTACGGCCGGCCGGCCGACCGAGCGGGCAGGACCATGGCTGATCGCCAGTTGATCGATCAGTCGCCCGCCGATCGATCATCTGCGATACTTTCGCGGTGCCGCCCACTGCCGCTCGCCGAGCCACTCCTGTCGCGCTGCTCACCTTGCTCCTCGTCCTCACCGGTTGCACCGCCGGTTCGTCCACGCCGACGTCGTCGCCGACCCCCCATTTCATCCGGGTCACCGACCTCTGCGTGCGGTTGAGTCAGGACCAGCTGGCCGGGATGACCGGCGCACCGGTGAAGGTCCTGCCCGCGCCGACCGGCCGGCCTGAGCACGTCCGGGCATGCGAGTTCGAGGCCAGTACGCCGAACCAGCAGTCGACCACCAGAATTCGGTTCGACGCGGTGGTCTTCCCGACCGTCGCGGAAGCCGAGAACGCCCTGCCACTCCCCGTTGGCACGCCGCAGGTCGGTACCGGCCGCGGCATGCTGCCGACCATCGGCGACTACGCGACCTACGACTACCAGTCCGGCATCAACTTCGCCTCATACGTGCTGAACGTCCGGCAGGGCAACGCCTACATCATGGTGGACCTGATGATGCGCGGGCCGACCTCGTTCGACCGAGGCCGGATCGAGCATGTGGTCACCGGGTACGCCCGACAGGCGCTTGAACTCATGCGCGACTGACCCGGCCGGGTCTGCTGGCCCGGCGGTACTAGCCTCGGACCGACCCGAGGGGGGAGTACCGCATGCGGGAACCGCAGCCGGAGGAGATATGCCCGACGGCCCAACTGCCATCGTCCGACCCACCGCCGGCCGGGCCGGACATGGCGGAGTCGCCACCCGGCTGCCGTACCCGCATCGAGACACCGACTGCGGCGCCGCCGACCCCCCGCTGGTCCGGCTCGGCCCCGGTGCCCGCACCGCGCCCTAAGAAGCGCTGGTGGCAGCGGGAATCGGAACCGGTGCCGCCAACCGCACCGCGTGAGCCGACCCAGCCGTTGTCGAGCTCCGCCCCGGACGCACCGGAATCACGAATCCCGGTGGATCCGTGGGCACAGGCCGAGCCGGATCCGTGGGCACAGGCCGAGCCGGATCCGTGGGCACAGGCCGAGCCGGATCCGTGGGCCGTCGGCGGGCCGCACGGCCCGGCGGAGGGTTACCCACCGACCCGGCCCTACCCGTATCCCGCATCGGGTCCCGGCGCCCGCCTGCCGCAACCCGGGCAGCCAGCGGCCCTACCGACGCCGCAAGCCGCGCCGCAGCCGCGCCACCCCCGGCTTCCCCGGTCGCCCCACCGGCCCGAAGGCCCCCAGCCCCACCGGCCCGAAGGCCCCCGCCGGCCCCACCGGTTGGCTGGCGAGCGCCGATCGGACCCGGCCCGGCGCCGGTCCGACGGCGCCGCCGCTGGCCCTGGGTCATGCTCGTGCTGATCCTGGTCTTCGTTGCCTGCTGCTGCGGCATTCCGACCTATTTAGGCAAACCGATATGGGAGCAGTATCCAGTCTCGGCCGTCCTGCCCACCGAGGTGGCGGACCTGAGTCTGCGTGACGACGAGGCCGCCGAGGAGCTCACCCGGCAGCTCGAACAGGAGATCCGGCAGGCGCACCCGCTCGCCGAGGGGACCTTCGCCGGCGTCTACACCGACCCGGTGGGCAAACATGTGATGATCTTCGGCACCACCGGTTTCCGGGCCGACCCGGCCGCCGACGCCGCAGCCGAGATCAGTCGGCTCACCGGGCAGTACAGCGTCTCTGATCAGCAGACGATGGAAACCGGGATCCGGGGCGTGCACCAACGCTGCGGAATCGGGCAGGCGGACGGAACCAGTGTGGTGATCTGCACCTGGGCCGATCACGGCAGTCTGGCCACCGCGCTGTTCGACCGACGGTCGATGGCGGAGAGCAGCGCACTCCTGGCCGACCTGCGCGCCCGCTTGATCATCCGAGGCTGACTCCGCCGACCGCTGTGATTGGGGGCACAGTGGACACGCCACTTCCATAAGGTCGCAATCCGTCCCGCACGGCACAATCGGGTGGTGCCGCGACGTTGGATCTTTGCTGACCAGTTGGGGCCGCACTTCCTCGACCATCCACACCAACCGGTGTTGCTGGTCGAGTCGAAGGCGGTGTTCCGTCGTCGCGCCTTCCATCGTCAGAAGGCGCACCTGGTGCTCTCCGCGCTACGGCACCGGGCCACCGAACTCGGCGACCAGGCGGTCCACCTGCGGACGGAAACCTACCGGGAGGCTCTGCGGCAGCTCCGCGAACCGGTCGAGGTCTGCCATCCCACCTCCCGGCGAGCCCGTCAACTGGTCCGATCGCTGGAGCGGGTGACCATGTTGCCGCCACGCGGCTTTGTCACCAATCCGGATGATTTCATCACCTGGGCCGACAATCGGCGCGGGGCGTTACGGATGGAGGACTTCTACCGGTACGCCCGAACACATCACCGGATCCTCACCGAAGGCACCGAGCCGGCCGGCGGCCGGTGGAACCTGGACGTCGACAACCGGCTACCCCCACCGACCCGGACCGAACGGCTCGACGTACCACCACCACCGATGCCGGTGGAGGACGAAATCGACGCCGAGGTACGCCGGGACCTGGACCGCTGGGCGGCGGAGGGCATCCGGTTCGTCGGACGTGATGGTCCCCGGCGCTTCCCGGTCACCCGTGCGGAGGCCACCGCCCGGCTGGATCACTTCATCCGGTACCGGCTACCACAGTACGGTCCGTACTCCGACGCCATGCTCGCTGGCGACCCCTTCATGGTGCACAGCATGCTCTCCTCCTCGTTCAACCTCGGGCTACTCGATCCGCTGGAGGCGATCCGCGCCGCCGAACGGGCCTACCGGGACGGCAGCGCGCCGCTGGCCAGCGCGGAGGGCTTCATCCGACAACTGCTCGGCTGGCGGGACTTCATCTGGCACCTCTACTGGTATTTCGACGCCGGCTACCGGTCCCGCAACCGGTGGACTACCCGGCGATCGGTGCCGACCTGGTTCGCCGATCTGGACGCTGACGCCGTACAGGCGCGCTGCCTGTCGGACGTGCTCGCCGGGGTACGCGACCGGGGTTGGGTGCACCACATCCCCCGCCTGATGGTGCTGGGCAACTACGGTCTGCAACGTGGTTGGCGGCCATCCGAACTGGTCGACTGGTTCCATCGCAGTTTCGTCGACGGTTACGAATGGGTGATGACCGGGAACGTGGTGGGCATGAGTCAGTACGCCGACCTGGGTCGGATGACCACCAAGCCGTACGCCGGCGGTGGGGCGTACCTGAACCGGATGAGCGACTACTGCGGCAACTGCCGCTACGACCCGAAGCGTCGGCTCGGTGAACGTGCCTGCCCGTACACCGCTGGCTACTGGGTCTTCCTGGAACGTAACCGGGAACGGCTACCCGGCAACGCCCGGATGACCAGGTCGTTGCGGCAGCTCGATCGGCTCACCGACATCACCGAAATAAGGACCCAGGAGCGGGAACGCGGCTCACGCGCCCCCTGACCGGGCCATGACAACCGGACCGCGACCGACCAGGCCGCGACCGACGGATCGGCGGTCGGTCGCGGCCCGGCGTCGTCAGCTCGCCGAATCCGCGCTGCCGTTGCGGGCCGGGGCGTAGCGCGGCAGGTACTCCTGCCCGGTCAGTTTCTGGATCTCCGCCATGATCTCGTCGGTCATCTCGCGCAGCGAACTCCGGTCATCCGGCCGGTCGGTGAAATCCAACGGCTTACCGAACCGGACAGTGACCTTGCCGGCGCCCAACCGGGGCATCCGGGCCCCGATCGGCTGGACCTTGTCGGTGCCGATCATCCCGACCGGGATCACCGGCACCCCGGCCGCCTTCGCCAACCGGGCCGCCCCGGTCCGACCCCGGTAGAGCCGACCATCCGGCGACCGGGTTCCCTCCGGATAGATCGCGACCAGGTCACCGGCGCGCAGCACCGGGATGGCCCCGTCGAAGGCGGTGAGCGCGGCCCGACCACCGCCGCGTTCCACCCGGATGGCACCGAGCCCGCCAACGACCGACCGGGTCAGCCAACCCCGGAAGCCGGTGCCGGTGAAGTACTCCGATTTGGCCCAGAAGGCGATGTGCCGGGGCACGACGGCGCCGAGGAACAACTCGTCGGCGACCGACAGATGGTTACCGGCGAAAATCGCTCCGCCGGTGGCGGGCAGATTCTCCAATCCCTCCACCTGCGGTCGCCAGCCGATCCGCAGGCCAGCACCGACGGTGAGCTTGCCGATGGTGTAGAGCAGCGGCACTGGTCCTCCGACGTCCGGTTCGATCAGGGGCGGGTGTCACGTTAACCGACGGCGTTCGGTCAGCCGCGACTGACCGTCACCATCACCCGCTCCCCCTCGCCGATCTCACCGGCCCCGCGGCTGACGGATCACGTCTGGCCCGGATCCCGCTCGACGATCTTGATCGGCTACCCCGGGCCGTGGGGACGGCGCTCAGGCCAGTTCGGGGAACCAGAGCGCGATCTCCCGCTTGGCGCTGTCTAGCGAGTCCGAGGCGTGCACCAGGTTCTCCCGGTTGGACAGCGAAAGGTCGCCCCGGATCGTGCCGGCCGCGGCCCGACGGCCGTCGGTGGCACCGATCAGGCCGCGCACCACCTCGATCACCTGATCGCCGGAGAGCACCAACGCGACCAGCGGCGCGGACGTCATGAAATCCTTCAGCGGCGGGTAGAACGCCTTGTCGACATGCTCGGCGTAGTGCTGGTCGGCGAGCTGGGCGTCCAGGGTGCGCAGCACCATGGCGTCAATTGTCAGACCCTTGCGCTCGAACCGGCCGACGATCTCGCCGACTAGGCCGCGCCGGACCGCGTCGGGCTTGATCAGGACGAGCGTCCGCTCGACCGGGTTGCTGCTGGACACGCTGATTCCTCCTGGACGGGACGGGGTAACCGGGCACGGTCAGCCTGGTAACCGGGCACGGTCAGCCTGGTAACCGGGCACGGTCAGCCTAGCGAGCCGGCCGGAACCATTTACCGTCGGCTGGATAGGCGATCCGCTCTTCCCATTCCTGGCGGCCCCGGCCTAGCCTGGCCTTAATTAGGGAGGTCCAAAGTGGCAGACGGCCGACGCAGGCAGATCGCACCCGTGCGCAAGCTGATTGCGGCGGTGCTGGGCACTTTTGCCACCTTCGTCATCCTGTTCGGCGCCGGGATGACCAGTTGGACCATCGTCGCGCTCGGGGTGGCCCTCCTGGTCCTCTCCATCGGCCTGGTCGTGGTGACCTCGGTCCGGACCGGGGCACGGGCCTGGGTCGCCGGTATCGGCCATGTACACAGCGTCTCGGAGCCACCTGCCTCGTCGACCTTCGGGCGCTGCGAGTTGCAGATCGTGATCGACGCTCCGGGCCTGCCGCCGCGCTCGGTGAAGGTCCGCGATTCCCGGGTGCCGGTGGCGAAATGGCCTGACCCGGGCGCAACGCTGCCGATCATGGTCGCGATAGACGATCAGCGGCACGTACGCATCCTCTGGGACGAGGTGCTCACCCATGCCGAGAGTGCGGCGGCAGCGGCCGACCTGTCGTCCGGCTACGACCTCTACGGTTCGTCGGACGACGATGTTCTGATCGAGGGCGACGCACCGCCCTGGGCCCATCGCGGACCGGACGACGACTTCCGGACGCCGACCGGCGGTGAGCCGGTGACCGCGGATCTGACCGAGGAGCTCGGCAACCTCAGCAACCTCGGCGACGAACCGATGGTGATGCGGCAGACGCCGGGCGGGACCATCGTGTTGGAAGGCTCGCTGGTCGAGCCCCCGATCACCGCGCCACTACCCCGTCGGGCCAAAACGAGCCCCGGCCACGAAGAGACGTCAATCATCGATCAGGCCCAGGCGACCATCACCACCGAGCCGGACAGCGATGATGCCCAGGAAAGTCTGGCTGATCTGATCGCCGCCCAGCCCAGTGCACAGGTGGGCGGCTCCGGGACGATCCACGGGGTTGGCATCACCCTGCTCGTCACCGATCTCGACCGGTCAGTGACCTTCTACCGGGACATGCTCGGCTTCTTCGAAATCGACGGTGGCGAAGGCAACGCGGTGCTGGCCTCCGGCGCGACCCGAATCGTGCTGCGGGCGATCCCGGACGTGGCACCGATCAACCGTCGGCTCGTCCATCTCAACCTCGAGGTCGACGACGTGCAGGCGGTCTACGAGGAACTCCGATCCAAGGACATCCGGTTCACCTATGCCCCACGGGCGGTCAACCGGGGCGAGAAACTGGAACTGTGGGCCGCGGCGTTCCGTGATCCGGACGGACACGGCATCGCCCTGACCCAATGGCGCAGCCGTTCATCCACCTGATTTCCCCCACCCACACCCACACCTCGCCTCGCCTCGCCTCGCCCCGCCCCGCCCCGCCCCGCCCCGCCCCGTCTCGTCTCGTCTCGTCTCGTCGATCATGAGGTTATCGGCCGGGTAAGCGCTTACGCTCGCCGATAACCTCATGATCGACGCTGGTGGGGGTGGGGGTGGGGGTGGGGGTGGGTACCGGTCAACCGAGGATGGTGCGGCGGACGTGCAACACGTACCACCAGAGCAGGCCGAAGATGACCCCCAGCGCACCGAGCGACCAGTGCAGAAAGCCAGCCAGCACCAGCAGGGCTTGGAGCACTGCCCCGGCGGGCCAGGCCCAGGACCGACGCAGCAGACCGGCCAGCACCGTGGCGAACACCGCGAGCGCGACGATCACACCGATCGCCACCCCGCTCAGTCCGCCGCCGAGTTGCCGGATCGGCTGGATGGCCAGGAGCAGGACAATCGTCTCCAACAGCAACGTGCCGGCGCCCAGTCCGCGTACCGCCCGGACCGGATCACGCAAGCCCGACGGGCGCCCCGGCTCCCGCGAACTCATCGCTTCAGCAGCCGGCGCGCGTCGGCCACGGTGACCACTGATCCGGTGATCAGCACGCCGACCCCGCTCAGCTCCCCGTCCACGTCAGTCTCCGCGAGTGCCACCGCCGTCTCGATCGCGTCCGGCAGCCCGGCCGCTACTTCAACCCGCCCCTCACCGAAAATCTCAGTGGCCAGGTCGGCCAGCTCAGGAACCGGCATCGCCCGAGGCGAGGTGTTCCGGGTCACCACCACCAGGTCGACCACCGGCTCCAGCAGCTCCAGCAGGCTCGCCGCATCCTTGTCGGCGAGCACCCCGAGCACCGCGACCAGCCGGCTGAAGGCGAACTCCTCCTGTAACGCGTTGACCGTCGCCGCCATCCCATGCGCGTTGTGCGCGCCGTCAAGCAGGATCGTCGGTGCGGTACGGACCCGTTCGAGCCGCCCCGGTGAGCTGGCTGACGCGAACCCCTCCCGAACCCTCTCCACGTCGAGTTGCCGGTTCGCGCCGGCACCCAGGAACGCCTCGACGGCGGCCAGCGCCACCGCCGCGTTCTGCGCCTGGTGCGCCCCGTGCAGCGGAATGAACACCTCGTCATAGACCCCACCGAGGCCCTGCAGCGAGAGCACCTGCCCGCCGACCGCGACCGCTCGGCGCAACACCCCGAACTCGCTGCCCTCCCGGGCGATGGTGGCACCCACCTCGGCGCACCGCTCCAGGATCGGTCGGGCCGCCTCCTCCGACTGTGCGGCGGAAATGACCGTGGCGCCGGCGTGGATGATGCCCGACTTGGCCAGCGCGATGTCCTCGATCGTGTCGCCCAGCCACTCGGTGTGGTCCAACCCGATCGGGGTGAGCACGCAGACCCCGGCGCTCAGTACGTTGGTCGCGTCCTCCGCCCCGCCCAGACCGACCTCGACGACCGCCACATCGACCGGCGCATCGGCAAACGTGGCGAAGGCGAGCGCGGTGGTCAGGTCGAAGTAGGTCAGCGGCTCGTCGGCACGCTGGTCGACCAGGCCGGCCACCGGGCTCACCTCGAGGTACGTCGAGACGAACCGCTCCTCGCTGACCGGCTCGCCGTCCAGGCTGATCCGCTCCCGGACCGTCTCCAGATGCGGGCTGGTGTAACGCCCGGTATGCAGTCCGAACGCCCGGAACAGCGAGTCGATCATCCGGGCGGTCGAGGTCTTACCGTTGGTTCCAGTCAGATGGATCGACGGGTACGCCCGTTGCGGGCTGCCCAACAGGTCAAGCAGCTGCTCGATCCGACTCAGGTCGAAAACCATCCGGGTGAAGCCCCGCCCGGCGAGTTCCGCGTCGACCTCGGCGAAATTTGTCATGGCACGCTCAGTCACGACGACAACGCCTCCAACGCGGCGACGATCCGGGCCAGGTCTGCCTCGGCCACCGCCAACCGCTCCTTGATCTTGTTGACCACCGGTTCGGGTGCCTTACCCACAAAGGCTGGATTGTCCAGCTTCGCCCGGGCCTGCGCCCGCTCCTTCTCCGCCGCAGCCCGATCCTTCTCCAACCGGGCCCGCTCAGCCGCGACATCGATCGAACCCCGGGTGTCCAGCTCCACCGTCACCGCGGTGGTGACCGCCAGGGTGGCGCTGGCCCGAAAATCGACCGCCGGCTCGTCGAGGCGGACCAACGCGCGGATCAGCGGTTCGTGCCGGGCGATCCCCGCCTCGGCCAGCCCGTCGAGTCGGGCTGCCACCCGCTGGCCCGGACGCAGCCCCTGGTCGGACCGGAACCGGCGGATCTCGGTGACCACCCGCTGCAGCGCGGCGACCTCACCCTCGGCGGGATCGTCGATCAGCTCCGGCGCGGCGATCGGCCATTCGGCGATCATCACCGAATCCGTGGCCGGTGCACCGCCGCTGGCCGCACCGCCGCTCAGGGCGGTCCACAGTTCGTCGGTCACGAACGGCACGATCGGGTGCAGCAGGCGCAGCAACTGGTCCAGCACGTGACCGAGCACCCGCCGGGTACTCTCCGCCGCCGGGCCACCCTCGGCCAGCACCGGCTTGGCCAACTCGACGTACCAGTCGCAGACGTCGTCCCAGGCGAAGTGGTACAGCACGTCGCAGACCTTGGCGAACTCGTACGCCTCGAACTGCTCGTCGATCTCGGTGACCACGTGCTGCAACCGGGAAAGGATCCACCGGTCCACGGTCGAGAGTTCGGCCGCCCCGGGCAGTTCGCCGTTGACGTGCGCGCCGTTCATCAGGGCGAACCGGGTGGCGTTCCACAGCTTGTTGCAGAAGTTCCGCGAGCCCTGACACCAGTCCTCGCTGACCGGCACGTCGGCACCGGGGTTCGCGCCGCGGGCCAGGGTGAACCGGGTCGCATCCGCGCCGAACCGGTCGATCCAGTCCAGCGGATCGACCACGTTCCCGAATGACTTGGACATCTTCTTGCCGCGTTCGTCGCGGACCATGCCGTGCAGCGCGACGACCTCGAACGGCGGCCGGCCGTCCATCACGTACAGACCGAACATCATCATCCGGGCAACCCAGAAGAAGAGAATGTCGTAACCGGTGACCAGGACGCTGGTCGGGTAGAACTTGGCCAGATCAGCGGTCTGCTCCGGCCAACCCAGGGTCGAGAACGGCCAGAGGCCGCTGGAGAACCAGGTGTCCAGCACGTCGGTGTCCTGCTGCCAGCCCGGACCGGTCGGCGGCTCGTCGTCCGGACCGACACAGACCACCTCGCCGTCCGGGCCGTACCAGATCGGGATCCGGTGGCCCCACCAGAGCTGCCGGGAGATGCACCAGTCGTGCATGTTGTCGACCCAGGCGAAGTACCGCTTGGCCAGCTCCGCCGGCTCGATCCGCACCCGCCCGTCACGCACCGCGTCACCGGCCGCCTTGGCCAGCGGCCCGGTGTTGACGAACCACTGCAACGACAGCCGGGGCTCAACGGTGGTCCGGCACCGCGAGCAGTGCCCGACCGCGTGCACGTACGGCCGCTTCTCCGCCACGATCCGGCCCTGCTCGCGCAGCGCGGCGACGATCGCCGGGCGGGCCTCGAAACGGTCCAACCCGAGGAACGGGCCGTGCGCGGTGATCACGCCCCGCTCGTCCATGATCGTCAACGAGGGCAGATTGTGCCGCTGGCCGATCTCGAAGTCGTTCGGGTCATGTGCCGGGGTCACCTTCACCATGCCGGTACCGAAGGCGGGGTCAACATGCTCGTCCCCGACGATCGGGATCCGCCGGCCGGTCAGCGGCACCTCGACCTCGGTACCGATCAGGTGCCGGTAGCGCTCATCGTCGGGATGCACCGCGACAGCGGTGTCACCGAGCATCGTCTCAGTCCGGGTGGTGGCCACCACCACCTCATCGCTGTAGCGGATGGAGACCAGCTCACCGTCATCATCAGTGTGCTCGACCTCGATGTCCGACAGCGCGGTCAGACAGCGGGGGCACCAGTTGATGATGCGCTCCGCGCGGTAGATCAGGCCATCGTCGTACATCCGCTTGAAGACCGTCTGCACGGCACGGGAGAGCCCCGGGTCCATGGTGAAGCGCTCGCGGTCCCAGTCCACCGAGTCGCCGAGCCGGCGCATCTGGCCCAGGATCGCCCCACCGGACTCGGCCTTCCACTGCCAGACCCGCTCGACGAACGCCTCCCGGCCCAGATCGTGTCGGGACAGTCCCTCCGCGGCGAGCTGGCGCTCCACCAGATTCTGGGTGGCGATGCCGGCATGATCCATACCCGGCAACCAGAGCGCCTCGTAGCCCTGCATCCGCTTGCGTCGGGTGAGCGCGTCCATCAGGGTGTGCTCGAAGGCATGCCCCATGTGCAACGAGCCGGTGACGTTCGGCGGCGGAATGACAATGGTGAACGGCGGTTTGTCGCTGTCGGCGGTCGCCTTGAAGTGCCCGGCCGCTATCCACTGCTCGTACCGTCGCTGCTCTACCTCGCCCGGCTGGTACTGGGCGGGAAGGGTCGAATTCGGGTCACGGTGAGAGGGCAGTATCTCGGTCACCCGCAAAGTCTACGGAGCGCTCCGCCGAGGCATGCGTGCACCACCACCCGTTGCCGTACGGTGGCGACTATGCCCGACGCGCATTTCCTCGGCAGCAGCCAGCCAGCCGAAGCGGATCCGAAGCCGGTACCCGTGACCGTGCAGTCGTATGACGCTTCCGCCGGCCACGAGCCCGGATTGGCGCCCGAGAAGAACAACCGGAAGAGCGGCCGAGCCGCCCCCCGACGGAGGTTGCTCGTGCTCGGTTCGCTGCTGGTCGTTGGCCTAGCCGGCGCCAGCGCCCTGGGCAACACCAGTTGGCGGATGATGCAGCAGAAGGACGCGACGCTGGATACTCCGGTACAGGTCGCCGGCTTATTCAGGGACGACAGCGAGCAGGCCCGAGACACAGCCGATTACCTGCGCACCGGGCTCGCCGCCGCCATCAGCGCCGAGCGCAGCATCGGTGCGGTGTACACCGATCCGGCGGCCAGCGACCGCAACGTTTTGCTATTCGGCGGTACGACGCTGATCTGGCGCCCCGAGCGGGCCCTGGACCAACTCTTCGAACTGGTCGTCGACGACAGCGAGGCATTCAGCGACCCGCGCGAAGTGCCGGCCGGCGATCTCGGTGGCGTCATGAAATGCGGCACCATCCGGTCCGACGAGACCTCGATCTGCGGCTGGGCGGACCACGGCAGTGTCGCCATGGCGATATTCCGCGACCGTGACCTGGATGAATCGGCGCACCTGCTCCGGGAAATCCGCAGTGCGGCGCAGACCCGCAGCTGAGGGCACCCATTCCCTCACCGGACGAAAAGCGTGTCGGCCAACCGACCAACTGACAAAAGCATTTAGGGCCACCCCTGGACAGGGGTGGCCCTAAATGAAAGGTTGTCCGGCGGTGTCCTACTCTCCCACACCCTCCCGAGTGCAGTACCATCGGCGCTGGAAGGCTTAGCTTCCGGGTTCGGAATGTAACCGGGCGTTTCCCTTCCGCCATGACCGCCGTAACACTATCGACTTATCAAACAGCAACCACCACAACAGGGTCGCATGTTCGTTTGTCGGGAATCACACAGTGGACGCGTAGCAACTTTGTAGTCAAGCCCTCGGCCTATTAGTACCGGTCAACTGAACCAGTTACCTGGCTTACATCTCCGGCCTATCAACCCAGTCGTCTACTGGGAGCCTTACCCCATCAAGTGGGTGGGATACCTCATCTTGAAGCAAGCTTCCCGCTTAGATGCTTTCAGCGGTTATCCCTTCCGAACGTAGCCAACCAGCCGTGCCCCTGGCGGGACAACTGGCACACCAGAGGTTCGTCCGTCCCGGTCCTCTCGTACTAGGGACAGCCCTTCTCAAGTATCCAACGCGCACGGCGGATAGGGACCGAACTGTCTCACGACGTTCTAAACCCAGCTCGCGTACCGCTTTAATGGGCGAACAGCCCAACCCTTGGGACCTGCTACAGCCCCAGGATGCGACGAGCCGACATCGAGGTGCCAAACCATCCCGTCGATATGGACTCTTGGGGAAGATCAGCCTGTTATCCCCGGGGTACCTTTTATCCGTTGAGCGACACCGCTTCCACACGCAAGTGCCGGATCACTAGTCCCGACTTTCGTCCCTGCTCGACCTGTCAGTCTCACAGTCAAGCTCCCTTGTGTACTTACACTCAACACCTGATTGCCAACCAGGCTGAGGGAACCTTTGGGCGCCTCCGTTACCCTTTAGGAGGCAACCGCCCCAGTTAAACTACCCACCAGACACTGTCCCTGAACCGGATCACGGTCCGAAGTTAGATACCCAAATCAACCAGAGTGGTATTTCAAGATTGCCTCCACCCATACTGGCGTATGAGCTTCACCGGCTCCCACCTATCCTACACAAGCTAATTCAAATACCAATGTCAAGCTATAGTAAAGGTCCCGGGGTCTTTCCGTCCTGCCGCGCGTAACGAGCATCTTTACTCGTAATGCAATTTCGCCGGGCCTGTGGTTGAGACAGTGGGGAAGTCGTTACGCCATTCGTGCAGGTCGGAACTTACCCGACAAGGAATTTCGCTACCTTAGGATGGTTATAGTTACCACCGCCGTTTACTGGCGCTTAAGTTCTCAGCTTCGCCCCGAAGAGCTAACCGGTCCCCTTAACGTTCCAGCACCGGGCAGGCGTCAGTCCATATACATCGAATTACTTCTTCGCATGGACCTGTGTTTTTAGTAAACAGTCGCTTCCCCCTGCTCTCTGCGGCCATACAACGCTCCACCCGCAAGGGGCTTCACGTCTCCGGCCCCCCTTCTCCCTAAGTTACGGGGGCAATTTGCCGAGTTCCTTAACCACAGTTCGCCCGCTCGCCTCGGTATTCTCTACCTGACCACCTGTGTCGGTTTGGGGTACGGGCCGCTCGGAACTCGCTAGAGGCTTTTCTCGGCAGCATAGGATCACTGACTTCACCTGAATCGGCTCGGCATCACGTCTCACCCATATACACCACGGATTTGCCTATGGTGCGGGCTACACGCTTACCCCGGCACAACCACCGGCCGGGATCAGCTACCTTCCTGCGTCACCCCATCGCTTGACTACTACCCACCAGGTTCCCAACCAACCCAACATCGATCCGAAGACCTCCGCCACATCAACTGGTTAGCACAATGAGGTTCATCATGGGCGTTCCTTCGCGGGTACGGGAATATCAACCCGTTATCCATCGACTACGCCTCTCGGCCTCGCCTTAGGCCCCGACTCACCCAGGGCGGATTAGCCTGGCCCTGGAACCCTTGGTCATCCGGCGGAAGGGTTTCTCACCCTTCTTTCGCTACTCATGCCTGCATTCTCACTCGTGCCGCGTCCACAGCTGGATCACTCCGCTGCTTCACCCCCGGCACGACGCTCCCCTACCCATCCACACACCTGCACGACAATCCGAAAACCATCGCGAAGTCAATATGTGAATGCCACAGCTTCGGCGGTGTACTTGAGCCCCGCTAAATTGTCGGCGCAGAACCACTTGACCAGTGAGCTATTACGCACTCTTTAAAGGATGGCTGCTTCTAAGCCAACCTCCTGATTGTCTAAGCGATCCCACATCCTTTTCCACTTAGCACACGCTTAGGGGCCTTAGCTGGTGATCTGGGCTGTTTCCCTCTCGACTACGAAGCTTATCCCCCGCAGTCTCACTGCCGCGCTCTCACTTACCGGCATTCGGAGTTTAGCTGATTTCGGTAAGCTTGTAGGCCCCCTAGATCATCCAGTGCTCTACCTCCGGCAAGAAACACGCGACGCTGCACCTAAATGCATTTCGGGGAGAACCAGCTATCACGGAGTTTGATTGGCCTTTCACCCCTAACCACAGGTCATCCCCCAACTTTTCAACGTTGGTGGGTTCGGCCCTCCACGCGGTCTTACCCGCGCTTCAGCCTGCCCATGGCTAGATCACTCCGCTTCGGGTCTAGGACACGCGACTGAACGCCCTGTTCAGACTCGCTTTCGCTACGGCTCCCCCACACGGGTTAACCTCGCCACATGCCACTAACTCGCAGGCTCATTCTTCAAAAGGCACGCCGTCACCCCAAAAATGAGGCTCCGACGGATTGTAGGCGAACGGTTTCAGGTACTATTTCACTCCCCTCCCGGGGTACTTTTCACCATTCCCTCACGGTACTTGTCCGCTATCGGTCACCAGGAAGTATTTAGGCTTACCAGGTGGTCCTGGCAGATTCACGGCAGATTACAGGAGTCCGCCGCTACTCGGGAACATCCACAGAAGACCAGCCACTTTCACCTACCGGACTCTCACCGTCTACGGTTGGCTTTCCCACACCATTCGGCTAGCAACTGGCTTTATAACTTCTCGAACGAGTGTCAGCCCGTTTAGCAGAGTCCCACAACCCCGACCACGCAACCCCTGACAGGTATCACACGCAACCGGTTTAGCCTCAATCCGCTTTCGCTCGCCACTACTCACGGAATCACTATTGTTTTCTCTTCCTACGGGTACTGAGATGTTTCACTTCCCCGCGTTCCCTCCACGCACCCTATGAATTCAGGCACGGGTGACACCACATGACTGGTGCCGGGTTACCCCATTCGGACACCCTGGGATCACAGCTTGGTTGACAGCTCCCCCAGGCCTATCGCGGCCTCCCACGTCCTTCATCGGCTCCTGGTGCCAAGGCATCCACCGTTCGCCCTTGACAACTTGACCACAAAGATGCTCGCGTCCACTGTGTAATTCTCAACAAACGACCAACCCACAACCCACAGCACCACACCAAAGCCCAGGAAACCCCTGCGGTATGCGGCACCAGGCCATGCCTGGCAAACCCGAAACAACAACCAACCAAGACACAGTGTTTGTTCCCTCAGGACCCAACAGGATGCTCATCATTCACCACCAGCCGCACCAACCAGAACTTTCCACACACCACCCCAGAAAGACAATGCTGTACTCACCCGGCCGGCCGTTGCCGACAACAAACTCGCCAGTGTCTCCGCCAATCGAGCACCCCGACCCAACATTCGCAGGCCGCGGGCTCCATACCAGCTTTCGCCGGATGGTGCTCCTTAGAAAGGAGGTGATCCAGCCGCACCTTCCGGTACGGCTACCTTGTTACGACTTCGTCCCAATCGCCAGCCCCACCTTCGACGGCTCCCTCCCACAAGGGGTTAGGCCACCGGCTTCGGGTGTTGCCGACTTTCGTGACGTGACGGGCGGTGTGTACAAGGCCCGGGAACGTATTCACCGCAGCGTTGCTGATCTGCGATTACTAGCGACTCCGACTTCACGGGGTCGAGTTGCAGACCCCGATCCGAACTGAGACCGGCTTTTTGGGATTCGCTCCACCTCACGGTATCGCAGCCCATTGTACCGGCCATTGTAGCATGCGTGAAGCCCTGGACATAAGGGGCATGATGACTTGACGTCATCCCCACCTTCCTCCGAGTTGACCCCGGCAGTCTTCGATGAGTCCCCGCCATAACGCGCTGGCAACATCGAACGAGGGTTGCGCTCGTTGCGGGACTTAACCCAACATCTCACGACACGAGCTGACGACAGCCATGCACCACCTGTGACCGCCCCCGAAGGACCTCCCATCTCTGGAAGATTTGCGGCCATGTCAAACCCAGGTAAGGTTCTTCGCGTTGCATCGAATTAATCCGCATGCTCCGCCGCTTGTGCGGGCCCCCGTCAATTCCTTTGAGTTTTAGCCTTGCGGCCGTACTCCCCAGGCGGGGCGCTTAATGCGTTAGCTGCGGCACAGAGAACCGGAGAGGTCCCCCACACCTAGCGCCCAACGTTTACAGCGTGGACTACCAGGGTATCTAATCCTGTTCGCTCCCCACGCTTTCGCTCCTCAGCGTCAGTATCGGCCCAGAGACCCGCCTTCGCCACCGGTGTTCCTCCTGATATCTGCGCATTTCACCGCTACACCAGGAATTCCAGTCTCCCCTACCGAACTCTAGCCTGCCCGTATCGGCTGCAAGCCCACAGTTGAGCTGTGGGTTTTCACAGTCGACGCGACAAGCCGCCTACGAGCTCTTTACGCCCAATAAATCCGGACAACGCTCGCGCCCTACGTCTTACCGCGGCTGCTGGCACGTAGTTGGCCGGCGCTTCTTCTGCAGGTACCGTCACTTACGCTTCGTCCCTGCTGAAAGAGGTTTACAACCCGAAGGCCGTCATCCCTCACGCGGCGTCGCTGCATCAGGCTTCCGCCCATTGTGCAATATTCCCCACTGCTGCCTCCCGTAGGAGTCTGGGCCGTGTCTCAGTCCCAGTGTGGCCGGTCGCCCTCTCAGGCCGGCTACCCGTCGTCGCCTTGGTAGGCCATCACCCCACCAACAAGCTGATAGGCCGCGAGCCCATCCCAGGCCGAAAAACTTTCCACCACCAGCCATGCGGCCAGCAGTAATATTCGGTATTAGCCCCGGTTTCCGGGGTTATCCCAAAGCCTAGGGCAGGTTGCTCACGTGTTACTCACCCGTTCGCCGCTCGAGTACCCCGAAGGGCCTTTCCGCTCGACTTGCATGTGTTAAGCACGCCGCCAGCGTTCGTCCTGAGCCAGGATCAAACTCTCCAACAAAAACTTTTGAAAAGTATCCTGACAACATAAATGTTGCCAAAGGAATCC
>CAVVPI010000020.1:0-535320 GCA_963750055.1 uncultured Actinomycetota bacterium | reverse complement strand
TTCGCCGGCCGGTCAAGCGCACGGACCTGGCTGCTCGGTATCGCCCGCCGGGCCTGTGCGGACCATCTGCGCGTGGTGGTCCGCCAGCGTCGACTCGATCAGCGGCTGGCTCTGCCACACCCGGACCGACGACGCGCAGCCGGATCCGGCCGGGCAGTTCGGTGCCGCTGACCTGCTGCGCCGGCTGCCCATCGATCGACGCGGCGCGTTCGTGCTGACCCAGGTGCTCGGCCTGTCGTATGCGGAAGCGGCAGCGGTCGAGGGGGTCCCGGTGGGCACCATCCGGTCCCGGGTCGCCCGGGCCCGCGCCGACCTGGTCGATGCGGTGAGCGACGCCATGGCCAGTTGAGGGAACTTTTCCTCAGACCAGGACGACCACTACAGACGACACCCGGATCGGCCGGGCCGGTGACGACGAGCACAGCGAGGAGGGGTCGATGCCCCCGTTCCAGACGACCGCGGCGGGCTCCCCGATCCGGACGACCGCGGCGGGTTCCCGATGGAGCACCGTGCAGCCGTGGCTCGGGGTGGCGGCCCGGCTCGGACTGGCCGCGGTCTGGCTCGTGGCGGGTGGCACGAAACTCGACGACCTGGCCGCATCCGGCCGGGCGGTCAACGCGTACCAACTGCTGCCGTACGACCTGGCGGTGGTGGTCGGCACCGCGCTGCCCTTCGTGGAGATCACCCTCGGCGTACTCCTGCTCGTCGGACTGGCCACCCGACTGGCCGCCGGTGTGGCGACTGGGCTGCTGCTGGTCTTCATCGCCGGCATCAGCTCAGCCTGGGCCCGTGGCCTGGCCATTGACTGCGGCTGCTTCAGCAGCGGCGGTGAACTGGCGGCCGGCAGAGTCCGGGCTACGGCACGGAGATCCTGCGGGATCTTGGTTTCCTGGCGCTGGCCGGGTTCCTGCTGATCTGGCCCCGAACCCATGGTTCGGTGGACCGATGGTTGGCGCGTAAGGATCATCTGGAGGACGACGATGAGTGATGGGAAGGGCCGGAACAAGGCGGCCCGTTTGATCCGCGAACAACGCGCCCGGGAACGGCGCCGCAAGCGCGCCTTCTGGACCTCGGCGGGCGCGGTCGCCGTACTGGTCGTCGCCAGCCTGATCGGCTGGTCCGTCTACGCCAGCCAGCAGGCCGGCACCTACTCCGCGCCGGCCGGCGCCAACTCGGACGGCACCGGCATCGTGGTCGGCTCCGGCCCGGTCACCATCGACGTGTACGAGGACTTCATGTGCCCGCACTGTAAGCAGTTCGAGGAGCAGGCCGGAGCCACCCTGAAGCAACTCGTCGCCGACGGCAAGGCGCGTGTCGTCTACCACCCGGTCGCCTACCTCAACCGGTTCTCCACCACCCAGTACTCCACCCGCTCGTCGGCCGCCTCCGGTTGCGCGGCCCAACACGGCAAGTTCCGGGAGTTCGTTGAAGCCCTCTTCGGGCGGCAGCCGGCCGAGGGCGGTCCGGGGTTGACCAACAACGAGCTGATCAGCATCGGCACCGGGGTGGGGCTCGACGCGGGCAGCTTCGGTTCCTGCGTACGCGACCAGACGTATGAGTCGTGGACCAAGCACGTGACCGACGAGGCGAGCCGGGCGGGGATCAACGGCACCCCGACCGTCAAGGTCAACGGCAAGACGGTGCAGTCCAGCGCCGAGGCGATCAGCGCTGCCGTCACCGCAGCCGGGGGATGACCGTGATCGCCCAACGGATCGGGCTGGTTCTCGCTGGTGGGCTGGCTGGCGGGCTGTTGATCGGCGCGCCGGCCTGGGCGCACGCCGCTGACGCCCCGGCCGGGACCAACTACCGCACCGAGGTGACCGGGGTGACGCCTGCTGTGGACGGCGTCACCGTGCGCGTCATCGAGGCGGGTGCCCGGCTGGAGCTGACCAACCGGACCGGCCGCACCATCGAGGTGCTCGGCTACGCCGGTGAGCCGTACCTGGAAATCCGCCCGGATGGGGTGTACGAGAACACGCACTCCCCCGCGACGTACCTGAATCAGACCCTGACCGGGGAGACCGAACCACCGGCCGACGCTGATCCGACCCGGCCACCGACCTGGCAGCGGGTCACCACCGAGCCGGTGGCCCGCTGGCACGACCAGCGCACCTACTGGCTGGACAGCGCGTTTCCCGAACAGGTGGTCGCCGACCCGGACCGGGTCCACCGGATCCGGGACTGGGTGGTGCCGCTGCGCGACGGCACCACCGAGCCGGAGATCCGCGGCACGCTGGACTGGCTGCCGCCACCGGATCCGCTCGCCTGGTGGGCGGTGAGCGTGCTGGCCGCCCTGTTGGTGGGCACCCTGGGCCTACCCCCGCTGGCCACCCGGGTCGGCCGGATCGCCGTGCGTACCCTGGCGGCGCTCTGCGCGGCCGGTGGCATCGGCGCCGTCGGTTTCGCCGTGGCGTGGGCATTCGACGCCGGAGCGGTGGGCCCGGTCGATCTGCTGAGCAGCCTGCTCACCGGCCAGATCTGGCCGGTCCTCGCCGGGCTCGGTGCGGTCGCCGCCGCCGGGTACGCCCTGGCCCGCCGGCCGGCCGGCGACTTCGCCCTGGCGTTGGCCGGCGGCTGCCTGGCGCTCTTCGCCGGGGCGACGAACGCCCTGGTCTTCGCCCGTTCGGTCGCCCCGGTGCCCGGGTCGGCGCTCTGGGCCCGGGTCCGTGGTCGCCACGCTGATCGCGGTCGGTGCCGGAGTGGCCGCCGCCAGCGTGCTGCGGCTGAGGGCCACCCCCACGGTCGCGGTCACGGCCTCGTCGATCAAGGAATCCCGCGTCGATCAGGGAGCTGTTGTCGCGGATCGGTGATCCAAGTGTGACAACAACTCCTTGATCGACGGGAAGGGCCCTGGCCGACGAGGCTTAGCGGGCGGCGACCGTGGGATCGAACCCGTACGGCAGTTCAAGGCGGTGCCGGGCCAGCAGGTCGTCGTCGACGAGCAGCTCCGCCGTCGGCCCGTCGGCGACAATCCGGCCGGCGTCCAGGATCACCGACCGCTCGCACAACTCCAACGCGTACGGCAGATCGTGGGTGACCATCAACAGGGTCACCGGCAACCCGCGCAGAATCTCGGCCAACTCGCGACGGGCGGCCGGATCGAGGTTGGAGGAGGGCTCGTCGAGCACCAGAATCTCCGGGTGCATGGCGAGCACGGTGGCCACCGCGACCCGACGGCGTTGGCCGAACGACAGATGCTGGGGTGCCCGGTCGCGATGCTCGGTCATGCCAACCGCGGCCAGCGCCTCATCGACCCGGGCGGCGAGCTCGGCACCGCGCAGCCCCAGGTTCGCCGGGCCGAACGCCACATCCTCGGCGACGGTGGGCAGGAAGAGCTGGTCATCCGGGTCCTGAAAGACGATGCCGACCCGACGCCGGATCTCGGCCAGGGTGGCCCGGTCCCGCTGGACGACCAGCCCACCGACGGTGACCGTCCCCTCGGCCGGGGTGAGGATCCCGTTGAGGTGCAGCACCAGCGTGGTCTTGCCGGCGCCGTTCGGCCCCAGCAGCGCCACCCGGCCGCCCCGGGGCACCCTCAGGTCAACACCCCGCAGGGCCACCTGGCCATCCGGATAGGCGAAGTGCACGCCCTGCACAGCGAGCGAGGGGACGTCTTCTTCCACGTACCCGATCATTGCAGCACCAGCGCGGCGGCGGCGATGCCGGCCGCGGTCAGCGGCACCGTCGCCGCAAGCGCCCATTGCCCGGCGGTGGCCGCGCCACTGGCCCGCCAGATCGCCGGCATCCGACCGTCGTAGCCCCGGGAGACCATCGCCAGGTAAACCCGCTCGCCCCGCTCGAACGCCCGCAGGAACAACGCGCCCACCCCGGCCGCCAGGCCGCGCAACTGCCACAGGAAACGCGGGTCGTCGCCCCGGGAGATCCGGGCCACCCGCATCCGACGGGCCTCGCCGACCAGTACGTCGAGGTAGCGCAGCATGAAGGTGGCGATCTGGGTGAGGATCTGCGGGCAGCGCAGCCGGTCCAGGCCGAGGATCAGGTCACGCATCGTGGTGGTCGCCGCCAACAACAGCGAGGCCAGTACGCCGAGGGTGCCCTTGACCAGGATGTTCCAGCCGCCGTAAAGCCCGTCAACGGAGAGCTCCAGGCCCAGCCAGGTGACCCGCTCACCGGTGCCGAGAAACGGCAGCACGAACGCGAACAGCACGAACGGCAGCTCGATCAGTGATCGGCTGAGCAACCAGCCGGGGCCGACCCGGGCCAGGGCGGCGACCAGCGCGATCAGGACGGTGTACCCGCCGAAGGCCCAGAACGTCTCGCGGGGGGTGGCGACCACGGCGATGGTGAAGGCCACCATCGCCGTGATCTTGACCTCCGGCGGCAGCCGGTGCACCGGCGACGTCCGGTCCCGGTAGAGCACATGCGCGTGCCCCGCGCCCACCGGGGACCGCCTACCCGACCGGACCGGCGGGCAGCCGCCCGCTCGCCCCGATCGGTCCGCCCGCAACGGGGTCGGGGTTGCCGGCACCGCTGCTCGGGCGACGGATCAACCGGAACAGGCCGGCCCCGAGCGCGAAGGTGAGCAGTACGCCGAGCACGCCGGACAATCCAGTGGAGAGGTACCCGTTGTCGATGCCTCGAACGCCATAGTCGGCCAACGGTCCATTGGCCAACTCGTGGTCCTTGGCCGCCTGGGCCGGGCAACTGCCGCCGGTGATGTTGTCGTCGGCATCGACGGTGCAGCCCTTGAGCAGCGAGGAGTCGAGGCCGTCCGGGTGGCTGGAGGCGAAGTTGCTCACCACGCCGGCGAGCAGCAGCGCGACCAGCAGGCCGCCGACGATGAATCCCCAGGAACGCTTGGTCATCGGAGACCTCCGGCAACCGGCTCCGCCGGTACGGGTGCGGCAACGGCCACCGGCCGCAGACCGCGCAGGGCGTAGACGAGATCGGGCCGGACCTTGGCCACGGTAACCACGGTGGTGGCGGTGATCAGCCCCTCACCGATGCCGATCAGCAGATGCGTGCCGGCCATCGTGCCGGCCAGCCCGCCGAGGCTGCTGCCCACATCGGTGGTGCCACCCAGCCAGTACTGCAGGATGAAACCCTGCGCGGCCGCCATGACGCTGACCAGCGCGGCGATGAAGGCGGTGACCGCCAGCCCCCGAACGGTACGCGGCAGGACGCGGAGCAGGAGCGCGATCAGCAGGTAGGCGGCCGCCGTACCGATGATCGCCATGTTGGTGATGTTCAGGCCCAACATGGCCACCCCGCCGTCACCGAAGATCAACGACTGTACGACCAGCACCACGGCGACGCAGAGCGCGCCGACCCAGGGCCCGACCAGGAGGGCCGCGAGCGCGCCGCCCAGCAGATGACCGCTGACCGCCCCGGTGAAGATCGGGAAGTTGAGCATCTGGACGGCGAAGATAAAGGCGGCGACCAGTCCGGCCATCGGCGCGAGCCGATCGTCCAGGTCACGCCGGCCCCGTAGCACGCAGAAGGTGAGCGCGGACAGGGCGAGCGCGGCGAACACCGCGGCGACGGGACCATTGATGATCCCGTTCGAGATGTGCATTGCCAGGGTTTCCACTCCACCTCCCAGGTGTGCCGGCCGTTGCCTCGCCGGCCGGCACAGCGTATTAGTTTGCGATCGCTGTTGCCAAGTCCTGGCAATAACTGGTTCACCAGCTGTCACCTGCGGTTCCACTGCCGGCAAGCTCCTGGTGGTCCACCATCGGGCGGTCAGGTCCGGCCCGACCCGGCGGCGAGGGATAGGGTCAAAACCATGACCTCGCCCGCCCGCCTCGCGCCCGGCGACCCCGCGCCGGACTTCACCCTGCCGACCGACACCGGCGAGACGCTCTCCCTCCAGGAACTGCGCGGCCGGAAGGTGGTGCTCTACGCGTACCCGGCCGCGATGACGCCGGGCTGCACCAAGCAGGCCTGCGACTTCCGCGACTCGCTCGACGCGCTGCGGGCGGCCGGCTACGAGGTGGTCGGCATCTCCCCCGACAAGCCGGCCAAGCTCGCCCAGTTCCGCGAACGGGACTCAATCACTTTCCCGCTGGTCTCCGACACCGACCGGACCGTGCTCACCGCATACGGCGCCTACGGCGAGAAGCAGCTGTACGGCAAGACGGTCACCGGGGTGATCCGCTCGACCTTCGTCATCGACGCGGACGGGCTGATCGAGCGGGCGTCGTACAACGTCAAGGCCACCGGGCACGTCGCCAAGCTCCGCCGGGACCTGGGTCTGGACTGATCGACGTCGCGGGCCGCGCGGACCGCCGTCCTGTCACACCCCGCCGGTACCGTCCGCGCATGGTGAAGTACAGCCACGCCCTGCTCGCCGAGGCCGTCGCCGCCTGCACCAGCATCGCCGGTGTGCTCCGGCATCTTGGGCTGCGACAGAGCGGTGGCATGCACGCACATCTCCGCCGCCGGATCGACACGTTCGGCATCGATACATCGCACTTCACCAGAAGACCGTCACAACCACCGCGCCACTCCAGACGCCGGCTCGCGTCGGCCGAGGTACTGGTATTTCGCGATCGGCAGCGCCGCCGCGCTCACCCGGATCTTCTGCGCCGCGCGCTCGCCGAGCGCGGAGTGCCCACCCGGTGTTCCGCCTGCGGTACCGGGCAGCACTGGAACGGAAAGCCACTGACCCTTCAGGTCGATCACATCAACGGCGACTTCTCAGACTGTCGCCCGGAAAATGTCCGGCTGCTGTGCCCGAACTGCCACAGTCAGACACCGACGTACGCGGGCCGAAACCGCCGCACCTTCGGCGTTCCGGCTGGTCAGAGCAGCCCTGAGCCGGTACGCCAACCGTCGGTTGAAAGCAGTTGCACCCAACCACTGTCCGAGGAACGGCTGATCGAGGCGATGGCTATGGTCGACCGACACGAGTTGACCGCTACCCGGGCCGCCGAACTGGTCGGTTGTCACCGCAACCACTGGTACCGGCTCCGACGCAGACTCGAGGAAACGGGGTCGCTGCGTCCCCGCTCGGCTGGTAGACAGTGGCGATCCGCTGCGCACCGAGATACGGTGATCGCCTATGCGTTGGCCCACCCCGATCTCGGGCCGAAGGCCATCGCACAGCGGCTACGGGAGTTGCAGTCCGGCGGCTGCACCGTCAGTCATGGCACCGTCTCGAACATCCTTCGGGCGGCGGGCCTGAACACGGTCGCCAAACGACGCTCTAGACTCGTGGAGCCAGCGGGAGTGGTGTAATGGCAGCCACGCAGGATTTAGGTTCCTGTGCCTTCGGGCGTAGGGGTTCGACTCCCCTCTCCCGCACGACAGGCTCGGCTTGGTCTCCAAGCGCGGCCAGAACGCAGAACGGCCTACCCCGGGGCGGACGCCCCGGGCTCGCCGTTGTCATGGTCACTATCCGGGGTGACGCCTAGCCAGCCTGCGAACGGCTGAGCCAGGATTGCCGCCATGTCCCTGCGCCTGGTACTCGATCCCGAACTCACCACCGAGCTGCGCGAGCAGCTGGTCAGGCTCTGGCTGGACGCCACCAACGCGGGCGGTGCGGTCGGCTTCGTCCCGCCCACCACCGAAGAGGCGGTGCGCCCGGTCGCGGCGGCAGCCTTCGCCGGGATCATCGACGGCCCGGACCGGTTACTGGTCGGCTACGAGGCTGACCGACCGGTGACCATGCTGATCTTCATCGACAACCGCTTCGCGCTCACCACCCACTGGTGCGTACTGAAGCGGGTGATGGTGCACCCCGATCGTCAGGGACACGGCTACGGCGCGGCCATCATGCGCGAGGCCGAGCGGCTCGGCCGGCAGCTCGGCCGGGAGGCGCTGCAGGTGACCGTACGCGGTGGTCTCGGCCTGGAACAGTTCTACCAGCGACTCGGCTACCGGGAGGTCGGCCGGCTGCCCGGGGCTCTGCGGGTCGCGCCCGGCGACGACCGCGACGAGATCCTGATGTGGCTGCCGCTGGCCTAGCCGCCAACCGGTCGTTTGGCTGACCGCTCAGGAACCGCAGGCGGCGGATAGCGGGGTGACCCGACCGGCCCCGACGTCGAGCGCCCGGGCCGGCCCGGTGGTTACCACGGCCTCGGCGGCCTCGGCCGTCGGAGTGCCGGCCGAGGTGGCCGGAACGGCCGTGACGCTCGGGGTCGGGGTCGGCCGGACCGACGACGGAGGCGTACTCGCCGGGGTGCGGGGGACGGCACCGGGGGCGTACAGGCTGACTTTGCTCGTCTGCACCTGCTCCAGCAGCATGCCGATACCGGTGGCGGTCGCCTGATTGCCGTACATGTCGGTCACCCTGATGGTGTACGGGGCGAGCCCGAGTCCACTCTCGACGAGCCAGTAGTTGTAGTCGTGCCGGACGGCGCTGCGCCAACCCGATCCGGCCGACCTGGCCTCGACCGACCGCAGCGGATTGCCGTGGTTGCCGACCTGTACGGCGAACCACCACAGGGAGACGCCATCCTTCATCCGGAAGGTGAGTGGGCCGGACAACGGCGGGTTGACCACCGCCCGATAGGTGACCGGCACCACGCCCTGCACCGGGTCGGCGATTTTGGCGAACGCCTCCTTGGACAGGTCGAGGTGGCCGGCCGGGCACTCCGGGCACTGATCCATGATCAGCACCCGGACCTTGCCCTTGGGGCCGGTCACATCGAGGTATCCGCCGCAGGCGGCGGCGGACGAATAGTCCGACGGCCCGAGCGCCACGTAGAGCCGATCGGCTGGCGCACTGACGAAGGAGCAGTTGCCGCCCCCGCCTTTCGAGTCGTAGTAGGTCGCCTTGCCGCTCCGCGCGGCATCACCGGGTGGCGCGGCCAGGGCGACGGCACAGGCCGGTGCGCCGTTGAACTGCAGCACGAGCAGGACCGCCAGGCCGAGAATGCCGGCCATGCCGACCGCGCCGCCGACGACCAGCCACCGCAGAGACATCCGGCGGGGCGCTCGCCGTCGGCGGCCGGGCCCGGTGCCGTGAACCCTGCCACCCGAAACGCCCGCATCCATCACGGCGAATCATGTTGCCCGAGTCGGCCGTGCCAACGCAACAGTCGGCGAGTTATGCCAGCAGTTCGATCGGATCGTCAACGGCGATCCATCCCGGCCTGGCTTCCGGACCGGGGTGGGCGGCGCTCGCACCGTCGGTCAGGCATGCGACGTCGGGGACCAGGAAGAGACCGAAGCACAGTTGCCGGTCGATGTTGCGATGCTTGGCCAGCACCCGCAGCGGCTCGTGCCCCGACTCGCCCGTCTGCTGGTCAACGGTGGTAACCACGCATCGGCCGCAGGGACCGGCCGCCCGGAAGCTCACCGCACCGATCCGCAACCGACGGCCGGACCAGTTGTCCTCGGCCCACGGCTCGGCGCCGTCGATCACCAGGTTGGGGCGGAACCGGGTCATCGGCAGCGGTCCCTCCGGGTTTCCGGAGTCCAGCAGCCAGCCATTGAGCGCGTCCAACGACGCGAGATTGGCCAGCAGCACCGGAAACGAATCGGCGAAACTCACCGGGTCATCCGGCTCGGCAAAGGTGGAGTCGGGAATCACCCGCTTCGTCGGATCGCCCAGCCAGACCAGCCGTACCCGGTGGTTGAGCAACGCGGTGAGCCAGTCGGCGGCGGCCGGTCCGGCGCTGCGGGCCGGCACTGCCGGCTGGTTGCCGAAGACCCGGACCGCAACCGGCTCCCCGTTCGTCGGCTCCGGCAGGTCGAGTGCGGGACGCCCGGCGGCCCGTAGCACGATCCCACCGGTACGCGGCTCCGGTCGGAGCGCGACCAGAGCGCTGATATCCCGCTGAGTGACGCCAACTCGGTCGTCATCGACGATCATCCAGCGCCGGTCGCCGGCCAGACCCCACGGTTGCACGCGTGCCGCGTCGTGGTCCAACCGGTAACCACCCTTGATCGGGTACGTATGGACCGAGGCGAGGCGCATGTCCGCCAGCCTGCCACACCCGGCCGCGCCTCTTCTCTCCCGAGTCGATCAAGGAAGGGTCCTTGATCGACGAACCGGCGTTACCAGGCGACGCCGATGCCGTCGCCGGGGAACCAGTGCCGGGCCGGGGTCTCCCGGTAGGCCAGGAACCGTCGGCCAGTGCGCTCGGCGTGCTCGGCGAGCACGTTGGTCACCGTTACGTTGTCGGTGAGCAGCAAGGCTCCCGGGGCCAGCTTCGACTCGACCGCCTGGAACTCACGCCGCTCGTGGGCGACGCTGTGGTCACTGTCGTGCAGGAAAAGATCGACCGGACGGTCCAGTGCGTTGATCGACGTGATCGAATCGCCAATGACCAGATCGACCACCTCTGACCAGGGCTGGGCCCGGGCCAGGTAGCCGGCCTCCGGGTTGATGTCCAACGAGGTGACCCGGCCCGGTTCGCCGTCGGCGGCGTTGCGCAGCAGCGCCGAAGCCAGTACGCAGGTGCCGAGCCCCTTGTCGACCCCGGTCTCGACGACATGCTCGGGTCGGGTCGCCCGTACTATCGCGTACCAGCCGATTCGGCGCGCGTAGCGCACCTTCCGGTCGGCCAGCCCGCGTCGGGCGGCGGTCGCGGTGGCCCGCTCGATGTGCTGGCGCAGTACGTCGTCGGACTCGATCTCAGCGAGGTACTGCTTCACCCGCTTGACCGGCACGTCGCAGGTCACGCTCACGAACCAGGCGAGATGCTCCCGGCTGAGCCGGGTCAGATCGTAGGTGTAGTTGTGGTGCTCCCGGGAGGTGATCAACCACTTGGCCGAGACACCGAACACCCGAGCGTCGTGCCGGGCCACCCGCAGCAGCCGCTTGGGGAACGCGGCGACCGGGGCGAGTCGGGTCCTGGCGATCGCGCGCCGGAAGTTCATGCCATCCACTCGCAAGTTTCTATCACGTTCCGACCTCACTCTTGCCACTTGAATGAACCCATGCATACAGTGCGCAGGTGAATGACAAGGTCGTCATCGCGGCCGGGCCGACGAACCCGCTCCTCGACCTGTTCCAGGGCGTCCGGCTGACCCCGACCCAGCGCCGCATCGCGCACAGCCTGATCCGGCACACCGCCTCCGCCGGATACCTCTCCGCCGCCGAGGTGGCCGAGCTGGCCGGCGTCAGTCAGCCCTCGGTCACCCGGTTCGCGATGGCCCTGGGCTACGACGGCTATCCGGCGCTGCGCCGCCGGCTCCGCGAGATCGCCGCGGTCGGCGCGCCCACCCCGACCGCCGGGGCCGGCGACAACGAATTGCAGCGGGCGGTACGCGCCGAAGCCGACAACCTGCACCACCTCGCCGAGCAACTCGCCGACCGGGACCGGGTCGACCGCTGCCGGAGCACTGCTCGCCGCGAGCCGGCCGCTGCCCGTGCTCGGCCTGCGCGTCCGCCGCCCCGATGGCCGCCTACTTCGCCTACTTCGCCGCCAAGGTGCACCCGGACGTGCGGGTGTTCGACTCCGGCGGCAGCCTGCTCACCGATCGACTCGACCAGGCCCGCGCGGCCGGCGCGAGCGCCATGCTGGCGATTGTGCTGCCACGCTATCCCCGGGAGTCACTGGCCGCACTGCGCGAGGCGCGGGCAGCCGGACTGGCGATCGTGGTGATCACCGACTCGGCGGTCAGCCCGGCCGCCGAACACGCCGACATCGTGCTCCCCGCCGCCGTCGGCGCCCAGCTCGTCTTCGACCTGCACACCGCCCCGATGGCGCTGTCGATGGTGCTGCTGCAGGCGATCTGCGACGCCGCACCCGCGGACGCCCAGCAGCGACTGGAGGAATTCGAACGGTCCGCCGCCCGCCGCCAGTTGTTCGTCGGTTAGCCGGCATCCGTCAACCAGCCCTACGCCCCGCCGGAGGAGATTCGATGGCCGCGCCCGATCCGCGCCGCGCGCGGCACCACCCTGTACCGCCCGTGGCTGGCCGCAGGAGGCCGCGCTGCGGATGCTGATGAACAACCTCGACCCGGAGGTCGCCGAACGCCCCGATGACCTGGTCGTGTACGGCGGGACCGGACGGGCGGCCCGGGACTGGCCGTCGTACCACGCCCTGGTCCGGACCCTGACCGACCTGGCCGACGACGAGACGATGCTGGTCCAGTCCGGCCGCCCGGTCGGGGTGCTGCGCACCCACGAGTGGGCACCCAGGGTGCTGCTGGCCAACTCCAACCTGGTCGGCGACTGGGCCACCTGGCCGGAATTCCGCCGGCTGGAACAGCTCGGCCTGACCATGTACGGCCAGATGACCGCCGGATCCTGGATCTACATCGGCACCCAGGGCATCCTGCAGGGCACCTACGAGACGTTCGCCGCGGTTGCCGCGAAACTCGCCGCCGGTGCGGACGGACCGCAACCCGGCGATGGCACGCTCGCCGGCACGCTGACCCTCACCGCCGGCTGCGGCGGAATGGGCGGCGCCCAGCCACTGGCGGTCACCATGAACGGCGGCGTCTGCCTGATCGTCGACGTGGACCCGGAGCGGCTGGCCCGCCGGGTCCGCACCCGCTACCTGGACACGGTGGCCGATTCGCTGGACGCCGCGATCGAGCAGGCGATGACGGCCAAGCGGGAGCGCCGTGCACTCTCCGTCGGCGTGGTCGGCAACGCCGCGACGGTCTTCCCGGAGCTGCTCCGCCGAGCGTGGAGATCGACATCGTCACCGACCAGACCAGCGCGCACGACCCGCTGTCGTACGTCCCGGAGGGAATTGAGCTGGCCGACGCGGCCGGGTACGCGGCGGCCGACCCGGCCGAGTTCACCGAACGGGCCCGCGCCTCGATGGCCCGGCACGTCGAGGCGATGGTCGGCTTCCTCGACGGCGGGGCCGAGGTCTTCGACTACGGCAACTCGATCCGGGGTGAGGCCCAGCTCGGCGGGTACGAACGGGCGTTCGACTTCCCCGGCTTCGTGCCGGCGTACATCCGGCCGCTCTTCTGCGAGGGCAGGGGCCCGTTCCGCTGGGCGGCGCTCTCCGGCGACCCGGCCGACATCGCCGCCACCGACCGGGCGGTGCTGGACCTCTTCCCGGAGAACGAGTCGCTGGCCCGGTGGATCCGGCTGGCCGACGAGCGGGTGGCGTTCCAGGGCCTGCCGGCCCGGATCTGCTGGCTCGGCTACGGCGAGCGGGACATGGCCGGGGTGCGGTTCAACGAGATGGTCGCCTCGGGTGAACTGACCGCCCCGGTGGTGATCGGTCGGGACCACCTGGACTGCGGCAGCGTGGCCAGCCCGTACCGGGAGACCGAGGCGATGGCCGACGGCTCCGACGCGATCGCCGACTGGCCACTGCTCAACGCGCTGGTCAACACGGCCAGCGGCGCGTCCTGGGTCTCCATCCACCACGGTGGCGGGGTGGGCATCGGCCGGTCGCATCCACGCCGGGCAGGTCTGCGTCGCCGACGGCACCGCGCTCGCCGGGCAGAAGATCGAACGGGTGCTCACCAACGACCCGGCGATGGGCGTGATCCGGCACGTCGACGCCGGGTACGCCGACGCGGACGCGGTCGCCGACGCGCACCGGCCTGCCGATCCCGATGCCGACGGTAAGGAGGCCCCCCTTGTTATCGCATCCGGTAGCGGACGGACCCGCGCCCAGCCGGCAAGCCGAGTTCCGGGCCCGGTGGGACGAGATCGCCCCGATCGGCCGCGATGCCGGTCACCGACGGCTACCTGCGCTACGCCTTCACCGAGCCGGTACGCCAACTGGAGCGGTGGTTCCGCGACCAGGCCGCCGAATTCGCCGACACGGTCGAGGACGACGGCAACGGCAACCTGATCGCCTGGTACGGCGGGCGCCCGGACGCCGGTGACGCGGTGCTGCTCGGCAGCCACTTCGACTCGGTGCCGCAGGGCGGCGGCTACGACGGGCCGCTCGGCATCGTCAGCGCGCTGCTAGCCGTACGACGCAGCTGATCGGTAGCGGTCGGGCGCTGCGCCGGCCCGGTCGCGGTGGTCGCCTTCGCCGAGGAGGAGGGCGTCCCGCTTCGGCGTACCGTGCCTGGGGTCGCGGCTGCTCACCGGCGAGCTCGATCCGGACCGCGCGGCGGCGCTGGTCGACCGGGACGGGATCAGTCTCGCCGAGGCGCTCGGCGACCGGCCGGCCGGCGCCCGACCCGGACCTGCTGGGCCGGATCGGCACCTTCGTCGAGCTGCACATCGAGCAGGGCCGGGCCCTGGTCGACCTGAACGCGCCGGTCGGCGTGGCGAGCGGCATCTGGCCGCACGGACGCTGGCGGCTGGAGTTCACCGGCGAGGCCAACCATGCCGGGACCACCCGGATGACCGACCGGCGCGACCCGATGCTCACCTTCGCCTACGCCGTACTGGCGGCCAACAAGGAGGCCCGGCTGCGCGGCGCGCACGCCACTGTCGGTCGGGTGCTGGCCGAACCGAACGCCACCAACGCGATCCCGTCGCTGGTGCCGGGCCTGGTTGGATGCCCGGGCGGCCGACACCGCCACCCTGGAGGGCTGGTCGACCGCAGTGCGGCAGAAGGTGACCGAGCGGGCCGTCCGGGACGGCACCGGCTGCACCGTGACCGCCGAGTCGGCCAGCCCGCTGGTCGAGTTCGACGGCGGGCTGGTGGCGCTGCTCCAGGGGCTGCGGGACCGGGACGTACCGGTGCTGCCCACCGCCGCCGGGCACGACGCCGGGGTGCTCGTCGGCGTACCTGCCGACCGCGATGCTCTTCGTGCGCAACCCCACCGGCGTCTCGCACTCGCCAGCCGAGGCGGCGAGCGACGCCGACTGCGCCGAGGGGGTACGGCTCCTCGCCGACGTCTTGACGGAGCTGGCATGTTGAGCCTGTTCGACGCGGGCGGTACGCGGTGATCAGCCGGTTCCACGCGGAATACGCGCTGGCTGCCCGACGCTGAGCAGCCCAGCGCGGACGTGCTCATCGAGGTCGACCGACGGTCGGGTCGCGCGGCATCGCCGCCGACGTCCGGCCGGCCCCGCCGGATGCCATCCGGCTTGCCCGGCCTCACCCTGCCCGGCCTGGCCAACGCGCACTCGCACGCCTTCCACCGGGCGCTGCGCGGGCGGACCCACGCCGGCCGGGGCAATTTCTGGAGCTGGCGCGACCAGATGTACGAGGTGGCCGGCCGCCTCGACCCGGAGACTACCTGACGCTGGCCCGGGCCACCTACGCCGAGATGGCGCTGGCCGGGATCACCTGCGTCGGCGAGTTCCACTACCTGCACCACGGCCCGGACGGCACGCCCGTACGCCGACCCGAACGCGATGGGCGCGTGCGCTGGTCGAGGCCGCGCCGCAGGCCGGGATCCGGATCACCCTGCTGGACACCTGCTATCTCACCGCCGGCGTGGACGGTCGAGCCGCTGACCGGCCCGCAGCGGCGCTTCGGCGACGGCGACGCCGAGCGGTGGGCAGCCCGGGTCGACACCTTCGCTCCGTCCGGCGGGCACGCCCGGCTCGGCGCCGCCATCCACTCGGTCCGGGCGGTCCCGGCCGACCAGTTGCCGGTGGTGGCGGGCTGGGCCGGCCGAGCGCGCCGCGCCGCTGCATTTCCACCTCTCCGAACAGCGGGCCGAGAACGACGCCTGCCTCGCCGCGCACGGCCGCACACCCACCCGGTTGCTCGCCGAGTCGCGGCGTGCTCAGCCCGGCCACGACGGCGGTGCACGCCACCCACCTCACGCGACGTCGACCTGGGCCTGCTCGGCGGCAGCCGGCACCGGCGTCTGCCTCTGCCCCACCACCGAGCGCGACCTGGCCGACGGGATCGGACCGGCCCGGCGCGCTGGCCGACGCGGGCAGCCCGCTCAGCCTCGGCAGCGACAGCCACGCGGTGATCGACCTCGTTCGAGGAGGCCCGCGCGGTCGAGCTGGACGAGCGGCTGCGCACCGAACGGCGCGGCCATTTCACCGCCGCCGAGCTGCTGCGGGCGGCCACCGTCACCGGGCACGCCGCGCTGGGCTGGGCCGACGCCGGGACGATCGCCGTCGGCTCGCGGGCCGACCTGGTCACCGTACGGCTGGACACGGCGCGGACCGCCGGAGTGCCGCCGGCCGGGGTGCTCTTCGCGGCGACCGCCGCCGACGTGACCCATGTGCTGGTGGACGGCCGGGTGGTGGTCCGCGACGGTCGGCACGTCACCATCGACGTACCGGCCGCGCTGCGCAGCGCGATCCAGTCGGTGACCTCCGGATGAGCCGGCCCGTGCTATCCGACGCGAGAAACGGAGTGACCTAGTGAACCTGCTGGTCGACAACATCGGCGAGTTGGTCACCAACGTGGCCGGCAGCGGCGCAGGTGGTCCGCTCGGCCTGCGGCGGGACGCGGCACTGCTGGTCGAGGACGGCCGGGTGGCCTGGGTCGGGCCGTCCCGGGACGCCCCGGCCGCCGACCGGCGGCTGGACGTCGATGGCGCGGACGGTGCTCCCCGGCTTCGTGGACAGCCACGCCCATCTGGTCTTCGCCGGGGACCGGGCCGCCGAGTTCGCCGCCCGGATGGCCGGCCAGCCGTACACCGGTGGCGGCATCCGGACCACGGTGGCCGCGACCCGGGCCGCCACCGACAGCGAGCTACGCGGCACCGTCGCACGGCTGCGGGCCGAGGCGCTGCGCCAGGGCACCACCACCATCGAGATCAAGAGCGGGTACGGGCTCACCGTCGCCGACGAGGCCCGCTCGCTGCGGATCGCCGCCGAGTTCACCGACGAGACGACGTTCCTCGGCGCGCACGTCGTGCCCGCCGAGTACGCCGCCCGCCCGGACGACTACGTCGGCATGGTCTGCGGGCCGATGCTGGCCGCCGCCGCCCCGTACGCGCGCTGGGTCGACGTCTTCTGCGAGCGGGGCGCCTTCGACGTCGACCACGCCCGGGCGATCCTCGCCCGCGGGGCAGGCGGTCGGGCTCGGCGTACGGGTGCACGCCAACCAGCTCGGCCCCGGGCCGGGTGTGCAGCTCGCGGTGGAGCTGGGCGCGGCCAGCGTGGACCACTGCACCCACCTGTCCGACGCCGACGTTGACGCCCTCGCCTCGACCCGGTTCGATGGCATGTGCCCTGATGGGGGGCGCACGACCACGGTGGCCACCCTGCTGCCCGGGGCGGAGTTCTCCACCCGGTCGCCGTACCCGGACGCCCGGCGGCTGCTCGACGCGGGCGTGACCGTGGCGCTCGCCACCGACTGCAACCCCGGTTCGTCGTACACCTCGTCGATGCCGTTCTGCATCGCGCTCGCGGTCCGCGAGATGGGGATGACCCCGGCGGAGGCGGTCTGGGCGGCCACCGCCGGCGGGGCGGCCGCGCTGCGCCGCGACGACATCGGCCTGTTACGTCCAGGCGCGCGGGCCGATCTGTCCGTCCTCGACGCCCCGTCCCATCTGCACCTGGCCTATCGGCCGGGCGTTCCACTGATCAGCCAGGTTCTGCACAACGGAGTGCTGCAATGTCAATCGTGATCGAACCAGCCATCACCGCGCCCGAGACGGTAGTCGTCCGGCCCACCGGGGTCTCCCCCGCCGACGTGCTGGCCGTGGCCCGCGGCTCGGCCACCGTCGTACTCGATCCCGCCACCGTTGACGCGATGGCGGCCAGCCGGGCGATCGTGGAGCGGATCGAGCGGGACGGCCGGCCGGTGTACGGCGTGTCGACCGGCTTCGGCGCGTTGGCCAACACCTTCATCGCACCGGAGCGGCGGGCCGAACTGCAGCACGCGCTGATCCGCTCGCACGCCGCCGGGATCGGGGCGCCGATGCCCCGCGAGGTGGTCCGGGCGATGATGCTGCTGCGGGTACGGTCGTTGGCGCTCGGCCGCTCCGGGGTCCGTCCGTTGGTCGCCCAGGCGCTGGTCAACCTGCTCAACCACGACATCACCCCGTGGGTGCCCGAACACGGCTCGCTCGGCGCCTCCGGCGACCTGGCCCCGCTGGCACACTGCGCGCTGGCGCTGCTCGGTGAGGGCTGGGTGCTGGATCCGTCCGGTGCTCGGCTCGACGCCGCCGAGGCGCTGGCCCGGGCCGGGCTACGCCCGATCGAACTGGCCGCCAAGGAGGGGCTGGCGCTGATCAACGGCACCGACGGGATGCTGGGCATGCTGCTGCTGGCGATCTCCGACGCGGCGCACCTGTTCACCATGGCCGATGTGACCGCCGCGCTGGCCATCGAGGCGATGCTCGGCTCGGAGCGGCCGTTCCTGCCGGAACTGCATGACATCCGCCCGCACCCCGGGCAGGCCGTCTCGGCCGCCAACATCCGCCGGCTGTTGCAGTCCTCGGCGGTGATGGACTCGCACCGCGACGATCTCGTACACGCGGTCCAGGACGCCTATTCGATGCGTTGCGCCCCTCAGGTGGCCGGTGCGGCCCGGGACACCCTCGCCTTCGTCGCCACGGTGGCCGATCGGGAACTGCTCTCGGTGGTCGACAATCCGGTGGTGCTGCCGGACGGCCGGGTGGAGTCGACCGGTAACTTCCATGGCGCCCCGCTCGGCTTCGCCGCCGACTTCCTGGCCATCGCCGCCGCCGAGGTGGGCGCGATCGCCGAGCGGCGGGTGGACCGGCTACTCGACGTGACCCGCTCCCGGGACCTACCGGCGTTCCTCTCCCCGGACGCCGGGGTCAACTCCGGCCTGATGATCGCCCAGTACACCGCCGCCGGGATCGTCGCGGAGAACCGGCGGCTGGCCGCCCCGGCCTCGGTCGACTCGCTGCCGACCAGCGGCATGCAGGAAGATCATGTCTCGATGGGCTGGGCGGCGACCAAAAAACTGCGTAGCGTCCTGGATAACCTGACCAGCCTGCTCGCGGTGGAGCTGCTGGCCGGCGTACGCGGGTTGCAGCTGCGGGCCCCGCTGGACCCCTCGCCAGCCGGACGGGCTGCGGTGGCTGCGGTCCATGGCTTCGCCGGTGAACCCGGTCCGGACATCTTCCTGGCCCCGGTGCTGGACGGCGCCCGCGATGTGATCGCCGGCCCCGAGCTGCGCGCCGCGATCGAAGCCGAGGTCGGCCCGCTGGCGTGATCGCCCAGTCGCCCGCCCCGTCGCCCGCCCCGTCGATCAAGGACCTGTTGTCGCACTTTGATCTCCAAAGCACGACAACTCGTCCTTGATCGACGGGAAAGTCCTTGATCGCGGGGAGCTAACTCGCCGACTGGTCCAGCATCGTCTTGGCGATCACCTTGGACAGGGCGCGCAGCGCCTTGCCGCGATGGCTGATCGCATCCTTCTCAGTCGATGACAGCTCGGCGTTGGTCCGCTCCTGCCCGTCGCCGAGAAAGATCGGGTCGTAGCCAAAGCCGCCGGTACCCCGGCGCTCAAACAGCAGACGTCCGCTCTGCCGCCCCTCGACCAGATGCTCCTTGCCACCGGGCAACACCAGGGCCACCGCACAGACGAAGGCCGCGCCCCGGTGCTCGTCTGGCACGTCGGCGATCTGTCCGAGCACCAGGTCCAGGTTGGCCCGGTCGTCGCCGTGCCGACCCGACCAACGCGCGCTGAACACCCCCGGCATGCCGTTGAGCGCATCCACCGCCAGGCCCGAATCATCGGCCACTGTGGGCAGGCCGGTTAGCCGGGCACCCTCGCGCGCCTTCAACAGGGCATTCTCACCGAAGGTGAGGCCGGTCTCCGGGACCTCGGGGTACGCCGGCCGGTCGTCGAGGCCCAGTAGCTCCACCCGATGTTGCCCGAGCGCATGGTCCAAGATCCGCTGCAGCTCGGCAAGCTTCTTACGGTTTCGGGTGGCCAGTAGGACCTGGGTCATGCCGGGTTCCCTCCGTTCGCGACTGCGGGGCTCGCAAGCTCACTCCTCGCGCTCACCGACCGAGCGCCTTTTGCTGGGCCTCGGTCAGCTCGGCGCAGCCGGCCACCCCGAGGTCGAGCAGGGCGTCGAGCTGGTCGCGGGCGAACACCCCGGTCTCCCCGGTCCCCTGCACCTCGACGAAGTCCCCCTCGCCGGTGCAGACGATATTCATGTCGACCACAGCCGACACATCCTCCAAATAGCACAGGTCAAGTCGAGGTTCCCCTTCGACCACGCCGACGCTGACTGCGGCGACCGACCGGTGCATGACCGTAGCCGGCTTGCCGGCCAGGGCCTTTCGACCGGCGAGCCAGGTAACCGCGTCGTGCAACGCGACATAGGCACCGGTGATCGCGGCGGTGCGGGTGCCTCCATCCGCCTGCAACACATCGCAGTCGAGCACGATCGAATTCTCCCCGAGCGCCTTGAGGTCAATGCAGGCCCGCAGGCTACGGCCGATCAGCCGGGAGATTTCATGGGTACGCCCACCCACCCTGCCTTTGATGCTCTCCCGATCGGAGCGGGTGGTGGTGGCCCGGGGCAGCATCGCGTACTCGGCGGTGACCCAGCCCAGGCCGGAGCCCTTACGCCAGCGCGGCACCCCCTCGGTGACACTCGCCGTGCAGAGCACCCGGGTACCACCGAACTCGACAAGTACGGAGCCCTCCGGGTGCATGCTCCACTGCCGGGTCAGGCTCACCGGTCGGAGTTGGTCGGGCTGCCGCCCATCAGGTCGCGCCATAGCCGCAGCCTATTCGCTCACCAAAGCGCAGCGAGTCCGGGTGTCCTGCCACCATCGGCCGGTTCCCTCGCGGAACCAGACCGGGAACAACGCCGTCGTCGTTAGAGCTCGTACCGGGCACCTGGCCGGACGATCTCCACCGGACCGGCGTAACTCGATACGGCGGCCTCGTACGTGAGCGCCTCACTCCCCCAGGCGGTGACCAGATGCGTCAGCAACAGTCGGCCGACCTCCGCCTTGGTCGCGATCTCGCCTGCTTCACGACCGGTCAGGTGCAGGTCCGGTGGATTGTCCTCACCGTCGAGATAGCTGGCCTCGCAGAGAAAGAGGTCGACGCCGTGTGCCAGCCGCAGCAGCGCCTCGCAGGGCGCGGTGTCCGACGAGTAGCAGAGCGACCGACCTTCGTGCTCCAGCCGTACGCCGTAGGTTTCCACCGGATGGTTGACCCGGTCAACGGTCACGGTGAACGGGCCGATCGGGAAGCTACCGGGCTGGAGGCCATAGAACGTGTAGACATCGTCGACGCCGTCGGCTTCCTGGCTGTACGCGGCGGCGAGCCGGGCCGGCGCACCGGCTGGCGCGTAGACCGGCAGTGGCGGACAGGGCCCACCTGGTGCGTAACGGCGCACCACGACGTAGGTAACCGCGTCGAGGATGTGATCACAGTGCAGGTGGGTGAGGAGGATGGCGTCCACCGCGTTCAGCCCGGCATATCGCTGCAGTGCGGAGAGCGAACCCGGACCGAAATCGACCAGGAGTCGGAATCCGTCGGCCTCAACGAGATAAGCCGAACACGCCGACTCGGGGCCGGGGAAACTCCCGGCGCAGCCCAGAACGGTCAGTCGCATCCGGTTGTCCCACAGTCACTAATGGTCACGGACAGTCCGCCGACCAATGCGTAGATGATCATAGCCGGCATATCTGTCACGGTGCGCAGCCTACGCCGCGACACCTGAACACAAGAACGATCTAATGCCAGATGTCGGCAACGTGACACCGACCCGGCCACCGAATGTAGTCCGCAGCATAACGATCGCGGGTCAATGTCGTTACGTTCCGTTATCGCACCCCGCATTCACCGTCACCGTCACCGTCGATCATGAGATTATCGGCAAAATTCACGCGTACCGCGCAGATAACCTCATGATCGACCGGGGTGGGAGGAGGGGTGGGAGGAGGGGTGGGTGGGGCTAGGCCCAGAGCTGGCCGTCCAACGCCTCCTCGGCATCGGCGAGCGTGCCGCCGTACGCCCCGGTGGAGAGGTACTTCCAGCCGGCGTCAGCCACCACGAACGCGACATCAGCCCGGCGACCGTGCCGAACAGCCTCGTGCGCGACAGCCAGCGCGGCATGCAGGATGGCGCCGGTGGAAAACCCCGCGAAGATCCCCTCCACCTCGACCAGCTGCCGGGTACGCAGCACCGCGTCCCGGGTACCAACCGAGAAGCGGCGGGTCAACACCGTGGCGTCGTACAGCTCTGGAACGTACCCCTCGTCGATGTTACGCAGCCCGTAGACCAGCTCGCCGTACCTCGGCTCGGCCGCGACGATCTCGATGCCCTCGACCTTCTCCCGAAGGTAACGGCCGGTGCCCATCAACGTGCCGGTGGTGCCCAACCCGGCCACGAAATGGGTGATCGTGGGCAGGTCCTGCAGCAGCTCCGGACCGGTGGTCTCGTAGTGCGCCCGGGCGTTGGCGGCATTGCCGTACTGAAAGAGCATCACCCAATCGGGATGCTCGGTGGCGATCTGCTTCGCGGTGGCGACCGCCTGGTTGGAACCACCCGCGGCGGGCGAGAAGATGATCTCCGCGCCGTACATCCGGAGTAGTTGTACCCGCTCGGCGGAGACGTTCTCCGGCATCACGCAGACCAGGCGGTAACCACGCAGCTTCGCCACCATGGCCAAGGAAATGCCGGTGTTTCCGCTGGTCGGCTCCAGGATGGTGTCTCCTGGCCGGAGGCGGCCATCCCGTTCTGCCTCGCGGACCATATACAGCGCCGGCCGGTCCTTGATGCTGCCGGTCGGATTACGATCCTCCAGCTTGGCCCAGAGCCGCACCGGCGGTGCCCCATCGGGCACCGTCGGTGACAGGCGGGGCAGGCCCACCAGCGGGGTGCCACCGCACGCGTCGAGCAGGCTGTCGTACCGCGCCATGGTCTGTGACGGCCCTCAGCGCGCGGTGGCCGGTACGCGCGGGTCCGACACCTCAGCGGCACCGGACGCGCCGCCGGCCACGGCCGGCAGGATGGTGACGCTGTCGCCGTCGGCGAGCTTAGCCTCCAGCGCGCCCAGGAACCGGACGTCCTCGTCGTTGACGTAGACGTTGACGAACCGGTGCAGCGCACCCTCATCGGTGATCAAGCGGGCCCGCAGGCCGGAGTACTTACCGTCCAGGTCGGACAGGAGATCGTTGAGAGTGTCCCCACTCCCCTCGACGATTTTGGCGCCGCCGGTGAAACTACGCAGGATGGTGGGGATACGGACCTCGATGGCCATGATGTCTTACTCCTAAGGAAACGACGGTTTCGGGAAAGCGAAGGACTACGGCGCAGCTGCTTGCGGTCAGCGGCCGGAACACTCGTAGTCGACCGTCGTCGGGCTCTGCCCGAACTTGTAGGACTGGACAGCGTGCGAGTCCACGCGCGCCTCGACGATCCGGACCGGCTCCTCGGTCACCACCCCGTCCACGATGCGGTACGAGCGGATTTCCTCGGTGTCGGGGTCACGGGTCGAAACAAGCAGGTAGTGCGCGCCTGGTTCGCCGGCAAAGGCCACATCGGTACGCGATGGGTACGCCTCGGTCGCGGTGTGCGAGTGGTAGATGATGACCGGCTCCTCGTCACGGTCGTCCATCTCCCGCCACACCCGCAACTGCTCCATCGAGTCGAACTCATAGAAGGTCATCGATCGAGCGGCGTTGTCCATCGGGATGTGCCGGACCGGGATGTCGCTGCCAGCCGGCCCAGCGACGACGCCGCATGCCTCGTCCGGATGATCCCGGCGGGCGTGCGCGACGATTTCGTCGATGATCGACCGGTCGATGTTCAGCACGCGTACCAGCCTACCGCCTGGGCACCGGACCAGCGAAAGTCACCCTCACCACACCTCCACCACCCACGCCGCCTCGTTGATCATGACGCTGTTCCCGGCAAACGGCACCGGAGAGACGTCCCGGGTCAACTTTTCTTGATCAGCGCCTCCAGCAGCGACTCCTGCAGATAGCCGAGATAGGCGTAGACGGAGAGCTGGAAGACCCGGTTCGAGGCCGGGTCCCTGCGCACCGCGGCGTCGAGGGCCTCATCCGGGTCGGTGGTGCCGGAGATGTCCAACCGCACACCCATGGCCAGCCGGGCATCGTTCAGCGCGCGCAGCCACGCCTCGGCGGCCTCCCCGTCGAGGCGTACCTCGCCGCCGGTGTCCGGCGGCAGTCCCGCCAGCACCGCACCGGCCTGGTCGATCTTGCCCGTCTTCAGATCGCCCTCGGTGTACCGGCGAAACTCGGCCGACTCCTCCTGATCCTCCGGATAAACGTCCGGGAAGAGCCGGCCCACCACCGGATCCTGATGATCGAAACCATCAGTGAGTAGGCCCACCACCTCAGAGGCGACCTTCCGGAGCACCCGGACCTCGTCGGCGGCAAAGGTCGCCACGAGATGCTCCCCGTACCGGCGGAAGGCACTCACCCGGCCACCCCGATCCTGTCCGACCCGATCACGTCCGTTCCACCGTCGCCCAGAGTCCGTACGCGTGCAGTTGGGCCGCGTCGTGTTCCATCCGCTCCCGGCTGCCGCTGGAGACCACCGCGCGCCCCTTGTGATGCACGTCGAGCATCAGCTTCTCAGCCTTCTCGTGGCTGTATCCGAAAAGTTTCTGGAACACCCAGGTGACGTACGACATGAGATTGACCGGATCGTCCCAGACAATCGTCACCCATGGCCGGTCGACGACCGGCACCTCTTCGGTGTCCGGCGTCTCGACCGGGGTTACCTGCGGAGCCGCCATGCCTCCCATCGTGCCACCGAGTCCCGCGGACCGATAAACCGGAACGCCGAGAACCGACCGGGATGGCGTTCTCAGGCGAGCAGATTGCCGTGCGCGACCGCCTTGGTCAGCACGGCGACCAGGGAAAGTTGGACCGCCTCGAAGCGTCGGCACACCTCTCTGGACAACTCAAGCTCGACCTCGCGCAGCGCGCGCTGCAACCAGGAGCGCGCCTTGGGCGTGTTGTTGTGGGCTGGATTGCCCCAGTGCTGGTAGCAGGCGCCGGAGAGACCGGCGCCGAGCGGCGGGAGCAGGTTCCCACGGGTGCCACCCGAATATGCTGGGAGCGCGGCCACCGCACCGAGGCCGGTCAGCGTGCTCACCCCGCCGGCGCTGTTGATCAGCAGCACCCGATCGAGGTCGCGGGCGACCGGGTACTCGGTGAAGCCCCAGCCCACCGCGGCGATCACCCGCCGTCGTACGGCCTCATCCGGCACTTCGCCGAAGACCACGGTGAGGATCTCGTCGAGGATCCGGTCGACGGCGGCATCGACATCGGCCACCGCCCGCAGCGAGAGCGCGTGCAACTCCTGGTCCAGGGTCTCAGGCAGGCCGGCACAGCCGGAACCGAAGACAAGTTCCCGCACACAGCGCAGGTGGATGTTGGCCGACTCAAGGGCCAGGTCCTGCCGGATCCGGTGCTCGGCGGTACGGCTGTGCCGGTCCAGCGAGTCCGCCCACTCAAACTGAGCCGCGTCGGCAGCGACCCGGATGGTCCGGGTGGCGCCGGGCACGACCGGCGGATTGGCGCTGCTGCGGCGGAGCGCTTCGCCAGCGCCCCAGCCGACCAGCGCACGTCGCAGATCGGCGGCGTCGGCGACCGGGTCCAACGCGACCCACGGGGCTTCGCCGAGTCCCGGTACGGCGCCGATCACCACGTCCCGGTGGACCTGGACGCAGGCCGCCGCTGTGTCGTCGGGATCCCGGTCGGCCGCGTCGGGCGGGGACCAGCCGCCTCCGGCAGCCGGGGTCACCGCGAAGAAGACCGCCGCCTCCCCCACGACCTGGGTTAACAGGTCCAGATCGGGGGCGGCGAGCCGCTGGTCGGCGCGGATCACGAAGAGCAGGGCACCGCCACGGCGGACCGCGTCGAGCACGATCCGGACGCCGGCCAGGCCGAGCGTGCCGCTGTCTGGAGTGTCGACCAGGTCGAAATACTTCAACAAAGAATTGGACATGCTCAGTTCGACGCGCCGGGGCGGTCTGGCCAACGCCGGGCCGGCGTTGGCCGGGTCGGCCCGGTAGGTCGGCGCCTCCCGGAGACCGGGCACGTAGGCCGCACCTTTGGCGCCCTGAGCATGGCTCAGGACCAGGAAGCTGCCCCGGGGCACGCTCAGGGCGGATGCCCTGTCGTCGAGCAGAGCAGCGAGTACGGCACGACGTCCCGCCCCGGCCGGACCGGCCGCTATCACCGCGAGCGGTTCATCCGGAATGGCTTCGATCAGCGTATGCGCGCGGACCCGGCCGGCATCCGACCCGATCCGGTCCGGTTGGCGGCGATCGCCCAGTAGGTGGCCACTCTGGTCGGTCGAAGAGTGCCCATTGTGGCTGGTGGTCGGACCGGGTGCGGAAACAGCATCAATTCGACGCGGTCCGGACTCCATGCGACGGCCTCCCTGGAGGACGATCAGCCGGGCGGGACGCCCGATCGGGGAACGCTCCGGCACGGCAAGCCGGACATTTCAACGTTACGTGCCGCTACCCGGCTGCACCGAGAACCATTCGTACTCATAGATGATCATATCGTTACTCAACTTCGGACTGTCATTAGCCACACACGATTGATCTCGGCTCGCTATGCTGCCGCGATGGGCCCGTGGAGCTTCGTTGGTCGGACAGATGAGCTCAACCAACTGGTCGCCGCCGCGACCAACCCGAGCAGCCGTGGCCTCATCTTCAGCGGCACCGCCGGCATCGGCAAGAGCCGACTGCTCCGGCAATGCCTCGACGCCCTGCGGACGGAGCAGTACGCGGTCTGGTCCGCATCGGCCAATATCGCGACCGCTGGCCTACCCTTCGGTGGACTGGCCCAGGTCCTACCGACCGACCAGCCCGCCGGACTGTCGCCCGCCGGGATACTGCGCTGGGCGGTCGACGCGCTGCACCAGCAGGCCGCCGGGCGGCCAATCGTGCTCGGCATCGACGACGCCCACCTACTCGACGCCTCCTCGGCGGCGCTGGTCTATCTGATCGCCCGCTCCGAGCGCTCCACCGTGCTCGGCACCCTGCGCAGCGGCGAGCAGATCCCCCTCTCCATCCGGGCACTATGGACCGACGACCTGGTCAATCATGCCGAGTTGACGCCAATGAGCAAATCGGACAGCACCGCGTTGCTGACCGAGATGCTGGCTGGTCCGGTCGACCCAGGCTCCGCCGACCGGCTGTGGCGGTCGTCCGCTGGCAACCCGCTGCTGTTGCGCGAGATGGTCATCGCCGCGACCGCCAGCCGGGAGCTGACCGAGACGTACGGGATGTGGCGTTGGACCGGCCGACTGCAACTGGCACCCAGCCTCGAGGATCTGGTCGACACCCGGATCGGGCAGCTCGCTCCGGGGGTGCGGGCCGTGGTCGAACTGGTCGCCCTCGGCGAGCCGATCGGGCTGGCCCTGCTGCACCAGGCCGCCGACCCCGCAGCCGTGGAGATCGCCGAGGAACGTGGGCTGATCCAGGTCACCCCGGACGACCGACGGACCAACGTGCGCCTGGGCCAGCCGCTCTACGGTGAGGTGGTACGACGACACTGTCCGGTGACCCGGACCCGGCGCTTGCAGGCCCAGCTCGCCGACCTGATGGAGAGCACCGGTAACCGGCGACGCGACGATCTCCTCCGGGTGGCGGTGTGGCGGCTCGAGTCAAGCGCCAAGCAGGATCCGGACATTCTGCTCACCGCCGGCGGCCAGGCCTTTGCCCGTTTCGACGTCCCGCTCGCCGCTCGGCTGGTCCGGGCCGCGTTGACCAACGGCGGTGGCTTCGACGCCGCCGAACTGCTGGCCACCATCCTGATGTTCGGCGACCAGCCCGACGAGGCGCTCACGGTGCTCGACTCGGTCGCCGACCAGATCACCACCGACGAGCGGCGGGCCCGCTGGCTGACCGTACGCGGCATGGTGTCGTACTGGGGGCTCAACCGCGAGTCGACGGTCACGGAGATCTCAGCGGCGGCCGAACAACTGACCGACCCGGCCGACCGGGCCCGGATACGCGCGTTCGAGGCGATCATGCGGCTGCACCAGTTGAACCACACCGAGGCGTTGCGGCTGAGCCTGGCGGTGCTGGATCGACCGGCCGCCTCGGTCTCCGCGCGCGGACTGGCCCGGTGCACCATCGCCCACCTGCAAGCCGCCCGGGTCGATCTGATGCTCAGCGGCCGGGCGATCGCCGCTGTGGCAGCCGACGCCGCCCAGTGGCGTGCCGACATGCCGTACCTGCAACTCGCCCTGGAACTGGCCCGGGGCACCCAGCTCGCGCTCGCCGGGGATCTCGCCGGGATCGACGCGATCGTGGCCGCCGAATTCGCCGACCTGGCCGACGCCGGCGACTTCCGACTCGGCGCCGGTTATCTCTCCATTCTGCGGGCCCAGGCGGCCCGGATGCGCGGGCAGAGCGGTAGCGCGCTGCGGGCCAGCCTCAGGGCGTGCGCGGTGCTGGCCACCAGTCGGGTGTACGCCGGACTGGCGCAGGCCGAGCGGGCCCAGGCCGCAGTGCTCCACGGTGACCTCGAACAGGCCAGCGAGGCGATGGCCGAGGCCGAGCGCGCGCACCTGCCCGGGATGGCGGTGCTCTACCCCTGGCTGGAGCAGTCCCGCGCCGCCGTGCTGGCCGGCACCGGCGATCTGGCCGGCGCCACCGCGCGGCTGAGTCAACTGGTCGCCCGATTGCAGTCCGACGGCTTCGCCGGGCACGAGGTGCTGGCCCTGCACGACCTGGTTCGACTCGGCAGGGCCGACGCGGAGGTCGGCCGGCGCACCTCGATCGGCCGACGGCAAACCGTCACCCACCGACTGACCGAATTGAGTGAAACGGTGGACGGTGCGTTGCCACCGCTGCTGGCCCGGCACGCGCGGGCCGAGTCCGATCGCTCCGGCGAGGCCCTGCTCACGGTCGCCGAGGAGTTCGCCCGACTCGAACTGAACCTGTTCGCCGCCGAGGCCTGCGCGCAGGCGGTCGCCCGGCTGCGGGAAGCCCGCTCCTCCCGGACGCACGAGGCCGGGGTCCGGCTCCGGGAGCTGCTGTGCGGCTGTGACGTGATCCGCACCCCGGCCATCACCACCCGGCAGGCGGCGCTGACCGAACGGGAGCATCAGATCGCTCGTCTGGCCGCTACCGGTTTGGCCAGCCGCAACATCGCCGAGCAGCTGTTCCTCTCCACTCGCACGGTGGACAACCATCTACAGCGGGTCTACAACAAGCTCGGCGTGACCGGACGGGGTGACCTCTGGCCGGTCCTGCGGGCACTACCCGACCCGGAGGACAAGGCCGCGAGCTGACCACGCCGGTCTGCGCCATCCAGGGCGCTTAGGCTGGGATGGTGAACAGTCTTCGCCCGGCACTGCTGACCGATCATTACGAGCTGACCATGGTCAGTGCCGCCCTGCGCGACGGTACCGCCGACCGGCACTGTGTGTTCGAGGTCTTCACCCGCCGGTTGCCGGCCGGGCGACGGTACGGCGTGGTCGCCGGCACCGGACGCCTGATCGAACTGCTCCGGAACTTCCGGTTCGACCAGGCCGAGGTGACATTTCTGCGGGACACCGGGGTGGTCGACGACCTGACCGCCGGCCTGGCTCGCCGACTACCGGTTCAGCGGCGACATTCGACGGGTACGCCGAGGGCGAGCTCTTCTTCCCCGGTTCGCCGATGCTCACCGTCTCCGGCACCTTCGCCGAGTGTGTCGCTGCTGGAGACCCTAGTGCTGTCGGTGCTCAACCACGACTGTGCGGTCGCCGGCGGCCGCGGCCCGGATGGTGACCGCGGCCCGTGGCCGTACGGTGATCGAGATGGGTGCCCGGCGTACGCACGAGGAGGCCGCGGTCGCCGCCGCCCGGGCCGCCTACCTGGCCGGGTTCGGTTACACCTCGAACCTGGCCGCCGGGGCCCGTTACGGCATCCCGACCGCGGGCACCGCCGCGCACGCCTTCACCCTGCTGCACGACGACGAGCCGACCGCGTTCGCCGCCCAGGTCAGCGCCCAGGGCAAGGAGACCACCCTGCTGGTCGACACGTACGACATCAGCCAGGGCATCCGCAGCGCGATCGCGGTCGCCGGTCCGGGCCTGCGGGCGATCCGGATCGATTCCGGCGACCTGTCGGTCCTGGCCCAGCAGTCCCGCGAGCTGCTCGACTCGCTGGGCGCCACCGAGACGAAGATCATCGTCTCCGGTGACCTGGACGAGTACGCGATCGCCGCGCTCGCCGCCGAGCCGGTCGACATGTACGGCGCCGGTACCGCTGTGGTCACCGGTTCCGGGGCGCCCACCGCCGGGCTGATCTACAAGCTGGTCGAGGTCCAGGGGCGGTCGGTGGTCAAGCGCTCGGAGCACAAGGCGACCGTGGGCGGCCGGAAGGTCGCCGTACGCCGGCACAAGCCGACCGGTACGGCCACCGAGGAGATCGTGGTCTCCCAGGGAATGCCCGAGCATCACCCGAACGACCGGATGTTGCAACGCCCGTACATGATCAACGGCGCGTCGGTCCCGCTGCCCACCCTCACCGAGTCGCGGGAGCATCTCCGCCAGTGTCTGATCTCCATCCCCTGGGAGGGACTGAAGCTTTCCACCGGCGACCCGACCATCCCGGTCACCATCATCCCCACCAGCTGAGGCCGTCGCCCGACCCAATGACCCGAGGCCCCGTCGCCGGCAGGATCTCCCTGCCAGCCGGGGCCGCCCGAATCAGCCGGAAGGAGATCACGATGAGCCGAGCCTTGATCATCGTGGACGTACAGAACGACTTCTGCGAAGGTGGATCGCTGGCCGTCGCCGGTGGTAACGCGGTGGCCGCGGGCATCTCCCACCTGCTGGCCAGCGAACCGGACCACTGGGACCACGTGGTGGCCACCCGGGACCACCACGTCGAACCGGGCGCGCACTTCGGTGACCCACCCGACTACGTCGCCTCCTGGCCGGCGCACTGCGTAGCCGGGACGGAGGGCGCCGAATTCCACCCCGACCTACGCACCGACCGGGTGGCCGCGATCTTCCATAAGGGCGAGCGGGCTGCCGCGTACTCCGGTTTCGAGGGTTTCGCCAAGACCACGGAGCCGACCGGCCCGACCGGGGAAGGGCCGACCGGGGAGGGGCTGGCCGACTGGCTGCGCCGGCACGACGTGAAAACCGTCGACATCGTCGGTATCGCCACCGACCATTGCGTACGGGCCACCGCACTGGATGCGGTCCGGGAGGGTTTCGCCACCACCGTACTGCTCGACCTGACCGCCGGCGTCGCCGCGCGGACGACGGAGGCGGCCCTGCGCGCGATGCGCGAAGCCGGCGTCACGCTCCGGGGCGCACCTCGGCTGGATCCGGTGTGATCGGTTAACCCGGTGGTAGGTGCCGCACGCCGGGGTGCAGGATGACCGGCGGAGGTAAAGACCCGAATGACTTTGAAGCCTTACCGGTTGGTGCTCGCACTGCCCGGCATCCGGTCGCTGCTGCTGGTCGCCCTGTTGGCCCGCGTCCCGATCACCATGACCGCCATCACCCTGACCATGTACGTCGTGCTGGCCCTCGACCGGGGTTACGGCGCCGCCGGACTGGTCGGCGCGGCGATGACGGTCGGCGCCGCGTTCGGCGCGCCCCTGATGGGCCGGCTGGTCGATCGCCGCGGCCTACGACCGGTGCTGGTACTCACCACGGTTGCCGAGGCGGCCTTCTGGTCCAGCGCGCAGGCCATGCCGTACCTGGCGCTGGTGATCGCGGCGCTGATCGGCGGGCTGCTGACCCTGCCGGTCTTCTCCGTGATCCGGCAGTCGATTGCCGCGCTGGTGCCGGAGGAACATCGGCGGGCCGCGTACGCGCTGGACTCGATGTCAGTGGAGTTGTCGTTCATGACCGGCCCGGCACTGGCGGTGCTGCTGGCCATCGGAGCATCGGCGCGGATCGCCATGCTGGTGGTCGGGGCCGGCGTGGTGCTCTCCGGACTCGCCCTGTTCGCGCTCAACCCGCCGACCCGGGCACCCGATGAGCCGGCCGTCCGGTCCCAGCCGCTGTCCCGACGGGAGTGGCTGACCCCGCGCCTGCTCGGCCTGCTGGCGGTGAGCTCGGCCACCACGTTGGTGCTGGGCGGCACCGACGTCTCGGTGCTGGCCCTGCTCCGCGAGGCTGGCCAGGTCGAGTGGACCGGCGCGGTGCTGACGATGTGGGCGGCGTACTCGCTGGTCGGCGGCTTTGCCTACGGTGCGGTGTCGCGGCCGATCTCGCCGCTGTGGTTGGCCGTTGGGCTCGGTCTCTGCACGATCCCGGTCGGCCTCGGCAGCCACTGGTGGCTGCTCTGCCTGGCGCTGCTACCGGCCGGAGCGCTCTGCGCACCGGCCATGGCGGCCACCGCCGATGGGGTGAGCCGACTTGCTCCGGCCAGCGTGCGAGGTGAGGCGATGGGGCTGCACGGCTCTGCGGTCACCATCGGGACCGCGCTCGGCGCGCCGCTCGCGGGTGCGGTGATCGACGCGTCCACGCCAACCTGGGGCTTCGTCGCGACCGGGTTGCTCGGCGCGCTGGTCGCGCTGGTCATGCTGCCCGCTGAACTCCAGCGCCGCAGGTCGTCCAGCCCGGCCCCGAGTTCCGACCCGAGCGAGGATCGGGTCGCGAGCCGAGCACGGTAACTAGCAAGATCCCCGTGATCAGGGAGCGTATGTCGCGGCGCGCCGACGACACGCTCGAGTTACTCCCTGATCACGGGGATCTTGCGGGGTCTTGCGGGTCTTACCGTGCTGCTTGCTTGTTACCGCCGGTCGAGGTTGCTCGCGGTGTCCTCGAGGTAACTGGCCCCACCGTCAGACTCGCTGGTCAGCGGCTTGGCCCCACCCTCCGGCGGACCGGCCAGCGAACGCCCGGCGGCCAGGTGCGGGAACTTCGCGTCGAAGGCGGGCCGCTCCGAACGGATCCTCGGCATCGAGTCGAAGTTGCGCAACGGCGGCGGCGAGGTGGTCGCCCACTCCAGCGAGTTTCCGTAGCCCCACGGGTCGTTGACCTCGACCACCGGACCGGACTTGTACGACTTCCACACGTTGTAGATGAACGGCAGAGTGGCGACACCGGTGATGAACGCGCCGATGGTGGAGACCACGTTCAAGCGTGGTGAAGTTGTCGATGTCCTGATAGTCGGCGTACCGCCGGGGCATGCCCTCGTTGCCGAGCCAGTGCTGCACCAGGAAGGTGGTGTGGAAGCCGACCAGGGTCAGCCAGAAGTGCACCTTGGCCAGCCGCTCGTCGAGCATCCGGCCGAACATCTTCGGGAACCAGAAGTAGATGCCGGCGAAGACCGCGAAGACGATCGTGCCGAAGAGCACGTAGTGGAAGTGGGCCACCACGAAGTACGTGTCGGAGACGTGGAAGTCGATCGGCGGGCTGGCCAGCAGCACACCGGAGAGGCCACCGAAGAGGAAGGTGACCAGGAAGCCGATCGCCCAGAGCATCGGCGACTCGAAGCTGATCTGGCCCCGCCACATGGTGCCGATCCAGTTGAAGAACTTCATGCCGGTCGGTACCGCGATCAGGAAGCTCAGGAAGCTGAAGAAGGGCAGCAGCACCTGGCCGGTGGCGAACATGTGGTGCGCCCACACGCTCATCGACAGGGCGGCGATGGCGATCATGGCGCCGACCATGCCCTTGTAGCCGAAGATCGGCTTGCGGGAGAAGACCGGGATGATCTCGCTGATGATGCCGAAGAACGGCAGCGCGACGATGTACACCTCGGGGTGGCCGAAGAACCAGAACAGGTGCTGCCAGAGCATCGCCCCGCCGGTGCTCACGTCGAAGACGTGCGCGCCGAGAAGGCGGTCGGTGGCGAGCGCCATCAGCGCGGCGGCCAGCAGCGGGAAGACCATGATCACCAGCAGGCTGGTAACCAGGATCGCCCAGGTGAAGATCGGCATCCGGAACATGGTCATGCCGGGCGCCCGCAGGGTCAGGGTGGTGGTGATCATGTTGACCGCACCGAGGATGGTGCCCAGACCCGAGATGGCCAGACCGATCACCCAGAGGTTGGCGCCGACGCCGGGCGAGTGCTCAACATTGCTCAGCGGTGTGTAGCCGAACCAGCCGAAGTCGGCGGCGCCGCCCGGGGTGAAGAACCCACCCATGGCCATCGTGCCGCCGAACAGGTAGAGCCAGTAGGCGAAGCTGTTCAGCCGGGGGAACGCCACGTCCGGCGCGCCGATCTGGATCGGCAGGATGTAGTTGGCGAAAGCGAACACGATCGGCGTCGCGAAGAAGAGCAACATGATCGTGCCGTGCATGGTGAAGAGCTGGTTGAACTGCTCGGGCGAGACAATCTGCATACCCGGCTGGGCCAGCTCGGCCCGCATGATCAGCGCCAGCAGGCCACCGATCATGAAGAACGCGAATGCCGTGATCATGTACATGATCCCGATCTGCTTCGCGTCCGTCGTGCGCAGCAGCCGCGCGAATGCCGAGCCCTTGACCGGCTTATGGACCGGCCAGGGCCGGGTCACGATCGGCTTGGGTGCGACGGTGGTCACGAGTGGCCTCCGGTTCTCGTTAGTCCCACTGCGCTCACGAACATGATCCGTACGCGCTGTTAAGTTCACTGCTGGCCGTATCTCGCAGGCAGAATAGTCCCCATCAGCGACGGGGCAGGCGTCGGGTGGGGGTCGCCGGCCGATCAACGCCGTCCGACCCCGCCACCGGGCCGGTGGGGAGCCGCACTTCAGGCCGGGCTGACTAGTAGCCGGTAGTGCTCGGAGAAGATCCGGCTGCCCCGCCCGCGCAGCAACGGATCACGCAGCGCCGGCGGTACGTCCCGGGTCCGATCCCGGTCCCGGGTCCGATCCAGCACCCACTTGATTCTCGGTCGGCGACGACTCTCGTACCGGGCCAGCGCCTCGCTGACCGCACCGGCCGCGTCGCGTAGCACCTCGGCCAGCACCACGGCATCCTCGATGGCCATCGCGGCCCCCTGGGCGAGCGTGGGGCCGGTAGCGTGCGCGGCATCTCCGATCAACACCACCCGTTCCCGGGCCCAGCGCCCCAACTCGACCTCGCCGGTGACCGCGACCTGCACCCGCTCCACCGCCTCCAGCACGGCCGGGACCGGGTCACCGTACGAGCCGAAGAGCTCACGGAGTCGGGCGCGCGGGTCGGCCGGCGGGACGCTGCCCGCCTCGTCGGCATAGCAGTACAGCCGCCCGGCGCCCATGGGCATGACCAGGAAGCCGGCCCGGTGACCGAGCAGGGCGGTCCAGTCATCCACCCACGGCCCGCCGTTGACCACGCTGCGGTAGACCACCTGACCGGTCGGGCGGGCCGGCCCGCCGAGGGCAGCCAGGGCGCGGATCACGGAACGCCGCCCGTCGGCCCCGATCACCAGGTCGTACGCGCTCTGCCGGCCGTCACCGAAGGTGACCGTCACCGCGTCGGGGGTCAGGTCCAGCCGGTGCACCTCGGTGCGGTAGCGGACCTCACCCCCGGCGCCGGTGAGCAGCACCCGGTGCAGGTCGGTCAGGGGTAGTGCCCGGCACTCACCAACGTTGGCCCAGAGCCTGGTGAGGTCGACCTCACACAGGTCCTGGCCGTCCGCGTCGAGAAAACGCTGCCGCCGGATGACCTGACCCAACGGGCGGACCGGGTCATGCAGATCCAGCTCACGCAGGGCGCGGGCGGCATTACCGGGCAGGTAGATACCGGTCTCGCCGACGCCGGCGGCGGGCAGTTGCTCGGTGACCTCCGGCCGGTAGCCGATGAGCCGCAGGGCGCGGGCTACCGCCAAACCCGCGATGCCCGCACCGACGACGAGAATGCGCAGGGTGGATCCGGCCATGGTTGGCACGCCTCCGGAGGGGATTCGGCACGCGTCGAAGGCAAGACACTACTCCCCGCAATCGCACGATGGAAGATCCCATCCGATTACCGCTGCACCCGGGCTCCCGCCCCGCGAATCAACGCCTCGACCTCCGCCAGACTGGCCATCGAGGTATCACCCGGGGTGGTCATGGCCAACGCGCCGTGCGCCGCACCGTACTCCACCGCGGCGGTCAGGTCCTGCTCGGTCAGCAAGCCGTAGATCAGGCCGGAGGCGAAGCTGTCACCACCACCGACCCGGTCGAAGATCTCCAGGCCAGGCCGGTGGGTGGCCGCCACGAACCCGGTCCCGGCGGACCAGGCGATCGCCCCCCAGTCGTTGACCGTGGCACTGTGGACCGTCCGTAGGGTGGTCGCCACCACCTGGAAGTTGCCGTACTCGGCGGTGACCGCCTCGATCATTTTCTGGAAGTTCGCCGCCTCCAGTTCAGACAGGTCCTCGCCCGTACCGGGCACCGCGAAGCCGAGCGCGGCGGTGAAGTCCTCCTCGTTGCCGATCATCACGTCGACGTACCGGGCCAACCGGCGGTTGACCTCCTGGGCCCGGGCCCGCCCGCCGACCGCCCGCCAGAGGCTGGGCCGGTAGTTCAGGTCGTACGAGATCAGTGTGCCGTGCCGGCGAGCGGCGACCATCGCCGCCTCGATGGTGGCCGGGGTGGACTCGGAAAGCGCGGCGTAGATGCCCCCGGTGTGCAGCCAGCGCACGCCCAGCACCCCAAAAAGGTGATCCCAATCGATGTCGTCCGGGCCGAGCTGGCTGGCCGCGGTCTGGCCGCGGTCGGAGGTGCCGACCGCGCCACGGAGACCGAATCCCCGCTCGGTGAAGTTGAGCCCGTTTCGTACGGTTCGGCCGATCCCGTCGTACGGCAGCCACTTCACCAGCGCGGTGTCCACCCCGCCCTGGAGCACCAGATCCTCCAGGAGCCGACCCACCTCGTTGTCGGCGAAGGCGGTGACCACCGCGGTCCGCATTCCGAAGCAGCGGCGCAGCCCTCGGGCGACGTTGTACTCCCCGCCGCCCTCCCAGACCCGGAACGACCTGGCGGTGCGGACCCGGCCCGCACCGGGGTCGAGGCGCAGCATGATCTCGCCGAGGGATACCAGGTCATAGCGGCACTGGTCGGCGGGGCGGATGACTGGCACGGTCGACCTCCGGATCGAAACGGGGCGGCGGAGCGGAGCAGCGACGGAACGGGCACCGGCGGCCGGGATGCTGGCCGGACCGGTAGTGGGCGGCGGCAATCAGCCGGTGGACCGACTGGCGGCGACCGCGGCGGCGGTCAACCGGGTCACCTCGTCCCACCGCCCGGCGGCGAGCAGGGCGGGAGCGACCATCCAGGTGCCACCGACCGCGAGCACCGCGGGGTGGGCGAGGTAGTCGGAGAGGTTGCCGGCGTTGACCCCGCCGGTGGGAATGAAGCGCACCGAGCGGTACGGCGCGGCCAACGCCCTGATCATGTTGATCCCGCCGAGCTGCTCGGCGGGAAAGAACTTGACCGTCTCCAGACCCGCGTCCAGGGCCCGCTGAATCTCGGTGGCGGTCGCCACGCCGGGAAACACCGGCAGACCCAGCTCCTGGCAGTGCCGGACCACGCCCGCGCTGAAGCCGGGGCTGACCACGAACCGGGCGCCCGCGCGGGCCGCCTGGTCGACCTGGGCCGGGGTCAGTACGGTGCCGGCGCCAACCAGCAGATCCGGATCCTCCGCCAGCACCCGGAGGGCAGCGGCGGCGGCTTCGGTACGGAAGGTGACCTCGACGCTACGCAGGCCGCCGGCGATCAGTGCGGCGCCGAGATCAGCGGCGCCGGAAGCGTCGTCAAGCACGACGACGGGCAGGATCCGGCCGACCCCGATGAGACGAGGCACCTCGGTGAGGTGTTCAGAATGCTGAATGCCAGTCACATACATGACCATACTTCGATGGTTGACGCTGTCAAGCGGGCTAGATTGACTTCATGAGCAAGGGCATGATTGCGGGTCCGGCGACCGGCCGGGTCGCTCGCACGGCAACCGGTACCAGCGACGGGAGCGAGGCCCAGGTCGGCACGGCGTTCCAGCCGGTGAAATCCGCCGGCCGGACCCTGGACGTACTGGAGGCACTCGCCGAAACACCGGGTCGGCGTTCGCTGGGCGAGTTGACCCGGGCGCTACAGATTCCGAAGAGCAGCCTGCACGGCCTGCTCCGCACGATGATCCAGCGTGGCTGGGTGGAGGCCGATGCCACCGGCACCCGATTCGGACTGGGCGTCCGGGCACTCCAGGTGGGCGCCGCCTATCTGGAGGCTGATCACGCCACCGGACTGTTGAGCACCGTACTCGATGAGTTGTCCCAATTGTTCGGCGAGACCGTACACCTCGGCCGGTTGGACAGTCGACACGTGGTCTATCTGGCCAAACGGGAGTCGGTGCATCCGCTGCGGCTCTACAGTGCGATCGGCCGGCAACTGCCGGCGCACGCCACCGCGCTCGGCAAGGCGTTGCTCGCCGAGCGCTCCGATGACGCGGTTGATCGGCTGCTGAGCTGGCCGCTGACCGCGCTGACCGGGCAGACCATCACCGATCCGGCGGCCCTGCGCACCGAGTTGGCCACGATCCGCGAGCGGGGTTACGCGGTGGACCGCGAGGAGAACACCGAGGGCATCGTCTGCTTCGCGATGACCGTACCGCTGCAGGCGCCGGCAACCGACGCGATCAGCCTCTCGGTACCGGTCGCCCGGCTCACCCCGGAGCTGGCGGATCGGATCGTCGGCGCGCTGCGTGCCGCGGTCGGCCGGGTCCGGGCCGCGCGGGCCCTGCTCAACCCGGCCTGAGCCCACTGGCCTTTCATCCTACGATCCGTTGTTCGGCTAGCTGAACGGGATCGACGGCCCGGAGGGCCGCTGTCCAAACAACCCGGGCCGGACCTGTTGCGTTCTGATTTGAAGCATGTAAATGTGTTGGTGATTGCCATGGGAGCGCTCCCCAAGATCGTCAACCGTCCCGTACCACCCCGCCGCCGCAGGCGCACACCGTGCCGGCGGCACACCTCCGCACTCCACGGACACCCACCCTCCAGGAGCAGCAATGAGACGCCCGATCCGCGTCCTCTCGGCAGCCGGCCTGCTTGTCGCGGGCTCGCTCGCCGTGATCGCCGCCGCCGGCCCCGCCCAGGCCGACACCCAGATCTGCGAGCAGTACGGCAGCACCACCATCCAGGGCCGGTACGTGGTGCAGAACAACCGCTGGGGCACCACGGCCCAGCAGTGCATCAACGTCACCAGCACCGGTTTCTCGATCACCACCCAGCAGGGCTCGGCGCCCACCAACGGCGCTCCGGTCTCGTACCCGTCGGTCTTCTTCGGGTGCCACTACACAAACTGCTCGCCCGGCACCAACCTGCCGATGCAGGTGAGCCAGATCAGCAGCGCGACCAGCAGCATCAGCTACAACTTCGTCAGCGGGGCGACCTACAACGCCTCGTACGACATCTGGCTCGACCCCTCACCGAAGCGGGACGGGGTGAACCAGATGGAGATCATGATCTGGTTCAACCGGCAGGGCTCGATCCAGCCGATCGGCTCCCCGGTGGGCAACGGCACCGTCGCCGGCCGGAGCTGGGAGGTCTGGCGGGGCAGCAACGGCTCGAACAATGTGATCTCCTACGTCGCCTCATCCCCGATCAACAGCTGGAACTTCAGCCTGCTGGACTTCATCAACGACACCCGGAGCCGGGGTGCGATCACCAACTCCTGGTATCTGACCAGCGTTCAGGCCGGTTTCGAGCCGTGGCAGGGTGGCGTCGGACTCGGCGTCAACTCGTTCTCCACCACGGTCAACGGCGGCGGCACCCCACCGCCGACCACCGCGCCGCCCACCACCGCCCCGCCGACCACCCCACCAGCGGGCGGCACCAGCTGCCGGGTGGCCTACACGGCAAACTCGTGGAACGACGGCTTCACCGCGGACGTCACCATCACCAACACCGGGTCGAGCACGATCAACGGCTGGACGTTGAGCTACAACCTGCCTAACGGACAGCGGGTCACCAGCGCGTGGAACGCGACCGTCAGCCAGAGCGGCTCGGCGGTGACGGCTAAGAACCTCAGCTACAACGGCACCCTGGCCCCCGGTGGCACGACCGCCTTCGGCTACCAGGGCACGCTGAGCGGCAGCTACTCCGCGCCGACCAGCTTCTCGCTCAACGGCACCGCCTGCAGCCGCGCCTGACCACTCCCCGCCCCTCCACCCCGTCGATCAAGGAGTAGATGTCGTGCCCGAGAGATCGAGTCACGACATCTACTCCTTGATCGGACAGCTGTCCTTGATCGACGAGGACTGCTACCGGGTTCAGCCGTGGCTGCCGTGCCTTTGCTCAAAACCCACGGGCGCGTCCGGACCCGACCCGTTCGGAAAGCTGCCCGGACCACGCGTGAAGCCCGCCGGGAAGCCCGAGTCCAGACCCGCCGGAAAGCCCTCCAGCCGGCCCGGTACGAAGCCACCCTCAAAGCCCTCCGCCGGAGCGAGGGCCGGCACTACGCGTGACTCGGCCTTCGTCGGCAGTCCCGGGCCGAGCTCGAGTGCCACGTCCGGCTGGCGGGAGTCGGCGAAGACCACCCGGCTCAAATCGGGTCCCGGCAGGCCCGAGACGTCACCGGGCAACTCAGCCGGGATCGAAGCGACTCCCGGTCGGCCCGGCGGCAGGGCTGGCGCCAGCGCCCGGAACGTCGCCCGTACCCGATCCGCCCGGTAGTCGTCGGGCCGTTCCGTGGCCCGAAGCATCAGCCCGCCGTACGCCAACGGCAGCACCTCGGCGAAGGCGCCGGAAGCCCGGAGCCGGTCCGGCCCACCCAGCCGTCCGGTCAACTCCTTCGGACAGATGGTCACCCACTCGTAGCCTCGCAGGTAGCGCCGGCTCGCCTCGGCCGACACCTCAGCCGAGAGACCGAGCGCGGTGTCCAACATGGTGGCCGGGGCCAGACTGCCCGCATTCACCACGATCTCACCGTAGGTCGGGTCGGTACTGTCGCCCATCAACCGGGCCAGCTCGACCAGCGCCGGCAACACCAGGGAGAGTCGATCAGGCCGGTCCGCGAACCCGATCGAAATTTGCAGCTTGATGTGCCGTTGGGCGGCGAAGCGGAAGAAGTACAGGTCGAGTTCGGACGCTATCGCCGACGGCGCGACGTCGAACCAGTGGGCGGAGTACTGAAACAGCCCCTCGCTCAGTCCATCGGCCCACCGCTGCGGTTTGCGCCGCCGCCCACGGCCGGCGGCGTCCTGCTCGAAGGCGGTCAACGAAGCGGCTGGCGCGCTGGCGCCCATCGGATGTACGAACGGCAGGAGCAGGCGGCACGTTTCGTCGTACCACCGGCGCAGCAGCGGTTCCAGTCGGGCGAAGTCCTCGCCGCAGTCCAAATAGAGCAGCCATGTCGCGAACTCGGGCTTCGAACTGTCGCTTCCCGGCCACGGCGACATGGCAGCGCCACCAAACAAATCAGCGTTCATTAATCATGCCTTCCCATCGCGACCTGCTCCACAGCGATCCCGGCCATGAACCCGGCTCCTTCGCCCACCGGCTCGGAAAAGACCGACGAGAGCCCACAATTCCCTTCGCGACCAGCCTGCGGTCGGGAGTCGCACTTCAGGGTAGCGGCCACCTGGTTAGCGGCTTTCGCCACGGCTCACCGCAGCGAACCCGCGTCACGGTCGGAGCGAGCCGCTGACGAGCCGCCGGATCGGTCAACCACCGAGCGAGTCGACCTGGCGTACCTCGTCAGCACTGAGCGAGAAGCCGAAAACATCGAAGTTGGCCCTGATCCGCTCGGGGGTGACCGACTTCGGGATGACCACGATCCCGTGCTCCAGATGCCAGCGCAGCACCACCTGAGCGGGTGTGACCTGGTGCGCTTCGGCGATCCGGCACAGCACCGGATCCTGCAGGTCGCCGCCTCTGAGCGGGCTGTAACCCTCCAGCACCACGCCCCGTTCGCGCTGCTCGGCCAGCCGCCGGGGGTCGTACTGCGACGGGCTCCACCGGATCTGGTTGACCGCCGGTGCCTCCTCGGTCGCCTCGATCAGCGCGTCGAGCTGGTCGGTGCCGTAGTTGCTCACCCCAACCGTTCGGGCCAGCCCCGCATCGCGTACGGCGAGCAGCTCCCGCCAGGTGGTGACGCTGGCGGCAGCACCTGGCGGCCAGTGCACCAGCCACAGGTCAACGTAGTCGGTGCCGAGCGCGGCCAGGCTGGCGGCGATGGTCTCCCGCTCGGCGCCGACCCGCTCGGGTGGCAGTTTGGTGGTGATGAAGACCTCCCCGCGGGGCACCCCGCTGTCCCGGATTGCCCGGCCGATCTCCTGCTCGTTGCCGTACATGGTGGCGGTATCGATGTGCCGATAGCCGACGTCGAGCGCCTGACGCACCGCGTCGTACGCCTGACGGCCGGTGATCTGCCAGGTACCGAAGCCGACCAGCGGCATCCGGACCTCACCCGGCAGCGGAACGGTGGGCTGGTCGACGGTGGCGGTCATACCGGCGGGTATACCCGGACCGGCCGGGCTCATGCCTTCAGCCTTCGAAGGTGCGACCGGAAGGATTAACCGCCGCACTTCGGGTAACCGGCACGAGTGCCTTGGCGGAGGGCGGACGCAGCCGGCAGTGCCGTACGGGCTAGCACGCTGGGCGCCGCACTGGCCGCCCAGGTTGCCCCGGCCCTGACCGTGCTCCCCAGCATCCGGCTGCGGTTCTTTCCCCGGCTGAGTGGGCGCGGCGCTCCCGGACATGTCGCTTTGACCTTCGACGACGGCCCCGACCCGGTCTCCACCCCGCTCTTCATCGAGGCCCTGGCCACACACCGGGTCCGGGCGACGTTCTTCCTGCTCGGCTCGATGCTGGCCCGCGCTCCCGAACTCGGACTTGACCTGTCCGCCGCCGGTCACGAAGTGGCCGTACACGGCTGGTCGCATCAGAACCTACTACTGCGCGGTCCCCACTCGACCTACCGCGACCTGGCTCGGACCCGCGACCTGATCACCGCCGTGACCGGTCGGTCCCCCCGGTTCTTCCGCCCGCCGTACGGCGTGCTGAGCGCCGCCGCCCTACTGGCTGCCCGTCGGCTGATGTTGACCCCGGTGCTCTGGACCTGTTGGGGCCGGGACTGGACCCGGTCAACAACCGCGGTATCGGTGTTGGACACCGTACGGGCCGGACTGACCGGTGGCGGCACCGTACTGCTACACGATTCGGACTGCACTTCGGCGCCCGGTGCCTGGCGGGCCAGCCTGGCCGCGCTGCCGCAGCTGCTTGCGGAGTGCGCCGAACGGGGGTGGCAGGTCGGTCCACTCAACGAGCATGGCCGGCGGTGACCGGAGGCGCGGGATGCCAGCGTCAACGACGCTGTTACCAGCTGGTCAGCCAGCGCCACGCGGCCATCACCCATTCGGTCTGCCGGAGATACGCGATGCCCACCCCGAGCAGAAACAGCCCAGCCACCAGGTGCGCCCCACGGGCACTGCGTCGCACCCGGCCGAGCTGCCGTTCCAGGACCAGTCGACCAAGCGCCCGGGACAGGCCGAACAGACCGGCCGCGACCAGCAGGGTCAGCACAAACGTGACCACCGGTGTGGCCAGGGTGCCCCGGGCCGAAATCGCCCAAATACCCCAGCAGACGAAGGCGAACAGCGCGCCGATCATGCTCCACTCGCCACCGCTGCGCAGTTGCCGTAGGTGATAGCCGGGCGGGAACCGCTGCGGCTGCGGGACGTACGACCAATCGGTGTCGACCTGCTCCTGTGCCGCGAGCGGAACCGGCTCGGTACGCGGACCGGGCACACTGACCGCCGCGACGCCGCGTCGGAACGCGCCCTGCGGTGGCAGGTCGAGCGCTTCCGGCGGCATTTCCACCGTCCGTTCGGCCCACGGTGGCGGCTGGTTCTGTTCTGGCACTAGTCCTGCTCCTTCGGATCGCGGCACCCTGCGATTCGCCGTCCCATTGTCGAGAGTAGCCAGCCGGCAAACCGGTAACCGATCCACCGCCATCGGCCGGACGAGCATCATCGGTACGCGACGCGATCCCCTCCGACGGGTACCGTCGGCCCATGGCGGATTCCGAACGCCGGCGCCGCCGGCTGCGGCACGGCTTCAGCGGCCCCGGCTCGGACCGTGCCGACGGCACGGCGGGGACGAGCGGGGACCACGCAAACGGTACGGGGGGCTCGGACGACAGATCGCGCGGCGGCCGATCGGCCGAGTCGGTAACCGCGCATGATCCGTCACCCGGGGGGCAGCCCGGATCGCGGCGCTCCCCGGGGAACGGTTCGAGGTCCGAGGATCGGGACGGCGAGCGCGGCCTACGCGGCCTGGTCGGCTCGGGCGCCTCCCAGGTGAGCATCGGCGCGGCCCTGCGGGCCCGGGATGCCGCCCGGCCGACCGAGGCCGATCTCGCCGAGGCGGAGGAGCATCTGGTCATCGTCCGCCGCAACTGGGTGCCGCGTGAGGATCTACCCCGGCACGGTCGCTGACCGGACCGGGCTATTCCCTGATCACGGGGATCTTGAGGTCAGGGGAGCTTCGGGAGTTTGCCGGTCTGCTCGTAATCGGCGACCTGGGCGATTCGTCGAACGTGTCGCTCGCCGCCGGAGAACGGTGTGGTCAGGAAGGCTTCGACGATCGCGGCGGCCTCGTCGAGGGTGTGCTGCCGGGCGCCCACCGCGACCACGTTCGCGTCGTTGTGCTGACGCGCGAGCTGGGCGGTCTCCACGCTCCAGGCCAGCGCCGCCCGGATCCCGGCGACCTTGTTGGCGGCGATCTGCTCGCCGTTACCCGACCCGCCGATGACCACTCCCAGGCTGCCCGGATCCGCCACCACCCGAGCGCCGGTGTGCAGGCAGAACGCCGGATAGTCGTCATCCGGATCGAATTCGTGCGGACCGACGTCCACCAACTCGTACCCCTGCCTGGCCAGGTGATCGGCCAGGTGAACCTTCAACTCGTAACCGGCGTGATCTGAACCGAGGTAGACGCGCATGACGCGCAGTCTGTCAGCCCGCCGAGTACCGCTGGCAGGCAGGCCAGGCGGGAGCTGGGCAGACCACAACCACCGGTAGGCCGGGGCTCCGGCGTCCCGTCGGTCCGGCGCGCGGCAGATCCGCTGCGCCGAACCGACGGCGACCGCACGGTTAGATTCCCAGCTCGGCGAGGACCAGTCCGCCCCGGGCCTTCGGCGTGAACCAGGTGCTCTTGCGGGGCATCTTCTCGCGGGCCAGGTTGACCGCCACGAAGTCATCGACCGTCACCGGTGCGACCAGGATCGCCAGCTCGGCGCGACCGGCATCCACCTCACCGGCCAGCCAGCTCGCCGGGTAATCGCCGCCGACATAGTTGATCCGCTTGTCCCCCGGATCCAGCCCGAGAGCGTCCCGCAGCAGCACCCGCTCGACCAGGGCATGGTCGAGGTCCTCCAGCGCGCCGCCCGCACCGGTCGGCAGGGTGACCGTCAGGGTCCGGCCGTCGGCGTAGAGCGTGATGCTCCCACCGGCGGCGGGCACGGTCGGCGGGCCGGCCACCGGCTCGACCCGGGCACCCGCCGCCCGCAGCCGGTCGACCAGCTCATCCAGCGGGCTGGTCAGCTCGCTGACCAACCGGTTGTAGGGCTGGATCGCCACCGAGGCCGGCGTGGTGATCACGGCGAGGAAGCGGGGCAGATTACCGGTCTGGGCGGCCAGGCTCCGGTGGTTGCCGTCCGCGACGACCAACTCCCCACCGCCGGCCAGGGCCAGCAACCCGGCCTGCACCGGCCCCGGCCCGAGCGGCCAGATCGCATGGGTACGACCGGCCTGGTCGATATCGGTCGCGGCCGGCGCACCGGCCGCGTCAACGGCCGCGGCGAGCGCGGCGTGCAGCGCGTCACCCGTCTCCGGCCGCACCGGCTGGCCACCCGTACCACCCGGCTGGCCGGTCTGCAGCAGCAGGACCGGCGAGAGCAGGTGCCCGGTCGCCTCGGCCAGGGCAACCCGCTCCCGGACCTTGCTGATGAAGACGTCCTCGTTCCGGATCACCAGGCCCGGTTCATCCGCGCTGGTGGAGATCTGGTCGGTATCCACCATGGCGAACAGCCCGTAGCCGGGTTCGTCCACCGGCGAACTGATCCGGTAGAGCACCACCACCTGCTCCACCGGGGTGTAGCTGCCATCCGCCTTGGCCTCGCCGAGCCGGGCGACCGCCTCGGGCAGCGAGTCGAGGAAGGACCGGCCGAGACTCTCCGGCGCCCGGTGGGGCATTTCGATGGCCAGGGCACTGTGCGGGTTCGACTCGATGATCGCCGTGATCTCCGCGTCGTCAGCGAACTCGTCGTAGTTCTGCGCGCCGGTGCCGCCGGTGGTGATCCAGGCCCGGGCGATCGGATGCACGATCGTCATGCTGCTGACGCTACCGTCGAGACGGCACCGCGGTCGCAGACACCCCCGGACCTTTCCAGCACCTGGTCAGTCGAAGAGCGGGTCCGATTCACGGGAGCGCTTCAGCTCGTAGAAGCCCGGTGTCCCGGCGACCAGCAACACACCGTCCCAGAGCCGGCCGGCCGCCTCACCGCGCGGCGCCGGGGTGATGACCGGACCGAAGAAGGCCACCGTCTCGCCGTCGACCGGTCCCGGTGCGTGGATCACCGGGGTACCCACGTCGGTGCCGACCGGCTTCATTCCCGCGTCGTGGCTGAGCCGCAGCGCCTCGTCGTACTCGGTCGAGTCGGCGACCCGGGCGAGGTCCGGATCCAGACCGACCTCGGCGAGGGCCGCCACGTACAGTTCCGGGCCGTGCTGCTGGCCGCCGGGATGGATCCGGGTGCCGAGGGCGGTATAGAAGTCACGGACCGCCCGTGGACCGTACTTCTGCTCCACGGCGACGCAGATCCGCACCGGGCCCCAGGCCGACGCCATCAGTTCCTGGTACCGCTCCGGCAGATCGCGGCCCTCGTTGAGCACCGCCAGGCTCATCACCCGGAACCGGATGTTGACCGGGCGTACCTGCTCCACCTCCAGCAGCCATCGAGAGGTGATCCAGGCCCATGGGCAGATGGGATCGAACCACATCTGCGCGTTCTCGGTCTGTCCCACGGCACTCATCCTCCACGATTCAGGACGCCAACACCGGCGTACGTTCCAGCTTCGCCCGTCCAGACGTGCTCTGACAGCAAGCCGCGACAGTGACCTGGAGCACCTGAGGGCCCGCCGACGTGAAAGACTTGACCCTGAGTCGTGGCCATGGCTCGATGCTGTCAGCGGGGACAGCCGGTGAGATTCGGATGGAGATTCACGTGCCCGGAGTGCGCAACCTGACCCAGGTCGAGGCGACCGAGCGGGCCCGCCTGCTCGACGTCACCGGCTACGACATCAACCTGGACCTCGCCTCGGCTGGCCGGGTCGCCGACAGTCGCACCTTCCGGTCGGTAACCGAGGTCCGGTTCCGCTGCACCGATCCCGGAGCGACCACCTTCATCGAGGTCGCCGCCGAATCGGTACGTTCCGCGACGCTCAACGGCGTGCCGGTGGAGCTCGCCGGCTGGTCGGCCGAATCCGGGCTGGCCCTGAGCGGGCTGGCCGCTGAGAACGTCCTGGTCGTCGACGCTGACTTCGCCTACTCGGCGAGCGGGCAGGGCCTGCACCGCAGCATCGACCCGGTCGACGGCGAGACCTACCTCTACAGCCAGTTCGAGACCGCCGACGCGCAGCGGGTCTTCGCCTGCTTCGACCAGCCCGATCTGAAGAGCGCCTATACCTGGCACGCCACCGTGCCCGTGCACTGGCGGGTGGTGTCGAACATGCCGGTGCAACGCGAGGAGCCGGCCGGGGAGCAACTCAAGACCGTGCACTTCGCCGAGTCGGTCCGGATGAGCACCTACATCACCGCGCTCTGCGCCGGCCCGTACCACGAGGTGCGGTACACCCACGACGGCATCGACATGGGCTACTTCTGCCGGGCGAGCATGGCCGAGTATCTGGACGCGGACGACCTCAACCTGATCACCACGCAGGGCTTTGACTTCTTCCACGAGCAGTTCGACACCCGCTATCCGCTGCCCAAGTACGACCAGATCTGGGTGCCGGACTTCAACGCCGGGGCGATGGAGAATTTCGGCTGCGTCACGCACGCCGAAGCGCACTACCTCTTCCGCTCGCAGGAGACCGACTTCGAGTACGAGCAGCGGGCCAACACCATCCTGCATGAGCTGGCGCACATGTGGTTCGGCAACCTGGTCACCATGCGCTGGTGGAACGACCTGTGGCTGAACGAGTCGTTCGCCGAATGGGCCAGCCACTGGGCGAACACCCACGCCACCCGTTTCACCGACGCCTGGACCACGTTCCTGTCCGTCCGTAAGAACTGGGGCTACCGGCAGGACCAGCTCTCCTCGACCCACCCGGTCTACTGTGAGATGCCGGACCTGGAGGCCGTCGAGGTCAACTTCGATGGCATCACGTACGCCAAGGGTGCCAGCGTCCTCAAGCAGCTGGTCGCCTACGTCGGGGTGGAGGCGTTCCGCGCCGGTCTACGCAACTACTTCGGCCGGCACGCCTGGGGCAATGCCACCTTCGACGACCTGCTCACCGAGCTGGAAGCGGCCTCCGGTCGGGAGTTGCGCAAGTTCGCCGCGGAGTGGCTGGAGACCGCCCAGGTCAACACCTTGCGCCCGGAGATCTCGGTCCGCGCGGACGGCAGTTACGAGCAGGTGGTGGTACGGCAGGAAGCCCCGGCGGACTACCCGACCCTGCGCACCCATCGGATCGGCGTCGGCCTCTACGACCTCCAGCAACGGCCGGCTGGTCCGGCGGGAGCGGATCGAGGTCGACGTGGCCGGTGAGCGCACCGAGCTACCCCAGCTCGCCGGGGTACGGGCGCCGGATGTCCTGCTACTCAACGACGACGACCTGACCTACGCCAAGCTCCGGCTCGACGAGCGGTCGATGGCCACGGTGGTGCAGCACATCGACGGCTTCGAATCATCGCTGGCCCGGGCGCTCTGCTGGACCGCCGCCTGGGACATGGTTCGGGATGCCGAATTGTCGGCGCGCGACTATCTGGCCCTGGTGCCTGACCGGGCTGCCCGCCGAGACCGACATCAACCTGGTCACCACCCACGCTGCGCCAGGCCGCCAGCGCGTTGACCATGTACGCCGATCCGGCGTGGGCGCCGACCGGCTGGTCCGCGCTGGCGCGTACCGCCTGGACCACCCTGCACGACGCCGAACCCGGCAGCGGTTTCCAGCTCGCCTGGGCCCGGTCCTTCATTTCGGCGGCCCGCGCGGAGGGCGACCTGGCGGTGCTGCTCGGCTGGTTGGACGGCGTCGAGGTGCCGACCGGGCTGACCGTCGACACCGAGCTGCGCTGGCTGGTGCTGCAGGCGCTGGTCGCCAACGGCGCCGCCGGGCTGGCGCAGATCGAGGCGGAGCTGGCCACCGACCTGACCTCCAGCGGCGAGCGGGAAGCCGCCCACGCCCGGGCGCTGGTGCCCGACGCGGCACACAAGGCCGAGATCTGGCGGGAGCTGACCGGCGACGAGTCGCTGCCGAACTGGCGCAACCGGGCACTGTTGCAGGGCTTCCAACACCCGGCACAGGTGGAACTCACCGCCCCGTACCTTGAGCGGTTCTTCACCACGGTCGACCGGGTCTGGGCGCACCGGGACAGCGAGCCGGCCCAGGAGTTCGTGCTGCTCAGCTACCCGAGCTATCAGGTCAGCGAGGACACCGTCGCGGCGACCGACGAGTGGCTGACCCAACCGGGGCACCCGGCTGGGCTGCGCCGGCTGGTCAGTGAGGGTCGCGACGGGGTCGTCCGGGCGGTCCGGGCCCGCGCGAAGGATTCGCGTCCACCAGCTGAGTGATCCGGCCCGGGCCGGAACACCTCAGCGGTGTTCCGGCCCGGGCCGGATCTATTGCTTGTTTGTGGGACCTTTCGCTCGATCAGCCGGCCTTACCGGCTCGATCAGGCGGCGGTCAGCCGGCCTTACCGGCTCGATCAGGCGGCTGTCAGCCGGCCTTACCGGCCCGATCGGCCAGTTGCGCCAGGCCGGTGACAACCCCGCCGGCCAGGTCACCGCCACCGAAGGCGGCCACCATGGAGAGCGCGGCCAGCTTGGCGTCCCGGTCCGGAATGCGCTTGCGCGCCTCGCCGCCGGTCACCACCTCGAGCACCCGCTGATTGGGGGAGAGGGCGATCAACACCGAGTTGGCCGGATCGGCGAGTTTGGCGTGCAACTGCTTCGCGTGGTCACGCACTGGTTCATTGAGCGGACCGACGTAGACGGTGAAGACCAGCCCGGTGCACTGGTCGGCGATGCGCAGCGCCTCGTCGATGCGGAGCAACTGCCGGGTCGAGAACGGGCCGTCAAGCACGTCCGCCCGATCATTCAGGTCAAAGTCTGCTCACCAACGGTCACTTGCGCCTCCCGTCACACCCGCACGCTGTGGCGCGCCCTGACTTTCGATCTCGGCGGCGGTCAGCGCGGGGAGTTGCGCCCCTGCCGGCAGCGCCGCCCTGGCAGGCCCGGCCAGGTGTTCCGGCGCGGAGAGGAACCACACCGGGGTGTAGTCAAAGGGCCGGCCCGGCCGATAGCGCCGGGCATTGCGACCGGTCCCACCGACAGTCGCCAGCGCGGCAATGATCAGCACGACGCCGACCGGTATGACGCCGAAAATCAGCACCGTCTCGGTAACAGACAACCTCAACGCCCCCAGGCGATTAAACGGGACCAGGGCCATCCGGTCGGGAGGGCCGACGATCCTGTCAACCCGCCGGACTCAGATCTCCTTCATGTTGGCATCCTCGCCACCCGGCCGGGCGGACGATTCCCTCCGCGCTGCGCGGAACGCGCAACGCCCGGGTGGGTTCCTGCTTCACCATGGTCAACCCCGGGTTGCCCCGCTGGTTTCACGTCCACTCCACAGGCGTTTTCTGTCTCCGCCTGCCCGGCGGCGACACGGTGCCCGACTGGACCTTGGTTGTCGGTCCGGTCGGGCGCCAGTGTACCGGTCAGGGCACGGTCTGGCCTGCCGGCCCTCCCGCGCGCACCTGAATCACCACCCGCCAACCGCGCGCTGACCCGCGCCCAGGCGGCGCAGGACATCGCGTCCTGGATCGCCGGATGGTGATCCCGCTCGCCGAAACATTGACGCGCATTGACCGTTGTGCCCGCCTGCGAACTGCGGCAAGCTGGGTCGGCGACGGCAAGCGGGAGTCAGAGCGGGGGTCAGCGGGATGAGTCGGGCAACGTTGTGCGTGACCTGCGACATGGCGCTCCGCCCACCCGTGGACGAAGCACCGCACGGCTGCCCCGGCCAGATCATGCCCGGATTCGGGCCGACCCGCCGGGTGGTTCTCTGCGAGTGCCCGGTCTGCTGGCCGGAGCGCCACGACAACCACCGCCGGGCCGGCACGGACGAGTGAACCAGCCGGCTCAACGCGCCGGCCCACTGCATTACGGTCTCAGCTCGCTCCTCCTCGAAGAGCTGGGCGAGTGCGTCGGCCGCCCGCCAGCAATCGTGGTACGTCGAGTAGAGCGGTACCGGGGCCAGCCGGACGATATCCGGCTCCCGGGCATCGGCGATGACTCCGTACTCGTGGCGCAGTCGCTTGGCCAGGCTGGCCGGGCTGCCCTGGCGGAGCCGGACCGAGAGCTGGCAACCGCGCCGGGCCGGGTCACGTGGCGTCACCACGGCGAGCGGTCGGGTCGGGATCACCTCGTCCAGCAGCCGCTCCAGATATCCGGTCAGCCGCTCGCTGCGGGCCCGCAACGCGGGCATCCCGACCGAGTCGAACAACTCCAATGAGGTACGCACCGGAGCCATCGCGAGGATCGGCGGGTTGGAGATCAGCCACGCGTCGGCGGTGGGCAGCGACCGGGCGACCGGAGCCATCTCGAACCGGGTGGCCGGATCGTTGCCCCACCAGCCCTCGAAACGCTGAATCGTGGGATCTCCGAGGTGCCGCTCGTGGATGAACACCCCGGCCGGCGCGCCCGGCCCCGAGTTCAGGTACTTGTAGGTACACCAGGCGGCGAAGTCGACGCCCCAGTCGTGCAGCGCGAGCGGCACGTTCCCGGCCGCGTGCGCCAGGTCCCAACCGACCAGCGCACCGGCGCGGTGGCCGGCCCGGGTGATCGCCGGCAGATCCATCAGCTCACCGGTGAGGTAGTTGACCCCACCGAGCAGGAGCAGCGCCACCCGATCGCCCTCGCGGTCGAGGTAGTCGACCACGTCCTCGGTGCGCAGATGCTCCTCACCTGGCCGGGGTCGCAACCGGACCACCGTGCTGTCCGGGTCGCGCCCATGGAACCGGGCCTGGCTGCGGACCGCGTAGCTGTCCGACGGGAACGCGGTGTCCTCGATGACGATCCGGTCCCGCTGGCCGCGTCGGCCGGTAGAAGGACACCATCAGCAGGTGCAGGTTGACGGTGAGCGTGTTCATCACCACGGTCTCCGCCGGTCGCGCGCCGACCAGTCGGGCTACCGGCTCGTTGAACAGCTCCTGGTACGACAGCCAGGGGCGGCGCCCCTCCATGTGCCCCTCGACTGCCAGCTGGGCCCAGCTGTCGAGTTCATCGAGGAGCTCGGCGCGGGTCGCTCGGGGTTGCAGACCGAGTGAGTTGCCCGCGAAGTAGGCCGACTCCGGATAACGACCACCGTCCGCTGGCGGGACCAGGAACAAATGCCGGTGCCCGGGTCGGCCTCGTCGAGCCGACGTGCTTCCTGCTCCGCAAGACTTACCATCTGTCTTCACTGCTTCCTACTAGTTGCTCACTGCTGAGCATTTCGGATGTTTCGCTCTCCGCTCGGCCATGGTGGTCGGGCTGGAGTCCTGGACCGGCAGTCTGGTCCGGTGGCGATCGGTCCGGTCCCGCAGGATCTGCTTCACCTTGTGATACGGGGTGTGCGGGGCGATGTCGGGGTCGCCGGCTCTTCGCAGGATGTTGATCGCGGCGTTCACGTCGGCCTGCCACACCACCCCACACGTAGTGCAGTGAAACCGGTCCCCGCTACGGCGGCCAAACCGTCCGCAGCGGTGACAGATTTGTGAGGCGTAGGCGGCGTTGACGTGCACGAGCGCAGAACCTCTACGCTCCGACACGTTTTTGAGGGCCTCGGCGGTGACTCCCTTGGTCCACCCGGCGAGGCACCGATTCATGTTCTTGCCAAGTTTCTTGCGGCCGGCAAAGCGTGTGGTGAGGTCTTCGGCCACTATCGTAGCGGCCTTGGCGACGACCTCGTGCACGGCGGTGAAGACCTCGGTACGTACCTGCGCCCGATGCTGGGCCGCTTGCCGGTCCCGCTTGACGGTGCCGAGGTTGTGGGCCTTGATCCGGCGGGCTTTCGCGTGGTCACCGCGCCCGGCGGCGTTGTTGGCGATCGAACGTAGCCGCGCCCGGCGCCGGTTGCGTTCCTTCAGCCGGTCCGACTCGGAGATCAGCAGCTCGCCGAGGCGGGTGCCGTGGGGCTGGCCGTCGGAGTCGGTCAACACTTCGGTGTAGCCCTTGTCCACCCCGATCGTCGCCTGCCCGCAGGGCCGCCGCGACGACCGCATCGCCGCCGGGTCGATCTGGTAGTGCACCTCCACCCGGCCGCGCAGGATCAACCGCAGCGTCCCCGTCGGGGCGACGGTGGTGGACAGCGGAATCCGAACCATCTTGCGGGGCTCGAGGCCGGGAACGGACAGCCACAACCGGCCACGCCCATCCGTGACGGTGTTGTGCTGGTCAGCACGCACCACGATCTGATCATGGGTCCGGTTCTTCCCACGTCTCCAGTGCTGGCGCATCTGCCGCGCCAGAAACGGATCCCCAGCCCACCGGTCGGCCTTCAACGCGGTGAACATCCGCCGACGCTCGACCGGATCATCGGTACGCCGACTGACCGCCCGCCGGACCTCAACCTTCGCCGCCTCCAGGCTCGCCGCGATGTCACCGATCGCGTCCCGGACGGTTTCCTTCCACGCATTCGCCAACACACCGAACCGCACCTGCGTGCCGTCCGCCAACCACCGATCCCGCACCCGCCGGTCACGCAACCCCGACCCGACCCCGTTGACCGACCCGTACCGCTGCCACACCTCACTACGCACCCGACCCAACCGTCGGGCCTGCTCCACCAAGACGGCATACTTGCCCGAATTGAGAGCGGCCGAGTACGCGATCCGGGTCACCTTCACCGACCATCTCCCGCAGTCAGAGCCACCCCAGGCACACATCGGAATCGCCGAAACACCGCTGACCGGACGGCAGCCGGCGGGCCCTGACCCAACCCTCCGCCTCCCACCGGCGCACCACCGAACGGCCAACCCGCGTGGCAAACCCATCGATCCGTTACAGCTTCGACGTGGCGTCACATCTGGGTCCGGGCGGACCATAACTCTGGAAAGACCACCCGGGCCATGCCTCGTCGCAACCAGACCGCCCCGGCCGAGCCGCCGCTGCCGACTTTCGCACCCATCGTCCGCTCCACCGCCTTGAGGTGATCACGACGCCAGTCGCCGAACCGCTCGGCCACCTCGGTGAGCGCCTCGCCGAGCAACCTCAGGTGATTTTCCGGACCAGGGTCGGCGTAGATCCGCACCCAGGCGGCCGCCACCTGCGCGTTGACCGGGTGGTCAACCGAGAAGTCCCGGTCGAGCAGTTCGGACGGCAGCTCGAAGCCCCGGCGGTCCAGCACGGCGGTGACCTCGTCCCAGAGGCTCCGAGCGTGCAGGACCTCAACCAGTTCGGCGTACACCTCGGGCTGCGGCGGAATGGCCGGATCAGGGCGGCGGTCTTGAGACCGAGCCGGAACTCAAGTTGGCGGTACATCGCGGATTGGAACCCGGACCCCTCGCCCAGCAGGTTACGGAAGCGGTTGAAGTCGGCCGGCGTCATCCAGCGCAGACTGCGCCAGGCCGCGACCAGCCCCTCCAGGTGCAGCCCCGCCCGGCGGAGCGGGTGCAGCGCGCCCCAGACGTCATCCGCCCGTAACAGCCGTTGCGCCTCACGCAGTTCGAAGCTGGTCAGCCCGAAGTAGAGCTCCATGATCTGGCTGACCATCAGGAAGGACATCTCACCTGGATCCCGGCTCAATGGCTGCTGCAGGCGATGCAGGGTACTGGCGTGCACGTATGCGTCGTACGGGATCCGGCCGTCGAAGTCGACCGTCGGCTCGCCGGCGTTGGCCATCGCTCGTACGGCCCGCTGCCGGGCGGTCAGCGGACGTACCAACGACCGGGCCGTCGGTACCCGCAGGGTGTTGCTCTCCACGCGTCGCTCTCCTTACTCAAGCCGGGTAGCGTCATGCTCCCTCCAACTGGCCCGGCTTCGGAATGCCGAATCAACGGCGCTTTCCCCGCTGCGACCAGTCATGATGCGGCTGATTCGGAGAGAACGCTTAACGAAGGGAAGGTGCCTTCAGTGGACGACATGGACTGGGCCCTGCTGCGGGAGCTACAGGCGGACGCCCGGGTCTCATTCAGCGAACTGTCCCGCCGGGTGCACCTGTCGCCGCCGGCCGTCGCCGAGCGGGTGCGCCGGCTGGAGGAATCCGGCGTGGTCACCGGGTATCACGCCCACGTTGATCTGGCCCGCGCTGGGCGGGCCATGGTGGCAATGATCCGAATGTCCTGCTATGGAGCGAACTGCATCCTGCGAGATCCATCCGTCGCCCAGTGGCCGGAGATCCTGGAGATCCATCGGATCACCGGCGACGCGTGCAGCATGCTCAAGGTCGCCACCAGCTCGATCGACGCCTTCGAGCAGGTGATCGACCGGCTCGCGCCGTACGGCCAGCCGTCCAGCACGATGGTGCTCTCCAGCCCGCAGAGCTGGCGGGCGGTCACCCCGCTCCCCCGCCGGCAACCGACGACTGATTCCGCGTGTCGCCCGGTTAGCGGCGGGAACACTTCCTCGACGAGCGCTACCACGCACGACCGGTCGACCGGACCGGAAGGGGGAGTCATGCTTGGTGCCAGCTTCGTCGTCGGCCGTGCCGCTGTCGTGGGCGCCGCCCTCACGGTACTGACCGGGGTGCCGGTCGTGCTCGACGGAGGCGCCGCACGGGCCGGCACGAACACCTTCGTGGAGGTGACGCCGAACACCGCCCAGGCCGGCAGCCGGGTGAACCTACGGGCCAGTTGCGACAACGGCAACAACCAGCAGGCCACCGTCAATTCAGACGCGTTCGGACGGGTCATCGTACGACCCAACAACGGCTTCCTGACCGGTTCGGTGACCATTCCGGGCACCCGGGCCCCGGGCAACTACGCGGTCAACCTCACCTGTCAGAACGGCAACACCGCCAGCACCACCCTCACCGTGGTGAACATGAGCCAGGGCACCCAGGGACCGGCCACCGGCGGTGGCGGGACGGCCAGCGGCCTCGGTGGTCGGCTGGCACTGGCCGGCGGGGTCGGCATCATCGCGATCGGCGCGGGACTCGGCCTGATCGGGATGCGTCGGCACCGCACCGAGAGGGATCGCTGACCCACTTCTGCCATGAACGACGACGCTGCCCGATCCGAGGGCAACCGGCGTCGCGCGGCTGTTCCGCCGCAGCGCGCTGATCGCGGCGCAGGCCGCAACGGCCAGCCTCACCACCGCCGGACCCGGCCGACCGTACCCCGCCCGGCACGCTGGTGCCCGGCGCGGCCACGGCTCGGGCCCGTCGGCGGATCGGCCGCCGGTTCGGCCCGATTCCGGTGATCATCGTGTCTGCTCGGAGTTGCTGCTCACCGGTTTCGGCGTACAGAACGTCACCGGCATCACCGTGCTGCCGAGTGGGCTGACCACCGGCGCCCGGCCACCACCGCGCAAATTTCCGGTGCTGGAGGCGAGCGTCCCGGTCGAGATCAGCATCCGGACCCTGGGCCTACAGGCAGCGGTGCACAGCGTCGGGGCCAATCCGGACGGCACCATCGCGGTGCCGGAGACCGACCGGCGCGACGAGGCCGGCTGGTACGACCGGAGCCCCACTCCCGGGCCAGTACGGGCCAGCCGTGATCGTCGGCCATGTGGACACCCGAAGCGGTCCGGCCGTCTTCCATGAACTGAGCAACGTACGCGGCCGGCGATCGAAGATCGAGATCCGCCGGGAGGACCAGTCGGTAGCGGTCTTCGAGGTCAACTCGGTCAAGCGGTTCGGCAAATCGGAGATCCCGGTGGATCGGGTCTACGGCGACTTCAGCCGGCCGAGCCTGCGGTTGATCACCTGCGGCGGGCGGTGGGTGGGCGGCGAGACCGGCTACGCGGACAACGTGGTGGTCTTCGCGTCCCTGGTCTCCGCCCGGCAACCCTGACCGGCGCCGCCACCGCCCACCGTTGGTGGCACTCAGGCCGCTTCGGTCTCCCGAAGGTCGAGCCAGTGCGCCCAGCGCGGGTCGGGTGCCCGGTGGCCGAGCACCCGCCAGGCCATCCCCTTCGGCGCGACCGGCGGGGTGTGCAACCGCCAGCCCAGCTCAGCCGGGGTCCGGTCGCCCTTGGTGTGGTTGCACCTGGCGCACGCGGCCACCACGTTCTCCCAGGCGTGCCGGCCGCCCCGGCTACGCGGAAAGACGTGGTCGATGGTTTCCGCCGGGCCTCGGCAGTAGGCGCACCGCCAGCCGTCCCGGGCGAAGATCGCCCGGCGGGAGAGCCCTACGTGGGTCCGGTACGGCACCCGCACGAAACGGGTCAACCGCACCACCGAGGGCACCGGCAGCGTGCTCCGGGCGCTGTGCAGCAGGCCCTCGCCGTCAGCAACGCAGACGGCCTTGGCGGAGAGCACGAGGATCGCGGCGCGACGTACCGAAACGACACACAGCGGCTCGTACGTCGCGTTGAGTACCAACGCACCTGAGCCCACCGTGGGTCGTATGTCAGGCATCGCGCTCACCCTTTCCGGTCGTGTACCCGCCCGCTCCCTTTGTCGTCTGTCGTACCTGTCCACCGTGCCGACCGCGCCCGACGGCCAGCATGACCCCGGCCGGCCGACAAGCCGGCCAGCGGGCCCCCACCACCGCGGTCGACGTCGGCAGAGCACCGACGTCCGTGCGCCAATCGTCCCCGAAAGCCGCTTCGATTGCACGTACTAATCGGGGGTCCCGGAAGGAACCTTCGTCACCGCATGACAGGATGACCGGTTCCGCCCGTTGCGGTAGCCGTCCCGGCGACCGGCCTCCCCGGGCGGACGGCACCGGCGCCCCTGCTCCGGGTCGGCGGCGGGTCGACCTCGCCGGTGGGGTACGAAAGTATCCGTGAACACCGCTAACCGGTTCGCCGCCCCGTCGCCCAGCCCGTCGGTGGAGGTCACTCCGACCCCGAGCAGGACCTGCCTGGATGACCCGCTCTGCAATCACCTATGGGACCTGACCGGCGTGCCGTGGTTAGCCGAGGGAAGCTACTACCTCCTGGTCAAGCCGGTAACCATCATTCTGATCATCCTGGCCGCGATCTTCGCCCGGTACCTGCTGCACCGGACCATCAACCGACTGGTCCGCCGGACCACGCAAACCTCGGTGCCCGCCATCCTGGCACCGCTACGGGAACGGACGCCCACCACCGCGGATCCGGCCGCGGTCATTCCGGAACGGCGGCGCCAGCGCGCCGAAGCGATCGGCTCGGTGCTACGCAGCCTCACCACGGCGGTGGTCTTCTCGATCGCCATCCTGCAGGTGCTCAGTGAGCTGAGCTTCAACCTGGCACCGCTCCTGGCCAGCGCCGGCATCGCCGGCCTGGCCCTTGGTTTCGGCGCGCAGAGCCTGGTCAAGGATCTGATCGCCGGGCTGTTCATGCTCCTGGAAGACCAGTACGGGGTCGGCGACACGGTGGACCTGAGCGTCGCCACCGGCGTGGTGGAGGCGGTTGGCCTACGGATCACCACCATTCGCGACGGTCGCGGCGTCCTCTGGTACATCCGCAACGGCGAGATCAGCCGGGTCGGCAACAAGAGTCAGGGCTGGGCGATGGTCATCGTGGACCTGCCGATCGGCTTCGCCCGTACCGAGGAGGCGACCGCGGTCCTGCGCACCGCGGCGGCCTCGGTCGCCATCGACCCGGAGCTCGCCCCCAACCTGGTGGAAGCCCCTGAGGTGCTCGGCGTCGAGCAGATCACAGTGGACGGCGCGGTGATCCGCACTACCGCCAAGACCACCCCGGGCGGACAGTCGGCGGTTGCCCGGGGTCTGCGCCGACGACTGGCCGAGGCGCTGGAGAACTCCGGCATCACCGCTGGCATCGCCGCTGGCCGGCTCCTGCCGCGTCCGCCAACCCCGCCCGCTGACAGCGGGACCGGACAGGGTGGCGCAACCTGAATCAGCTGCCCGACCATTCCGCATCGACGCACCGGATAGTGCGGGTAGCACTCCACCTGGGCGGTCGGGTATCGTCCGTTCGCTCAGTCGGTGTTGCGACGATCCGCCCTTTCGCCCTAGCCAGTTCTCATACGATCGGGCAGAATCCGGAGCAAGCTCCAGCAGGGAGCATGACGGGGACCCGCTGATTCATTAGTCCAACAACGTTCCCCGACAGCACCATCAAAAGTGGCAGCGGTCGAGAACGATGGAGGCCCCGGTGTCCGACGAGACACATGACCCTAATGGGCCGGCAACCTTCCGCGAGCTGTTCGCCATACGTGAATACCGGGCGCTGTATACGGCGACCGCGCTGGCCTGGGCCGGCGACTACATCTCCAAGGCCGCGGTCACCGTGCTGGTCTACCAGCAGAGCAAATCGGTGGCGCTTTCCGCCGCCGCGTTCGCGGTGAGCTTCCTACCCTGGTTGATCGGTGGGCCACTGCTGGCCACGGTCGCCGATCGGTATCCCTACCGGACGGTCATGGTCGTCTGCGACCTGACCCGAATGGTGTTGATCGCGCTAATTCTGGTCAATGGTCTGCAGGTGCAGCTGATCGTCGTCCTGCTCTTCCTCGCCACCCTGGCCGCACCACCCAGTCAGGCCGCCAGATCCGCGCTCATGCCACTGGTGCTCACCGGCGACCGGCTGGTCGTCGGCCTTTCTGTGAACAGCAGCACCAACCAGGCCGCGCAGATCGGCGGGTACGCGGCCGGGGCCGCGCTGGCCGGGATCAACCCGCGCCTCGCCCTGCTGATCAACGCCGCGACATTCGGCGCGTCCGCGCTGTTCATCCGGTTCGGGACCAACCGGCGTCCGGCGGCGATGAGCAGCGAGCACCGCAGTCATCTACTCCGGGAGACCGGTGAGGGTTTCCGGATGGTTTTCGGCACCCCGGCGCTGCGGGCCATCGCCCTGCTGGTCTTCGCGGCGATGCTGTTCGCCATTGTTCCCGAAGGGCTGGCCGCGGCCTGGGCCAGTGACCTGACCAAGGACGGGTCCGCCCGCGGTGGCGTCCAGGCCCTGATCATGACCGCCTCGCCGATCGGATTCATCCTCGGCAGCCTGGTGATCGGCCGGGCCGTCCCGCCAGCCCGCCGGCAGGCCCTGGTCCGGCCACTCGCGGTGCTGGCCCCGCTGGCGCTGGTGCCCGCCGTACTGAACCCCTCACCCGCGGTGGTCGCCCTGTTGGCCGCCCTCTCCGGCTTCGCGGTGGCCGGCCTGATGCCCACCGCCAACAGCCTCTTCGTACGGGCCCTCCCGCACAGCTTCCGTGGCCGGGCAGCCGGGGTGATGAACAGCGGTATGCAGCTTTTGCAGGGCGGTTCGGTGCTGATGACCGGGATGCTCGCCGAGCGCTCCACCATCCCGGAGGTGGTTGGTTACTGGAGTGCGGCAGGAGTGGTGCTCATGCTGCTGGTGGCCGCGCAGTGGCCGAGCCAGGAGCGTTTCCGGAACGCGATCGCGGCGGCCGAGAACGCTGGCCCGGCCAATATCCCCGTTCCGACCGGCGCGCCGCACCCTACCTCCACCTCCGGCGAGCGCTCCGGGTCGAGCGCTGGTCAGCCGCCCGGTCCACGCCCGTCAAGTTCCGAGGCGGGTGTCCGGGCATTGTGAGCCAGCCCGCAGTCGTCGGCCGCATCGCATGGCGGCCGATCCGCACGGGCACAGCACCTGGCAGGATGGAGCGGTGGATCCCGCAGGTGAGCACAGTGAGCCGGCATCGTTCTTCGAGGCGGTCGGCGGTGAGCCGACCTTCCGTAAGCTGGTCGATGAGTTCTATCTCGGCGTCGCGACGGATTCGCTGCTGCGCCCGATGTACCCGGAGGCCGACCTCGGCCCGGCCACGGAGCGGATGACGCTGTTCCTGATGCAGTACTGGGGCGGACCCAGCACCTACTCGGCCCAGCGTGGCCACCCCCGGCTGCGGATGCGACATGCGCCGTTCCGGGTCGGTCCGGCTGAGCGGGACGCCTGGCTGAGCCACATGCGGCGGGCGGTGGACAGCTTGAAACTGCCGGACGAGTACGCGACGACGCTCTGGGAGTACCTTGAGCGGGCCGCGTACTTCATGGTCAACACCATGGACGAGGTTGACGAACGCCAGGTTTGACCGGAGCCGCCCCAGGCGCCCCCTAGAGCAGGGCGCCCTCATCGTGCAGCCAGTCGACAAAGGTGGTGGCCACCGCCGCACCGCAGTCAAGCATCTCGACCAGCAACGCGTCGTGGGCACCCGCGCCCAACGGCACCTGCAGTTCGGCGTAGATCGGTAACTGGCCGCGCTCGGTTGGATCGCCCACGTACGCCTTGCAGAACCGGCGGGCGTGGTTCCACTCATTGACCACCCGGTGGGCCCGGTCAGCCCAGTCCGGCGGGACGGTGGAGTGCGGCCGGGCCCGGATGACCAGAATCTCGTCGTCCGGCCCCTCCAGGGCGAAGAGCACCGCATGCCGTTCCCACATAGCCAGCAGGCTGCCGTCGCCGTCGGCGAGGTACCGGATGTCGAGCAGGTCCAGGGCCTCACCGACCCGGCGCAGGGTCACCGGCGCGACGGTCGCCGGCAGTTCCCGCACTGTCTCTTTCACGGTGGGCAACTCCTCGGGCACCGAGTCGTGCACCGGCTCGCGCGGTGCCGGCGTCCCGATCCGGAGACTGCCGTCCGACGAAGTCCTGTCTCGGGTTTCCGGCTCACCGCCACCGGTGTAACCGGGGCGCCACGACCACCACGGCATCGCTCGCACACCTCGCTCCCCAGAGAATCCGGTCGCCTACGTAGCGCTTGGATCCGAGGGACGACGGTACCCGGACAGCCGGCCTGAAGCACCCCCCCAACGACAGCCCCAGCCCGAATAGACTATCCGGCATCGGCCGTTCGGACGACCCTAGATTGGCGTAAGGGCAAGTTGGCTGACTTTAGGTAGCCAGGCCGATCCAAACGGTGCCGATAGTCCAACCCAACGACCGGCGAGTCGGATCTGCGCCACATCGGTGATCGCGGTGCCCTCAGCACCGAGAAATCCCATTCGGGCGATCGCCTGAATGAGCCGCTGCGACACTTCGATCCGGTCGTCCGGCGCCGCCGAACCACCGCCCGCATCCGGCGGTACCCCGGTGACCACGACCGCGACGTGATCCAGCAGGGCGTCGCGCAGCGCCCGCTGGCCCACCGCCCGGCCGCCGACGCCGTGCACGGCGGCGCTGCGTACCGTGCCAGCGGCTGCCTCGGCGATCCGACGCAGGTCCGCGCCGCGCATCGTCTCCACCACCCGACCGGTCGAGCCGGGCAGCGGCCAGCGCCAGTCCGTGTCCCGCCGGGCCGGCAGTCGGGCGCCACCCCGGCCCAGCTCGGTCAGGAGTGCCGCGGCCGCGACCGTGGCATCTCCCGGACCGACCCCGGCCACCACCCGACTGACCAGTACGGCCCACGGCAGCCGGGCCCAGAGCACGGTCTGTCCGGCGGCGGCGGCAGCCGGGTCGCGGACCGGCGCACTACGCAGCCGCACCACCGCCGCCGGGTCGAGCCGGGCCAATCGGGCCAGGAAGGCACCCGCATCGGCCACCCCGGTCAGCCCGTGCCCGGCTGGGGGCGCAGCCGCCTCGACGGAGCCGGTCACTCGAGCGGCTCCACCGCGTACTGGCTGAGGAAGTCCCGCTCCGGTTCGGTGAGCCGGCGCGGACGCTGCGCGCGCAGATCGAACGGGACAAGTATCGACCTGGCCCGGCTCGCCAGCACCTCACCATCGAAAAGTTCGTAGCCGACGGTGAACCGGGAGGGCCGGATCTCCTCCGTCCACAGCTCGATCCGCACGCTCGGCGCGCTCTGTGCGGTGGTCCGGCCCAGGGCGTAGTCGACCGGCCGCAGGTAGTCGATCTCGTGCCGGGCGATCACCACACCATCGGCGAACGAGTCCACCCCCCAGGCCCGCCCGCCAGCGAACATCAACGCCACCCGGGCCTCCTCGTACAGGGTGAGGAACCGGGCGTTGTTGATGTGCCCGTAGGCATCCAGGTCGGACCAGCGCAGCGTGCAGTGGTAGATGTACCGGGTGCGTTGCGGCCGGTCGGCCGGGGCGACGGCGCTAGTCACGGGTGAGCTTCCGGTAGGTGACCCGGTGCGGACGGGCAGCATCGGCTCCGAGCCGGTCGATCTTGTTCTTCTCGTACGCCTCGAAGTTGCCCTCGAACCAGAACCAGCTCGCCGGGTCCTCCTCGGTGCCCTCCCAGGCCAGGATGTGCGTCGCGACCCGGTCCAGGAACATCCGGTCGTGCGAGATGACCACCGCGCAACCGGGGAACTCGAGCAACGCGTTCTCCAACGAGGAGAGCGTCTCCACGTCAAGGTCGTTGGTCGGCTCGTCGAGCAGGATGACGTTGCCGCCGATCTTCAGGGTCAGCGCCAGGTTGAGCCGGTTGCGCTCTCCGCCGGAGAGCACCTTGGTCGGCTTCTGCTGGTCCGGGCCCTTGAAACCGAACGCGGCCACGTACGCCCGGGAGGGCATCTCGACCTTGCCGACCATCAGGTAGTCGAGCCCGTCCGAGACCAGCTCCCAGACCGTCTTGTCCCCTTCCAGGCCCGCCCGGTTCTGGTCGACGTAGGAGAGCTTGACCGTCTCGCCGACCTTGACGTCGCCGCTGGTCGGTTGCTCCAGCCCGACGATGGTCTTGAAGAGCGTGGTCTTGCCGACGCCGTTCGGACCGATGATGCCGACGATGCCGTTGCGGGGCAGTGAGAAGCTCAGGTTGTCGATCAGAACCCGCTCGCCGAACCCCTTGGTGAGCTTCTGCGCCTCGATCACCGTGTTGCCCAGTCGCGGGCCCGGCGGAATCTGGATCTCCTCGAAGTCCAGCTTGCGGGTCTTCTCCGCCTCGCTGGCCATCTCCTCGTAGCGGTCCAACCGGGCCTTGGACTTGGTCTGCCTGGCCTTGGCGTTCGACCGCACCCACTCCAGCTCGTCGGTGAGCCGCTTCTTCATCTTCGCGTCCCGGCGCCCCTCGATCGAGAGTCGGGCTGCCTTCTTCTCCAGGTAGGTGGAGTAGTTGCCCTCGTAACCGACGGCCCGGCCACGGTCCAGCTCGAGAATCCAGCCGGCCACGTTGTCGAGGAAGTACCGGTCGTGGGTGATCGCCAGTACGGTGCCGGCGTACTTGGCCAGGTGCTGCTCCAGCCACTGCACGCTCTCGGCGTCCAGATGGTTGGTCGGCTCATCGAGCAGCAGCAGGTCGGGGGCCTCCAGCAGCAGTTTGCAGAGCGCCACCCGGCGCCGCTCGCCGCCGGAGAGCTGACTGACGTCGGCGTCCGGCGCGGGGCAGCGCAGCGCGTCCATTGCCAGCTCCAGCTTGGAGTCGATGTCCCACGCGTCGGCGTGGTCCAGCTCCTCCTGGAGTCGGCCCATCTCCTCCATCAGCTCATCGGAGTAGTCGGTTGCCATCTGCTCGGCGATGGCGTTGAACCGCTCCAGCTGCGCCTTGGTGTCGGCGACCGCTTCCTCGATGTTGCCGAGCACCGTCTTGGCCTCGTTCAACGGCGGCTCCTGGGCGAGCAGGCCGACGCTGAAGCCGGGCATCAACCGGGCCTCGCCGTTGCTCGGCCGGTCCAGGCCAGCCATGATCTTGAGAAGGCTGGACTTGCCAGCGCCGTTCGGGCCCACCACGCCGATCTTGGCGCCGGGCAGGAAGCTCAGCGTCACATTGTCCAGCACGACCTTGTCGCCGTGCGCCTTGCGCGCCTTTTCCAGGACGTAGATGTACTGGGCCACGGTGCGGCCTACCTCCAGCGGGAACGGGTTGTTGGGCGAACGCCGCCATCAATCCTGACAGGTACCACCCCACTCGCCCACATCACCCCGACCGGCCGGCCTCCCGATCAAGATCACCCAACGTTTCGCCAGCCCATCCCGGAGGGCAGAAGAGTGCCACGGGATGGAAGATCCCGACGCTACGCTCGGTACGCTCAGCGGCAGACCCGTAATCACCGGAGGTGCACGGATTGTGACCGTACGAAGCTCTTTCGTGGTCGTAGCGAATCGTCTGCCGGTCGATGAGGTGACCACCCCGGAGGGAGAACGGCAGTGGCGCCCAAGTCCGGGCGGGCTGGTCACCGCACTACATCCGGTCCTGGTCCAGCATCAGGGCACCTGGGTCGGCTGGGCCGGCGGCGTCGGCGCCGCCCCCGAACCCTTCGAGCTGGACGGGATCGGGCTGCACCCGGTGCCGCTCAGCGCCGAGGAGTTGGAACGCTACTACGAAGGCCAGTCCAACGCGACCATCTGGCCGCTCTACCACGACGCGGTCGAGACCCCGGCCTACAAACGCCGCTGGCGTGAGGCGTACCGGCTGGTCAACGCCCGGTTCGCGGAGGCCGCCGCCGAGGTGGCCGCCGAGGGCGCCACGGTCTGGGTGCAGGACTACCAGTTGCAGCTCGTGCCGGCGATGCTCCGGGAGCTCCGCCCCGACCTGCGGATCGGGTTCTTCCTGCACATCCCGTTCCCGCCGATCGAACTTTTCATGCAGATGCCGCTGCGGGCCGAGGTGCTACGCGGACTGCTCGGCGCCGACCTGGTCGGTTTCCAGCAGCGGCTGGCGGCGCAGAACTTCGTCCGGCTGGCCCGCCATCTGCTCGGGCTGCGCTACGAGGGGCAGATGATCCAGGTTGACGGCCGGCAGGTCAAGGCCGGCGCCTTCCCGATCTCCATCGACGTGGCCGAGATGGAGCGGATGGCGGTCGACCCGGCCGTGCAGGCCCGAGCCAAACAGATCCGGGCTGAACTGGGCGATCCGAAAACCGTGGTGCTCGGCGTCGACCGGCTCGACTACACCAAGGGCATCGAACTTCGCCTCAAGGCATTCCGCGAGTTGCTCGCTGACGGAAAGTTGACAGTTCCCGAGGCGGTTATGGTGCAGGTTGCCACCCCGAGTCGCGAGCGGGTCGAGCACTACCAGGCACTCCGGGTCAAGGTCGAGCGCGAAGTCGGTCGGATAAATGGGGAATTCGGGCGGGTCGGCGTGCCTGCGGTGCACTACCTCCACCAGTCGTACAGTCGCAGTGAGTTGGCGGCGCTCTACTGCGCGGCCGACGTCATGATGGTGACCCCGCTGCGAGACGGAATGAATTTGGTGGCCAAGGAGTACGTTGCAACGCGCGCCGACGCTGGCGGCGCGCTCGTGCTCAGTGAGTTTGCCGGCGCCGCGACCGAGCTGCGCCAGGCATTCCTCTGTAACCCGCACGATCCCGACGGAGTAAAGGACGCGCTGCTGCGCGCCGTACACGTCGACAAGGTGGAGGCCCGGCGCCGCATGCGCATCATGCAGCGCCACCTGCGGACCCACGATGTGGGTCACTGGGCCCGGTCTTTCCTCAACGAACTGGGTGTCCCGGAAGCGGAGGCAGCGTGAGTACCCCGGTGCTCGACGCCGACCCGCGGGCCCTGGAGACGATCGATCCCGCGCTGCGCGCGGCGATCGGTCGGATCGCTCGGATGCCGCAGTTGCTGGTCGCCTGCGACTACGACGGCACCCTCGCGCCGATCGTGACCGACCCCACCAAGGCGGTGCCGCTGCCCGAGTCGGTCGCGGCGGTACGCGCGCTGGCCGCCCTGCCGCAGACCACCGTCGCCGTCGTCTCCGGCCGCGCGCTGCGCGACCTGGCCACCCTCTCCCGGTTGCCCAGTGAGGTACACCTGGTGGGCAGCCACGGGTCGGAGTTCGACATCGGCTTCGTGGAGCGGCTGGCACCCGAACTGGTCGCGGTCCGCACCCGGCTCCGCGACGAGCTGCGCCGGTTGGTCGCCGGGCAGGACGGGGTCCGGTTGGAGAGCAAGCCGGCCAGCATCGCGGTGCACACCCGTGGCGCGGACCCGGAAACCGCGGCAACGGTCCTCGACGCGATCCGGAGTGGTCCGGCAAACTGGGCGGACGTCACGGTGACCCAGGGCAAGCAGGTGATCGAGCTTTCGGTGATCCCCACCCACAAGGGCACCGCGATGGATCAACTACGGACCCAGATCTCGGCCAGCGCGGTGCTCTTCATGGGCGACGACGTCACCGACGAGAACGCCTTCGGCAACCTGCAGGGCCCGGACGTCGGGATCAAGATCGGTCCGGGTGAGACGAAGGCGGACTACCGGGTCAGCGACCCGACCGAGGCCGCCCGGCTGCTCGGCCTGCTGCTGGAGGTCCGACGCAACTGGCTGTTCGGCGAGCGGGCGGTGCCCATCGAACGGCACTCGATGTTGGCCAACGGACGGACCGTTGCCCTGCTCACCCCGGAGGCGAACCTCACCTGGCTCTGCCATCCCAAGCCGGACTCATCGGCGATCTTCGCCGACCTGGTCGGCGGCAGCCCGGCCGGTCACTTCAGTGTCGCGCCGGAGCGGGGCGGCCTCCCGCTCGGCCAGCGTTACCGGACCGGCACGATGACCGTGGAAACCCGCTGGTCCGGGCTGACCGTCACCGACTGGCTGGATCGACCGTCCAGCGACGCGGTGCCGAGCGGCAGCGCGGTGATCACCGGCGACTCCACCCTGATCCGGGTCCTCGCCGGCACCGGGCGGGTCCGGCTGGAATTCGCCCCCCGACCGGAGTTCGGCCAGGTCGCGGTGCAACTCCAGCCGCTCGGCGACGGGCTGCTGGTGCTCGGCTCGAACGAGCCGATCACGCTCTACTCCCCCGGTGTGGAGTGGCAGATCGTCGAGGACGGCGGTTACGAAACCGCCCGCGCCGTGGTCGACCTCTCCGCCACCATCGGCGGATCGGTCGTCCTTGAGCTTCGCTTCGGCTCACACAGCCTGGCCCATCACCGAATTCCGCTGCACAAGCGGCAGGCCTCAGCCGAGCAGCCATGGCAGGACTGGTTGAGCGGGCTCCGACTGCCGAACACCGCCCGGGAGATGGTCGCCCGCAGCGCGCTGACGCTGCGCGGCCTCTGCCATGAGGCCACCGGGTCGATCCTCGCCGCCGCGACCACCTCGCTGCCAGAGGAGCTGGGCGGGGTACGCAACTGGGACTACCGCTACTGCTGGCTCCGGGACGCCGCGATGACCGCCCGGGCGCTGGTCGATCTCGGTTCGCTCACCGAGGCCGAGGGTTTCCTGCGCTGGGTGGACGGCTGTGTGGAGCGCACCGGCGGACACCCGGAGCGGTTGCATCCGCTCTACACGGTGGATGGCCTCGAACTCGGTGCCGAGGCGGTCATCGACACCCTGCCCGGCTACGCCGGCTCCCGGCCGGTCCGGGTCGGCAACCTGGCCAACCACCAGCTCCAGCTCGACGTCTTCGGGCCGATCGCCGATCTGCTCGCGGCCGTGGCCGACCTGCGCGGCTCGGTGCAGGAGACCGAGTGGCGGGTGCTGGAGTCGATGGTGGAAGCGGTCAGCCGCCGCTGGCACGAGCCTGACCACGGTCTCTGGGAAGCGCGGCTGCCTCCCCGGCACCATGTCTTCTCCAAGGTGATGTGCTGGATGACCGTGGACCGGGCACTACACGTGGTCCGGCAGCACGGCACCGCGGACCGCCCCGAATGGGTGGAACTCCGCGATCGGATCGGGCACAACGTGCTCGAGTACGGCTGGCATGAGGGTGTCGGAGCCTACTCGGTGGCGTACGGCGATGAGGAGATGGACGCCTCCTCGCTCTGGATCGGGCTCTCCGGGCTGCTGCCCGACGACGATCCCCGGTTCCTGGCCACCGTACTCAAAATCGAGGCCGATCTACGCAGCGGTCCGGTCGTCTACCGGTACCGGTGGGACGACGGCCTGCCCGGCCGGGAGGGCGGCTTCCACATCTGCACGGCCTGGCTGATCGAGGCGTACCTGCGCACCGGTCGGCGGGCCGACGCTGAGGAGCTGTTCCGCCAGATGCTCGATACCGCCGGGCCGACCGGACTGCTCCCCGAGCAGTACGACCCGATGATGGAACGCGGGCTGGGCAACCATCCGCAGGCCTACAGCCATCTCGGCCTGATCCGTTGCGCGATCCTGCTGGACCGGCCAGCCGCCAGCTGATCACCCACCCCCTGCCCCGTCGATCCCCCTGCCCCGTCGATCAAGGACATATCGCGGTGGATTGATCTCCGATCCGCCACCACAAGTCCTTGATCGACGGGGCAGTCCTTGATCGACGGGGCAGTGCGGTTCAGTCGGTGATCCGCACGGACGTCGGGGTGCTCTCCTGATAGGCCCGGGACAACGCGGTGACCAGGTAGCCCGGCTGACCGACCGGCGGCGGCGCCAGGTCGGTGAACCGCTGGGTGCCGGTACCGGACCGGCGCACCGCGACCAGGTTGCGACCCGCCTCGATGCCACAGCCGGCACCGTCCGCGCGGTAGATCGCGTAGTACGTCGGCGCGGTCCCGCCGGTCGGCCCGGTCCAGGTCAGCTCGATGCCACCGCCGGTACGGCGGGCGGCCAGCCCGATGGGGGCACCGGGTGTGGCGCCCTCCGACCGGGGCCCCACCGGCAGCAGAGCCGGATGACGGTAGAGGTCGGTGCGCAGCCGATCGGCGAAACCCAACGGGTTGGCCAACAGATCGCCGATCGAGTAGAAGATATCGCCGGAGACCCGGTGCGCGCGGTTCAGCACCAGGTGCCGGGGCATCTCCTCCGGGTCACCCCATGCGCTGACCCGGTACGCCGCCTGGCCGATGTAGAGCTGCACGTCCGTCCCCGCGACCACCTCGGACCACCAGGGCACCAGTACCTCGTACCGGGCGGCGGTGAAGCCGATGTTCCAGTAGATCTGCGGCGCGATGTAGTCCACCCAGCCCTGCCGGACCCACTTGCGGCTGTCCGCGTAGATCTCGTCGTACGCCTGCAGACCCGAGGTGGCCGAGCCGAGCGGATCGGTGCTGGCGTTACGCCAGATGCCGAACGGGGAGATCCCGAACCGGACCCAGGGTTTCACCGCCCGGATCCGGGCGCCCACCTCCTGCACCAGGGTGTCCACGTTGGATCGGCGCCAGTTGGCGAGCGAGCGCCCAGCACCGTACGCGGCGAACTGCGCCGCGTCGTCAAAGGTCTGCCCGGCTACCGGGTACGGGTAGAAGTAATCGTCGAAGTGCACCCCGTCCAGGTCGTACCGGGTCACCGCATCCATGATCGCGTTGACCGTGTGCTGGCGGGCGGCCGGCACCCCCGGGTTGTAGAAGAGCTTGCCGTCGTAGCGCACGACCCAGCCGGGGTTCACCCGGGCCGGATGGCCGGCGGCCAGCTTGGTCACGTCACCCTGGGTGCTCACCCGGTACGGGTTGAACCAGCCGTGCAACTCCAGGTTGCGGGCGTGTGCCTCGGCGACCGCGAAGCCGAGCGGGTCGTAGCCCGGGTTGCCGCCCTGGGTGCCGGTCAGGTACTGCGACCACGGCTCCACCGGTGACGGCCAGAAGGCGTCGGCCGCCGGGCGGATCTGCAGGAAGACCGCGTTGAGCCGCAGCGCCGCCGCCCGGTCGAGCAGGTCGCGGAGTTCGGCCTGCTGCGCGGCGGCGGTCAGGCCGGACCGGGACGGCCAGTTGATGTTGGAGACCGAGGCGATCCAGGTGCCCCGTAACTGCCGCTTCGGGGTCTCACCCGGCGGGCAGCCATCGGCCGCAGCCGTTGGCGCCGCCCCGCCCACCAGCGCCAGTGCCAGCGCCAGCACAAGGGCGGCCAGCGCACGCGTCCTTCGATTCCCGACCTGCGCCATCGGAGCACCTCCGCCCTCGGATGGCAACAAGTTTCGCTCAGTTATATCGATATGTAAAGATGCTTCAATCAGTCTCGCTCTTCGCCGGGGACGGTTTCCAGCACGGACACCACGTCGCCGATGACCACCACGGCCGGCGCCCGGAGACCGGCGGCCAGCGCCTCGGCCGCGACCGCACCCAGGGTCGAACGCAACACCCGCTGCCCACCGGTCGTACCCTCCTGGATGACCGCCGCCGGTGTGCCCGACGCCCGCCCGTGGGCCTGCAACGTTGCCGCGATGGCCGGCAGGTTCTTCAAGCCCATCAGCACCACCACCGTGCCGCGCAACCGGGCCAGCGCCGGCCAATCCACCAGCGATCCCTCGTCATCGGGGGCCAGGTGCCCGGAGACGACGGTGAACTCGTGCGCCACGTGACGCTGGGTCACCGGGATCCCGGCCATCGCCGGCACCGCGATCGAGCTGGTCACCCCGGGTACCACGGTCACCGGCACCCCGGCCGCCGCACAGGCGAGCAGCTCCTCACCACCTCGACCGAAGACGTACGGGTCGCCGCCCTTGAGTCGGACCACCAGCGCACCGGCCCGGGCCCGGTCCACCAGAATCGAGTTGATCTCCTCCTGGGCCCGCGCCGGCCCGTACGGAATTTTTGCGGCGTCCACCAGCTCGACCCCGGGGCGCAACTCGTCGAGCAGCAGCCCCGGCACCAGACGGTCGGCGACCACGACGTCGGCCTCGGCGAGCAGCCGCCGCCCCTTGACGGTGATCAGTTCCGGGTCACCCGGGCCGGCGCCGACCAGGGCGACCCGGCCACGGCGCTGGCCAACCCGGGGATCTTCCGCTACCGGCTCCGCCAGCAACGGCCCCCTCTTCAGCAACTCGTCGCGGATCACGTCCCGGACCGCCACCGCCCGTCGCGGGTCACCGCCGCCGAGCACCGCCACGGTCACCGGCCCGTGTCGGGTTACCGCCGGCGTCCAGGCGGTCGCGGCGGCACGATCATCAGCGCGTACGCAGAACACCCGGCGCTCGGCCGCGGCGGCGCTGACCGCCTCGGCGGCTGCTGGATCGTCGATGGCCACCTGCACCAGCCACACGGCGTCCAGATCCTCGGGCTGGAACCGACGGGCCGCCCAGCGGATCCGACCGGCATCGGCCTGGGCCCGGAGCGCGGGGGTGAGCTCCGGCGCGACCAGATCCACCTGGGCGCCGGCGTCCAGCAGGGCGGGTACGCGTCTGGTGGCCACCGCGCCCCCGCCGACCACGAGCACCCGGCGCCCGGCCAGCCGCAACGCCAGCGGATAAAGTTTGGGCTCTGCATCGACGCTGTTCACTTCAGTATCACGTCTCCAAGATCTCCGGCAGCACCGCTACCGACGCATCGGTGCTGGCAGTGTCCCGCACCGCGACCCGCAGCCCGGCAGCGCCCGGGCCGGTACGGGCGGTCCGGCTGGCTCGGTGCCGGCGGTCCAGCCGAACCTGACCCGACGGTGATCCTGCCCGGGGCACCGTCCGGAATGCCCAGCAGGGGCCGGTCCACGAGCATCCACCGCCGCGACAATTACGAATCTTTATCGCGTTATACCGTGCAATGTCATAGCTTCAGATCGTGACCAAGCCCACCCTCACCGTCACCAACTGGCTCGCTCCCCTCGTCCGTGCCGGACTCATCGCCGGGGTCGTGGTCGCCGTAGCGGCCTTCCCGCTGGTCGCGATAGTCGGGCTCGGGGCCAAGGCCGGCGCCAGCATGGTGGACAAGAAACCGGCCGAACTGCTGGCCAGCACCCCCGCCCAGACCACCTACGTCTATGCCGCGGACGGCAAGACCCTGATCACGATGTTCTACGAGGAGCACCGGAAGTACACCCCGATCGCGCAGATGTCGCCCTACATCCAGCAGGCGATCGTGGCGGCGGAGGACTCCCGGTTCTACGAGCACAACGGGGTTGACGCCAAGGGCCTGATCCGCGCCTTCGTCGCCAACCAGCAGGCCGGCGGCGTCTCCCAGGGGGCTTCGACGCTGACCATGCAGTACGTCCGGATGGCGCTACGGGACAGCGCACAGACTCCGCTCGAGGTACAGCAGGCCACCGAACAGACCACCTTGCGAAAGCTGCGCGAGATGCGGATGGCGCTGGACCTGGAGAAGGAGACCAGCAAGTCGGGGATCCTGGAGCGCTACCTCAACTCCGCCTACTTCGGCCACCGGGCCTACGGCATCTACGCCGCCTCGGAGATCTTCTTCTCCAAACTGCCGAGGGACCTGAGTCCGATCGAGGCCGCCACCCTGGCCGGCCTGGTCAAGGCACCCACCGAGTACGACCCGGCCAGCTCGGATCAGCAGGCCGCCACCGACCGGCGTAACTATGTGCTGGATCGGATGCAGGAGATGGGATACCTCTCCGCGGACATCGTCGCGGCGGGCAAGGCCGAACCGATCCACCTCAAACTGACCACCCCGCCCAACGGCTGCCTCTCCGTCACCCCGAAGAACAACAGTTGGGGCTTCTTCTGCGACTACCTGAAGTCCTGGTGGGTCGCCCAACCGGCGTTCGGCGACAACCCGGTCGAACGCGAGGACAAGCTACGTCGGGGCGGCTACACGGTGGTGACCAGCCTTGATCCGAAGGTGCAGGAGATCGCCGAGCAGCAGGTGCTCAGCCATGAGTCGGTGGGCAGTCCGTTCGCGCACGGACTGGTCGCCGTCGAGCCGGGCACCGGTCACGTCAAGGCGATGGCGGTCAACCGGGTCTACTCGTTGGACCAGAGCGGGAACGGATCGCACTCCGATCCCCACCGCCGCGGCCAGATGAAGGGCAACTACCCCAACACCGTCGTACCGTTGCTCGGCGGCGGGGACCTGCCCGGCTATCAGGCCGGATCGACCTTCAAGATGTTCACCATGCTCGCCGCGCTGGACGCCGGACTGACGCTCGGCACCAGCTACGACTCCCCGTTCCGGGTCACCACCCGGTTTCCGAACGGCGACGGTGGCCCGACCGACTGTGGTGGCTTCTACTGCCCGTCGAACGCCAGCGCCGCGATGACCGGCCGGCATGCCATGTGGTCCGGCTTCGGCAAATCGGTCAACACCTACTTCGTACAACTGGAACAGCAGGTGGGCGCGGAGAAGGTGGTCCGGCTGGCCGAGGAGTTGGGCCTGCAGTGGCGTACCGATGTCGACCGCCGGCAGGCCTCCCCGGAGGAGGCGAAGAACTGGGGCGCCTTCACCCTGGGGGTCTCCGATTCGACTCCGCTGGAGATGGCCACCGCCTATGCCACGGTCGCCGCCGAGGGACGCTTCTGCGAGGCACTGCCGGTGCTTTCGATCACGAGCCCGGACGGCACACCGACGACCTTCCGTAGTAAAGCCGGCAACGAACTGGAGGCGGGTCAACCGCGTTGCCACCAGGCGGTCAGCGCGGACGCGGCCCGGGCCGCCACCGACGCCGCCCGCTGCCCGACCGGGGACACCCCCGCCCGCGGCTCCTGCGGCGGGTGGTCCACCGCCGACAGCGTCCGAGGTGCCGTCGGCCGTCCGGTGGCTGGCAAGACCGGTACCACCGACAGCGACCGGGCGGCCTGGTTCGTGGGTTACACCCCGGAACTCTCCGTGGCGAGCTTCCTCTCCGACCCGGACAGCCCGATGAACGCGGTGGGTGAGGGGCAATCAAACAAACCGATCGACACCGCCTCGGCGACGCTCCACCAGGCGCTCAAGGATCAGCCGGTCCGGCAGTTCGCCCCACCCTCGGCGCAGATCAGCCGGTGAGCACGGGCAGCGGACGGGCTCACCGCAGGTCAGCCGCGACCAACGACCAGATCTCCAGGTCGACCCGGCCGCTGTGCACGTATCCGGCGTTGCGCAGCAGCCCCTCGTACGTGAAACCGGCCTTCTCCGCCACTCGCCGCGACGCGGTGTTCCCGGGGGCGACCCGCAGCTCCAGTCGTTGGAAGCCGTGCTCAAGGATGAGCGCGACAGCCACCGCGTCCACCGCTTCGGCAGCTATCCCGAAACCCCGGGCCGTCGCGACGATCGCATACGACACCTCGGTGACCCGGCAGGCCCAATCGGTGCGCTTGGTCCAGAGACAGCCCACCAGTTGATCGTCCTCGCGCCGGATGACGCCGTAGTGGTCGCCGTTGCCGCTGTCCCGCCGCTCCTGGGCCATCTCGGTGCACCAGGCGACGCCGTCAATCTGGCCGAGTTCCCGGCTGAACGGCAGCCACCGTTGGGTCAGTTTGTCGGCGAAGATCTCGGACACCGCCGTCGCGTCCGCCTCGCCGAGCCGACGGACATGCACCCGTGGGGTCGACACGGTCAGGGTCGGAAATCGGCGCACCGCCACCTCACCACTCACGCCGGCACCTCGCTCACCCGCTCACCTTCGGCTCTCGCTCACCCGGGCAGCCACTATCCGGCTGACCAGCCAACTTCGGCCTCGCGGCAGCCACCAGCCGCCAGGCGATCCGCGGGGCTGCCGACCCAGTGCAGGGACGACTGGGAAGCGTGCACCCTACGCCAGACGGAGCCCGGCGGCGCGCCGCCACGCCAGCGGTGTACGCGGTGGGTGGTCCGCCGACGACCGCGGGCCCCTGTGGGGTCCGTAGCTCCAGGTCGTTCGGCACGTCGAACCCGCGATACCGGGCACCCCGCATTCACCGACCGCCGCCGATCCGGGGACCAGTCCAGTGGCTGCGGTCACAGGGGTAGCCTCGTACCGTGTACCGGTTCCTGCTCACCCCCCGCTGGCTGGGCATCCTCGCCCTGACCCTGGCCGCCGCCGCGGTCATGGTGTTGCTCGGCAACTGGCAGTTGAGCCGATATCAGGAACGGGCAGCGCTCAACGAACGGATCGACGCCGCCACGCAGGTGCCGCCGGCACCGATCGGGGCGGTGCTACCCAGCCCGGGTGGCACCGTCGGCGCTTCGGGTCAGGCACCGTCGACCGAGCGGGCCTGGACCCGGGTCACGGTCACCGGACGGTACGACGCCAGCAACGTGATTCTCGTCCGCAGCCGCACGGTGGAAGGCCGGGTCGGCTTCGAGGTGGTCACCCCGCTGATCCTCGACGACGGCAGCGCGGTGCTGGTGGATCGCGGCTGGATTCCGCCGGCATCCGGCGGCGCGATCGCCCTACCGCAGGTGCCGGCGACACCGACCGGCGAGGTAACCGCCGTTGGGCGGGTGCACCTGTCGGAGAGTCAGCCCAGCCAGATTTCCCGGCGCGAAGGCCGGCTGGAAACTCGTTGGATCGCGGTACCCGCGCTGGCCCGCGAGCTGCCGTACCCGATCTACGGCGCGTATCTCCTGCTCGACGAGCAGACCCCGGCAGCCGATCAGGCCTTCACCGCAATCCCGGTACGGCACGAGAATGACTGGCAGAACGGCGGCTACGTGGTCCAGTGGTGGCTCTTCGCGGTGATGGCACTGTTCGGTTTCGGTTGGGCGGCGCGTCGCGAGGCGCACGGGCACGCCGAGGGCACCCGGGGTGATCGCGCCGCCGGACCAGCGCCAATCGCAGCCGGCTGAGCATCCTCGCCAACCCTGAAAGTCCGATGAACGCCCACCCGCTCCGGCTGGCCGACACCGACTAATCTCTTGATTCAAACGGCCCGATAGGGTTTCGTCGTGCTCGTGCTCGTGCTCGTGCTCGGTGAGAGGAAGGCGAGCCGGTGACCGTGGATCCGACGCTACCCATGCCAGAGTGGGATGGGCCTGGCCAGCCGCCACAGACCGGTGCTACGTCGATGCCCGGCCCGCCGCTCTCCGCGTTCCCCGGACCGCCCGTGCCCCCGTACCCGTCCGCGCCCCCGTACCCGCCCGTGCCCCCGTACCCGTCGGGGCCGGCGTACCCGCCGGGGCTGCCGCCCGCCACCAGTGCGCCCCCGGCCGGCGTCGGCCCCGGACCGGTGGTCGTTCAGATCGGCGAGATCACCGTAATGCCGCCGCTGGTCCACACCCCGGCCGGCGACATCCCGCTGGCCGGCTCGACCTGGCACCTGGCTGATTACTGGCAGAGCGAGCAGAAGATCCCAACCTGGGCGATCGTCTGCGCGATCGTCGGATTCTGCGTCCTGACCGTCTTCAGCCTGCTTTTTCTGCTGGTCAAGGAGACTATCCAGCACGGTTTCGTGCAGGTGACGGTCACCAACGGCCCCTACCAGTACACGGCCCGCATCCCGGTCACGCACCCGGCCCAGGTGTACCAGCTCAACAACCAGATCAACTACCTCCGCTCATTGGCTGCCTGCTGAATCTGGCTCGGCGCTACCGGCCGGCGTGGATCGCGCGGACCGCGTCGATGGTGTCCGCCTCGGCGGCGGTCTTGTCGTCGCGGTAACGCAGCACCCGCGCGAAGCGCAGCGCCAGCCCACCGGGATAACGCGGACTGGTCTGCACGCCATCGAAAGCGATCTCCACCACCTGTTCGGGGCGGACCCGGACCATCCAGTCGCCGCGCTCGATCGCCAACTCCTGAAAGCGCTCGGTCTGCCAGCGCAGCAACTCGTCAGTCAGGCCCTTGAAGGTCTTGCCGAGCATGACGAACCCACCGCTGGCCGGGTCCCGGGCGCCCAGGTGCAGGTTCGACAACCAACCCTGGCGCCGACCGCTGCCCCATTCGACCGCGAGCACGACCAGATCGAGGGTGTGCCTCGGTTTGACCTTGACCCAGGCGGCACCGCGCCGACCCGCGTCGTACGGCGCGTCGGGGGACTTCAGCACGACACCCTCGTGGCCGGCGTCGAGCGCGGCGGCGAACGCCGTGGCGGCCTGCTCCGCCGTCTCAACCTCGACCCGGCGAACGAGCTGCCCGGCATCGACCACATCGGATAGCTTTGCCCACCGGGTACGTCCCGGAGCGTCGAGCAGATCAGTGCCGTCAAGGTGCAGCAGGTCGAAGAAGTACGGCGTCAGCACAGCGACGCCGCTGCTACTGGCCGCCTCGAGCACCGCTGGTGCGGCCGGCGGTGGGCGTTGCGGCCCTGGGATCACCGCCGGCGCGGGACCGGACAAATCCGCCGGTGGTACCGGGGTGATCTCATCCGCGACCGGCCGCCGGGCCCGCCGGGTGGCTGTTCGACGGGCCGTCTCCTGGAATGGCCGGGGCCGCCCGGCCGGGTCGACGACGATCGCCTCTCCGTCGAGCACGATCTCCCGGGCGGGCAGCGCCCGCACCGCCGCCACCACCTCGGGCACCCGCGAGGTGATCTCGTCGAGGCTGCGGGTGAACACTGCGATGTCAGCACCGCTTCTGTGCACCTGGATCCGGATTCCGTCGAGTTTGACGTCGACCACGGCGGGCGTACCGGTGGCCGCCAGCGCCTCCTCGACCGATGGGGCACTCTGCGCGAGCATCGGGGCGAGTGGCCGACCGACCTGCAGCGTGACCTCGGCCAGCGCGGTAGCGCCACCGGTCAGCGCGGCCACCGCGACCGTCTTGAGGTCACCGGCGAGTAGTAACGCCCGGCGGACCACGGCGACCGGCACCTGTGCGGCGCGGGCGATAGCGTCGGTCAGCAGGCCGGCTTGCGCGCCCTGCCGAAGCTCGCCACTGAGCAGGCCGACCAGCAACCGTTGCTCATCGACGGTGGCGGCGGCGAAGAGCGCCCCGAGCAGCTCTCGGCGCCGGGTCTGCGACCCGGGACCGCTGACGGAGGCGAGTTCGGCGATGGCGCGGTCCACACCGGCCACGGTCAGGGTCGGTTGCTCGCTCGGCGCTGGCAGATCGCGGAGGCTGGCATAACCGACCCCGGTCTGGCGCTGGCGGACCTCGCCGGCCAGGTAGGCGGCCCCGGCGGCGATCTCATCCGGTCCGAGGTCGGCCAGGGCCGAGGCGAGCAGCGTGGCTTTGTCCCGCCGGCTGGAGGTCGCGGCAACGGCGGCGGAGGTGGCCGCCAGATCAACAAACCGCACCGCTTCATCCTGGCAGTCGCCGCTGACCGGGTCCGGCAGTCCTACGCAGAAATCGGCTCCTCGATCCGCAAGCCACGGGCGCGCACCTCGTCGGCGACCTGGGAGAGCAGGGCGTCGAGCGCACAAAGGGCAGCGGACAGCTCGCCGAGCTGGTCCCGCAGGGTCTCCTCGGACCAGGCGGAGACGTTGACGTCCGCCAACGCACTGACCGCGGTTTCGAGCCGCGCAATCACTTCGTTCGTACTCATGTTCGAAACACTAGCGTGCCGGAACCCCTCGTACCCGGCTTTTCCCCGACATGTCACCCAATCGCTGTCGCCCGCCCGCTCCCGCTGCCCCCCCCCCCCGCGGCCCCCCGTCGACCCCCGTCGACCCCCGTCGACCCCCGTCGATCAAGGACTTGTTGCTGCGGTTGGATCTCCATACCGCAGCAACAAGTCCTCGATCGACGAGTTGGTCAGCGATCGACGAGTTGGTCAGCGGTCAGCGGTCGACTGCCGCCGCCTCGGCCACCTTGGCCAGCAGCAACGTCTCGGCCAGGCAGACCCGGGCGAACTCGCCGAGATGCAGGCTCTCGTTCGGTCCGTGCGCCCGGGAGTCGGGGTCCTCCACCCCGGTCACCAGAATCGCCGCCCCGGGGAACATCTGCTGAAAGGTGGCGATGAACGGGATCGAACCGCCGATGCCGACGTCGACCGGCTCGACCCCGTCCCAAGCGGCGCGGAACGCCGAACGGGCCGCGTCGTACATCGGGCCGGACGCGTCGATCACGCACGGCTCACCGTCATGCTCAAGGGTCAGGGTGACCGCTGCCCCGAACGGGGCGTACGTCTCCAGATGCGTGCCCAGCGCGGCGAAGGCCCGCTTGGGATCGTCGCCCGGGGCCAGCCGGAGGCTCAACTTGGCCTTGGCCGCCGGCACCAGGGCGTTAGGCGCCTCGGCGGTCGTTGGCGCGTCCATGCCGAGCACGGCCAGCGCGGGCTTGGTCCAGATCCGGTCGGTCAACCGACCGGTGCCGATGAACGAGACGCCGTCGATCATCCCGGCCTCGGCCCGCAACCGGTCCTCCGGATAGTCGACCGCCGCGCCACCGCGGCTGACCAGCCCCTCGACCGCGACCTCCCCCGTCTCGTCATGCAGGGTGGCCAGCAGTCGGCAGAGCGTGGTCAACGCGTCCGGCGCGGCGCCGCCGAACATCCCGCTGTGCACGGCGTGCGACAGGGTGCGGACCTCGACGAAACAGTTGATGATGCCGCGTAGTGAGGTGGTCAGCGCGGGCACGCCGACATCCCAGTTCGCCGAGTCGGCGATCACGATCACGTCGGCGGCGAGCTCGTCCCGGTGCTCCACGAGCAGGCGTTCCAGGGACTCGGAGCCGAACTCCTCCTCGCCCTCGATGAAGAGCACCACCCCGACCGGCAGGGCGTCACCGAACGCCCGCAGCGCCGCGATGTGCGCCATGATGCCGGCCTTGTCGTCGGCCGCACCTCGGGCGTAGAGCCGGCCGTCGCGCTCGACCGGCTCGAACGGATCACTCTCCCACAACGTACGGTCACCTACGGGCTGCACGTCGTGATGGGCGTAGAGCAGTACGGTTGGCGCACCGGGCGGTGCCGGGCGACGGCCGAGCACGGCCGGCTGGCCACCGGAACGCACCACGCGTACGTCCAGCGAGCAACCCCGCAACAGTTCGGCGACCGCCTCGGCGGACCGCTGGACGTGCGAGTGGTCAAATCCGTCAAAGGCGATCCCCGGAATACGAACCAGCCGCTCCAGGTCGGCTCGGACACCTGGCAACTCGCGCTCGACCGCAGCCCGCAGTTCGGACTCGTCGTAGATCGGTTTGGTCATGACCGAAATGGTAAGCCGCCCTTACCGGTCGCTGTCGCCCGATCCTTCGGCCGCACCAGCGCTGGTCGTGGCGCCGCCACTCTCGGCATCGGATTGCCGGGTCCGGCCCGCGGCCCGCGCGGCGGACTCGCCAGCGGCGCCCATCCAGGCCCAGGCCCGACCGGCACCGCCGCCGACCCACTCGCCAAGGTCGCTGGCCCCGTCACCGAACCGACGCAGCAGTCCGACGAGCGGATCCTGCGAGCGGCTGAATGCCTCCCGGTACGACTCGGCCGCCTCCTTGATCTCTTCGGAGACCGAGGTCATCCCGTCGTCGTCCCGCCGCGGATACTCGCCGGCCAACACCTGTCCGTAGGCACCCGAGTCGATCCACTCCCGTAGCTGCGCCGCCCGGGCCACCGGCACCGGATGGGTGCTCCATGCCGTCAACCGAAGCTTGTGCAGGCTGTCCCGCAGGTCGCCGCCGCCTTCGTACTCCGCGGCCTGCTCAAGGAAGGCGGCGGTGTCGATCTGCGCCAGGTCACCGCCGCCGGCCAGCTTCATCAGCAGTCGCAGCGCGGCAGCCGGGTCCTGCCCGGCGAGCAGTCCGGCCCGGTCGGCGGAAAGCTCAGCCTTGCGCCACCATTCGAGCATCGCGGCGATGATCGCGCGCAGCGCGATGGCGCCGACCGGCAGCCAACTCAGGTTGGCCGCCCACTGGGTGAGGATGCTCAAAATCGTCTTGTAGACGGCATGACCGCTGCGCACATGACCCAACTCATGTCCGAGCAGGCAGCGCAACTCATCGTCATCGAGCTGGGTGACACAGGCCGAACTGAGCACGATGAACGGCCGGTCCAGCCCGATCGCCTCGGCTTTCAGCCAGGGTGACTGGGTCACGTAGAGCTCGGGCAACTCCGGCAGGTCGAGCACGGCGGCGGCTTCGGCGAACAGCCGGTGCACCCGCGGGTACTGCCGGTGGTCGACCCGGATCCCCGAAGCCAGGTAGGAAAGCCGGAAACCGCGCTCGTTCCACATCCCGAAGAACGACTTGACCAGGTCGTCGAAGCCCCGCAGCTCGCGCAACGCGGTCAGTGCGCCCCGATCGGCCGGATGCTCCCAGGCTCGGGAGCTGATTCCGGTGAGGACCACCCGCCGCCGGGCCGGCGTGGCGCCAGCACCCTCATCATTCGTTGCCAAGATCGCGCTCCCCGCTTCCGGTGCCTCGGTACCCTCCGTCGATCGTGCCTCAGCCGTCGCGCCGCGTCTACGTCCGGTGGCGGTGACGTGTCACCGCCACCGGACGTAGTAGTCGACCGGATCGTGCGGCATTTCCGAAGCGCCGTCGACGACCAGACCAGCCCGGTCGGCGGTGCCGTCCCCGGCGAAGTGCGCCTGCTCGCCACGCCGCCAAGCGTCCAGCTGCGGCAGCAGCGCCACCCCGTCCCGGGCAAGTGCCCGGACCCGGCACAGCCCGATCGGGGCGTTGACGAAGACCGCGAAGGTCAGCTCGGCGGCGATCGCGGCGCGCGCACTGGACACGCCTTCGAGAATCACCACCGGGGCCGGCTGGACCGGGACCCACGCCCGGGGTGAACTCCCCCCGCAGCCAGTCGTAGCGGCGGTAGCGACCCGCCTGACCGGACCGCAGCGGGGCGAGCACCCACTCGTCAAGCCGGGGCCAGAAGGTCAACTGGTCCGCCCAACCATCGAGCAGGTCATCGGTGTGCACCACCGGCGGCGTGCCGCCGCCCCCGCTTGCGGCGCCGCCACCGACCGCCTCGAACCCGGCGGCCAGCCGACCGGCGAACACGGTCTTGCCAGCGCCACTCGGCCCATCGACGGCAACCAGTCGGGTACGACCGAGCCGGGCCGGTCGGTCCAGGATCCGCCGCGCCAGGTCCCGGTACGTCTCGACCACCTTCACCACCGGACAGAGGCTACTGTGCGGCCAGCCGGAGCGGCGCACCCGGCGGCACGAACGGCAACCCCGCCGGGGCGCCGGACTCGATGACGCGCCACAGCGCGTCGGTGTCGAGGTGCTCCTCCACGAGATCGCCGAGCAGGTCGAGGGTGCGCTCCCGGACGCTGGCGAAGCAGGTATCGGGTGCGACCTGGAAGCCGGGCCGACCGGCCAACCGGGCCGCCTCGGTCAGGAACCAGCGCCGGAACCCATCGGCGGAGAAGGCGCCGTGCCAGTGGGTGCCGAACAGGTGCCCGGCCAGCGCTCCCTCACCCCAGCCGTCGGGGAGGTGGAACAGCGGGGGCAGGTCCGGGTCGGCGGATGAGACGTACCCGTGGTGGATCTCGTAGCCGTGTACCGGCAGCGAACCGACGGCGGTGCCCACCGACCGGGTCATGGTTCTGCGCTGTCCAAAGGTGATCTCGATGGGCAGTAGACCGAGGCCGGCGACGCTGCCGCGCCCGCTCTCCACCTGGTCATGGATGCTGCGGGCGAGCATCTGATAGCCGCCACAGATGCCGAGCAGCGGGCGGCCGGCGGCGGCGTGCGCGAGCACCAGGTCGGCGAGACCGGCGCTTCGCAACCATTCCAGGTCCGCCACGGTGGATTTGCTACCCGGCAGGACGACCAGGTCAGCGGCGGCGATCTCGGCCGGCTCCACGGTCAGCCGGACCCGGACCCCCGGCTCGGTGGCCAGCGCCTCGACATCGGTGGCGTTTGAGATCCGGGGCAGCCGGACCACGGCCACGTCCAGCCACTGCGCGCCGTGCGGTGCGGCCGGTCGGCCGAGCACCCGGCCATAGGCGAGCGAGTCCTCAGCGTCCAGCCACAGGTCGAGGTGCCAGGGCAGCACGCCGTACGTCGGTCGGCCGGTGACCTGACCGAGCATCTCCAGACCGGGGCGGAGCAGCCCGGGATCACCCCGGAACTTGTTGATCACAAAGCCGGCGATCAGGGCCTGGTCGGCCGGCTCGAGTAGCGCGAGCGTGCCGAAGAGCGAGGCGAAGGCGCCGCCCCGGTCGATGTCGGCGACCACGATGGTGGGCAGTCCGGCCTGCCGGGCCAGACCCATGTTGACGTAGTCGGTGTCCCGCAGATTGATCTCCGCCGGGCTGCCGGCCCCCTCACAGATCACCACCTCGTACTCCGCGCGCAGCTCGGCGAGCGCGTCGAAGGCGGTCCGGGCGAGCCGGGACCGCAGGGTACGGAAGTTGCCCGCGTGCACACTGTCGACCGCCTCGCCGAGCAGCACCACCTGACTGGACAGATCACTGTCCGGCTTGAGCAGGACCGGATTGAACCGGAGGTCGGGGGCGAGCCCGCAGGCTGCCGCCTGCATCGCCTGGGCCCGGCCGATCTCGCCGCCCCGACCATCCGGTCCGACCACCACCGCTGAGTTGTTCGACATGTTCTGCGCCTTGAACGGGGCGACCCGGACCCCGCGCCGGTGCAGCCACCGGCAGATGCCCGCGGTGAGCACGCTCTTACCCGCGTCGGAGGTGGTGCCCGCGACCAGCAGACCGCCGCTCATCCCGCGAAATCGCATGCTGACCTCCCCCTTTCACGCGGAAGCCTAACCAGGACGGGGTAGGACCCGACGCGGCACGCACCTCCGACGGCGAGCTCACCCCGATCAGCGGCCGGGCCCGGCGATCAGGCTGGCACCGGCACCCGATTACGCCCGCGCCGTCCCCGTACCCCGAACCGGCCGGCATCGCCCGTCTCCTCGGCGGCACCGTCGCCGTCGCTGACCTCCGCTTCGCGCTCATCGCCGGCCGGCTCGACCAGGTCGCCGGCGGTCCCGACGCCGAGCTCGGCATGCCGCCCGTCCAGCTCATCGCCAGGCTGGTGGTCCGGCTCCGGTTGGTCATCCGAGCCGTCAATCGGCGCCCCCGGCCCAGCTTCATCACCGGCAGCCGCCGGGATCGGGAAATTCGGGAAATCGGACTCGTCATCGAAGGGACGATCGTCCCGACGGGCGGGTGCCTCCTCCTCGGAGACCGGTTCGGTCGTCTCGCCCCGGACCCGGGCCGTCGCCTCGGGGTCCTCGATCGAACTGGTGGCCAGGTTCGACCGGTTACGAGCGAACCTGGCCCGGCCCCGGGACAGGTCGTGGCCGACCGCGACCGCCTCCAACTCGTACAGGGTGCGGTGGTTGCCCGCGTCATCGATCCAGTCCCGGGTGTACATCCGGCCGACCACGACGATCGGGTCACCGACCATCACCGAGGAGGCAACCCCCTCCGCGAGCTTGCGCCAACAGTTGACCCGTACCCGCAGGCTGTTGCCGTCGACCCAGCGTCCGGTCTCCCGGTCGAGCCGGCGGGCGGTGGAGGCCACCTTGAAGTTGGCCACCAAAGTGCCGCTCTGCGTGGTACGTCGCCATTCTGGCGTGGTCAGCACATTGCCGACGACAGTGACATAGGTATCGAACATCGCCCCTCCATTACCGGTGCTCTCGTTAGCCGTACGAGTCGACTCGCCGCACAGCCTGGGCCGTTCCCGACGTCGCCGCCACCGGCGACAGGCAGCCTGTGGATAACCGAGGGCCCTGTGGAAAAAGACCTGATCAAGAAAAAATCTGCTATGACGCGGTACCGTCGAACAGGTGGAACCCGATGTGCTCGGCACACCGTACGAGTGCCAGACGATCGACCTGGGCCAGGACGACGAGGGGCCGGTGCTGGCCACCCTGATCCGCCGCCGGGCCGCCCGGCCGAGCGGCCGGGCGGTGCTCTACGTACACGGGTTCATCGACTACTTCTTCCAGACCCACCTGGCCGACTTCTACGCCGAACAGGGCTGGGACTTCTACGCCATCGACCTGCGCAAGTACGGCCGGAGCCTGCGCCCGCACCAGACCCCCAACTTCTGCCGGGACCTGAGCGACTACTTCCCGGAGCTGGACGCGGCGGCCCGGATCATCCGCGACGAGGACGGCCACCACACCCTGCTGGTCAACGGGCACTCCACCGGTGGTCTGATCGCCGCGCTCTGGGCGCACGCCCGGCGCGCCGACCGGATCATCGACGGTCTCTTCCTGAACAGCCCGTTCTTCGATCTCAACGCGCCCTGGATCATCCGGCGGCCGGTCGCCGCCGCCGTGTGCCAACTGGGCCGGGTGGCGCCGTACCGGATCATCCCGCTCGGCCTGCCGACCGTGTACGGCCAGAGCCTGCACGCCGAACAGCGGGGCGCCTGGCGCTACGACCTGACCTGGAAACCGCTCGCCGGGTTCCCCGTGCGGGTCGGCTGGCTGGCCGCGATCCGCCGGGCCCACCAGCGGTTGCACGCCGGGCTGGAGATCGCGGCGCCGGTGCTGGTGGCCTGCTCGGCCCGCAGCTTCCGGGGCACCGCCTGGCACGATGACGCGGCCTCAACCGACGCGGTGCTCGACGTCGAGCACATCGCCCGCTGGACACCGAAGCTGGGACGGCGGGTGACCCTGACCCGGTTCGACGGCGGGCTGCACGACCTCACCCTGTCCGAGCCAACGGTACGCGCCCAGGTCTTCACCGAGGTGGGCCGATGGCTCTCCGCGTTACCCGCGCCGGCCGGCACAACGCTGACCGCCACGGTCACGCCGACAATCCCGGCTGGGCCGGACTCGTCACCCGCCCCGGTGAAAACCTAGGATGTGCTGGCCGGGACAGCACGCCCTCGACCGACCAAACCAGCCGGCCGGGCGGTAACCTTCTGGCGCGCGCGCCCGTAGCTCAGCGGATAGAGCAGGAGACTTCTAATCTCAAGGCCGCAGGTTCGAATCCTGCCGGGCGCACAGGAGTTTTACCCGTTGGAACAGCTCGCGTGGAGCTATTCGTGGTGCGAACGCGCTACTCAACCTACGGCGGTCGCCGACCTGGCCGCAGTCCCCGCCCCGGCCACTTCCACCGCCCCGCCCACAGTCGGCTATCGGAAACGCTCTGCTCGATGCACACCGCAGGCGAGTCAGTCGACCCGATCGCCCTGGCCGCCCGGCTCGCCGAAACCGGCAACCTCGGCAAGGTCGGCGGAGCACCCTACCTACACACCCTGATCCAGGCCGTTCCCACGACCGCGAACGCCGGCCACTGCGCCCGGATCATCGCCGACCAGCGTGGCCTGCTCGGGAGTTAGTGGAACTCGCTCATTCGGCGAGCCGCCCATTCCAACCGCTCCACCAAGTGTGGCAAGTTCTCAGCGGCTTGAGCAGCGGCACTGACGCTGCGGTCGAAGCTGCCAGACTCGAAGATCTCGGCCGCATACGCGGCGGCGCGAGCGCTGCGATCGAAGGTGTCCGTGCCAAGCACTTCGGCCGCGTAGGCAAGGGATCGTGCGGTCTGGCCGCTCATACCGTCCCCAGCCGCCGACATGATCGCGATGATGCCCTTCAGTTCCGTGACGGTTTCGGAGTTCGCCACGCCGGTTTCCTCCAACCGCTTGGTGACGGCCTCAAGCCGCTCCAGTGGAGGCTCGGCGAGTTCTGTCAGCACCTTGCCGAGCGTCTCGGTGTCGGGCACGCGCAACCTGGCGAGTACCGCGCCCGTTTCGCCCTCATGGCGAGCTTTCCAGGACTTCAGCACCTCGGGCGTATACCGACTTTCGTCGCCGTCTACCTCCTCGTGATGTGCAAGGCAGAGCAGGAGCAGGTTGGCAAACGAGTCGCGTTCCTCCGCTGGCATGTCTCCTTGGAACCGGGCGGCCTTCGGCTTCACGCCGTAGACGTGGGCCACCTGCGAGTTCTTCTGATACACACCCGGTCGTACCTCCAGCACCACCGGCATGGGGCAGTTCGGGGCGTAGCACTGGCCGTTGCTGACAGTCCAGAGTGCGGCCAGCATCGCCGGAGGGAGGTTCTTCCGCGCGCCAGCGCCTTCGGCGCGAGGCTTGGGTGTCGTCGTCACCACCACACGATGTCATTAACGTATGACAGAATGCTACGACCTTGAGTTCAGGCCGGAGTGTCCACCACAGCCACACGTGCCTGCTCGCCCCCTGCTGAGCCCTCTAGCCATCCCGGAGTGCCTGAGCGCCCCCGCCGGAGGCACCGCCCCTGCGCGAATCACTCCCTGGCTGGCCCGCGCGTTTGATCACCGACAGCAGGGTATAAGCGAGCACACCATTGGTCGCACACACAGTGCGACCTATTGTTTTCCGGTGCGTCACCGTGCCCGTCTGGACCCGTTGCAGGCAGATTGAATACGGGCGTTGCTACGCCGCAATCTCCCGATCCTTCACCGATGCGGTGAAAGCCGCCCACGCCTCAGGCGCAAACCTGAGCACAGGGCCAAGCCGGTCCTTGCTGTCACGGACCGCAACGACGGTCTCGATGTTGCCGGCAACCTCGACGCAGTTGCCGTTGGCACCAGATCGGGTGCTTCTGTGCCACTTGAAGACGCCCGGCTTTGACTCGCTCACGTGTCACTTCCTTCCATTGTGTCAATGATTTGGGCGATCATCCTGCACGACGCAGCCGGGTCAAGCGCAGCCGCTCGCAGATGTTCAAACATGGTCGAATAACCCTTCAGGTCCGCTTCCCCTTCCAGGATCAACGCCCCTGTCATGTTCTCGATGTAGATCAGCTCCGGGTCCGCCAGATCATGGAAGTCCATGATCGCGAAAGCGCCGTGCATCCCAGGATGCGCCCCAACGTCATATGGCAGCACCTGAATCGTGACGTGCGGCTGCTTGGCGAGCTTAACGAGGTGCTGAAGTTGGTCGCGCATCACATCGACACCACCGACTTTCCGACGCAGGGCGGCCTCATCAATGATCGCCCAGATCTTGAGCGGCGGATCTTTCTGCAGGGTCTCCTGGCGATGCAGACGGGCGTCGACGCGACGCCGGATCTCGTCGTCAACGGAATCTGGCAGTAGACCGGCGATCACCGCAAGGGCGTACGCCTCTGTCTGAAGCAGGCCAGGGATGAACTGCGACTCATAGTTGCGCACGCTACGGGCTTCGGCCTCGAAGGAGATGTACGCGTTGTATTCCTCCGGCAGGTGATCCTCGTACGCCTGGAGCCAGCCGAGCTGCGTGGATTCTTTGGCGAGGTCAACCAACTCGGCACGCCGGTGTTCGTCGGTGACGCCGTACCGATCGAGTAGTGCCAGGATCGTCCGCTTCTGCGGACGCGCCCTGGCTGTCTCGATGCGCCACAAGGTTGCGCTGTTCAGGTGGATCTGCGCGGCGGCGTCTTCGCGGGTGAGGTTCGCCGCTTGACGCAAGGCACGTAGAGCAGCGGCCAGGCGGCGCATCCTGACGGTCGGAGCTTGCTTCCGTGCAGCCAATTCCATGCCCCTTCAGTCTCCCTCCAGTCTGTACGGGTTGCGTTTGCAAGGCAACGGCCCACTCTCGCGACCGCAGGCAATCACGAGTTTGCAAGCCTTGCTTTTACGAGTCCCGCTGTAGCAATATGACAGCATGTAGGGCGTCCGTCACGTACCGGCGACACGCCTGCGGGCGCCGACAGCCGCGAGTTCGGAATGGGCGCTACTGGAAGAAGCGGTGCCTGGTGGCTGGCGGCAACCGTCCACCAGGCACCATCCCCAACCCAAGGGAGTCGGTCGTGGTCCTTGGCGCATTGGTCGGTACGGCACTGCTCGGATACCTGGCCGGACTGTTCAGCTTCAAGATCAAGGCACGGTGGTGCCCGAGGTGTGGTGAGACGACCATGCCGTCGAAGAACACCTGACGGTCGTCAGTTCTTAAGTGGATCATCACGAAACACCGGTGAATGAGATTCGGGAGTTGATCAAGTAGTGGTGGAACTCGGCTCGTCCGTACCTCGGCGGGCGTTGGGGCGGATGCTGCGGCAGCTCCGCACCGAGGCCAACGTGACCCTCGATGGCGCGGCCGCTGCCCTGGAGTGCAGCCGGCAGAAGGTCTGGCGGACGGAGTGCGGTCTCGGCCCGGTCCGAACGCTGGATGTCAAGGCAATGTGCGGGCTGTACGACGTCAACCCCGAGCTGGTCGCGGTGCTGACCGGGCTGGCCGACGAGACCAAGGCCAGGGGCTGGTGGCACGCGTACGGCGATGCCATCCCCGACTGGTTCGAGCCGTACCTCGACTTTGAAGCCACCGCATCCCGCCTGCGCGAGTACGACCAAGCCCTGATCCCGGTCCTTCTCCAGACCAGGGGGTACGCCCTCGCGCTCGATCAGCACCGGAACGCTATGACCGGGGAGGAACGCGAGCAGCGAGCAGAAATTCAGACTGCGACGACAGGGTCTGCTGGCCCGCCGGCTACCCGAGCCTCCCCGGCTGGAGGTGATCCTCTCCGAAGCCGTGCTGCTCCGTAGCGTCCGCAGCCGGAGTGTGATGTCCGAGCAACTTCGGCACCTGCGGGAGGCGGCCGAATTGCCCAACATCTCGGTCCGGGTGCTACCGCTCGCGGCCGGCCCGCACCACGGCGCCGTCGCTGGAGCATTTGTCATGCTCGACTTCCCGCCCGGCAACCGGACCACACCCGAGCCGCCCATCGTCTACCGCGAATCGCTGACCGGAGCGCTCTACCTCGATCGACCGAACGAGTGGACCACCTATGAGAAAGCCTGGGCTGGCTTGGATCGGTTGGCGCTTGATGAGCAACAATCAAGCCACTTGATCAACAAGATCGTCGGGCAGGTCCACCATGGTTGACCTGTTAGGTGTGCGCGATGACAGAAGATCAGGGCGCGCCATCCCGGAGCCTCAACACCAGGTCAGACCAGCCCGTGTCAGGTATTCCACCGTCGAGCGCCTGGCGGCTCCTGGTCGATCCCTATGCGCCGTCACCGGTGGTGGTGCCAGTTCCAGACCGCAGTTGAGCGAAGGCCTGGTCGGCGTCGGCGACAGCCTCGGGGTGGACGTCGGGGGCGGTTCGCCCGTCGGCGATCTTCTGCCAGTTGGTCCGGGCGAGTACCCGTTGGACCGCGAGTACCTGGGCGGCCCGCAGTCGTGCCTCGATGCCTGGGCCGAGGGCGCCCGCCAGCGCCTCCTCATCCTCGAGCATGTACCGCGTGAGCCGTCCCGCCAGGCTCGGTGTGGTGAAGACCAGTCGATGAAACGCCACCACCCCGGGGTGATCGTTGAGGCCGGTGACGGGGTCGTGACGGTCGAGACCCGCCCGGAAGTGCCGGTGCAGCGCCGTCAACGGCGGGACGGCGGGCGGGCGGTCGCGTACGACGCGCGCGGCCTCACCGTGGTGATCCGCGAATCGGTGCAGGACCAGGTCCTCCTTGGTGCCGAAGTACCGAAAGAGGGTCGGCTTGGAGACCTCGGCCGCCGCGGCGATGTCGTTGACCGAGACCTGGTCGAAACCGTGCGCCAGGAACAGCGAGATCGCCGCGTCGGCGATCGCGTCACGGGTTCGCGCCTTCTTGCGGGCCCGCAGCCCGGTCGGCTCGATCATCTGATCAGCGTAACATTAATAACCGGGTTGCTTTTTTAACTCGGTAACGTTTTGATGGGAGGCGTGACGCAGACAGATGTCCTCGTGGTGGGTGCCGGCCCGACCGGCTTGACGCTCGCATGCGATCTTGCCCGGCGTGGCGTCGCGGTGCGCATCGTCGATCGGGCACCGGAGTTCCCGGGCGGTTCCCGCGGCAAAGGGTTGAGCCCACGCAGCCTGGAAGTGTTCGACGACCTCGCGGTGATCGACCGAATGCTGGCCTCCGGGGTCACCCACCTGCCGCATCGCAAGTACCGGGGAGCGGAGGTGATCGCTGAGATCGACCCCGAGGCCGGACGGGTGCCCACGCCGGACATCCCATACCCGACCGGCCTGCTGATCCCCCAGTGGCGGGTGGAGCAGATCCTGCGCGAGCGGCTGGCCGACTTCGACGTAGCCGTCGAACTCGGCGCCGAACTGCGCGGCTTCAGCCAGCACGCCGACGGCGTGACCGCCACGATCGGCGAGGCTCAGGTCCAGGCGCGCTACCTGGTCGGCTGCGACGGCGGCCGCAGCACCGTCCGCAAGGCGCTCGGCCTGAGTCTGCGCGGCCATACGCCGGACGTCCAACTCATGGCCGTCGGCGATGTCCAGGTCGACGGGCTCGGCCGCGACGCCTGGCACCAGTGGTTCACCGCCGACGGCGGGATCATGCTGTGCCCGCTCCCCGGCACCGACGCCTTCCAGGTGCAGGCATCACATGAACTCGACCAGGACGGTTCGCCGCTGGAACCGACGCTGGAACGATTCCAGCAGACCTTCGACCGGATCGCCGGCATTCCGGGCGTGCGACTGCACAGCCTGGCGTGGCGCTCAAGCTACCGGGTCAACGTTCGCATGGTCGACCAACTCCGGGTGGGCCGGGTGTTCCTCGCCGGGGACGCCGCGCACGTACACCCGATCGCGGGTGGCCTCGGCATGAACAGCGGGATCCAGGACGCCTACAACCTTGGCTGGAAGCTGGGCCTCGTGCTAGCCGGCAACGCCACCCCAAACCTGCTCGACACGTACGAGGAGGAACGACTGCCGATCGCGAGTTGGCTACTCGACATCACCTCGGAACGACTCGACGCCGTCCTCGACGCGATCAAGGACACGCGGCGGCGGCGTGGACGCCGTGGCCTCGCCCGAACTCACCCAACTCATGCTCCGCTACCCGTGGAGCCGACTCTCCCGCCACACCCCAAGCCGATCCACCGGACCTCGACCGGGCGACCGGGCACCCGACGCGCCGCTGCGCGACCCGGTCACCGGCTCGCCGACTCGCCTCTTCGACCTCTTCCGTGGACCGCACTTCACCCTGCTCGGCCTCGGCGAACGCTGCGCCGCGGCGCTCGGCAACGTCCAAACAGACATCGTCAAGCCCTACCTTGTCGGACCAGGCGGCCTCTTCGACGACGACGGACACACGGCACACGCGTACGGCACCGACGCCCTGATCCTCGTCCGCCCGGACGGACACATCGGACTGGTCGCCCACCCAACGGAAACGGAAACCGTCGCCGAGTACCTCCGCTCCCTCTGAAGGCGCTCGGGAGCGCACCATCCGCCCGGTCGGTAGCGCGGGTATACCGTACATCCGGCATGCTCGACGGCCTGGCTGGTGAACTCGGGTCAAGCTATCCCGGCGGCGTTTGTCTGTGGGAGGGATCGGGGTCATGCGTCTTCATGTGGGCTGCGCGATGTGGACGCACAAGTCATGGCAAGGGCGCCTGCTGGCGCACCCACTCCCGTCGCACGAACGGCTGCGGCACTATGCCGGTTGGTGCAACGCGGTCGAGGGGAACACCACGTTCTATGCGACTCCGGCCAGGGAGACCGTAGCCTCATGGGCACAGCAGACCGACCCCGACTTCCGGTTCGTGCTCAAGCTGCCAAAGGTCATCACGCATGAACGCCGCCTCACCGACGTTGACGAGGCGCTTCGCCTCTTCCTGGACGCGATCGAGCCACTCGGCCCGCGGGCCGATGCCCTCTGGATCCAGTTGCCGGGATCATTCACTCCCGCTGACGTCCCCGCACTTGCCCGCTTCCTGCGCCGGCTCCCCAGGTCCCACCGGTACGCCGTAGAAGTCCGCCATCCTGCCTTCTTCGCCGACCCGCACTCGACGCGGCTTCTTGAAGGAGTACTTACCGCGGCGGCCGCCGAATGGATTCCATTCGATACCACCGCCTTCTTCCAGAGCCCGCCGACGAGCGACGCGGAACGGGAGGCCTGGACCAAGAAGCCGCGTATGCCGCTCCGATCCCACGCGCTGACCGACCGGCCGATCGTCCGGTACCTCGGCCGCGACGACTCCGCGTGGACCATCGAGGGCTGGCAGCATTGGCTTGACGTTGCCGCCGAGTGGCTGCGCGAGGGCCGCTCGCCGACCGTGTTCATCCACACCCCGGACAACGCCGACGCGCCCGTGCTCGCCCGCCGCTTCCACGACGAGGTACGGGCGCGCGTGCCCGAACTTGAGGTACTGCCCCAGCCGATGCCGGTCGAGCCCCTGACCCTCTTCTGACCGCTTTCCCAGCGCCCTCTTTCAGAGAAAGCGGGCGTATTCCAGCCCGAATTGCGCCCGCTTTCTCGGAAAGAGGGCGGGCAGGAGGGAGGGTGGGTCGGCGGGTCGGCGGGCGGGCGGGTCGGCGGCGGGTTACCCGGTGGCGATCTGTGCGATCAGCGCGAGCTGGGTCGGCTGGATCTGCTGGCTCAGCTCTTCGATCCGCCTGGCGTGCTCGGCGGTGGCACACCAGAGAGTCAGCGCCAGCAGGTAACGGCCACGGACCGGCACCAGGACAACGTCGTCGGACCAGGCCTGGTAGTCCTCCCCCGCCCGCCGGGTGATCTCCGCGTCGAGGTCCCCCTGCCAGCCGCGGGGCCTGACGAACTCGGGCGTGCCGGCCAACCGCCTGAACCACGCCTTGGTGTCCGTGACGAAGGCGTCGAAGAATGCCGTCTGATGGCGCTCGTGTTTCAGTTCCTGAAGCACCTGGTGGGCCCGACGTGCGTCGTCGAAGGCGGCCAACGGCATCCGCGACCTACGCATGGTCCGGTACCTTCGGGTCCCCCGGTCATCGAGCAGAATCGTGGTGCGCTCCGGCAGGGTGGTGAATCCGATACCGGCGTCTGTCAACCGTAACCACAGGTCCCAGTCCTCCAGGCCGACGCCGGCCCGCCAGCCACCCACCTTCTCCGGCAGGCCACGCAGGTGCGCGGTCCGCGAAGGCTCGAACAGCGGGGAGAGGACCTGAATCTCCGGATGCCAGCACAGCCCGATCGGGTCGGAAACGGCCCGTACGCTCTCTGCCTTGTCCCGGCGTTCGAATCCGGTCGCCACCAGTTCGGCCCCGTCGTCGAAGGCCGAGAGGAGGACCGCCAGGTGATCGTCGCGCCAGCGGTCATCGTGGTCCAGGTACGCCACGACGTCACCCCGGGCGAGCGCCAGGCCCGCGTTGCGGGGCTCGCTCGGGTGCCCGTGGCGCTCGGTCCGGATGAGCCGGATCCGCGCGTCCCGCGCGGCCGCCGAGCGGACCCACTCCTCGGTGTCGTCGGTGCTTCCGTCGGAGACGACAATCAGCTCCCAATCGGGAACTGACTGCTCCCGTACCGAGTTGACGGTCGCCAGGATGGCCTCTGACCGGTTGAAGGTTGGGCAGATCACCGAGACTCGGGGCTGGTTGCCGAGGGCCATGAGTACCTATTCCGGACAGTTGTCGAAGAACGGGAGCCGGACCGGAGCATCGGTCAGTCCGGCCTCCAGGCTGAGCAGCACCCCGGCCAGTCCGGTGCCGAGGTCCATCGACAACCGGAGGTTGTGGTCGCCGAGGAACGCCACCTGTCCCTGCAGCAGCACCGCGTGCCAGCCCAGGTTGGTGACGTGCCGGGTGAGGGCCTGCTCGGTGTCGACGTCACCGTCATGCAGATACCGCAGCGCGAGCATGGTGCCCGCCCGGCCGCGGAACAGCCCCGAGTTCATCATGAAGTGCGGCTTCAGCACGGCGCGGATCGCGTCCCTGGCCTGCGCCAACTCCTCCTCCGGCGAGATGGCGACGAGGTCCCGCAGCAGCATGCCCACGCCCGCGCTGCCGGTGCCGATCAGCGGGCTACGCCAGTGCGGGTTGGCCGCGGGGGTCCCGTCCCCGGCCCAGCCCAGGGCGCCCAGATCGTCCCGTACGGCCTGCGACGCCCGATCCAGCAGCGTACGGTCCTGGGTCCGTTGGTAGAGACGGAGCAGGAAAAGTCCGACTCCGCTGGCCCCGTGCAGCAGGCCCATGCCGGACTTACCCATGGCGCTGCCGTCACCGCGCTCCGCGAGGTCGTCGGCGATCTGCCGGGCCTTGTCCAGCAGGTCATCGTCGGCACCGGGTCGGGCAAAGTGCAGCAGGGCCAGTCCCAGGCCGGCGAGGCCGGCGTAGAGAGTGTTGTCCACCTCCGCGCGCGGCAGGGCGACCGCGCGGTCAAGCGCCTCCCGGGCCAGGTCGGTACGGCCGAGCCGGTCCAGCGCGTACGCGATGCCGGCGAGACCGTCGTAGAAGCCGGGCCGGGCCTGGTCCAGCCGGCCGACCGCGTCGACCAGCCAGTCGACGTGTTCGGCCGGAACCACCGCGCCCAGTTCAGCGACGGTCCACAGCACACCGGCGGCCCCGTTGGCGAACCCGAGGCCGCCGCCCGGGGTGCGGAACTGCGCCACATCACCGGGAAAGAGCCGGTCCGACCGGTCCGGGGTGGCCGTGGAGAGCAGCGCGCGGACGAGGTCGTCGCGGAGCGCCGGCCAGGTCCGCTGGTCGAGTCGCGGCCAGATCGGCGCGCGAACGTCCGACCGCTCGGGCGCGTCCGGGTACGGGGTCGGGCCCAGGTCCCGCCAGACCTGGTCGGCGAAGTCGGCCGGGACCGGGAAGTGTTCGGTGATGACCTCGATCAGTTGGTCGACCTTCTCCGGCCCCCAGGCCGCGACGATGGTGAGCGGCAGGAACATGGCGAGCCGCAGACAGCCGAGTCCGTACTCGTCAACCGCGGTGCCCCGGTAGCTGACCGGGGCCCGGAAGCCGGGCGCGCCGATCGCCTGGGCCTGCGCCGCGGCGGATTCGCTGCTGGTCTCCAGGTCGATGAAGATCACCGAGTCGTCCGCTCGGACGAGCACGTTGTTGGGGTGCAGGTCGCCGAAGACCACGCCACGTTCATGCATGGCCCGCATGCCGCGCTCAACCTGGTCGATCATCCGCAGCGCCCACCGCGTGTACTCGGCACAATTCGCCGCCGAGAGCTCATTGTTCATCAGCGGGTTGCGGCGGTAGACCTCCTGGGTCAACGGCTTGCCCGCAACGTACTCCCGGGCGAGGAAGTAGTGCTCGTGACCGACCCGGTACTCGACCAGCTTCGGGATGCACGCCAGCCCGGCGAGTTCGGTGAGCGCCCAGCGTTCCTGTTCCAGTCGGGCGACCGCGTCCCGGCCCACCTCGTCCAGTCCGGCCAGGGGGCGGGCCTCTTTCAGCAGGACGGTTTCTCCGGTCCGGGTGTCGGTCGCCTCGTACACGCCGCCGCCGTTGGAGAAGTGCAGGGCCCGCGTCGCCCGGAAGGGAAATCCGCCCAACCGTCCCGCGTTGCGCGCCGCGAGCGCCTCCGCGAGGCAGTCCGGCATTTTCACCCAGGACGGCGGTTTGAAGGAGGGGCCGCGGACGTCGGGTACCAGCCGGCCATCCGGATCCTCGATGCAGTGGATCAGCTCGCCGGTGGCCGACCGGCCGTACCGCAGTGCGAAGCCGCCGTACCGCACGTAGAGCGGACCGGAGCGCCACCGCAGGTCGCTGAGGATGTACGGCCCCGCTTCGCCGTCGAGCAGGTCGCCGAGTTCGCGCAGGACCTTCTCCAGCGCCGACTCGTCGACCGGGTAGATCGTGAAGAACTTGCCGCTGCTGCTGCGATCGCCGTACTTGCTGTTCCGGCGGGCCAGCACCGCGAGACTGCGGATGAACTTGAACATCACCCGCTGCGCCACGCAGTACTGCCAGACCACGTCAAGGATCCGCTCGGCGTTCTCCAGGGTCGCCGAGACGTGGATCTTCCAGCCCTGCGGGGGAAGCTGGTTCTCCGGCGGCACCAGGTACACCCATTCGCTGTCCCCGTGCCGGGTCCAGTCGGTCGGGAGCGGCTCGGTCGCGGCCGGGAAATCATCGGCCGCCGCTGGCGGGAGATCGTAGAACGGGTTCCCGGCATGACAGAAGTTCAGGTAGTGCAGCTCCACGGCCGATCCCCTCTACTACCAGCGAAATGCCGGTGCGACGTACTTGACGTACAGCCATTTCCCGAGCGGCATCCGGCCGCCGTCCAACGCCGCCGCGCCGATACGGTCGGTTGGCGCCTGCGCCACGGTCAGCGGGTAGCCGACCGACGGCACGGTCAGCGCGTCGGCCTGTACCGGAAGCAATGCCGAGAGCGGCGCGTTGGTGGAGCTGGCCCGGGTCGTCTCCACCCGCGCCGACCCGGTCTGCTTCCGGGTCACCAGGCCGGCCTGGTAGAGCCGGACCTCGGCGCCCGCGCGGACCTGGGCACGGTCCGCCGTGGTCGGCAGCACCAGTTCCACCTGTCCGCCATCACGCGTGACGTACCCTCCGGCGATCGTGTAGGGCAAGGTGGCGAACGACAGCAGGGTGCCGATCCCGGCGGTCAGCAGCGCCGCGGCGCCGATCACCCGCCAGGTCCGCCCGCCGGCCGTACGCCCCTCCCGGACGAGCCGTACGAACCCCCGGACCAGGTGGTACGCCAGGTAGCAGATCCCGAACGACATCAGCGCGGCGCCGATCACCCCCATCCGTTGGAGGATGTCCACCCAGAGCACCATCGCGTTGGCGATGAGGTAGACCGGAAAGACCATGCAGGCCAGGCCGTACGGGACTGCCCAGCCGAGCTGCGGAAGTTCCCGGACGTGCCGGCCGCCGAAGAGAATCCGGGCGGTCCACCGGCGCGCGTCGACCATGGCCCGGTCACGCAGGTGTGGCACGTTCACCTGGCACATCAGCGCGATGTAGCCGTCGAGTTTCACGAACGGCACCAGGTTGAGCACCCCCGCGACGTAGGTGACCACGGCGAAGACGAGCGCGCCGTCGCGAACCGCCGTCGAGCCGACGAAGAGGGCCACGATGGCAGCCAGGCCGCCGATGACCGCTTGGGTGCCGATCCCCGCCAGGGCGACCCGCACCCGTTGCTCCTTGCGGGGTAACCGCCAGCCATCGGAGACGTCGCAGAAGAAGGCGGGCGAGAGGTAGAAGAGCATGACGCCCATCCGGCTCGGACGGCCGCCGTAGTAGGTCAGTACCGCGCCGTGCCCCATCTCGTGCAGGGCGGTGGTGGCCAGGACCCCGGCGACGATCGCCAGATAGGTGATGAACGGCAGGCTCTTGCCGAGGGCGGCGTTGAGCGCGCCCCCCTGGAAGACCAGGGCGAGCAGTCCCAGGAAGGCGATCACCGAGCCGCTCAGCATTCCCGCTCGGCCCGCCAGCAACCTGATGACCGGGGTCAGCCTGGCCAGCAGGCGTTCCGGATTCATCACCTTGAGCTGCACGGTCAGCGGCGGTACGAACCTGATCCACGAATCCCGGCGGCGCTTCGTGCCGTCATCCAGCATGCGCGAGTCGGCGAGCTTCCGTACGACGAGTTCGACGTCCTTGGCCGCCCAGGGTGGCCCCAGGATTCCCGCGAGATCCTGGTGATCACGGGCACCGTCGAGCGCACCGATCACGCGGGCGAAGTCCGGGGTGATGGCGAAATACTGCCGACCACCCCGTTGCAGGAACCAGGAACTGCTGCCGTCCATCGGTTCGTGCAGCCGGACGTCAGCCGCGAGGTTGGGACGACGCAGGCGTTCCGGATCAATCGGATTTTCCGGAAGTTTAGTTGATAGTCGCATGGCGGGTCTCAGGTGAGGTCGCGGGAGAGGAAGGCTTTACGGCCGACAAAACCGGCGACGACCAGCCACCCGGCGATCACCAGGAACGCGATCGGCACGGAGAGCAGTTCGGGCTTCCCATCGCGGTAGATCGAGCTGAGCGCGATCGTGAAGAGGTAGCTCGACGCGTCCGGGACGAGTCGCTGCAGGCCGGGGTCGACGAGCATGGTGAGGGTCATGATGGTCAGCACAGCCGCTACCTGGTTACGGATGACCCAGGCAAGGGTTACGCCCCAGAGGGCGGCCAGCACGTTACAGAGAAACACGCCGGCAACGGTGAGTGTGGTCTCTTCCGTCCAGGCGGTTTCCCGACCATAGGTGGAGAGCAGTAGCCACGGGGAGATCGCCGCGAACAGCGCCGAGAGCAGGCCGAAGATGATTCCGGCTCCGGTCCCGGCCAGCAACTTAGCCAGGAAGACCCGACTCCGGTTGCCACCGAGCAACACCGAACGGGCCATCGTTCCGCTGCTGTATTCCCGGGTTACCAGCAGCGCGGCGAAGATCGAGGCGAACAGGAAGAGCATCATCCAGGCGCGGGCGATGTCATTGGTCACGGTAGCGAGATCAGTGAGTCCAGCGGTGAGGTTGGTGTCCCCCTCACTCGCATAGCCGTAACTGATGAGCAGGCACATCGAAAGGCCGCTACCCAGCGTTATTATTCCGGCCCGCCCGGTGCGTGCCTTCAGCCATTCGCCTCGGACCAGATCAAGCATTTGCCTTACTCCCGACTGGATCCCCGGCAAGCTCGAAGAAGCGATCCTCAAGCCGATGTGCGCCGTTATTGGTGAGGTCGCCAAGGGTGCCGACGTAACGGAGCGACTGCTGGATGATCACGACGTCGTCCACCGTCTGCTCCACCTCGGCCAACAGGTGGCTGCAGAGCAGAATGGTCCGGCCCTCGGCGGCCAGTTCACGCAGCGTGTCGCGGAGCCAGCGAATGCCGTCCGGGTCGAGGCCGTTGGCCGGTTCGTCGAGCACAAGCAACTCGGGGTCGGCAAGTAGGGCGGTCGCCAGACCCAACCGTTGCCGCATACCCGTCGAATAGTCCGCTGCCTTCCGGTCCGCGCTGTCGCGCAGTCCTACCCGCTCGAGCACGGCGTCGACCCGGTCGCCCGGGAGGCCGAGCGTCCGGGCCCAGATGTCGAGATCCCGCCGCCCGGTGGCACCCGTCAGGAAGCCCATCCCGTCCATGCTCACGCCGATCCGGTGCGCGGCCCGGGGCAGCTTGAGGTAGCTCTGCCCGAACACGGTGGCGGTACCGGCGCTCGGTCGGACCAGCCCGAGGAGCATGCGCAACATGGTGGTCTTCCCGGCCCCGTTGCGTCCCAGCAGACCGACCACCCGGCCAGGACGTACCTCGAAGGAGACGTCCTGGACGGCGTTGACCGCGCCGAACCGTTTCGTCAGTCCCTGGAACTCGACGACGGGATCACTACTCACCGTTCGCCCTCTTCACGCCGACAGCCATCAGTGCGGTGGCGATGGGAATCAGGACGATAGCGAACGCCCAGAGCCCGATTCGTACCTCGCCGCGGAGCTGCAGGCCCACGAATACCAAAACCGACGCGACAATCGCGACCACAACGCTTGTAACGACAGCGGCCTGGTTGTTCAACTTAGCTCTCCTCCTCCGTGCACTACACTTGACACGTTCTGTGGTGGTGGCGTGCGCTCCGCCACCACCACAGAACGCGTTCAGATGAATCCGCGATTACTCAGGGATTCTTAAAACGGCACAGCAAATCAGGTGAGGACGGACACCGCTGAGTAGAGCGCCGCGCTACCAACGGCGACGCTGACGATGCCGACGCCGATCGAGAAGCCGGTCCAGAATCCGGGAGCCTCCATGGCCTCCAGCTCCTGCATGGCCAGCTCCAGATCGGGGTGCATGGTCTCGTTCTCCTGCATGAAACACACCTCCTTTCCAAAAAGCTGTTCCGGGTGTTCGGTACGACCGATCAGGTGACGATGGCCGCCGTGAGCACCCAGCTGCCGTACGCGGCCGAGGCCGAAACGATGATGCCCGCGCTGATACCGACTCCGGTCCAGACGCCGGGGGCCTCCATGGCCTCCAGCTCCTGCATCCCGAGTTCGAGATCGGCGTGCAAGTTCTCGTTCTCCTGCATGTGGTACACCTCCTTCTATTTTGGATACTGCATTTACCTATCCACCTTCGGATGTGCATCCTGGGTGGAAGTCTTCGTGGGTCAGACGACTACCGGCTCCCGGGTGTCGGTGGCCCTGGCCAACAGTTCGCGGATGTCACCGGTGGTCAGGCCGCCGAGCATCGGCAGACCCGCCCCCCACGCTCGGGTCGTCCGCCGTGCCACGCTGTCGAGCTGCTCCGGCGTGGCGACGATCCTCCGGTCCACCCGCCACTCGTCGATCAGTGCGGCGATTCCCGTGGCCGGCTCCTGCGGCATTGCCCGCTGACCACAGGTGCGCAGCCGGGACCAGATTCGGGTCAACCGCTCAGCCGAGCCGAGCCGGGCGTCACCGTCGGACACCGCGCGCCACAGGTGCGGGAACAACGCGGCGACGGCGGTCATCTTGCGAATCCCCAGCGTGGCGGAGAGTTCGTTGGCGAGCAGCCATCCCTTGACCGCGTAGGGGTCCCCCGCGCGACAGATCCACTCGCCATGACTGATCCCGCTGAGCTTGGCGATCTCCAGCCGCAGCTCACCGTCGAGCGGCCGACCGGCGACCCGGGTGGCGTGCGCCTGGTGACCCACCCGCATCACCCGCTCGGCGACAACCTCGGCGAGCGCATCCTCGGTCGGCAGGTCACGATGATCCGCGACGTAGGGACTGGCGATCCGCGACAGCACCTCCAGCACCCCCTCCAGGACCAGTTCCGCCGGGAGGGTTTCCGTTGCGACGGGATCCAGCACGGCTGCCTCCGGCCGCAGTGCCTGTGTCGCGATCAGCCGCTTGCCGTCCGGGTACTGCAGGCAGGCGACCGTGCTGACCTCCGATCCGGTCCCGAGCGTGGTGGGTACGGCGATCAGCGGAACCGGGCGGGACAGCTCCAGCGGCAGGATCACGATGCCGCTGCGCTGCGGCACCGTCAGATAGGCGTGCTGGTTGCCGCAGAGCAGGGTGGCCAGCTTCGCCTGGTCGAGCAGGGCACCACCACCGACCCCGACGACAACCCGCGCGACGGCGAGCCGGTCCGCGAGCTCAAGGACGCTGCGCAGGTCACCCGCGCCAGCCAGGTCGATCTGCTCGACGCCCCAGCCCTCCTGCGCCAGCCACCCCGACATCCGCCGGGCGATCGGGGTTTCGGCTACCCCGGCGTCCATCAGGACTACGGCGGTTCTCTCCGTCCGCGCCAACCGCTTGCCGAGCGTACGGAGCACCCGGTGGGCGTTGTGCCAGCCCAGGCTCATGAGCCGACCTCCGCGTAGCGCCGGGCATCCTGGTAGAACGCGTCAAGCCCGTCGCGCACCCCGGCCATCAGCTCGTCGAGCTCCGCGTCGCGGTAGGTGAGTGCGGGGATGAGCTGGATCCCGTGCAGTCCCGGGTGCACGATGACGCCTGCCTCCCGGATCGCCCGCACCAGCGCCGGCACCTGCTCCTGGGGCAGCGGCTCACCCTCCACCGTGCGCATCCGGACCGATCGGAAGCAACCCAGCCCGGTGGTCTCCACCACCATCGGGTGCCGCGCCACCAACTCGGCGAGCGCTACATCCAATCGCGACGCGAGCCGCTGCCCGAGCGTCACGGCATCGAGTCGGGCCATCTCCGCGATCGTCGCGAGGATCGCCGCGCAGGCGACCGGGGTGCCCGCCTGGGTTTCCCCATGGGTGAGTACCGCGTTGTGCTGGTCGAAGAGCGTCGCCACCTGGCGGGCGGCAACCACCACCGCCGCTGGGCAGGTGCCGTTCGTCAGACCCTTGGAGGCCACCAGCAGGTCCGGCTGGCCGGGCCATTGGCTGGACGCGAAGAAGTTGCCGGTCCGGCCGAACCCGGTGGCGACCTCATCGGCGACGAGCAGGAACCCGTGCTCATCGCGCTGCCGCAGTAGCTCGGCCACGAACTCCCCGGTGAGCGGGATCGCCCCGCTGCCGAGCATCGGCTCGACCACGACGGCGGCGATGTAGGCACCCTGCTTGGCCATCAACGCGGCCAGCTCCCCGAGGTCGTTCGGGGTGACATGCCGGATCAGTCGCTGGTCCACACCGTAGACCTGCTGCCCCAGATCCTCCCCGGTCAAGCCGAAGCTACCGAAGGTGAGCCCGTGGTAGCTGCCACGCAGCCCCACCACGACCTTGCGCTTGCCGTCGCCGCGAAGCGCATGGTAGTGCCGGGCGACCTTCATCACCAGGTCGTTGGCGGCACCGCCGGAAGTGGAGAAGAGCACCCGGCTGAAGTGCTCCGCCCCGCAGAGGTCGACGAGCGCCGCCGCGGCGTCCCGCGCGTACTGGTTCTCGTACCGGAAGACGCTCAGATAGGAGGCGTCCCGGATGGCGCGGGCCGCCGCCTCGGCGATGGCCCGATTGCCGTATCCGAGGTTCACGTTCCACAGGCCGCTCGTCCCACAGAGCAGTTCCCGACCGTCCGCGAACCGGACCCGCATCCCGTCGGCGGAGACCGCGCAGAGTTCGTCCCTGCCCTGCTGGTCGGGGGTGAGCAGCGACGGCCAGAGCGCACGATTGTCCCGCGTCATGCCGCACACTCCGCTTCCAACAGGACGCTGCGGAGCCGGCTGGTCAGCTCCGAGAGCTGGTGCCGTCCGCGCACGGTGAAACCGGCCCGGGTCAACTCGTCGGTCAACCGGTCGGCGGAGAGGATGCCGATCGTGGTGGTGCAGACCGTGACCCGATCGCCGTCGAGCGCCTCCGGGAAGATGGTCACCGAACGGTGCCCGCGCGTCGCGTCGACGTACTCGAAGAGCCGGTACGTCCGGCCGCTACCGACCGCGACCTCCATCACGATCTCGGCCGGCCCCTGGTACGTCTCGTCCACCTCCACTGTGGTGAGCAGGAACCTGCCCGGTGCGGCGAGGTGTCCGCGCACCGCGTCGTACATCGACCGCCGGCCCGGTTCGTCCAGCAGCGAGATCGATGTGGTGCCCAGTACGACGACACCGAACCGCTGTGCCAGCGAGAAGGTCCGCATGTCGCCCTCGACGAGGTGGCACCGATCACAGAGCTTGCCGGGCGCCGCGTCGAGTCGCTCGGCCAGCAGCCGCAGCATGCTCGGCGAAAGTTCCAGGGCGGTCACCTCGCGCCCGAGTGCGAGCAGCGGCAGCGTCAGCCTTCCCGAGCCGGCCGCCAGATCCAGCACCGGTCCCGCGACGGTACGCACCAGTGAGAGCAGCTCCCGCACCTCGTGCGTGTCATGTCCAGCCACCTCGTGGTACACCGACGCGCCGAGCTCATCGTAGAGATCGCAGAGCACCGCCCGGTCGCCGAGTTGCGCCACGAGTTCGCCGGCGGTCCCCGGAATGTCGGCTGCCATCACCGCTGCCCCGGCCATCAGTTGGCCCCCGCCAGGACAGTTCGGTCGCCAAACCGCACGCCGGCCTGGGTGAACATCTGCGTCGCCCTGGTCAACAGCTCCAACGGGGCATGTTCGGCCGCGGCCTCGACGGTGCCGTGCACCAGCAACAACTCGGTCACCCGCGCGGTGACCCGGTCCATCTGGAAAATCCGCCCGGTGCCGATGTCGTACACGAACGCGGTCTCATCCGTCCAGAGCAGCAGCGGCGCGGCGGCGTCGGTCAGGTCCCGCGCGTCCTGGTACGAGCGGAGCGCGGGGTCGAGCCGGTCGCCGAACCCGGAGACCTTCGGCTCGAGCAGGCCCCGGGATCGCACGTTGCGGATCGCGTCAAGGGCGGCGAGGTAGCGACCGAGCCAGGGACGATCGGCAAGTTCGGCGGAGCGTGCGTTCTCGTCGAGCGTCCCGCCGAGGCAGACCGCACAGGGCTGGGCGCTCGCCGCGTTGATGCTGGCCCATTCGGTCCGCAGCTCCGCCAATCCGTCGCCGAGCGCGCCGAGTCGGCGACCACCCGGCGAGGTGCTGAGCTCTCCGGCGGGCCCCACATTCAGCCTCAGGTCGGGACCGTCCCGGTCCACTCCGGCGCCCAGCCCGGGCAGATCCGCCAACTGCGTGACGGGATTGGTCAGGAACTGCGCGAATTCGCCCTCCTGCCTGGCCCGGTCCGCATCGTGCAGGTAAGCCTCGAAGTCCGCGTCGTCGGAAATCCGAATCAACGTCGGCCCCACCACCGACATGTATTCGCTGATCCCGTAACTCTGAATCTGCAGGTAGAACGCGCTGCCCAGCGAAAACTCCAGGCCCGGCTCGCGCAGGGATCCCTCGTACCGCACCGTGTTCGGTCGGTCGGAATCGCTGCTCTCACCGGGGACGAAAACCGTTGTGTCGGCGCCGACAAGGTCGGATTCCAACACTGCGGGAAGATGCTGGGCATCTTCGACTACGACCGTTTCGGCGCCATTCTGCGTCGCGGCAAAGCCATTTCCCGGCACTCTGCCCGTACCCCAGGACATCAAGTGCGCCTTAGTCCCACGCATGGACTGACCCTTCATTAACCCGCAGTTGGCACATACCGAATCATCGCAGTTGACTGCCGGGCGGATAACGCCTCAGACATATTCCTGGTACGACCGCCCCCAGTTACCGGAGCGACGCGGTCACGCCACCGCCTCCAGGATTGTCTTGAAGTCGTTGAGCGCCTCCTGAGGTCCGAGCAGATTGCACACCCCGGCCATGTTCAGGACGATCTCATCCACTCCGACATCCTCGTACTCCCGCAACTGCTTGACCAGTTCGTCGCGGTCCCCGCTGAGGAAAGCCGATCCGGCTACCAGTGCTTTGGCGTCGGCCATCTGATCCTCGCCGCGAATGACGATCCCGGACCGACCAAGCATGTCGATATAGTGTGGTAGTCGTATGTGCGTGCCGTTGCTGGCGAGTGCCAACTCGGCCGGTTGGCGATCAGTCCGCTGCAGCGCCAGCGGCACCATCGCGGTCAGCCGCGGCATTTGGCGACCGGCCGCTTCAGCGCCCGCACGGATGGCCGGCAGCACGGTGTCCCGCAGGTACGCGGCCGGGGTCAGCCAGGTGATGACCACATCGGCCACCTCACCGGCGAGCCGGGCCATGCCGGGACGGAGTACGCCAAGTCCCACGTCTACCCGTGGCGCGGGAAACGGTGCGAGCCGTCCCTCGCAGGAGAAGTATTCGCCAGTGGTCGACACCGTTTTGCCGTCGAGCAACTGGCGGACGATGCTGACGTACTCCCGGACCGCGCCCAGCTGGCTCCGATATGGACGGCCGAGCAGATTCTGCTGGAACTGTGTAGCGCCGGGACCGAAACCGGCCACGAACGGTTGCCCGGTACTCATGGCGACGGACCGCGCCTGCGTGGCGGCCTCGTACGGATGCCTGAGTGGCATCAGAGTGACGCCGACTCCCATGGGTACCCGGAACCCCACACCCGCCGCGAAGGCGAACTGCTGGTGCGACTCCACCAACATTGACTGCCCCTGCCACAGCCGCTTCGCCCGACTCCACTGCACCATTCCAGCGTATTGCAACACCTGTTCCGGACGTCGTGGGACGTACGGAACAAGCACAGAGTATTCAGTCACACCTGACTCCTGCCCAGGACCTTAATAGGATCCGCAATGCCCGAAATTAACAGCGCGCACGGTAAACACGTGTCCTGGATACGGTCACCGAACGTGCCACGCGCATTAAACCGGAATCCGACAGAAGACCTGGCGCCGAATGGACGCCCGACCTCTTGGGACTTCCTGAGCATATACTTCCGATGGCAATACTGTCGTAAGTCACTTTTCCTGTCCGCATTGATGTGCTGAGAGGTTATCCCTCGCACTGTTGATCGTCAACCCCGGCTCCGAACGTGTTTCTGCGGCGATTGGACCGGCTGGCGCACCGGACATCAACCGCCAGTCAAGGGTCGGCAGTGGTTACTGACAGTTCACCCGGGCCCGCGTGTGGCCGCCGGTATATGAGCCCGCGACGCGGTATAACGCGCCGCCGCGCAACCAACATCCGGGAGCGTTCGTCACCGATTGTCATCGACCGCCCAAGACACCCTGCTAATTTGTTGCAAATACGGGCGCGTCGGACGCGCTCAATCGCGGCCGAATCGGATAATTTCGCGTACATCCGATCCGTCTGCTGTTGCCCCGCTCGTACGGCTTCGCCAAGCTAAGCCACCAACATCAACTGATTGGCCGATAGCCCACATGCACCCAGCCGACAAGCATTGGCGGATGCCCGCCTGCGAGTACGCCGAGATAGTCGCCGAATGCACGCTCCACAGCCCAGCGGTGGTGCGCGAGTGGGTCGGCCCGGACGGCGAGACACACAAGGTACGCGGGATGCACCCCGCCGCATTCCTTTCGACCTGCTCAGCCGAGGGCTGGGAGCTGGTCACCGTTACCACCTACGGCAACCTGCGCATCTATACGCTGCGCAGGCCCCGACCGTAGCCTTTCTTTCATCGATTATCGCAAGTGCGATTGTTGTCGATTCTTGCTTGCAATAACATCGGCGTCCGTCGATCACGGCCCGCTGGCCGCCCGAGAACCTGGCTCGCCCCCTTCGAGTCGCATCCCTGCGGGCTGTCGGTGCCGGACCCCCGGCCCGCCCCCACCAGGGTGTTCCGCGCCCTACCAGCGCGTCGATCGGCGCGGCACCTGATCGGCGTTGTCCGATTTCTCTGGTGGCTAGGGTGTTGACGTGCGCGTTCTCTTTACCTTCGCCGGCGGCGCCGGCCACTTCAATCCGCTGGTCCCGATCGCCCGCGCGGCGCTGGTGGCGGGGCACGTCGTCGCCTTCGTGGGTCGGCCCCGGATGGTCGCGGCGATCGAAACGGCGGGTTTCACCGCCTTCGCCATCGGAGTTGACGGGGACGGCGAGCCCGCTCGCCTTCCACTACAGGAGCTCGACGCCGAGCGCGAGGATCGGGTGCTGCGCGATGGTTTCGCCGGGTCGATGGCGCGGGAGCGGGCCGAGGGAATTCTCAACCGGTGCGCCACCTGGCGGCCCGACCTGATCGTCTGTGACGAGACGGACTTCGGCGCCATGGTCGCGGCCGAACGCCTCGGTCTGCCGTACGCGAGCGTGCTGGTGATTGCCGCCGGTTCGTTCGTGCGTCCCGAGCTGATCGCGCCGCGGCTACATGAGCTGCGCGCCGCGCACGGCCTGCCACCGGACCCCGAGCTGACCATGCTGCACCGGCATCTGGTGCTCTCCCCCGGCCCGCCCAGCTTTCGCGACCCCGCGTTTCCGCTGCCGGCCACGGCCCACCCGATCCGTCCGGTCGTCGACGTTCCTCCCGACAACGATGGGGTGCCGGCCTGGATCGCCCGGCTGCCCGGCCGGCCAACGGTCTATTTCACCCTCGGCACCGAGTTCAACCTGGAGTCCGGCGACCTCTTTTCGCGGGTGCTCGAAGGGCTTAGCGAGCTGGACATCAACCTGGTGGTCACGGTGGGGCGCGGGATCGATCCCGCGGAGTTCGGCCGGCAACCCGAGCATGTGCATATTGCGCGGTACATTCCGCAGGCGCTGCTCCTACCGCACTGCGCGGCGGTGGTGTCGCATGCCGGGTCAGGGAGCGTGGCCGGGGCGCTCAGTTACGGCCTGCCGATGGTGCTGATTCCGATCGGCGCCGACCAGCCATCGAATGCGGCCCGCTGCGCCGAGCTCGGCCTCGCCCGGGTGCTCGACGCGGTGCGGGCCACGCCCGAGGAGGTACGGTCAGCGGTGTCGACCGTGCTGGCCGAACCCACCTACCAGCGGGCCGCCGATCAAATGGCCGCCGAGGCCGCCGCCCTGCCGGCTCCCGGGTACGCGGTGAAACTGCTCGAACAACTCCCCACCACCTCCCCCTCCCCTCGTTGATCATGAGGTTATCGTCGGATTCAGCCCGAAAACTGACGACAACCTCATGATCAACCGGAGGGTGGGGGAGGTGTGGGGGTGGGGGAGGTGTGGGGGTGGGCGGTCAGGTGTGGGCGAGTTCCTTCTCTTCGGCCGCGTCGAGCACGGGCCGTAGCCCTTCGCCCTCAATGTCCACATTCGGCAGCGCCCGATCCAGGAAGCGCGGCAGCCACCAGGCCCGCTCTCCGAGCAGGGACATCACCGCCGGCACGATCGTCATCCGCACCACGAAGGCGTCGATCGCCACGCCGATGGCGAGCGCGAAGCCCATCGACTTGATCACCGGATCATCGAGGAAGACGAAGGCACCGAAGACGGAGATCATGATGATCGCCGCCGCGGTGACCACCCGGGCGCCGTGCCCCATCCCGCTGATCGTGGCCCGCTGCGCGGTCTTGCCGTGTACGAAATCCTCACGCATCCGGGAGACGAGGAAGACCTCGTAATCCATGGCCAGGCCGAACAGGATGCCGATCAACAGAATCGGCAGAAAGCTGACCAGCGGCCCGGGTGCGTCGAGCCCGACCAGCTCAGCGGCCCAGCCCTGCTGGAAGACGAGCACGGTGATACCGAAGGTGGCCCCGACGGTGAGCAGGAAACCGACGGCGGCCTTGATCGGCACCAGGATCGACCGGAACACCAGCATCAGCAGCAGAATCGAGAGGCCGACCACGAGCAGCAGGTAGATCGGCATGGAGTCGGCGAGCTTCTCGGAAACGTCGATGCTGACCGCGGTGACGCCGGTAAGGGCGACACCCGCGCCATCGATTTTGGCGACCTCGGAGCGGATCGCGTGCACCAGGTCGGTGGTGGCCGCGTCCAACGGACCGGTTTTCGGGATGACCCCGAGCACCGCCGTGGTGCCGGTACGGCTCAACTGCGGCGGGGTAACCGCCAGCACTCCGTCAACCGCCCGCACCGCGCTGGCCGCCCGCTGCGCCGCCGCGGCCGTCGCCTCGGCGCTATCAGCGGTGACCACCATGGCGATCCGGCCGTTGAATCCGGGGCCGAACCCCTCGTTGATCAGGTCGGCGGACTCCCGGGCTGCGGTGCCGGCTGGCGCCGCGCTGTTGTCCGGCAGCGAAAGGCGCATGTCAAAGGCCGGCAGCGCCAGCGCGCCGAGGGCGAGCAGGCCGGCCAGGATCACCGGGATCCGGACCCGGGTGATCGCCCGGGCCCAGCGGAACCCGAAGGTACGCTCCGCCGGCTGCGCCCCGCCCGGCACGTCAGTTCCACCGACGCCCGCGACCAGCGCCCGCTTGGACCGGGGCAGGATGCGCCGGCCGGCGAAACCGAGTAGCGCCGGCTGCAGGGTGATCGCCACCAGCACCGCCACCGTCACCGTCGCGGCAGCCGCCAGACCCATCACGGTCAGGAACGAGATGCCGACCACGGTCAGCCCGGCGAGCGCGATGACCACGGTGGCCCCGGCGAAGACGACGGCCGAGCCGGCGGTGCCGACCGCACGGGCCGCGGCCTCCTCCGGCGCCAGCCCGTCGAGCAGGTTCTGCCGGTACCGGGAGGTGATGAAGAGCGAGTAGTCGATACCGACCGCGAGGCCGAGCATCAGTGCGAGCACCGGAGCGGTGGAGGTCAGCGTGACGGTGCTGCTCAGCGCGAACAGTCCAGCCATGCCGGCGCCGACCCCGATCAGCGCGTTGAGCATGGTCATGCCGGCGGCCACCAGCGAGCCGAAGGTGATCACCAGGACGATCGCCGCGACCAGCACACCCAACGACTCGGTCGAGCCGATCTCCGGCTCGGCGATCATCACTTCACCACCGGCCGCGACCTGGTACCCCTGGTTCCGTACGCTGGCGCCGATCTTCTCGTACGCCGCCCGCTGCTCCTTGGTGATCTCGGAGCTCTTGCCGGTGAACTGGACGGTGACCAGGGCATACCGGCCGTCGGGCGAGACCGCGCCGGTGTCGAACGGGGATACCGCGCCAACCACGCCGGGCAGCGTGGCGGCCTCTGTGGTCACTGCCGTCACCGCCTGCTGGCCCGACGCATCGGTCAACTGCCTACCCTCGGGGGCGGCCAGCACAATGGTCCCGGTCGCGCCGCTGGCCTCCGGGAACTGCGCCTTCAGGGTGTCCATGGCGCGCTGCGATTCGGTGCCCGGAATGCCGAAGTTGCTGCCCATCGGGCCCTTGAACGCCAGGGCGGCACCGCCGAGGGCGACCAGCAGCACGACCCAGATCGCGACGACCCAGCGCCGGTGCCGGAAGGCCGTTCGGCCGAGCCGGTAGAGCAGTGTGGCCATGAGGGGTTCCTTCTGTCAGTGGTCGGGACCAGTCGGAGATCAGTTGGGCGGCAGGTCCAGCACCCGCCGGGCGATGTCGGTCAGGATTGGCCGTAGCTCCTCGTCGCCGACCTCGGATTCGGCGCAGGCACCCGCGATGCCGGTCAACAGCACCAGCGCGGCGGTACGCTCCGGAACCCGGTCGGATCGACCGGTCAGCGCGGCGTGCAGCCGGTCCATCATCTGCTGGACATGCCCGAACGCGGGTTGGCGGAGCAGCTCGGGGATCTCTCCGTACAGCAGGGTGATTTCTTGACGGAACCGGACGGCGATCTCGATGATTCCTTCAATCGCCGGTTGCCGGGCCGTCTGATCGTCGAGGGCCGCCAGCCGCGCGTCGAGTTCGGTCAACGCCGCGACCGCCGGGGCCATCAGCTCGGCGAGGATCGCGTCCTTGTCGACAAAGTGGTAGAGCAACGAGGCCTTGGCGCAGCCGACCTCGCCCGCGATGTCCTGCAGCGACGTACCCCGGAATCCGGTTGTGCCGAAACGGATCGACGCGGCTGCCAGGATGCGCTGCCGTAGCTCCACCTGACCGGTACGGGACATCGGTTCACCTCCGACGCCCAGCATGCCTGACCGATCGGTCAGGCTCTGGCCGATCGGTCAGAACTGTGAGCGCGGACACCAACCAATACGACCCGGCGCGAGTCCGGGTCGTACTCGATGATGCTGGCCGACGTCAGGTGGTGGCGGGTCGAGCCCGGCGGCCGTCCAGGACGGCCGCCTCCTCCGGGGTGGGCGCGGTACCACCCAGATGCGCCGGCTGCCACCAGGTGTCCTCCGAGCCGGACGGCGTTTCCGGGTACTCCCGCTGGGCCCGCTCGACCAGCTCGCTCATCCTGCGGCGCAGCTCCTGCGACACCGTGTAGGTGTTGCGGTATTCAGCCGGTCGGATCGGCTCACCGACCAGGATGGTGATCGGGGTGTGCCGACGGGTCAGCGTGCGCGGTCGGCCCTTGGTCCAGAGCCGCTGGGTACCCCAGAGCCCGACCGGGATGAGCGGAACGTCCGCGTCCTGAGCCAGCCGGGCCGCACCGCTCTTGAGCTGCTTCACGGTGAACGAGCGACTGATCGTCGCCTCCGGGAAGACGCCGACCACCTCGCCCGCGCCGAGCGCCTTGACCGCCGCCTCGAAGGAACCGGCTCCGGCGCTGCGGTCGACCGGGATGTGTCGCATCCCGCGCATCAGCGGACCGCCGATCGGGTGGGCGAACACCTCCTGCTTGGCCATGAACCGGACCAGCCGGCCGGCGGGCTGGGCGCCGAAACCAGCGAAGATGAAGTCCAGGTAGCTGATGTGGTTGCTGGCCAGCACCGCGCCGCCGGAGGTTGGCACATGCTCGCTGCCCTCCACCCGCAGACGCAGGTCCAACACCCGGAACAGGGTCTTGGCTAGGGCGATAACGGGCGGGTACACGATCTCCGGCATACCGCAGACGCTACCCGCCCCACCCGGCGGGCCCCGCGCCCCGCCCCGCCGGATCCGCGGCCTCCAACGTCGAGGCCACCGGCAGCCGGGCGGTCAGCTAGCTAGCAGTTCTCCGCGACCTGGAAGGCACCCTGGCGCTGCTGCTGGTGATCGGCCTGCAGATGATGCGTGCTGGTCGCGGTGGACGACCGAGCTGCCCTGCGCGAACGGTCCGCGCTTCGTCGGCCACTACCGGCAACACCAGACTCCGGCCCCGGGCGAAGCGTCGATCCGCCCCCACCGCTCCGGGGATGTCCAGCAGCTCGATCCGGCCCAGGCTCTGCGGCACCGCTGGCTCCACCACCAGGTGCTCCCCGTACGGCTCAAGGCCGAGCACGATCCGCAACAGCAGCAGCGGGGCGCCCGCGACCATGCCTGCGGGCTGCACGCGGTCGGATACTGCACCGGGTACTTGGTCGAGCCCGCGGTCGTAGCCGGCGAACGCCTCCGGCAACCGGCCCGCCGAAGTATCGGGACGCGTCGATCATCGCCGTCGGCGATCCGGCCGGCCTCCTCGTCGGAAGCCGTACCGGCGCAACCCCCAGGCGATGAACGAGTTGTCGAACGGCCACACCGTGCCCACGTGGTATCCGACCGGGTTGTACCGGCCCTCCCCCTCCGCCAGCGTCGCACGCCCCAGCCGGAGAAGAGCCGTGGCCCGAGCAGATGCGCCGCCACCCCTCGGCCCGGGACTCCTGACGATGCCGCTCCACAACAGGTGCCCGATGTTCGACGTCGAGCGCGTCCACCTGGCCCACCGTCCGCGTCCAACGCGAGCGCGTAATAGCTCCCGGTCCGCGATCCAGAAATCCCGGTTGAACCGCTCCTTCAGCGTCCGCCGCCTCCCCCTCCAGCCGATCCGCGTACTCCGGGTCCCCCCAGACCAACCGGGCCAGCCGGGCCCCCCGCACCTTCGCGTCGTACGCGTACCCCTGCAACTCGCAGGTCGCCCGCGGAAACCCCGGCAGCCGCCCGTCGGGATAGGAGATCGCGTCCCACGAGTCCTTCCAACACTGGTTCTCCAGCCCGTTCTCGCAGGTTCCGCCGCTCGTACCACATGTAGCCGTTGCCCATCAGATCGCCGTACTCGTCGATCCAGTCCAGCGCCGCCCGCGCCTCCGGCTCCAACTCGTCGCACCAACGTCGACGTCACCGCTCCACCGCTCGTACTCGTCGAGCAGGACCACGAACAGCGGCGTGCTGTCCGCCGCACCGTAGTAGGGCGAGTGCGGCTGCTCCTCGAAGCGCGGCCGCTCTCGCCGTACCGCATCTCGTGCAGGATCTTGCCCGGTTCCTCGTCCCGGAAGTCGTCGAGCGGCTGCCCTGCGACCGCGGCCAGGATACGCAGCGTGGTCGGCGGTCAGTTCTGGCGTGAACGGCAGCGTCTGCAGGCAGGTGAAGATGCTGTCCCGGCCGAACAGGGTCATGAACCACGGCAGACCGGCGGCCGGCAACCTGTCCGCGCTGGACAGCGGCGCGTAGCGCAGCGCGGCCAGATCGGCCAGGCTGCGCCGGTACGCTTCCGGCTAATGGCTCGCTGTCGGCAGACCAGCTGCGGTCGCCCGGTCAGCCACTCCTGCCAGATCCTCGCCGCATGTCGCCGCTCGCTGCGGTTTCCGTGCGCCACGGCAGGCTGGCCCGCAGGTCCCGCCCACCCGCGCCCTGCAGCCAGGTCTCCGACATGCAGGGCGGTCGTCCCACTCGTCGTGGGCCCGATCCGGAGGTCGAACGTCAGTCCCGCTGCCGGTCGACCTGCGGCCGGGTAGCTCGATGCAGATGATCGTCTCCCGGCGGAAGGTGCTCCCGCTCGTAGCGTGAGCCGCAGCCGACCATCGTCGACCGGACGCGTCGACTCACCGACCTTCTCCTGCGACGTTCTTGATCTCGAACAGGTCGGCGAAGTCGCCACTCGATCTCCAACCGCAGGGTGCAGGTCGATCGGCTCGCCCGAGTGGTTCAGCACCGTCATCTGCTCGTGGAAACTTCCACCGATCGGTCACGGTGCCGGATCACCGAGACCTTGGCGTCCACGTAGTGGGTCGGTTCCCCGGGCACCAGGAAGAAGCGCGCCTCGAAATACTGGAGATCGTCGACGGACAGCGCGCTCGAGACGCTCACCGTTGACGGTCAGACTCCAGCTGCGACAGAAACCGGGTGTCGAAGGAGAACAGCCCGGTCGGGGAACTCGGCGACCGATCGATATCGCCCCGGGAGTCGCTCACCACGAAGACATTGCCATTCAGAATGCTGACCAGATCCGTCATCGTCGTCCTCGCGCATCTCGCGGCCGACTCCGCTGCGCCGGTGCAGCCCGCGCTCGGGCGGCTCGGGCAACAGCCGGTCGAAGTAGACGAGACAACCGGGCATCACCCTGAACGGAGATCGCGTCACGCAGGAGCGCCGCGAGCCGCGTTCTCCGTCGCCGGCGCGACCAGCGTCTCAACAGCGACCGGTCCGTGTCGACCACGCAGGTCCGGCCCGCGCCGGCCCTCCGCGCGATTCACCCGCACGTCGCCGTGGCCTTCCCGTCGATCAGCACCGCGTCCAGTGCTCGGTGATCCGTCCTCGACAGGTCGAACCGGACGGCGCCGTGACCTTCTCCAGCGCGCTCGGCCACGGGTCGAGGTCCTCGAAGAACTTCGGTCGCGTGGGTCGCCGTGTCGCGGTCGTCTCACCCCGCCCGTCGCTGCACTCGTCACGGCCGCTCCCCACCCGGCCCCCGGTCCGCCACCGGACGCGCCGACAGCGGATCCCGAGCCGGCCTTCAATTGTTCGGCTCATCGGCACTGATATCAGCCAGCACCGACTGCGGCTCACGCTCCACGGCCAGGTCACCGAGCGAGACGAGCCCAATCAGCTGACCATCCTCGATCACCGGGAGTCGGCGTACGCCGTAGGTCCGCATCAGATCAGCGGCGGCCACCGCATCGTCATATTGGGTCACGGTGACCACATCCTGGCTCAGGATCTGATTGAGCGTCGCCGTGGATGCGTCCAGTTCTTCGGCAACGCCGCGTACCGTGATGTCACGGTCCGTAACGATACCGATAACATCGTTACCGCTGGTGACAATCACGTCTCCGATAGCACTGTCGCGCATCTCCCGTGCCGCCGCGGCGAGCGTGTCGGTGCCGTCCATGGTCACCAACCGGGTCGTCATGAACTCTCCGACGGTAGTCATGCTGCTCCCCTCTCTGTGGGCAGTCGCCGTCTACCCCGGCTGACAACGAGGTAACCAGGACTTTCCCGTCGATCAAGGAGCTATCGCGGTGAAACGATCACATAACCACGTCAATAAGTCCTTGATCAACGGGAATGGGTGTTCGCAACCAGCTCGGCGATCTGCACGGCGTTGAGCGCCGCACCCTTACGGAGGTTGTCGCCGGAGCAGAAGAGCGCCAGCCCGTGTTCGACGGTCTCGTCCGCCCGAATCCGGCCCACGTAGGTCGGATCCTGACCGGCCGCCTGCAACGGCGTGGGTACCTCGGACAGCGCCACCCCCGGTGCCGCGCCGAGCAGTTCACGAGCCCGCTGCGGACTGACCGGCCGGGCAAACCGGGCGTTGATCTGCAACGAGTGCCCGGTGAACACCGGGACCCGGACACAGGTGCCGGAAACCCGCAACGCCGGAATGTCCAGGATCTTCCGACTCTCGTTCCGCAGCTTCTGTTCCTCGTCGGTCTCATCCGAGCCGTCGTCAACGATCGACCCGGCCAGCGGAAGCACATTGAACGCGATCGGCCCACCGAAGGAGCGGGCGGCCGGGAACTCAGCGGCGGACCCATCGAAGGTCAACGCGGTGGCGCCATCCGCGACCTTACGGATCTGCTCGTCCAGTTCGGCAACACCGGCCAGGCCGGCTCCGGACACCGCCTGATAGGTGGTGACGACCAGGCTGACCAACCCGGCCTCGGCGTGCAGCGGCCGCAGTACGGGCATGGCGGCCATCGTGGTGCAGTTGGGGTTGGCGATGATGCCCTTGGGACGTACCGCGGCAGCTTCCGGATTGACCTCGGCGACCACCAGCGGCACGGCCGGATCCATCCGCCAAGCCGACGAGTTGTCGATCACCACGGCGCCGGCCTCGGCCACCCGGGGAGCGAGCTGCTGGCTGGTCCCCTTTCCGGCCGAGAAGAGCACGATGTCCAATCCGCGGTAGTCCGCGGTCTCCGCATCCTCCACCGTGACCTCGGTCTCCTGCCACGGCAGGGCACGACCCGCCGAACGCGCCGAGGCGAACAACCGCAACCGCTCCACCGGGAACCGCCGCTCAGCCAGTAGCTGCCGCACCACGCTGCCGACCTGTCCGGTGGCTCCCACAATGCCGATCCTCATGCTTGTGAGGCTACCCAGCAGGTCTCCCGGATCAGCAAATAGATTCCCATCCCGGGCCGCCAACCAGCCAGAACCCGACCGCCCAACCCCGCCCAACCCCGGCCGAACCCGGCGACCCGACCCTGACCGTCAGCAGCGAACGTGCGCCAGCGGACGAAGAACTGTCCGAACCCCGATCCGGTGCTTCTTTCCCGGCAACCAGCGGGCGGCGGGCGGCGGGCGGGGCGGGCGGCGGGCGGCGGAAAATATTCGGCATGGCCGGTGAAGAATCCCGCACCGCTCTCCGGAACTCATCCGGCCCTCCCACCACCACCCCACCCACCACCCACCCACCCACCACCCGCCCCTCGCACTTTCCGGGAATGAGGCCTTTGGAGCGTTGCGTTAGCCACTCATTCCGTGAAAGTGCGCAGGGGCGGGTGGGCCCAGCATCAGTCCAGTTCGGACTCGGCGTCCACGACCTCGCCGAGGCCGGTGGCGACCAGGTCGTCCCGGATCACCGCGGCATCCCCCTCCACCACCAGGGTCAGCCCGTCCGGACGCAGATGCGCCGCTGCCGCCGCCGAAACCTCAGCCTCGGTGGCGGAGAGCATCTTGGCCCGTAGCGTGGCGTGATAATCGTCCGGCAGCCCGTACACCACCAGGGTGGCCAGGGCGTTGGCGATCGCCCGCGGCGACTGCAGTTCCACCGAGAGCTGCCCGGCCCGCCAGGCGCGGGCCACCGCCAACTCCGCCTCGGTCACCCCGTCCGCCTGGGTACGACTGATCTCGCCAACCGCGTCAACCAGGGCCGGCGCGGTCACCCCGGTCTGCACGCCGGAACTGACCACGAACCGCCCGAACCGGCGGGACAGCCCGAAGTCGGATCGGATCCCGTAGGTGTATCCGCGTACCTCCCGGATCAGGTGGTTGAGCCGGGAGGTGAAGGCGCCACCGAGTACGGTGCCGGCGAGCGTCATCGGTACGTAGTCCGGGTGCGCCCGATGCGGCGCCGCGTGCCCGAGCCGCAGCGTCGACTGAACCGAGCCGGGCCGGTCGACCAGGAGGATCCGCCGTGCGTCGCGGACCGCCACCTCCATCGGGGCCCCGAGTACGGGCGGCGCACCGGCGGACCCGGCGAACGCGGCCGCACCGAGCGCGTCCAGGTCGATCCGGTCCAGGTCACCGGCGACGAGCAGGGTGCCGGGCCGGGTCAGCCACGCGGCGTGGAAGCCGAACACGTCGTCCACGGTGACCGCGCCGACCGACGCCGGATCGCCGTCCATCGGCCGGCCGTGCCGCTGGTCGAGGCCGAACAGGTCCGCGCGAAGTGCGGCGTCCGCCCGTGGGCCGGGATTGGCCCAGTACATCCGTAGTGCGGTCACCTCGTCGTCACGGACCCGGAGCACGTCGGCCGGGTCGAGCCGGGGCGTACGGACCGCCTCGGCCAGCAACTCCACCGCGGGCAACAGCCGGTTGGTCGGCACCTGCACGCTGACCTGGAAGGAATCCCAGTCCGCGGCCAACGACAGCTCGGTACCGAGCCCTTCGAGGGCCAGTGCGTAGCCGGTCGAATCACGCTGGGTGGTCCCCTCCTCCAGCGCCTTGGCCACTACCCCGGCCAGGCCCTCCCGGCCGACCGGCTCCCGGCCCGCGCCCGCGTCGAGCAGCAGCACCGCGACGGCGAGATTATGGCCGGGCAGGTGGGCGGCGATCACCGCGCCGCCGGCTACCGTCCGGCGAACCACCGGCGGAAAGGTGTACGGCCGGGCCGGGCCGGGAGCGGGCCGCTCAGATATCAGGTTCACGCGTCCTCCTCGGGCAGGTAGGTCAGGGTCACCCGGTCCTGCGGGCGCAGCAGCTCGGTGGCCAATTCGGTCACCTGGTCGGCGGTGACCGAGAGCCAACCGGGCAGCCGGTCGGCCGCCCGGGACGGGTCGCCGAGTTGCAGGGCGTACCGGCCCAGTGTGTCCGCCCGGCCCTCCAGGGTGGACATCTGCCGCCACCAGGCGGTGGTGAGCAGCGCCCGGGCCCGCTCCAGCTCGGCCTCGGTCACCCCGCTGGTCAGCTCGTCCAGCACCTCGACCAACCCGGCTTCGAGTTCGTCGGCGGTCACGCCCGGACGTGCGGTGGCGGTGACGATCAGCGGGGCCGGGGCATGCTTGAGGTCCACCCCGTACGCCCCCACGCTGTCCGGCTGGGCGAGCCGCGCGCCATCGGCGAGCCGCTGGTAGAGCCGGCTGCCCCGACCGCTGCCGAGCAGCACCGAGAGGACCGTCACCGCGTCGTATCCGGCAGTGCCGAATGGATGGGTGCGGTGCGCGAGGTAAAGCCGGGGGGCCGGTACGTCGGCGGTGACCGTCTCACGTTCCGGGATACCGGTGGCCGGCACCACCCGACCGTCCGGAGCGGACGGGATGTCCACACCTGCGGCGAGCGCGCCGAAATACTTGTCGGCCAGGGCGAAGACCTCACCCGCGGTGACATCGCCGACCACGGTGAGCACCGCGTTGTTGGGCGCGTAGTAGGTCGTGTGGAAGGCCTGGAAGGTGGCCAGATCGGCGGCGTTCAGGTCGGCCATCGAGCCGATTGTCGGATGGTGGTACGGATGCCCTGGTGGATAGAGCAGCGGCAGTAACCGCAGCCAGGCATCACCGTACGGCACGTTCTCGTAACGCTGGCGTCGCTCGTTCTTGACTACCTCGCGTTGATTGTCCAGAGTCTCCTGGGTCAACGCTGGGACCAGCCCGCCCATCCGGTCGGCCTCCAACCAGAGCGCGAGTTCGAGGTGCTCGGCCGGAACGGTCTCGAAGTAGTTGGTCCGGTCCGGGTTGGTGGTCGCGTTCAGCGAGCCCCCGGAACCCTGGATCAGCTTCATGTGCTCGGTCTTGGCCACGTTGACCGAGCCCTCGAACATCAGGTGCTCGAACAGGTGGGCAAAGCCGGTCTGGCCGTCGGGTTCGTGTCGGGAGCCGACGTCGTACCAGAGGTTGACTGCGGCCACGGGCACGCTGTGGTCCTCGCTGACGACCACGCGCAGCCCGTTACTCAGGTGGGCGGTCTCGATCGGCCAGGGGTAACCGGTCTCGGGCATGGGCCCGACGCTATCTGATCGGTCGCCGGGTACGGCGAGAACCCCGCCGATCCGTTCCGCGACAACTTCGAACGGTAGTTGAACCGCGATACCCGCGCCACTAACGTCCGTCAGAGCTGGCGGGGCCCGCCGTGTTGTGCCAGCCGGTCTCAACTACACAGATGATTTCCATGATCGCCACCGACGCCTAAAGTCTTGATCACCCGTGTGGAGCACCTCCGGCAGGCGGGTGGGTGGGTGGATGCCTGACGGGCTCGCCCACAAGAGGACGGCAAACAGTCAAGGAGATCGAATTGAGCAACCCCTCGACGCGCGGCAGTGCGTCACGCGGCCGGGCGGCTCCCGCCCGGCTGGCCACATTGATGGCTGCGGTGCTGGGCGCGGCGCTACTCCCCGTACTGGGTACAACGGGGTCCGTCAGCGCAGCGCCCGGCCATTCGAAGGGTCCATGGGCGAAGATCGACGGCCAGTTGGCCCCGACCAGCAAGGCGGGTCGCAAGGCCGACATCCGGGCCAAGCGCCTCGCCGCCTTCAGCCTTGACCGGACTGGACTGCAGTCGCAGTTGGACAGGGCGCCGCAGGATCAGGCCCGGGGTGCCAAGGCGGCATCCGTGGTGGTGTCGCTGCCCGGCCCGTCCGGTGAACTTCAGCGCTTCGAGCTGGTTGAGTCGCCGGTGATGGAGGCCGGGCTCGCCGCCAAGCACCCGGAAATCAAGACGTACGCGGGTAAGGGTCTGGACGACCCAACCGCGAGCATCCGCGCGGACCTGACCCCGCTCGGTTTCCACGCCTCGGTCCGCTCCACCCAGGGTGCCTGGTACGTCGACCCGTACTACAACCGGGACCAGAGCGTCTACGCCAGCTACTACGCGGCGGACCTGACCAACCAGCACGGCACCTTCGTCGAGCGCGAGGACGTCGAGGAGGCGGCGGACGCGCTCAAGGAAGAGGTCGAGGCGGCACAGGCCGACAACTCGGCCGCCGAGACGGTGAAGCTGCGCACCTACCGGCTGGCCCTGGTCACCGACCCGTCCTACGCCAACTACTTCGGCGCGGAGAATGTGACCGCCGCCAAGGTCACGCTGATCAACCGGGTCACCCAGATCTACGAGGACGAGACCGCGATCCGGCTCGTGCTGGTCAACGACACCGACAAGACCAACCTCAACACCCCGGCCCTGGCCACCGAGCCGAACGGCCCGTGTGGCGCGGCGGCCTGCTTCACCCCGGCCCAGGTCTCCTCCTGTGCCAGCAGCACGCTGAGCCGTAACCGGATCGTGCTGGGCCAGATCATCGGCGCCAGCAACTACGACGTCGGACACATCGCCTTCGGCCTCTCCGGTGGCGGCGTGGCCAGCCTCGGTGTCATCGGTGGCAACAACAAGGCGCAGGGCTGCACCGGTCTGCCCAACCCGATCGGCGACTACTTCGCTGTCGACTACGTGGCGCACGAGATCGGACACCAGTTCGCCGGTAACCACACCTTCAACGGCACCCAGCACAACTGCTCCAGCGGCAACCGCAGCGCGGCCAACTCGTACGAGCCGGGTAGCGGCTCGACGATCATGGGGTACGCCGGCATCTGCCGGCAGGACAACCTGCAGCCGCACACGGACCCGTACTGGTCGCACCGGACCTACTACGAGTTCACCACGTACGTCACCTCCAACCGCCCCGCGATCAACGAGGTGCAGACGGTCTCGCTGCGGGCCTTCGACACCGACGGTGACTCGTTCCGGATCATGTTCGGCGGCCAGCTCTCGGCGCCGATCGTCCGGGGCGTCAACTACACCACCGCCGGGATCAAGACCGCCATCGAGTCGACTCCCCGCTGGCCGGCCGGCGCGACCGTCACGGTCGCGGCCTTCGGCGGCAGCGGCACGCTGAACGACACCGGTTTCCAGGTCACCTTCGGTGGCACGCTGGCCGGCGTCAATGTCCAGCAGCTCGGGCTGACCAGCATGGTCGGCGCCTCCGGCTTCGTCGGCGAGACCGCCAAGGGCGGGCCGATCGACAACGGCGGCTGGTTGGTCGAGGAGACCGACAACTACGCGCCGGTGGTGACCGTTGCCCCGTCGTACACCATCCCGGTCCGGACGCCGTTCGCGCTGACCGGTAGCGCGACCGACGCCAACGGTGACACCGTCACCTACCTCTGGGAGCAGAACGACCGCGGTGGCATCAACGGTGGCAGCACCGCCGGTACCGCGCTGGTCGAAAACAACAAGACCAACGGCCCGCTCTTCCGGGTCTTCGGTACCTCGGCCGACGTCAGCCCGACCGACACCCAGGAATACCACTCGCCGGGTGAGAACCTGGTGACCACCAACCCGACCCGGGTCTTCCCGGACATGGCGCAGATCCTGGCGGGCAACACCAACGCCAGGACCGGCCGCTGCCAGGACGCTCCGCCGCCGCCGACCAGCGGTAGTGCGAGCAACCTGCCGGCCGACATCCTCGACTGCTTCTCGGAGTTCCTGCCCACCGCGAACTGGGTTGGCTTCAACAACGACCGGACCCTGCACTTCAAGTTGACCGCCCGCGACGCGCGTCCGGGTGGCGGCGGCATCGGCAGCGCCGACACCGCGCTGGTCCTCGCCCCGCAGGCCGGGCCGTTCCTGGTCACCTCGCAGGCCGCGGCCACCACATACCGGTCGGGCTCGTCGCAGGAGATCACCTGGGACGTGGCGAACACCGACGTCGCGCCGGTCAACGCCAGCAACGTGAAGATCACTCTCTCCACCGACGGTGGCGAGACCTTCTCGCACGTGTTGGCGGCGAGCGCGCCGAACAACGGCACCGCGACGGTGACCCTGCCGAACATCGAAACCACGCAGGCCCGGATCAAGATCGAGGCAGTCGGCAACGTCTTCTTCGCCGTTAACGACGCCGACTTCGCGATCCAGCAGCTACGCGCGGCGACCCTGACGTACACCGGTGACACGCTGGCGTACACCTTCAACGGTGGCACCTCGACGAACGCCCTGCTGCGGGCGACCGTCAACGGTGGGGCGGGCGACGTCCGCAACGCGACGGTGGCCTTCAAGGCTGGCAACGTCACGCTCTGCACCGCAGACGTGAAGCTGCTGGGCGCCACCACCGCGGACGGCTCGGCCAGCTGCCACGCGACCCTGCCGGTCGGCTCGCACGCCGTCACCGCTGCGGTCGATGGCGTCTTCTACACCGGTAGCACCTCGGGTGCGGTCGCGGTGGTCAACTGGGACGGCCTCTCCATCACGGGCGAGGGCTACATCAAGGGTGGCAACACGACGGGTGCCTACCCGCTCGACGATGACCACCGCATCGAGGTGACCCTGGATGCGCGGGTCAACAACGGCAATAAGCTGGCCGGCTTTGTGAAGATCGGCTACAAGTCCGGTGACAAGCGCTACAAGTTCCAGGGCTCGCAGCTCGACTCGTTCGGCGCGGGCAGCGCTGGCGGCGTCGGGGCGGCGGACCTGCGCTACACCGTCACCCTGTTCGACATCTCCACCCCGCAGAACCCGGTTGCGGTCTACACCGGGCTGACCATGAAGGTGACCGCCACCGACCAGGGTGGCCCCGGTCGGAAGGACTCGCTCGCGATCACCGTCTGGGACGGCGAGAAGCTGCTCTTCTCGTCCGACTGGAACGGTTCGGCGACTCAGGAGATCAACCTGACCGCCTCCGGTGGAAACCTCACCATCCGCTGAGGTAGTAACGCCTGAAAGGGCGCCGGACACCTGTCCGGCGCCCTTTCGCTATCTGTCACGGGGCGTCGCCAGGTTCAGGGCGGCGGGGAGCACCGTGGTTGACCCGAGTGAATCGGTTTCAGCCGGGGCGGCGGGCCGTGGACGGCCGGCGGGCCGCCATCGAGCCAGATCGGGTAGGATGGACGCATGGTGTGCTCGTATCGATGGTTTAGCCAGCCGGCCCTGGAGCCGGTGTCTCGGCGATGACCTGAGGCCACCATAATCCAGAGCCGGCTGGGCAGGAGCTTTCGCTCCTGCCCTTCTTCATGCGAGCAGCCGGCTCGGCTCCGGGCACCGGCCCCGGAGGATGGTCGGCGCGGAAGGAACCCTTCGTGAGCACCACGGATCCGGGCCGGGTCATCGACCAACGCATCGACAAGGTTGTGCCGCTGACCACCCCGGCGCTGCTGCACCACGAGTTACCCCTTGACGATCCGCTGACCGAGGCGGTGCTCGACGGCCGACGCGCGGTCAGTCGGGTGCTCGACCGGGCCGACGACCGGCTGCTGGTGGTGGTCGGCCCCTGCTCGGTGCACGATCCGGCCGCCGCGCTGGAGTACGCCGCCCGCCTCCGGAAGGTGGCCGACCGGCTCGCTGACGACCTGCTGATCGTGATGCGGGTCTACTTCGAGAAGCCCCGCTCGACGGTGGGCTGGAAGGGTCTGATCAACGATCCTGGCCTGGACGGCTCAGGCGACGTCAACACCGGTCTGCGCACCGCCCGCTCCCTGCTGCTTGAGGTGCTCCGGCTGGGCCTTCCGGTGGGCTGCGAGTTCCTCGACCCGATCACCCCGCAGTACATCGCCGACACCGTGGCCTGGGGAGCGATCGGCGCGCGTACGGTGGAGAGTCAGGTGCACCGCCAACTCTCCTCCGGGCTGTCGATGCCGATCGGCATGAAGAACCGTCCGGACGGCAGCATCGCCACGGCGGTGGACGCGATCCGGGCCGCTGAGGTGCCGCACGTCTTCCCCGGCATCGACGTGTCCGGCACGCCGGCGATCCTGCACACCCGGGGCAACGCGGACTGCCACCTGGTGCTGCGCGGCGGTCGGGGGGAACCGAACTACGACGCCGAGTCGGTGGGCGAGGCACTCCGGCTACTCGACGCCGCCGGCCTGCCCGAGCGGCTGGTGATCGACGCGAGCCACGACAACAGCGGCAAGGATCACCGTCGACAGCCGGTGGTGGTCGCTGACGTGGCCGCGCAGCTCGCCGCTGGCCAGCACGGCATCGTCGGAGTGATGTTGGAGTCGTTCCTGGTTGCCGGTCGACAGGAGCTGGACCCGACCCGGGAGCTGCGCTACGGGCAGTCGGTGACCGACGCCTGCCTGGGTTGGACCGAGACGGAGCAGGTGCTGACCGAGCTGGCCACTGCCACGCGGGCTCGCCGAGCCGCCGCGACCGCCACCGCCGTCGCCCTGCCCTAACCCGCACCCCCACCCATCGTCGTCGATCATGAGGTTATCGGGCGAAAGGCCGCTCTCTTGCCCGATAACCTCATGATCAACAAAGGGTCGAGGGCGAGCGGGGGGAGGGGAGAACCGTGCGCCGTCCACGGCGGTTAGCCGTGGACGGCGCAGGCGTCGGCATGCAGGTCGCCTCTCGGCGAGTGGCACAACGCGGCTCCAGCCGGACGGTATTCCGCGAAGGCAGTTGGGTGCGGCCCGGGGACACTGGACACACCGACAGTCGTTTCAACCGGCTCACCCGGCCCGATGTTCCCTCGTCCGGGATGGTGCAGGTCACCCTCCGCTGGTTTGGCCGGACCACCGCGGGGTAGGTGATCACCGTGACCGACGAGGCGGCAAGCCGCGAACTCGACGCGCTACTCGACGAGATCTACTTCGGTCAGGAGCGGGTCAGCCAGGCGGAGATCCAACGCCGGGCGGTCGCCGCGGAGCTACCGGCGGGCCTACTGACCCGGATCACCGCCCTACCGCAGGGCGAGTACAGCATCGACGAGGTCGCCGATCTGCTCGGCGGAACCACTGGCTGACCGACGGCGACCGGTGCGCCAGCGAGAATTTGGTCGGTGGACCTCAATCGGGATCGACGGCCGAGCGAGGAGGCCCGGAATGACTGACCAGGATCCGGATCGGGAGCGCCGGTTACCGGCACTCGGTCAGCCACCCGGGGACATTGACCCCGCCGATCTCGACCAGCCGGACTTCGCTGACGAGCACGACGACACGGCGGTGGCCGAGGAGATTCTGACCGGCGAGGACGTGGACCGGGAGCCGGAAGCTCCCCGCGGCTGGTCCGGCATGGATGCCTGAGCCAGCTGCCGGGACGCCGCAATCAACCCTGGGTACCCAGGGCCGGTCGTAGTCGGGCCACACCGTCCCGACCGCCCCATCCGTCGTCGCTGGTCCCCGGCCCGCGACCGGCCTGCTCGGACCAGGGTCCGCCCTCGGTCACCCGTTGGGACACCGCGTACGCCATCTGCAGGAAGTCGGAAGCGGCGACCGCGGTGAACGCGGTAGCCACCAGTCGGGTCAGCCGAGGGGCGAGCACCAGCCCACCGGTCAACCCGGTCGCCACCCAGACAGCGATGCAGAACGGGCAACTCACCAGCTCACCGAAGGCATGCCGGACGCTACTGCCCTGGTCACGTACCTGCTCTGACACCTCCCCCTGGCCGATTGGCTTGTCGTAGCGGGTCAATGGAGCCCGTAGCGGGCTGGTCACCGCATCCTTGGTCAGCAGCCGGCTGAGTTTGTGAGTAGCGATGGCGAGCAGCACCACGTCCGAGGTCGATGGGCGTTCCGGCGCCGGTCGGCCGGCCACCTTCGCCGCGACCGCCAGCGCGGCGGCCACCCCCGTGTACGTCCCCATCGAGGCCAGGTAACCGCCGAGCGGACGATGCTCGTGCGGCGCGTACGACTGGCGCAACCGCGCCAAACTGCTCCGGATATTCATCGAGCTCCTTCTGGCTCTCGAGGGGTCAGCCCGGGGTCAGGTTCTCCTCCACCTGCAGAGCCAGGCTCGCCAGGGACTCCTCGACGATCTCGTCGAGCGGCTGTCCCGGCGGGTCGGCCTCCAACTCCAGCCACACCATCGCCCCACCAGCGGCGATCGGGTCCACCTGGAGACGGGCCGTCCAACCGGCCGGCGCACTCCACCGGGCGCTGAAGGTCTCCGTCGTCATCTGCGGGCGGTACGAATGGTGCTGGCAGAGCGGCTCGGGCAGCCACCGGGCGAGCCGGTGCGGATCGGTTGCCGTGTTGAACACCACCTCGGGCGGGGCGGACATCCCCCGCTCAGCGCGGGCCGGCACGTCAGACGCCGTTTCGCAGTCGGCTCGGATCGATCTCTCGATCGGGGTGCCGGGTGAGGTATTCGGTCTCCAGCTCGGCGGTCCGCCGCAGATGGTTGGCGAGCGCGATGTCCGCGGCGTGCCGCAGGGTGTCCAGCCGGGTGCGGTGCAGGCTGTGCATTTCCCGGAGCAACTCATCGTCGCCAAGTTCCGCCGGGTCGATGCCGAGTCCGTCGGCTTCCTCCACGACGAAGGCCGCCGCCGCGCCGCCGGACCGGACCGGATCGCCGTCCCACTCCCCCACCCGCTGTTCCGGGCTCGCGTCGATCGGAACTCCGGCACCGGCCGGCGAAAACTCGCCATCGCGTGCTGATTCGGTCATCGTCGTCCCCGGTATCTCGTTAGGGCTGGCGACTGGACGGTTGCCCAAACCAGGCATCATCCAAACCATCGCACGCGTTGGCCGGGTCGACTACGACGGCCCGTCGGAGAGCTGATCGGGCCGCCGGTACGCTCGACGTCATGAAACGGCTCTGCACACCGACGTGGATGGTGCGCCACGCGCTCACTGTCGCGCTGGTGGCCGGTTTCCTCTGGCTGGGCTGGTGGCAGATCAGCCGGGCCGCCGCCGGTAACACCCTGAGCTGGGCATACGCGGTCGAGTGGCCGATTTTTGCTGGTTTTGTGGTTTTTCTCTGGGTACGCGAGGCCGCCTCACCTTGGCGGCGACCGATCGGACGGTACGACCGAGCCAGCGGCGGAGCCTGAACCCGGACCCCCGTGCCCGGCCGGCCGAGCCGGAATCCGCCGCCCGGTGCGGTCGGCCCGGCTCCAGGTGGCTCCGGCTACCGATGCCGACGCGGACCCCAACTGGCCGCGTACAACGACTATCTGTCGTGGCTGAACGCCAATCCGGGCGCGCGTCCCGGTGACTACCCCGGCTGATGCCGACCACGACCGGCTGACGATACGAAAGGACGGAACGAAGGTGGGCTCAGCCCTGACCCGATACCGTGTGATCGCCTACGTCGTAGGCGTCGCGCTGATCCTGCTCGTCGTGGTAGGCATGCCACTCAAGTACGGCTGGAACGAACCGGTCCTGGTGGAGACGGTCGGCACCGCGCACGGGTTCCTCTACATGCTCTACCTACTGGCCACCTTCGACCTGGGCCGCCGGGCGAACTGGCCACTGGGTCGGATCGTCCTGGTGATGTTGGCCGGCACGGTGCCCTTCGTGTCGTTCTACGCCGAGCGCATGGTGACCCGTCAAGTGCACCAGGCAGCAGCTGGTCACCAGCTGAACCGAGCTCGCGGGCGCTGGCTAGGCCCGCAGTCGGCCCTCCTTCAGCGCGCCGCAGAACGCCCGCCAGCCTTGGTGTCGAACTCCAACACCGGCCCGTCCGGTGTCCAGGAGTCGCGCGCCAACACCCGGCCCGGCAAGAACGACCACCTCGACGCAGTGATGCGACTCGCACCGGCTACTCCGACGCCACTGCCCCAGTTGATCAGCCATGACACCGCCCCACTCTCGCGGCCCGGAGCGTGCCGGGCTCATCCGCACCGGAGTTGGTTTCCTGTTTCAATGTCTCACGGTGCCGCGAGCTGTGGCGGCGAAATTCTTGAGTGAATGGTGAGCCGGCAACGTGAATGAATAGTGTTTAGCGGGCAGCCATCAGCCGGGCCATCACTTGGCGACGAAGGCCAACCAGCCCGCAGGGTGCACAGGAATGCCCGCCAGGCGGTGTTGTCGAAGGCGAGTTGCCGACCAGGGTCGGTCGAGTCACGCACGGCAACCTTTCCGCTGATCGCGGCCACCTCGACGCAGTGCTGCGACTCGCATCGAGTGCTCTTCCGCCAGACCATGACGGCGGAACCCGGCTGCGACATGCGCCCTCCTCGGCACCACTACCTGCGGCAGGCGCCGCAACGCCCCCAGACACTACTCGCCGTCCGCACGACTCGCATAGACGGAAGTCATATAGCCGGAAAATCTATAATTATGGTGTTCCATTGCCGACCGACACTTTGCGCAACCACCCGACAACGCGGCACAACCGTTGCTGGTGGATCATGGCCGCGGACGTGTAGCCTGCACGAAAGCCCGGCCATCTGGTAGGTAGCGGGTAGCCAGGTGGCGTTCCGAAACCACCGTTGTGACCCCTCGCTCGGCCGCTGCGGCGCCGTTGAAGGGAGGGTCCTGTTGACCACCGCGTACGGCCCGACGGTCGGCCGCCGCAAGCTCCGAACGGCGATCCGCCGAGCCCGTGAGGCTTCCGGGCTGACCCAGGAGCAGGTCGCCAGCGCGATGGACTGGTCGCTTTCGAAGCTGATCCGCATCGAGGCCGGATACGTCTCCATCTCCACCAACGATGTGAAGGCCCTGCTACAGCATTACCAGATACGCGACCCGGCGCAGGTCAGCCAATTGGTGCAATTAGCCCGGATCTCCCGGCAGCGCGCCTGGTGGTCGCCGTACCGGGACAGCGTGCCGCCGGCCTACTATTCCTATATCGGGCTGGAGTCGGAGGCGTCCGCACTCAGCTTCTATCAATCCGTCGGCATGCCGGGCCTGTTGCAGACGGAAGCGTATGCGCGGGCCATCCTGGAAAGCGTCATTCCGAAACTGGACGATCCGACCGAGACGGAGGCGTCGATCAACCTGCGGTTGCGGCGCCAACGCGAAGTGCTCGATCGGCCGGTGCCACCAACCATCGACGTGGTGCTGGACGAGGCGGCGCTACACCGGCAGACCGGCGGTCCCAGCGGTGATCCGGGCGCAACTCCGACACCTGATCGACCTGGCCGAGACGGGCCGGATCACGATCCAGGTGCTGCCGTTCACCTCCACCGTCTACACACCGCTCGGTCAATTCGTGATCGTTCGGTTCGCCGACGACAGTGACGCGGATGTGGTCTATCTGGAGAGCACCGGGCTGGAGGATGTGCTCGACCACCCGGACATCGTCGCCTCACATTCGCGAACCTTCGAAGGTCTCCAGCGGGCCGCGTTGAGTCCGGCCGATTCCATGGCGCACATCTCGGAGATCGCGGGCGGGCTCGACTGAGCCCGCCCGCCGACCGCCCCGCGCCACTGGGGCGCACCTGCCGGTAGTGCGCCGCCGCTGGCCGGGACATCCGATGCCCGCATGCCTGGCCATCGCCCCGGCACCCGGACCCATCGACCCCGGTCGATCAGGAGTACGACTTCCGGCTGTTGACCGGCACGAGCGGGTGACACGACCCACCCGGCCGGGCGGTCTCCCCGGCCCGCAAGCACCGCCCGGCTCACCTGACCGAACTGGCGCTCGTCATCGCAGCTGAAGAGCAGGACCATCGAACCCTGGTAACGACCCCACAACTGGTACGTCGGTGGCCGTAAGCGGCGCCCGACCAGCGCGACCAGCATCGGCACGATGGCCGCCAGGACGAGCATCAGGTACCCACTGGCCGGCAAGCCGGTACAGCCCTCCGGTGTAGCCCAGCGCCACGCCCGAGGCCAGCCAGCACCGCGCCGGTCACCAGCACCACCCGGAGGGCCAACCCGTCGCGCGGGCCGCGGCGGTACCCAGTTGGGTCAGCTCCCTGATTGGGAAACGCCGCCCAGCGACGGTGAGCGCCTCGCTCGTGACGCGGATACCGGACTGCTGGTACAGCGTCGATCGGGGCCGCCCGCCCGGCCGCCATGAGCCCCGAGAGTTGCGCTCCGATCACGGATGAAGCGTTCTGGTGGCTGCCCGGTGGGATGCGTAGGCTTCACGGTTGCCTCCAACGGCTGGTCCGGCGGGCTGACGTGGGCTGCGCGGTAAAGATCGGGACGCCTCGGGACACGACGTCCGGTGACAGCCGGATGTCGACCCTCATCTCGCTTATGTGCCGCGTTCCGAGAAGATTCACTCGGATCGAAATCTCATTGTGCGAAGGGTGCGCCAGAAACTGAAGGGCCGCAGTCTGCCACCTGGCAGATTTCCAGGCGGCAGCTAGCTCCCTGGCTAGTCCTTGTCATGACTCGTAATGATTTGCCCACCCACTCCGTCCACACAGATCTGCGACTACCGACCAAAGGGGCAATCGGCGAGCAGCCGCCCAACAGATGCCAGGACGGCCGCGTGAATAACCGGCCGACCTCAGCTAATCACAATCAGCGATTGTGACATTAGACGCATAATCCAGATTATGTAGTGCAAATCGACCCGGGGCACACTGTCGGTAACGCCGCACACGCGATACTTTGGTCCGGCCGGATCCGGTCGTCAGCCATCCCATCGGGTGGTGCCGGTCCGGTGGCCGCCGAATCGCTTACCCGGCCGCTCCACTCGCCGCGTCGACGGCCCTGGCACAGAAGGACCCGGCACCCTTGCCATCAGTGCGGAATCTTTTGCGCGCCCTGCTCCTGACCGGCCTCTCGATCATCCTCATCGCCCCAGCCACCAGCGCCCGGGCCGAACCCCCGTCGGTGTCCGAGCTGACCCAACAGATCGACAAGTCCTCCGCCAAGCTCGAAAAAATCGTTGAGTCGTACAACAAGCTCAACGAACAGATCAAGGCCACCCGGACCGCCGCGGCCAAGATCAGTGCCCGGCTCGGCCCACTTGAGAAACAACTGGAAGAGAGCCGGGCCGAGGTGAACGCCCTCGCCGTCCAGGCCTACAAGACCGGCGGCCTGGGCACGGCTGGGGCGCTGCTCGCGCCGGGGACTCCAGCAGCCTGCTCAACCGACTCGGCGCGCTCGACCGGCTGGCCCGCGAGCGTGAACGGCAGATCGCCGTCTTCGACGCCGCCCAGCGCCAGTACACCGCCCAGAAGGACGAACTGGACAAGACCCTGGCCCGGCAGACCGCCCAGGCCAAGGAGCTGGTCGCCGGCAAGAAGAAAATCGAGGCCGACCTCGCCAAGCTCTACGAGCTGCGTCGGGTCGCGTACGGCTCGGCCACCTCGGCCGGCAGCTGCGTACAACGGGCCGATCCCGTCGTCTCCGGCAATGCCGGGGTGGCGGTGCGCTACGCGTACAACGCGATCGGCAAGCCGTACGTCTGGGGCGCCGAGGGCCCGGACGGTTACGACTGCTCCGGCCTGACGCTGGCCGCCTGGCGGGCAGCGGGCAAGTCACTGCCACACAACGCCGCGATGCAGTGGGACATGGTCGCGCAGGATCAGCCGAAGCGCACTGCAACCCGGCGACCTGGTTTTCTACAGCGGACTGGGGCACGTCGGCGATCTACGTCGGCAGCAACCAGATGATCCACGCGCCGACCTTCGGCGCAGAACGTCAAGCTGGCCGGGGTGGACTGATGACCGTGTACGGCTACGGCCGGGTCCGCTGACCCGGCCGCGGTGCGATACGGGCCGGCGCCCCCACCGGGCGCCGGCCGCCAGCCGTTTCAATGCATCTGGTTGTCCGGACGTTGACTGCCGGAGCCTCAGGCGGCCTGCAACCCCTCCGCGCGGGCCAGCTCGCGCAGCCGGCCGAGGGCCTGAATCTCCAACTGCCGGATCCGCTCCCGGGAGAGCGAGAAACGCGAGGCGACCTCGGTGAGCGAGTGCTCGCGGCCGTCCTCCAGGCCGTAGCGGGCCCGCATGATCCCGGCCGACCGGTCGTCGAGGTGGTTGAGCAGTCCTTCGATCCGCTGCCGCTCCAGCCCGGTAAGCACGATCTCCTCCGGCGACGGCGCGTCGCTGTCGGCGACCAGGTCGCCGAGTTTGGTGTCGCCGTCATCGCCGATCGGGGTGTCCAGCGACACAGTGTCCTGTGACCAGCGGACCAGTTCGTTCACCCGCTCCGTGGTCACCCCGAGGGCCGCCGCGATCTGCTCCGGCTCCGGATCGCCGCCCAGCTCGCGGGTCAACTGGCGAGCCATGTTGCGCATCCGGTTGACGTCCTCGACCAGGTGCACCGGCAGCCGTACGGTCCGTTCCTGCTGGGCGATGGCCCGGCTGATCGCCTGCCGGATCCACCAGGTGGCGTAGGTGGAGAACTTGTAGCCGCGCTCGTAATCGAACTTCTCCACGGCCCGGACCAGGCCGGTGTTGCCCTCCTGGATCAGGTCGAGCATCGGCATGCCGGACCGCACATAGCGCCGCGCGATCGAGACGACCAACCGCAGGTTGGCTCGGATGAACAGGTCCTTGGCCCGCTCACCCTCGGCTACCAATCGCTCCAGTTCCTCCCGGCTGGCTCCGGCGGGAATCCGGCCGCTACCGAGGAGGTGCTCCGCGTAGAGGCCCGCCTCGATCGTCTTGGAGAGGTCGACCTCCGCGGCCGCGTCGAGCAGCGGCGTGCGGGAGATCTCGTGCAGGTACACGCCGACCAGGTCACGCTCCTCGGCAACCTCGTCGGTCCGCATCACGATTTTCTTCTCCACGTTGCCCACGGTCCCCTCGTTCACGCCGGTCGCCCGGTTGCTTGCCATCCCCACGTTCATCAGCCCCTCCCCGTAACCTCCGCTGTGCCCTACGGTGCTGACACCTACACAACAGATGAAACGCGTCGGAGATTCCATGTCCTCAGTCGAAACTGTCACGAATGCCTGAGTAGTTGCTGAAAACGTGATTGATGTTTGCTGTCAGTGGCCCACGTCAGGTGTTACGGTCGCACGGCCGCCGCATTGGCGGGCTGACCGGCGAACTCTCCGCTCAAGTCGATAAAACATCGCAACATCGCACCCGACGTCACACAGCGATCCGGGTCACCAGGCACGCTGCGATCCTCGTCACTGCGCGATACGTATGCGCGGGCCGACCGGTTCACTCGCCGGTCAAGGATTACCCCGCCACCAGGTGAACAATCCGTACCCGCGGTGAAGTCCCGCCGGCCGGAATCGGTCGCGTCCGCACCCGGAACCGGCGGCGGCAGGGGCGGGGTCAAGACGCCGGGCGGGTCAGGTGGCGAGCAGGGCCAGCGCGTCGCGCACCTGGTCCCCGGAGCGGGCCAGCGCGGCCCGGGCGGCGGCCACGCCCGCCCCGGACACCAGAGCGACCAGGGCGGGCTTCAGGTCCCCGTTGGCCTCGCTGAGCGCCCGCCGGGACACCTCCTCGGCGCAACCGGTCGCCTCCATCAGAATCGAGATCATCCGACCGCGTAATTTTGCGTTGGTGGCGACCATGTCGATCATGAGATTCGAATAGACCCGACCCAATCCGACCATTACCGCCGTAGAAAACGCGTTAAGGACTAATTTCTGGGCGGTTGCGGCCTTCATCCGGGTCGAGCCGGTCACCACCTCCGGCCCAGTGTCCACCCCGAGGAAGACGTCAACCAACTCGGCCGCATCGGCGTCCGGATCGGCGCAGAGCAGCGCGGTCGACGCGCCAACCCCACGGGCCACCGCGTAACGCTCCCAGCACATACGGGGTGCGGCCGCTGGCGGCCAGCCCAACCACCAGATCCCCCGGCGCGTACGCAATCCGCCGCCGCCGCTCCCCCGGCCCGCTCGTCGTCCTCCGCGTCCTCCACGGCCCGCCACATCGCCTCCGGCCCGCCGGCCAGATGGGCGCAGAACCAGTGGGCAGGCGAGTTGAAGGTGGGGGAGAGCTCGGCCGCGTCGAGCACGCCGAGCCGGCCGGAGGTGCCCGCGCCGAAGTAGTGCACCCGACGGCCGCCACGCAGCGCGGCCACCGCCAGCTCGACCAGCTCGGCCAGCTCGTCAAGGACCGCGCCGACGGCGACCGGCACCTGCCGGTCGGCCTCGTTGATCACCCTCAGTACGTCCCGGGTGGACATCAGGTCGAGGTCAAGGCTCTGCCGGTTGCGTCGCTCGGTCGGCGAGCCGACCCGGACCACGGCCGGCTGCGCTACCGACAGTCGGGTCCGGATCGGACGGCGCCCCGGGCGTCGCGCCCGGATCCACTCGTCCGGCAGTCATGCCCGCCTCCGGTTGGCACCCAACCGGTGCGACCGGACCGCCTCGGCGGTTGCCTCCAGTGCCCTCTTCGCCCGGCTGCGGTTACGCGCCGCGACCCCGACGAAGAGGCAGTCCACCACGGTCAACTGGGCGAGCCGGCTGGCCATCGCGCCGGACCGGTAGGTCGTCTCGCGGGCGGCCGTGGTGAGCACGAAGTCGGCCACCTCGGTGATCGGCGAGCGTGGGAAATTGGTCAACGCGACCGTGGTCGCTCCCCGCGACCGAGCCTGCTCCAACACCTCGACCGCGTCCGAGGTGGTGCCGGTATGTGAGATGCCCATCGCGACATCGCCCCGCCCCGAGCAGGGCAGCCGAGGTGAGCGCGGTGTGCACGTCGGGGAAATAGAACGCGGTACGGCCGATGCGGTGCAGCTTCTGCTGAAAATCGGAGGCGACGAAACCACTCGCGCCGGCGCCATAGATGTCGGTCCGGCCGGCACCGCTGATCGCCGCCACCACCTGCTCGCAGACGGCCGGGTCGAGTTGTTCGGCGGTCTCCTCCACCGCACGGGCATCGTTGAACGCGATGGTCGCGATGATCTGCGCCAGGTCCGCGCCGGGCGGGATGTCCCCACCGACGACCCGCGCGTCGGGCGGTTCGACCCGGCGGGCCGCCTCCGCGGCGAGCCGGATGCGCAACTGTGGGTAACCGTCCATGCCGACCGACCGACAGAACCTGATCACCGTGGCCTCGGAGGTCTCCGCGGCGGTGGCGAGATCGGTGATGGTACGGCGCGCGGCGTCCGCCGGGTCGGCTACCACCAGCCGGGCAACACGTCGCTCGGCCGGCGACAGCGACGGCAGCAGGCCGCTGATATGGACGATCAGCCCGCCCGCCTCGCGACTTGCAGAAATCTTCGCATTCTTCCCCACAATTGAAACTTACTTTCACAGAGGCCGGAGCGTCAACCATCACACGGTGCGCTTGCGAAAGTACGCCCAACCGGCGGGCGCGGACCGTCGGTTGGGCCAGCCGGGCGGGCCTGACCGGCGATACCTTCGTCTCGTATCCGGCCACCAAGCCGCCGGGCCGGACGCCGTTCGGCCGTCCACCGCGGACCGCGACGCGTACCCGGTCCATCCTCTCGGCGCCGGCACCGGTCGCCGCGCGCTGTTTCGGACCATCCGCTACGGGCGTACCGTATGTCCCATGGCGGATCGCACTGTGCTGGTCACCGGCGGCACCGGTGGGCTCGGAACCGCGGTGACCGCCACCTTCACGGCGGCGGGCTGGCGGGTGGTCGTACCCGTGCGAACCGGTTCGGCCCCGACGGCGCCGACTGGGAACGTGATCCCGGTCGCCGCGGACCTCACCGACCCCGAGGCGGTGTCGCACGCCGTGCGGGCCGCCGTCGGCGACCCGCAGGCACCGCTACGGGCAGTGATCAACCTGGTCGGCGGGTACGCGGCCGGTGGTCTGGTGCACGAGACACCGGTGGCCGATTTCGAACGGATGCTCGCGGTCAACCTCCGCCCCACCTATCTGGTCACCCAGGCCGCACTACCGCACCTGGTCCAGGCCGGCGGCGGCGCCGTGGTCTGTGTCTCCTCCCGTGCCGCCCTGGCCCCATTCCCCGGCGCTGCCGGGTATGTGACGGCGAAGGCCGCGGTGCTGGCCTTCGCCGCCTCGGTGGCGGTCGAGTACCGGCGATTCAACGTACGCTGCAACAGCGTCGTACCGAGCGTCATCGACACGCCGGCCAACCGGGCCGCCCAACCCGACGCCGACTACGCACGCTGGGTCGCCCCGGCCGAGATCGCCGCCGTCATCCGCTTTCTGGCCAGCGATGAATCGGCCCCGACGAGCGGGGCGACCGTTCCGGTCTACGGACAGGCCTGACCCCGACGGCGGGTAGCGCGCCTCCCCACCTTCTCAGTAACCGGCGACCGGGTGCGCTGAAAGGTGTGAACGGCCAGAGCGCCGGGTACCGGTAAATCTCCACCTCACCGACGGCGATGTCTACCCTTCCACCGACGACGGGAGACCCCATGGTTCACCGCGAGGACGAAGGTCTGCTTGTCACCCTCAAACGGGTCGCCGCCGTCCTCAAGCAGTCCGAGATCCCGTTCGCCCTGGGCGGGAGCTTCGCGGTCTACGCCCATGGCGGGCACTCCAGTGACCACGATGTCGACTTTCTGATCCGCGAACAGGACGCCGAACGAGCCCTGGAGGCCCTGGTCGCGGTGGGCTTCAGTGCCGAACGCCCGCCAGAGGACTGGCTGGTCAAGGTCTACGACGACGATCGGCTGGTGGATCTGATCCACCGCCCGATCGAAACCCCGGTCACCGACGAAACCTTCGCCGACACGGTGATCCGGCCGGTCGACGCCATTCACATGCCGGTACTCTCCGCCACCCAGTTGATGCTGCACCGGCTGCTGAGCTACTCCCAGCACTACTGCGACTTCGCCCGTGGTCTGCCGCTCGCCCGCTCCCTGCGCGAGCAGATCGACTGGGAACGGGTACGTAAGGAAACCGCACACTCCCCGTACGCGGGAGCTTTCCTCGTACTTCTGGATCGGCTGGACGTCGTGCCCTATTCGGGCGACGAAGCCGAAGGTCGAGTTACCGCGGACCGGGGTAGCGGCCAGCGAAAGGAGGTGGCGGCATGAACAAGCGAATCGCGCGCGAGGTCACGCCGGAGCACGGCGCCTTGGACGAGTATCTCGAGGCGTCAGTCCAACGGCTGCTCACCGAACATGCCGAGATCGCCGAACAGGGCATAACGGTACGCCGTCGGGACCATTCACTGGTGCTCTGCGGCGAGGTGGAGAGCGCCCGGCGACGCGAGGAGATCCTCCGTCTGGTCCTGGAGACCTTTCCCACCGTACCGGTGCTGGTGGATATCGGACTGATCCGCACGCAAGCGCCGACCGAGGCCGAGGACCTGCCGTGAAGGGAACGCGATGGTGATCAGGGTTGCCGCGGTAGGCGACGTACATCTCGATGAGGATGTGGTCGGACGGTTCCGGCCGGCCCTGGAACGCCTGCCGGAACACGCGGACGTGCTGCTGCTCGCCGGTGACCTGACCCGACACGGTACGGCGGCCGAGGCACGCTGCGTGGCAACCGAGTTCGGTGGGTTGGATGTCCCGGTGCTGGCGGTGCTCGGCAACCATGACTACCACTGCGACGAGGTGCCCGAGGTGATCCGGGTGTTGGAGAACGCCGGCATCACCGTGCTGGAGGGCACCAACGTCGTACTCGACTGCGCCGGGGGGCGGCTTGGCGTCGCCGGGGCCAAGGGTTTCGGTGGCGGCTTCGCCGGCCGGTGCGCCAGCGAGTTCGGCGAACCGGAGATGAAGGCCTTCATCCAGACCACCAGTGCCATCGCCAACCAGCTCAGCGCGGCGCTGCTCGACCTCGAGTGCGACGTTCGGGTGGCGCTGACGCACTACGCACCGGTGCCGGACACGCTCGTCGGCGAGCCACCGGAGATCTATCCGTTCCTCGGCTCGTACCTGCTCGGCGAGGCCATCGACTCGGCCCGCACCGACCTGGCCATCCACGGGCACGCGCATGCCGGCACCGAACGGGGCATCACCCCTGGCGGGGTACGGGTACGTAACGTCGCGCACCCGGTCATCAAGCAGGCGTACAGCGTCTTCCGCCTGCACGGCCACGGCGGCGAGAGTCGGGTGTCCGCCGTCAGCGGGTCGGGTATTTCGTAGTCCTTGATCCAGTTCGCTCGATCTGGCAGCTGAGCAGCTAATTCCTCTCGGCCAATTCACCGCCCTTCCTTGTCGATCAAGGACTTGTCGCCGTATCGGGGAGACCAATCCACCACGATAACTCATTGATCGGCAAGTGCGCCGATACGTTGGCGGACGAGCGCACCGCGCGGCCCGATCGTTACCAGGTTTCCGAATCGTTACGCCCTCGTGCCTCTCAGGGCTGGACGTCACCTAGTGCAAGCGCTTACATGTGTTGACGCCCACTAGGTCCGGCGCGGTACCACCGGTGCTCCGGCTCGCGTCGGCAAGAGAGGAGGACGGCATGGCGGTCTATTCCAGACCACGCCAGGCCCTCGCGATCGCCAGCGCCCTCGGTCTGGCGCTCACCGCCACCGCCTGTGGCGGTAGCGGTGAGAAAAGCAGCAACGCAGACTCTCCCGAGTGCGCCGCATTCGCGGATTACCAGGGCCACAGTGGCACCAAGGTCTCCATCTACTCGTCCATCCGCGACACCGAGGCGGACCTGCTTGCGGAGTCCTGGAAAAAGTTCGCTGACTGCACCGGTATCAAGATCGAGCACGAGGGCAGCGGCGAGTTCGAGGCCCAACTCCAGGTCCGGGTGGACGGCGGAAACGCGCCGGACCTCGCCTTCATCCCGCAGCCGGGCCTGCTGGGCCGGTTCGCCGAGGGCGGCAAGCTGAAGCCCGTCTCGGCCGCCACCAAGGCGATGGCCGAGGGCAACTACTCGGCCGACTGGCTGAAATACAGCACGGTCGGAGGCCAGCTCTACGGTGCGCCGCTCGGCTCAAACGTGAAGTCCTTCGTCTGGTACTCGCCAAAGGCGTTCACCGAAAAAGGTTACAAGGTCCCGGAGACCTGGGCCGATCTGATCAAGCTCAGTGACCAGATCGCCGCCGCTGGCGAGAAGCCGTGGTGCGTCGGGATCGAGTCCGGTGAAGCAACCGGCTGGCCGGCGACCGACTGGATCGAAGACCTGATGCTGCGTACGCAGACCCCCGAGGTCTACGACCAGTGGACCACGCACGGTATCCCGTTCAACGATCCTCGGGTGGCCGAGGCGTTTGACCAGGCCGGCACGATCCTGAAGAACGACAAGTACGTCAACGGTGGCTACGGCGGCGTGAAGAGCATCTCCACCACCTCGTTCCAGGAGGGCGGCCTGCCGATCCTGCAGGGCAAGTGCTCCCTGCACCGACAGGCGTCGTTCTATGCCAACCAGTGGCCGCAGGGCACCCGGGTCGCCGAGGACGGCGACGTCTTCGCCTTCTACTTCCCGGCCATCGACCCCAGCAAGGGCAAGCCGGTGCTGGGCGGCGGTGAGTTCGTCGTAGGCTTCGTGGACCGGCCCGAGGTCCAGGCGGTGCAGACCTACCTGGCCTCCGGTGACCACGCCAACACCCGCGCCAAGCTCGGCAACTGGGTGTCTGCCAACCTCAAGCTGGATACCAGCAACGTCGCCAACCCGATCGACAAGCTCTCCGTGCAGATCCTGCAGGACAAGGGAGCTCTCTTCCGGTTCGACGGCTCCGACCTGATGCCGGGCGAGGTGGGCGCCGGCACCTTCTGGAAGGGCATGGTCGACTGGATCAACGGCAAGGACACCGCGAGCACCCTCGCGTTCATCGAGAAATCCTGGAAGTAACCCCGTCCCTGGTTCGGCCCGGATGGTGATCATTCGGGCCGAACCAGGGTTCGGACAACCGTTTCTGGGCCGGACCCCCAGGGCAAGCCGACACCCCTTTTGGGAGGACTGATGGACTTCGACTTCGCCGACCAGGCGCCGAAGCTCGTCATGTTGCTGTACGGGCTGGTCGCCTTCGTCGTCGTCGTAGGCGGGCTACTGCTGCTACTCGACGCCGTACCCAGTTTCTTCGCCCGGCGACGGGAAGCGCGGCCCGATAGGCAGATCCCGCCGGCCAGACGGCGGGAAGGGGTGTTCGGGTTCTTCTTCCTGCTGCCCGCGCTGCTGCTCCTCGGGATCGGGCTGGTGGTGCCGGCGCTCCGCACCGCCCTCCTGTCCTTCATGGATGGCGACAGCGTCAACTGGGTCGGCCTGGACAACTACCGGTGGATGTTCGTCCAGGACGAGATTTTCAGCGTGCTGACCAACACCCTGATCTGGGTGGTGCTGGTGCCCCTGCTGGCCACCACGATCGGCCTGGTCTACGCGATCCTGGTGGACCGGGCCCGGCTCGAGTCGGTGGCGAAGTCGCTGATCTTCATGCCGACCGCGATCTCGTTCGTCGGCGCCGGCATCATCTGGAAGTTCGTCTACGCGTACCGCCCGGAGGGTGCCGAGCAGATCGGCCTGCTCAATCAGATCTGGGTGCAATTCGGTGGCGAGCCCGAACAGTGGCTGCTCGAATCTCCACTGAACACACTGCTGCTGATCGTGGTGATGGTCTGGATTCAGGCCGGCTTCGCCATGGTCATCCTCTCCGCCGCGATCAAGGCCATCCCCGCCGACATCGTGGAGGCGGCCAGACTCGACGGGGTCAACGCATGGCAGATGTTCTGGCGGGTCACCATGCCGAGCATCCGACCGGCGCTGATCGTGGTCGTGGTCACCATCTCGATCGCCACGCTCAAGGTCTTCGACATCGTCCGGACCATGACCAACGGCAACTACGACACCAGCGTGGTGGCGAATGAGATGTACAACCAGGCTTTCCGGTTCGGCCAGACTGGTCAGGGCTCGGCGCTGGCGGTCTTCCTCTTCGTCCTGGTGATCCCGATCGTGATCTACCAGATCCGCAATCTGCGCAGTCAGCGGGAGGTCTGACATGGCAACCATCGCCCCCGCACCCGCCGGCACCAGTACCGTTGCGGATCAGCCGAGGACCAGGGCCGGCCGGGTCCGCAACCGACTCAACACCCAGGTCGCCACGGTCGTCTCGATCGTCATCGCGGTGGTCTGGACGGTGCCGACCTTCGGCCTCTTCATCTCCTCGTTCCGACCGGAAAACGAGATCAAGACCACCGGCTGGTGGACCTTCTTCACCGACCCGAAGGTCACCCTGGACAACTACGAGCAGGTGCTCTTCGGCCGCTCGGCGTCCTCCGGACAACTCGCCAGTTATTTCATCAACTCACTGGTGATCACCATTCCCTCGGTGCTCTTCCCCCTGGCCTTCGCCTCGCTCGCGGCGTACGCGCTGGCCTGGATCAACTTCCGCGGCCGGGACTGGATCTACATCGGCATCTTCGCATTGCAGATCGTGCCGTTGCAGATGGCGCTGGTGCCGCTGCTCAAGTTCTTCTCCACCGGGGTGACCCTGGGTGGTATTTCGCTGATGCCGGCCTGGAACCTCACCGGCGAGGAGCGCTTCATCCAGGTCTGGTTCGCGCACTCCTGCTTCGCCCTACCGCTGGCAATCTTCCTACTGCACAACTTCATCTCACAGCTGCCCAAGGAGCTGATGGAGGCGGCCCGGGTCGACGGCGCCACCCACCCGAAGATCTTCCGGACCATCGTGCTGCCACTGATCACCCCGGCGCTGGCCGCGTTCGGCATCTTCCAGTTCCTCTGGGTCTGGAATGACCTGCTGGTCGCGCTGATCTTCGCCGGTGGTGGCGATCAGACCGCACCACTGACGGTACGACTGGCCGAACTCGCCGGCACGCGCGGCAACGAGTGGCAACGGTTAACCTCTGGCGCCTTCATCTCCATGGTCATCCCGCTGATCGTCTTCCTCTCCCTGCAGCGCTACTTCGTGCGAGGTCTACTCGCCGGCAGTGTCAAGGGCTGACCCGTCCGCTGTTGCCCACGATGGCGATGTCCCGGCGTAACCGAGCGCTACCAGGCTGGCATCGTGACCAGGATCGATGACGTCGCGCGCTTGGCTGGCGTCTCCACCGCCACCGTCTCCCGCGCGCTGCGCGGCTTGCCGACAGTTTCCGAGGCAACTCGGAATCGGGTGCTGGCCGCCGCCGAGCAACTCGGCTACACGGCCTCGCCCAGCGCCTCCCGGTTGGCAGGCGGGAAGACCGGCACGGTCGCGGTGATCGTCCCCCGGATCACCCGCTGGTTCTTCAGCACGGTGGTCGAGGCCGCCGAGGAGACCCTGTACCAGGCCGGATACGACCTGTTGCTGTACAACCTCGGCGGCCGGGAGCAGACCCGACAGCGCTTGCTGCGTACCGCCAACCTGCACAAGCGGGTCGACGCGGTGATGCTGGTCGCCACCCCGATGCAGGCTGCCGACTTTCCCACCGTGACCGGGTTCGCACTGCCCGGGGTCACGGTCAGCTCCGGCACCGTGGTGCCGGGGTGGCCGAGCGTCCGGATCGATGACGTGGCCGCCGCCCGTACCGCCACCGGGCATCTACTCGACCTCGGCCACCAACGGATCGCGCACATCTCCGGCGATCCGGCCGACGAACTCGCCTACACGACCCACCTCGACCGGCGACGCGGCTACCAGGAGGCCCTGCGCACCGCTGGGATCCAACCCGATCCACGGCTCGACGTCGAGGCGGCGTTCACCGTCGGCGGCGGGCGTCGCGCAACCGAGGAACTGCTCCGCCGGAGGGCCTCACCGTCCGCCATCTTCGCCGCCTGCGACGAGATGGCGATGGGCGCGATGGCCACGCTGCGGTTGGCTGGTCTGCGGGTCCCGCAGGACATCAGCGTGATCGGCGTCGACGATCACGATCTTGCCGAGGTGGTTGGGCTGAGCACTGTTGCCCAGCCCGCGGCCGAGCAGGGCCGGCGCGCTGCCCACCTGCTCCTCGGCCCACTCACCGGTCGAGCCGGCAGCACCGGCGCTGCGCCGGTGATCCTGCCCACCTGGCTGGTCCTCCGCGAGTCAACCGGGCCACCCCGGGCACACTAGAGGCGCCCGGCCACCGGGCACGACACCCCCAGGAGATCGTCCTGAGCATCCACGAGACACCGTCGCCATTCCAGGCCGGCACGCCGGCCCCCACCGGAGACGGCGCCGCCATCGCCCGGCCAGCCTGGTGGACCGACGCGGTCATCTACCAGATCTATCCGCGCTCGTTCGCCGACTCCAACGGTGACGGCATCGGCGACCTGCCCGGCATCACCGCCCGCCTCGATCACCTGGTCGAGCTCGGCGTCGACGCCGTCTGGCTGTCCCCCTTCTACCCGTCGCCGCAGGCCGACGCCGGCTATGACGTTGCCAACTACCGCGATGTCGACCCGCTCTTCGGTCGGTTGTCCGACGCCGACGAACTGATCGCCTCGGCCCGGCACCTGGGCCTGCGGATCATCGTCGACCTGGTGCCCAACCACACCTCCTCGGTGCACCCGTGGTTCGGTGCGGCACTCGCTGACACCCCCGGTGGCGCCGCCCGGCAACGCTACATTTTCCGTAACGGCCGCGGCCCTAACGGCGATCAACCGCCGAATGACTGGCAGAGCGTGTTCGGCGGTCCGGCCTGGACCCGGGTCAGTGACCCCGATGGCCAACCCGGGCAGTGGTACCTGCACCTTTTCGACGCTGGCCAGCCCGACCTCAACTGGGACCACCCGGAGGTACGCGTCGAGTTTCTCGACATTCTGCGGTTCTGGCTCGACCGAGGGGTGGACGGCTTCCGGGTGGACGTCGCACACGGCCTGGTTAAGGAGGCCGACCTGGCCGACTGGCACTACCCGCAGGAACCGCTCTCCGGTGCGGGCACCGCCGGCCGACGCCCACCAATGTGGGACCAGGACGGGGTGCACGAGATCTACCGCCAGTGGCGCCGGCTACTGAACAGCTATCCGGGCGACCGGATCCTGGTTGCCGAGGCGTGGGTACAGCCAGCCGAGCGGCTGGCCGCGTACATCCGTCCGGACGAAATGCACCAGGCGTTCAACTTCGAATACCTGGAAGCGGCCTGGACCGCCCCGGCCCAATATGCGGTGATCACCCGTTCGCTGGAGGCCGCCGACGTGGTCGGCGCGCCAACCACCTGGGTGCTCTCCAATCACGACGTCATCCGGCACGCGACCCGGCTCGCACTGCCGGTGGGCAGCCCCCGCCCGAACGGCATCGGCGCCGACGATCCGCAACCCGACGCCGGGCTCGGGTTGCGCCGGGCTCGGGCCGCCACCCTGCTGATGCTCGCCCTACCCGGCGCGGCCTATCTCTACCAGGGCGAGGAGCTGGGCCTGCCGGAGCACACCACACTGGCCGACGAGTTCCGGCAGGATCCGACCTGGCACCGAACCGGGCACACCGAGCGCGGTAGAGACGGGTGCCGGGTGCCGCTTCCATGGCAGGCGGATCTCCCTTCGTACGGCTTCGGCCCGACCGACCACAGTTGGCTGCCGCAGCCGGGCCGGTGGGCGGAGTACGCGTTGGACCAGCAACGCGGGGTGGTGGGCTCGACGTACGAGCTCTACCGCACGGCGCTGCGCCTCCGTCGTGAGCTGGACCTCGGCCGCGGCACCCTCTGCTGGCTGGAGAGTCCGGACCAGGTGCTGGCCTTCCGTAACGGCGGGCTGCGGGTGCTGACCAATTTCGGGTCGGACCCGGTACCGCTGCCCACCGACGCGGAGCTGGTCCACGCCAGCGGGGACCTGGGCCCTGATCGCTGCGTGCCGTCAGACGTCACGGTCTGGTTCAGCTGAGGCAGAGGCCTCCTTACCGGCGCGGGCGGCCCTTGCCGGCACGCTCGGTCAGCAGGTCGTGCACGCCCTCAATATCTCGAGGTGAGGTACGCGAAGCCAGCCAGTACATGATGCCGGTCGGGATGAAGAAGAGCTGGAACGCGGCCAGCCCGACCGCGTAGTTGAGCGGCGGCGGGAAGGCCGAGCGCAGCGCCTGGAATGCCACCGCGACCAGACCGTTGCCGGAGGCCCGGCCCACCCCGTTGACCAGGTTGCCGAGGCTGTAGACGGTGCCCCGGTGCTCGGGCGGGTTGACGTCGGCGATGAGCGCGAACCAGTTCGGCGAGTTGGCCGAGGTCAACCCGAGGGCGAGCAGCGCGGTCAGCAGGCTCAGCCCGACGGTTGGCTCGGTCCACACGCTACCGAGCACCGCCGTGACCACCGCGCCGGTTCCGGCTCCCTCGGGCACGTGGATCCGCATCGGAACGAAGAAGAGCACCAGATAGAAGGGTACGGCGGCGAGGATGCCGACCGCCGCGACCAGCGCCCGCCCCCGGCGGGTACGCCGTTGCAGCGCGTCGCCGACCAGCCCGCCGAAGATGGAGAGCACCCCGCCAAGCTGGAACAGGGTGGCGAAGACACTGCCCACCATGATCGCGGTAGCCGTGGAGTGGCCCTGCGCCTCGGCCCGGTTGGCGAAGAGCACCGGCAGCCAGACCAGCGACCCGAAGGCGATCTGCGCGGTCAGTCCCTGCATTACCAGCCATACGTTGGTCCGGCGGCCCAGGATCTTCGGCAGGTCGGCCCGGCTGATCCGGTAGTCGTACTCACCGCCGACGGCGAAGGTCCCGGCCAGTGCTGGCTCGCTCTGCCCACGCCGGATGTCGTAGGTGAACAGGTAGGCGACCGTGGCGGCCAGACCCGCGACGCTGAGCAGCAGGAACGGACGACGCCAGTCGTACGCGCCAAGCAAACCGCCGACCAGGGTGCCGGCGAGCGTGCCGATACCCTGGGAAAGGCCCCAGAAACTCATCACCAGCCCCCGGCGGCGGGGTGAGATCAGGTCGGTGACCACCGAAAAACCGACCGAGCCGACCGCGCCGAGCCCGATCGCGGCCAGCGCCTGCGCGGCGAAGAAGAACGGATAGTTGACGGCGAACGCACTGCCCGATGTGCCGGCGGCCCAGATCAGGGTGCCGAGCATCAGCAGCGATTTGCGGTTGGTCCGGTCACCGAAGTACGCCCAACCGACCGCGGCGAGGGAGCTGATCAGGAAGCTGGCCGCGGTGACCAGCCCGACTGAGCGCTCACCGACGCCGAAGGCGGCCCCGATCGGCTGATAGAGCGGCGGCACCAATCCGATGGCCACGTTGTCCAGCGAGGCGAGAATGACGAAGACCACCACGCTGTAGAAGCGGTGCGCCGCTCCCCCACCCTGGAGCGTCCGCCAGCTCATCTTCGGCATCCGCTCAGCATGCGGCATCCGCTCCAACGATGAGCATCCGGGCCGTTGATCCCCACCCTCCGCACCGCCCCGCCCCTGCCTTCCCCGTCGATCAAGGACTTGTTGCTGCGAATCGGCGATCATTGCACCGCAACAAGTCCTTGATCGACAGTGCGGGGGGGGTCGGAAGACCAAGCGCCGCGCACCATTCCCCACTGCCAATGCTGGCTAATCCGCGCTCCGCTAGAGTTGGCTCGTCGCGATACATTGACTACCATCGGCGACATCGCAATGGTCGACCAGGGGCGGGGGACCAAGGTTGTGATGAATTGTCACAAACCACAGCCGGCCCTGGCCGTGCCATTGACCTCCGGCGTCCGGACGCCTCCCGCGTCATATGCGGGCCGCTGCGGCGACCGGATCCGCACCTCACCAACAGGAGCGGTAACCCGTGCCCCCTCAGGGACGACCCATCGATGCTGACGACCACAGAATCCGGGACGCGAAAATCTTCGCCGAGAACCTCGAAGAACTGGCCACGCGGACCCGTCCCGGCCACCCGGTGCCGGGCGTGGATCGAATCGACGGCCCGGACCGCTCGGGCTCGGTCTATTGCGTAGTGGACCGGACTGGCACAGTCGTCAACGTCCGCATCGAATCGGACTGGTGGGAAACGCTCGGGCCGGGGCGAATCGCCGCCGCCATCATGGAGGCGCTGGACTATGCCAGGTCGAAGGCCTCGATGGCGCTGATGATCCTGGACCGGCACGGGCATCGTCCAGATGTGCCGCCCGCACCGGACTTCGGTTCCCAGGTCGCGGGACCCGCGATACCGCTCCCGGACCCCGACGACCCCGGCTTCGATTTCGCCGCACAAGCCAAACTCGAACGTGCGTTCACCATCCTCGACGCCGCCGAGCGACTCGGGCAGACCAGGGACGTCGCGGAACGGCGAATCGTCGCAGGCCCCGCCGGCCTGTTCCGCCTGATCCTGGCTGGGCACGCGGTGCGGGGTGCCGAGGTCGACCAGCACCACCTGGGGCCGTACGACGGCGACCGGCTCGCCAGCGACGCCCGCATCGCACTACGACAAGTGTCGCGGGGCGCGACCCGCACCCGCCAGTCCTTCCAGGAGGGGCGATGAGCGACTACAACTACTTCTCGGCGCAGAGCATCGAAGCCGCCACCGGGGCGATCCGACAGGAGGCGAAGACCTGGTACAAGCTCTCCGACCAGATGCGGGTGGTGGCTACCAACAGCGCCCACCTGGACCTGGACCTGGCGGCGTTCATGGTGGCCGACAGCCTTACCGGCGCGGCGACGGCGGATGCTCTCATGCACGCCTACGACACTATGCAGCGCCTGCTGTCGACCCTGCTCAAGGAGGCCACCACCGAGCTGGAACAGTTCGGCGATGCCCTCAACAAATCCGCCGATTGGTACGAACGTTCCGATGCCAACGCCGTGGTGAATCTGGACAAGATCTGGTCGAAGTGACCAACCGTCGACTCACGTGAAGGAGAGTCGTGGAAACACCGGACCCGACCATTGAGTTAGCCGAGCGGCTGCTGATCGTCTTCAGGAAGGGCGTGGAGCTGCTCCGGAGGGCGATTGATGGCATCGAGCGGGAGTGGAACAAGCTGCTCGATGCCATCAACGGCCTCCTGCGGCGTGCCCACCGTCAGATCGAGGAGAGCATTTGGTCCAGCCTCATCGAGTGGTTTACCGAGACCCTCAAGGACACGATCGAAAAAATCCAGAAGATTCTCCAGGAAATTGACGAGAAGGTCCACCAGGTCTTCGCGGTGGCCCAGGAGGCCGTCGGCAAGTCCGTCCCAGTGGAGTCGCTGTTCAGGATGGGTTTTCGATGGGGCGCCGAGGTGGGTGGCCCACTCTCCAATATCGGCGGCGAAATGACCGGCACGGGTAACATCGAGTATTGGCGTGGCCCCACCAAAAACGCCTATGAGAAGGAGGTCAAGACCCAGACCGATGCGGTGATCGCCACGGTGGGCAAGGTGAAGGAGACGAGCAATTGGCTGGCCACGGTCGCCGCGTCCAACACCGCCTACATGGTGGAGCTTGGTGATCGAGCTGCCGAACTGGCGGGTCAGATTGCCGCCGTGGCCCTCGACCTGGCCGAGACGGCCGGCGGAGCGATCACCCAGGCCGTCGTCACCCTCGGTCATTTCTCGGATTTCGCCGGCACCGCGGTCACCCAAATCACCCAGTACGGGCTGCACCTGGCCAGTCGGCTCGCCGAGACGGTTGAGCGAATCAATCAACTAGTGAACGAGATACAGGACCACAATGGTCTGTCTGGCAGGCACTGGCCACAGTCGGTCAAGGGCTGACCTTTCAGCCGGCTCGGCGGGCCGGGTGGCGGAACACCGGCTGAGCAAACCCAATAAGGAGACCGTAGCAATGAAAGCCGGCATGCCGCGCATACGGGTCGGGCTGCTGGCGGCGCTGCTCCTGGCGCCGCTGCTGCTCACCAGCTGCGGCAAACTGAACCCGGCGCCCACACCCTGGGTTGGAGCGCCGTTCGACCGATCATCGATGCCTCCATTAGTGACGTTGAGCCCAGCGGCGGAGAACCGATGGAAATGGCTGAGTTCCACCTGCCCGACCCTGAAGACAAAGGTTCCCGGTCTCCCAGCAGCGGTTGGCGAGGGAACCCCAGGCATCGGCTACTTGGACAATGGAATCCTTTTGACCGCCGACTGCTTTTGGAAGACCGACGGCAGGAAGCAGCCAGACGTCACCGTGTCGGTCCTCGTCTTCCGGGAGGACATGCTCACCGAGAGCGTCGAGCAGTTGGCTACCGATTACATGCGGAAATCGGCGGAAGAGATTCGGCAGGAGGCGACCAAATACCTGAATGAGACCATGCCGCCGCAGGTCGAGCCGGGCCTGGGCGACGAGGCGTTCCTGTACCTGCGCCTGACGTTCCGGGCGCTCTACCTGACCGTCCGATCGGCGAACGCGGTGATCTCCGTGAAGCTCCACCTGGGCAACTTGGAAAACGGTGTGAAGGTTTCGACGGATTGGCTGCTGCGACACCGACCGGCCGCCCTGGCGGTCGCCAGGGACGTGCTCGACAACCTCCGCTGAAGGCCGGGCCGCGCGGGAAACACCGGCGGCGGTGTTGATACCAGCCGGATACCGGCAAGCCGTCCCGGGCCGGTCGGTCCGGGACGGCGTCGGAGAAATTCGCTAGTACGCCTATGGGCAGTCGGTGACCAGGTCGCGGGCTTCGGCGTACCGGTGGCGGATCGCCGGGACCGCCACGGCGTCGTACTCGCGCACGTCGCTGACCGTCCACGACGGCGGCTCCGCGCTCCCCGAGGCGACCCAGGCGGCCTGGCGGGCCGCGCCATCGGCGACGTACTCGCCGGGGGCCGGCACCAGGACCGGGCAGCCGAAGACCTCGGGGGCGATCCGCCGGACCGCCTCGGACCGGGCCCCGCCGCCGACCAGAATCACCCGGTTGACCGTGGCTCCCTGCGCGACCAGGGCGTCGAGGCCGTCGGCGAGCGCGCAGAGCATCCCCTCGACCGCGGCCCGGGCCAGGTGGGCCGCGGTGGCGGTACGCAGGGTCAGTCCGTGCACCGCGCCGGTGGACAGTGGACGGTTCGGGGTGCGTTCACCTTCGAGGTAGGGGACCATGACCAGGCCGTCGGCGCCGGCCGGGGCGTCCAGTGCCAACCGGGCCAACTCGTCGAGGTCGACCTGGAGCAGTTTGGCCGCGGCGTCCAGCACCCGGGCGGCGTTCAGCGTGCAGACCAGCGGCAGGAATCGACCGGTGGCATCGGCGAAGCCGGCCACCGCGCCGGAGGCGTCGGCCGCTGGCGTGTCCGCGACGCTGAAGACCGTGCCGGAGGTGCCGATGGAGATCACCACGTCGCCGGGGCGCGCGCCGACGCCGAGCGCGGCGGCGGCGTTGTCGCCGGTGCCCGCGCCGAGTAGCGCCCCGCTGGGTAGCTGCCCGGCCGGTTCGTTGGGACCGAGGACGACCGGTACGGCCAGCGGTCGACCGAAGGCCCGCGCCAGCAGGTCGAGCCGGTAGCTGCCGGTCGCTGGCGACCAGTAGCCGGTGCCGCTGGCGTCCCCACGGTCGGTGCAGAGCGTGTCAAGGCCGGCACCACCACCGAGTCGCCAGGTTAGCCAGTCGTGCGGTAGGCAGACGGCGGCGGTCCGGTCCGCCGCATCCGGCTCGTGCCGGGCCAGCCAGCGCAGCTTGGTGACGGTGAAACTGGCCACCGGTACGCTGCCCACCGCCTCGGCCCAGGCCCGTCGGCCGGCCTCGCCACCGCCGAGTTCCTCGATCAGGTCGGCGGCCGCGCCCGCCGAGCGGGTGTCGTTCCAGAGCAGCGCCGGCCGGACGACCGTGCCGGCGTCGTCCAGGCAGACCATGCCGTGCTGCTGCCCAGCGACCGCGGCTGCGGAGACATCGTCGAGACCGCCGGCCTGGTCGATGGCCTGCTCGAGCGCTTGCCACCACGCCTGGGGGTCGACCTCGGTGCCCTCCGGGTGGGCGGCCCGGCCCTGGCGGACCAGGTGGCCGGTCTCCGCGTCGCGGATCACGACTTTGCAGGACTGGGTCGACGAGTCGATTCCGGCGACGAGTGGCATGTCCGGCCTCCATGGACCAACAGGTTGACCGATGATCGCGGTGATCAGGGGGCCAGTATCGCGACGCGCTGGCGACACGCGCGAGTTGTTCCCTGATCACCGCGATCTTGGCAGGGGGAAGGAAGGGTTAGCGGGCGCCGAGCAGGTGCTCGACGGCGAGCTGGTTGAGCCGGACGAAGCCGAACCCACGGCCCGCGACGCCGTCCACGTCGAGCTCCTCGTACGCGCTGCGGTCGGCGAGCAGGTCGGCGTAGGTCTCGCCGGGGGCAAGGGTGGGCGTCGACAACTCGGCGACCTTGCTGGCGGCGAGCGCCGCCTGCACCTCGGGATCAGCCCGGAACGCGGCGGCCCGCTCCTTGAGCAGCAGGTAGGTCCGCATGTTGGCGGCGGCCGAGGCCCACACTCCAGTGTAGTCCTCGGTGCGCGACGGCTTGTAGTCGAAATGCCGGGGGCCGTCGTAGGCCGGGGCGCCCTGCGGACCTCCGAACTCCAGCAGGTCGACCAGGGCGAACGAGTTCATCAGGTCGCCGTGCCCGAAGACCAGGTCCTGGTCGTACTTGATGCCACGCTGACCGTTGAGGTCGAGGTGGAACAGCTTGCCGGCCCAGAGCGCCTGGGCGATGCCGTGCGCGTAGTTGAGCCCGGCCATCTGCTCGTGTCCGGTCTCCGGGTTGAGGCCGACCAGCTCAGGGTGCTCCAGCTCGTTGATGAAGGCCAGCGCGTGGCCGATGGTCGGCAGCAGAATGTCGCCGCGCGGCTCATTGGGCTTCGGCTCGATCGCGAACCGCAGGTCGTAGCCCTTGTCGAGGACGTACTGGGCGAGCAGGTTGACCGCCTCGCGGTAGCGGTCCAGGGCGGCTCGGATGTCCTTGGCGACGTCGTACTCGGAACCCTCCCGGCCGCCCCACATCACGAAGGTCTTCGCGCCCAGCTCGGCGGCGAGGTCGATGTTGCGCAGCACCTTGCGCAGGGCGTACCGGCGGACGTCCCGGTCGTTGCTGGTGAAACCACCGTCCTTGAAGATCGGGTGGGTGAAGAGGTTGGTGGTGACCATCGGTACCACCAGTCCGGTCTCGTCGAGCGCCTCGCGGAACCGGCCAACGTGCTGGTCACGTACGGCGTCGTCGGCGCCGAACGGGATCAGGTCGTCGTCGTGGAAGGTGATCCCGTACGCGCCCAGTTCGGCCAACCGGTGCACCGCCTCGACCGGGTCGAGGGCGCCCCGGGTGGCGTCGCCGAACGGGTCACGGGCCTGCCAGCCGACCGTCCAGAGCCCGAAGGAGAACTTGTCGGCGGGGGTGGGTGGTCCTGCCATTTTGACCTCCACGAAGCGATCCTTGATTTGTTTAACCGTTGAATTATTTGAGCAGGTTGTGGCATTGTCAATACCGTGACCCGACCCGGAAGGGTGCAGGTAGGGGTGGCCGGCGAAGCGGTGCGCCAGGCGAGCCTGCGCGAACACAACCTGGCCCTGGTACTGCGGCAGATCGCCGCGGCGAGTCGACCGCCATCCCGGGCTGATCTGGCCGCGATCACCGGGCTCACCCGGGCCACCGTCAGCGCGCTGGTCGACGACCTGATCGATGGGCGACTGCTCACCGAGGTCGACCCGACCCGGCGCAGCGGCGCCGGACGCCCGGCGCTCGGGCTGGTGCTGGCCGACCACGGTCCGGCCGGCCTCGGCCTGGAGATCAACGTCGACTACCTGGCGGCCTGCCTGGTCGACCTGACCGGCGCGGTCCGGCACCGGGTGGTACACCGGGTCGACCTACGCCCCGTCCCGCCGGCCGACGCGCTCGCCCGGATCGCCGAGCTGGCCGCCGCCGCCCGCGCCGCGGCCGAGGCCGAGGAGCTCTGCCTCGCCGGCACGGCCCTCGCCGTACCCGGGCTGGTGACCTCGGCCGGGTCGTCCGGCTGCGCCCCCAACCTGGGTTGGCGCGACGTCGACGTGCCCGCCGCGCTCGTCCGGCTCCGTCGGGCAGCTTGCGGTGGAGAACGAGGCCAACCTCGCCGCCCTCGGCGAACTGCACGCCGGCTGGACCATCCCGACCGGCCCAACCGGGTCGAGGAATCCGGCCAACTTCCTCTACATCTCCGGCGAGATCGGCATCGGCGCCGGGATCGTCCTCGACGGCACCCTCTTCCGTGGGCGCCCGTGGCTGGAGCGGGGAACTCGGCCACGTGCCGGTGCACCCCGAGGGACGGCCCTGCCGGTGCGGCGGCCGCGGCTGCCTGGAGCAGTACGCCGGGCAGGAGGCGATCCTGACCGGCGCCGGTCTGGCGCCCCTGGGGCTCCCCGCCGACACGGCGGTCACCCGGCTGGTCGAACTAGCCGAGACCGGCGATCCGGGGGCCCACCAGGCGCTTGCTGAGGCGGCCAGCGCACTCGGGGTGGCCATTGCCGGCGTGATCAACCTGCTGGACGTGGACACCGTGGTGCTGGGCGGGGTCTACGCACCGCTCTCCCGCTGGCTGCGTCCCACCGTAGAGGCGCAGATTCGCCAACGGGTGCTCACCGCGGCCTGGTCGCCGGTATCGGTCCGGGCCGCGGTGCTCGGCGGCGAGGCCGCCGTACTGGGCGCCGCCGGCTCGGTGGTACGCGCGGTGCTGGAGCAGCCCGCTCGTTGGCTCGCCGAGCTCAGGTAATCGGCGGCGGACCGGTCAACGAAGCCGGGTCCGCCTGGCCCGGGGACCGGGGCAGCCTGGTCTTCAATAGGCGCCGCGACTGCGAATCACCGCGCCGAAGGTCTTCCACAGGATGGTCACGTCGGCGGCCAGTGACCAGTTCTCCACGTAGTAGAGGTCCAACCGGATGCCGTCTTCCCAGGTCAGATCGGACCGGCCACTGACCTGCCAGAGTCCGGTCATGCCGGGCTTGACCAGTAGCCGGCGGGCGACATCGCCGTCGTAGCGAGCGACCTCGGACGGCAGGGGTGGCCGGGGACCGACCAGGCTCATGTGCCCGAAGAGCACATTCGCCAACTGCGGTAGCTCGTCCAGGGACCACTTGCGCAGGAATCGGCCGACCCAGGTGACCCGGGGGTCGTCGCGCATCTTGAACATCAGACCGTCGGTCTCGTTCCGCGAAGCGAGGTCGGCCAGCATCGCGTCCGCGTTGACCACCATGGTGCGGAACTTGTAGACCCCGAACTCCTGGCCGCCCTGCCCGACCCGGGTCTGCCGGAAGATCACCGGCCCCCGGGTGTCGAGTTTGATGGCCAACGCGATCAGGGCCAGCACCGGCAGCGTCACGGTGAGCGCGGCCAACGACAGGGCACGGTCGACGAAACCTTTGACGATCTTGCGAGCGCCCCGGAACTCCGGCGCCTCGACGTGGATGAGCGGCAGTCCGGCAACCGGCCGGGTGTGGATCCGCGGGCCGGCGACATCGGTCAACGCCGGGGCCAGCACCAGGTCGATCCCGGTGCCCTCCAGTTGCCAGCCGAGCCGCCGTAGCCGGGCGGCGGTCAACTCGCCGGAGGCGGTCACCGCGACCGTGTCGGCACCGATGCTGGTCGCCGCGCCGGGGATCGCCCGGAACGAACCGACCACCGGCACGTCGCCGAGGCGCTGCGGCACCGGCGCCAGCAGCGCGTCCGGGATGCACGCGCCCACCACCTGATATCCGGCGTACGGCTCGCGGCGCAGCGTGTGCACCAGCTCCAGTACGTGCGCGGTGTCCCCGACCGCGAGGACCCGGCGGGACCAACCGGTGCCCTGGGTCCGCGCCCGGTGCAGATGCTTGCGGGCCGCGAAGCGGGCCACCACCAGTCCGACAGTACCCACCGCGAAGGAGATGGCGAGGAAGCCCCGGGATACCCCGACGTCGGCGAGGTAGCCGGCGATGGCGATTCCGCCGGCCAGCCGCAGGCTGGCCATGACAACTCCCCGATACTCCTCGGCACCGTAGCCCAACACCCGGGCGTCGTAACAACGCAGCACTTTGAGCAGGATCAGCCAGGCCAGGACCAGCCCGGGCGCGACAATGACGTACGGGATGTCCGAGCCGCGTGCCTCCACGCTGCCGAACCGGGCGAGGTAACCAACGGTCACGGCGAGCACGAGGATGCCGAAGTCGAGAACGACGATGGTCCGGATATAGGCACGCTGCTGGGCCCGGAGCGCGTTCGTCGCCGCTCCTGGCATGGCTTCCGCAGGCGCCTTCAGCGGGTGCAGCAGGGTCGCCGAGGTCACCGAACCTCCCTCATCTCGGGGGCCTCCCGACCGGCTGCCCGGATTCGGATCGGAGAGGCATGCCGAGGCACTTCGACATCTTCACCTATTAAATTGACCACAGAGAGCTTCCGACAGATTACTGTCACTTCGGTTGGCTAGCCTTCCGTGCGGGTATCCCCGCACCGTATACCACAGTCCCGGGCATTACGGATATTCGACCTTTCGGTGACTCTTTGGTCAGCCGGTTCCCGCAGATCGCAGCGCGATTGCCTGCAGGAAAATGTCACCGATCTTCGCGGGGTCCTCGGTGACGAAGACGCCGCCGCCGGTGGCCTTGGTGATGGACTCCAGTTCGGCCCGACTGACGTCGCCGCCGATCCCGATGATGATGACCTGGACCGGTCGCTCCGGGTCGGCCCGGCGTTTCAGCTCGCTGAGCAGTTTCGCCTGGGTAATGCCGTCGTTGTCCTCATTCTTACCATCGGTAAGGATCACCACGGAGTTTACCCGGCTGGCCTCCCAGCCCTCCTGGACGGTCAGATAGGCGGCGAGCACCGTGTCGTAGAGACCGGTCGCGCCGTTGACCTTGGGGACAATCCCGGCGATGGCCGACTCCAGCCGGCCGCGCTGGCTGCTGAGCGGGCCGATCGGCACCAGTTGCCGGTAGTCCTGCTTACCGACCAGCTCGGTGGAGAAGATCCACAGGCCGAGCGCCCAGGAATCGTCGAAGAGCGCGAGTCCGCGTCGGGCCGCCTCCAGCGTCACCTGCGCCCTGGTGGCGTTCCGGGCGGTCGGCACGGTGGCGAGCATCGAACCGGAGACATCGATCACCGCGAGCATCCGACCCGACTGGGTGGCCACCGACCAGCTGGACAGGGCCCGTTCGACGACGACCGGGTCCAGCCCGCCGGCTGCGGTACCAGCGGAGTTCGGGGCGGCACTGGCGGCATCGCCAGCCGGGGTATCCGCCGGGCGCGGCGCGCCTCTCGGGGCGTCGAAGCCCTCCCCGAAGCTGCCGTCGGCGGCCCGCAGCCCGCGAGCGGCCAGCCGGTCGCGGAAACTCGCGGTATTGAGCAGAGCGAACAACCCCGCCGCGGCGGAGACCTTGACCGGCGCGGTGCCGGGCATCACCGCGAACGGGTAGTCCAGCGGCATCGGCGCCGGTTCCAGATAGAGGGCGGCCAGCGGGATCGGCGGCTTCTTGGCGTTGTACTCGATGACGTCCTCCTCAGAGAGCGCCGCAGCACCGAGTCCCGCGGCGATGGAGACCGGATCGGCCGATCGGGGGAACCGGGCGACCAGGTCCTGTCGGACGGCGGAACGTCCGGTTGCCAGTGCGCGAAGCGCCGAGGTGGTCGCCTGTTGCGCGTTCGTACCGGCCGCACCCGCCGCCGCCCCCACCGAGAGCAACCCGGAGAGTCCGGCCGCGTCCCGGCTCGGTTCGACGATGCCGGTGCGGAGCTTGGTGCCGGTGGTGATCTGCTGAAGCAGGTCGGTCCAGGTCAGTTTCTTCTCCGGCCAACCGATACTGGTCGCCACCGGTTCCGGCATGGCCAACACGACCGGGCTGCGGGCCACCGACGCGCCGTTTCCGGGGGCGAACCCGGACGCCTGCTGACGCAGCCGCAGCAGCCAGCTGGTGGAGTCCGGCAGCCAGACATCGGGCAGCACCGCGGTGCCGCTGGCCTGTCCCACCCCGTTGAGTGAAACACCGTGCTTGCCGGCCACCAGGGCCGCCACGTCCACCGGGTCGACGCTCTCGACCTCGACCTCGACGCACACGCCGTCCACCGCGGCGCCGTTCGTCATCCACCCGATGGCGGCGGCCTGTACGGCTGGCGCGATCTCCGGCGCCGCCGCGACCGTCAGCCGAGCCTGTCCGGAACAGTTCGGTCGCCCGAGTCGTTGATAGCCGTACCAAATTCCCGCAGCAATGAGAACGAGCGCCGTCGCCCCAGCGACGGCGCCCGCTCCGCGGAGCTTTCTGCGTTTGCGATGGCGCCCTGACACGTGACCATCTTGCGGATTCGCAGCGGCTGCTGCCAGGTACGTTCGGCCGAAAGTTAACCCGGAGCTACAACTTCGCCGAAAAATTCACCGTAGGTAGTTGCCCGGCACCAAAACGTCTACAAATTCCCAGCAATCCCGCGTTTTGTCCAGCCGACGACAATCTTCAGATGTCAATATTTATACGAGATTCGACGACCCTGGGGACAGTACGCAGGTCGGGCTGGCCACCTCGACCGGTTCACCCACCGGTGTCGGCACCCCGGACTCCGGATCGATCGCGAACACGGTGACCATATCCGCCAGTTGGTCGGCCACGTAGAGGTGCCCGCCGACCAACGCGAAGTGCCGGGGCCAGGTACCACCGGTCGGCACCTCGGCACGGTATCTCGGCAGGTCACCGTCGAGCGCGAACACGGCCAGCGTGCCCACCCCCCGGTTAGCCAGGTAGAGGAAGCGACCGTCCGGACCGACCGCGATCTCGGACGGCTGGACGTGCCCGTCGGACGCACTGGCCGCGACCTGGCCCTGCTCGTACGGTACACCGGCCTCGTCGAGCCGGTAGGCCGTCACCGTCGCGTCCAGCTCACCGGCGAGGTAGCACCGGCGTCCGTCGGGGTGTCGGGCGAGATGACGGGGACCCGCACCGGGCCGGGTACGCACCGGTGGGCCGACGCTGAGCAACCGCCCGGCGGACGCCAGGTCGTACGGGTAGATGGCATCGGTACCCAGATCCACCGCGAGCAACCGGCCCCCGCGGGGGTCCGCGGACACCATGTGGGCGTGCGCGCTCTCCTGCCGGTCGGGATCGATTCCGCGCCCGTGATGGGTACGCAGGTCGGTACGCTCACCCGGCACGCCCGCCGGATCGAGCGGGTGTACGGCGACGCTACCGCCGGCGTAGTTGGCCGTGCACAGGTAACGACCGCCGGGAACGACCACGAGGTGGCAGGGGTGGCCACCCCCGGTCGACCGGGTGCCGAGCGGGCGCAGCCCACCATCCGGCAGCACCCGCCAACCACTGACCGTGCCCTCGTCAAGCTCGTTGGCGGCGTAGAGCACGGGCAGGGTGGGATGCCAGGCCAGAAACGAGGGCGACGGCGTGACGGCGACCGTGCCGAGCAGCTCGAGCGAGCCGGTGCGCGGATCGCGCTGGGCCGCGACGATCCCGTCGCCCCGCCCGCCACTTTCCCCGGTGTAGCAACCGAGGTAGATGATCCCGCCGTGGCCCGTCATGCCGGGAAGCCTCGACGTCGCGCGACGTACTCGACCAGGGCGATGAGCGCGGTCTTGCTGGAATGCCGATCCCGGGCATCGCAGAGGACCACCGGCACATCCGGGTCGAGATCGAGCGCGCTGCGCACCGCGTCGACGCCGAAACGTCGGGCACCGTCGAAGCAGTTCACTCCGATGACGAAGGGGATGTCACGCTGCTCGAAGTAGTCAACCGACGGGAAGCAGTCGGCGAGCCGGCGGGTGTCGGCGAGCACCACCGCGCCGAGCGCGCCGAAAGCGAGTTCGTCCCAGAGAAACCAGAACCGGTCCTGCCCCGGCGTACCGAAGAGATAGACCTGCAGATCCCGGTTGATGGTGATCCGCCCGAAATCCATGGCGACCGTGGTGGTGCGCTTCTCCTCGACGCCGTACACGTCGTCAACGCCGACACCGGCATCGGTGAGCACCTCCTCGGTCTGCAACGGTCGGATCTCGCTGACTGTGCCGACCAGCGTGGTCTTGCCAGCTCCGAAGCCACCAGCGATAAGGATTTTCAACGCCAGCGGAATCCGGTGCCGGGAAGTGTCCCGGTCAGAGCGCACGGAGTCCATTGACCACCGCCTTGAGGATGTTGTCGTCGGGGTAGTGGGGCGAAGCCGGGGGCTCGTACATCGCGATGAGCCCGGCCGCGAGCAGGTCACCGAGGAGCACCCGGAGCACGCCCAGCGCAAGATCGAGATCGGCGGCGAGATCCGCGACGGAAATCGGCTCCTGGGCCAGCTCGATGATTCGGCGCTGCTCGGGTTGCCGGAGCGCGGGCCCACCGGCGCCCTGGGGCGCACCGGCGACCACGAACGCCACCAGGTCGAATCCGCCGACCGCCGGCCGCACCCGGCCGCCGGTGACGGTGTACGGACGGACTACCGGCCCAGCCTCCTCGTCCAGCCAGTCGTGGTGCGGTTCGGGCCGGTCAGCCCGCATCAGCCGCCGCCGGGGAAGGTCTGGTCGGCGCGGTCAGAATCTCGCCCACCCGGGTGACCAGCATCGCCATCTCGTACGCGATCAGACCGATGTCGGAGCCGGCCGCGCTCAGCACGGCCAGGCAGGCGCCGTACCCGGCGGCGGTGACAAAGAGGTACGCCGATTCCATCTCCACCACGGTCTGCCGCACCGGACCGGCCGCGAAGTGCCGGCTCGCCCCTCTGGCCAGGCTCTGGAAGCCGGCCGCCAGCGCGGCGATGTGCTCGGCGTCCTCCCTGCTCAGCGTGCCGGCCGCACCGATCAGCAGCCCGTCGGCCGAGAGCACCACAGCCTGCTCCGCGGCGGGCACTCGCTTCACGAGGTCGTCCAGCAACCAGTTCAGATTCGCGACCGGCCTCGTCGTGTCCGTCACTTCCTGTCCCTCCCAGGCTCGGTGGATCCCGGATCGGCGACCCGGTTGGCGTCGGGGTCGACCGACGGCACGGCGGCCTCCCGACGACCACGCTCGGTTCCGGCCTGCAACGCCGACATCGCCGCTCGGATCTCCTCGGGAGTACGGACGGAGGAGGCCGGGGAAGTGTCGCGAAGCTGCGGCGCGAGGCTGGTCTGCCGGATCCGCCGGGGCAGGCCGTCCGCTCCGACCGGTGTCCGCGTTGGTTGGGCGCCCGCAGTTGGCCGGCCGGCTGCGACATCCGGGGTGGGCCGACCCTCGGCCGGTCCACCCCTCGTCGATCCGGCGAGCCGGCGGGCGGCCAGCAGCACCGCGATCTGCCGGCTGTCCATGGTGGGCTCGGTTACCGCCTCAGCCGAGTTCGACGTCTCAGTCGGCTGCTCCTTGTCCGCCGGGGCACCGGCGGGAGACTTCGCGGGACGTCCGGCCTGGGTGGGGATACCGATATCCGGCACGATCAGACCACCGGGGACCACTGCCACCGCAACCACCCCACCGTACGGGGAGGGGCGTAGCTCAACCCGCACCCCGTGCCGGATACCGAGCTGGGCCACCACGAAAAGGCCGAGTCGGGCACTGTTGGCCGGATCGAAATCCGGCGGATCGGTGAGCCGCTGGTTGGCCTCCGCCATGGCCTTGGCGCTCATCCCCAGGCCACGGTCCTCCACCTCGATCACATAGCCGTCCGGCGCCGCCCGTCCGGCGATCCGCACCCGGGTGTACGGGGGCGAGAAGGCGGTGGCGTTCTCGATCAGTTCGGCGAGCAGATGGATGACGTCGCCAACAGCCCGACCGGCGATGGCGCCGGGATGGACGGTCATGATGTCGACCCGGATGTAATCCTCGACCTCGGAGATCGCACCCCGAATCACATCGACCACCGGGACCGGATTTCGCCAACCGCGTCCCGGCACGGCACCGGCGAGGACGACGAGGTCCTCCGCGTGTCGGCGCATCCGGGTGGCCATGTGGTCGACCTGGAACAGGTCGGCCAACTCGTCCGGTTCGGTGGTGCGCCGCTCCATCCGGTCCAGCAGGGCAAGCTGCCGGTGCAGCAGGGTCTGGCTGCGCCGGGCGATGTTGAGGAAGACGTCGCTGAGCCCACGCCGTAGCGCGGCCTCGTCGACGGCGGACCGTACGGCGGTGCGCTGCACCTCGCTGAACGCCTGCCCGACCTGGCCGATCTCGTCGCCGCCGTAGTCCAACGGCGGGGCCTCCCGGTCGAGATCGACCGCTTCCCCACGGCGCAGTCGCCCGACAACGTCGGGCAGCCGCTCTCCGGCCAGTTCCAGCGCGGCGCCACGCAGCCCGGTCAACCTATGGACCAGCGATCGCCCGATCCCCAGCGCGATGAACGCGGACAGCAGCACGGCCACCAGGCCGAGCACGCCGGCCAGGGCGAGCCGGCCCAGGATCCTGACGGCGACCGGTACGCCGCGCTCGGCGAGCGCGGCGGCTGCGCTGAGCTCGAATTCGCGCAGTTGTTGCTGCACCGTCTCGTAGCTGTCCTGCCAGGCACCCGCGTCGACCGGCGGTGCCGCGCCGGTCGACCCCCGGCCGACCAGGGTCTCTTCCAGGGTGCGCAGCCGGGTGAATGGGTCGCCCTGGGTGAGCCGCTGGTACGCCCCCCGATCCCGCTCGGGCAGTTCGGCGACCGCGTCGGCGTAGAGAAAGCGCTGGGCGCCGATGATCTGCACCAGTTGACCATGCTCACCCGGAGCGAACTGCCCGGCGGTGAAAACCCCGGCGAGCAGCGCATCGCTCTGGGCGAGCACCTCGCGGGCCCGGCCGAGCGCGGTCAGTACCCGCGCTTCCCCGGCGATTTCCTCGTCGGGCAGCACGATCATCGCGGAAAAGGTCCGGAACGCCGCGTCGATCACGCCGCTGTAGCGACCCAGTGCGCCGGTCCGGTCCATCTGCCGTCGATCGATGGAGTCGCGTCCGTCGGTAAGCGTGTCCACCGCGGCGAGCAACTGGTCGAGGCGGGCGTCGAGCAGATCATCAGCGACCTTGCGCAGGCCGGGGTCGGTGGTACGTCGACGGAACTCGGCCACCGCCTGGTCGGTCCGGGTGCGCTGGTCATTCAGGGCCGAGGCGTCGCCGCGGCCGGCGAGGAAGATCACGGAGAGCCGCCGCTCCCGTTGCAACTCGGCGACCAGCGTCTCTCCTGGGCGGCCGACCTCGTCAAGCAGGGTCCGCGCGTTCAGAAGATCGAAGGCGGGTCCCACGGTAAGCGTGGTCGCGAAGATCCACAAAACCAGCAGCGCCGCGATGGGCACAGCAACCAAAGTGATGATCTTCGAACGGATCGGCCAGTTGCGGGTCTTCATCAGAGTTGCGGCGGACGGGCCCAGCCGGCGCGGGCCGGGGGGGGAACGCCGCTCCCTCCCCTCAAAGATCAAGTCCCACAACAGGTCGATGGAAGGATACGTAATCCCAAGCGCACGCACTACCAGACTTCAACGATCGGGACGATCGAGGCTGCCGAGTCAGTCGCCAGGCCGTTCGGCTGCGGGGAATCTGGCGCAGGAGCGAAGGCGCCAGCGGGCTGCCCCCGGCACTGGTGTGCCGGAGGCAGCCCGCTCTGGCTAGAACTCAGGCGTTGACAGCAAGGCCGAGACCCTCGGCCACCCGACGGCCGTACGCCTCGTCGCACTGGCTGAAGTGCCAGACCATCTTCTCCTGGATGTGCTTGTCACACTGGCCCAGCAGATTGATCATGTTGTGCACCAGGTCGTCCCGCTCCCAATCGGGCATGGTGCGGAACCGCTCGCCCGCCTGGGCGTAGTTGTTCTGCCGCTCGATCGGGGCCTTCACGATCTGACCCGAGACGTGCGGCCGGTACTCCACGTACGAGTCGTCGGCCTCGGCGAGCCCGGCGACCGAGGAGGGCTCGAAGTTGATGTGCGGGTTGGCTCCCCGGTTGTCCACCCCGAACGACATCTGCCCGCCGTCCTGGTTGGTGTTGACCAGCACGTCCTCCCGCGGCCGGTTGACCGGCAACTGGAGGTAGTTCGGCCCGACCCGGTAGCGCTGGGTGTCGGAGTAGGAGAAGGTCCGGCCCACCAGCATCTTGTCGTCGCTGAAGTCCAGGCCGTCGACCAGCACACCGGTACCGAAGGCGATCTGCTCGTTCTCGTTGTGGAAGTTGGTGACGTTCCGGTTCAACGTCATCACCCCGACCGGGCGCAGCGGGAACACGTCCTCCGGCCAGGTCTTGGTGTCGTCCAGCGGGTCGAAGTCCAGCTCGGGGTGCTCGTCGTCACTCATGATCTGGACACTGAGCTCCCACTGCGGGAACTCGCCGCGCTCGATCGCCTCGTAGAGGTCCTTCGAGGCGTGGCCGAGGTCGGTGGCCTGGATCGCCGCCGCCTGCTCCTCGGTCAGCGACTCGATGCCCTGCCGGGACTTCCAGTGGTACTTGACCAGCACACCCTCACCGGCAGCGTTGACCATCCGGTAGGTGTTGACCCCGAAGCCATCCTGCTGACGGTAGTTGGCCGGAATGCCGCGCGGGCTGAACAGCCAGGTCAGCATGTGCATCGCCTCAGGGGTGTTCGACATGAAGTCGAAGATCCGGTTCGGCTCCTGACGGAAGGTGACCGGGTCCGGCTTCAGCGCGTGGATCACGTCCGGGAACTTGATCGCGTCGCGGATGAAGAAGACCGGCAGGTTGTTGCCGACCAGGTCCCAGTTGCCGTCCTCGGTGCGGAACTTGACCGCGAAGCCGCGCGGGTCACGGGCCGCCTCGGAGGAGTCCCGGCCGCCGATGACGGTGGAGAAGCGGATCGAGACCGGGGTCTTCTTGCCCTTGGCTCCTGGAACAGCTTGGCCCGGGTGTACTTCGACGCCGGCTCATCACCGATGGTGCCGTACGCCTCGAACTCGCCGTGTGCGACGAAGCCACGGGCGTGCACCACCCGCTCCGGGATCCGCTCCCGGTCGAAGTGGCTGATCTTCTCCAGGAAATGGTAGTTCTCCAGCGTCGCCGGACCACGCGAGCCGACGGTGCGCTGCTGCTGGTTGTTGTGCACGGGGTGACCCTGTCGGGTCGTGAGCGTCGGCTTGTTGGCCTGGGGATCGCTCATCGAATTCCTCCTGATCAGTGCTCTTCCTGGCAACTAGGGCAACGGCCCCAGAAAGTGATCTCAATCTCGTCCACCTGAAAGGTGGACACGTCGTCTGGTTCAAGGCCGGGCAGGGCGGATGCGATCCGCGCCGCCCGACCACCTCCGTCGAGGGTTGGCACATCGAAAAGCCGCGTCTCGGCCGACTGTCCCTGGACTTCGGGGAACTCCGCCCAGGGGCCGCCGAGCTCGATGTCGGCGATCGCGCCGCAACCCCGGCACACCAGATGGTGATGGGTGTCCTCGGCGCGCAGCTCGTAGCGGGCCGGCCCGCCAGCCGGCTGAAACCGGCGGATCAGACCGGCACCGGTCAACGCGTGCAGCACGTCGTAAACCGCCTGGGTGGATAGGCGCCCCAAGCCGCGGCGGGCGATCTGACTGATCGCCTCGGCGTCCAGGTGCGGACGGTTGCGGACCACCGCCAGCACCGCGAGGCGTGGCTGCGTCACCCGCAACCCCGCTTCCCGCAGGCACTCGACGTCGGACTTCACCGGCACGCTGTCAAGGAAAGCGTGTTTTCTGGAATGAGTCAAGTTTTGACCCAGATCAAATCCGGCCGGCCCGGATCCCCGCCATCAGGGGGCGGAAGTATGGCAATTCCGTTGGCGACCGGCCTCCAGCGGGAATACCAGGGACGAAGCAGGGGCGAAATCCAACCGAGCCGGCAAGGAGAACCGACGCCATGCGCCATCAGGACCAGCAGACCCGCGACAACCAGCCCGAGCTTGCTTCCGCCGACCATCCGACTCCGATCCGGTCCGACAGTCAGCCCGATGAACCCGATCGGGCCCGCGCACCGGACGAAGCCGAGTTTCACGACCCACCGGCCCAACCCACCGTCTTCGGGGCCGCCACCCCGGCCGGGGCCGTGGCGGCTTCCGCCCTGGCCAGCGGCGAGCCCACCGAAGAACGTGACGCCCGCGACGAAGAGACCGCAAGCCCCGGCGACGGGGTCGTTACCGACAAGTAGGCAGCCGCCGAGGCGTGTCCTGGGGCCGCCGCGATGCCCGACACATCCGGTCACCACGCTCCCCGCCCCGAACTTCAGCCCGGGTAGGCCGGGCGCGGTATGGCGGCGCCGATCCGGGGTAGCCCATCGAGTCAGGAGGGGCGTCGGATCCGCACATCGGCCCCCTAATCGCCGAGAACAGGCGCCGAAAACAGGGCGCTCGGCGCAACCGGGCGCTCGGCGGACAGGAGGGCGGCAACGATGACCGAGCGCGATCCGACCGTGCACCGGCCGTTGGAAGAGGCCCCGGAGGTGGCTGCGGCCGTGGAGGACGAGAGCACCGTGCCACAACTGAGGACCGGCGGGGGCCGCACCGGGGACAATCCCGCGTTCACCGATATTGACGAGGTCCCGGCCGAGTTTCCGCCGACGGAGGATCTGCTCGGCGCCCCGAACGGCGCCGGCGCGGGCTATGCGACCGACACCCGCACCGGCGCGGAACAGCCCTGGGACCCAGAGGACCTGACGGTGGCGCAGGGACACGACCCAACCCCGAAGAACATCGAGCGGGCCCGCCGTGAGCTGGCGCAGGACGGCCGGTCGGCAGTGGAGAAGACCGTGCCCTGAGCCAGCGCACCGATAATGGCAACGGTCCCTGGCCCGGTCAGTTTCGACCGGACCAGGGACCGCCCTGGTGTCTAGCTAGTTCTGTTCCCCGTTACTCACCGATCAGAGCGCCGGGTAGGCGTTCTGCATGAGCTGCGTGAGCTGGGCCGGGAACCAGGCACCGGAGATCGGCGCGCCGGGCAGGGCGCCGCTCATGTTGTTGCCGTTGCGGACGTTACCGGTGTAGGTCGGGTCACACATCCGGTCGAAGCCCTTGCCCTCGTTGTTCGGGATCAGGGAGCTCGAACCGTCCGACTCACCCGGGGGCTTGACCCACACGTACGCGTCGATGCCGGACGCCGGGTTGGCCCTCGGCCGCTCGCCGAGGCCGGCACCGTTCTGGTTGCACCAGTTGCCGGCGTGGATCCGGCGGTCGATCCGGGAGCCGTCGACTAGCTGGTCGAGCGGTGCGTCGAGGTGCCGGGCCGCGCGGCCGGGCCGTGCCGCCCCAGCCGTTGCGGGAGGTGTCGATCAGCATGCCGATGTTGGAGTTGAAGCCGAGCGGGACCAGCCGCTGCCGGAACGCCTGGGCGAACGACAGCTCGTCGACGTACTGGTTCCAGTCGATCCACTTCGACTGGCGGACTCTGCCCGGTCACGTGGTGATTGAAGTACGGCTCCACGGTGGCCGAGTAGTTGGCGGTGTTGGTGATGAAGCCGTGCACGTTGTCGACGGTGCTGCCGCACGGCCCGTGGCGGCCTGGGCGAAGCAGGTCGGCCGACGGGCCGAAGTTGCTGTCCCAGCCGATCCAGCCGTGGTGGCCGGCGTCGATGTAGTTGTAGACGTTGCGAGATCGCGCCCAGCTTGGCCAGCGCGTACCCGATGCCGCTTGACGTAGTTGCCGTTGGCCTTCATCGTGTCGCACATCGCGGTGGCGCTCGGCCGTCCGCCGAGCGTTGGTGACCAGGTTCGGCAGCGAGTCGATCTCGACGATGTTGATGATCCGCAGGTTCCGGTACTTGCGTCGCCATGATCGCGGCGATCGGGTCGATGTACTCGGTCTTGTAGCGGGGCAGCTCGGTCGGGCCGAGCTCACCGTTGGAGGCCAGCGCGGAGCAGTCCCGACCGGGCAGGTTGTAGATGACGAACTGGATGTAGCCGGCGCCCTGGGCGAGCGCGGCGTCCAGGTGGTCCCGCACACCCATGGAGCCGTTCGAGCTGCTGTCCGGCGTGCCGTTGATCGCGGCGATCCGGTCGAGCCAGACGGCGGTCGGCGTGTTGGAGATCCGGCTTCCGCCGGAGACGGACGTCGGCCTTGGCCTTCCACTCCGGGTTCACGTAGCCCTTGGCCCCGCGTACGGGTTGTCCACCCGCTGGCCTCCGCCGGGGGGCGTGGTCGGCGGCGTCGTGGGCGGCGTGGTCGGCGGCGTGCTGTCGGCGGCGTGGTCGGCGGCGTGGTCGGCGGCGTGGTCGGCGGCGGCGGTCGGCGTCCGCCACCGCAGGTCACCCCGTTGATGGTGAACGAGGTCGGCGCGGGGTTGCTGCCGCTCCAGCTGCCGTTGAAGCCGATGTCGGTGCGGGCGCCGGTGGCGAGCGAACGGTTGCAGGCCAGGGTGCAGCGCGGTGACCCGGCTGCCGCTCTGGCTCCACGTCGCCGACCAGCCCGCTGCACCCGCTGGTGGTGTTCCGGAAGTTGAAGGCGAGGGTCCAACCGTTGACCGGGTCACCGAGGTTCTTGATGGTGACGTTGGCGGTGAAGCCGCCGGCCAGTCGTTGGTGGTGTAAGTCCACGCTGCACTGCGTTGCGGCCTGCGCCGCGGTGACCGGGAGGGTCACCAGCCCGCCGGCCACGAGGACGCCGGCGCCCGCGAGCGCCACGCTCTTGCGCCGGCCGGACAGACTTCTCCACAGATTCATCCCACTGATCTCCTTGGGCCAGACCGGATCCGCGTTCGCGGGGCCCGGCGCGGCGGCCTGCGGACTCGCTGCTGGGAACGACCGTGACGCCACGGGGGACTGCGGGTTGCCCGACCCGGACGGGCGGAACTGGTGGTGGTGCCGACCGGTCGCTGGCGGCCGTGAATCCGGACGCCGTCCGGAAACCGGCTGCCCTCGGCGCCTACTCGCGGTGTGGCTCCCCCGTCACAGTGTCTGAATTCTTGCATGGGAGCGCTTCCACCACAACACCTACGCACTCACGAGTAACGATTCCCCAGCCATCACCGACCGGAGCCCGGTTAACAACGGCTCGGGTGGACAGCTACCTCGCTGTCCACCCGAGCCGTTCAGTGATCCGTGTCGCCGCCTCAGCCCACCGTCCAGTTGGCCAGGGTGGCGAACACGATGACGTTGTCGGGGTAGGAGCCGACCCGCTCATCGAACTGCCCGCCGCAGGTCACCAACCGCAGGCCGGGCCGGTCCGTCGGACCATAGACCAACTCGCTCGGGAAGGCCGTTTTCGGGTACGCCTTCACGCCATCGACGATGAAGGTGGCGACCCTTCCGTCTTTCCGGGTCACCTGGACCGTGTCCCCGGGCAGCAGCGCACCGAGCTGGAAGAAGACCGCGGGTCCAATCTCCTTCGAGTCGACGTGTCCCACAATGACGGCGTTGCCGATCTCTCCGGGCGTCGGCCCCAACCGGTACCAACCGGTCGACTGCGCCTGCGACAACGGCGGCACCTGGAGGGTGCGATCGGCGTTCAGGCCAACCGACATGATCCGCGCGCCGACGCCGATCTTCGAGATGCTGATCTCGGTCGGCTCGGATCGGGCATCCCCGCCAATGCCGCGACCGGTGTCGGGGTCAGCACCGGCGACGACGGCGCCAGCCTGGCGGATCGAGATCCATCGGCGCAGCCTCCGCGACCGGCTGCGGCGGCCGCGCCGACGACCCGTTGAATGCGGCGCCGAGCAGACCCGCACCGATCAGGGCCAGCACAGCGACGAGGGCGATGCCGGCGGTACGCCACGAGGATCCGGGACGACCGCCGACCTCCCCCGCCGGATCAGGTGAGGGAACCATTGATCCGACGCCGCCGCATCAGGACCAGGCCACCGAGGGCGGCCGCACCGAGCATGGCCGTACCGCTGGCCGCGAGACGGTCGCTGTTGTCGGCCCCGCCGTCGCCGCCGTCGACCCCGCCGCTGGGCAGGATGACCGGTTCAACCGGAGCGCATGAGCCCGACACATCGCGATCCCCTGAGTGGGCTTCTGGCCGAATCCCCACACCGGGCCGATAGCCGAAGTCCTCCGCCGGGTCGTTCTCGGCGTAGTCATGCTCCTCGCGCTGCATCCCGTCGGACAGGTCCCAAGCGTCCATCGGGACTCCGGCACCGTCCGCCGCCATGCCGCCGGTGCCGCTGTCACTCCGCGCAGCCTCCGGTAAGACACTGTCCCCCGGCTGCCCGAACGCGGGACTTTCGGTAGGCGCCGGGCCCTCGGTAGGCGCCGCACCCTCGATAGGCGCCGGGCCCTCGGTAGGCGCCGCACCCTCGATAGGCGCCGGGCCCTCGACAGGCGCCGCACCCTCGACAGGCGCCGCACCCTCGATAGGCGCCGCACCCTCAATAGGCGCCACACCCTCAGGCGCGCACCCTCAATAGGCGCTGGACCGAAGGTAGGCGCTGGACCGATCGTGGGCTCCGGGGCAGCGTGGGCTGCTCGGGCACCGGACTCGCCGAAGGCTGTGGGCTCACCGTTGGCTGCGCCGGAGTCACGGGTGACTGGGGTATCGGCGGTTGCTCGACACCTTCACCCGGCTTGGGAGTCACCGACGGCTTGGCCTCAGCGGGGGCATTTCCACGATCTTTCTCTTTGTGCCTCAGGAACTCCAGGTGTTCCTTGAAGGCTCTGAACTCCAGGTATTCGCGGCGCTCCCGGTACCGCATGAACTCCGGGTAATCTGGATCATCTCGGTAGTTTTCCTCGTCGCCCCGGTGCTCCCAGTCCGCATCCGATCGATAGTCCGACATGATCGCCGGCTTGCTTCTGATCCTCATCCGCTCCCAGAGCTGCTCCTGGGGGTCCTTGCAGATCCCGAAGATCTGGCCATCATGTCCGGGTCGCATCATCCATGAGTCAGTGGAAATGCGGCCCCGATCGCTGTCGTGGCGCCCATCCATGTCGTGCATTCCATCCGCCAATGCGGACCCGGGTGCACAGGCCAGCAGGGACGCGCCGCCAGGGCAGCGCTGGCGATCACCTTGCCGAGGAACTTTTTGGACATAACTTCGTCACCCTTCCCCTCCTGTCAACAGCCCGATGGGAACCGGGCCAGGACCGAGATTAACCACTTTGTGGTGCTTCATCAGGTTATTTGGGGTCTTTGCCGGATGCCGACCTTCGCCCGCAACGACGTGCTATTACACGGTCGTCCCGCTCTGGGCACCGTGCCGGCGATCGAACCGATTATCCGGATAGTTTGTGCATAGCTATCGGGAACGCCGCACCGCCCCCTGGACCCGTCAGAACAGCGGGTCACAGGGGGCCGAAAGGCGACTGGGCTCGGGCCTGGCTCGTCGGCGAGCCCTCAACCGAAATAACCACGTCGCGACACGTACGGCTGCCTGGTAACGACAGACCACTCCCTAACCGACCGACACCTCAGGAGACGAGGGTGGCAAAGGCAATGATGTTGTCGGGGTAGCTGCGCTTCTTTCTGTCGAACTGACCACCACAGGTGACGACACTGAGGCTGGGCTTGTCGCCTGAGCTATAGACAAGGTCGGTCGGGAAAGCGGTCTTCGGGTATGACTTGACCCGGTCCACGGCAAATTTTGCTATCGTCCCATCTTTCCTGCTCACCTCGATGATATTGCCGGGCTTGAGCGCACCGAGTCGGAAGAACACGGCCGGACCAATTTTGGCTGAATCGACGTGTCCAACGATTACCGAATTACCGGACTCACCAGGGCTCGGCCCCATTTTGTACCACCCGGCAAGCTGAGCCTGATTCAACGGCGGCACCTGTACCGTGCCATCCTTGTTCACGCCGAGCGAGATAATCCTGGCACCAACCCCGATCGTCTTAATCGTGATCTGGGTTGGTTCCGATCGCGCTAAACTCCCGGGCGGGCCGGCCTTAACGGCTGACTCAATCGTCGGTGTGCCATTCGGTGTCGACACCCTGCTCGTCCGGAGCTTTCCCGGCTGCTTCCGCAGCGGGCTGCGGCGGTTGCGGCGGGGCGGCGTTGAACCCGGCGCCGAGCAGTCCGAGGCCACCGAGCAAGAGCGCGACGAGGCCGGCGCCGGCGGCGCGTCGCGATGTTCCGCGAGCGCCGCCGACGTTCCTCGTCACAACCTCAAGCCGGCGATCCATCGGTCCGACGCCGCCGCATCAGCACGATGCCGCCGAGCGCGGCCGCACCGATCATGCCGGTGCCGCTCGCGACGAGCCCGGTGTTGGTGCTCGAACCGCCGTCGCCGCCCTCGACCCAGCCGCGCGGCGCGACGACCAGAGTGCCGTCACCGCATGATCCTTCAAGGTCGTAGCGCCCCGGGTCGGCGTCGCTCGGAATCCTGACGCTGGTCCAGTAGACGAAGTGGTGGTCACGCTTCCAGTCATCCTTGTCCTTGTCGCGGTCCTTCCAGTCCTCGTCCTTCTTGCCCTCCTCGTCCTTCTTGCCGTCCTTGTCCTTCCAGTCCTCGTCCTTCTTGCCGTCCTCGTCCTTCTTGCCGTCCTCGTCCTTCTTGCCGTCCTTGTCCTTCCAGTCCTCGTCCTTCTTGCCGTCCTCGTCCTTCCAGTCCTCGTCCTTCTTGCCGTCCTCGTCCTTCTTGCCCTCCTTGTCCTTCCAGTCCTCGTCCTTCTTGTCGTGATGCTTCGGCTTCAGCTTCAGCTTGCCGGTGACCTCGGACCAGACCCAGGGGTGCTCCTGGGGGTCGCTACAGATCTCGAAGATGGCTACCTTGTCCCCGGGCTTGACCCACTTGGGGTGTGTAAAGACATGGCCCCGATCCGAGTGGTCGGGCCCGTCGTCGGCCAAGGCGATGCCAGGCGCTCCGACGAGTAAGGACGCACCGCCCAGAGCGGCGCCAGCGATCATCGTGCCAAGGAACTTTTTGGACATGACTCTCGTCATCCTTCCCTGTTCTCTGTTGCTCGACGACAGCCGAGCTATGACCGAGATTAACCGCTACGCGAGACTTCGTCGGATTAATACGGTTATCCACGAAGCATCGCCTTAGGCCGAGAAGCTGTGCTATTGCTCGGGCTGGGCGGTAGCCGCCCGCACCGAACCGCTTGACCCCGGCAGGCGACGGTAGTCCGGTGCGTCCCCTCTCACCGACGTTGGGCCGATTCCCTCCGTACGCCCTCGTCAGTCCGGGCAGGGCCGTCGCCGTACCGGGTGAAACGGGCAGAAAAAATCCCGTGGGAGCGATGCTCCCACGGGATTTGACCGATCAGTTGGCCGGATCCGCCCTGGTCCGACCAGCCAATCAGCTAGCCGCCGAGGTACGGACCAGGGTACGGATCTGACGTAGCAGCACCGACAGCGCGGCGAGGTCGGATCGCGACTCGTCGAACTCGCCCATCGCCTTGTGAGCCCGTCGGATCGACGTGGCGTTGGACTGTTCCCACCGCACCACCCGCTCCTCTGGCGACACGTCGCTGGCAGTCGAGTTCAACACCTCTGCGGTCAGCGCGGCCAGGGCCGCGTAGAGGTCGTACCGCAGGGCCATTCGAGCCAACGTCTGCCAGCGGTCCTCCCGAGGTAGCAGGGAGATCTTCGACAGCAGCGCGTCAACCCGGAACCGGTCCGAGAGCACGAAGTAGACCGAAGCCACCTCACCGACGTCCCGTCCGGTCTCCGCCGCGGCCTCCACCACGTCGAGCAGTCCGAAGCTGTACATCAACCGGGTCGTCTGCTCAGCCAGTTCGCGGGACAGCCCTCGGCTGATCAGCATGTCGATGTGCGTCTCGAGCGCCTGCCGCTCGCTGCCGACGAAGAGCTCGCCCAGCTCCGGCAGCAGCCGGGAGACCCCGTCCCGCAGACGGGCGATCTCACCCGGCACGTCGAGCGGCGACCGCCGGTTGGTGACCAACCAACGCACCGCCCGGTCGAGCAGCCGACGGGTATCCAGGTAGACGGCCGTCTGCACGTCGGTCGGCACCTGGTTGTCCAACTCCTCGATCGCCGACCACAGCGCCCCGAGCCCGAACACCTCCCGGACCACCACGTACGCCCGGATCACGTCGGCGGCCGAGGCGGCCGTCTCCTCGACCACGCGGTAGACGAAGGTGATGCCGCCGCGGTTGACCACCTCGTTGACCAGCACGGTGGTGACGATGTCACGACGCAGCCGGTGCTCGGCCATCCGAGTCGGCGTACCGTTCGCGCAGCGGCGTCGGGAAGTAGTTGGCCAGCACCTCGGCCGTCCACTCCTCATCCGCGACGGTGTCTTCGAGGATCTCGCGCTCAAGCACGATCTTGGTGTACGCGAGCAGCACCGCGAATTCCGGCGCGGTCAGGCCGGCCTCGGTACGGGTGGCCAGGACCTCATCCGGCGGCAGTGCCTCCAACTCGCGGTTGAGCGCGCCGGACCGTTCCAGGTCGGAGATCATCCGACGGTGCACCGGCAGCAACGAGGCGGCCTGCGCCTGGGAGTTGCCGATCGCCCGCGCCTGGTCGTAGTTGTCCCGCAGCACCAACGCGGCGACCTCGTCGGTCATCTCAGCCAGCAGCTCGTTCCGCTCCGACCCGGTCAGTTCACCGTCGGCCACCACGGCACCGAGCAGGATCTTGATGTTGACCTCGTGGTCCGAGCAGTCCACCCCGGCGGCGTTGTCGATGAAGTCGGTGTTGTTCCGACCACCGGTCATCGCGTACTCGATCCGGCCCACCTGGGTCCAGCCCAGGTTGCCGCCCTCGCCGACCACCCGGGCCCGCAGGTCCTTGCCGTCGACCCGGATCGCGTCGTTGGACTTGTCCCCCACCTGCGCGTTCGCCTCGGTCGACGCCTTGACGTAGGTGCCGATCCCGCCATTCCAGAACAGGTCCACCGGCGCGGTCAGAATCGCCTTCATCAGCTCCTGCGGGGACATCGCCTCGACCTCGCCGTCGAGGCCGAGCACCGCCTTGACCTGCGGGGTGATCGGGATCGACTTCGCGGTACGCGGATGCACCCCACCACCCTCGGAGATCAACTCCCGGTTGTAGTCATCCCATGACGAGCGGGGCAGGTCGAACAGCCGCTTACGCTCGACGAAGGACGCCGCCGCGTCCGGGGACGGGTCGAGGAAAATGTGCCGGTGGTCGAAGGCCGCCACCAGCTGGATGTGCTCGGAGAGCAGCATCCCGTTACCGAACACGTCGCCGGACATGTCACCGACCCCGACCACGGTGAAGTCCTGGCTCTGGGTGTCAATGCCCAGCGTGCGGAAGTGCCGCTTGACCGACTCCCAGGCACCCCGGGCGGTGATGCCTATCTTCTTGTGGTCGTAGCCGGCCGAACCGCCGGAGGCGAAGGCGTCGGCCATCCAGAAGCCCTGAGCCAGCGAGATCTCGTTGGCGTAGTCGGAGAAGGTCGCGGTGCCCTTGTCCGCGGCCACCACCAGGTACGGGTCGTCACCGTCATGCCGGACCACCTCGCGCGGCGGCACCACCGCACCGCCGACCAGGTTGTCGGTCACGTCCAGCATCGCCGAGATGAACTCCCGGTAGCAGATCACCGCCTCGTCGCGGTCGCCCGGCTTCTGCTTGAGCACGAAGCCGCCCTTCGCGCCCACCGGCACGATCACCGCGTTCTTCACCGCCTGCGCCTTGACCAGGCCCAGCACCTCGGTGCGGAAGTCCTCCCGCCGGTCCGACCAGCGCAGGCCACCCCGGGCCACCGGCCCGTACCGCAGGTGCACGCCCTCGAACCGGGGCGAGTAGACGAAGATCTCGTACATCGGTCGGGGTTCCGGCAGGTCCGGCACCGCCTTCGGGTCCAGCTTGAACGCCACGTACGACTTCGGTCGTCCGTCGGTGCGGCGCTGGTAGAAGCTGGTCCGCAGGGTGGCCTGGATCAACGTCAGGTAGGACCGCAGAATCCGGTCCTGGTCCAGGCTCGCCACCTCGTCGAGCTCCTGCCCGATCCCGGTGACCAGCTCCTTGGCCCGTAGGCCGCGCTCCTCCATGGACAGCGGCAGCGCCGGCGAGAACCGGACCTCGAAGAGCTCCACCAGGAGGGCGGCGATCTGCGGGTAGGCGATGAAGGTCGACTCCATGTAGTCCTGGGAGAAGACCGTGCCGGCCTGGCGAAGATATTTCGCGTACGCCCGCAGCACCACCACCTGCCGCCAGGTCAGTCCCCCGCGCAGCACCAGCTCGTTGAAGCCGTCCACCTCGGCCTCGCCGCGCCAGGTGGCGGAGAAGGCGTTCTCCACATGCGGCCGCACCTCGGTCAGCTCACGGGCGCCCTCCGGCAGGCCCAGCCCGAAGTCGTACAGGTAGATCCGGCCGTCGATCCGCCTAACCTCGTACGGGCGCTCGTCGATAACGCTGACCCCGAGTGAGTGCAGCACCGGCAGTACCGCGGAGAGCACCATCGGCTCGCCGTACCGGTAGACCTTGAACCGAACGTCGTCAACGCCCTCTGGCGACCGGCCCGACTGCGCCGCCGTGCCCGGCCGGACGGCCAGGGGCTGCTTGCGGAACATGTGCATCTCGAGCTGGCCGGGCTCTTCGAGCAGCTCCAGCTTGGCCAGGTCCTTCATCGCCTCGTACGGCGTGTGCCCGTCCTTGTAGCTCTCCGGGAACGCGTCGGCGTACCGGGTGAACAGGTGCTTGGCCTGCTCATCGCCGAGCTTGCGCTCCAGCACCAGCCGGTAGTCGTCGTCCCAGAGCCGGGTCGCGTCGGCCAACTCCTCGGCCAACAGGTCGACGTCGAGGTCACCGGGTGGGTTCGCCGGGTCGGTACGGACGATGAAGTGCACCCGGGCCAGCATCGACTCGGTCACCCGGGTGGTGTAGTCGACGCCGACGCCGTTCAGCTCGCGCAGCAGGATCTCCTGCATCCGCAGCCGGTTCTGTGTGGTGAACCGGTCCCGAGGCAGGTAGATCAGGCAGGACATGAACCGGCCGTAGCCGTCCCGGCGCAGGAAGACCCGTAGCTGTCGCCGACCGGCCATCCGCAGCACCCCGACGACCGCGTGGTAGAGGTCGTCGGTCTTGATCTGGAACAGCTCGTCGCGCGGGTAGGTCTCCAGGATCTGCAACAGGTCCTTGCCGGAGTGGCTGCGCGGGCTTAGCCCGGAGCGCTCCAGCACCTCGGCCACCTTGCGGCGGACCACCGGCAGCTCCCGGACACTGGTCTGGTACGCCGCGGTCGCGAACAGTCCCAGGAACCGGCGCTCACCGACCACCGTGCCGGACTCGTCGAAGATCTTGAACCCGATGTAGTCGAGGTAGGCCGACCGGTGCACGGTGGCCCGCGAGTTGGCCTTGGTAATGATCAGCAGGCGCTTCTCCAGCACCTTCTCGTGCGCCTCCGGCGTCATCGCCGACAGCTGACCGGGGCGCCGGTGGCATCCTGCCGCAGGATGCCCAGTCCGCTGCCGGGCACCGCCTCCAGCGCCGCGCCCGCCTCCGTGTCGACGAGCCGGTACTCCCGGAAGCCGAGGAAGGTGAAGTGCTCGTGGGCCAGCCAGCGCAGCAACTCCACCGAATCGGTGATGTCCTTTTCCGGGACCGGGGGCCGGGTCTCCGAGGTACGCGCGGCGGCCAGCTCGTCGGCGAGGGTGAGCGCCCGCTGGCGCATCTTCTGCCAGTCCTCCACCGCCTCCCGCACATTGGTGAGCACCCGCTGCAGCTCAGCACGGAGCCGCTCCCGCGCCTCCGGGTCGCGGACCGGGTCGATCTCGATATGCATCCAGCTCTCGACCAGGTCCCCGTCGATCGCGTCGTCCGGCTCCACATCGGCGGCGACGTCGATCAACCGGCCCATCGGCTCCCGGCGGACCACCACCAACGGGTGCACCAGCATGTGCACGTCAAGGTGGTGCGCGGTGAGCAGGGCGGTCACCGAGTCGACCAGGAACGGCATATCGTCGGTGACGATTTCGATCACCGTGTGCTGCTGATCGATGGCAGGATCGTTGATGCGTAGCTTCAACTCACCCGGCACCCGTTGTACGGCCAGGTCCCGGTGGTCGCGGACGGCGACGAGCATCTCCTCGGCGGTGAAGCCGATCAGCTCCTCGTCCGGGGCGAACCGCCAGAACCGGTCGACCAGGATGCCCGCGCCGTGGTCGTCGCCGGCCAGGGCCACCGCCTGAGCGACGAGCCGCTCGACGTTGGGCACCGGCTCGTCGAGGTCCACTTCCTCCACATCATTGGCGAGCGTCTCCACCGGGAGACCCAGGTCGTACAAGGTGTCGGTGCTGACACCGGAGATTCCGGTGCCCCCCGTATCGAAAGACGCGCCGATATCATCGGCATCGGCCGCCGAGTCGAAGCTGTCATCCCGGCTGGTGTCCACCAGCCGAAGATCGGATCCCGGTTTGAACGCCGGACGCCGGTCCATCGGTGCCACTCCCCTCAACCCACCGCGTTGTGGGTCACTCTCCGCATAGCCTAGGCCCTCGCCGATCTTCGTTCGGTCGGCGGACGGCCGGTAACGCGTCCGGATCCGGACTTCCATCCTTTCACCCGTCGCGGGCTGCGTTCTGTCCCACCACCTGGTGGGCGCGGCACTAGTGGCGCTGAGTACCCGTACTCAGCGGGTCATCACACCTGGGTTTCAGTTCCCGGCGGACCCCCGGTGCGACGCAATCCGGGGCCGACCGCCGTACTAACGTCGGAGGCCATCGAATCGCCCGATGCCGGACACGCCCCCTCGGAAGGTGATCAGCAGATGCCGCTGTCGTACCCGAACCGTCCCGTATACCGACCGGTCACCACGGCCCTCGCCTGCCTCGCGCTGGCCGCCGGGGCCCTGATCGGATGCTCAGCGCCGGCTGGCCCGGAACAGACAGTGCAGGCGTTCCTCGACGGCTGGCGCGCGGGCAAGCTCGACACGGTCGGCTTCATCGCCCCCTCGGCCCAGCGGGTTCCGGCCAGCACGGTGGCCAAGGAGATCACCGAACTCAGTGGCGAGCTCGCGGACTCCCCGCCCGCCCTGAAGCGCGACGGCGACGTGACGGTGACCGGTGACATCGCGACGGCAGGGGCCAGGGTCGACTGGACCCTGCCCGGCGGTACGCATTGGAGCTATCCCACCGAGATCCAGCTCCAGCGGGGTAAGGACGACGACTGGCAGATTGTTTGGACACCGAAGATCGTGCACGAGCAGCTTGCCTCCGGCGACCGGTTGGCGCTGCGTCGACTCTCCGCGCAACGCGCCTCGATCCTCGACCGGGCCGACGAACCCATCGTCACCGCCCGGCCGGTCGTCCTGGTTGGCGTACAGCCCGACCAGGTCACCGACGTGCCGGCGCTGGTCAAGGAATTGGGTGCGGCGTTCAAGGCGGTCCGGCCAGTGCTCAACCCGCCGATCGACCTGACCGACCTGCCCGCGCGGCTCAAGGCGGCAGAACCGGGCGCGTTCGTGGACGTGGTGACCCTGCGTAAGGAAGCCTATCTGCAGATCAAATCCCGGATCTACGATCTGCCGGGCACCAAGTTCCGCGAGGAGCGGCGCGACCTGGCCCCGACCCGGGAGTTCGCCCGTGCGCTGCTCGGCTCGGTCGACCCGGTGCAGGCCGACGACCTGGAGGCCAACCCCGGCGCGTACCAGGTCGGTGACGTGGTCGGCCACGGCGGCCTGCAGGGCCGGTACGACAAGGAGCTGCGCGGTACGGTCGGGGTCAGCGTGGTCATCACCTATCAGACCCCGGACGGCACGGTCGAGTCGCGGGAACCCGCGCTGTTCCGTCAGGAACCGAAGCCGGGCACGCCGGTGCGGACCACGCTCGATGTGATCACGCAGACCGCAGCGGACACCGCGCTGGCCACAGTCAAGCAACGCGGCGCCCTGGTCGCGCTCCGGATCAGCGACGGCGCGCTGGTCGCGGTCGCCAACGGCGGCAGCGCCGAGAACCTGGCCTTCGCCGCGCAGGTGCCACCCGGCTCGACCTTCAAGATGGTCAGCGGTCTGGGCCTGCTCGATGCGGGGGCGGTCAGCCTGGACGGGCCGGTCGCCTGCCCGAAGACGTTCAGCGTTGACGGTCGGTCGTTCAAGAACTCGAACAACTTCGAGTTGGGCACCGTCCCGTTCCGGACCGACTTCGCCAAGTCGTGCAACACCGCCTTCGCCGCGCTCGCCCCGAAACTGGGCGACGACGGGCTGGCCGCCGCTGGCCGCAAACTCGGTCTGGAGGGCGACTGGAAGCTCGGGGTGGACGTCTTCACCGGCAAAATCTCCACCGGCGGGTCGGGGGCGGAGCGGGCCGCCGCCGCCTTCGGTCAGGGCACCACGATCGTCAGCCCGGTCGCCATGGCGGCGGCCACCGCCGCGGTCGCCCGGGGCCAGTGGCAGCAGCCCAAACTGGTGCTCGAACCGGCGCCCGGCGAGCCGGCCCCGGCCGGCCCGGAACTGGCCGCCGGCTCGGTCGAACCGCTACGCGTCATGATGCGTGAGGTGGTCACCAGGGGCACGGCCACCGCGCTGGGCGGCGTACCGGGCAAGCCGGTGTACGGCAAGACCGGCACCGCCGAGTACGACGACAACCCGGCCCACGCCCACGCCTGGTTTGTCGGCTGGCAGGGCGACCTCGCCTTCGCGGTCTTCCTCGAGAAGGGGCGACGCGAATACCACCAGCGCCGTCCCGGTCGCCGAGAAGTTCCTCCACACCCTCGCCACCACCTCCTGACCCACCCCCCTCCCCCTCCCCCTCCCCGTACCCCCTCTCCCCCTCCCCCTTTCCCCGTCGATCAAGGACTTGTCGTCGTGGTTCGATCACAAATCCACCGCGACAGGTCCTTGATCGACGAGAAAGTCCTTGATCGACGACGGCAACCGGGCTGGGCTTTCCCCCGCGTGGGGTGGCGGCCGGGACGGGGACGGGGGTGGGGGCGTACCGCGGGTACTGGTGCGTACAGTTTCGGGTCGGGTCGGCGCAGCGGAGAGGGACCAGACGGTAGCGGCATGACGGTGGACAACATTGCACAATCGGGTCGGGATGTGGAGCATTCGGGTGTCGACCCAGCGGACCTTGAGGTCTGCCTCCGCGTGTTCGAGGCGCTCGAATCGCTGCCTCCCGAGCACCCCGACGTGGTGCGGGTCCAGCGGGCTACCGCGAAGCTGTACAAAACCGTCAAACTGCAGCGGCGACAGGATCGGCGGGACGCGATTCTCGGCGGCCGACCGGGCGGTAACGGCGGCCACCGCCACCGGTGCCCCGGGCCGGATCGACGACGAGACCCAGGGCATCCCGCTGGTGTCTCCCACACCCGGCGCTCTCGCCGGCATCCTGAACGAGCCCCGGGGCTGTTATGTCTGCAAGCAGCGCTACCGCGAGGTGGACGCCTTCTACCACCAGCTCTGCCCGCCCTGCGCCAAGGTCAACCGGGAACGGCGGGACGCCCGTACCGACCTGACCGGCCGGCGGGCGCTGCTCACCGGCGGCCGCGCCAAGATCGGCATGTACATCGCGCTGCGGCTGCTGCGCGACGGCGCGCACACCACGATCACCACCCGATTCCCCAACGACGCGGCCCGCCGGTTCGCCGCGATGCCCGACAGCGAGCAGTGGCTGCACCGGCTGCGGATCGTCGGGATCGACCTGCGCGACCCCGCCCAGGTGATCGCGCTCGCCGACTCGGTCAGCGCGCAGGGGCCGCTCGACATCCTGATCAACAACGCCGCGCAGACGGTACGTCGTACGCCGGGGGCGTACGCGCATCTGGTCGCGGCGGAGTCGGCCGCGCTGCCGGAGGGCCCCCGGCCGGAGATGGTCACCTTCTTCGCCGTGGGGAACCGCAACGACACCGAACCGGCGGCCCTGGCCGCTGTCCCGGCGCAATCGTCCGCGATCACCCCGCATGCCCTCACCGCGCTGGCGCTGACCAGCGGCTCCGCCTCGCCCGCCCGGATCGAGGCGGCCACCGCGATCGACGCCGGTGGCCTGGTGCCGGACCTCGCCCCGGTCAACAGCTGGGTGCAGCGGGTGCACGAGGTGGACGAGCTTGAGCTGCTCGAGGTGCAGCTCTGCAACGTGACCGCCCCGTTCATCCTGGTCAGCCGGCTGCGTCCGGCGATGGCCGCAGCTACCGCCCGGCGCAAATATGTGGTGAACGTGTCGGCGATGGAGGGGCAGTTCGGCCGCGCCTACAAGGGGGCCGGGCACCCGCACACCAACATGGCGAAGGCCGCGCTGAACATGCTGACCCGGACCAGCGCCGAGGAGATGCTGACCGACGGCATCCTGATGACCAGCGTCGACACCGGCTGGATCACCGACGAGCGACCGCATCCGACGAAGATGCGGCTGGCGGACGAGGGCTTCCACGCACCGCTGGACCTGGTCGACGGGGCGGCCCGGGTCTACGACCCGATCATCCGCGGCGAAGAGGGCGAGGACCTCTACGGCTGCTTCCTCAAGGACTACGCCCCCTGCGCCTGGTGATCACCCCGCTCCGGGCCGGCGCCTCCTTGTATCTTGTACGTCGACAGCCGTGCGCGTAGTGGGAGGTAGTCGCGTCCAGGGAAGCTGAACCCAAGCGCATCGCCTCGAACAAGAAGGCGCGACACGACTACACGATCCTCAAAACGTACGAGGCGGGGATCGTGCTGGTCGGCACCGAGGTCAAGTCGTTGCGGGCCGGGCACGTATCGCTGGTGGACGCGTTCGCCCACGAACGCGACGGCGAAATCATGCTGTACGGGCTGCACATCGCGGAGTACGGCTTCGGCACCTGGACGAACCACCAGCCGCGCCGGACCCGCAAGCTGCTCCTGCGCCGGGTGGAGATCGCCCGGATCCTGGAGAAGGTACGGGACAGCAGCGGCCTGACCCTCGTACCGTTGTCGATGTATTTCTCCAACGGCTGGGCGAAGGTCGAACTCGGCCTCGCCAGGGGCAGGAAGTCGTACGACAAGCGACAGGCCATCGCGGAGCGGGACGCGAACCGCGAGATCGCCCGGGAGCTGGGCCGCCACCTCAAGGGCATGCCTCCGCAGCAAAGCTGACAACCACAGATTGCCTCTCGCAGGCATGATGGAACCCAACGAGGGAGGTCAATCATGACTGATGATGGTGGACAGCTCGCGTGGTTGTCGGAGGAGGAGTATGCCGCTCTTCGGCAGACGCGGTTCGGCGAGCTGCCGGCCCGGGTGACGCCGACGGAGCTGGTCGAGACGGTGGAGACGGAGCTCCGGCACGAGGAGCCGGCGGAGCCGCCGGTACGCCAGGAGTGGGGGTAGGCCGCCCGGACGCCGCAGTTGATCGACACCTGTCACCACAACGGTGGTGGCAGTATCTTCGGGTGGTGACAACGTTCGTGATCGACGCGGGCTGCGCCGCGTCTGCGGTGGAGCAGTTCGGAGGAGCTCGATGAACTCGGCCGCGCAACTGATCCCCATCATCGCACTGCTGGCCGTGTTGACCTGGTTCGCCGGGTACTGCGTGGTCGACCTGGCCCGGGCCAGCGAGGTCCGAACCCTGACCCGCGAGATGTGGCTGCTCATCATCCTGATCACGATCCCGATCGGCGGAATGCTCTACCTCAGGTACGGCAAGGTCCGCTGAACGCTGCCGACGCCGACGCCGACGCCGACGCGAATGAAACCGTCGTCCACCGCATTGCAGGGCCCCGCATCAGCTCTACGACCGCGTACCCGGGCATCCGCAGGTGGGGCACGGCGGGTGACCTTGAGGGTACGAGTACGCCGTCCCGCCACCCGACGTCCGGTTAGGGCGCTGGGGCCAGGACAACGGGACGCAACGGAGCCCGAACCACAATGCCGCAAACATACAGCCGATCGCGGCCAGGATAGACAGTGGCGCCGCGACACCACCGATCAGAGGGCCGACCTGAAACAGGACCATCATCAGACCGGCCAACAGTTGCATAGCGACGAAGTCCCGACGCGGACCGGGAAAGCTCCGTGGTGTCCGGCCGGAGACGAGAACCCAGATCCCCACCCCAATGAAGATGCTTCCCACAACGAAGCCAAGCAGCCTGATCATCAGCATAATCAATATCAACCCATTCGATGCAGGTCGTCAGCCGAAGGCCAGGGCGGGAATGGTGATCGACGATCCGGTCGCGGTCTTGCGGACATGCAGGCGGGTGGGTATCCGACGGCGCAGCTCGGCGACGTGGCTGACCAGTCCCACCGTACGACCGCCGGAGCGCAACCCATCGAGCACATCGATCACCTGGTCCAGAGCGTCCTCGTCGAGACTGCCGAACCCCTCGTCAACGAAGAGACTGCCAAGCTGGGTGCCGCCCGCCTCGGCGAGCACCACATCACTGAGCCCGAGGGCGAGACAGAGCGACACGAGGAAGGTCTCGCCACCGGAGAGGGTGGCGGGTCGACGGTCCTGCCCGGTCCAGGCGTCGATGACGGAAAGTCCGAGCCCGTTCCGGCCGGACGCCCGTCGTCCGGTGTCATGCTCGGCAACGTGCCGCAGCAGATAGCGGTTCGAGGTGACCTGCCCGAGTCGGGTGTTGGCCGCCGTCACGACCTGCCGGAACCGGTGGGTCAGGACGTACGTGGAGAGGGTCATCCGGATGTCGCTGTCACTGCTCTTGCCTTCGACGAGTTGGGCGATCCGGTTGGCGACCTCATGCTCGGCGTGCAGCGGCCGCCACCGGTCGTAGTCGCTGGCCACCGCAGCGGTGAGCTGCTCGATCCGCTCCTGCTTGCCGACCGCGACATCGTGACGGCGGCGAAGCTCCACGGTCCGCAGCCGGGCAGCCTCGTACGCCGCTTCGCTGTCCGAGACGTCCGGCGGTGCTTGCTGGACGGCGGCCACCAGCACGGGATCCTCGGCCCGGCCCTGTGCTTTGCTGAACTGGTCGGCGAAGTCGGCGATCTGCTCGGCCCGGCTGAGCATCGCCGGTTCGGTCAGCGCGGCAGCGCGGGCTGCCGTCCAGTCGGCGAATTCGGAAGCTTCGAGCCGGTCGGACGCCTCCCGGCGGGCGGCAACGAGTTCTTCGGCCGCCTGTTGCCACTTGCCCAGTCCATTCAGCGCGGACCTGATGGCCGCGAGTTCGTCGGTGAGCCGGGAGACCCGTACCTTCAGGGTTTTGTCCTGACCCCGTACGCTGTCGATCCGCTCGGTGAGTTCGGTGATCTGGCCGTGCAGGGAATCCAGGTGAGCAGCGGCTACCGCCTCCTCCTGGCCGATCTCCACGGTCTCCTTCTCCTGGTCGGCGAGGAAGGTGTTCAGCGTTTCCAGTTGCGCATCGAGCTCGGCGACCAGCTTCTCCGCTTCGGTCGCCACCCGTACCCGCTTGCGGGTTTCGGTCACCGCCGTCTTGGCCTGCGTCGTGGTCAGCTCACCGATCTGTTCGGCGATCTCCGCAAGCTGGGTCCGGAACCGCTCGACGTCGCGGTCGGCCTGACTCCGCTGGTCAAGGTGCGTCTCGGCAAGAGCCTTGGCCTGCTCCTCATCCGCTGCGGTGACCGCGTTGACGGCGGGCTGGGCCGGCGCCGGATGCTCCGCTGAACCGCAGACCGCGCAGGGCTCCCCGGAGATCAGCGCGCCGGCGAGTTCAGCGGCCATTCCGGTCAGCCGCCGTTGCCGTACCTCAAGGTATTGGGCTTGCGCGGCGTGCAGCCGGTCGGTGACGGCCCGGCGTTCGTCCTCGGCTGCGGCGAGTTGCCCGATCAGGGTGTCCCGGCGGTCGGCCGATTTCTTCCGCTGCTGCGCCTCGGTGAGCGTCAGCTCGGCGGCGGCCTTGTCGGCGGCCAGTGTGAGCTGGTGCTCGCGCCGCACCAGCAGTCCATCGCGCTGATCCGGCAGCTCGGCGAGGGCGATCGCCACCTTTTCCCGCCGGACGGCCAGGTCCTCCAGCTTTTTGCTGGTGGTCGTCCGGTCCCGGAACAGCTTGCTGCGGCGGGTCTCGTCGCCGATCGCCGCCTCCGCTTCGTGTAGCTGGCGACTCCGCTCCCCCTCGGTCCGGCTGAGCGAGTCGCCGTCGACGTCGGGCAGGGCCCAGTCGAGTTCGCCGTCGGACGACAGCGGCCGGGGTTGACCGGCGAGTGCCGCAATGTCGGACGGTAACGCCGCGAGCTGGCCGATCAGGTCCTGCCGGGCCCGGTCGGCGGCTTTCTTGCGGCGGTCGGCCTGGTCCAGGTGGGGCTTGAGTACGGCGGACGCGTGGGCCAGGTCGAGTTCGCGCTGCCAGCGATCGCGTTCGGGCCGGCGCTGGGCCAGTTCGTCGCGCTGCTGGACGGCGATGGCGTGTTCGCCCTGCTGCTTGGCCAGCAGAGCAGCGGCCTGCCGTACCCGGTCGAGTTGCGGCTCCGCGGCCTCGCTGGTGGCCAGCGCCGGAGCCAGCTCGGTGGCCAACTCCCGGATGCGGGCCTGATGGTGAGCGGTCCAGGCCGCCAACCCGTCGAACCCGGCCGGCTCTCCGAGCGCGGCGGGCGTCTCCTCCTCGACCACTTCGGCGAACCGCTGCGCCAGATCACGGATGCTGCCGGCCGCTTCGCGTTCGTGCTTGCCGAGGGTGGTGCGATGCTCGGCGAGCCACTGCTCGGCGCGGGTGAAGATCTCAGTGTCGAAGAGGTTCCGCAGCAGTCCTTGCCGGTCGTCCTGGGACGCTTGCAGGAAGCGGGCGAATCCGCCCTGCGGCAGCAGGGCCACCTGGCAGAACTGCTGTCGGTCGAGGCCCATCTCAGCACTGACCAGGTCGGCGGCTTCGCTGTGGTGGCCGGTGAGGAAGCGTTCACCGCCATCCGGTAGCCGCTCGCTGACCCGGACGCTCGCCCCTTCCAGAACGGTCCCACTGCCGCGCTTCTTGGGCCGATGCCATTCCGGGGTACGGGTGATCAGCAGTCGTCGGTTGGTCAGGGTCACGTCCAGTTCGACTACCGGACCCCGGCCATCGGGCGCGTGGTGCGAGTGCAGCGTCTTGGCGTCGTCACGGAATCCGGGCACCTCGCCGTAGAGGGCGAAGCAGACGCCGTCCAGGATGGTGCTCTTCCCTGCGCCGGTGTCCCCGTGGATCAGGAACAGCCCGTCCGCGGCGAGCGCCTCGAAGTCCACCTCAACCGTCTGCGGGAACGGCCCGAAAGCGGTCAGGGTCAGTCGGTGCAGGCGCATCAGCGGGTCGCCTCCTGTTGGCGTAGCTCGTCAAAGGCGCGGTGCAACAGCGCCGTCTCCGCATCGTCGGCCGGCCGGTTACGCACGTCGGCGACGAAACCGAGCGCCACCTCAACCGGTGCGAGCTGTTCCAGGTTGCTGAGGTCACGGGCGCCGAACTCGGCGGCCAGACCGGGTACGACAATCTTGAGCAGGTGCGGAAAGCGTTGCTTGAGCCGGTCGTACGGTGCCAGTGGTCGTACCTGGTCGGTCAGGGTGGCCTCGACCCAGCGGTCCTCGTGCGCGGCGTAGGCGGGACTGCTGAGCAGTTCGTCGAGCGTGCCGCTGATCCGGGCCATCCGCCGGGGCACCGGGGCCGGGATCTCCACAACCGCGTCGAGCCCACCGGCCGTTAGATCCACCAGGTACGAGGACTTGGTGTGGCCGGCTTCGGAGAAGCTGAAGGCGATCGGTGATCCGCTGTAGTGCAGACCGTTACCGAGTCGTTGGCGGCCGTGCAGGTGGCCGAGGGCCACGTAGTCAATGCCCGCGAAGACCGTGCCCGGCACATGCTGTACGCCACCCACGCTGATGTCCCGCTCGGTGTCGCAGCTCTGCCCACCGGTGACGAAGGCGTGCGCCATCACCACCGACCGGATCCCCGGACGGGTGGCCAGATCGGCCCGGACCCGGTCCATCGCGGCCCGTAGCGCGGTGGCGTGGCTGCGATCGGCTACGCCCCAGTCGGCTACTGCGACGGCGGGTTCCAGGTAGGGAATCGGGTAGCAGGCCACCGACCCGTGTCCATCCTCGAAGAGCACCGGTACGCCGACGGCACCCGTGCCGACCCGGACATGTACGCCGGTGCGCTCCAACAGTCGGGAGCCGACGCCGAGTCGGGCTGGTGAATCGTGGTTGCCGGCGATGACCAGCACCTGGGTCCCGGCGTCCAACGCCAGCCGGGTCTGTGCCTGGTTCCAGAGCTCAACCGCATCGGGCGGGGGCACCGCCCGGTCGTACAGGTCCCCGGAGATCAGCACCGCGTCGACCCGTTCCTGCTGTACGACATCGATCAGGTGGTCGATGAAGGCCTGGTGGGCGGCGTGCAGGTTGAGACCGTGCAGCCCGCGCCCGAGATGCCAGTCCGAGGTGTGAAGAAAACGCACGATCGAGAACGCTACGGCGAAGATCGACCGAGACGTATCGGCCCAGCCGGCCCCATATTGACCCGAAGATCGGGAGTGTCCACCCGAATCAAATTCAGATCTTCTGGTACGACGCGACACATCGATCAGATCAAGGCGACAAGTGGTTTCTCCACGACCATCGGGCCGGGTGTGATCGTCTACTTCCAGGTAAAGGCAGGTGGACTCCACCTACCGGTAGTGATTACAGCGCCGGACAGCACGGGATTAATACAAGCCCCTACGTGCGCCAGCGCGGCGTCAAGCTGATGCAGATCCGTAGGCAGCGAGCTGCGCCGCGCCTCAGCCCGGTAGCCATCAGTCCACCCCGCTCCAGGCGAATGCATCGCGGTAGGCAGGGTGACTGGATTACGGGCATGCTTCTCTCTTGACCGCAGCGCGGCCGAAAGCGGCTGAGCTTCCATCTCTTCGGCGGAGACGAGAAGCGCCAGGTCGACGAGATCGCGGTAACGGTTGGAGGGCACACCACGGTGTGTCTCGTACATGGCGGCTACCTTGTCCGCGATCTGATCGACAAGCGGATACAGCCGGAAGGCGGGGAGATTCGACAGTCCAGCGATCGCCAGGATGGGGGTCGGCTGGACCGGCTCCACTCCGGCCACGAAGTGACGCTCGCAAGATACGTCGATATCGAAGCTCTCCCACTTGGCGGCGCCGGTGTAGACCACCGTCTTGAGCCGTAGGGCGTCATCCACTGACAGCGCTACGGAACGCACAATCTCAAACCGCAGGTGGTCATCCAGGTCAAGGCGGCCGATGACCCGCAACTCCGCCTCTGCCTCGGCAGGATCGGCGGTGAGGTGCATCAGATCGATATCTCGGCTATGTCGCGCACCAGGCAACCTCGTCAGCAGACCGATCCCTCCCTTGAGGACCCAGAGCGAATCCTGCTGGAACACTCGGGCGAGAAATCGCTGGTAGAGAAACTCGCGCCGCAGCTCAGCGAAGAGTCGCCTCTCGGCCTTGGCCCGAGCTTTAAGCTTGGCGTCCACCGCGGCACGAAAGGCTGCCGGTGTCCGGTACGGGTTGTCACCGTTCATCGTCCGTATCCTTCGGCGTCTCTGGCGTCATGCCCTCCGAAGCTGATCCGAACTTCTGCCGCTCCACGTTCTGGGCACCTGGCGAAAGATCGCTCTGCGACCGCCACCCGGTCGCACCCCGCACACCTGCGTTCGGCGCATCAGGGGCCAAGCCAGCGAACGCCTTGCCGATGGCAGCTTGGATCAGTTTTTCAACATGAACGTTATGTTGGATCGCGTTTACAGTCAGTATTCGCTCGACATCTTGGCCTGCACGTGCGGCCACGTCAAGCAACGACTGCGGTATGCCCACCTGTTGCAGCATGAGATCAATCAGTTCGTCGCCGCTTCCGTCAGTGACGCCATATGCCCGAGCATGCGGACCGAGGACTACAGCAACCTGCTTTATCGGCACGCCGTGTTGCAACAAAGCGTCACGGACGACACCGGCCAGATGCCCCCGATCGGCGTGCGCTGCCGCGAGATCTTCGATCGTGCGCAGCGGAGTGGTGACTGGTAGCCCGTCCGCCAGTGTCCACCTATCGTCGCTGATCACGCCACGGTGAATCCGAACATCCGCGCGCCGTGGTTGTCGTCGCACTGAGGTGGTGAACTCCAGCATGTCTGCATCCACATCACCGAGTTCTTGAAGCATCGCTGCTGAACGGTGCGACACAATCTCAGTCGGTCCAGCAGCGATCCGTTCGGCAGCGGTGCGGCGTGGATCAAGTGCTAGCCAGGCCGCGCGTAGGTCGTCGAAGGGTCCTGGCGGGCTGCCTACCAGACGATAGATTCCATGGGCGAGACGTTCCAACTCGCCGCCGTTGGCGAGCCGGTTGAGTGTCCGCGCATCAGCGCCCACGACGGTAGCCTGGGCTGTACTGATCATCCCCCACTGCCCCGACGCGACCTCGGCGATATCTGCCAGTTTCGCCCGATTCATAGCTGATCTCCTACTGCAAAATTACCAACCCTTACTGCAATATTACCCGTGGGAGGTAATTTTGCAGACCGGCACGCAAGGGCGAGGCCCTGGCTCAGCTCCCCCTCGGACGCCCCCGGTCCTGCGGTACGACGTCAAGCAGGTGATCGATGCCCGGGTCTTGTGGTCGCGCGCACGTGCGCACCCTCACCACCGCGACCCAACGCAGCCCTGAAGATTGACAAATCATCTGTTCAGGTTGACAGAAGTTCTGTCAACAGCCAGGCTGGGGTCATGTTGTTCGCGACTCCCCCGCTTGACGACGAAGATCTCCGGGTCATCTCGGAGATCGACAATCTGCGCCGCGAGCTTCGCTTCCACCTCCATGAACCCAGGAGATGGAAGGGACAGTTACGCCGGAATCTGAAGGCACGGGCCATCCGCGGGTCGAACAGCATCGAAGGCTACGACGTCTCTCTCGACGACGCTCTGGCCCTGATAGAGGACGAGGAGCCGTTCGACGCCGATCGACGTACCTCACTGGAGATCGTTGGATATCGCAATGCGCTGACCTACATCCAGCAACTAGCCGACGACGTCAACTTCGCGTTGGACGGCTCCCTGTTGCGGAGCCTGCATTTCATGATGTTGGGTCACGACCTCAGCAAAAGCCCTGGGCGATATCGGCTTGGGCAGATATATGTGCATGACGAGGAACGGAACGTCCAGGTATACGCAGGCCCCGAAGCCGATGCGGTGCCCGAGCTGATGCAGGAGCTGGTGCTGCGCCTACAGGAGAGACTCGATGGAACCCCCGTGTTCGTCAGGGCTGCCATGGCCCACCTCAATCTGGTAATGATCCATCCGTTCCGGGATGGAAACGGACGGATGGCTCGGGCATTACAGACCATGGTTCTGGCACGAGAGAAGATCCTCGCCCCGGAGTTCAGCAGCATCGAAGAGTGGCTGGGCCGCAACACCCTGGCGTACTACGCGGTGCTGGCCGAGGTTGGCGGAGGAGCCTGGCATCCCGAGCGGGACGCGAAGCAATGGGTACGCTTCAACCTGGTAGCGCACCACATGCAGGCGCAGACCGTCCTTCGACGTGTTGACGACGCAGACCGCACCTGGACCGAACTGGAGCGGGTAGCGACCAGCAATCGACTGCCCGAACGAGCGCTTAACGCCCTGTATTCCGCAGCCATCGGTCTCAAGGTTAGACGGTCCGTGTATGAAAAGGACGCGGAAGTGGAATTGGGGACGGCTAACCGCGACCTCCGGATGATGATGCAGGCGGGGCTACTCGCGGCATTAGGTGAGACCAGGGGTCGGTACTATGTCGCCACACCCGAGCTCAGAAGAATCCGCCAAAGCGTTATTCAGGAACGCCTACCACTGAAGGATCCCTACCGTACGCCCAACAAGTTCACAATTCAACTCGGCTGATTCCCGCTTCCGTAGCCGGCGCCGTCGTGGGCACGGGCGTGCCACGCGTAAACCTGCCCGTCGGTCGACTCCCTGCCAGGATCTGCACCGACACGACTGACGGACGTCCACACGAGGGCTATCGCTATCGGCAAGTCGGCCCCGCCTACGTCATCGGCGCTATCGGCCCCGAGGCGAACATCAACGAACGAGCCTTCAGGAAGGCAGTCGCCTCAGCAGAGCAGCGCATCGATCAAGTTAAGGACGGTGAGTGATGAAGATTTCCGACTTGAAGCCTGCGAACCAAGTCATCGAGGAACGGCGCCAAAATCCGGCGTTTCGCGCCGAGTGGGACCGGACCGCCTTCGCCCGTGACGTCGCCCTACGCATCGTGCGTTACCGCGCCGAGCACAAGCTGACCCAGAGTGCGCTCGCTCGGATGGTCGGCATGACCCAGTCCGTCATCGCCCGCCTGGAGTCCGGCGACCAGCCACCGTCGATTCCCACCCTGGCCAAACTGTCCAAGGGCACCGGCATGGCCTTCGACATCCGGTTCGTCGGCGGGTCCGTCGAATTCATCGCCGCGTAGCCACCCGCCAAGCTGGACTCAGGTTCGCGGCTCTCCCGCTTGGCATTCCTGCTCGCGCAGCAGGGCACGTACCCGCATCAGGGCGAAGCCGAGCAGGTTGAGCCCGCGCCACCGGGCGGGGTCGCGGGCGGCGGGGTCGTCCGCGGCCAGGCCGATGCCCCAGATCCGGTCGACCGGGCTGGCCTCGACCAGGACCCGCTCGCCGGTGCCGAGCAGGTACCGGCGCAGCTCGGGATGCTGGCCGAACTTCGCCAGGTTGCCGGCGACCACGATGTCGTAACGGTGCTCGTCCCACGTCTGCTGGTCGAACCCGGCGACCTGCCGTCCGAGTGTCTTCGCCGCGTGTGGGTGCGGCGCCACCAGCACCTTCGCCGCCGTCTCAGCGTCGTCGAAGAGGACCGCTTTGCGCCACATCAGGTAGTGCTCCGCCGTCGCGAACCGCACCCGCTCGACGTCGAACGGCGCCGGCCACCACTGGCTCAGGCAGCCGGGTCCGATGCTGCCATCGCGCTGAGGTTGATGGCCCCAGAAGAGCAGGAACTTGACCTTGTGACCAGCACGCATCGTGGTGGTCAGGTCGGCGAGGTCAGGAACCGGTCCGGGCATGCAGGCCAGTGTGCCGCGTCGATGTGTCAATCCGCCTCGAAATACGACCGCACCTGACGATCACTGGCTCAGCGCACGCCGCAGGTCCTTCATGAGCAGGAGTAGATGCATCAGGTCGGTCGGGCTTGACTCGAATTTCGCCAGCCGGAGGTAGAAGTCGCGGGCATCCTCAGACTCACAGTGAATGAGCACCGCACGCACCCCGATCACCTCAGACGCGGTCGCGATACGCCGTAGAGCGTCGACCACCAGCGCACGGCCCAGTCCGGCGCCTTGGACCGGCTTGTCGACGCCGAGGCGGGTCAGGATCACCACCGGTTGGTGGTAGCGCCCGGTTCTCTGCATCAGCCGGGGCGACGCTGCCCGCCGCGAGGGCGTAGTACCCGATCACCCGCCCATCCGGGTCAGGCGTCTCGCGCACCACGTATACCCGGAACAACCCGGCCCGATGCGCCTGCAACGCATGCTCGACCAGCCAGTTGGACTGTGCGGGTGACCCGCAGTCGAAGCCGGCCACCGGATGTGCCGCCGTCAGCGGCTCGACTGCGGTAGAACGTCGACTCACTCGCCGTCACCATTCTGCTCGGCATCGAGCACCGTGGGGCCAGCCAGCAGTTCGCGCAACCCGGACACGTCGCCTTCCGGTCGGGTCAGGGCCTCGTCGAACACCCGCCATGCCTCCTCGCGCCTTCTGCTCGGCATCCACCCGTAGGTGCAAGCGTTCAGCCTTGGCACTCATACCCACGATCGTACGCACGTTGTACGCCACCCCAACGACATCGAGGGCGATCTTTAAGCCGCAGCTTCCCACTCATCATCGATAGGCTGCTTGACCATCAACAGATGGGCATTCAACTCGGCGATCTGCTGGGCTGATATGTGGTGCTCATCATCCCCGATGTGGTAGTTCGCCTGCAGCCAAGAGTTGACCGCCAGCCATTGCCACACCTTCGATTTGCCATTCCCGACTGTCCCAACGGGGCGCGGGAAGCCGCCTGGGCCACGCAGACCCTCTACCCAAAGCCGCACAGCTTCGCGCGAGACCCCCAGTCGAGAAGCGATGTCAGATGCCGACACCAGCTCCTGATCAACGTCCAATACCTTCGCATCAGGAAGGACGTGAGTTATGCGGCGAGCTGCCTCTAGGGCTGCGGCAACGGGGTTCTTGGCCGACGTGTGGAGGGCTGCCACCACGCCACCGTCACGCTCAGACCAGGTCAAATCGGAAAGATGGTTTCCTAGCAACTCAAGGGTGACGTCATCGTCTAGATCCACGCCGCTAACACGAAGGGGGATGCGGATCATGAGCCTCTCCCGCCTGCTCGTCATTCATGCCCCAGCCTAAGGCCACCGTTGCCAACTGCCAACACCCTACGTCAGCCAATCACTTCCGCCGTCATCTTTGGGGCAAACGTGCCCGAAGGGACCGATAGTAGTGCGGATCTCTCGTACCCGCTTCTTCAGATCCCGAACCTCACGCGACTCAGGCTCCTCCCTGAGCGAAGCCTTCACCTGCAAAGCCGACTCATCGGCCAGCTCCAATAGCTGACCAGGATCCCTCACTGGTGTAGCCGCAAGACCCAGCGACTCCTCTGCGGCTCCACCCGCCACTCGAGCCTCTTGCTCCAGATCGAAGGCTGCAGTCAACAGCTCATCTACTTCGGACACCGATGCACCGGCCTCGGTCAAGAGTTGGTCCGCCCTGTCGAACAACGCAGCGGCGTCCTGCTCGTATGCCGACCGATCGAGAAGTGCCTCCGCTCCGCGGCAGAGCGCTTCCACCTTGTCGAGCCGCGCAGACGCCTCGGCCACCACATCGACAACTACCCCAGCATTGTGAGGACACCGGCGAACCAGACGCTCAAACTCGCTTGCCGCAGACTCGCCACCACCCCAGTGGAGAAAACGACGTACTTGCAAGCGCGAGCCCGCTCATCAGGAGGCTGGCAGTAGCCGGTGCCGTGAATATGCCCCGAGTCTCCGGCCTTCCGATACCACCAGCCTGCAGCACGCGCGTAGGCGAGAGCCCGGTCGAACCAAGGCTTTGGGTGGTGCCAGGGGTCGGATGGACTCAGCCACTTCGGTCCGCTCCCCGACATTTATCCCCCTTGCGGACGATGAACCTGCCACCGTCACGGTGCCGCAACGCTAGGTGATTTTGCCATAGCCGGATGTTAGCCACGCCACCGGCAACGGTGCCGAGAGGTCCAAACAGGTCGAGGCAAGGGTCACGCCACTGGGTGGCGGGAATGAATCGCGCAATGTCGGACGGCTCCCGATCGTGATCATGTGGCGGCTCGCTGTCACAATGGGCGGTCCCTTGATGATTCGAGGAGAGGCGGCCTGGTGACCGAAGTGGAATTGATCGTGGCGGCGCTGGCGGCCGGAGCAGCCGCAGGCGTGACGAATACCGCGACAACGATGGTGCAGGACACGTACGCCGGGTTGAAGAGCCTGCTACGCGGGTGGCTGACCGGCCGGAAGCAGGCGATCGCGGCTTTGGAAACTGAGGAGACCGAGCCGGGTGTGTGGCAGACCAAGCTCGCGGAGGACCTCACCGCCTCCGGCGCCGCCGCTGACGAGGAAGTGCTGGCCGCCGCACGTCGGCTGCTCAGCCTGATCGACCCGGCACCAGCCGGTAAGTACCAGATTGATCTGCGCGAAGCCAAGGGCGTGCAGGTCGGCGACCACAACGCTCAGACCAACAACTTCTCCTGAACCGGGGCCAGGCCAGATGCGCGCTGACGATCCCGAACGGCTGGAGCCGCCAACCACGATCGACACCCGGTACGCCAAGGGTATGCAGGTCGGCGACGGCGGGACTCAGATCAATGAGTTCCACCTGCCGAAGCGGGAGGTCGACTGGCCACACCGGATCGGGGTGGTGCCGCCGCCGGCCGACTGCCGACAGGATCGCCCCGCCGACCACGACCTGGATACCGCAACGACCAAGGGCGGGACAGTGGTGGTGTGTCAGGTGCTGACCGGCCTCGGTGGGGTGGGGAAAACCCAGCTCGCCGCCGGTCTCGCGCGCCGGATGTGGGAACGCCGGAAGGTGGACCTGCTGGTTTGGGTGACCGCGACCTCCCGACAAAGCATCGTCACCAGCTTCGCCCAGGCCGCCGCCGACATCACCGGTGTCGAAGACACCGACCCCACGCAGGGTGCTGCCCGGTTTCTCGCCTGGCTCGCCGGCACCGAACGGCGCTGGCTGGTGGTCCTCGACGACCTGACCACGCCGAAAGACCTCAACGGACTATGGCCACCGACCACCGCCACGGGGCGGACCGTGGTCACCACCCGCCGCCGCGACGCCACGTTGACCAACGGCCGGCAGGTGGTCCAGGTGGGCCTCTTCACCCCTGCCGAATCCGCCCAATACCTCCGCGACAAGCTCAACAACGATCCCGTACGACTCGACCAGGCCGACGAACTCGCCGCCGACCTCGGGCATCTCCCCCTCGCGCTGGCCCAAGCCGCCGCCTACCTGCTCGACCGGGGACTGACCTGCGCCGCCTACCGCAAACGGCTGGCCGACCAACGCCGCCGGCTACCCGATGTCGTACCCGAAGCCGGAGCGCTGCCCGACGACCACCAGAACACCATCGCCGCCACCTGGTCCCTGTCCATCGACCTCGCCGACCAGCTCAACCCGGTCGGGTTGGCCCGACCGACCCTGGAACTGGCTGCCCTGCTCGACCCCAACGCCATCCCGATCAATCTCTTCACCGCCAACGCCACCCTCGGCTACCTCACCCAACGCCGCAATGCCGGGCAACCGGTCGACGCGGACGACGCCATTGACGCGCTGCACTGCCTACAACGGCTCAACCTGATCACCCTCGACCAGGCCAATGGCACGGTGCGAGTGCACGGCCTCGTACAGCGCGCGGTCCGCGAAGCCACCCCCACCGAACACACCGCAATGCTCGCCACCACCGCCGCGGACGCCCTGGTCGAGATCTGGCCCGACGTCGAACGCGACCGCGAACTTGGGCAGCTCCTGCGAGCCAACGCCATCGCCCTCAACACCCACTCCGGCGCGCTGCTCTGGAACAGCGACACCGGCGGCCACCGGGTGCTCTTCACCGCCGGCAGAAGCCTCGGCAAAGCCGGCCTGGTCACCGCCGCCGCCGATTACTTCCACACCCTGCACACCACCGCACAACATCACCTCGGCCCCAACCACCCCCACACCCTCGCCACCCGCGCGCACCTCGCCAACTGGCAAGGCAAAGCCGGCGACCCCACCACCGCCGCCAACGCCCTCGCCGAACTCCTCACCGACCAACTACGCATCCTCGGCCCCAACCACCCCCACACCCTCGGCACCCGCAACAACCTCGCCCACTGGCGAGGCCAAGCCGGCAACCCCACCACCGCCGCCAACGCCCTCGCCGAACTCCTCACCGACCAACTACACATCCTCGAACCCAACCACCCCCACACCCTCACCACCCGCAACAACCTCGCCAACTGGCAAGGCAAAGCCGGCGACCCCACCACCGCCGCCAACGCCCTCGCCGAACTCCTCACCGACCAACTACACATCCTCGAACCCAACCACCCCGACACCCTCACCACCCGCAACAACCTCGCCAACTGGCAAGGCAAAGCCGGCGACCCCACCACCGCCGCCAACGCCCTCGCCGAACTCCTCACCGACCAACTACGCATCCTCGGCCCCAACCACCCCCACACCCTCGGCACCCGCAACAACCTCGCCCACTGGCGAGGCCAAGCCGGCGACCCCACCACCGCCGCCAACGCCCTCGCCGAACTCCTCACCGACCGGCTACGCATCCTCGGCCCCGACCACCCCCACACCCTCACCACCCGCGCGCACCTCGCCTACTGGGAAAGCCAGCTACCGAAGGAACCAAGCGAAGAAGGGCTTTCGGAGACGAATCTCGAGTCCGGGTAGATCCGGAATGGTCCGACCCGCCCGCCCGTGGCTGGCTAATAGGCTGACCGGGATCTTGGTGGACGCGACGATCGGAGCGCCACCGGCGAACCGTGGATCGATGACCACTCGGCGACAGCCGGATCGTACCTACGCAGGGTCAGTCGACTTGGAAACTCTTCGTCGCCGGTCCAGGTGAGGTACCGGAAATGGTCGTTGATGATCTCGCGTAGCGGCATCTGACGGGCGTCCGTCCGGGGCAACCGGTCGGCGCCCAGGTGGTGGACAAGAACATCGACGCCGTCTATGGTGATCCGCCGGCTGGCGAGTCCGTACGCCGTGCCGAACTGTTGGCGGATTGCGGCGGCAGCCTCCCGGATCCGCTCGGTCGAGAGGCCGAGCCTGTGTAGCAAACCCAGCACGTACGCCTCGACCAGGGCCACGAATGGAACGGACGGATGACCTCGGCGCATCGGCTTGACGCTGGGTACGAGGGGATGCCCGGCAGCCTCCTGGCTGAGCCAGCAATGCAGGACGTGCGCTGGGATCTGGAGGTGCTGGGCCGCCTCAAGCGGAGTCAGCAGCGGCACCGAGATGCGGCCGGTCAGGGACCCAGCCGGTACGACTGACGTCGTTGGGGCTACGGCCAAACTCATCGTCCCATCGATCGGAGCAACACAATCCGTCAGGAGGTTGAGTCCGCCAGGCAGTGGTTTGGCTGACGGGGGTCAGGGGTGTGGGTGGGTCAGGGGGTGGGGAGGGTGGAGAGGAAAGTGGTCCAGGCCGTCTCGGGGAAGATGAGCACCGGGCCGGACTGATCTTTGCTGTCGCGTACGGCGACCACGCCAACCAGGTTGTCAGCAACCTCCACGCACTCGCCGCCGTTATCACCGCAACGACTACTGGTCCGCCATCGGGCACCGCTCAGGTCAGCCATGGTGAACCTCCCGAAGAATCTTGGCAATCAAATACCTCGATTGTTCCTCGTGAGGTGCCAAGGCGTCCAGGCCAGCCCAGACCCGTTCGTAGGCTGCCAGCTCATTGGGCCGGTCGAGGTAGAGCGCCCCGGTCAACGACTCGCTGTAAACGATGGGCAACTCCGGGGTGGCCCGCTTAGCAGGCGGGAAGTCGAGTATGACGAAGGTTCCAGCGATGGCCCCGTCGTGCAGACCCGCTGCCAACGGCAGTACCCGAATCGAGACGTGGGGCAGTTCGCTCAGCTCCAACAGATGCCGCAACTGTTCAGCCATCGTTTCTGGAGAACCGACAGTTCGGAGCAGTGCAGCCTCAGAGAGCACGACATCAACCCGAGGCGGGGACGGCAGCCGACGGGTCAGGATGCGCTGCCGCCGCAGGCGGACATCAACTTGCCGCTCCAGCTTTTCGTCCGAGATATCGGTCCGGTGCTGATAGACACCGCGCGCGTAACTCCGAGCCTGAAGAATGCCCGAAAGCATGGTGTCGTTGTGGAACCTGAGCCGGCTCGCGGTGGCTTCGAAGCCGATGTACGGCTCGAACCAGTCCGGGATGGCATCGCCGTACGCATGCCACCAGCCCTTGGCCTTGGTCTCGGCAGCCAGCCCGCTCAGCACGGTGGCCAGGTCAGGGCTCACGTCGTACAACTGGCACATCACCTTGACGTCCAGCGACCGGACCGGGCCGAGGCCGCTCTCGATCCGCCAGACCTTCTGCCGGCTGCACTCCAGCGCATCGGACGCGCCGTCGAGAGTCATGTTCGCCTCGGTGCGGAGGTCACGCAGCATCCGCCCCAGCTCACGCCGGGGCACGGTCGAACCAAGGTCCACTGTCATTTGATCATCCCCCGAGTTCCATCATGCAACATCTCTGAGCCCAATCCTTTAACGTCGAGCTTTGGCCCTCCTAAACACTTATCGGTTGCCGAAAAGTAAGTAAATACCCGGAGCCGGAAGTCTTTGTCTAAATCATTAGCACACCCCTGCTGACCAGCCAAAACTCCCTCGTGCGACGATCTCTCTTGATCATTTGTGAACGCTCTCCACACCCGCCCGGAACTTGCGATCTTGCAAATCTTCGACCTCTACATTGGAGGGTTTTCGCGGATTATCCGGGCACCAATGCGACCGCACCGAGCGCCGGTTAAACCTTGCAACAAGCTGATGCAAAAGCATGCAACGCGCCACCCCAGAGGCTTGGAACTTCGCATGCGACACCCGGTTCGGTGAATAGCTCCGAATCTTCGGGCAGATCACGTACCGTGCCGAGGTGACTCTCCGATGGAGTGCGTACGTAGATGAATCAATGCGCCAGCGCCGCGATGGCTCTGGCCTGTACGTTCTCGCCGCTGCCATGCTCGCTGGTGATCATATTGCCGAAACACGCGAGACAGTTCGAGCCCTCGGCCAAGGCACACGGCGTTTTCATTGGCGCGACGCCATGCCCCCTGAACGACGGAAGGCTGCTGCGGTCGTGGGCGGCCTCAACGCGGTGCACCTGGTCGTCGTCGGCACCGGGTTGGACAACGCACGGCAGGAACGCGGCCGACGACAGTGCCTGAGCCGGCTGCTGTGGGAGCTGAGCGCATTCGAAGTTGACGACATGTGGCTCGACGCGCGTCGTCCTGCCCAGAACGCCAAGGACATCGAATTGGTGAATGTGCTGCGGGTCCGCCGAGAGATCACGCCAACCCTGCGGGTGAGCTTCGCCCGCTCGTCGGCCGAGCCGCTGGTGTGGTTGCCTGACATCGTGGCCGGCGCCGTGAGCGTCGCTCGCGGCGACGGAGACGAGCAGTACCTGATTCCGTTGGAGTCGGTATTGACCGAGCGCCCGATCTGGCTTAGCTAACCTGAGAAAGCGCCGAGCCGAGGGCCGGGTATACCCCCGGGGCCTCGGCTCCACTTCCAACCCATCCGCGATGGGCGGCTCGTGTTTCTGACCGCAGTCTACCTCCTCTGACTAGTGCGTTGTCCATGGACTTTTACCGGGTTGATGACACGTTCATCGTCGCGACGGTCACGGCCGCCTGAGCAAGCTCGGGCGGCCGTTCGCCTGCTGGAGCCTGCGCAAACTCGCTGACTACCGCGCCGCCGGAGCCCTCAAAGGTCCGGTCGGCTATGCCGACCGTCTCAAGATCTCCTCCTGGACCTTGAGATGACGCTGCAAGTTGGCGATCTTGCTGTCCCCCAATTGGGGTATCTGTTCCAAAACCTCGCTCAGGTCGACCGAGTTAGCTTCAGCGAGCTTCCAGGTGTGATCAGCCACGATGGCGATCAGCACCTCAAACTGATCTGCAAAGATCTCAATCCGGCCGCTGCCGGACTCCTTGTTGACAGCGTCCAGATCCGAGTTCAGACGATGGATGGTCTTCACGTCGAGACGTCCGTTCTGAACTGCTTCGAAGTAGTCGCGCAACGAGGCGATGCAGTTCTCGACCGACTTCGGCCGCTTAGGCTCGGCGGCCTGCTTTTTCTTTCCCAAGATGAAACCTGCTACGCCCGCGGTGGCCGCCAGAGCTGCCAGGCCCAGCCCGATGGCGATGACCTTGGGGTCTTTCAGTGCTTTCGCAATACTCCCGGCGGCTTCCTGCGCATCCTCTGGCAGTGACGCTTCCGGCAAGTGGGCGACGACACGTCCCGCGAGGTCACGAACCACACTGCCGATTCTCACGTATTCACCGGACGCCACGCGCTCTGCGATTTGTTTCGGCATCGCGACCGCGATATCAACGATAACCATCATTCCCCCTGATCGCGGCCTGTGGATGCGTCGGTTCGCTGGATTGTAGTGCCGCCCGGCAGGCTTGATCAGATCAGCCCCGCGCGCTTGAGGGCCGCCTCGGCGAAAGCGCCGACCCGGGCATTCCGCTGTCCTGTCGGCCAGATCAGCCCGTACTCGATCGGCGCCGCATCCACGATCGGGACATAGACGGCGTGGCTGACGGCGTTGCCACACTGTCGACGCTGGCAGCGTCGAGGCCCGCCGGTCGGCCCCGGCGCTCAGGTAGTCAGCGAGTTTGCGCAGGCTCCAGCAGGTGAACGGCCGCCCGAGCTTGCTCAGGCGGCCGTGACCGTCGCGACGATGAACGTGTCATCAACCGGTAAAAGTCCATGGACAACGCACTAGTCAGGGTGTGCCGATGCGTGCCCTGGGTTGCCAGGTTGCGGGGCGCGCTGGGCTGCGCCCCCGGTCGTTCTTGACCTCAGACGCAACGTGAGTGAATGTCAGATATTGGACGAAAGCTTGCATTGGTCCGGGCTGTCCAACTGGCACCGTTGACGCTCCCGGTGGATTTCGACGAAAGCCCAGGTCAATGGCTTGATCCAGATATCAAGGTCAACCTTTTGACCATGGACATTCACCCATTTACTGGCCTGAGTGGGCTGGTAGGGCCGCCGAGCGGGCCGGTAGCGTGCCCAGACCGGGATAGGCGCGGATCAGTCACATGCGGACGCCAACTCAACCCGGGCAACGCCGCCAACCTCCCGGGAGGACATACTCCATGTCGGACACGGTCGATCGGAAGCCCTGCTGATGGCGGCACCCGCCTCGCAGCTCAACCGGCTCAACCAGCACGACCAGTTCGGGTCGGCTCCGGTGCCCGGTCAGCTCGTCACCGTACGAGGTCGCCGATGGGTGGTGGCGGACGCCGTACCCAGCACCATCACCGCCGACCGGGCCGCGACCGGGCCGAAGCCGGCGGAAAATCTGATCACCCTCAGCTCCATTGAGGACGACAGTTTCGACGAAACCCTCCGGGTGATCTGGGAGGTCGAGTCGGGGGCGCGGGCGCACGAGTCCTCCGAGCTGCCCACCCTGCCCGAGGGGCGCGGGTTGGACGACCCGCAGACGTTGGATGCCTTCCTCGACGCGGTCCGCTGGGGCGCGCTGACCAGCGCCGACCGCAGTCTGTTGCAGGCGCCGTTCCGCAGCGGCATCACCATCGAGCCGTACCAGCTTGACCCGCTGGTCCGGGCGCTGTCGATGCCCCGGGCCAACCTGCTGATCGCCGACGATGTGGGGCTCGGTAAGACCATCGAGGCGGGGCTGGTCATTCAGGAGCTGATCCTGCGTTACCGGGCCCGTACCGTGCTGATCGTCTGCCCGGCCAGCCTCTGCATCCAGTGGCGGGAGCAGATGCAGGAGAAGTTCGGCCTGGAGTTCCGGGTGCTGGACACCGAACTGGTCCGCACCCTGCGCCGCGAGCGCGGCGTCCGGGTGAACCCGTTCACCCACTTCCCGCGCCTGATCGTCAGCGTCGACTGGCTCAAGCGGGACCGACCGATGCGGATGCTGCGGGAGGTGCTGGGCAACGGGTACGACTCGCGGGCTTTCGACCTGCTGGTGGTGGACGAGGTGCACGCCTGCGCCCCGACCGGGCAGGGGAAGTACGCCACCGACTCGCTGCGGACCAAGGCGATCCGGGAGTTGGCGCCGAACTGCGAGCACCGGCTCTTTCTCTCCGCGACCCCGCACAACGGTTACCTGGAGTCGTTCACCGCGCTGCTGGAGCTGCTGGACGATCAGCGTTTCGCCCGCGGGGTCCAGCCGGATCCGCGGCAGCTCAAGCAGATCATGGTGCGCCGGCTCAAGTCGCAGCTGACCACCGAGTTCGACGGGCGTCCGCTCTTTCCGCCGCGCCGGATCGTGGCGCTGCCAGTGGACTACACGGCCGCCGAGCGCCAGGTCCATGAGGACCTGCGCGCCTACACCGAGTCCCGGGTACGCCGCAGCACGGCCGGCGGCACCGAGCCACTCATCGACGGCGGCGACGCGGCCCGGGTGGCGGTGGAGTTCTCGCTGACCACGTTGAAGAAGCGACTCTTCTCCTCGCCGGCCGCGTTCGCCCGGACCCTGGCCACCCACCGCGCCGCCCAAGAAAAACAGGACCAGCAGGACAGTGGGCCGGGTCGAGGAAGGTCGAAGGGGCAGCGCCGGGAGCCGAAGACCTCGGTGCTGCGGGACACCTTCGCCGCCGTCGAGGACGCGCTGGACACCGACGCCGACGACGACAACTCGTACGAGAATGTGTCCCGGCGGGCGCTGGTGGCGGCCGGTGACGCGGAGCCGGCGATCACCGAGGCGGAGCGGGATCTGCTGGACCGGATGACCAGCTGGGCCGACCAGGCGAGGAACCAGGCGGACAGCAAACTGGAGCTTTTCCTCGCCTGGCTCGACACGATCAACGGGCCGGGTGGGGATGAGCGGGTCATCGTCTTCACCGAGTACCGGGACACCCAGCGCTGGTTGCAGCAGCAGTTGGAGGCGTACGGGCACGGCGTCGACAGCCGGATCGAGGTGCTGCACGGCGGGTTGGACACCCGGGAACGGGACCGGATCAAGAAGGACTTCCTCGCCGCGGACTCGCCGATCCGGATCCTGTTGGCGACCGACGCGGCCAGCGAGGGCATCGACCTGCAGGAGCGGTGCCACCGGCTGGTGCACTGGGAGATTCCGTGGAATCCGAACCGGTTGGAGCAGCGCAACGGCCGGATCGACCGGCACGGCCAGGAGGCCGACGAGGTGCTGATCCACCACTTCGTCGGCGCCGGCTACGACGAGAGCCAGGTGGCCGAGGCCCGGCCCGGCTCGCTCGACGGTGACCTGCACTTCCTCGCCCAGGCGGTACGCAAGGTCGAGCAGATCCGCACCGATCTGGGCAGCGTCGGTCCGGTCATCGCCGATCAGGTCACCGACGCCATGCTCGGTCGGCGGAGGACCGGCCTGGACACCGCCAGCGCGGAACGCAACGCCGCGAAGCGGGCGGTGCTCGCGGTGGAACGGCAGATCGCGGCCGAGCTGAACAAGCTGGTCAACAAGTTGCACGAGAGCCGCAGCGAGCTGCGGCTGCACCCGGAGGCGGTGCGCCGGGTGGTGGAGGTGGGGCTGCGGCTCGGTCGCCAGCAGCCGCTGCAACCCCGAACCGTGCCCGGTTTCGACGGGCAGTTCTTCACCGTGCCGCCGCCTTGAGGTATCGAAGGTCTGGCTCGGCCAGCGCGGCGAGGCGGAGCAGGCCGTGCTCGACGATTCTCCGGTCGGGGCGATCACGCCGACCCTCGACCCGGCCAGCCGAGCCACCGGCACCCCACACCGGCTCGCCGCAAATGCCAGCATCGCCTTCCAGGGCTCGATCATCCTCGGTCTCGGCTTCACCATGACCCCGGGTGAGGCTAGGGAGCTAATCGCTCGCGACCCGCGTAACGCTGGCGTGCTTGCCCCATACTTGAACGGCGAGGACCTGAACTCCCGTCCAGATTCGTCAGCTAGCCGCTGGGTAATCAACTTTCGCGATTGGCCGCTTGCCAAGGCTGAAGAGTATTCGGATTTAATAAATCGGGTTCGCGATCTAGTTAAACCGCTACGAGATACAAATAAGAAGTCGAACTATCGCGATCAATGGTGGCAATTCGGCGAACGCTGTCCCGGACTCTACCGAAAGATTCAAGGATTCGATCGAGTGCTGACCATTGCACTGGTCAGCAAGGTGGTCATGCCGGTATTTCAGCTCAACGGCCAGATCTTCGCAAATGTTCTTGGTGTCTTCGCGACGGAGGATGCGGCGGATCTGGCGTTACTGTCGAGTGCACCGCATTACTGGTGGGCGATCGACCGCGCATCGACGTTGGAGACGCGGATCCGGTACACCCCGACGGATGTGTTCGAGACGTTTGCGCGGCCGGAACTCACCGGGCGGATGCGGGTGGGTGGGGAGCGGTTGGACTCGTACCGGCGGGGGTTGATGCTGGACCGGAACGAGGGGCTGACCAAAACGTACAACCGGGTGCACAACCCGGACGAGCGGTCGGCCGACATCGCCGAGTTGCGAGCCATCCACGTGGAGATCGACCACGCGGTGGCCGAGGCGTACGGCTGGGATGATCTGCCGCTGGACCACGGCTTCCACGAGACCCGGCAGGGGACGCGCTACACCGTCGGGCCGACGGTGCGGCAGGAAATCCTGGACCGGCTGCTGGAGCTGAACTTCGCCCGGTACGCCGACGAGCAGCAGCGCGGACTGCACAACAAGGGCAAGCCGAGTCGCGGCGGCCCCGCCAAAATCCCAAAACCCCGCACCGCTGCCAGCACCGAAGCACCCTCCCTCTTCGACCAGCTCTGACCAGGGGATCTTCACATGGCCGAAACGCTCGATAAACCGGTGCTCGCCGTACCGGGCGGTGGGGAGATCCGTGACAAGCTCGCGGAGCTGATCCGGCGGGATCTGGTCGGGCCGGGTGAGCCCGCGGAAGAGTTCGTCATCGACCACCGTCGCAAGCAGATCTCGCTCCGGGACCGCTACCCGGTCGGCTGTCTGTCCCCCTCGGGGGTCCTGGTCAACCCGGCCGAACAGGAGAGCCTCGCCGAGGAGGGGGACGCCGGCAGCGACGACGAGGCGGGCGGGGAGGCCGCGCCGGCTACGCCGAGCTTCTACCCCTCCTCGATGGGGTTGAGTTTCGCGGTCGGGCCGGAGGAGACGGCCCTGCTGGTCGAGGCGGAATGGGGGCGGTACGTCCGGGAGAACGCCAGCACCCCGCTCGACGACGGCAGCGAGCCGTCGGTGTGGCGGCGTGAGCAACGCGGCGGCGTACGGTCGGTGCCCCTGGTCGACGGGGAGATCGAGCCGTTCCCGGTCGACCGGGAACAGCCGGAGATCGTGGTACGGGGTCGGATCCGCCGGTACGACGAGCAGTGGGTGGTTTCGCTCTTTTTGGTCAACACCATCGACCCGGACGGCAAGATGCGGAACAGCACCTGGATCTTCCAGTGCGGGTTGCGGGTCCGGGGCATCGTTGCCGGGTCCACGCCGTTCCGGCCGCGCAAGTTGCCGCTGCCGGACGAGCAGATCGCCGAGGAGGCCAGCCGGGAGCTGCGTACCCTGGCCATGCGGTACCGGCACTCCCCCGCCTTCGCCGTCGGGCACGGCGTCGGCGTACTCATAACCACTCTGGACGATGACCCGACCCGGGCGGTGGAGATCCGGACCGACCCGATGCCCTGGTACGAGATGCCGGCCACCGACGCCACCCGGCTCACCGACGACGAGCGGCTCGCCGGGGTCGAGTTGGAGATGGCCGCGCTCGCCGAGGCGGAGCCGGCCCGGTTGCGCGGGATGCTGGAGCCGATCGTCATCGCCTATCAGGCGTGGCTCGACCAGCAGGCGAAGCAGGTCACCGTCGACCCGACGCTGGACCGGTTCCGGGTCGACGCCGAGCTGGCCCTGGAGGAGTGCCGGGTGGCCGCCGGGCGGATCCGGGAAGGTATCGAGGTGCTGCTCAACCCGGCCGACCCGGAGCCGCTGGCGGCGTTCCGGTTCGCCAACCGGGCGATGCGGCTCCAGCGGTTGCACACGGTGGCCGCCGCTGCCCGGCGGGCCGACCCGAAACTCACCCTGGACGCGGCGGTGGCCGCCGCCGAAGCCGCCGAACGGCCGGCCTGGCGCCTCTTCCAGCTCGCCTTCCTACTGATGGGGTTGCCGGCGCTGGCCGACCCGACCCACCCGAACCGGCGGCCGACCAGCGGCCTGGTGGACCTGCTCTGGTTCCCGACGGGTGGCGGCAAGACCGAGGCGTACCTCGGGTTGGCCGCCTTCACCATGGCGATCCGGCGGCGCAAGCCGGCCTTCGGCGGACTGAACGCCGAGGACGGCGTCGCGGTGCTGATGCGCTACACCCTGCGGCTACTGACTGTGCAGCAGTTCCAGCGGGCGGCGGCGCTGATCTGCGCCTGCGAGACGTTGCGCCGGGAAGAGCCGCAGCGGTGGGGCGAAACCCCGTTCCGGCTCGGGCTCTGGGTCGGCGGCAGTGTCACCCCGAACCGCACCGACGGCGCCGACGAGTCGGTGAAACGGGCCCGGGGTCAGGTCAAAGGGCGGCCGTTCAGCGGCGGCGGGCAGGGTTCGCCGCACCAGCTCACCACCTGCCCGTGGTGCGGCACCGGCCTGACCGAGCAGCACAACATCGAGGTCGACCAGGTCCGGCTCCGGACCACCATCTTCTGTACGGAAACCAGCGGGCGCTGCCCCTTCACCCTGCGGCGCAGTCCCGGCGAAGGGCTGCCGGTGCTGGTGGTCGACGAGGAGATCTACCGGCTGCTGCCGGCGTTCGTCATCGCCACCGTGGACAAGTTCGCCCAACTGCCCTGGCGTGGTTCGGTGCAGGCGCTCTTCGGCAAGGTCACCGGTTGGTGTAGCCGGCACGGCTACCGGACGCCGGAAACCATCGGCTGCGACGCCCAACGGCACGAAGCCAAGGGTCGGCAGCCGGCCGCGCAGACCGAACCGGTCGGCGCGCTCCGCCCGCCGGATTTGATCGTGCAGGACGAACTGCACCTCATCTCCGGGCCGCTCGGCTCACTGGTCGGCCTCTACGAGACGGTGGTCGACGAGTTGGCGACCTGGCGGCCGGACATTCCCGGCGCGGCCCCGGTCCGCCCCATGGTGATCGCCTCCACGGCCACCGTACGGGGGGCCGCCGCCCAGGTCCGGGGCGTCTTCACCCGGCAACTCGCGATCTTCCCGCCGCCGGCCATCGACTCCCGGAACTCCTTCTTCGCCCGTACCCGGCCGGTCAGTGAACTGCCCGGCCGCCGGTACGTCGGGGTCTGCGCGCACGGCCGCAAGTTCAAGGCGCTGCTGATCCGGCTCTACGTGGCCGGGATGGCCGGCGCCCAACTGCTGCACGAGCGGTACGGCGGAACCGCCGGCACCGACGCGTACATGACCCTGGTCGGCTACTTCGGCTCGCTGCGCGAGCTCGGCGGAATGCGTCGGGTGGTCGACGACGACGTGGCGACCCGGCTGGCCGACGCGGCGGAACTCGGTCTGGCCCGGCGGCGGAAACCCGACGTGGCCGAGTTGACCTCCCGGCTGCACTCCAGCGAGATCCCGGAAATTCTGCGCCGACTGGAGGTACCGGTCCCCGCCCAGCGGTCCGGAAAGGGGCTGGACGTCCACCCGGTCGACGTGCTGATGGCCACCAACATGATCTCCGTCGGGGTGGACATCTCCCGGCTCGGCCTGATGGTCGTCGCCGGGCAACCCAAATCGGCGGCCGAATACATCCAGGCCACCAGCCGGGTCGGCCGGGCCTCCCCCGGCCTGGTGCTGACCGCCTTCAACTGGGCCCGCCCGCGCGACCTGTCGCACTACGAAAGCTTCGAACACTTCCACAGCTCGGCGTACCGGCACGTGGAAGCCCTGTCGGTCACCCCGTTCGCCGACCGGGCGCTGGACCGGGGCCTCACCGCCGTACTCGCCAGCCTGATCCGGCAGCACGACGCCACCTGGAACGCCAACCGGGACGCCCAGCAGGTCGACCGGCACGCGACCGAGGTCGCCGAACTGGTCGACACGGTGGTGACCCGCGCGGCGACCGTTACCGGCGACAGATCGGCGGCCGACCTGGTCCGGGCCCGGCTCGACCGGACCCTCGACCGGTGGGCCGACCGGGCGGCCGAGAAATACCAGTACCTCGGCTACCGGGCCGGCCGGGACGGCAAAACCGTCGGGCTGCTCACCGAGCCGGACACCGGACCGTGGACCGAGTGGACCTGCCCCACCTCGCTGCGCAACGTCGAACCGGGCATCCGTCTGCTGATCAGCAACGGCCACGACCCGCTCGGCAACGAACGGGACAACCCGTACCAGCCGCCGGTGGCCGGGACCCCGGACGACGCCGGCACCGCGAGGTTCGAACCCGACGACGAAGCCGACGAGGAGACCGAACCGTGAGGGGCAAAGGGCCGCGGATCAACCGGGCCGGCGAGCTACGACCGAGCCAGCTGCAACACACCTTCGGCATCGGCGCCATCGTCGACCTGCCCCGCTTCTCCGCCCTGATCATGGGGTTGGACGAGTGGGACAGCAACAACACCGAGACGATCAGCGAACCGAGGTTGCTCACCGTCGTACAGCGGCGGGCCGGTCGCCAGGTCCGTGATTTGCGGCTGCCGCCGTACGTGCCGGAGGAGAGCGGCAACCAGGCCGGCGAGTCGGCGCGGGTCGGCGTACCGGTCGAGGTCTTTCCCCGCTTTCTGCGCTGCCCCTACTGCCGGCACCTCGGGCCGATCGAAAGCACCCTGTTCAAGTTGAAGGGCAACCAGGTCCGCCCCGACCTGGTGCAGGTGGTGCATGAGAACTGCCAGGTCGCCAAGAAGCCGCCGACCGCCATGCCGGTCCGGTTCATGCTCGCCTGCGAAGCCGGGCACCTGGACGACTTCCCCTGGGACTACTACGTCCACAAGGGAGCAAGTTGCGGCAAGACCATCCTGCAGTTCGGCGAACGCGGTGTCTCCGGCGACGCGGCCAGCGTCTTCGTCACCTGCCTGAGCTGCAACGCCCGCCGGAGCATGGCCCCGGCCTTCGGCCGGGACGCCAGCACCCACCTGCCCCGCTGCCGGGGCCGACACCCGCACCTGCGCTCCTTCGCCGACGGCGGCTGTGCCGTACCGCCCCGGGCCATCGGTCTGGGCGCCTCGAACCTCTGGTTCCCGGTCAAGGTCGCGGTGGTCTCCATCCCGCAGGCCGAAGATCCGCTGCTGATCGAGGTGGAGCAGCTCTGGGCTCAACTAGGTGGGATGACCAGTGCCGAACAGGTCGCCGGGGCCCGCGCCTTCGCGGCGGAGAAGTTCATCGGCTTCGGCACCGCCAGCGATGCCGAGATCTACGCGGCGATCGGCCGCTACCGGGCTGCGGGCACGGCAAGCCCGACCGCGGACGCCCGCGACGTACTCCGCCCGGAATGGGAAGTCTTCGCCGACCACCGCCGAGCGCCGAAAGACCACCCGGACTTCCGGATCGAACCACGCCCGGTGCCGGCAGAGTGGCAGGCCGACCTGGTCGAGGTGCTCGCGGTCACCCGACTCCGGGAGGTCTCCGCGCTGCTCGGCTTCACCCGGATCATCGCACCGAACGAACTGGGCGACGGCCGGTACGACGATGCCCTGCCGGTCGCCCCGCTCGCCAACACCGCCCCCACCTGGGTGCCGTGCGCGGAAACCCGAGGCGAAGGCATCTTCCTCCGGCTCCCCGAAGACCGACTGACCGCCTGGGAAGAACGGGTCGCCGACTCCCCGGCCATCACCGGGCTGCGCCACGGCCACCGGCAGTGGTGTGGGCAGCGCGTACGCGACCCCGAGCTGGACTGGCGAACGCCCCGCTACACCCTGCTGCACACCCTGGCGCACGCGCTGATCCGCGCCTTCGCCCTGGAATGCGGCTACAGCGCCAGCGGCATCCGGGAACGGATCTACGCCCGGGACGGGATGGCCGGCATCCTGCTCTACACCGCCGCCCCGGACAGTGAGGGCACCCTCGGCGGTCTGGTCCGGCTCGCCGAACCGGAGATGCTGACCCTGGTGCTCAAGCAGGCGCTACGCGACGCCAGCCTCTGCTCCTCCGACCCGATGTGCGCCGAGCACCGGCCGGAACACGACCGGACCGTGCACGGCGCCGCCTGCCACGCCTGCCTCTTCGCCGCCGAAACCTCCTGCGAACTCGGCAACCGGTTCCTCGACCGGAAACTGCTGGTGCCCACCTTCGGCGGGGCCGACGCCGCCTTCTTCCCGACAATCTGAACCGGCGCGACAGATGGCCAACGACAGGCTGATGCGGCAGCTCGTCGAGGCGGTCGCCGCGCTGGGCCGGGTGCTGCCGAACGAGTCGGTGCTGGCCGAACTGACCGCCGTACTCGGTTCGCGGGTTGACGCCGACCCGGTGGCGCTCGGCGCGGTCCGCGCGGCCACCGCCTCCACCCCGGCCATCCGCGCCGAGGTGACCCGACTCTGCACCGCCTGGCGGGCGACGGCCGACCCCTCGACCGGGGCCGGCGTGACCGGCGGGATGGTGGCCGGGATGCTGGCGAGCGCGTACGCGGTGGTGGTCGCCGAACAAGCGGCGCTGCGGGTCGAGCCGGTGGTGACCGGCCCGCAGAGCCGGCACGTACCGTTGCGCGCCACCCGTCAGGCGTTCGAGAGCGTCGCGGTCGCGGCCCGTCGGGACCTGCTGGTGCTCACCTACTCCGCGCACGCCGACGCCCGGATCGTCGCTGCGCTGCGCGGCGCGACCGACCGGGGCGTACGGGTCAGGATCGTCGTCGAAACCACCCGAGCCGGCGGGGGCACCCTGCGCACGGCGGCGCTGGACGCGCTGCGGGACCTGACCGCAGAGTTCTACCTCTGGGCGCCGGGTCGCCGGCCCGCGCTGCCCTCGACGCCGTCGATGCACGCCAAGGGCATCGTCGCCGACCGGCACAGCGCCTTCCTGACCAGCGCGAACCTCTCCGGCCACGCCTTTGACGCCAACGTCGAGGTCGGGGTACGGATCGTCGGCGGCGACCTGCCAGCCCGGCTGCACGACCACTTCGACGCCCTGATCGCCGACGCCGTCCTCATCCCCGTCCCAACCAACCCCAGCTAGCTTGCGATTGCTGCACCCGTTGCAAATAATGCGCGTATGGCGAACGGGCATGGTGTTTCGGTCGTTCCCGCCCACGCCGAGCTGACCGCACAGCAAACAGCCGAGCTGCTGAACGTGTCTCGGCCGTACCTGATCGGGTTACTGGAAGCGGGCGAGATCGAGTACCGGAAGGTCGGCACACACCGACGCGTACTGGCCGGGTCCCTGCTGGCATACAAGCACCGCGACGATGCCCGGCGCCGTGACGCAGCCGACGAGCTGGCCAGGCTGGTGCAGGACCTGGATTTGAGCTGATCTAAATGCGTTGCCATCCCGCTTTTGCCTTCTTGAAGGATCGTACGCGTCTGAACTTGTTCCGCAGAAAACGCACCAGGTAGGCGTTGATGCGTTGCAGGAAGGGATACAGAGCCGATCGGTTAAATCGACCGTAGTATTGCATCCATCCCCGCGAGACAGCCCTCAACGAGGCAGTACGGTCAGGACCCGAACGATGTGATCCCGGAACTCTGCCATGTAGCCGGTTAGAAAAGCCTTCGTGGACTCGTCGGTGACCTCACCGTCGCCCGGGAAGATCTGCGGCGTGTATTGGATGTACGCCTCGGGGGCGGTCATCTGCCGGGCGTTGCAAAAGCTGAGCACGGCGCGCAGGCTCTGTTGAGCCAAGGCTGTGCCGATCTGCCCAATGGATGCGCCGATCACTCCTGCGGGGATGTGGTCGAACGAATTCTGACCCCACGGCCGGGAGGCCCAGTCGATGGCGTTCTTCAACGCGCCTGGGATGGACCGATTGTATTCGGGAGTGACAAACAGTACCGCGTCAACCTGGCGGATCGCGTCTTTGAGCGCGGCAGCTTCTGGCGGGTAGTTCGCATCGTGGTCCGGGCTGTACAGCGGCAGGTTCCCGATCGGAATCTCGGTGAACTCGAGGTCCGCGGGCGCCAGGCGGAACAGGGCTTTCGAGAGTTCCCGGTTGACGGACGTGGACGAGAGGCTTCCGACAAAGTAGCCGACCTTGTACGTACTCATCTGTTTTCCTCCATCGAAGATAGCTCGGTCCGGTCCGTAGTGCCCGAGTTCAAGCGTGGACCAGGATGCGTGTGCACGTGCCTGTTCGACGCATTTCCTGAGCGACGCCTTGCGGAGGCATCCTCCAAGACTCCTGGGGCTGCAGATCAACAACGCAGATCCCGACTCTGGGCGGCGCCGTTGTGGTATGTACTCGCCGGATCCGCGCAAACAGGCGATGAGTATCGAAAGTGCGCGCAGTCCACCGAAGGGTATCTCCTCAGGTCGCGGACGGTTACCACAAATAACTCAGCCGGCTCCGAAATCCGCATGTCAATCCTCTGCAAGCCCTAAATTGATTTGGGAGGGTCATGACCGAGATTGATCGTGGGGAGGACGTCGTGGTTGACAGTTCGGCTCAGCACCGTGGCTCCATCGGGACCGTGTCACAGCGCGGCATCCCCGAGGAGGTGAATGTAGCAATCGTCGGCTCTGGCGGGGCAGGGCTGATGGCGGCGCTCAGCGCCGCGAAGCAAGGGGCACGGGTCCTCGTTGTGGAGTCCCAGTCGATCGTCGGTGGCGCTACCGGAATCTCTGCGGGTGCGGCCTGGATCCCGAATCATGGTTTCTCCACCAAGGATCTGAAGGTGAGCGACGACCTGGACAAGGCGCGGCGTTACATCTACGGCGAGGGCCGGGACAGGATTCTTGACCCTGAGCTGGTGGAGAAGTTCCTGGAGACGGGGCCGCAGGTCGCCCGATTCATAGAAGAGCACACCTCTTTCGGGTGGATCCCGACGCTCTGGCCGGACTACCGCTCCGACATCGATGGCGCGTCGGTCGGGCGGGCCCTTTTCCCCGGCCCCTTCTCCCCCGAGGGATTGGGGGAGGCCGCCGCGTTCGTGCGACCGGCCCTGACGACTGGCATGGCCAGGAATCCGCTCCCGTTCTGGCTGCTGGGTGGGATCAGTAGTGATGTCGTGTGGCTCGCCGGACCGGCGTTGGTCGGCGCCCTGCTCGAGGCGGTTCTGGGTAACGGCGTCGACGTGCGCGTCCAGGCGCCCGCGGTCGGGCTCATAACGGATGAGTCGGGGGTGCGGGGCGTCGTCGTACAGGATGGTGATGGCGTCGAGCGCACGGTGCGTGCCACCAAGGGCGTCGTGCTGGCCAGCGGCGGGTTCGAGGGGTCGACCGACCTGACCACGAGCCACCTCCACGCACCCTTCGCAGTGCAGGTTTCGCCGCAGGGGCATGGGGGCATCGCGGTGCAGCTGGCCCGGGACGTGGGCGCCGATCTGACGGGTATGCAGGACGCCTGGTGGATGCCCGCGGTGCAGGTACCCGGCGAGACGCTGGAGGGCCGCCCGCTCAGTCGTGTGTTCCTGGGTGAGCGTGCGCTGCCGCACAGCATCATGGTGAACCATCAGGGTGAGCGCTTCGCGAACGAGGCTCTCCCCTATGACCAGCTCGGGAAGATCATGCGCGAGGTGGACCCGGAGACGGGCACCATGCCGAACGCCACGGCATGGCTGATCTTCGACCACAACTACTGGACGAAGTTCGGAATCTTCGGCATTATCCCCGGCGGGCCGGTGCCCGACTACATCCACCGCGCTGACACGCTGGCGGAGTTGGCGGCTCAGATCGGAGTCGACGATGTGGGGCTACTCCGGACCGTCGACCGGTTCAATCCCGAGGCCGGACGAGGTCGCGACCCGTCCTTCGACCGCGGTGGCACGTTGTTCGATCGATACTTCGGCGCCTTCTACCCCCGGTTGAGCAAGAGGTCCCCCGACGCGCTATTCCCAACCGCCACCGCGAAGGCGCGGATGATCATCGCAAAGGCGATCGGACCGATCGTGAGCACGCTGGCGGCACGTGCGGCGAAGAAGAACGACCCCGAACGCCTGCGCTCCCTCGTGGTCGGGCCCATGACGAAGATCGTACGACCGGTCCTGAAGAGCCCGAGGTCAAGCGTCCTAGGGCCCATCAACACCCCGCCGTACTACGCGCTCAAGGTTGAGGCCAGCGCGCTCGGCACCGTGGGTGGCCCGAAGACTGACGCACACGGGCACGCGCTGAACACCGACGGCAAGGTCATCCCAGGCCTGTACGCCGCCGGCAATGCAGGAGGCGCACCAACGAAGGGGTTCTACGGGGGTGCCGGCGGGACGATCTCGTTGGGGCTGGTGTTTGGCTACCTAGCGGGACAGGAGGCAGCCCGGCGGCAGGACGTTTCTTGAGCAGATCTTGACCAGTCCAGGCCTGCCCGTATGCGGACGTTGATGGGAACGGCCGTCCGCGACTGGAAGATCACCGGGTACGAGCCGCTCATCGATGCGCTTAAACTGCCCGACCCAGACGACCGGCATGTGCTCGCTGCTGCGATCCGGGCTCGGGCTCAAGTCATCGTCACGTCGAATCTGCGCCATTTCCCCGCCGAGGACCTACAAGCCTGGGACATCGATCCAAAATCCCCTGACGAATTTGTTCGTGATCAAATAAGCCTGGACCGGAGCGTGGTGTACGCCGCCGTCCAGCAGATCGCCGATTCCTGGCGGAATCCGCCCGGCAGCGTTGACGACGTTCTAGAGCGCCTCGAACGATCGGGCCTCGGCGTCAGCGTCGCCGAGTTGCGGGCAGGGAATTGAACCTCGCCTGCCGCTCCGGGCACCGGGTGACGGGAATGAGCACCATGGTGCGAGTAGAACTGTCACGTCTCAGGATCCCGACGTTAACTGATCAGGGTCCCGTTTTCCAGATAGACGGTCACCCCTTCGTGCAGCGCTCGCGTCGCGGCGGCCACCCGACGGGCCAGTAGCGGCGACAGCCGCCCGTCGGCTTCGGCCGAGGTGCACCACGCCCAACTACGAAGCTCGTCCGGCGGTAGGTGGATCTCAATCTCCCGTACCGGGTCCAGTACGCCGCCGCTGTAGACGAACATGACCCCCTCGGTCCTGCCCGGTCGGGGCGGCACCCAATCCACGGCCAGCAGCCGTCCGGGCGCCACGGAGAGCCCCAGCTCCTCTTTCAGTTCCCGCACGGCCGCGTCGTACGGCGACTCGTCGGCATCCACGCAGCCACCCGGGATCTCCCAGTGGTCCTTGTAGGTGGGCTCGACCAGCAGCACCCGACCGGCCTGGTCGGTGAACAACACACCCGAGCCCATCCGCTTGGCCGGAAGCGTCGCAGTGTAGTCGCCAGAGGACAAACTCATCACCGAAGGTTATCCGTTCGGCACGCGTTGCTGCCGTTGGCAGTGGCCACGCTCGCAATGTCGGGGACATTGCTGCCTCAGACCCATCAGGATGCCGCAATGTCCCCGACATTGCGGCTAGTTCGTCGACGGAAGGAGCGTGGAAAGTATGAACACCGGGATCATCGGCGCCGACCCGACGCGCGGCTGTCCGTGGGTAATCGCGTTGAGCTGGGTGGCGGGCGTGGAGAGACTGGCCGGATGGCAACGTTCGAGGAACTGATCGCGGAAGGCGTCGCCGTACCGGTCGAGGGCTGGGATTTCTCCTGGTTCCACGGCCGGGCCACCGAGCAACGTCCATCCTGGGGGCGTAGCTGTTCCTGTTTCTCTCACTGTTTCTCAATTCGTTTCTGGTATGATCAATGTGTGAAGTTGTCCGAATGGGCGCGGCGGAACGGTGTGCATTACCAAACCGCTTGGCTGTGGGCGAAGAACGGGAAGATGCCCGTACCGGTGGTGAAAACCCCAACCGGCCGGTATTTGGTTTTGGAACAGCCGGCCGACCCGCCGGTAGGGCGGTTGCGTATTGCCGGGTGTCCAGTGCCGACCAGAAAGCAGATCTGGAACGGCAAGCCGGGCGGGTTGTCACCGCCGCTACCTGCTTGGGCACCACGATCGTCGAGGTGGTGGTCGAAGTCGGGTCCGGGCTGAATGCCCGCCGGCCGAAACTCGCCCGGCCGCTACGTGACCCGCATGTGTCCATGATCGTGGTCGAGCATCGGGACCGGCTCGCCCGTTTCGGTGTCGAACACTACCGAATCGGCGCTCGCCGCTACCGGACGGCAGATCATTGCCATCGACGACACGGAAGTCACCGATGATCTGGTGCGGGACATGACCGAGATCCTGACCTCGTTCTGCGCCCGCCTGTACGGGCGCCGGTCGGCGCGACGCAAAGCCGAAGCAGCGATCGTGGCGACGGAGACGACCACATGAGCCGGATGAAGCAGGGCTACCGGGTTGAGCTGCGTCCCACCGACGTGCAGCGGCAACGTCTCGGGCAGCACGCCGGTTTGTCGCGGGTGGTGGAAAACTTTTGTCTCGAACAGGTTAAGGCCGCGTTCGCTCAGCGTGAAGCCGAAAGTCGTACGGGATTCCGAAGCCAGATCTGACGACCGGTGCCGTGGTCGGCGATCGACCTGGAGAAACTGTGGCGGCAGGCCCACCCGGACCTGTTTCCGTGGTTCACCGCCGAAAAGCTGTCGTCGCGGATCCCGAAGGAAGCGTGCCGACTGCGGGCGGCCGGATTGAAGAACTGGGTCGACTCCCGCAAGGGCGCCCGTAAAGGCCGCCGGGTGGGGTTCCCGACCTGGCGTAAACGCAAACACGGGTCCCGGTTCCGGTACGACGCCGACCGGGCGCAACCAGCAGGCGACCAGCGGAGTGGCCCTGCCCGGTGTTGGCGTGGTGCGCCACGCGGGAGGACATGTCGTGGCTGGCCGACCGATCGGCGATGGCCGCGCCCGGATCATCGGCATCACCGTCCGGGAGCGGGCCGGCCGGTGGTGGCTGTCCTTCCAACTCGACGTCGACCGCACCGACATCAACACACGTCGCACCGTGGACAGGACGCCCCGACGTGTGGTATCGACCTTGGGTTGGCCACGTTCGCGGTGATCGCCGACGACACCGGCAGCGTGGAGGAGGTCTACGCGCCGAAGCCGTTGAAGGCGGCGCAACGGAAACTGCGCGCGGGTGAACAAGGCGTTGGCCCGCTGCCAACGCGGATCGAACAACCGCGTGAAGGCCGTCGGTAAGGTCGCCGCCGTGCACCTGACCGTCGCCAACCGGCGCACCGACTTTCTGCATCAGTTGACGACACGGCTCGCGAGAACCAAGCGAGCCATCGCCGTCGAGTCGCTGAACGTCGCCGGCATGGTCCGTAACCGCCGGCTGGCCCGCGCTATCTCGGATGCCGGGTTCGGCGAGTTCCTGCGTCAGCTGGACTACAAGACCGGCTGGTACGGGTCGAAGCTGTGGGCCGCCGACCGCTGGTTCCCGTCCTCGAAGACCTGCTCCGCCTGCGGTGCGGTCAACAACGGCTTGACCCTGTCCGACCGGGCGTGGACGTGCCTGTGCGGCGCCGCGCATGACCGGGACCGCAACGCGGCGGTCAACCTGCTCGACCGCGATGCACACCCACGCTTGATGTCACACGTCGCCTCGCAGTTCCGTGGGAGACGTTAAACGCCTGTGGAGGACCTGTAAGACCCCGGCCAGCCGGGGCGCGGACCGGTGAAACAGGAACGAGAATCACTGAGATTCTCCGAACGGTGCGGCTGAGCCGGGCCGACCGCGAAGCCGTCTGGGGCGCGGTGCAGGAGTTCCACCGGCTCCGCGCCGACGTGCCGACCATCCTCCAGGTCGCCGCCGAAGCCGCCCACCTGCTGGCCGATGGCACCGCGCCGACCCGGTACGACCACATTCTGGTGGATGAGGCGCAGGACCTGCACCCGGTGCAGTGGCGGCTGCTGCGGGCCGTCGTCCCGCCGGGCCCCGATGACCTGTTCATCGTCGGCGACGCCCACCAGCGGATCTACGACAACCGGGTCACCCTGAGCAGCCTCGGTATCGAGGTACGCGGCCGGGCACACCGGTTGACGGTCAGCTACCGGACCACCGCGCAGATCCTCGCCCTGGCCACCCGGCTACTCGGCAACGAGTCGTACGACGATTTCGACGGCGGACTGGACACGATCGCCGGATACCACTCGCCGCTGCGCGGACTCCGCCCCGACCTGGAAGCTTCGATGATCAGGCGGCCGAACTGCGGGAACTCACCGACGCGATCCGGCTCTGGCTGGAGTCCGGGGTGGCGGCACACGAAATCGCGGTGCTCGCCCGGACGAAACGACAATCCGAGGAGGCCGTCGCGGCGCTGACCGGGGCGGGGATCGCGGCGGTCCGGCTCAAGGGCAGCAGCCGGGGCAGGAGCGACTCGATCCAGGTGATGACGATGCACCGGGCGAAAGGGCTGGAGTTCCGTTGCGTGGCGATCCACGGTGTGGACGCCGAGACGGTGCCGCTGACTCGCGCGATCACCCCGCTGCGCACCGATGCCGCCCGGCACCGACAGGACCAGATGCGGGAACGGTCGCTGCTCTTCGTCGCCTGCACCCGGGCCCGGGACGCACTCCGCATCTCCTGGACCGGCACGCCCAGCCCCTTCCTGCCCACCTGAAGATCAAGGACGAGCCTCACCTGTGGACAGCAGCCCCCACTGTGGATCGAGCACGGGGCGATCCACCGGAGTGTGCTATAGCTGACCGGTGATTGTTGCGCCTTCAGCAGCACTATTCGCCGGTTGACGCACTGGTTGCAGGTCAACGATTGAGCTTGGGGACGGCGTTGTTTGGATATGTGCCGTGGGAGACCAACATTCTCAGCGAGGGCCCGTGATCGGCTCCGACGCTGGCCTTGACCCGACCAACGCGGCTCAGCGCCGAGCAGTACGTCACCATGTTGCGCAACCTTCGTGAACAGTCCGGCCTCTCGTACCGGACGATCGCCCGTCGGGCCAAGGGCAACGGCGAGGTGCTTCCGGTCAGCACCTTGGCGACGATGCTGAGTCGGTCGACCCTGCCACGCCGGGAACTGGTAACCGCCCTGCTGGAAGCGTGTGCTGTGCCGGACGAAGAGGCGTCGGTGTGGTTGGCGGCCTGGGGGCGGCTCGCCGCCGGGCGGACGGGCAGACGTGCCGATGACTCGGCAAACGCGGGGAGCGGCACTTCTCTCCCGGCCGCGTCCGTACCGTTTCAGTTGCCGCCGGCACCACCGGTGATCGTGGGACGGGCGGCGGAGACCGGTCGACTCGTGGCCGCGATGGCGCTCCGACGGCGCGGTCTGTGTCGTCGATGGTGCTGGCGGCGTCGGCAAGTCCGCGCTCACCCTGCACGTCGCGCACCAGATCGCCCGGGAATATGCCGGTGGCTGCCTCTACGTCGATCTGCACGGGGTCAGTACCGGCATCGCGCCCATGGAACCGAAGGATGTGCTGGCCCGCTTCCTGCGCGCGCTTCGGGCTCCGGCGATGCCGACGACTGTCGAGGAAGCGACCGCGCTCTTCCGGACCTGGACCGCGCAACACGGCGTACTGGTGATCCTGGACAACGCCGCCTCGGCGGCGCAGGTCCGCCCGCTGCTGCCCAGCGGACCGGGCTGCACCACAGTGGTCACCAGCCGATCGCCCCTCGCCGACCTCGACGCCACCGCCCGGATCCGGCTGGAACCGCTACCGGACGACGCGGCACTCGCGCTGTTCAGCCGGCTCAGCGGCGCGGACCGCGTCAGGGCCGAGCCAACGGCGGCAGCGGCGATCGTACGGCGCTGCGGTGGGCTGCCCCTAGCGTTGCGGATCACCGGTGCGCGGGCCGCGGCCCGGCCGGATGCCCCACTGGCCGGACTCGCCGAGCGCCTGGACGACGCGAGCCAGCGACTCGATCTTCTGGAGGTCGGGGACCTTTCCGTACGCGCCAGCCTGCACCTCGGCTATCACGCGTTGAGCGACGCACCGCAGCACGATCGCAGGCTGGCCGCGCGCCTGTTCCGACTCGCCGCGTTGCCGGACTGGGCGGACACCACGCCGCACGCCTGCGCGGCGCTCGCTGAGCTACCGGTCGTGGCCGCGGAGCGGGCCCTCGAAACGTTGGTGGACGCACATCTACTCGAGTCGTCGGCCGACGGCCGTTACCGGTTCCACGACATCGTCCGGCTCTACGCCCGGGAGCGTGCCCATGCGCTTGAACTGCCAGCCGAGCGGGAAGCGGCGCTGAATCGCCTGACCACCTGGCTTACCGCCACCACGGCCGAGGCGGTCCAGATCCTCCACCCCGAGGAGAGATTCCCGGTCGTCACCCCGATCGACTCGTACAAACAGTCGAGCCCACCGATGAGCGGCACTGCGGACGCGTGGGGCTGGGTACAACGCGAGCACACCAATCTGCTGGGCATCGCCCGCCAACAGGTGGCGGCCGGCCAGGCCCTACCGGAGGTACGTGACCTCGCGATCCTGCTTGCCAGATTCATCGACTATTCCGGCTACGCTGCCGTGCAAGAGCAGTTCGGCCAGCTCGCGGTGGAGGCGTCTCAACTGCTGGGCGACCGTTCAGGGGTGGCCTGGGGCCTCAACATCGTGGCCGTGGCGATGCTGCTGCAACGTCGACTCGACGAGGGGATCCCCCTGTTGGAGCGCATCCTCGCCCTCCAGCGCGAGATCGGCAACCGGGCCGGTGAGGCCGCGTGCCTGAACAACCTCGGCTGCGCACTACGGGATCGCGGCGACCTCGACAACGCCCCCCGGCACATTCAGGCCGCACTCGTGATCCGGCGGGAGCTGGGTGACCGGTACAAGGAGGGCACGACGCTGGACAACCTCGCTATGGTGTTCCAGCGGCGCGGCGAGTATTCGGAGGCTATCGCCCACCACGAAGCGGGCCTGGCCATTATCCGGGAGTCCACCGACGCGATGTGTGAAGCCCAGTCGCTGGTCAACTTCGCGGAGACGCTACAACTCTCCGGCGATCATGAGGCGGCGATTTCCCGCGCCGAGGAGTCGCTGGAGATCTGCCAGAGGTACGCCCACCAGCGCGGCACCGGACTGGCAATGCGGGTGCTGGGCGACGCGTACGCCGGCCTCGGCCGCGCGGCGGAGGCACACCGGCACTGGCAGGAGGCGCTGCCCCTGCTCGACGGCCTGGATCTGGAGGTGCACGCGAAGCTGCGCGCCGCGCTCGGGACGCCACTAGCTGAGGACCGGCCCGCCTGACCGGTCCTCAGCTACCCCCGTTTGACCTACATCTGGAGTGCAAGATGTCCATCGTGTCCCGCCCCGGCGCGGGCCCGCGAGGATCCAGACCCCAGCCGGACGCGAAGCCCGGCTCCCGCTGCTTGACGTCAGGTCGGAACCTCAAGCAGACCTGTTACGACTAAAGCATCCCCACCTGACAGCGAACAGAGTTCGATCCGTACGAAGGTGTTCGGAACGGCTCCGAACGAGCGTGATCCGGCCTGGCGGAGTCGACGGTCCCTAGAACCAGCACCTATGGTTCTGACGTGCAGGTTGATCTGATCACCATCGTCGTCGAGGAGTTACGGATGGTCTCCGCCGGCGTCGAGTTCGTGGCCTCGCCGCGAACGGAGTCGTACGGGCGGGTCGTGGTCTTCCGTGACATCGCCGGGAACCGGTGGGACCTGCTCGGCCCAGCCTGACCGGCAGAGTCCTGCGTTCACCACACCGCAGTGCAGGGGCGACCCTTGATACGCCCCGGAGAGGAAGGTGCTACCGCTTTGCCAGGCATGAGGATTTTCGTTGTCGACGCTTTCACCGACACCCCGTTCCGGGGCAACCCCGCTGGGGTGGTGCTGCTGGACGGGGAACGGGACGACGAATGGATGCGGTTGGTCGCGAGCGAGTTGCGCCATTCCGAGACGGCTTTCGTCGCGCCCCGGCCTGACGGGAGCTGGAACCTGCGCTGGTTCACCCCCACTGTCGAGGTGGAGCTCTGTGGTCACGCCACCCTCGCCACCGCCCACGTCCTCGGTGGCGACAACTCGTTCCACACCCGCAGCGGAGTGCTGACCTGCGCGGTCACCCCGGATGGCTGGATCGAGATGGATTTTCCGGCCGATCCGCCCACCCCGGTGGAGCAGCCGGCTGAGCTGCCCGCGGCGCTCGGTGGCTCGGAGATCGTCGCGGTGGCCCGGGGCGTCTCCGACCTCCTCGTGGAGCTGTCGACGCCGGCCCAGGTGCGGGACGTGACGCCGGACTACGACGTACTGGCCGGGTTGCCGGTCCGCGGCGTGATAACCACCGCGTACGACGCCGAGCGGCACCGGATCGTCAGCCGCTGTTTCTATCCGGCCGTCGGTGTGCCGGAGGATCCGGTGACCGGCTCGGCGCACTGCACCATCGGAAGCTGGTGGTCTGAGCGGTTGGGAGCCGACGCCTTCCTGGCCGAGCAGCTCTCTGCCCGAGGTGGCTCAATCAGGTTGACCGTCGCGGGCGACCGGATGAAGCTGGCCGGCCAAGCGGTGACGGTCTGGCAGGGCGAAATCACCGTCTGAACCGCGCTACCCCACCCCGTCCCCCTGCCGCCGCCGCATTTCTGCGTCGATCATGAGGTTATCTGACAGGAAAGCGTTTCCAGCTGCGATAACCTCATGATCGACGCAAGGGTTTAGGGCCTGCCGAGGTCACTGTCTCCGCGTAGGTCAGGTCGTCGGAAAGGTGACCTGCTTGCTACCGGTCACGGGAATCAGCACCGGCTGGGCGCTGGCGAAGTCGGTCCCGCCGTACCAGGTCCTGGCGGAGCCGCGGTGATACGCCACCTTGACGAACTGCCCGCCGACCACCTGGAGGGTGACACCCGCCGCCAGCGGCCCGTAATCGAAGAGGCCCATCAGGTCACCGGTGACCGCGTTGTAGACCACCACCCGGCCGCTGCCACTGTCGCCCGGAACCTTGACGGTCAGCTTCACCCCCGGCTTCAGCCGATAGTCGAAGGTGGTCGTCGCGCCGGCCTTTACCGAAACCGTCCGGGCGAGGTGGCGGTTCCCGACCCCACCGCTCCACTGGTACGGGTGGTCGTTGGCCTTGAAGAGCAGCGGCCAGTTGTACGGCCCAAGCCAGTCGATGGTGTAGGTGCCATCGGTGGCGACCGACGAGTAGCGCCGCTCAGCGACACCGAGTTCGTCAGGGCCGGAGATCCCCACCGTGCCGTGCCGCACCGGATCGCCGTTCGCACTGGTCACCGTGCCGGTGATGGTGCCGCGCGGGTCCATCCTGATCGTCGGACCGGTCGTGGTGGTCCCGGTCGAGGCGACGAGCCGCTTCGCCTTGAGTTGGGAACCGGTGCCCCCGTTCGAGCCCACCCACTGCGCACCGTACGGGCTGTCCGGATCCGGAAGCACAATGAGTTGGTAGTCGCCCGGATCATCCACCATCAGGGTCACCGCGCCGGTCTCGTCACTGCGACCGGTGCAACCATCGTCGTCGAAGGGGAAGGTGACATCCGTCGGCTTCACCGCGGTGACGCACATGTTGGCGACCGGCGCACCGGTCGCTCGATCGATGACCGCGGTGGCGATCTTCGCCTTGGGTCGGAGCGTCAGTTGCAGCTCGGTCTGCTGACCGGCGATCACCGTCACGGTGGTCAAGTTCCGGGCGTAGACGTAGCCCTCGCCGCCCGCCGAGACCGGGTACGTCCCAATGGGAACGCCGGTTCGCACAAACGAGCCGTCGTACGTGTTGCCGCCCCAGTCCTCGGCGTTGACGAAGAACTCGTCGATCGCCGCCCCGGTCACGCTGTCCTTGGCGGTGTACCGGATGCTTCCGGTGGGCAGCCGGCTGTCGTTGACCGTGGTGATCCGATCCGCGACCACCGTGAACGAATTCGCTGTCTCCTCAGTGACCTGACCGAAGGCGTACTGTCTGACTTCCGGCCAGTTCTGGAACTGCACCTGGTAGGTCCCGATGAAGATCCCGTCGGCCTGGTAGTAACCATCGGCATCGGTGTGGACGACGACGTCAGGTGGAAACCCGTCGAAGATCCGCACCCCGACATCGGAGATCCCCGCGCCGGTGCCATCGGTGAATCGGCCGGCGATCGCCCCGGTCGGCAGGAGCTGCTCATCCACCGTGGTCACCGCGTTGCCGACGACCGTGAAAGAGCCCGCCGAATCACTCGACCGGCTCTGCGGCGCGTATTGCGTTGACCAGGACGGCAACCGGAAGCTGAGTCGGTACGCCCCCGGTAGCAGATCGTCGATCCGGTAGTGACCGTCATGGTCGGTGAAACCAGTGGCATAACTGCCCACACCGCCGATCGGCTCCGCCTCCACCGGCAGATATTCCGCGGGATGGCCGTGCGCGTCAATCACCCGCCCGGCGATCGAACCGGCGGTCAGCTTTGCGTCGTTGACCGTCACGGTCTGGCCGGCGGCCACGGCGAAAAGCGCCGCCTGCGCGTACTCGGTGGTGCCGTACGCGTACTGCCGGATGCTGCCGTAGTTGAAAACGACCCGGTAGGTTCCCGCCGGCACTGAGAGCGAGTAGTTGCCCTCGGCGTCGGTGTCGGTATTGGCGACCGGCCAGTCATGGTCGCCGGTGGCGCTCACCCAGGCGGCTGCGCCACTGCCCGCTGAATCGGTGAACCGTCCGGTAATGGTGCCGGTGGCACTGGCCGCGTGCGCCGACGGGATCACCAGCATGGCGACCACGAGCATCGGCACGAGCAGCAACCCGAGCCTACGCAGACGTACTCTGTGCAAATCCGCTCCTAAAGGTAGAGGTGGACCGAGAAGACCGTGATCGAATCTTCAAGATCCCTGCCGCCCGGACGGTAATCGATTGGTGTGACAAAATCGATCGAGTTTCGACGTCGCGGCCCGACGCACCACGATCGGCAATCTCAGCCGTGGTAGCGGAGGACACTCGGCCCTTCCCGCGTTGCGGATCAACGGGTTCTGCCGGCGGCACAACCTCGCAACTTCTGCTGCGTCAGCGGAGTGGAAGGGACAGATCCGCGAAGATCGCGACAGTGCAGGAAGCAGGTGGTCAGGCGATGTCGACGGTCGGGCCCGACTCAGCGACCTCGGTGTCCCGGGCATCGGCGACCTGCGCGGTGCGCCGCAACCGTCCCGGACCTGCCGATGCGTGCTGGCCGACCGGCTCCAGCTCGCTCTGCGACAGGTCGAACGCGTCGGGCGGAGCTGATGGAGCCGAGCGGGCCGAGGGCACCGCCGATGGGCGGATCGGGCCGGTCGGGACGGGTGAAGGTTCCAGGACCAGCCGGGGCGTGGCCGCCTCGGCTGCGAGCACCGGGGCCAGTCCGGCCACCACGGTCGAGACGATCTCCGCGGCGTAAGCTGCCGTCCAGGTCATAGTCGGGGTCGAAGACGGTGATCTCCACGCCGAGGCAGTGCGGGGTGTCGACCAGGCCGGCGAGGAGCAGCTCCAGCTCGCCGAAGGCGATACCGCCCGGGTCGGGCGCGTCCACCGCCGGCATCACCGCCGGGTCGAGTACGTCGACGTCGACGTGCAGCCAGTACCCGACGCAGTCGGCCAACTGGTCGTGCGCCCATTGGGCGGTACGGGTCGCCCCCTCGACCCGCAACTGCCGGCACCGGTCGGGTGACGATTCCGGCGGCCTGCAGGTCCAGCCGGTACTCGTCCTGCGCCCGGATGCCGAGCACCACCACGTCGATGTCCCGGAAGTACGGGCGGCGGCCCTCGATCGCGGCCAGGTCCGCCTGCCCGCGCCCGGTCACCAGGGCCAGCGTCCTCCCCGGCCGCGGCCCCCACATAGGAGGCGTTGCCCGGATGCCGGAAGTCGGAGTGCCCGTCAACGAAGACCAGCCCGATCCGGCCGCCGACCGTCTCGCCGAGCCGGTGCATGGCCAGCGCCGAGCCGATCAGGATCGAGCAGTCCCCGCCCAGCACGACCGGGAACTCCCCCTGGTCGATGATCGAGCCGATCCGCCCGGCGAGCGCCACCGAGTAGGGCCGCGATCGCCCCGGCGTGGCAGACCCCGTCACCGGGACGCCAGTCGCCGGGGTCGTACCGGGACGGGGTTAGACAGCCGACGTCCCGGGCGCCCAGCCGACCGATCAGGCCGTGGTCGCGCAGCGCGCCCGGGGCCTTCCCGCAGCCCGGAACGGAGGTGGCGGTCGGCGGACGCAGCCCGAGGTTGGACGGTGCGTCCAGCACGGCGATCCGGCGCATCGGCTGCTCCCGTCCGGTATCGCGGCTGCCCGGCTGGCACGCGCGCTGCTCGTACCTACCTTGTCAGAAGAGCGCCCGGGAGAGCGCCCGCCGGGCGGTGGCCACCGCCGGGTCGTCCGGGCCGGCGATGGTGAAGAGCGAGACCAGGTGCTGCCGGGCTGCTTCCCGCTCGTCACCGACGGTCCGCCGGACCAGGTCGACCAGCCGGGCGTACGCCTGCTCGGCCTGGCCGCTGAGCACCTCGATGTCGGCGGCCAGCAGCTGCGCCGGCACGTCGTCGGGGTTCTGCTGCGCGGCGGCGAGGGCGACGGCCGGGTCGGCGCCACTGACCCGGCGGGCCAGCGCGACGTGCGCCAGGCCCGCCTCGGCCGCGGCGTCCGCCGGGGAGTCGGAGAGGATCTTCTTGTACGCCAGCTCGGCGGCGTCCAGATCACCGGTCGATCAGGGCCTCGTCGGCCTCGCCGAGCCGAGGGTCCTCCGGTGCGGCCACCTCAACCCCACCGGCTTTGAGTACCGCGTCGATCCACTGCCGCAGTTGCGCCTCCGGCACCACGCCGGAGAACGCGTCCACCGGCTGGCCGCCCACTACCGCGTACACCATCGGGATGCCCTGCACCCGGAACATCTGGGCGATCCGGGGGTTGGCGTCGACGTCGATCTTGGCGAGCACCCAGGCGCCGCCGCCTTCCACGGCCAGCCGCTCCAGCACCGGGGAGAGCTGCTTGCAGGGCTCACACCACTCGGCCCAGAAGTCGACCACCACCGGCGTGGTCAGGGACCGTTCCAGCACCTCGGACTGGAAGGTCGCCTCGGTGACGTCGATCACCGCGACGCCACCGGCAGCAGCCGCTGAGGCGCCGGCCGACGCCTCAGCGGCACCGGCTTTGGCCATCTGCGCACCGGGACCGGGCCGACCGGTTGTCGGGTTGGCGCCGGGTTGGGCGGGTGGCTGGCTGGCGCTACGCAGCGCGCCGAGGTCTACCGCGCCGCGGGTGAAAATCGACGGGGTGATCCGTGGGTCGCTCATGGTTGTCTAGTCTCGCACGCGTCCGACACAACCCGGCCCAACCGGCGCCGGGGTGCAGCGGTTGACGACTGCCGTCGGCGCTTCAGAACCGGGCCGGTTCGCGGTACACGCCCCACTCGGCTCGCAACGCGTCGCAGATCTCCCCGAGGGTCGCTTCGGCCCGTACCGCGTCGAGCATCGCCGGGACCATGTTCTCCCCGGTCCGGGAGACCTCGACCATCCGGGCGATCGCGGTTTCGACGGCGGCCGGGTCGCGGCCGGCCTTGCGCTCGGCGAGCAGTCGCCGCTGGTCCAGCTCCACCTCGTGCGAGACGCGCAGGATCTCCAGCTCCTTGGCGACCGTACCGGTGTGGCAGTTCACTCCGACGATCCGCTTGTCGCCCTTCTCCAGCGCCTGCTGGTAGGCGAAGGCCGACTCGGCGATCTGGCCGGTGAACCAGCCGTCCTCGATGCCGCGCAGGATGCCCGAGGTCATCGGGCCGATCCGGTGCGGCCCGTCGCCGCCGAGCTGCCGGATCCGGGCGAAGATCGTCCTCCGCCTCGGCCTCGATCCGGTCGGTGAGCGCCTCGACGTACCAGGATCCGCCCAGCGGGTCGGCCACGTTGGTCACCCCGATCTCCTCCATCAGCACCTGCTGGGTACGCAGGGCGATCTCGGCGGATTCGTCGGTGGGCAGGGCCAGGGTCTCGTCGAGCGCGTTGGTGTGCAGCGAGTTGGTGCCGCCGAGCACGGCGGCGAGCGCCTCGACCGCGGTGCGGACCACGTTGTTGACCGGCTGCTGCGCGGTCAGCGACACCCCGGCGGTCTGGGTGTGGAAGCGCAGCCAGAGCGCCCGCTCGTCGGTGGCGCCGTAGACCTCGCGCAGCCAGCGGGCCCAGATCCGGCGGGCGGCGCGGAACTTGGCGATCTCCTCGAAGAAGTCCAGGTGGGAGTCGAAGAAGAAGCTGAGCCCGGGCGCGAAGACGTTCACGTCCAGCCCGCGGGACAGCCCCAGTTCGACGTAGCCGAACCCGTCGGCGAGGGTGTAGGCCAGTTCCTGCGCGGCGGTCGAGCCGGCCTCGCGGATGTGGTAGCCGGAGACCGAGAGCGGCTTGTAGCGCGGGATCTCCCGCGGCGCAGTACGCCATCAGGTCGCCGATCAGCCGCAGGTGCGGCTCCGGGTCGAAGAGCCACTCCTTCTGGGCGATGTACTCCTTGAAGATGTCGGTCTGCAGGGTCCCGTCCAGCTTGGTCAGGTCGGCGCCCTGCCGCTCGGCGGCGACCAGGTACATGCAGAAGACCGGCACCGCCGGCCCGGAGATGGTCATCGAGGTGGTGACCGCCGGCCAGGTCGATGCCGTCGAAGAGGGTCTCCATGTCGGCGGCCGAGTCGATCGCCACCCCGCAGTGCCCGACCTCGCCGAGCGCCTGCGGGTCGTCCGAGTCCCGGCCCATCAGGGTGGGCATGTCGAAGGCGACCGACAGCCCGCCACCGCCCGGCGCCGAGGATCATCTTGTAGCGCTCGTTGGTCTGCTGGGCGTTGCCGAAGCCGGCGAACTGCCGGATGGTCCAGGTCCGTCCCCGGTAGCCGGTCGGATACAACCCCCGGGTGTACGGGTACTCGCCCGGCCAGCCGATCCGCTCGAAGCCCGGATGGTCGGTGCCCTCCGGTGGGCCGTAGACGGGCTCGACCGGCAGCCCGGAGAGTGTGGTGAAGTCGGCGTCCCGCTTGCGGGCGGCGTCGTACCGGGCCTGCCAGCGGGCCCGACCGGCGGCGATCTCGTCGGCGTTCATCCGGGGCGCTCCTCCTTGAGTCCTCGACTGAGTTCGAGTGTAGATGGCACTCCTGAACGATCGATAAGTTGGACTCGACTCGCCGGTAACCGCACAGCTGCGGCGCCGGGCGGGTGCCCGACGCCGCAGCTGTGCGGTGCGGTCAGGGCCGGTAGACAGCCAGATCGGCCTGGTTGGTCTCTTCCGGCCTGGCGAAATCACCCGCGACGGTGCCGTCGGGACCGGTGAGGTAGAGGCGGGCCCCGGCCTGGATCAGCAGGCCACCGTCGGCCCGGAAGAAGATCTCGGTGATGTCCTTGATGGTTTTCGGCAGCGCGACCCGCTGGCCGGTGCCGGTGTTGAGCACCATGCTGGCCTGGGAAACCTGCTCGAGATCATCGGTGCCGTACGCGGTGGCGACGTACCGGCCATCGTTGGAGACCGCCTGCACCGCGAAGGGGCATTGCGCGTGCTGATCGCAATCCGGCTCGCCAGCGAGCGAGGTTCGGCTCACCACGGTGCCGTCGGCCCGCGACACGACGATGGTTTTGGCCTCGACAGAGTGCGCGCGGTATTCGCCATTGGCCGACCAGACCAGGTACCTGGGGAAGTCATCGTCGGCGAGTTCCGTGAACTGACCGGTGGCGACGTCAATGTAGCCGGGCGACTCACCACTTACCATGATCTTGCTGGAATCGGCGCTCCATACCGGCGACATGCCTCCACCCGAGCCGACGTTGTGGGCCACCGTCTTCTCTGCGCCACCAGCCGAGATGATGACCAGGTCACCGGGACCCCGCTGCGCTCCCCTGGACGACCGGACGACCGCGACCCGGGTGCCATCGGGGGACACCACCGTGAGGTCGCCCACGCTCCGTCGGGGGCCGAAGCTCGTCGTACGCGTCGTCCCGTTGGTAACGGTGATCACCTCGATCTCGGCTACCCACCCGCAGGTAGACCAGGACGCCGGGTACGACGTTGAGCGCCGACTGGCCGCTCGGGCTGGACGTGGCGGCCGGTGGCGGCGTACTCGGGCCGCCGGTCACCGCCGGGGCGGTGTTCGGCGCCGGGTCCGGCATGCCGGTCTGCCCGGGGGCGTGCCGGTCTGGTGCGACGCGGTCGTGCCGGCCAACTGGATGCCGCCGAAAGCCGCCACACCGACCAGTGCGACCGCCAGGACCGAGGCGGCAGCCTTACGGCGACCGAGCCGCCGGGATGTGCTGCCGACCCGTTCCCGCAGCGTGGTGTAATCGGTGTCGGTGATGTCATCCGCCAGCGCGGAAAGCCGGTTACGCAGGTCGTTCATCGGACTTCCCCCTCGGACGGGTTGATCTCGGGCAGCGATTCGCGCAGTCGGGCGAGAGCACGTGAGGCGTGGCTCTTGACCGTGCCGGGCCGGCAACTGAGGACCTCGGCGATCTCCGCTTCGGACCGGTCCTCGAAGTAACGCATGATCAGGACGGCCCGCTGCCGTACAGGTAATGCCTGCAGCGCCTGACGCAACGCCAGCCGATCGACGGTCTCCTGTGCATGGTCGGCCCTGTCGCGGCGCTCGGGCAGGCTGCCCGGCATCGACTCGGCCACCCGACGGCGCCGCCAGACGCTGACCTGGGGTTGTACATCACCCGGCGGGCGTACGCCTCGGGGTTGCCGCCCACCGCAGAGCCGTCGCCAGGCGCGATGCGTTCGGGCGAGCGGCGTCCTGGACCAGGTCCTCGGCCAGGTAGCCGATCGCCGGTCAGCAGGTACGCCGCGCGCAGCAGCGCCGGTGTGCGCCCTCGGAAGAACGCCTCGAAATCGTGGTCCCCTACATCTGCTGAGTCTTCAGCCCCGGGCCAAGCCCGACTGAGGAGGAATGGTGTCATCAAAGTCTCCGGTCCCAGGTGGTTCGGTGCCTGCGCGCGGCGGTGACAACGCAATAGACGCGACCTGGAACCGGTCGGTTTACCTGCCCAGCTCCGCCACTCCCGGGACCCATCCGATCGGCGGGCTGGGATGACACTCTGACGGGAAAATCGTCCGGAATTACGGTGACCAGCAATGGTTACGTAGGAGTTGCGAGAAATGAAAAGCTTTCCAGGTCTCCTGGTGGCCGCCCTCGCCGGATCGGCGGTGCTGGCGCCAGCCATACCAGCCCCGGCTACCGCAGCCGGGCGGACCCCGCCGAGCACGAGCCGGGTCAGCGTCTCCACCAGCGGCGCCCAGGGCGATCGCGTACGCCTCAGCCCGGCGATCAGCGCCAACGGGCGCTATGTCGCCTTCACCTCCTACGCGTCCAACCTGGTCCCCGGCGACACCAACAACGCCTCCGACATCTTCGTTCGCGACCGCCGCACCGACACCACCACCCGCTTCAGCGTCAGCAGCACCGGCACCCAGACCGATGACGAGCAGCTATCACCCGGCGATCAGCGCTGACCGGTCGCTACGTGACCTTCACCGCCGTGCCGTCAAACCTCGTACCCGGCGACACCAACAACGGTAGCGATGTATTCGTCCACGACCGCCGCACCCACACCACCACCCGCGCCAGCGTCAGCAGCACCGGCCTCCAGGCCGGTGGGTGGAGTTACGGCCCGTCAATCAGCGCCGACGGCCGCTACGTGGCCTTCGAATCCGACGCGTCAAACCTCGTACCCGGCGACACCAACAACGCAGACGATCTGTTCGTCCACGACCGCCGCACCACACCACCACCCGAGTCAACCTCAGCAGCACCGCCACCCAGGCAAACGGGTATACCTCGCGCCGAAAATCAGCGCCGACGGGCGTTACGTGACCTTCAGTTCCGAGGCGTCGACCCTCGTACCCGGCGACAAACAACACAGACGACGTGTTCGTCCACGACCGCCGCACCCACCACCACCCGGGTCAACCTCGCGGCACCGGCCCCAGCCGACGATTTCTGCGCCGACCCGATATCGGCGCCGACGGTCGCTACGTGACCTTCACCTCCGTGGCGTCAAACCTCGTACCCGGCGACACCAACAACCGCTACGACGTGTTCGTCCACGACCGCCGCACCCACACCACCACCCGCGCCAGCGTCAGCAGCACCGGCACCCAGGCCAACGGGTACAGCCCCAACTCGACGATCAGCGCCAACGGACGCTACGTCTCGTTCACCTCCGGCGCGTCCAACCTCATACCGGACGACACCAACAACGCGACCGACATTTTCGTTCGCGACCAGTGGACCGGCACCACCACCCGCATCAGCGTCAGCAGCACCGGCACCCAGACCAATAACGACAGCCACATCGCGACAATCAGCGCGAATGGACGCTACGTCACGTTTGAATCCGACGCGTCAAACCTCATACCCGACGACACCAACAACGCGACCGACATCTTCGTCCACGACCGGGGCTGCTGACGCGGCGTCACCTCGCTCCGCGACCCCTGCCCCGGCGCGTCAGGCAGGCACGCCGGGGCAGCGAGTGGACTCGGTCACGACTGAGCTGGGCCAGCAGCTCGTCCGGCGGCGGCGTACGGGTCCAGGGTGCCGTCGGCGACCCGCTCGGCGAGCGCGGCGAGCCCCGTACCGTCGCGCAGTGAGCCGATCCGGCCGCGGAGCACGCCGAGCGCGATCGCCTCGACCTCGGCGGCGGCCCGCGCCTCGCGGCGGCGGCGCAGCTCCCCGTGCTCGGTCAGCCAGGCCCGGTGCTTGTCGAGCGCGGCGACCAGGTCGTCGACGCCCTCGCCCCGGACGGCTACCGTCCGCACCACCTGCGGGCGCCACTGGCCGGCGGCCCGCTCGCCGAGCGCGATCATGCCCTGGATGTCCCGGACGGTCGCGTCGGCGCCGTCCCGGTCGGCCTTGTTCACCACGAAGACGTCGGCGATCTCCAGGATGCCGGCCTTGACCGCCTGGATCGCGTCCCCCATCCCGGGAGCGAGCAGCACCAGCGTGGTGTCGGCCAGCGAGGCCACCTCCACCTCGGCCTGTCCGACCCCGACGGTCTCCACCAGCACGACGTCGCAGCCGGCGCCCTCGAGCACCCGTACCGCCTGTGGGGTGGCCGCGGCCAGCCCGCCCAGGTGTCCCCGGCTGGACATCGACCGGATGTAGACCCCGGGATCGGTGGCGTGGTCCTGCATCCGGACCCGGTCGCCGAGGATCGCGCCACCGGTGAACGGACTGGACGGGTCGATGGCGAGCACCCCGACCCGGTGGCCGCGGGCCCGCAGCGCTCGGACCAGTTCGTTGGTGCTGGTCGACTTGCCCACCCCGGGCGAGCCGGTCAGGCCGACCACCTGGGCCTGGCCGGTGTGCGGCGCGAGGGCCGCCGCGACCTGCGGCAGCACCTCGTCGCCGGACTCGACCAGCGTGATCAGCCGGGCCACCGCCCGGGGGTCACCCGCACGGGCCCGCTCGACCAGCAGCGGTACGTCCCGGCTGCGCCGGATCGAGGGAATGCTCACGCCAGCCACGGCCACTATCCTCGCTCGCCACCCGGCACGTGAATGATCAGGGCGTCGCCCTGACCTCCGCCGCCGCAGAGCGCCGCCGCGCCGGTACCGCCGCCGCGCCGCTTGAGCTCCAACGCCAGGGTGAGCACCAGCCGCGCGCCGGACATGCCGATCGGGTGACCGAGCGCGATCGCCCCACCGTTGACGTTGACGATCTCCGGGCTGACCCCGAGTTCCCGGGTGGAGGCGATGCCGACCTGGGCGAACGCCTCGTTGATCTCGATCAGGTCCAGGTCGGCGATGGCGAGGCCGCCCTTGCGCAGCGCGTGCTCGATCGCGTTGGACGGCTGCGAGTGCAGGGAGTTGTCCGGGCCGGCGACGTTGCCGTGCGCGCCGATCTCGGCCAGCCAGGTGAGGCCCAGCTCCGTGGCCTTGGCCTTGCTCATCACCACCACCGCGCAGGCGCCGTCGGAGATCGGCGACGAACTGGCCGCGGTGATCGTGCCATCCGCGGTGAACGCGGGCCGTAGTTTCGCCAGCGACTCGGCGGTGGTCTCCGGCCGGATGCCCTCGTCCTCGCTGATCACGATCGGCTCGCCCTTGCGCTGCGGGATGCTCACCGGGACGATCTCCTGCGCGAACGCGCCGTTCTTCTGGGCGGCGGCGGCCCGCTGGTGGCTGGCGGCGGCGAAGGCGTCCTGCTCTTCCCGGGTGATGCCGTATTTCGCGCCGCTGCGCTCGGTCGACTCGCCCATGGCGCAGCAGTCCCAGGGATCGGTCAGACCGTCCAGCGCCATGTGGTCCTTCACCACCACGTCGCCGTACTTGTAGCCGGCGCGCTGGCCGAGCAGCAGGTGCGGGGCGTTGGTCATCGACTCCATCCCACCGGCGACCACGATGTCGAACTCGCCGGCCCGGATGAGCTGGTCGGCCAGGGCGATCGCGTCGAGCCCGGAGAGGCAGACCTTGTTGATGGTCAGCGCCGGAACGGACATCGGGATGCCCGCCTCGACGGCCGCCTGCCGGGCCGGGATCTGCCCCGCGCCGGCCTGCAGCACCTGACCCATGATCACGTACTGCACCTGGTCGGCGCCGACGCCGGCCCGCTCCAGCGCGGCCCGGATGGCGATGCCGCCGAGTTTGGTCGCCGACAGGTCCTTGAGGTTGCCCAGCAGCCGGCCCATGGGGGTCCGCGCGCCGCCGACGATCACCGAAGCCATGGTCTGTTCGCCTCCGAGGGATGGGCCGACCGAACGACTTAACGATTGTTCGGTCAGACTAACGCCATGGCTGACAACTCCCCCGCCGAGCCCGCTGCGGACAATGTCACAGCGAGCGGCGCCGGCCCCGCGATCAACGCCCCGCCTCGGGCTGCTCCGCATCGACCACGTGGGCATCGCCGTCGCCGACCTGGACGCCGCGATCGAGTTCTACGAGCGCGTCTTCGGGATGCGCTGCGTACACACCGAGACCAACGTCGAGCAGGGCGTCCGCGAGGCGATGCTGGCCGTCGGCCCGTCGACCGAGGGCGGCTGTCTGCAACTGCTGGCCCCGCTCTCCGCCGAATCGACGATCGCGAAGTTCCTGGACCGCAACGGGCCCGGGGTGCAGCAGGTGGCTTACACGGTGGCGGACATGGACGCGGCCAGCGCGGCGCTACGCGCCCGGGGCGTACGGCTGCTCTACGACACGCCCCGGCGCGGCACCGCCGGCTCGCGGATCAATTTCGTGCACCCGAAGGACGCCGGCGGCGTGTTGGTCGAGCTGGTCGAGCCGGCTTGAGCCGGCTTGAGCCGGCCGCGTTCGTCACGCCAGCATCGAACCAACCCCCCACCCCAGGTTGATCATGAGGTTATCCCTCGGAAAAGGCTCTCTCGGGGAGATAACCTCATGATCGAGTAGGTTGGGCGGGGAGGCGGTCGTACGACCCGATCAGCTCGGCGGGCAGCGGGGTCAGATCGACGGCGCGCCGGAAGTCGCCAAGGGTGGTGCCGGTGCAGGCGGAGTCGATGTTCGGCACGCCGGCCCGCTCCTCAACGTCGCGTCGGTTGACCGTACGGAAGTCGATGGAGAACCGGGTCCGGCCGGAGGTGTTCGGCACGGTGGTGTGCAGGTGTGCCCCGGAGAAGATCAGTACGCCACCGGGCGGGGTGATCACCCGCAGATCCGGCTGCCGTTCGATCTCCTGCTCGGCCTCGGGTTGGCGCCGGGTCTCGGTCTCCACCTGCCGCGCCGCCTCGGTACGCCCGTGCGCCACCCACCGCGCGTAGTCGTAGTCGCGGGAACTGTTACGCACCGGCTCGGTGAAGTACCTCGGATGGAAAGCCATCACATTGGCCTCCTCCACCTCGTACACCGGCATCCAGAAGTTGATCTGAGACATCGGGGCGGAGAACCAGGTGTCCCGGTGGGGCTGGAACTGCAAGGTCAGTCCGGCGTTGAGGTACCCGCTGGTCATGGTGCGGAGCCGGGGAACATCAAAGTAGGTCTGTGTCGGGTCGGCGCCCAGATCGGCGAGGACCCCGCGGAGCAGTTCCGCGCTACGCGGATGGTTGATGAAGGTCGGTTTCAGGTCGGCGAGCACCCCGACGTAGGCCGGACCGGCCAGCTGATGCTGGGCGTCCGGTGGGAAATATGGGGCGAACGCCACCTCGGCCATCTCCCGGGCGAGGGCGACCAGCGCCATCGAATGCGGGGTGGGCGAATAGACAAAAAGATCACCGCCAAAGATTCTTTCCCTGCGTTCATCGTCGGACATAGGTGAATCAAAATGCACCACCGTCATTGCGACCTCCTGCGACAGCTCCCACCGTTGGCCACCGTAGGCCGCGACGCGTCGGCCCGGAAAGGACCGTTACGGCGTATTGTCGGCGCCTGTCGAGAATCCGACCATCGGCGCCAGCCGGGAACCAACCGTGCCTCAAACTGGGCGCACTTACAGTCATCCGATGCCATCGGAGCCGTCCGTACCCAGCCGGACCGTCGACCCCAGCCAAGCCAGCCGGACCGTCGACCCCAGCCAAGCCAGCCGGACCGCCGATACCAGCCGGACCACCGGGCCGCGCGTCCCGCGACCGTTTCGGTTCACCATCTCCATGCCGGCACTGACCGGCCGGTGGCCCAATGGCGGGACGAGATCCGCCGGATCGAGGATCTGGGGTTCAGTTCGGTCTCGGTCTCCGACCATGTCACCGGCGGCTGGGCGATCGACCCACTGGTGGCGATGACGGTCGCCGCCGAGGCGACCACCCGGCTGCGGGTGCTCGGGATGGTCTTCTGCAACGACTTCCGGCACCCGGTGCTGCTGCACCGGTCCCTGGCCAACCTGGATGTCTTCTCCGCCGGCCGGGTGGAGTTTGGCCTGGGCGCCGGCTGGCTGCGGGCGGACCATGACGCCGCCGGGCTGCCGTTCGATCCGCCCGGCGTACGGGTGGACCGGCTGGCCGAGGCGGTCGAGATCATCCTCGGCCTCTTCGCCGACCGGCCGGTCACCTTCGCTGGTCGGCACTACCAGGTCACCGAGCTGACCGGGCTGCCCCGGCCGGCGCAGCGGCCCCGTCCACCGCTGCTGATCGGTGGCGGCAGCCGCCGGATCCTGGAACTGGCCGGCCGGCGGGCCGACATCATCGGGATCAACCCCCGGCTCAGCCCGGATGTCGATCCGCTCGCCGCGGTCGACCGAGCTCAGCCGGCAGCGGCTGGGCCAGAAAGTCGGCTTGGGCGCGGGCCGCCGCGCTGGCCGCCGGTCGCGATCCGGGCAACCTGGAGTTTCAGTTGCGGATGTTCGACGTACGGGTCCATCATCGCGGCATCGAGCACCGGGCCACCTCCAGTCACGCCGCCCGGGCTGACCCGGCGGCCGCTGGCGTCCTCCCCGGCGGTGCTGCACGGCAGTGTCGACGGATGCGTGGACCAGTTGGTCGCGACCCGCGAGCAGTTCGGGATCAGTTACCTGCACCTGGGTGGCAACCTGCGCGCCGCCGCGCCGATCGTCGCGCGGCTGGCCGGCCGCTGACCGGCACCTCCGATCCGCCGCTGACCGGCACCTCCGATCCGCCGCTGACCGGCACCTCCGATCCGCCGCTGACCGGCACCTCCGATCCGCCGCTGACCGGCACCTCCGATCCGGCGCTGACCAGGGCTATCCGGCCAGAAAGTGACCTCGACAGTCCGTTCGGCGCCGACTTCGCGCAACTCCACGCATCGACCGGTGCAGTTCTTCACAAACACCTATCGCTCCCTAACTACCGTTCAGTAGCCTCCGGGCACAGCACAGCTGAGCCGCGCGCCGGCCACCGGCGCGGATGATCGGAGGTCGCCGTGCGGGACATCCTGGAAGCGATCATGATGGCGGAGGACGCCAAGGACCCCGGCCGGGAACTCGCCGGGATCGGCGGCCTACCGGTGCCGGAGTCCTATCGGGGCGTGGTGGTCCGCGCCGACGAGGCGGACATGTTCGACGGCACGGCCCCCCGGGACCGGGACCCGCGCAGGTCACTGCACGTGCAGGAGGTGCCCACCCCGGAGCTGGGCCCGGGCGAGGCGCTGATCGCGGTGATGGCCAGCGCGATCAACTACAACACCGTGTGGACCAGCATCTTCGAGCCGCTGCCCACCTTCCGGTTCCTCCAGCGCTACGGCCGGCTCTCCGAGCTGACCCGCCGCCACGACCTGCCGTACCACGTGGTCGGCTCGGACGCGGCCGGCGTGGTGCTGCGGACCGGGCCCGGCGTGACCCGCTGGCGGGCCGGCGACGAGGTGGTGGCGCACTGCCTCTCGGTCGAACTGGAGGACGCCGCCGGCCACGACGACACCATGCTCGACCCGCAGCAGCGGATCTGGGGCTTCGAGACCAACTTCGGCGGCCTCGCCGAGCTCGCCGTGGTCAAGGCCAACCAGCTGATGCCCAAGCCGCGACACCTGAGCTGGGAGGAGGCGGCCAGCCCCGGGCTGGTCAACTCCACCGCGTACCGGCAGCTCGTCTCGCACCACGGCGCCAACATGAAGCAGGGCGACGTGGTGCTGATCTGGGGCGCCTCCGGCGGGCTGGGCGGCTACGCCACCCAGATGGCGCTGGACGGCGGGGCGATCCCGGTCTGCGTGGTCTCCTCACCGGAGAAGGCCGAGCTGTGCCGCCGGATGGGCGCCGAGCTGATCATCGACCGGGCCGCCGAGGGCTTCCGGTTCTGGTCCGACGAGCAGACCCAGGACCCGGACGAGTGGCGGCGCTTCGGTGAGCGGATCCGCGAACTGACCGGCGGCGAGGACCCGGACATCGTCTTCGAGCACCCGGGCCGGGAGACCTTCGGCGCCAGCGTGTACGTCGCCAAGCGCGGCGGCACCATCGTCACCTGCGCCTCCACCAGCGGCTACCTGCACCAGTACGACAACCGCTACCTCTGGATGCACCTCAAGCGCATCGTCGGCAGCCACTTCGCCAACTACCGGGAGGCGTGGGAGGCCAACCGGCTGGTCGCGCTGGGCCGGATCCACCCGACGGTGTCGCGCAGCTACCCGCTGGAGCAGACCGGCCAGGCCGCGTACGAGGTGCACCGCAACGCCCACCAGGGCAAGGTCGGCGTCCGCTGCCTGGCGCCCACCGACGGGCTGGGCGTACGCGACCCGGAGCTGCGGGCCCGGCACGAGAAGCGCGATCAACCGGTTCCGCGGACAGCTGACCGTACGGTGCACCGGAATGCCTTTCCGGCAGACCGTGACGCCATTCGACTGTCGCCAGGCCAGTCGCAGGTCAGACGTGCTGACAAAGGGCCACGGGCGTCGACCCGCGGCCCTTTCCCGGCACCGTTCATCGCCGCCCGCCCGCCCGGGACCTGCCAAGATCGCCGTAGTCCGGCGCGGGCCGGTCGAGCGAGTTGACCATGTAAAGAGGACGCGAAAGCTGCCACCGCTCTTGCGAAGCACCCTGGGGCGTCTGCGAGTATGTCCCAATGCCCCAGCAGCAGTCCTCCCCTCTTGCGTTCTTCGATAACGCGAACTCGCAGCCCGACTTCACTGTTGGCCTGCGCGGATACAACATCAACCAGGTCGACGACTTCATCGGCCGGCTGACCGCCGCGCTGACCCAGTCCGAGCAGGCCCGTGCCGAGGCCGAGCAGCGGATGAACGACGCCCAGCGCCGACTCCGCCAGGCCGAGCAGCGCCTGAGCGCGCTGGAGCAGAAGCTCACCGACACCAACAAGCAGCTCGAGGAGAACAGCCGGCCGACCCTCTCCGGCCTGGGCACCCGGGTCGAGCAGATCCTCCGGCTGGCCGAGGAGCAGGCCAACGACCACCGCAACGAGGCCAAGCGCGAGTCGGAGGGCATCCTCTCCGCCGCCCGCCTCGAGGCCCGGGAGATCACCGACAAGGCGCGCGCCGAGGCCGCCGCCATGAAGGCCACCGCCGAGCGCGAGGCCGGCAGCGTCCGCACCGCCGCCGAGCGCGAGGCCGCCGAGGTCCGGGTGCAGGCCCGCCGCGAGGCCGACACGCTGCGCGCCGACGCCGACCGGGAGACCAAGCAGCTGCGTACGGTCACCGCGCACGAGGTGGCCGAGCTGAAGTCGACGGTCGAGCGGGAGGTCGCCACCCTGCGCGCCACCGCCGAGCGGGAGATCACCCAGCAGCGGGCCAAGGCCGCCCGCGAGGCCGAGGAGAAGCGCGCCGAGGCGACCAAGCTGCTCACCGACGCCCGGGACAAGCGCGACAAGGACCTGCAGGCCCTGGAGCTGCAGCTCGCCGAGCGGCGGGAGAAGGCCGAGCGCGAGGAGTCCGAGCGGCACGCCGCCCAGGTCGCGCAGACCCAGAAGCTGGTCAGCGAGGCCGAGCAGCGGGCCCGCGCCGCCCAGGAGCGGGCCAAGGAGATCGAGCAGCGCGCCGAGGCCCGCCGGGTCGAGTCCGAGCGCACCGCCGCCGAGACCGTCGACAAGGCCAAGGCGCTCGCCGACAAGACGCTGAACGAGGCCCGCGCCGAGGCGCAGCCGGCTGCTCAACGAGGCGCGCACCGAGGCCGAGCTGACCACGCAGGCGGCCCGCCGCGAGGTCGAGGACCTCACCCGGCAGAAGGACGCGGTCACCTCGCAGCTCGGTCAGATGCTCTCCGGCCTGGCCGGCATCGTGCCGCGCCGCCGACCGCCGGCCGACAAGGACGACGGACGACCGGGCGGCGGCCGACGCGTAACCGGCCGGCCGAGGGTGCCGGAGCAGCCGGCCACTGACGACAGCCGGACATCGGCTGACCGCCAGGGCCGGCCGCGACAGGGGGCAGAGCATCAGCGGCGCAGAGCCGTACCGACAAGTCGCGGTACGGCTCTCGCCGTGCCGCCGGCTGGTCGCGTCACTGATCCCAGCCGGAACGCCGATCGCACGACTTCTCCGAGTGACGTACGTCCCGACAGGGCGCGTCCGTATCGCCGCAGCACTGGGCCCGATGCGTGTGAGGATGGGGGCATGTCGCACGGCGAGGAACTGTTCGCCCTCGGCGGGGACGTGACCACGGAGCCCAGCTTCGAGTCCGCCCTTCGGGGTTATGAGAAACGGCAGGTGGACCGCTATGTCGCCCGCGCCGAACACGAGATCGCCACACTGACGACCGAACGCGAACAGGCGTACACCCAGATCCACAAGCTGGCCGGCCAGGTCGAGGTGCTCCAACGCGACCTGATCACGGTGCGCCGGCAGGTGGGCGTGGTGGACCGGGCCTCGTTCCGGCACCTCGGTCCCCGGGTCGAGCAGATCCTCACCATCGCCGAGGAGCAGGCCGAGCGCCATCCTGCGACCGCCGCCACGAGGAGATCGAGGCCCGCCGGGCCGAAGCCGAGCGGATGCTCGACCGAGGCCCGGGAGCAGGCGACGCACGCCTGCGCGACTTCGAGATCGCGCTCGCCGCCCGCCGGGCCGAGGAGGAGCAGGTCAGCACGGCCCGGCGGGACGAGGCCGAGGCCACCGTGGCCGCCGCCGCCGACGAAGCGGCCCGGATGCGCGACGCCGGTGAGGCCGCGCTGGCCAAGGCCCAGCAGGAGGCCACCCAGCTCCGCGAGGCCGCCACCCAGGAGGCGGCCCGGCTCCGCGAGAACGCCCAGCAGAAGGCCACCGCGCTCCGCGAGGCCGGCCAGGCCGCGCACGCCAAGGCCCAGCAGGAGGCCAAGCGGCTCATCGAGACCGCGCAGCAGGAGACCAAGCAACTCACCGACAACGCCCTCCAGCAGGCCAAACAGGCCACCGAGGCCGCCCAGCAGGAGGCCAGGCGGCTCATCGAGACCGCCCAGCAGAACGCCACCGCGCTCCGCGAGGCCGGTGAGGCCGCGCACGTCAAGGCCCAGCAGGAGGCCAAGCAACTCACCGACAACGCCGCGCGGGAAGCGGACCGGCTCCGCGAAGCCGGCCAGCGGGAGGCGGACCGGCTCCGCGAAGCCGGCCAGACCACGCACACCAAGGCCCAGCAGGAGGCCAACCTGCTGCGCGAGGCCGGCCAGGCCGCTCGGGCCAAGGCCCAGCAGGAGGCCAAGCGGCTGAACGACGAGATGGCCGCGTTCGTGCAGCGTTCCCGGACTGAGGCCGACGGGTACGCGCAGCAGACCCGCGCGCAGACGCAGCAGGAGTTGGGCGCCTGGCGGGCCGGCGTCGAGCAGGAGGTCAACCGCCGGACAACCGCCGCCGAGCAGGAAATCGCCGCCCGGCGGGCTGAGATCGAACAGGAACTGGTTAACCAGCGGACCACGCTGGAAGAGGAATTCGGCAACCATCGGGCGGCCGTGGACCGGGAGTTCGTCCAACAGCAGTCTGAACTGGAACAGCAGTACCAGGCCCGCACCGCCGAACTGGAGCGGGCCATCGAAGCTCGGCGCGCGGAGATCGAGGCGGGCGCCGCGCAGATCCGCCAGCGGGCCGAAAAGCACGCAGCGGAGGTGCACCGGCAGGCTGAGGAGTTCGCGGCCAGTTCCCGCCGGCAGTTCGAGGAGTACACCGCCGCTGCCCAGCAGCACCTGGCCACCACCCAGCAGCATCTGGCCACCACCCAGCAGGAGGCGGCCGCCGGTCGCCAGCAACTGGCCGAGGTGATGCAGGAGATCGCGAAGGCACAGCAGTCGCTCGCCGATATTCGGCAGGAGACGGTGGCCTCCCGGCAGGAGTCCGACCGGATTCAGCAACGGCTGTCCGAGGTTCAGCAACAGTTGGCGACCGAGCGGGACCGGTTGAGCGGCACCGAGCACTCGGTCCAGCAGGCCGAGCAACACGTGGCGCAGGCCGGGGCGGACGTACAACGGGTGGCTGACGTGGCCGAACAGGCCGGCGATGGAGCGCGGCCATCCCGGGTCACCGACCCGGTTACCGGCGGCAAGGATGGCGGGGTCGACGGCGAGCCGACCGTGGCCGCGGTGCCCGGTGAGGGTGGCCGGCAACCCGTGCCGACAAAGATCACCAGCACCGGCGACTCCGGCAAGCGGAAGACCAAACCCACCACCGATGAGCGGGGCGCCAAGCCGAAGAAGGTCGCGGTCGAATCGGATTGACATCCTCTCCCGCTTAAAGGCGGGGGATTCCCGTTTCCTGCGCCGTACGTCGCTGGCGCTGGGTGGGTGGTCGACAGGACACCTTTTGGTTCCTGTCCCGGACTGCCCGCCCGGTGTGTGGGGGCGCCGCCTCGGCGGCGTCCCTGACGTTGATCGCCGCGTTCACGTCAGCGTTGGCCCGGTGTCCGCAGGACCCGCACCGGAACACCGCTTGGCTTTCGCGGTTGTTCCGATCGGTATACCCGCAGCGGCTACACCGCTGGGAGGTGTACGCGGCTGGCACCTTCACGATTCGGGTGCCGGTGGTGCGTGCCTGATTGGCCAGGGCTTGCTCGAACAGGCCCCAGCCCTTGTCGAGGATCGCCCGGTTCAGCCCGGCCTTCTGCCGCACGTTGACGCCGGGCTCGGCGACGGTGCCCTTCGCGGTGGCGGTCATCGCCGGAATGGTGAGACGTTCCAGCTTGACGACCGCGTGCTGGGCGCAGAGCCGGTTCGCCGCCCACGCCACGAAGTCACGGCGCCGGTTACGGATCTTCGCCTCGGTCCGGCCAATCTCCACCTCCACCTGATCTTCCCCACTTGCCCTCCCCGCTTTCGACTTCAGCCCGGCCAGATGCTGCTCCTGGCCGGGCGTGGTGAAGGTACGGTTCCACATCCGCCCATCGGACATCGCCAACGCGACCTTCACCCCACGGTCGACGCCCACGATGCTGCCGGGCCGGGCGTGAACCTCAGGCGTCTTGACACCGGCGTGGATACCGAACCCGACGTGCCAGGCGACGCCGTCGAAGGAGACCACGGCGTTGCGGACCGCACCGCCCAACGGACGTGACCAGCGGAACGTGACATCACCGATCTTGGGTAGGCTGACCGTGCCCCACCGGCGGTTGACGCGCCGCACCACAATCGCCTGGCCCGGGAACGGGACTGACAGCCGCGCCGACCTACGCTTGCGTGTCGGTGCCCCGGCAGGGTGCTGCGGATCCCACCAGTTGCGGTATGCCTGATCCAGTTGGCGTAACACCTGCTGCCCGGATTGTGCCGGCAGGTCGGCCACCCAGTCCAGTTCCTTGCGTGCCTGCGTCAAGAAGACGCACTGGGCGGTGACCCCGAGTGTTGTCTTGCGTTGTTGCCAGGCGAACTGGCGCTGCTCCAGGGCGGTGTTGTACAGCCATCGACATGTGTGGCCCCACGAGGCCAGGCGTTCGGACTGCTCGTCAGTGGGGTACAGCCGGTACCGCCGGCCCGTGTCCGCCTGCACATTCCACATCATACGCTTGGCTTCATGGCCACCGATAACCCGATCCGTACTGGCAGGCACTGCGAATTTCTGCTTCACGCCCATTTGGTTTTCGTGACGAAGTATCGGGCACGGGTCTTCACCGGCGAACACCTGCGCTACCTGGAGGGGGTGATGCGGGAGGTGTGCGAGCAGTTCGAGTGCGAACTGGTCGAGTTCAACGGCGGAGACAATCACATCCACCTGCTGGTGAACTTCCCGCCCAAGGTGGCGCTGTCGAAACTGGTCAACTCCCTCAAGGGCGTGTCCTCCCGCTACCTGCGCCGCGACTTCCCCGAGCTCCGCCGCTACTTCTGGCGGGATGCCCGCCTGTGGTCCGGCTCCTACTTCGCCGGCTCCGTCGGCGGCGCGCCACTATCGGTGTTACGCCAGTACATCGAGAAACAGAACCGACCCGTTTGACTCCGCCTGGACGCCGGTCCGCCTTGACGGCGGATCGGCTATCTCTGCCCCGCTACGCGGGAGAGTCCGCTTCACCTCCGGCCTGAAGGCCGGAGCACTGCGGACGAAACCCGGTAGATTCCCGAACGGTGCTCGCGCCGGTGGGGCGCGGTTGGTCCGGGACCGGGCCCGCCGTTAGCCTCACAGCGGGCCGGACATCGGGAGGAATCGTGGCGGACCAGGACCGGACGACGGACGGCGGGACGCGTGCGGCGGGGTCGACCCCAGCCGATACCGCGACAGCTCCGCAGAGCCCGGCACCAACCGGCGGCCGAGCAGCGGACCAGCCAGCAGGCCCACCCGGCGACGACACCGGGGGCACCCATACCGGTCGTTTCGGTCAACCCGGCCGGCCGCTGCGGCGCAGCCCATTCCTGACCGGCTTCAGCGGCGCGCTGGGCGTGCTGCTCGCGTACGCCGCGTTTCTCGCCGTACGGAATGCGGCGTCGATGCTCGTACTGATCTTCGTCGCGCTCTTCCTGGCCATCGGTCTCAACCCGGCGGTGGTCCGGTTGCGGACCTGGGGCCTGCCGCACGGGCTCGCGGTGGCGGTGGCCGCGCTCACCCTCGTGCTGCTGTTCTGCGGTGGGTTGCTGGCGCTGGTGCCGCCGCTGGTGACCCAGTCCGGCCAGTTCATCGACCACCTGCCGGCATATCTGGAGACATTGCGGCGTAATGAGACGGTCAACGACCTGATCGTGCGCTTCGACCTGATGGAACGGGCGGAGGCGGCGGCGAGCGCGGAGACGATCAGCCGCGCGCTGGGCGGCCTTTTCGGTGGTGCCCGGTTCATCTTCGGCACGATCTTCAACGTGCTCGCCGTGCTGGTGCTGACCATCTATTTCATGTCCGCCTTTGACCGGATGAAGGACCTCGCCTACGGACTGGTGCCAGCGTCCCGGCGGGACCGGGTCCGGCTGATCGGCGACGAAATCCTGACCAAGGTCGGGGCCTATATGGTCGGTGCGTTGGCCATCGGGGTGCTGGCCGGGGTGAGCGCGTTCGTGTTCGCCGTCGTCGTCGGGCTGCCGTACCCGTTCGCGCTCGCCGTGGTGGTGGCGGTCTGCGATCTGATCCCGCAGATCGGCGCCACGCTGGGGGCGATCATTGTCGGTCTGGTCGGCTTCGCCACCTCGATCTCAGTCGGGGTCGCCTGCCTGGTCTTCTTCGTGATCTATCAGCAGATCGAGAACTATCTCATCTATCCGAAGGTGATGCGGCGCTCGGTCCAGGTGAGCGACGTGGCGTCGATCGTCGCGGCGCTGCTCGGGGTGGCCCTCTTCGGGGTGATCGGCGCGCTGGTGGCCATCCCGGCGGTCGCCGCCATCCAGCTCATCCTGCGTGAGGTGGTCCTGCCCCGTCAGGAGTCCCGCTGACAGCTAATTTTGCGGGTTCTGTCCACAATCCGTCGAAATCAAGCATAGTAACCAGTTGGACACAGCTTGTAGCATTAAGCCACTATCGGGGCGGCGGCAAGCCATCGATCCCACCGGCAGCAACATCGGCCAGCCCCGAGCGCCACGCACCCGTGGGGGTAGACGCCGTGATCAATCTTGAAGCCGCGCCCACAACCGACCAACGGAATGCCGAACCTCCGCCGCCACCGCGACCACCCTGGCGCCGCGTCCTCGGCACCGGCATCATCGGGCTCTGCCTGGCTCTCATCGTGGCCGGCGGTTACCTGACCCTGAGCCGGTCCGGTCCGGGGTTGAACCGGCAGCCGGTGGGGGCACCGCCCACCCCGATCACCTACTGGCCCGGTCCGACCAACACCGGGGTCCCGGTTGGCACCGCGCTGCGGAACTCCGGCTCGATCACCGTGACCAAGGACGGCACGGTGCTCACCGGACTCAACATGATCGGTTGCATCACGATCAAGGCGAAGAACGTGCAGATCCTCAAGTCGAAGATCGCCTGCAACAGCCCGCTGTACGCGATCCACACCCTCACCGGCACCGTCAACCTGCTGATCCAGGACGTCGAGATCAACAGCACCGGCACCAACTCGGCCTCGATCTGCTGCAGCGACTACACCGTCCGGCGGGCGAACATATACAACATGATCGACGGGCTGCGGCTCGGCACCAACACCACCCTCGTCGACTCCTACGTGCACAACCTGGCCCGACTGCCACTCACCCACAACGACATCGCGCAGAGCACCGGCGGGAACAACATCCTGGTCCAACACAACCGGTTGGAGTCGTACGACCCGGTGACCGGAGACCCGTTCAACTCCTGCGTCACGATCGGCTCGGAAACCGCCCCCTCGCTGACCAACATGCTGGTCACGGATAACTACTGCAATGGCGGCAACTACTCAATCGGCATCAACACCAAAACGGTCGGCGCCAACATTGTGTTCCAGAACAACAAGTTCGGTCGGAACTACCGGTACGGCGTGGTCGCCAACTACAAGCAGCCCGGAGTCACCTGGGCGAGCAGCAACGTCTGGTTCGACACCGGACTGCCCGTGATCGGGTGACCGTCGGCGATCGGGTGACCGGTCGACGCCCTTGCCCCGGTTACTCAGGCCCGCTCCCGGCGGCGCCGGTCGGCATCGGATCACCGAGGTCGTCGACCGGGGCCGCCATCGGGTACGGCACCAGGACAACCTGACTGCGCAGCCGTTTACGCCGGATTCGCCGCAGCGTGCCGAGGGTCGACTGGAGCTTCTCCCGCAGCGACAGATGCCGCCACCACAGGCCGGCCATGGGCAGCCGCCGGAACCGGGGCGCCGGCACCCCCACCGTACGCAGGGTGGCCAGTCGACCACCAACCGAGCCGCGGGCCCGCAGCAGGTTGGGCTGCGAGGCCGGCAGAACCGCCGCGGCCACCGGCCGGAGCACCAGCACTCCGGCGGCGATCGCCGCCTCGACCAGTCGGACCCCCCGCTCGGTACGGGCCAGGACCAGTGACTGGCCCGGGTCGTCACCGGTCGGCCGGTACCACGGGTCACCGACCGCCACGTCCGCGAACTCGCCGGTGTGGTCGGCACAGAGATAGCAGCGCCACTGCCGGTGCTTCTGCAGAATTTCGCCCCAGGACTGCTCGTAGCTGAGTTGTCGAAGCCGGCCCGGCGGGTCGTCGCGCAGCCGGGCGCGGGCCCGGCCCGGCCAACCCTGACCCCGGTAGTGCACCGACTCCAGCCGGTCCGGGTCGGTGATGCCGAGTCGGTGCAGCATTTCCAGGGTGCCCCGGGTGGTCGGGGTACCGGCACAGAAGATCGCGATGGTCAGCCCGATCCGCGCGTCCAACGCCGGTCTGACCGCACGGGCCATCCGGACCGCCGCGACGTCGCACGGCTTGCCGATGAAGACGCACGGCGCCTCGGCCGCCTCGATCAGGTCGAGTCGGTCACAGGGGCTGGCCGGGGCGTACCGCGAGCCCGCGTTGGCGAGCAGTTCCTCCCGGCTGCGGGACAGCCGGGTCTCGTTCAGGTAGGGCAGGTCCGCCCGGGCGCCGATGTGCAACGCGCCGGCCATCCCCACGTGGTCCAGGCAGTATCCGGCCAGCGCGGTGGCCGCGCCACCACTCGATCCGGCGTACCGGATCTCCGGATCAGCGGCGTACCCCTCCCAGATCGCCCGGACCGGTCCCCAGGCTGCCCGCAGCTCGGCGATCTCACCCGGGGCCGGCCGTAGCGTCGGATGTTCCAGGTGCACTCCGGGGCAACAGCTCAACGCGACCTCGGCGGCCCCGCCCGCATCGCCGGGCTTCCCGGCCGGCCCTGACCCACCGTTCTCCCTGGCCCGCCCCGGCTCGGCGGAGCGCACCGGAGTGATCGGCAGCGGCCGGCGCCCATGGTCGAGTACGTCGACCATCCGGATCTCGTCGGGGGCCAGATAGGCGCAGACTCCGCAGCCGGTGCAGAGCATCCGTGCGGCGACCTCGTGCACCGTCCTCGGCCGGATCACCGGCGTACTCCAACGCTCTGCCGACGAGCGTATTCGGCGTGGGCCAGCGCGATCAGTTCATCCATCTGTTCGGCCGCCCGACCGACCGCGATCGGCGTCCGCTGCGCCAACTCGGCCGCGGAGGCGCCGCGATCGGCCCACGATTGCCAGAGCGCAGCTAGCAACTCGTCGTCGGTCAGCCGGCGGGCGTCGGCGACCCACCGTTCCTGTCCGACGCTGGCGAAGACGCCCCGTGCCTTGAGGCTGTAGGCCAGAATCGCCGCCGGCACCGCTGAGGAGAGCGCGGCAATCGTGGCATGCATCCGCATCCCGCAGAACCAGGCGGTCCGGGCGATGACCCATTTGGTCTGGTGCGGATCGAGGCCGGGCGGCACCAGCGCCACCCGGTCGCCGTGCCGGACGGCCAGGGTGGCATAGAGCCGCTCGCTCACCGCCTGATCGTCATCGGTTTCGTCCCGGCTGCGTACATGCGGCACGATGATCAACCGGGTGTCCGGCTCATCGAGCAGCCGCTCGCAGAGCCGCCGGGTGACCCGGGCGACGTCAGCGGCGAGGCCGAACTGGGCACCCCCCTGCGGCCGGGCCATCAGGCCGCTGATGTTGATGCCGATCACCGGTCCGCGCTCGGCGTCGAACCAGCGGGCCAGCCGCGCGTACGCCGGCTCGTCAGGTTGGCGCGCTTCGAGCGCGAAGGCCACATCGACGCCCTCCCGGTGCCGGGTCGGATCGAAGTCCGCGCCGAGCAGGTCGGCCAGCGCGGCGTAGCTGTCCGGATCGCGCGCCCAGGCCATCGTCGCGCCGCGGGTCAGGGTCGCCGCCTCGGCCCGGATCCGGGGCAGGCGGTACGGCCCATAGGTCTGCGGCAGCAGCACCAGCGGTCGGCGGCGCAGCAGGGTGAGTCGTTTGGGCCAGCTCACGGTCCGGAACCGGGATGCGCCGTAGATGTCGCTGAAGCTGTCCCCGCCGCTGACGTCAAGCACCACATCCGCGGAGTCGATCTTTGCCAGCCCAGCGTTGTACCGCCCGCCGAGCGCCGCGCTCATCCGCATGTTGAAGTAGGACTCGGGGCGGTGGTACCGGCGGGAGTGCCGCGCCCCGGCCAGCGAGATCGGCACCGGCCGGCCGGCCACGAAGGCGTGCCCGGGCCGCTGCCCCCACCCGTCGTCGAAGACCGTGACGTCGGCGTCCGGTTCCCGGGCGAGCACCCCGGCCACGGTGGCCGCGCGCAACGCGCCGACGCCCAGGTTCAGCTCCGCCCCGGGAACGCCGAACAGGCAGATCGACAACATTCGGTCGGTCAAGGTCTCTCCTCGCCGTACTCGGGTCATGGTTCGAGAACCGCTCTTGTCGCACCGGAACGCCTCGGCGTACCGGGTCCGGCATTCCATCCCACGCAGCCGGGCCAACCCGCGGAACACCTCGTCGTCCCACCAGTCCCGGGCCTTCTGGGACGGGTAGCAGGCGTGCAACAGCTCCACCTTCCGACGAAGTTGCTCGTCGGTCAGCGGCAGGTAGACGTTGCGGCGCCCGAGATCCCCGTCCCACTTGGGAATCTCGTAGTACAACACCGCAGCGCGCCGAAACGACGTGGGTACCAGTTCGGCGAGGGTGCGATGGTCCTGATGGGCGTCGTCCGGGCTCGGCGCGAGCACCAGTTCCGCGTCGTCGAGGGTCACCGCGGCGGCGTCGACGATTTCCTTGGCCGCCGCCCAGCGGGCCGGCAACCGACCATCGGGCAGGTCGTGCAGCTCGAAGGTGAGCCGCGCCCGGGGCAGGAACGCGGCAGCCGCCGCGCGCGCCTCGGCCTGCCGCAGTGGGCTGCCGGTCAACAGTACGTAGTGCACCCTGGGCGCGGCGGCGTTGAGCGCGAGCAGCAACCCGCCGGCCCCGATCTCGATGTCGTCCGGGTGCGCGCCGAGCAGCACCACGGAACGCACCCCGGAGATCCGGAACCCGGGCATCACCGGGTCACCGGCGCAGATCGGGCCGCCCGCGCGGCCCCACCCGGCGCCAGCCACCCGTCCCGCGAACCCGGCGGCGCCAGCCACCCGTCCTGCGAACCCGGCGGCGCCCGCCAACCGTCCCGCGAGCCGGGTGGGACGTCCGATCTCGGATCGGCGGAGCCGTGTCGGTGCGGATCCCAGAGCATCCATGGGCAACGGGCGGAGCGGTACAGCTCCTCCAGCTCGGCCCGGTCTTTGAAGGTGTCCGCCGCCCGCCAGAATCCGGTATACCGCTGGGCGATCAATCGCCGCTCGGGAAGCAACCGGTCAAAGCCGTCCGGCACCATGTCCTCCCCTTCACGCAGCACGGAGAAGATCTCCGGGCGGAGGATGAAGTAACCGCCGTTCTCCCACTGCATCAGCTCCCGGATCGGCCGTACCCGGCTGACCTCGTCACCCGGCTCAATGTCCATCACGTGGTGGGTGGACTGCACCGGCACGGCGAGCACGCTGGCCGCCGCCGACGACGCGCCGGAACCGGTCGATCATCGCCGGCAGCGGCGCGTCGGTCAGGGTGTCCGCGTAGTTGGCCAGGAACATCGGCTCGTCCGCGACGTACCGGCGCACCCGGATCAGCCGCTCGCCGATGCTGGCGTCCAGGCCGGTGTCGATGAAGGTGATGTTCCAGTCGGTGATGTCGGTGGAGAACAGCTCGCACGTCCCGCCCGCCCTGGGCCAGGGTGAAGTCGTTGGAGCAGGGTCTCGTCGTAGCGCAGGAAGTAGTCCTTCACCACCGCGGCGCCGTAGCCCGAGGCAGAGGATGAAGTCCCGGTGCCCGAAATGGGCGTAGTAGCGCATCACGTGCCACAGCAGCGGCCGGTCGCCGATCATCGCCATTGGTTTCGGCGCCGAGGCGACGTCCTCCCGCATCCGCATGCCGAGCCCGCCGCAGAAGAGCACCACCTTCATGACACCCTCGATCGACTCGATCCACGTCCAGGGCTGCGGGATCGGGAACGACCAGCCGGCCGCCCCAGTCGCGGACGTAGCCGAGCTGGGCGGGAGATCTCGGTCCGCAGGTTCCACGGCAGCACCAGGACGTAGTCCGGCCGGTCCGCGGCGATCCGCTCCGGCGGATGGATCGGGATGTGCGTGCCGGGAAGGAACCGGCCCTGCTTGTGCGGGCTGCGGTCGACCGTGTACTCGAGCAGGTCGGAGCGGATGCCGCAGTGGTTGAGCAGGGTGTTGCCCTTGCCCGGCGCACCGTAGCCGACGACCCGCCGGCCCTGGGCGCGGGCGCTCGAGCAGGAACTCGACCAGGTCCCGCTTGACTGTCGAACACCGCGTCGGCGAAGCCGCGGTGACCCGCCACGGTGTGCAGGCCGGCTCGGCCTCGGCGTCCAGCACCGACTTGCCGACGTTCGCTGCCCGACGGTCTCGACCGCCGCCCGCCGCGGTGCCGGCGGCGGGCATGCACCCGCAGCGAGCCGCCGTGGCGTGGAGCAGCTCCTCCACGTCCACGACGACCAGGCCGGCGGTGGCCAGCGCGCGCTGCGCGGTAGCAGGGTCAGGTACTGGTAGTGCTCGTGGTAGATCGTGTCGTACTGCCGCCGTTCGATCAGCCGCAGCAGGTGCGGGAACTCCAGGGTGACCAGCCCGGTCCGGCTTGACCAGCGCGGCCAGCCCCGCGGTGAAGCCGACCAGGTCCGGCACGTGGGCGTACACGTTGTTGGCCACCACGAGGTCGGCCCGGCCGTACCCGTCGGCCAGCTCGGCGCCGTCTCCGGCCCCCAGGAACCGCACCTCGGTGCGGATGCCCCTGGCTGCCGGGCCACCTCGGCGACGTTGGCCGCCGGCTCGATGCCCGAGCACCGGGATGCCCTGGTCCGACGAAGTGTTGCAGCAGGTAACCGTCGTTGCTGGCCACCTCGGTCACCAGGCTGTCCGGCCCCAGGCCGAGCGCCGCCGCTCATGGCCTGGGCGTACCGCCGGGCGTGCGCCACCCAGGAGTCGGAGTAGGACGAGAAGTACGCGTAGTCGGAGAAGATGTCCTCCCCCGGCACGTACGCGGGCAACTGCACCAGCAGACAACTCGGGCAGATCCGCACGTGCAACGGATAGAACGTCTCGGCGGCGTCCAGCCGGTCGGCGCCAGATAGCTTTCGCAGAGCGGGGACATACCGAGGTCGACGAAGGTTTCGGTCAATGCCGTGGCACAGAGCCGACATTTGGCCACGGTCATGAACCATCACCCCGACAAATCGGAATACCGGATACCCGTAGATTCGGTGAATTCCGGTCGCGCCCTGACGCCCGCCGGCACGCTTCGGTCACGCTAGCCATATCGGCTCCATTACCGGGGGTTCAGTAAAAAATCCGACAATAGCGAACACCGGTCGTGGGTCACCCAATAAACTCCCCTTCTGCTAACCCGCTGAGATGCGGGAGCTCTGCCATGCGCGTTCTGGTGACCGGCCATATGGATATCTGGGCAGTCGTGCTCACCCCGCTGCTGACCGCCGCCGGACACGAGGTGACCGGCCTCGACACCGGCTCTTACGCCGACTGCCTGCTCGGCCCCGCCGCCGGCGCGGCTGCCCGACCCTGGCAATCGACCTACGCGACGTCCGACCCGGAACACTGCGCGGGTTTTGACGCGGTCGTGCCATCTCGCCGCGCTCTGCAACGATCCGATCGGCAACCTGGACCCCGGAACTGACCGTCGAGATCAACCACCGCGCCACCGCTGCGGCTGGCCCGGGCGGCGAAGGCCGCGCGGGTGCCCCGGTTCCTCTTCTCCTCCTCGTGCAGCCTCTACGGCGCCGGACCCGACGACCGGCCGCTGGACGAGACCGCGGACGTTCGCGCCGCTCACCCCGTACGGCGAGTCGAAGATCGCCGCCGAGCGGGACCTGACCGCCCTCGCCGACGACGACTTCTCCCCGGTCTTCCTCGCAACGCCACCGCGTACGGCTTCTCGCCCCGGCTGCGCGGCGACCTGGTGGTCAACGACCTGACCGCGCACGCGCTGCTCACCGGCGAGGTGCGGCTGCTCTCCGACGGCTCGGCCTGGCGTCCGCTGGTGCACGCCGAGGACATCGGCGCGGCGTTTCTCGCCCTGCTGGAGGCGCCCCGCGAGGTGGTCCACGGCCGCGCCTACAACGTCGGGGCCAGCGGCGAGAACCACCTGATCCGGGACGTCGCCGAGCTGGTCGCCGAGGTGCTCGACGGGTCCCGGGTGACCTTCGCGACCGGGCCGGTGCCGACGCGCGCGACTACCGGGTGACTGCGCGCGGATCGCCGCCGAGGTGCCCGGCTTCCAGCCCCGCTGGACGGTCCGCAAGGGCATCGAGGAGCTGGTCGAGGCGTACCGACGGCACGGGCTGCCTGACCACCTCGGGCGGTACCAGCGGCTGAGCGGATCCGAGGCTGCGCGCGTCCGGCGGCTCGGCCAGGACCTGCGGTGGGCCGCGTGACCAGCGGCCGGCGCCGACACCGGCCCGCCGTGCGCTGGCACGCCGGCGGGCGCGCCGAGGTGCGACCCCGCGCCGGCCGGGTGCGACCGGCCGGTGCGCCGCATGCGGCGGCGGACCCTGGTCGCCCTTCGCCGACCTGGGCGCGATCCCGTCCGGTGCGGGGTGCACTGGGCCGACCGCGCCGCGGCGCTGGCCTCCCCGCTGGGCGGATGTCGCTGGCCTCCTGCCCGGCCTGCGGGTACGTACGCAACCTGGCCTTCGATCCGGCCGCGCTGGTCTACGACACCGCGATGGACACCGACCTGCATCACTCCCCGGCGTTCCGGTCATTCTCCACCGAGCTGGTCCGGCACCTGACCGATCGCTATCCGCTGGCTGGCGGACGGTGCTGGACATCGGCTGTGGGCAGGGCGAGTTCCTGCGGGAGCTGTGCCGGACGGCGGCTGCCGCGGCGTCGGCTACGACGCGATGTACGCCGGCCCGGTCGGCCCGGACCCGTCCGGCGCGGTGTTCCACAGCGGGCCCGCCCGGCTGGACGGCGACACCCCAATTTTCGACTTGGTCACCTCCCGGCACTGGTTGGAGCACCTGGACGACCCGTACGGCTTCCTGGTCCGGCTGCGTGAGCTGGCCGGGGACCGACCGGTGCACGGCTATCTGGAGGTCCCGGATGCCAGCTACGACCTGGCCACCGCCGGCTGGGAGGTGATCTACCCGCATGTTTCCTACTTCGACGGCTATGCACTGTGCCGGATCGTCGAGCGGGCCGGCTGGCGGGTGACCGGCCACCGGTCCACTCTTCAGCGGCATGTTCCGCTTCGTGGAATTCTCCGGGAACGCCGCGGAGCCGCCGGTCGAGCACCCCTTGCCCGACCTCGCCGACCGGGACCGCCAACTCGACGCGATCGCCGGCTTCGCCGACCGGCACGCGGCCGAGCGGACGGCGATGGCGGGCGACATCGACCGGCTACTCGCCGCCGGCGACCGGCCGGTGCTCTGGGGCGCGGGCTCACGCGGGGTGCAGTTCCTGCACCTGGCCGACCCGGACCGGCGATTGGCCGCCGTGGTCGACGTGAATCCGCGCAAGTGGGGCCGCTACCTGCCGGTGACCGGGCACCGGGTGATCCGCCCGGAGCCCTCGCCGGACTCGGCCCCGTTCGGTGATCATCACAAACCCGGCCTACCGGGACGAGATCAGCCGCCGCGCTGCGACAGCTCGGCGTCTCCGCCGACCTGCTGGTCGCCTGATGAACCGATCCGGGTCACCGGAGATCCGACGGCCGGGTCCCCCGGGTCAGCCTCGGCGTCCCGGTCTTACAACGCCGAACGCTATCTGGCGGGGGGCCTGGACGCGCTACTCGCCCAGGACTACCGGACTTCGAGATCATCATCAGTGACAACGCGTCGACCGACCGGACCTGGGAGATCTGCCAGACGTACGCGGCGAGGGACGGCCGGATCCGGCTGCACCGCAATCCCCGCAACCTCGGCGGTCACGTGAACTACGCGCGGGTGGTCGCGCTGGCCCGGGGTGAGCTGTTCAAGTGGGTGGCCTACGACGACATCTGCCTGCCGCCGTACCTGAGCGCCTGCATCGCCGCGCTCGACGCCGCCGGAGCGCGGGCGGTGCTGGCCTATCCCCGGACCGTGCTGATCAACGAGGTCAACGAGGTGATCCGCCCGTACGATTGACGGGCTGGACCTACGGGACCAGCGGGCCTGGCGGCGGGTGGCCCGGGCGGCGACCGAACCTGAACCTGTGCCACGCCCACTTCGGGGTGTTCCGGATGTCCGCGCTGCGCCGCACCGGGATGATCCGGCCGTTCCTCGCCTCCGATTACACCCTGGTCGCCGAGGTCGCCCGGCTCGGCGAGATCCACGAGGTGGATCAGCCGCTGTTCCTGCGCCGATTGCACCTCGGCTCCACCTTGCAGGCCGTCGGGAGCACGCCGTCCACCGCGCTGGCCTGGTTCGCCGAGGAGGGGCGGCGGGCCCGGCTGCCGAGGACCCGGATGCTGCTCGAAACGCTGCGTACGCTCGCCACCGGCACCCCACCGCTGGCCATCCGGATAAGTTCCACGCTGGCCTTCCTCGGCGCCTGGTGCCTCCGGCGGATCCGGGTCCGCCTTGGTCGGCTCCGGCGCCAACTGCTCCGGGGGTGGCCGACCGGCCCGGCGAAGGGCAACGCCTAGTGGTCGACGCGACTCCGGCCGCTGATCTCCCCTCAGCCGCCGGCATGCCAGCCAGCGCTGACCACCCGCCACGGGTCAGCCTGCCGCCAACCGCCGACCCGGCGCTCAGCGGCGCCGCCCTCCGCCCCGGTCGGGTCCGATCCGCGATCGGCTGGTCGTACCTGCTCAGCGCGGGCCGGCTCGGCTCGTCGGTGGCGGTCACCTTCCTGCTCGCGAAGCTGCTCGGACCCACCGAGTTCGGCCTGCTGGCGATGGCGACGGTGTTCATCACCGTCGCGCAGACCATCATTCAGCAGGGGCTGGTCGCCGCGATCGTGCAGCGCGACCGGCTCACCCCGGAGCATCTCGACGCCGCCTTCGTTGTCCTGGTGCTGGCCGGACTCGGGATCGGTCTGCTCACCGCCGCCGCCAGCCCCCTCTGGGCCCTGCTCAACCGGGCACCGGAGCTGACCACGATCTGTATCGCGCTCTCCCCGTTGGTGCTGCTCCAAGGGCTCTCCATCGTTCCCGAGGCGGTGCTCCGCCGGGAGTTGCAGTTCCGCGCGATCGCCATCCGAACCCTGCTCGCCGCGGTGCTCAGCGGTGCGGTCGGGGTGATCCTCGCGTTCGCCGGGGCCGGCATCTGGGCGCTGGTCGCGCAGCAACTGGTGAACGCGGCGGCCGGTCTGGTGGTGCTCTGGCTGGTCTGCCCCTGGCGGCCGAGCCGGCGGCCGAAGCTGGGCGCGATCCGCGACCTGTGGGCCTTCTCCGCGCACTCGGCGAACGCCGGGCTCGGCCTGATGCTCAGCTCCAAGGTCGACATCATCTTCACCGGCCTCTTCTTCGGCCCGGTCGCCACCGGCATCTATCGGCTGGCCGCGCGCCTGCCGGACATGATGGTCGATGTGACGGTCCGCTCGATCCAGCAGGTCGCGCTCCCGTCGCTGTCCCGACGGCAACGGGACCGCGCCGGCTTCGCCGCGCACCTCAACGAGTTGCAGCACCTCGGCGCGATCGCCGGCCTGCCGGTACTGGGCGTACTCGCGGCCACCGCGGACCCGCTCGTCGAGCTGCTCGGGTCGCAGTGGGCCGGCACGGCGGTCCCGCTCCGCCTGCTCTGCCTCTTCGGCGCGGTCAACGTCTACGGGGTACTGCTCGGTCCGGCCCTGCAGGCGATCGGCCAGCCGGGGAAGCTCGCCGCGATCCTCTGGACCCGAGGGGCACTCGGGGTGGTGACGCTGGCCGGGGTCGGCACGCTGATGACCGGACGCGGTGATCTGGCCGGGGCGACGGCGGTGGCGCTGGCCGGGGTCGCGATGCAGACGGTGGTGACCGGCCTGTCGGTCTGGGTCTGCGTACGCCGGGCGGCTGGCGCGTCGGTGGCCGCCTTCCTGACGCCTACGGTGCCGGCGGTACTCGCCGCGGTGGCCGCCACGCTCACACCGCTGGCGACCGATCGACTGGGCGCGACCGACCTCGCACCCTGGCTCGGCGTACTCGTGCTGGGTGCCAGCTCCGCGCTCCTGGGCGGGGTCCTGCTCTGGGCCACCGACGCCCGACTGCGCCGCCTGGTGCTGACCCGACTGCGCCCCACCTCCCCTGCATCCCCTGCTCCCCTGCCTCCCCTGCCTCCCCTGCCTCCCCTGTTGATCATGAGGTTATCGTGCGTGAGAGCGCTCCCCGGCCCGATAACCTCATGATCAACGAGGGTGGGCGGGATTAGCCGGACTGGGGGCGGAAGATGATCGCGGTTCCGTTCGCCAACACCGGCTCAAGGTACGAGTGCTGCAAAGCGGACGAACCGGCCTCGTTCTCGATCCCCACGGTCGCCGAGTCGCCCCGCTCCCGGCCGGTGGTGTTCAGATCGGCGTAGTTGAACACGATCTCACCGCGCTCGGAGAGGGTCACCTGGAAGCTGACCCGCGCGGACGACGAACCGTACAGGCCGATGTTGCGCCACTCCACCACGAACGAGCGGTTCGGCGCCGAGCCCGACACCTCGGTCCGCACCGACGAGTCAGCCCGCAGCACCAGGTCATCCCAGAAGGGATAGACCGCTGCGTTCGGCGCGACCGGATCCGGCAACGCCCCGTTGATCGGCTGCGGCCCGGCCGGGTCCAGGAAGGAGAGGAACCCGTTGCTGGAGATCCAGGCCGAGTGCTGGCTCCTGCCGTAGAACGGGAACGCGAACGGCAGGGACACCTGGGCGAGCACGTCGTCGCCGGTCAGTGCCAACGCATCACCGGTGGCCGACACGTACGGCCGTGATTCGGTGCTCTTCTTGTACGACCCGGCGGTCGATGGCGCGGAGAGCACCAGGTCCACCGAGATCGCCTCGCCGGCCACCACCTTTGCCGGCGCCTGCCCGGTCAACCCGCCGGCCGCCGCCCCGGTGACCTGGTACGACCCGGGGGGCACCCCGGTCAACTGGTAGGTCCCGTCCTTTGCCGTGGTGGTTGATCGGCTGCCCGGCGTCAGACTCACCGTCGCTCCGCTCACCGGCTTGCCGGTCGATGCGGCGGTGACCAGCCCGGACACCGTCCCCGCAGCGGGCGGTGGTGGCGGGGTCGCGGCCGGCGGGGTGAAGATGACCGCCTTGCCATTGGCGAGCACCGCGCGATTCATCGAGTACGGCAGCCCGATGGTGCCGGCCGCATTCTCGATCCCGACGGTCGCCGAATCACCCCGGCCTCGGCTGGTGCCGTTCAGGTTGGCATAGTTGAAGATGATCTGCCCGGATTCGGTGAACACCACCTCGAAGGTGACCCGGGCCGACGACGAGCCGTAGAGGCCGACGTTGCGCCACTCCACCACGAACCGGCGATCGGGTACCGAGCCGGACAGTCCGGTCCGGACCGACGAGTCAGCCCGCAACACCAGATCATCCCAGAAGGGATAGACCGCCCCGTTCGGCACGGCCGGATCCGGCAACGCCCCGTTGATCGGCTGGGACCGGCCCGGGTCGAGGAAGGAGAGCATCCCGTTCACATCCACCCAGGCGCTGCGGTACGTCCGCCCGTAGAACCCGACCGGGAACGGCAACGACACCTGGGTGATCGCGTCGTCGCCGGTCAACGGCAGCACCGTGTCGTCAGCCGGGACCCACGCCCGGCCGGTCACCGTCGTGCAGGTGTAGCCGAAGTCGTCGGCGCACCCCCCGGCGGTGGTGTACGTCGCCGTGTACGTGGTCGCCGTCGCCGGTGCGGTCACCACATGGGTCTGCGCACCCCCGTCCGACCAGCTATCGAAGACGTACGTGACGCCGTCGACCGTCTGCCGGCTCGGCGCGCTGAGCGTGGTGGTCGACCCGACGATCACCGCCGTGGTGGCCGGGGTGCTGAAGTTGATGCCGTCCAGATTGAGCGACACCCCGCTGGGATCGCTGGCGAGGGAGAGGTCGACCGTACGCGGGTCGAGCCGGACGGTGGTGCTGCCGGTCAACCCGGTGCTCCCGGTGGCGGTCAGGATCAACTCCAGATGGGACGGATACTCGTGATCCGGGGTGAGGAACGAGCCGGACGCCTTGCCGGTCACCTCCTGCATCGGGTGGGAGTGACAGTTGTCGGGCGCGGGGCAGTGCCGGTTGATCAGTTGCCAGGAGAGCGCCGACGCGGGCAGCGTGCCGGTCGAGTCGGTGGCATGACCGGAAAAGGTGATCCGCTGGCCGACCGTCCAGTGCAGCGCGGCGGTCGGCGAGTCGATCACCGGCTCCGGTGCCGAGGTGCCGACCAGGATCCGTACCGTGGCCATGTGGCTCAGGCCGCCGATGTCGGAAACCCGCAACCGGGCGGTGTACGTCCCCGGGGTCGGGTAGGTGTGACTGGTGGTGATCCCGCTGGCGTCGAAGCTGCCGTCGTTGGTGAAGTCCCAGTCGTAGCTGAGGATGTCCCCGGCGTTCGGGTCGGTGGAGCCGGACGCGTCGAAGGAGACCTGCAACGGCGCGTTGCCGCTGGTGGGCTTGGCCCGGAGCACCGCGGTGGGCGGCTGGTTGCCCGAGCTGTAGTGGAACCGGCGGACCGTGCCACCGAGCAGATCCACGTAGTAGAGGTCCTTGTCCGGACCGATCTGCAGGTCCACCGGGGAGGCGGCGGTGGAGAACGGCACGACGTTGGCCGGGTCGGGCAGGCCGTTGGTGCCGACCCGCATCGCCCAGATGCAGCCGCGCGAGTAGTCGGAGAAGAAGAGCGCCCCCCGGTACGTGGCCGGGTAGCCACCACCGCTGGTCGGATAGAACGCCACCCCGGAGGGGGACGACCCGCCGGTCGGACAGCCGTCCCCGGCGGCCACGGTCTGACTGTGTTGATACGTGTAGTACGGGTTGATGACCGTACCGGGTGGCGCGCTGTAGAGGCTTTCGCAGAGGTTGAGCCGGGCCGAGTGGTAGCCGCTCTGGACCAGGTTCCCCTCATAGCAGGGCCAGCCGTAGTTGCGCACCGGTCCGGCCGCCGGATCGACCACCCGGTTGATCTCTTCCCAGGTACGCCAGCCGACATCCGCGATCCAGATCTCGCTGGTGCCCGGCCGGAAGGTCCAGCGGAACGGGTTACGCAGGCCGTACGCGAGGATCCGTTCGGTGTTCGGGTCGGCGCTGCCGGCCATCGGGTTGTCCCGGAGCGCGGCGCCGGTGGCCGGGTCGATCCGGATCAGCGTGCCGGAGAGCCCGGTCGGGTCGCCCGGGGTACGGGTGTCCTGTGAGCGCAGCGCGCCCGCCCTCAGCGGTCGGCGGGGTCACGGCACGGCCGGCCGGAGCCGGCGGGTCGCCGCACGGGTTGGGCGGGTTGCCGGCCTGGCCGTAGTCCACGAAGGTGGCCGAGGCGCCCTCACCTCCGGTGACGTAGAGCGCCCCGTCCGGCCCGAAGGCGAGATCACCGATCGAGTGGCTGTCGATCTGGTGGCACCAGTCGTGCAGCAGCACCTGCTCGGGACCGGTCATCACGTTGCCGTTGGCCTGCAACCGGGAGACCCGGGAGCTTGACCGACAGTTGCCGATGACCGGGCAGGCGTCGTGGTAGGCGGGCGCACTGCCGTTGATCACCCCGTCGTAGGTGTAGCTGACGTAGACGTACGGGTCGGTGGGGAATTTCGGCGCCAGGGCCAACCCGATCAGCCCCAGGTCGCCCAGGTCGTAGACGTTCGTCCGCAGGTCGGCGAAGACGGTCGGGGTGGGGTCGGCGAGGCTGTTGAAGACCTTGATGATGCCGTTCTTCTGTCCGACGAAGATCCGCCCGTCGGGCGAGAAGACCAACTTGGTCGGCCGGGTCAGCCCGGAGAGGACCACCTGCTGGGTGAAACCCGGCGGGATGGCGGCCGCCGGCCGGGTATCACCGGGCAGCGGCCCGACCGCGGCGGCCCCGATGAGGAGGAACGCCAGAATTGCTGACCAGGTACGCCTCACTGCTCGCGTCATGATTGCCCTCACTTCGCGCCCACGGCACTGTTTCAACTGGGTTACCGCCCAGCTTCAGTGACAGTGGGTGACCGTTCTGTCGCTTCGCCGACCGAGCCGGGGTCACAACCGGGCGAACTTAACGGTCGATCAGTTTGCCTGGTCAGCCGAACGGTTATGCTCCGAAACCGAGCGGGGGAACCACCTCGGGCCGACGTACGACCGGACGGGCGACGGTCTCGGTGCGTACACGTCCCGGTCGACTAGCGCGCAATGAATCATCCTCATGACAATGGTTAAATTAAGAAACGTTGTCACATTCGGCAGTGGGCCGATAGCGGAATCTCGCACACCCGGTCCGTCGCGCTCACATCACGTCGCCGGTCCCCGATATAAAGGACCTGACGCTGGAAGTCGGCGGCGCCGATGATTGGATGAATGAGCAATCCCCCGATCGAGGGTAGCCATGTAAGTAAGTAGACAAGGCCACTGATTCGCGCCTCCTTGCCGACTGCGGTCAGTTAGAGCAGTGTCGGGAGAGGGCATTGTTCTAACGCGGGGCGCCGCCCCGGAGAGCAATGCCCGACACTACTGATCAAGTCCGGCGCTGATTTCGAATATTGGTCGGCAGCGAATGGTCCGGCCCTGGTGTCTCGCCCCTGCCAGGTGGTTAGAAAAGACATGTCCAAGTTGCGCGGATGGGAGTAACAGATGACCGACCGACGCCCACACGTGGTGATCGTGGTGGTCAACCTGCCCGCCGAACGGGATCGCCGGGTGATCCGGGAGTGCCAGGCGCTGGAAGTCGCCGGCTACCGAGCCACCGTGATCTGTCCACGCGGACCCCGGCCGCTGGACCGGCTGCCCGGTACCGAATCGACCGCGATCCGAGCCTTCCCCCAGCCGTTCGCCGGGACCGGGGTGCTCTCCTTCGCCGCCGAGTTCGCCTGGGCGCTGATCGCGGTCACCGCCCGGCTACTCGGCCTCATGTTGCGCACCCGGGTGGACGCCGTGCAGGCCTGCAACCCGCCGGACATCTTCTGGGTGGTCGCGCTGCTGATGCGCGTCCTGGGCCGACCGTTCGTCTTCGACCACCACGATCTCAGCCCGGAGTTGTACGAGGCGAAGGCCGGCCAGCCGCGCCAGGCGATCCTGCGGATGCTGCGACTCTTCGAGCGACTCTCCTGGCGGTGCGCCACCGCCGTGGTCGGCACCAACGAGTCCTTCCGCGAGTTGGCCCTCAACCGGGGCAACTGCCCCCCGGGCAAGGTCATCGTGGTACGCAACGGACCGGCCCTGGCCGAGGTCGGAGCGCCCGAGCCGACGGCTGCGTTGACTCCGGTCGGCTCGGCGAATCCTCGGCACCGAATTGTCTACGTCGGTGTGATCAACGAGCAGGATTGTGTCGACGTCGCCGTGCTCGCCGCCGAGCGACTGGTCGGGTTGCGGGGCGGCGACGACTGGGAGCTGGTGATCGCCGGTGACGGGGAGTCGTTGCCGGAACTGCGTCGGCTGGCCACCGAACTCGGCCTTGGCGAACTGGTCCGGTTCACCGGCTGGCTGGAGCTCAACGAGGTCGACGCGCTGCTCCGCTCGGCCACCGTCGCAATCCAACCTGATCGACCGAGCCGGATGGCTGACCTCTACACCATGGCGAAGACCGTCGAATACGTGGCCCGGGGCGTACCGGTTGTCGCGGTCGATCTCCTGGAAACCCGGCGGACCGCCCAGGACGCGGCCAGCTATGTGCCGGCCGGCACCCCGGACGAGTTCGCCAAGGCGATCGACCAGTTACTCGGCGACGAACCGACCCGCACGGCGATGAGCGCGGCGGGGCGGGACCGGTTCAGCAAGCAGCTCGCCTGGGATCACCAGGTCAAGTCGTACCTCCAGCTCTGGAACCGGCTACTGCGCCCGACGCGGTCCATCGAAACCTCCGCTGATCGTCAGACCGGTAGCACGCGCCTGCCCGCCTGATTCCGCGAAATACTCCGCATCCCGAGGAAAGGTCGATCTGATGGACCTGCTCGATCTGCTGAAGCTCCTGTTTCGGCGGTGGTACGTCTCGGGGCCGGTCGTCCTGCTGACCATCGGCGCCGCGATCGGCTTCGGCGCCTCGATCCAACCCGAGTACAAGACCTCGGTGGCGATCCTGCTCGTGCCGCCCACCACCGCGCCGGCGCCACCGGCGCCGAACGCGCCTCCGGCGCCGGGTAACCCCTGGCTGCGGGTCGGCGAGAACGCGATGGCCCAGGCCATCGCGATCTCCACCTCGGCGCATGAGGCCCGGAGCCGGGTGGCGTCGGCTGGCGGCGACCCGGATTACGAGATCAGCCTGGTCAACCGCAGTTCGATCCTGACGGTGAACGTGGTGGCCAGCTCCGAGGCGAGCGCGCGCGCCACCGTGTACGCGGTGACCAGGCTGATCGAGGACGAGGTGGCCGGGCAGCAGTCGCGGTACCACCCGAAGCCGGGCGAACAGATCAGCACCGAGGTGCTCGATCCGGGTCTGAACATCGTCCCGTCCCGGTCCAACGTGCTGCGCGCGCAGGTTGTGCTGGCCGCCATCGGCCTGCTGCTGGCCACCGTCGCGGCGGTCGTCTTCGACGCGGTCGCCCGGAAGCGCGCCAGCGCCCGGTCCGGGCACCGGCCGGAGAACGCGGCACCGCGGGCCGCCTGGGGTTCCGGGCAGGCCGCTGTCACGCCCCGCAGACAGGGGCCCGCCGCAACGCCCAACCAGACCTCGGCAACCCGAGTGATCACCGAACCGCCACCGCGCACCGAGGCGCCACCCGCCGCTGAACCACCACCGGCCGCCGAACCGGTCCCGGCCGCCGAACCGGCGAAGTGAGCGCCCGCGCAGGGCACCCCCACTGGGCGGGCAACGTGTCGACCTATCTCTCCGCCCGCCGCACCACCCGGGTGTACGACGGAGTCACCGCGGCCGTACGCCACTTCCCGGATGCGACGGTCGGGATCGTCGCGGCCATCATGTTGGCCTACCTGCTCCCCTCCCGGTTGATCTTCCCGCCCCTCAGTGAGCTGGGCAAACCAGGTGTCATGGCCGGATTCGGGCTGCTGATCTGGTGGGGGCTGACCCGGTTGCACCCCACCCTGGCCACCCGGGGCCGGCAACCGATGCGCTGGGCACTGGCGGGCTATCTGGTCACCCTCTGCGCGGCCTACCTTGCCGGGCAGAGCCGAGGGATGTCGGTGCTGGAGGCGAACGGCGCCGAGCGGGAACTGTTGATGGCACTGGCCGCCGCCGGGGTGCTGCTCGCCACCGCCGATGGGATCGGCACCCGGGAGCGGATCGACACCGTGCTCCGGGCGCTCTGTTGGGGTTGTTCCGCGATGGCGCTGGTGGGGCTCTGTCAGTTCGCCCTACGAATCGACCCGACCATCTATTTGAAGCTGCCCCCGTTGCTGACCTTTCAACGAAACCTGATCGGGTTCCGCGAGCGCGGCGGCGATGGGCTGGTCCGGGTGGCCGGCACCGCCGGGCACTACATCGAGTTCAGCGTCCTGATGGCGCTCGGACTGCTGGTGGCGATCCACTTCGCCCGGTTCGCGGCCACCCGACGGGACCGGCAGATCTTCGGGGCGATGGCCATGCTGCAGGCCGCCGTCATTCCGGTCTCGCTGTCCCGCACCGGGGTGCTCGCGCTGGGTCTGGGCGTGCTGCTGCTCATCCTGATCTGGCCGCTGCGCACCACCTTCAACGTCCTGTTGATCGGCTGTTTCCTCGCCGCGCTGCTTCGGGTCGTCCGCCCCGGTCTGCTGGGCACGCTGAAGTCGTTGCTGTTCGCTGGCGAGAACGACCCGAGCGTGCAGGGCCGGTTGGAGGACTACGCGTACGTCACGCCGTTCATCCAGGAACGACCGTGGTTCGGGCGAGGTGTCGGCACCTTCCTGCCTGAGCTGTACCAACTGCTCGACAACCAGTGGATGACCACCCTGGTCAGCAGCGGCATCGTCGGGGTCGTCGGGCTCGCCGGGCTGTATCTGTCCGGCATGCTGGTCGCCGCCCGGGTGCGGCGTTTCGCCCGGAACGGGTCCGACCGGGACCTGGCCGCCGTGCTGACGGTGGCGATCGGGGTGGCGGCGTTCACCGGCTACACCTACGACTCGATGTACTTCACCACCTTCCTGATCACGCTGCATGTGCTGCTCGGGCTGACCGGCGCGCTGTGGCGGGTGACCAGGGCGGAACGCACCAACCGGATCGAGTCGGGCGGTCGGACCGGCCCGGCCGCCCGGACCGAACCCTGGGAGGCGAACGGATGACCACATCCGGCGGCATCGACATTCTCATGATCACTTACGACCGGCCGGAGTACGTCCGGTTGTCCCTGCCCCACCTGCTCGCCACCTGCCCACCGGACGCCCGGGTCTGGCTCTGGCACAACGGCACCGACCGGCCGACCCGGGACGCGGTCGAGGAGTTCCGCCACCACCCCCGGGTGCACCGCTTCCGGCACAGCCAGCTCAACCTGGGACTGACCGAGCCGACCAACTGGCTGTGGCGGGAGGCCACCGGCGACTACCTGAGCAAGGTCGACGACGACTGCCTGCCCGACCCGGCCTGGCTGGACACCCTGCGCCGGGCCCATCGGGACGTGCCGGAATTCGGGGTGATCGGCACCTGGCGGTTCCCCGCCGAGGATGTCGACGATGAGCTGGTCGCGGCGAAGCTCGCCGATTACCCGGGCGGGCACCGGCTGCTGCGCAACCACTGGGTGCAGGGCAGCGGCTACCTGGCCAAGCGCGAGGTGCTCCGCCAGTTCGGCCCGCTGGACAACGGCGAAACCTTCACCGCCTGGTGTCTGCGCGCCGCCCGGCGCGGCTGGGTCAACGGCTGGTACCACCCGTTCCTACCCGAGGAACACATGGACGATCCGCGCAGCCCGCACACCATCTACCGGACTGACGCGGACTTCATGGCCCGCCGCCCGCTCTCCGCGCAACGCACCGGGGTGACCACGATCGCCGAGTGGACCGCGCAGATGCGGCACTCGGCCCGGGTGGTCCAGGCCGCCCCGCTGGACCTGCGCGAATACCAGGGCTGGCGCAAGCGCCGACGCAACGTCGCCCGCCGACTCCGGCGTGCGCTGACCGGACGGGGTACCTGGTGACCAGCGTGGTGATCGCCGCACACAACGAGGCGGCGGTGCTCGGCCGTACCCTGGCCGGGCTGCTCGCCGGCGCCCGGCGCGGCGAGTTCGAGGTGGTGGTGGTCGCCAACGGCTGCACCGACCCCACCGCCGAGGTGGCCCGCTCCTTCCCCGGCGTGACCGTGGTCGAGCTGCCCGAGCCGGGCAAGCCGGCCGCGCTGAACGCCGGTGACCCGGTGGCGACCCGATTCCCACGGATCTACCTCGACGCCGACGTCTACGTTGAGCACCGCCGGCGCCCGCACGCTCGCCACCGCGTCACCGTGCCGGGAGTGCTGGCCGCCGCGCCCCGCCGCCATACTGGACACCGCCGGCCGGCCGCTGCTGGTCCGCGCCTATTACGCGATCAACGGGCGGCTGCCGACGTACCGGGGCGCGCTCTTCGGGCGGGGCGTGATGGCGGTGTCGGAGCTCGGGCGGACCCGGTTCGACCGGTTTCCCAACATGATCGCCGACGATCTCTTCCTGGACTCGTGCTACCTGGCCGGGGAGAAGCGGGAAGTCGTCGAGGTGGCCGCGGTGATCGCCACCCCCTGGCGGACCCGTGATCTGCTGCGCCGGCTGGGTCGGGTCCGGGCCGGCAGCGCCGCGCTGCGCAGCCACCGGCGAACGTGTCCGCCGGGCCCGCCGGACCTCCTGGCTGTTCGACGTGGTGCTGCCCCGTCCGTGGCTGATCCCGGCCGGTGCCTGCTACGCGGTGCTGACCCTGCTCGCCGCCGGGCTGGCCCGACGATCGGCGACCCGATACGGGTGGGGCCGGGACGAGTCGAGCCGGACGATGGGAGCGCACCCGGTGATCGCCGACGGTGAGCGTACTGATGGTCTCCTACCAGACCCGGGAGCTGATCCTGACCGCCTGGCCGGTCTGCTGGCGGCCAGCCAGACCGAGTCGTACGAGATCATCGTGGTCGACAACGCCTCGACCGACGGTTCGGCCGACGCGGTCGAGGCAGCCTTCCCGCAGGTACGGGTGGTCCGGCTGGCGGAAAACGTCGGCTTCGCCCGAGCGGTCAACTTCGGCGCGACGCTGGCCCGGGGCGACTGGCTGCTGCTGCTGAACCCGGACACCGAACCGCTCGGTGACCTGCTCGGGGAGTTGGTGGGCTATGCCCGGGCGCACCCGACGCACCGGATCTACGCCGGTCGGACGCTATCGCGCCGACGGCACCGACGACGGTCGTTCGGTCTTCGCGCCTACCGTCGCTGTGGAGCACGTTCTGCTTCGCCACCGGGCTCTCCACCGCGTTTCGCCGATCCCGGCTGTGCAACCCGGAAGCGCTGCCCGGCCTGGACCGGTCCCGGCCGGTCACCGCGCCGGCCGCATCCGGCTGCGTACTGCTGGTCGACCGGCTGCTCTTCGCCGAACTGGGCGGATTCACGCCGGACTACTTCATGTACAACGAGGACGTGGACCTGTGCCTGCGGGCGGCCCGGTTAGGCGCCCGCCGGCGCTGGTGCCGAGCGCCCGGGTGGTGCACGTCAACGGCGCCGCGTCCAGCAGTGCCGGCAAGCGGGTGATGCTGCTGCGCGGCCAGACTCACCTTTCTTCGGCTACGCTGGTCGCCGGGGCGGGCCCGGCTCGGTCGGCTGCTGCTGCTGGCCGGGGTCGCGCTGCGCGCCGTCGGGGCCCGGCTGACCGGTCGGGCCGGCTACTGGCGGGCGGTGTGGGCACAGCGCCAGGTCTGGTTGGCCGGTTGGCCACCGGCGTCCGAACTGCGACCGGTACGGCGTGGTCGACCAGGGACCGCGTCCGGATCAGACCGTCCGACCGGCCTCGTCGGTCTGACCGGCCGCCGGTCCGGGCACCGGCAGGTCCGCGAACGCGGCCACGGTCCGGTCGGCGTACGCGCTGGCGTCGCCGGTTTCCATCGGACCGTCCCAGGTCCGGGGCAGCGGCACCGGGGTGGCCGGGTGCACCCGGCGGACCACCTCGTCGAGCACGGTCTCCGCGTCGCCGACCCAGAGGTGCTTGGCCCCCGGCATCGCCGACCACCTCGGCCTGTGGGATCGCCGCGAACCGGCGGCGCGCCTCATCCGGGCGCAGGTAGTCGTCGAACTCGGGCACCAACGCGGTGATCGGCTTGCCGGACTCGGCCCAGGTGGCCAGGTCCTCCGGGGCTGAGAAACGCAGCGGCGGGGAGAGCAGGATCGCCCCGACGATCGCCGGGTCGCAGCCGTGCTTGAGGATCAGATCGGTGCCGAACGACCAGCCGAGCAGCCAGATCCGCGGCAGTTCGGCGAACTCGGCGTACTCGATGGCCGCCGCGACATCGAAGCGCTCGGTCTCGCCGCCGCCGAAGCTGCCCTCGCTGGTGCCGCGCACGCTGCTGGTGCCCCGGGTGTTGAACCGGAGTACGGCCAGGTCGGCCAGGGCCGGCAGCCGCCAGGCCGCCTTGCGGAACACGTGGCTGTCCATCATCCCGCCGTGGGTGGGCAGCGGGTGCAGGCAGATCAGGGTGGCCACCGGGTCCCGGTCGGCGGGCAGGGCCAGCTCACCGACCAGTCGCAGGCCGTCGGCGGTGTGCAGTTCGATGTCCTCCCGCCGGCCGGGCAGGATCGAGGAGGCGCGGATCGGGGTGCTCACCGGTCCAGTCTCGCCCGGACCGGTCGATCGCGTCAGCCGGGACCGGCACACCGTGACGAAGATCCCGCACCCCCCCTTTTCTGCGCGTTGATCATGAGGTTATCGCGTTAGAGAGCGCTCTCTTCGGCGATAACCTCATGATCAACGCGCAAGGCGGGCATGAGGTGGCGTTTGGCTGATCCGGAAAAGCGGCACGTACCCTTGGGGAGGTGAGCCCGCGCCGCAATCGCCCCCGCCCCGAGGATGCCGCCCCCGCTGGACCTTGACCGGGTTCGGCGCGGCGTGGACTCGGTCCAGAGCTGGCGGGACGGCGAGTGGCAGGTACGCAACATCCCCGGCGGCACGGCGGTCAAGACGTACCGCTGCCCCGGTTGTGAGCAGGAGATCCGGCCCGGGGTGGCGCACCTGGTGGCCTGGCCGGCCGACGGGCGCGGCGACCTGACCGATCGCCGGCACTGGCATTCCGGCTGCTGGCGGGCCCGGGACCGGCGCGCTCCCATCGTGCAGCGCTCGCGTAGCGCACCCCGTTACGGCTGAGTACGGCTGCCAGTCAGACACATCGGAGTACACCCACCAGCCCTTGGAACTGCGACGGGTCTACCACTCGCCGCTTTGGCGGACCCGCCGCGAATGAGCCACCAGACCGGCGGTGCGCTCGCCGGCCCGGCCAATCGCGCAGTTGAACACGCAAGGTAAGCGGCAGGAGAGGGCGACGCCCATCGGGAATCAGCTATTTCCGACAAAACCACCGCACGCCTGACCGATCTGGCGCCCCGACGTCTCACACGACATTTACTGTGTGAAGTTGAGGCCCCTATAGCGACCTCAACTTCACACGATATTTTGATCTTCATGGGATAACCGGGAAAGCTGGCAACTTCGGACCCCTTGGCGGTAACGCACCGTGAACCCAGCGGGGCGCGCATGCCGCGAGACCTCGCTCAGCGGGAGGCGGCGAACCCCACGAACGCCCGCCACGCCTCTGGGCCGAAGGTCAACGCCGGACCGGCCGGGTCCTTGCTGTCCCGAACCAGTACGAGACCAGGCAGGTTGTCCGCAACCTCCACACAGGTGTCACCACCATTGCCTGACCGAGTTGACTTACGCCAGCGGGGGGCGTCGATGTTCACAGTTCGCTCACCAGCTTCTCGATGAAGGTCAGGGAGGCGCGTTCACCAAGCGCCTCACCAAGCAGAGCATCCCACTTGTGCCGGATCACAGCAATGGAGTCAGGATCATCAACGACCTGCCCCTGTAGCGTCGTGTCCAGATGGGCTATTTCGGTCCCGTCGGGCAGCGACGCCAGCACAAACCCACCGTCCAGCCCAACATGTCCCCCCACCTCGATCGGGATGACGTGAATGTGCACATTAGGCAGAGCCGCCATCTCGACCAGGTGACCGAGTTGTGCCCGTTGGGTGGCGTGATCGCCGATCACTCGACGCAAGATCGTTTCATCAAGAACGACTGAGTATTGCAACGGCCGATCGCTGGTCAGTAGCGCTTGTCGATCGAGCCGAGCGGCAACAAGCTGGTCGACTATCTCCGCCGAATACAGCCCACCAACTGTCAGGACCGCTCGGGCGTAGGACTCGGTTTGGAGTAGACCGGGCACGAGGGACGGCTGAAAGGTCCGCAGCCGGCTTGCCTGGCGCTCCGCATCCAACCATGGCGCGAGCCATGATGGTGCCCGGTCCCGCCGGGCCTCCTCGACCAACTTAACGATCAGCCCATCCATTTCCAGCAGATCGTCAAGCCGAGCGGCGACATCCGGAGTCGGTACTCGCCTACCGGTCTCGATCATTCCGATCAACGAACCGCTGTAGTGAATGGCCTCGCCCGCCTGATCCTGCGTCAGCCCTTTGGCGGCGCGAGCATGCCGAACAACAACGGCCAGATACGCGCTCACGTTCTCACACTCCTTCACTGATTCGGCTGTCATCCACCCTTATCTTTCACTGAACGTCGCTGAGCGTCCAGGGTGGAGGCACAAGCGGTTCTGTTCGGTGACACAGACTCCCGGGCTGAACCTGCATCGTGGTCCCGCCGGGCTTCCCCGCTTTATCTCCCGGCGGGACCACCCAGTATTAGATCTTCACGAGGGGGGAAATGATGACCCAGCGACGTTTGTGGCAATGGTTGTCGGATGGACCAACAGAGATCTTCTGGGTCGGCGTCGCCGGGCTGGTCACCCGAGGTCAGGCGGCCCGCTCGGGCGGCGGCTGGCGGTGAGCGACCCGAGGCCGGCACTGATCGCCGTTGGCGATGTCATCGCGATTCCCGAAGGGGACTACCACCTTGGGCGGGGACTGTTGCGAATGCGGGTGTCACACGTGCCGCAGCGCGCCGGCGCCGATCCCCGAGACCAGGTGTGGGTTCAGGTGATGGGCGTCGAGATCAACCCCGACGGCACCGACGGCCGGCACCGGATCGCCCTTGTTCGGGTGGCGGCGCTGGTGGCCAATCCGCCGATCCGCCGACCGCACCAACCCGGAATCCGAGCGCGAGGGGAATGCGGGTGACAGTTGACCGACCGCGGAAACACTGGTATATCCGCCCGTTGTGGATCTGCTCGGAATGCGCCGCCCGGTGGCCGTGCCAGCCGGCGAAATTGAGCCTGTTGCGGGAGCATCAACAGGCCCGGATCGGGCTGACCCTGCTGATGGTCTCAATCATGTTCGAGGCGGTGCCGGACATTATCCGGCTTGAGTCGGGCACTCATCGGGTACCGGAGAATCTGTGGGTGCGGTTCGTGCTCTGGACCCGGCACGCGGGCGGCCCAGGGGTCGGGTCGGCGAGGTACGAGAGGCTGCTCGGGTGGATCTCCGGTAGGCTGAGAATTCCTCGGGCCAGTGGGCAGTGTCGGGAGGTGGGGCCGCGATGAGCAGAAGCAGCCAACCTCCCAGTTTTTTCTGACACCCGGTTGACCTTGGCCTCGCTATGGGGCGTGGTTCAGAGGAGGCAAGCCATGCCCGACTGGCGTTCGCGTGCCCTGCGTCCGGCCAAGCGCGCCCTACGCCGCTCCGCCGACCGGTATCCGCCGGAACTGTCGATGGATCCGAGGGCTGCCACGAAGCCGGCGCCGGTGGAGGAAAGTATCGTCACCACCGCGGTCTACCTCGATGGCCGCCGCATCGACACTCCACCTGGCCTCGCCGAGACCTGCCAGAAGCTGCGGGAACAGCCGGGTGCGATGGCGTGGATCGGGCTGTACCGGCCATCCGAGGCGCAGTTGACGACGGTGGCGGAGGAGTTCGGGCTGCACGAGGTGGCGGTGGAGGATGCCGTCGTCGCGCACCAGCGACCCAAACTGGAACGGTACGGCGAGACCCTGTTCGTGGTGCTGCGCGCCGCCCGCTACCTCGACGATCTCGAAGCGGTCGAGTTCGGCGAGCTGCACGTCTTCGTCGGCCCCAATTTCGTGCTTACCGTTCGGCATGGCGAAGCCCCGAACGTGGCCTCGGTGCGCCGCCGGTTGGAGGATGACCCGGAGCTGCTGGTTCGGGGCCCGGAGGCGGTGCTGTACGGAATCCTGGACGATGTCGTGGACGGGTACGCCCCGGTGGTCGCCGGGCTGCAGAACGACATCGACGAGATCGAAACCGAGGTCTTCGGTGGCGATCCGAAGGTGACCCGACGGATCTACGAGCTCTCCCGCGAGGTGATCGAGTTCCAGCGAGCGACCCGCCCCCTGTTGGACATCATGCGCGGGCTGACCGCCGGGTTCGAGAAGTACGGCATCGATGAGGAGCTGCGACGATATCTGGGTGACGTGGCCGATCACGCCACCATCGCCGCCGAACGGGTCGACGGTTTCCGGCAGATGCTCGCCGACATTCTCACCCTCAACGCCACGCTGGTCTCCCAGGCGCAGAACGAAGAGGTCAAGCAGTTGACCGAGGCCAGCTACGCGCAGAACGAGGAGATTAAAAAGGTCTCCGCGTGGGCGGCGATCCTGTTCGCGCCGACGGTGATCGGCACCATCTACGGGATGAACTTCACTCACATGCCCGAGCTCGACTGGCGGTTCGGCTATCCGTTCGCGTTGGTGCTGATGGCCGTGGTCTGCACCACCCTCTTCACGATCTTCAAACGGCGCGGCTGGCTCTGACCCTCAGCTAGCACGCGACGTGCGGTTATGTCGTGCCAAGCTAGCTGTCGGATCACCGTCAGCAACGATTCGATCTAGACCAAAACGCCCTAACCTCCACGAATAGCGGCTGGTCCGACTAGCCGCCCAAAGCGTGATTGAGGGGGCGCTAATGCGAAACAGGCCCTTTGCCATGTTGATCGTGCTGGTCACCGTGGCCGCGGTGGGTGCGGTGGCCCCGCCCGTCGCCCAGGCCGGCGTCCGAGGCGCGACCCTGTTCGGCGATTTCAACGCCGATGGCCTGCTCGACTCGGCCGTTCTCGGCGTGGTCGAGCCGAATCTCTGCTCGACCATCGTCTCGTACGGCGCGGCGCCCGGGGTCTACCAACCGCCCATCGCCTACACCTATCCGAAACCCGGCCTCCACACTGTCTTCACCGACTGCCCGGACATCGGAGTGGCTGTCAACGTGGACGCCGATCCAGCGGACGAACTCTGGGTCGGCTGGACCCCCGGGCCGCCACCTCCGCTGAAGTTCAACCAGTTGGTGCTGCAACCCCCCAACTTCACCCCATCCGCCACCTACGTTTCATCGATCATCCAGCCCACCTTCATCGGCAAGGGCCGGTTCAGCAGCAACGGCCGGTACAGCCCATACCTGGTCGGTCTGGGCGGCACACAGAACTTCACCACCCCCGACGGCATCACGTGGCAGCCCGGCCCGATCTACTACTGCTCCCTCGACGTCCCCTCCGTCGAACTCAGCGACTGGACCCGCGACGGCATCGACGGCACCCTCGTCGCCTACACCAGGGGTTGCACCGACGGCAGCAACGGCGTGGTACGCATCCGCGAGAACGGCTCCATCCAACAGCTTGAAATCGACCTGACCCATGAGACGTCCTGGATCGCCCGGGTGGTCAACGCCAACGGCGACCGCTTCCCCGACGTCCGCACCATCAACCGGACCACCGGCGAGGTCGACTACTTCATCAATGACGGCACCAGCCAGCGCGGGTTCCTGATCAAGGCACCGAAGGCGAACACCGACCGGGTCTACCTCACCAACACCAAACCGGTCGCCATCGACGTGCTCGCCAACGACTTCGCCAGCCGCTACGCCACGGTGACCGTCACCAAGCCACCCCGGTACGGCACCACCCAGGTCCTCTCCGACCTGCGGATCGTCTACCGGCCGAACCCAACCCACGGCCGCACCGACAGCTTCACCTACCAACTGTCTGAAGAGGGCAAACGCAGCAGCGCCACCGTCAACATCCGGTACCCAAACTGAGACGCCAGGTAGGACTGACCCGATATCCGGCCGAAACAGTCAGGAGCGCACCATGTGGAACAAACGCCTTGCTACGGTGACCGTGCTAGTCAGCCGTGGCCGCACTAGGGGCGGTGGCTCCCGCCGCTCAGGCCGGGGTACGCGGCGCCACCATCGTCGGCGACTTCAACGCCGACGGCATCATGGACAGCGCCGTACTCGGCCAGATCCGGCCGAACCTCTGCTCGACCATCGTCTCGTACGGCACAACACCCGGCGTCTACCTACCACCGATCGCCTACACCTACCTCAGCCCCGGCGGCCCCAGCTTCCCCGGGCTCTGCCCGGACATCGGAGTGGCGGCCAACCTGGACAGCGACCCGGGGGATGAACTCTGGGTCGGCTGGACCCAGGGCTCACCACCGCAACTGGACTTCAACCGACTGGTGCTCAACCCGCCAACCTTCCAACCGATAGCCCACTACACCTCGCGAATCATCCACCCGGTCTTCGTCGGAGTCGGCGTGTTCGGCGCCGACGGACGACAGACTCCCTACTCGGTGGGTCCGGGCGGCGTAATCAACTACCTGGTCAACGGCAGCACGGTGGTGGCCGGCCCGATCAACTTCTGCTCGGTCAACTCCCCCGCCGTCGAGCTCGCGAACTGGGACCGGAACGGCATCGACGGCATGCTGGTCGCCTACACCGACGGCTGCGCCGACGGCAGCAACGGCGTGGTGCTGATCCGCGCGGACGGCACCACCGCCCAACTCGAGCTCGACCCCACCGGCAAGACGACCTGGACCGCCCGGGTGGTCAACGCCAACGGCGATCGTTTCCCCGACGTGCGCACCATCAACCAGACCACGGGTGAGGTCGACTACTTCATCAACACCGGCACCGGTGGGGAGTTCTTCCTGGTCAAGGCGCCGAAGGCGAACAGCGACCGGGTCTACCTCACCAACACCAAGGCGGTAGCCATCGATGTGCTCGCCAACGACTTCGTCAGCCGATACGTCACGGTGAGCATCACCGTTCCGCCCCGGTACGGCACCGTCCAGGTCCTCTCCGATAAGCGGATCGTCTACCGGCCGAACCCGACCCACGGCCGCACCGACAGCTTCACCTACCAACTGTCCGAAGAGGGCAAGCACAGCAGCGCCACGGTCAACATCCAGTACCCGGACTGAGGCCAGCCCAGCTCGCATCGACGACCAGGGAGGCGCCATGTGGCGCAGACGCACCGCCATGGTGACGGTGATCATGATGGTGGCCGCGGTGGGGGCGGTGGGCAGTATGCCGCCCACCGCCGCCTGGGCCGCCGGCCAGGGTGCGCAGATCTTCGGCGACGTGAACGGCGACGGGATCATCGACCGGATCACCCTCGGCGTGATCGAGCCGGACCTCTGCTCGGTGATCGTGGAGTACGGCATCGCGCCCGGCGTCTACCAACCGCCGGTGGCATCGGCCTACCTCAAGCCCGGCGGGTCGGGCATCGCCACCCGATGCCCGACCCTCGGGGTGGCCGTCGCCCTCGGCCCCAGCCGGCGCAGGCGCAACTGGTGGTCGCCTGGTATCCCGGCCCGCCGCCAACCGTTCCGTTCAACCTGATGGTGCTGGACAACGACTTCCACCCGTCCTTCGGTCTGACCGAGGCGGTCTTCGCGCCGTACTTCCTCGGCACCGCGGACTTCAACGGGGATGGGCGGATGGACGTCTACTCGGTCACCGACCAGGGCCAGGGCATCGAGACGTACCTGAACATGGGCAATGGCACGCTGGTCCCGGGACCGGTCCAGTGGTGCGCCGATCCGCTCACGTACGAGTTGCCGGACTTCGACCAGAACGGCGCGACGGATCTGCTCAACGCCTACCTCGCGCGCTGCCTGTCCAACTACGCCACCGGAGTGGCCGTGGTGCTGGACGACGGCAGCCAGAATAATCTCCAGTTCGATCCGATCGGCCAGAACAGTTGGACCGCGCATGTGGTCAATGCCAACGGTGACCGGTTCCCGGACGTCCGGACGGTGTCCCTGCTGAACGGCGAGGTGGACTACTTCATCAGCACCGGCACCGGCGGATTCGTCCTGTCGCCGAAGGCGAACACCGACACCGTCTATCTGACCGGCACCAAGGCGGTGTCGATAAACGTGCTGGCCAACGACTACGCCACCAGCCAGGCCAAGGTCACCATCACCGCCCCACCCCGGTACGGCACCGCAAAGGTAACCAGCGGTCGCCAGATCATCTACTCACCGCAGGCCAGTCACGGCCGGACCGACCAGTTCACCTATCAGCTCACCGAGGGCGCCAGGCGGAGCGCCGCGACCGTCTACCTGCGGTGGACCAGCTGACCCGGTCCGCCGAATCGGAGAAGGAACCGAGGAAGGCCATGTGGGGTAAACGCATCGCAATGGTCGCCGCAGCCGCGACCATTGCCACTACCAGTGCGGTCGGCCTATCGGCGCCAGCTTGGGCCGGCGGTCCGAGCGAGCCGATCGTCGCCGACCTGAACGGGGACGGGCTGCCGGACCAGGCCACCCTCGACACCATCATCGGCGTGCCGACCAGGTGCACAGTGACGGTACGCCTGGGCATGCCCGGCGGCGGTTTCCTGCCACCGGTCACGCACAGCTATCTGACGCTGTCGGCCGTACCGTCCTGTCCGGACCTGGGGGTGGCGGTCGACCTGTTCAGCACCCCGGAGACCGATCTGGTGGTCGGCTGGTTCGCTGGCCGTCCACCGGGCGTCAGCTTCGACCTGCTGCTCCTGCGCAACTACACGGTGGTCGGCGGCTTCGAGGCGATTTTCCAGCCCAGCTTCATCGGCCTGGCTGACTTCGATGGCGACCATCGAATGGACGTCTACGAATGGACCGACCAGGGCGACGGATTCGCCAGCTACCTGAACACCGGCACCGGCGCGCTGGTGCCCGGCCCGGTGACATTACTGCTCCGGCCCACTGCAATACCAGCTCGCCGACTTCAACGGCAACGGCGCGACGGACGTGGCCATCGCCTACATCCAGGGCTGCGGCGAGTTCTTCAGCGGGGTGGTGGTGGTGCTCGACGACGGCACCCAGGTCAACCTCCAGGGCGACGCCGAGGGACTCTTCAGTTGGACCATCAATGTCGCGGACGCCAACGGCGACAGCATTCCGGACGTGGTCACCTACAACCAGGTGACCGGCGGCGTGACCACGTTTCTCGGGGTCGGCAACGGCACCTTCATCCGAGCGCCGCTGGCGATCCGGGACTATCCGACGGTCAGCGGCATCAAGGCCACCGGCATCAATGTGCTGGCCAACGACTACGCGACCACCAGAGCGAAGGTCACCATCTGGACCCACCCCAAATACGGCACCGCCAAGGTCACCAGCAGCCGGACCATCATTTACACGCCGGACCCGGTCCACGGTAAGTCCGACACGTTCGTCTACCGGATCACCGACGAGGGCCGGACCAGCAACGCCGCAGTGAGCGTAAAGATCATCGGCTGATTCATCCCACTGGACAGGCCCCGGAGGAACGCCATGTGGAGAAAACGGATCGCGACGGTGGTCGTCGTGACCATGCTGGTGGCCGTGGGTGCGACGGCGCCCGCCTGGGCCGGAGGGCCGAGTGAGCCGATCTACGGCGACCTGAACGGCGACGGGGTGCTCGACCGGGCCCAGCTCGGCACCGTTCGGCCGAGTAGTTGCTCGGTGCTGGTGGAGCTCGGCCGGCCCGGCGGCGGCTTCCTGCCGCCACACCGGTACACCTACCCAGTGCCCGGTGAGGGGATCCTCGCCTGCCCGGACCTCGGGGTAGCGGTCAACCTCGGCGGGGACGGCGGCACCGAGTTGGTGCTCGCCTGGTACGCCGGCCCGCCCTGGCGGGTCGACTTCGATCTGCTGGTCTTGCGCGACTTCACCCCGGCGGGCGGTTTCCAGGCGATCCTCCAGCCCAGCTATATCGGCCTGGCCGATTTCAACGGTGACCGGCGGCTGGACGTTTACGAGTGGACGGACCGCGGCCAGGGCTTCGCCACCTACCTGAACACGGGGACCGGGACTCTGGTGCCCGGTCCGGTGCGCTACTGCGCCGGGCCGCTGGCGTACCGGCTCGCCGACTTCAACGGCAACGGCGCGATGGACGTGGCCATCGCCTACATCCAGGGTTGCGGCGAGTTTGCTCAGCGGTGTGGTCGTGGTGCTGGACGACGGCGCGGTGGTCGACCTTGAGGGCGATCCGACCGGCAAGCCGAGCTGGACCCTCAATGTGCTGGACGCCAACGGCGACGGACTCCCGGATGTGGTCACCTACGACCAGATAACCGCGGAGATCACCACGTTTCTCAGCAACGGCGACGGCACCTTCACCGAGTCACCATTGGCGCGGCCGGACTACGCGACGGTCACCGACAGCCAGCAGATCAGCATTCCGGTGCTGGCCAACGACGCCGCCAGCGCACGGGCAAAAATCAGCATCGTCACCCAGCCCAGCTCGGGCACCGCCGTGGTCACCGGCAACCGGACCATCAGCTACCGCGCGAACGTCACGCAGTCCGACCGCCGACCGGTTCGTCTACCGGCTCACCCAGGACGGCAAGACCAGCGACGCCCCCGTGATCATCAAAATCGTGGATTGATCGTCGACCAACGCGGCCCGTCACCCCGACCGATCGACTGCGTTACCTTGCGTACCTGTCAAATGACCGTCAAGCCTGCGCTAATCCGAGCAAACCTGGTCTAACGTGCGCAAATAGCACTGACCATCGGGGTTGGGTAACAACGAGGAGACGTCATGTGGGGGGTACGCATCGTCACGCTCGTCGCGGCGGCGACCATGACGGCAGCAGGCGCGGTAAGCGTGGTCACGCCGGCGGCCTGGGCCGGGTCGCGGGATGAGCCGATCATCGCCGATGTGAACGGGGACGGCCTGCCGGACCGTAACGTCCTGGGCATGACCAACGGACCGGCAGGCTCGGTGACCTGTCAGGTCGTCGTCAGACTGGGCCTGGCCGGAGGCGGCTTCGGTCAGGCCCAGCCGTACCCGTACCTCACGCTGCCGGCGGACGACCCCAATTGTCCGGACATGGGAGTGGGTATCAATCTCGACGGTGACCCCGAGGTGGAGTTGGCGGTGACCTGGTTCGCCGGTCCACCGATCTCGATTCGCAGCACGCTGCTGGTGCTGGACAACTTCGCGGTCTCGGGCGGCTTCGACACCATCTACCAGCCCAGCTATATCGGCACCGCGGATTTCAACGGCGACGGGCGGGCCGACATCTACGAGTGGACCGACCAGGGCAGTGGATTCAGCACCTACCTGAACACCGCCGGGCACATGCTGGTGCCCGGTCCGGTGAAGTACTGCTCCGGGCCACCGCAGTTCCAGCTCGCCGACTTCAACCGAAATGGCGCGATGGACGTCGCCATTTCGTACATCGAGGGCTGCGACGAGTTTTTCAGTGGCGTGGTCGTGGTGCTCGACGACGGCACCCAGGTCAACCTCGAAGGTGACCTCCTCGGCGACAACTACTGGACCATTGACGTCACCGACGCCAACAACGACAGCATTCCCGATGTCATCACGCACAACCAGATCACCGGGCGGACCGCCACCTACCTCGGCGTCGGCGACGGCACCTTCGTCCCCAATCCGCGCGCGATCCGGGACTATCCGACGGTCAGTGGCCGGAAGGGCACGCAGATCGACGTGCTAGCCAACGACTACGCCACCAGCAGCGCGAAGGTCAGCATCTGGCGGCAGCCCAAACACGGCACGGTCAAGGTCACCGGCAAGGGCAAGATCCTTTACACCCCGAGCCGGAGCCACGGCCGGAACGATTCCTTCGTCTACCGGATCACTGACAACGGCCGTACCAGCAACGCCGCCGTCTGCCTCAAGTTCGCCGACTGACCTCCCACCCCCCACCCTGTTGGGGGGATTTGGTGGGTGGGGTGGGTCAGGTGTTGGGGTGGTCCCGGAAGCCCCGACCGGCCTTGCGACCCAGATAGCCGGCGGTGACCAGGTGCTCCAGCAGCGGCGCCGGGGCGAACCCCGGCTCCCGCAGCGCCAGATAGAGCTCACGCTGGATGGCGAGCGCCAGGTCCAGGCCGACCACGTCGAGCAGCTCGAACGGCCCCATCGGGTAACCGCAGCCGAGCTTCATCGCGTGATCGATGTCGTCGGCCGTAGCGTACGACGCTTCCAGCATCTTCACCGCGTCGTTCAGGTACGGGAAGAGCAGCGCGTTGACCACGAAGCCGGACCGGTCGCCGCAGACCACCCCGGTCTTGCCCAGCGCGGCGGTGACCGAACGGGCGGTGGCGATGGTCTCCGCCGAGGTACGGATGGTGCGCACGATCTCCACCAACGACATGGCCGGCGCCGGGTTGAAGAAGTGCATCCCGACCACGTCCGCCGGCCGCAGGGTGGCCATCGCGATGTCAACGACCGATAGCGAGGAGGTCGTGGTCGCCAGCACCGTGCCCGGCTTGCAGATCTCGTCCAGGCTGGCGAAGAGCGCCTGCTTGACGCTCAGATCCTCGACCACCGCCTCCACCACCAGATCGACGTCGGCCAACTGGTCCAGCTCCGCCGACCAGGTGATCCGACCCAGCGCTGCGTCCCGGTCCGCCTCGGTCAGCCGCCCCCGGGCGACCCCCTTCTCCAGCGAGGTCCGGACCGCCTCGTAGACCCCGATGGACTTCTCCGCACCCCGGGCCACCGATACCACCTCGTACCCGGCCTGGGCGAAGACCTCGATGATGCCGGTGGCCATCGTCCCGGAGCCGACGATGCCGACCTTGCTGATCCCCCGCGCGCCGTCGGCGGCCGCCGACTGCGCCGCTGGCGGTGTCTGGTCATCCGGTACGACCACGGGTGAGCCGGGCCGTTCGTACGTGTAGAAACCGCGACCGGACTTGCGACCGAGCAGTCCCGCGGTGACCATCTGCTTGAGCAGCGGCACCGGGGCGTGCCGGCGGTCCCGGCCGCCGCGCCGGTACATGGTGTCCAGAATCTCGTACGCGGTGTCCAGGCCGATCAGGTCCATCAGCGCCAGCGGCCCCATCGGCAGCCCGCAGCCCAGTTTCATCGCCGCGTCAAGGTCCTCGCGGGTGGCGTAGCGCGCTTCGAACAGCGACACCGCGTGGTTGAGGTAGCCGAAGAGCAGCGCGTTGGCGATGAAGCCGGCCCGGTCGCTGATGGTGACGTCGACCTTGCCGAGTCGGGCGCAGAGCGCCTCGACATCGGTCACCACCTCGGGCGCGGTGATCACCGTACGCACCACCTCGACCAGCTTCATCACCGGAGCCGGGTTGAAGAAGTGGATGCCGATGACCTGGTTCGGCCGCTGGGTGGCCACCGAAATCTCGGTGACGCTGAGCGACGAGGTGTTGGTGGCCAGGATCGCCGTCGGCTTGCAGATCCGGTCCAGTTCGGCGAAGAGCCGCTGTTTCACGTCAAGCCGCTCGGGCACCGCCTCGATCACCAGATCGACGTCACGCAGCGCCTTAAGCCCAACGGCGAAGGTGACCCGGGACAGCAACGCGTCGCGGGCCTCGGGGGCCAGTTTGCCCTTGTTCACCGCCCGGTCGGTGGACCGGGTCAGGGTGAGCTGGCCACGGGCCATCGCATCGTCGGAGATCTCGACCGCGATCACGTCAATGCCATTGCGGGCGAACACCTCGACGATGCCGGCACCCATCGTGCCCAGCCCGACGACGCCAATGCTGGCGAACTCGCGTGCCACGGCCGGCCTCCCCTTCGTCCGGGCAGCCGCATGAACGGCCGCTAAGGTCATGCGCGCGAGTCTGCCATCTGACAGTGGGTTGTCGAGACCGGGTGGGTTATCTCACCGCCGAGCGGCGGGCCTACTGGAGAACCAGCCAGGCCCAGGTAGCCCAGCCGACCAGTACCACCGCGGCACCGATCGTCCACAGCAACCGGCCGGCGATCCGCCGGGTGTCCATGAGCTGGGTCTGCTCGGTCAGCGCGCCACTGGTCAGCCGCTGGGCCGGGTCCGCGGTCAGCCCCGAGGGCGACGCCGCCGCGAGCGTGACCTGGATGGTGTTCACCCGTTCGGTCGCTGCCGCACCCGGGTCGAAGAAGCGGAGCTCAACCTGGCCGACCCGGATCCGGTCCCCGTCCCGCAGCTCAGCCGCCTCGGTGAGTCGCTGATCGTTGAGCCAGGTGCCATTGGTCGAACCGGTGTCGGTGAGCAGTGTGCGGGTGCCGACCCGCTCCACTGTGGCGTGCTGCCGGCTGACCTTACGGTCCTCCACCAGGATGTCCACGCCATCGGCGCGACCGATCCGGCGCAGCCCCGGCCGCAGCCGGAAGCTCGCCCCCCGCAAAGATCCATTCACTACGGTCAACAACGGCAACAGATTCAAATCATCCGCCATCGGGCGCCCCACGCCTTCCTGACCACCATCCGACGGGTAACCGCCGGCCGATCCCCGGGGGTAGCTTCTCACCCGAGGCCCACGTTTTTCTACGCACCACCGGACAAAGTTGCACCATCCGCCGACCAAATTCGACTCACCGATTCGGTCGGCGCATTCCTACCTGTGAGTAGGTTTCAGGCTTAGACTTCCGCCATGGCTGTAATGCAGGCTCCCGGCGTACCAATGGTCGAAGACGGCGAGTTGGTCTCCACGAACCCGGCAACCGGCGGGCTGGCCGGCCGGTTCCCGGTGGCCGACGCCGACGACGTCGCCCGCGCGGTCGATCGGGCCCGCATGGCGGGCGCCTGGTGGTCCGGACTCGGCTTCGCCGGCCGCCGGACCCGGCTGCTGCACTGGCGGGCCCTGCTCGCCCAGCGCCTCGACGAACTCGCCGAGCTGGTGCACCTGGAAGGCGGCAAACCGATCGCGGAGGCGATCGTGGAGATCGCGGTAGCGATCGAGCACATCGACTGGGCGGCCCGCAACGCCAAACGGGTGCTCGGGCCCCGCCGGATGCGCTCCCGGCTGATCCTCGCCGAATTCTCCGCGCACCTGGAATATCAGCCGTACGGCGTGATCGGCGTGATCGGACCGTGGAACTATCCGGTGCTGACCCCGATCGGTTCGGCGGCCTATGCCCTGGCGGCGGGTAACGCGGTGGTCTTCAAGCCCAGCGAGTACACCCCGGCGGTCGGACAGTGGCTGGTCGACCGCTTCGCCGAGGTCGTACCGGAGCAGCCGGTGTTCCAGGCGGTGCACGGGCTCGGCGCGGTCGGTGCGGCGCTGTGCCGCGCCGGGGTGGACAAGATTGCCTTCACCGGTTCCACCGGCACCGCCAAGAAGGTGATGGCGGCCTGCGCCGAGTCGCTGACCCCGGTGCTGCTGGAGTCGGGCGGCAAGGACGCGATGATCGTCGACGCGGACGCCGACCTGGAGGCCGCCGCGCGGGCCTGCGTCTGGGGCGCGCTGACCAACGCGGGGCAGACCTGCGTCGGCATCGAACGGGCGTACGTGGTCGAGCCGGTCTACCCCGCCTTCGTGGCGAAGGTGGTGGAGAAGGCCAGCCGATTGACCGTCGGGTCGGACGAGCAGGCGGACCTCGGCCCGATCACCATGCCCGGCCAGATCGAGGTGATCGACCGGCACATCGCCGACGCCCTCGCCCGAGGTGGACGCGCGGTGCTCGGCGGCCCAGACGCGGTGCAGCCACCGTACGTGCACCCGACGATCCTCGTTGACGTGCCGGAGGACGCCGCCGCCGTACGTGAGGAGACCTTCGGCCCGACTCTGACCATCACCCGGGTCCGCGATGCCGACCAGGCCGTGGCGCTGGCCAACGCCGTGCCGTACGGTCTCGGTGGTTCGGTCTTCGGCCGGCGCGACGCGATGGAGATCGCCCGCCGGTTACGGTCCGGGATGGCCGCGGTCAACTCGGTGCTGGCCTTCGTCGGCCTGTCCACCCTGCCCTTCGGTGGCGTCGGCGACTCCGGCTTCGGACGCGTCCACGGCGCGGACGGGCTTCGGGAATTCGGCCGGGCCAAGGCGATCGCCCGACGTCGCGGCCCGTCCCCGCTGCCCACGATGACCTTCGAACGGACCCCGGCCCAGGTAGCCCGGATCGCCAAGGTCATCAAAATTATGTACGGACGGCGATAGCGAAGTAACCGAACGTCGCGACAAACCCGGCCGATTGGCACCAACTGATCAAAGATCGGAATCGCTACATTCTTGCGATGGGCCTGCACGCATTGCGATTCCGTCTGGTCGACGGCACGGACTCCTGGGCTGCCCAGCGGCGCAAACGCCGAGCGGGTTGGCTGGTCGAAACGTTCCCGGACCTGGCCCAGATGTCCATCATCGACCTCGGGGGTCGGGTGGACACCTGGGCGAATGCCGAGGTACGTCCGGCCCACGTACACGTGGTCAACCTTGAGCCGGCGCCACCCGACGTACCTCCGTGGGCCGAGGTCGACCACGGCGATGCCTGCGCGCTACCGGCACCGATCAGCACCCGCCGCTATGACCTGGTCTTCTCCAACTCAGTGTTGGAACACGTCGGCGGCCATGAACGCCGGCTGCGATTCGCTGAAGCGGTGCACGCCCTGGCCGACGCCCACTGGGTGCAGACGCCGTACCGCTACTTCCCCATCGAACCGCACTGGCTCGCACCGGGCATGCAACTGCTGCCGGTACGCGGCCGGGCCTTCGTCGCGCGCTACTGGCCGCTGGGGCACACGCCGGCCGAAAGCTACCGGGACGCGGTGCATCAGGTCCTCTGGACCGAGCTGGTGGACCGCGCGCAGATGCGGCACTACTTCCCGCACTCGAAGATCAAGACCGAACGGCTGGCCGGCCTGACCAAGTCCTTGATCGCGGTCAAGTAACCGGCAGGCCCCCTTACTTTTCCTTGATCGACGGGTGGTGGCCCCGCTTTCACCGGAGGGGCTGACCTGGCGCGGCAGCGCGGACGGTGGAGCGGCTACCGCAACGTCGTACCGGATTGGTTCCGGCAGTACGTCGACCTGGAGACGGACGCCTCCGAGCTCCGCTGGTATCAGGCCGAGATCGTCCCCGGCCTGCTCCAGACCGAGAGCTACATCCGGGCCATGCTCACCAGCGGCCAGCCCCGGGCCACCGACGAGGAGGTCGACCAGCAGATCCGGGTACGTCTGGAGCGGACGAAGATCCTCGATCGGCCGGATGCCCCACAGCTCTGCTTCATCCTCAGCGAGTCCGCGCTGCGCCGCAATGTCGGCGGCCCGAGCGTGATGCGCGACCAACTCCACTTCCTGGCCGACGCCGCCGAGCGGCCGAACATCGAGCTACAGCTCCTGCCGTTCGACGCACAGACCTACGAGGTTTCCTCCTTTGGCTTCACCGTCCTGCGTTTCGACCATGACGCCAGCTCCGATGTGGTCTATCTGGAGGACTACACCGACGCCAGCTATCTGGACCGGCTCGACGCGGTGCGGGCATACTCAAAGCTCTGGAACCGGCTCCAGGCAGCCGCGCTGGGTCCGGTGGAGTCACGGCAACTGATCCTGCGGCTCGCTGATGAGGATCCGGGCCACCCGAGCTGAAGAGAGCAGGAGCATGCCGACCCCGGACTTCACTCACGCCACCTGGCACAGGAGCAGTCGCAGCGACGCCAACGGTGGCCAGTGCGTCGAGGTCGCGGTCGTGATCGGCGCGGACGACATCGCCGATGTCATCGGGCTGCGGGACTCCAAAGACCCCACCGGCCCGATTCTGACCTTCGCCCCCGCCCAGTGGAGAACCTTCATTGCGGCGGTACGCGCCAACCACCTCCCCCGCTGACCCCCGCCGCCCGGCCCCGCCCCCCCGTACCTCGATCAAGGACTTCCCCGTCGATCAAGGACTTGTTGCTGCGCATCGGAGATCCACTAGCGACAACAAGTCCTTGATCGACGGGGAAGGGGGGACGGCGGGGGACGGCGCGGGAGGGTGGGGGTTAGCCTCGGGGGTGCCGGCCTCGGCTACTGCGGAGCGGGCGCCGAGCGCGGCCAGGTCCGCCGCTGCCGTACCGGCCACCCAACCGTCGGCGTTTCTGCCGCCGCGCACCGTGCGTTGGACGATTTCGGGGAACATCTCCTCGACCGCCTCGCGCACCACGTCCTCCCGGGCGACCAGCACCGGCAGCAACCGGTCAGCCCCCTGCTCCGCCACCGCCGCCCGGCTCACCTCGTCGGCCGCGGTACACAGCCGCTCGCCGATCCGCACGGCGTACGCCTGGAGAAAGGACTGCCGGTACGACCGGCTGGTGGACTGCGCCCCACGACCGCGCTGCGCTCCACCGCGCACCATCGCCGAGGTCGCCTGAACCAACAGTGAGGTGTAGAGCAACTCCACCGACTCGACATCCGCCGCGAACCCGAGCACGGTCACAAAGCCAAGGTGGCCGACGAGACCGTACGGCACCGGTTGGCCGTGCCCACCTCCTGCAGCAGCAGGGCCTTGGCCTGCTCGTACGGCGCGTCAACACCGACCCGGATGCCGACCGGCCGCTCCGCACCGGCTGTTGAACCATGCTGATCCGCTTCGAGCAGCGCATGATCGATGCTGTACTTCGCCATCAGTTCCTGTGCCTTGGCCGAGAGTGCCTCCGCCTCCTCCGGGAACTCGGTGGACTCGGCCTTGGCCAACAGCCCGCGCACCCGGCCGAGCAGCCGCTCGTCGATCCTGGCCGGGGCACCCGCCGACACGGTCCGCGAACCGCGCGGTGCCGTACCGGACGCTCCGGCTCGGACCGTGCCGGGCAGGGCGGTCAACACTTCGATCTTCGGCAGCGTCGCCAGCAGACCGAGCACCGCAGCCGCTTCCTGTAGCGCGAGGAACCGGTCCAGTTTCTGCCGGGCCGCCCAGGCGGTCAGCCGGTGGTCGTCATGGGCCTCCCAGACCAGGGTGCCCAGTTCCCGCAATTGGACCCGCCACCGCTCGGGCACGGTCACCTCCGGGTAGCCACGCAACTGCTCGGCGATCTGTTCAAGAACCAACGTCGCCGGTCGCTTCCCATGCTCCCGCCGGACCACTCGAACCAGATCGGCCGGCAGCCAGCCCCTCGGCCACAACCCGCTGACGACCTGCTGGAACCGCTCGGTCAGCACCCGGTCGACGAGCGGCTGGTCGCTTGCGGCCAGCTCGGTCAACGGCCGCTCGGCCTCTTGGGGCTGCTTCGCGGCGAGCGCCCGCACGGCCGCCAGCCACAGTCCGTCGACGCGCTGCTCCGGCGACTGGCCCGGCGGCTGAAAGACACCACCAGCGAACGGCCCGGCACCGTACCCGAAACCGGAGGTCGAGGTCGTCTCGTCCCGGCGGCGCTGCCGTTCCTCGCGCGCCTTCTTCTTCGCCGCACGTCGCTGCTGATTGCGTACGCCCACGAAAGCTGGCTCCTTCTCCTGGCTCGCCACCAGCGCCCCACACCGGGAGCACTGCCGACCCTGGCACTCAAACCGTTCAAACCGTTCAAACCACTCAAGCCTCAATCGCTCAGGCGCTCAGAAGAGCGTCAACTCGTCACGTTCGATGCCGCGCAGCCGGTCGTAGTCGACCACCACGCAGCGGATCCCCCGGTCGGCGGCGAGCACCCGGGCCTGCGGTTTGATCTCCTGCGCGGCGAAAATGCCACTGACCGGCGCCAGCAGCGGATCCCGGTTGAGCAGCTCCAGGTAGCGGGTGAGCTGCTCGACCCCATCGATCTCACCGCGTCGTTTGACCTCCACCGCGACCGTCGCGGCGGCGCCGTCCCGGCAGAGCAGGTCGACCGGGCCGATCGCGGTCATGTACTCGCGGCGGATCAGGGTGAAACCCTCACCGAAGGTGGTCGGGTTGGCGGCCAGCAACTCCTGTAGGTGCGCCTCCACCCCGTCCTTGCGCAGCCCGGGATCGACCCCCAGCTCGTACGAGGTGTCCTGGAAAATCTCCTCCAGGGTGATCCGCAGTTCCTCGCCAGCCTTGTTGATCACCCGCCACACCCCGGGCGCCTCTTCCAGCTTGCAGGGCGGGCTCATCCAGTTCAGGGGCTTGTAGGCCCGATCGTCGGCATGGATGGAGACCGACCCGTCCGCCTTGACCATCAACAATCGGGTAGCCAGCGGCAGATGCGCCGAGAGTCGTCCGACGTAGTCCACCGAGCACCGCGCAATCACCAACCGCACCCGACGAGGGTAGCGGAGTCGCCGGCCCACGCCAGTCGGCGGCACTGGCGCGTCGGTGCGATGCTGGCAATGTGTTGGAAGTTCTCACCGGTTCCGGTCTCGCCGCCTCGGCCGGCTTGAACGCGTACATTCCCCTGCTCGTCATGGGTCTACTCGCCCGATACACCGATCTCATCGAGCCTGCCCGTCGGCTGGCAGTGGCTCGGCAACGGTTGGGTGATCGCGATCCTGACCGTGCTGCTGGCGGTCGAGTTCGTCGCCGACAAGGTGCCGGTGGTCGACCACGTCAACGATGTGGTGCAGACGGTGATCCGGCCCACCGCCGGCGGTCTGGCATTCGGCGCGGGCGCGAGTTCGGAGACGGTGACGGTCAGCGACCCCGGGCAGTTCTTCTCGTCCAGCCAATGGGTGCCGGTCGCGATCGGCGTGCTGATCGCCCTCGGCGTGCATGGCGATCAAGGCAGCCGCCCGGCCGGTGATCAACGCGACCACCGCCGGGTTCGGCGCCCCGGTGGCGAGCACCGCGGAGGACATGACCGAGCGTCTTCGTTTCGCTGGTCGCGATCCTGCTGCCGGTGCTGGTGCTCGGATTCCTGCTCGTACTGGTGTTCTTCGCTGATCTGGCTCTTCCGGCGACGCAAAGCACGCAAGGCGCGGCGAGCGGAGCGTCTGGGCCGGGCGGCGGGTCGGCCGGAGCGGGCCGTACACCGGTAACCCGCACATATCGATATCGCGATCACGCATCTCAACAAACGCCTACTCTCGGGACATAGCAGGCATAACACCGCGAACGGGGGTAGGCCATGACCGGAGTGCTGGAGATGCCGCGCGTGCAGGAGTGCACCGTCGGCGAATGCTCGTACAACCACAACGGATGTCGCGCCTTCGCGATCACCGTAGGCAGCCTGGACCACGCACACTGTGACACCTTCATCGAGGTCTCCAGCCAAGGGCGGGTTGGAAAAGGTGATCGCCCAGGTCGGCGCCTGCAAGCGGGCCGACTGCCGGCACAACGACGATCTGGAATGCCACGCCCCCGCCATCCGGGTCGCCCCCGGGCGGGACTCCGCTGACTGCATGACCTACGACCCGGCCTGATCCCGCCGGGTCCCCACTGCGCCGTGGTCCGGAAGGGGATCCGGCCGCCGTGACCGGACCCTCCGCCCGGCTCTCCCGGTTGGCCGCCCGGTTCGTCCTCCGGCCGTCGGACCAGCCGACCGGGAAGCGCGAACGGCACGCCACCTGGCTGGAACTCTTCTTCGACCTGGTGTTCGTCCTGGCCCTGGCCGCGGTCGTCAATCGGCTGGGCAACAACGCCACGCCACCCGCCGGCACCGTGGCGGTCGCGTTCGTGCTGTTCGTCCTCATCCAGTGGGCGTGGGTGGGCCAGGTGTTCTACAACACCCGGTACGACCCGGACGATGTCGTACACCGGTTGATCGTGCTGGTCGCGATGGCCGGCGGCGGGGCGATCGCCCTGGGCGTCGGTGACGCCCCCGGGACGCTGCTGCTGCCAATCGGCTACCTGCTGGTCCGGGGGACGTTGCTGCTGCTCTACTCGCGGGTCTGGCTCGGCGGCGGACCGCCCCGCCGGGTGGCGACGATCTACCTGACCGGATTCAGCATCGGCTGGCTGCTCTGGCTCAGCTCGCTCGTCGTCCCGATCCCGACCCGACCGGCATTGTGGATCACCGGGCTCACCATCGAGATGCTCACACCCTGGCTGGGCATCCGCTGGCTGTCGCGGGCCCCGGTGGACACCTCACACCTGCCCGAACGGATCGGCCAGTTCACCATCATCGTGCTCGGCATCTCCCTCACCAACCTGCTGAACGCGGTACCCGCCCGGCCCACGCCGCTGGTGATCGCCGCAGCGGCCGTCGCGCTCGTCGTACCCGCCTCGATCTGGTGGGTCTACACCACCTTCCTCACCGCCCGGCTGGCCCTGCCCCGGCTGCACGGCGGTCAGTCCTACATGTACCTGCACGCGCCCCTCGACGCAGCCCTGCTCTTCCTCGGCTGGTCACTCGGGCAGGTGGTCCGGCACATCGCCCACGGACCACCGGCCCTGCCGGGCCCGCTACGGCTGCTGCTCGCCGGGTCGATCATCACCTGGATGCTCTGCGGTCTGGGCCTGAGCTGGATATCGCTGCGATCGTTCACCGTCGCCCGGCTCGCCATCGCCGTGCTCGGGACCGGACCGGTCGCCGCCATCGGCGCCACCGTCACCGATCCGGTTGCCACTCTGGTGCTGCTGGCCGTCACGCTCATCGGCTACGCCGTACTGACCAGCCGACGAATCGTGCAGCTCCAGATCCGGCCCGGCACAGCTCGCTAGCCGGCGGCCGGGTCGGTCAGCCCGTTGGCCGCGCGGATCACGGTGACCAGGTCGTCGATGATGACGGTCAGCGCGAAGTCCTTCGGGGTGAAGACCCGGGCCACCCCGGCGGCACGCAACGGCTCGACGTCGCCGGGCGGGATGATGCCGCCGACCACCACCGGCAGGTCGGCCCGGCCAGCGGCGCGCAGCCCGGCCAGCACCGCCGGCACCACGGCCAGCTGCGAGCCGGAGAGCACGGAAAGCCCGACCAGGTCGACGTCCTCCTGCACCGCGGCGGCCACGAGCTGTGCCGGGCTCAGCCGAATGCCCTGGTAGATGACCTCGAAACCGGCGTCCCGGGCGCGTACCGCGATCTGCTCGGCGCCATTGGAATGCCCGTCCAACCCCGGCTTACCGATCAGCAGCCGCAGCCGCCCGGCGCCCAACTCCCCGGCGGTCCGGCGGACCCGCTCGCGGACCGCGCTCAGAGCGGCGTCCGCGCGCGCCCGGACCTGGCACCCCCGGACCCGGCGCCGCCGGGCCGCGCCGGTAAGGCCGGTGGCCGCCCGGTACTCCCCGAACACCTCGCGCAGCGCGCCGGCCCACTCCCCGGTGGTCACCCCAGCCCGGACGCAGCACAACGTCGCATCCATCAGGTTGCCCCTGGCTCCGGTGCCGACGGCGTCGACGCGCAGCCGGTCCAGCGCCGCGCGCACCGAAGCGTCGTCCCGGTCGGCCCGCCACCGCCGTACGGCGGTCGCGGCGGCCTCCTCCACCGCCGGATCGACCTGTTCGATCGCCTCGGCGCCGGCTGCGGTCAACGGCGACGGCTCGGTCTCGGTGAACCGGTTGACCCCGACCACCACCTCCGTGCCGGCCTCGATCCGGCGGCGCCGCTCGGCCAGCGAGGCCACCAGCGCGCTTTTCAGGTAGCCGGACTCCACGGCGGCCAGCACGCCCCCCAACCCGAGGATCCGGTCCAGCTCCGCCCGCGCGCCGGCCACCAGAGTGTCGACCAGCGCGGTCACCACGCGCGAGCCGTCGAACAGGTCCGGATATTCGAGCAGGTCCGACTCGTACGCCAGGACCTGCTGCATCCGCAGCGACCACTGCTGGTCCCAGGGCCGGGGTAGGCCGAGTGCCTCATTCCAGGCCGGCAGTTGCACGGCGCGGGCCCGCGCGTTGCGGGACAGCGTCACCCCGAGCATCTCCAGCACGATCCGCTGGATGTTGTTCTCCGGCTGGGCCTCGGTCAGACCCAGCGAGTTGACCTGCACCCCGTACCGGAACCGGCGAGCGGCCGGGTCGGTCACGCCGTACCGGCGCGTGGTGATCTCGTCCCAGAGCACGGCGAAGGCCCGCATCTTCGCCAGTTCCTCGACGAACCGCACTCCGGCATTGACGAAGAACGAGATCCGTTGCACCACGCCGCCGAACCGGTCGGCGGGGACCTGACCGGAGTCGCGCACCGCGTCGAGCACGGCCACCGCGGTGGCCAGGGCGAACCCCACCTCCTGTACGCCGGTCGCGCCAGCCTCCTGCAGGTGGTACGAGCAGATGTTGACCGGATTCCACTTCGGCGCGTTCCGGACCGTCCAGATGATCAGATCGGTGGTCAACCGCAGCGACGGCCCCGGCGGGAAAATATGGGTCCCCCGGGACAGGTACTCCTTGACGATGTCGTTCTGGGTGGTCCCGGTCAGCTCCGCCGCACTGATCCCCTGTTCCTCGGCGGCGACGACATAGAGCGCGAGCAGCCACATCGCGGTTGCGTTGATGGTCATCGAGGTGTTCGCCCCGGCGAGCGGGATGCCCTCGAAAAGCGCCCGCATGTCGCCCAGGTGCGCCACCGGTACGCCGACCCGACCCACCTCACCGGCGGCGAGTTCGTGGTCGGGGTCGTACCCGGTCTGGGTGGGCAGGTCGAAGGCGACCGAGAGGCCGGTCTGCCCCTTGGCCAGGTTCCGGCGGAACAGCGCGTTGGTCGTGCTGGCTGAGGAGTGGCCGGCGTACGTCCGCATCACCCATGGCCGGTCCCGCTCGGGAACCGTCCATCGAAGGCCTTGGCGTCCATTAACCGAGTCTAAGTTACCGTTAAGTCACTTCGGCAGGTGAAAAACCGCACAGACCGCGTACCCGCACCGCGGGCACCGGGCGGGAGATCCCGGGCCCGGATCCCCGGCGTCTGGCACCGACCCGGCATAGTTGAAGGCATGGCTGACGAGCTTGCGATCGCCGTGCAGGGATTGCGTAAGGAATATCCGGGACACATCGCCGTGCACGGCCTTGACCTGGAGGTACGCCGAGGCGAGGTCTTCGCGCTGCTCGGACCGAACGGAGCGGGCAAGAGCACCACGGTCGAGATCCTGGAGGGGTACCGGCGCCGCGACGCCGGCACGGTGCGTGTGCTCGGCGTAGACCCGCAGCGCGCCGACCAGGGCTGGCGTGCCCGGATCGGCATCGTGCTGCAGGCCACCGGCGAGTTTGAGGATCTGACCGTCGCCGAGGTGGTGCGACACTTCTCGGCCTTCTATCCGAATGCCGATGACCCGGACAAGGTGATCGAGCGGGTCGGGCTTGACCGCCAAGGCAAAGAGCCGTACGCACGCCCTCTCCGGTGGGCAAAGACGCCGACTCGATGTCGCACTCGGCATCATCGGGCAGCCGGAGCTGCTCTTCCTCGACGAGCCGACCACCGGCTTCGACCCGGAGGCCCGGCGCGAGTTCTGGGCACTGATCCGCGACCTGGCCGCCGCCGGCACCACCATCCTGCTCACCACGCACTACCTGGACGAGGCCGAGGCGCTGGCCGACCGGGTCGGAGTGATCGCCGACGGCCGGTTGATCGAGGTGGCCGCCCCGGCCCGGCTCGGCAACCGGGAGCACGCGCTGGCCACGGTCTCCTGGCGCGAACCGGACGGGTCCGCTGCAGCGGGTGGAGAGCGCGACCCCGACGACGCTGGTCAACGAACTGGCCGCCCGCTTTGGCGGCGAAGTGCCGGGGCTGACGGTGACCCGGCCGACCCTGGAAGACGTCTATCTGCGGATGATCGGAACACCGATGACTACGACGACATTCCGATGCGCGCCCCCACCACCGCCGGAGGCCAGCGGGTCGGCCCGGTCGCCCTCGGGCTGCGCCAGGGGCGGCTAGAGATCCGGCAGTTCCTGCGCAGCCGGGAATCGGTCGTCTTCACCATGCTCTTCCCGGTGATCATGATTGCGATATTCGCATCGATCTTCAAGGGTGAGATCGGCGGTGGGGTGAAATTTACCCAGTACTTCGTCACCGGCATGATCGCCACCGGCCTGATGACGGTCGGTTTCCAGAGCCTGGCCATCCAGATCCCGATCGAGCGGGACCGGGGCGTGCTCAAACGGCTGCGCGGCACGCCGATGCCGAAGTGGGTCTACTTCGCCGGCAAGGTGCTGCATGGTCATCGCGATCGGGGTCGCCGAGACGGTACTGCTGCTCGCCATCGCCGCGCTCCTGTTCGATCTGCGCCTGCCGGGCACCGCCGAGAAGTGGTTCACCTTCGGCTGGGTGTCGGCGCTGGGAATCACCGCCTGCACCCTCTGCGGCATCGCGTTCTCGTCGCTGCCCCGGACCGGGCGCGGCGCATCGGCCGTGGTCACCCCGGTCGCCCTGATCCTGCAGTTCATCTCCGGGGTTTTCTTCGTCTTCACCAGCCTGCCCGGCCTGGATGCAGCAGGTGGCGGCGCTCTTCCCGCTGAAGTGGATGTGCCAAGGCCTGCGCTCGGTCTTCCTGCCGGCGTCATTCGGTACGCAGGAACCGGGCGGCTCGTTCGAGCTCGGCAAGGTCGCCATCGTGCTCGGCCTCTGGTGCGTCCTCGGGCTGGTGCTCTGCCTGACCACCTTCCGCTGGACCACTAAGCGCGACGGCTGACCCTCCAAAATCCCCGTGATCAGGGACCAACTCGCGTGGGTCGTCGGCGTGTCACACGACGCCCTCCCTGATCACGGGATCTTGGGTTCCGCGCGGGGATTTTGGGATCAGTAGGTGTAGAAGCCCTGACCGGTCTTGCGGCCCAGGTCACCGGCGGCGGCCATCCGCTGCAGCAGCTCCGGCGGGAAGAACTTCTGATCCCCGGTGTCGGTGTAGATGTTCTTCGTGGCGTGCAGCAACACGTCCACTCCGGTCAGGTCGGTGGTCGCCAGCGGCCCCATCGCGTGCCCGAAGCCCAGCTTGCAGGCGGTGTCCAGATCCTCCGGTGAAACCACCCCGGACTCGACGAGCTTGACCGCCTCCATCACCAGGGCCGTGATCAGCCGGGTGGTGACGAACCCGGCGATGTCCCGGTTGACCACCACGCAGGTCTTACCGATCTGCTCGGCGAAGGCGCGCGCGGTGGCCAGAGTCTCGTCGCTGGTCTTGTAGCCCCGGACCAGCTCGCAGAGCTTCATCATCGGCACCGGCGAGAAGAAGTGCGTACCGACGACCGATTCGGGACGCTCGGTGACCGCGGCGATCTGGGTGACCGGGATAGCCGAAGTGTTGGTGGCCAGCACCGCCTCCGGCGCGCAGATCTTGTCCAGCGCCACAAACACCTCCTGCTTGACCTCCAGCCGCTCGAACACCGCCTCAACCACAAGGTCGGCATCGGCCGCGGCCTCCAACTCGGTGGTCGGGGTGATCCGGTCGAGGGCGGCCTCGACGTCATCCGGCCCGATCAACTCCTTTGCGGCGAACCTCTCCAGCGACCGGCGGATGCCCTCCAAACCACGCCGAGTGGCCGCATCATCGAGGTCGCGGAGCGTCACCTGCCAGCCAGCCTGGGCCGCCACCTGAGCAATGCCCGAACCCATCAGTCCCGCGCCGATGACCGCGAGTCGACCTGCCATCTCACACTCCCTCGCCCTGGAATTTCATCCTGAGCCAGCACAATATCGGGCGCACCTGAACGATCGGTCAGTCTCTCGGTCAGAGTCGATCGGTATCGGCTCCCGGGCAACGATCCGGCTACCGGTCCTGTGCCCCGACAAACCGCTTGGGAACCTGGCGAACCGCTTGAGCGTGGCGAACCGCTTGAGCGTGGTGAACCGGGCTTAGGCATGACAAACAGGGCGCGGTGGACCGTACCGATCAAATGGTGAAGGCCGGTTCCTCCGCGGCGGTGGCCCGTTCGATCTCGACGCCGAGCGACCGCAGGTCCGCCACAAAGTCCGGATAACCCCGGTCGACGTGATGCACATGGGAAATCTCGGTGACCCCGTCCGCACAGAGCCCGGCAATCACCAGCCCGGCGCCGGCCCGGATATCGGTGGCCCGGACCGGAGCGCTGGACAACCGCTCCCGGCCGCGAACCACCGCGTGGTGCCCGTCGGTTTTGATGTCGGCGCCGAGCCGGGCCATCTCGTTGACGAACATGAAGCGACCATCGAAGATATTCTCCGTGATCAGTGAGGCGCCGTCGCTGATCGAGGCCAGCCCGATCGCCATCGGCAACAGATCGGTGGCGAACCCGGGGAACGGGAGCGTCACCACGTCAACCGCGGTGGGCCGCTGGTCCATCTGCACACGGAAGGCATCGGATCGGGTCTCGACCAGCCCACCAGCGGCGACGACCTTGTCCAGGGCGATCTCCAGGAAGGTCGGGCTCGTCCCGGTGACCGTCACGTCCCCCTGAGTCATCGCTGCCGCGAAGGCCCAGGTACCGGCTACGATCCGGTCACCGATCGTGGCGTGCCGCACTGGCCGGAGCTCGGACACCCCCTCGATCCGCAGGGTGGCGCTGCCGGCGCCGTCGATCCGCGCCCCCATCCCGGACAGCATCGTGCAGAGATCCACGATCTCTGGCTCACGGGCGGCGTTGTCGATCTCAGTAGCGCCCTTCGCCAACACCGCCGCCATGACCAGGTTCTCGGTCGCGCCGACACTCGGAAAGTCCAGCCAGATGTTCGCGCCATGGAGGCCATTCGGCGCGGAGGCGATGACGAAGCCGTGCTCGCCAGCGATCTCCGCACCCATCCGGGCCAGGCCGGCCACATGCATGTCCAGGCCCCGGGAGCCGATCGCGTCGCCGCCCGGATGGGCCACCCGTACATACCCGCGGCGGGCCAGCAACGGGCCCAGTACGCAGATGGACGCGCGCAGTCGGCGTACCAGATCATAGTCGGCCTCGGTGCCCGGCTCAGCCGGCACATCGATGGTGACTGCCCGGGCACGTGACTGCGCCCCATCGGCGCCGCCCATGCCGTCGGGACCCGCCGAGGCGCGGTCAGAGCCGGCCGGGACGCGGCCAGAGCCGGCCGGGACGCGGTCAGAGCCGGCCGGGACGCGGTCAGAGCCGGCCGGGACGCGGTCAGAGCCGGCCGGGACGCGGTCAGAGCCGAACGAGACCTCGCAGCCGAGCCGGCGCAGCACCTCGCCCATGATCGCGATGTCGGTGATCCGAGGCACGTTGGTGATCACGCTGCGGCCCGGGGCGAGTAGGGCCGCCGCCATCAGCTTCAGCGCGGAGTTCTTGGCCCCCACCACGTGCACCTGTCCGGCGAGCCGCGCGCCACCGTTGACCCGGATCACATCGACGTCGGCAATCGGCGGCTCCTCGGCCCCGCCCGGTCCCGGGCCGGTCGGCCAGTTGGCGGCCGCCGTACCGGTACTGGTCGGGTGCGCGGCTGGTGCCGAGGAGCAAATCCGTACGCTGTGCGTCATGGCCGTCCACCTTTCGCGCATCTACACCAGGGCCGGCGACGCCGGCACGACCAGGCTGAGCAACAACGAGAAGGTCGCCAAGACGGATCCGCGCATCACCGCATACGCCGATGTCGACGAGTGCAACGCGGCGATCGGGGTGGCGCTGGCCCTCGGGCAACTCGACGGGGAACTACCCTCGGTGCTGGCCGCGATCCAGAACGACCTCTTCGACGTCGGCGCCGACCTGTCCAACCCGGTCGAGTCGGAGCCGAAATACCCGCCGCTGCGGGTCACCGAGGAGTACGTCACCCGCCTCGAAGGCTGGTGCGACGAGTACAACGCTCGACTGACCAACCTTGACTCCTTCATCCTCCCCGGGGGTACCCCAGGAGCAGCGCTCCTGCACGTGGCGCGCACGGTGGCGCGCCGCGCCGAGCGGTCGGCGTGGGCACTGGTCAATCATGAACCGGACCGAACCAGCATTCTTCCGGCAAAGTATCTCAACCGGCTCTCTGATTTGTTGTTCATCCTGTCAAGGATCGCCAATCCTGACGGAGATGTGCTATGGGTGCCCGGTGGCAAGCGGTGACCGCACCCCGACCATGAACCTCACCCACCACCCCAGCCAAGTTGATCATGAGGTTATCTCCCTAGAAAGCGTTTTCTAGGGAGATAACCTCATGATCAACGGGAGCTGGGGGGAAGCCGGTGCGGCGTGGGTGGCGGGCGTGGGGACGCGGGGTCGACCGACCGGCGCCTAGTCGTGCAGGGCTAAATGCGAAACCGCCCCGGGCGGGGCGGCTTCGAGCCAGGAGAGGAATCCGGTCACGGTGGATTGCGCCATGGCGATCTCGATCGGGGCGTGGTGACTGGTACAGCGGAGAATCACCCAGTCCGGCGGCATGATGAGCCGCTCCTGGCCTTCGGGCAGCCGTCGCCGCTCCACCGCCAACCCCCGGCGGGACAGCACCCGCTTTGGCCGGATCGCAAAGCTGAACATCCGGTACCAGCGCAGTTCATCGTGGGCGAACCGAGCAAAGCCCGGCGACCAACCTCGACCGTCGAGCAGGGTGGAAACCCGTACGCTGAGCCGAATGATGCCGCCGGCCCGGGTGACCAGGGCTCGACGGGCGAAGAGCAACGCGACCGCGACGAGCAGGGCAAGAACGCCGAGTCCGATCCATTCCAAGACCAGCATCGACGTTCCCGGTCAGCGCGTCGCGGCAGCGGTAGCCGGCGTGGCGCTCTCGGCCAGGACCGTAACGCCCGTGCTGGTTACCGACAGGAAGCCGCCGTTCACCTGGTAGGCGAGCTGCTCTCCACCGGCCAGCCTGATCCGCACCTCACCAGGCTCGGCGAGCTGGCCCAGCAGTGGTGCATGCCCCGGCAGCACGCCAAGCTCACCCTCGGTCGTCCGGGCGAGCACCATCTCGGCGTCACCGGACCAAATCTTCTCCTCGACGGCGACGAGCTCGACGTGTAGCTGCTGTGCCACGCTGTCTCCTTGCTGCGGCGGGGGATGGTCTGAGTCTAGTCCCGCCGTTGCCCGCCCCCCAAGGCGGGTGGCACGACGCACACCGGTATCAGCCGAGGCTGTTGTTCAGCAGTTCCGGGTGAGCGAGCACAAAATCGTCCACCGTGCCGTCGCGTACGGACGCGAAGAACTCCTCGGCAATCGGATCCAGCCGCTCCCCCTGGTAGGCACCGTTGGCGTCCTTAACGGCCCCACCCGACAATTTGATCATGGTCACCGATTGCGACCTGATATTACGCAACGCGAACGCATAGTCGACCAGGCTGTTACCCCGGCCGTTGAAGATGAGCGACTTGCCCGCTGCCCGCAGCACCTCATCGAGCTTGACCGGGTTGGTTACCACGTCCCGGCTGAAGGCCTGGTCGACCATTGCCTTCAGGAACTGCTGCTGGTGTCGCTGTCGCGCGTAGTCACTGCCGGTGAGGCCGTACCGTTGCCGGACGAAATCCAGCGCCTCCCAGCCCTTGAGGTGATGCTGGCCGACCTTGTACACCTTCTGCGGCCCGATGTAACCCTCACCGTCGGGGTTTCCCGGGCGCCGACTGCCGTCCGGCTTGAGGTGCTCGGACCTGGTCAGCTCGTCCACGTACAGGTCAACACCGCCCATCGCGTCGACGACCTGCTTGAAACCCGCGAAGTTGATAATGGCGCCCGCGTCGAACCGCTTGATGCCGGTGTAGGCGGTCAGCGTCTTTGACAACAGCTCGAAGCCCTGCGCGGCGTCCGGGAACTCGCTCCCGGGCACCCGGCTGCCGTACGACATCGCGGCATTAATCTTGGTCCGGTCGCCCTGGAACCCGGCCTTGTCGAAGCGCGGAATGTCGACAACCGTGTCCCGCGCGATGGAGAACAGGTAGATCCGGTCGAGTCCAGCCGGCACGTGCGCGATCATGACCGAATCGGACTTCGGCACATCCTTCGCATCACGCGGATCAATCCCGACCAGCAGAATGTTCAGCGGCCCGACGATGTTGCTCTTGCGCTCCTGCGCGCCGGCGACCTGATCCCCGAAGAGGTCCGCCTTGCCGACCGCGCCCTCGTACCGGACGACCAGCGCCTCCACCCCGACCAGCACCAGGCCGCTGGCCAGCATCAGCACCGCACCGAACGCGGTGCAGAGCCGGGCCCAGCGGGGCACCGCCGACCGCTTCTTCGGCTTCGCCCGAGTCGCTCTCCTGCTGCTCACGGAATCTCTCCAATCATCACGCCCGGTGTATTTAGACGACGTATCCACGGGGCGCGGACGTTGCAGAGATTAACCCCGGTTCCGACGAACGTCATCGACGTTACCTTGGCTCGGCGTGTTGACAAATCGAACAAGATTCGTAATTAGGACAGAAACCAAAGAACCGCACCGACCATTGGTCGGTGCGGTTCTTCTTGGACTAACCGAAGGACCGGAGGAACTAGTCCTTCATCAGCTCGCGCGCCTTACGCTCCAGGTCGTCCAGGCCACCGCACATGAAGAAGGCCTGCTCGGGGAAGTGGTCGTACTCACCCTCACTGATCTTCTTGAACGCCTCAACGGTCTCCTTGACCGGCACCGTCGAGCCCTTCACGCCGGTGAACTGCTCCGCCGCGTAGGTGTTCTGGGACAGGAAGCGCTCGATCCGCCGGGCCCGGGCCACGGTGATCTTGTCTTCCTCGGAGAGCTCCTCGATACCGAGGATGGCGATGATGTCCTGCAGGTCCTTGTAGCGCTGCAGGATCCGCTTCACCTCGGAGGCGACCGCGTAGTGCTCGGCACCGACGAATTCCGGGGCGAGGATCCGGGACGAGGACGCCAGCGGGTCCACCGCCGGGTAAATCCCCTTGTCGGAGATGGAACGCTCCAGGTTGGTGGTGGCGTCCAGGTGGGCGAAGGTGGTCGCCGGGGCCGGGTCGGTGTAGTCGTCCGCCGGCACGTAGATCGCCTGCATGGAGGTGATCGCCTGGCCCCGGACCGAGGTGATCCGCTCCTGCAGCTCGCCCATCTCATCGGCCAGGGTCGGCTGGTAACCCACCGCGCTCGGCATCCGGCCGAGCAGGGTGGAGACCTCAGACCCGGCCTGGGTGAACCGGAAGATGTTGTCGATGAAGAGCAGCACCTCCTGCTTCTGCACATCGCGGAAGTACTCCGCCATGGTCAGCGCGGAAAGCGCGACCCGCAGCCGGGTACCCGGCGGCTCGTCCATCTGGCCGAAGACCAGCGCGGTCTTGTCAATCACGCCGGACTCGGTCATTTCGGCGATCAGGTCGTTGCCCTCACGGGTCCGCTCGCCCACACCAGCGAAGACCGAGGTACCACCGAAGTTGTTCGCCACCCGGGTGATCATCTCCTGGATGAGCACCGTCTTACCCACACCGGCACCACCGAACAGGCCGATCTTGCCACCCTTGACGTACGGGGCGAGCAGGTCCAGCACCTTGATGCCGGTCTCCAGCATCTCGGTCTTCGGCTCCAGATCGGCGAAGGCCGGAGCCTTGCGGTGGATACCCCACCGCTCCTTCACCTCGAGCTTCTCCCCCGGCTTGAGGTTCAGGCACTCGCCGATGGCGTTGAAGACGTGCCCCTTGACCCCGTCGCCCACCGGCACGCTGATCGGCGAACCGGTGTTCCGGACCTCGGCACCCCGGACCAGACCATCGGTCGGCTGCATCGAGATCGCCCGGACCATGTTGTCACCCAGGTGCTGGGCAACCTCCAGGGTCAGCGTCTTCTGTCCGCCGGAGAGCGAGACAGTGACGTGCAGGGCGTGCATCATGTCGGGCATCGCGTCGCGCGGGAACTCGGCGTCGACGACCGGGCCGATGACCCGAACCACGCGACCGGTGGCGGTCTTCGTCTCTACTGGTGCAGTCATCACACTTCACTTCCCGACGCGGCCAGCGCGTTGGCGCCGCCGACGATCTCACTGATCTCCTGGGTGATCCCGGCCTGGCGGGCCGAGTTCATCTCGCGCGTGTAGTTCTCGATCATGTCTTCGGCGTTGTCCGTGGCGCTCTTCATCGCCCGCCGCCGGGCCGCCGATTCACTCGCCGCCGACTCGAGCAACGCCGCGTAGATCCGGGTGTTGATGTACTTCGGCAGGAGCTCGTCGAGCAGCGTCTCGGCATTCGGCTCGAAGTCGTACTCGGGCAGGAGACCGGGCGTGGCCTCACTACGCGGCCGTTCCTCGACCTCCATCGGCCCGATGATCCGGGCCACCGGGGTCTGCGTCATCAACGACTTGAACTGGGTGTAGACGATGTGCAGCTCGTCGACACCGAGCACGCCGTCCGCCCCGGGACCGCCGTCGACATCGTCGGCACCGGCGCTGAACGCCTTGATCAGCGTCTCGCCGACCGCCTTGGCATCCTCGAAGGAGGGCTGCTCGGAGAAGCCCGTCCAGCTCTGCTCGATCGGCCGGTCCCGGAACCGGTAGAAGCCGACGCCCTTGCGGCCGATGATGTAGAGCACCGGCTCCTTGCCATCGTCCTTCAGACGGGCGATCAGCGATTCCGCCGTCTTGATCGCGTTGGAGCTGTAACCGCCGGCCAGCCCGCGGTCGCTGGTGACCACCACCACCCCGGCCCGCCGGATCCTCGGCCGGGCGACGAGCAACGGGTGGTCAATGGTCGCGTTGGACGCCAGCGCCGTGAGCACACCGGTGATGGCCTGGGCGTACGGCAGGGAAGCCGCCACCCGGGCCTGGGACTTGGCGATCCGGCTCGTCGCGACGAGCTCCATCGCCTTGGTGATCTTCTTCATCGACTTCGCCGAGCGGATCCGTTGACGAAGAACGCGAACCTGGGCCGCCATTGATCAGCCCTACTGCTTCTGGGCCGGCGCGGGCGCGCTGTCCCGGTAGCGGGTGACGGTCTCCCGATCCTGCTCGCCGGCCAGCGGCTCGGCCGCCGCCTCGTTCAGGCGCACCTCGTCCGCCTGGCCGAGGAAGACCTCCTTGAACTTCAGGATCGCCTCATCCAGCGCGTTGACGATGTCGTCGCCCCAGTTGTTGGCCGCGATCGACTGCAGCGTCGGGTTGTAGCGGTGCCGCAGGAACTGCAGGAACTCCGACTCGAAGCGGCGCACCTCGCCGACCGGGACGTCGTCGAGCTTGCCCTCGGTGCCGGCCCAGACCGACACCACCTGCTCCTCGACCGCGTACGGCGCGTAGTTCGACTGCTTGAGCAGCTCGACCAGGCGGTAGCCGCGCTCCAGCTGGTTACGGGAGGTCTTGTCCAGGTCGGAAGCGAAGGCGGCGAACGCCTCGAGCTCACGGAACTGAGCCAGGTTGAGCCGCAGCGAGCCGGCAACCTTTCTCATCGGCTTCACCTGCGCGGCGCCACCGACCCGGGAGACCGAGGTACCGACGTTGATCGCCGGCCGGACGCCCTGGTTGAACAGGTCGGTCTCCAGGAAGATCTGGCCGTCGGTGATCGAGATGACGTTGGTCGGGATGAACGCCGAGATGTCACCGGCCTTGGTCTCGATGATCGGCAGACCGGTCATCGAGCCGGCGCCCATCTCGTCGGAGAGCTTCGCGCAGCGCTCCAGCAGCCGGGAGTGCAGGTAGAAGACGTCACCCGGGTACGCCTCACGGCCCGGCGGGCGACGCAGCAGCAGCGACACCGCGCGGTACGCCTCGGCCTGCTTGGTCAGGTCGTCGAAGACGATCAGAACGTGCTTGCCGCCGTACATCCAGTGCTGGCCGATCGACGAACCGGCGTACGGGGCGATGTACTTGAAGCCGGCCGGGTCGGAAGCGGGCGAGGCGACGATGGTGGTGTACTCCATCGCGCCCTTCTCTTCGAGCAGCCCCTTGATCGAGGCGATGGTGGAGGCCTTCTGGCCGATCGCCACGTAGATGCAGCGGACCTGCTTGCTCGGGTCACCGGAGCGCCAGTTGTCCCGCTGGTTGAGGATGGTGTCCAGGGCGACCGTGGTCTTACCCGTCTTCCGGTCACCAATGATCAGCTGGCGCTGTCCCCGACCGATCGGCGTCATCGCGTCGATGGCCTTGAGGCCGGTCTGCATCGGCTCGTGCACGCTCTGCCGGGCCATCACGTTCGGCGCCTGCAGCTCCAGCTCCCGGTAGCCCTCGTTGGCGATCTCGCCCAGGCCGTCGAGCGGCTCGCCGAGCGCGTTCACCACCCGGCCGAGGAACGCGTCGCCGACCGGCACCGAGAGGACCCGGCCGGTGCGCTTGACCCGCTGCCCCTCCTCGATGCCGGCGAAGTCGCCGAGCACCACGACACCGATGTCCCGGACGTCGAGGTTGAGCGACACGCCGAGCGTGCCGTCCTCGAACTCCAGCAGTTCGTTGGCCATGGTCGAGGGAAGACCCTCGACGTGGGCGATGCCGTCACCGGCGTCGGCGACGGTGCCGACCTCCTCGCGGGAGACGTCGGGCGAATAGGACGAGATGTAGCGCTCAAGGGCGCCGCGGATCTCCTCCGACGAGATGGTCAGCTCGGCCATCCTCTGCTTCCTCTATTCAGGGCCCGGTTAACCGGAACGGCGTGGATGTCTTCTCAGCGCTCCGCGAGCGCCACACGGGTTGTCAGCGCTTGGCGAGAGCGTTGCGGGTCTCGGTGAGCCGGCGCAGCACCGTACCGTCGTAGAGATCGGCACCGACCTGGACACTCACGCCGCCGAGAACTGTCGGATCCACCGTCTGCTTGACAGTAACCTCGCGACCGTATATCTCGGAGAGCTTGGCGCCCAATCGGTCCTCCTCACTCGACGCCGAGCGGAGCCGCGACGGTGACGTAGGCCACCTGCCGGTTCCGCCGATCGGCAGCCAGCTCCACCAGCCGGGTCAGTGCCCCAGCGAAGGAACGCCCGCCGAAGCCGGCCAACGCCACCTCCACCAGCGCCGACCGTGATCGGCTTCGCCTTGCCGGTCAGCAGCGAGCGGGTGAGTTCGGCCCGCTGGGCCGCCGGTGCGATGGAGTCGGCCAGGACACTGCTCAGACCCGGGTCGGCGGCGACCAGCTGCCCGAAGCGGAACAGCTCGTCCTCGACCTCGCCAAGGTCACCGGCCCGGTCCGCGCTGGCCAGCAACGCCGACACGCCGAGCCGCTCGACGGCGTCGAGCAGCTCGGACGGGGCCGACCAGCGGCCGGCGGCCAGCCCGGTGAGCAGTTCGGCGGCGTCCGCGCCGACCTTGCCGCGTAGCAGGCCGGCCGAGCAGACCAGCCCGGTCCGCACCCGGCGCGCGCCGGGTCGGACAGTGCCCGCCGCAGTCGCGGCTCGCGACGCAGCAGGTCGGCCACGGAGGCGATGTCGGCGGCGACAGCGGCGATCGCGGTCGGCTCGGCCCCCCGCACGTACGCCGTCGAGGCGCTCCACCGCTGCCGCGTACGACTCGCGACTGGCGGCCCGCATCAGCGGGCCCCCGCGCTCTCCAGGCCGGTCAGGAACCGCTCCACCGTGCCCTGACGGCGCGCCTCGTCGGCCAGCGACTCGCCGACGATCTTGCTGGCCAGATCGACGGCGAGCGTGCCGACCTCGGCGCGCAGCTCGCGCACGATGGTCTGCCGCTCGACCGCGAGCGACTCCTTGCCGGCCGCGATGATCCGGTCAGACTTCCTCCCGGGCCTTGGCCAGGATGTCCTGGAACGGATGCCCTCGGCGTCGGCCCGCGCGTCGTCCCGGATCCGGGCCGCCTCGGTCCGGACCTCGGCGAGCTGTGCGCGGTACTGCTCGAGTAGCTGGTTGGCCTCGGCCTGGGCGGCCTCGGCGCGCTTGATGCCGCCCTCGATCGCGTCCACCCGCGCCTGGAACATCTGCTTCCATGCGGGGCAAGACGAACTTCATCAGGACGAAGCAGAGCAGGGCGAAGGCAGATCAGCCCGATGACGATCTCCTGCCAGATCGGCAGGATCGGGTTGTGCGCTCGCCGCCCTCGCGGCGAGGAACATTTCAGACCTCCGGGTTGCGGTACGGGCTGGTCAGCTACTTGCTGATCAGATGAAGGCGAACACCAGGCCGAAGAGCGCGAGCGCCTCGATCAGGGCGAAGCCGAGGACCAGACGCAGGCCGGTGTAGCCGAGCCGACTCCGGCTGACGGGCGGTCGACTGGATGTAGGCGGCGAAGACCAGGCCAACGCCGATACCCGGGCCGATGGCGGCGAGGCCGTAGCCGATGGCGTTGATGCTGCCGCCGATCTCGGCAAGAACGTTCATTGCGCGGATTCCTCCTGGTTGGCGCGTGAAATGTTCACGCGGACGACGGTCTACGAAAGCTGGTTGGGTTAGCGGGCCAACCCGGGGATCAGTGTTCGTCGGCGAGCGACGACCCTGGAGGTAGTTGGCGCTCAGCACGCGAAGACGTAGGCCTGCAGGACGATGACCAGCACCTCGAAGAAGGTCATCACGATCGCCATCAGGAACGAGAAGACCGAGGTCACCGAATGAAGCCAGGCTGTTCGAGTTGAGCATCACGAAGCCACCGACGGTGAAGACCAGCAGGATCATGTGGCCGGCGAACATGTTCGCGAACAGACCGGACCGCGAGCGTGAACGGCCGGACGATGAAGGTCGGCAGGAACTCGATCGGAATCAGCAGGGCAGGCATGTCCACGGCACGCCGGCAGGATCAGGCGCAGTCTTGAAGTACTTGACGAAGCCGTGGTGCCGGATGCCGACGTGTTGAACAGCACATAGCTGATCACGCGCGAGCACGCCGGGAAGGCGATGTGCGAGTTCGGCGAGATCTGGAAGAACGGCACGATCGCCGAAGAGGTTGGTCAGCAGCGATGAAGCAGAACAGCATCGTGAAGTAGGGCGCGAACCGGACGCCGGCCGCGCCCGATCATGTCGACCGGCGATGTTGTTGCGCACGAAGCCGTAGATCGACTCGGCGAGCCACTGCAGCTTGGCCGGGACCAGCTTCGGGTTCCGGTAGGCGCCAGGAAGAAGACGATCAGCAGCGCCGACCGCGATCCAGACCATCATGCCGAACTTGGTGACCCAGGGCGTTCCCACGGCCAGGATGCTGGGCAGGTAGAAGTCATCGACGCTGGGGGGCCAGGGAAGTCCCTCGGCGACGACCAGCTCTCCGCTCACCGCGTCATCCTCCGCACTCGACAGTATCGGCACATGCTGGCAGTCAAGCACTGAGCCGTTTCATAATCAGGATAAATAGCGCCGGCGGCACCGACCATCATGCCCGTCATGATTCCGATGCCGGCCGGTAGGCCGAGCCATCGGTCCGCCAACCAGCCCAGGAATCCCCACACGCGCGATGCCGGCGATCAGGTATCCCAGCGACCGCGCCCGCCACACCGTCCGACGATGACGGATCGCCGGAGACTGTGGGGGTGAGGGTCGTCGGCCATGACGTCGCGAACGATATCAGCCCAGGCGGTACGAGGATGCGGGGCACCCCCCACACCGTGACTGGTGCGGGCGTCCTCTGAGGGCTGCGTCATCCGTCCGCCACGGTTACTCCTGGATGACGAAACTGACAGGAGGGCCGAGCCGGTAAAATCCCGACACTTTCCGCAGTCGGCGGAACTCCCGGCCAACGGCGGACTACTCCGCTTCCGGCTCCACGTAGGGCAGCGGCGTGCGCAGCGCCCAGAGCAGTTGGGTGACCGTCCAGACGACCACCGCGGCGATGATCGTCGCACCCATCGGCGCCAGTCCCGGCCAGCCGGTGGCCGCGATCGCGGCCATCACCAGCCCGAGAGTCACAATCTTGAGCAGCGTAGGTCAGCAGCCCCACCGACATGATCATTCGGCGGGTGGATCGCGTCCGCCCAGGCGACCGAGACGCCGGAGATCAGATAACTGATCACCACCAGGGCGACCCCACCGGCGGCGCCCACGCATGCCGACCGGACCGCGCAGCACGGCGGCCACCGGCGCCGCCACCACCAACAGCGCCGCCGAGGCGAGCAGGGTGACCCGCAGGTACGGCAACCGCTGCCGGATCGCCCCCGGCTGGCCGGCCCGAGGCGCGCTCATCGCGGGTACGCCGGGAACGCGGTGACCAGATCGGTAACGTCGGCCGCGATGCCGGCCAACCGGTCGGTGCCGCCCGGAACCGCCGGATCGGTCCGGACCGCCCGGGAAATCAGCTCACCGATCTGGCGCATCTCGTCCTCTCGCATGCCCTGGGTGGTGACGCTCGGCGTACCGACCCGGATGCCGGAGGCGATCATCGGCTGCTGCGGGTCGTACGGGATGGCGTTCTTGTTCAGGCTAATCCGCGCGGCGTCGCAGCGCTCCTCGGCCTCCCGGCCGGTCACGTCCTGGCCACGCAGGTCGATCAGGGCCAGATGGGTATCGGTGCCACCGGAGACCGGCCGCATCCCCTGCGCGGCCAGGCCGGCCGTGAGCGCCTGCGCGTTCCGCACGACCTGTTCAGCGTAGCGCTGATAGGCGGGGAGCGCCGCCTCGCGCAACGCGACCGCCTTGGCCGCGACCGCGTGCATCAGTGGACCGCCCTGGGTGAACGGGAAGACCGCCTTGTCGATCCGCTGGGCCAACGACTCACGGCACAGGATCATGCCGCCCCGCGGCCCACGCAGCACCTTGTGGGTGGTGCAGGTGACCACATCCGCGTACGGCACCGGGGAGGGAATCGCCTGCCCGGCGACCAGCCCGATGAAATGCGCGGCGTCGACCATCAGATAGGCGCCCACCTCGTCGGCGATTGCCCGGAACCGGGCGAAATCGATCAGCCGGGGGTAGGCGGTCGCCCCACAGATGATCATCTTGGGCCGATGCGCGATGGCCAGGTCCCGGACCTCGTCGTAGTCGATGCAGTTCGGTATCCGGGCGGACCGGGTAGCCGACCGCGGCGAACCATTTGCCGGAGAAGTTCACCCGACTGCCGTGGGTCAGATGGCCACCATGCGGCAGTTCCATGGCCAGCACCGTGTCTCCCGGCTGGACCAGCGCGGCGTACGCGGCCAGGTTGGCGCTCGCCCCGGAATGCGGCTGCAGATTGGCGTGCTCGGCGCCGAACAGCTCCCGGGCGCGGGCGATACCGATCTCCTCGGCCCGGTCCACCTCGCCGCACCCGCCGTAGTATCGCCGGCCCGGATAGCCCTCGGCGTACTTGTTGGTCAGGGTGGAACCGAGGGCCGCGAGCACCGCTGGCGAGGTCAGGTTCTCACTGGCGATCAACTGCAGACCACCGCGGAGCCGGTCGAGTTCGCCCAGCACCACCTCGGCGATTTCCGGGTCGGTCGCCTCCAGTTCGGCGAAGTCCGGCCCCCAGAAAGTGTTCATGACCGCGCCGCGCCCGGGCCGACCGGCGTCCTGTCCTGCTCGCTCATCACGGTCCCCTCGTCGCGGTCACCACCGCAGCCGAGTGTATTGGTGCTGCCGGGCGCCGGTCCGGTCAACCTCGGGCGGGAGGTGGCGACGCCACCGCCCGTCGCAACGCGTCCGTCCGCACCAGTGCCTCAAAGTAACCCAGCGAGACACCGCTGGGGTCGAGCTGATCGCCGACCACCCACACCCATTTGCCGTCGTAGTAGCGCGACAGATCGTCGCGGACCTGACGGACGCGCATCCGCAGCGGATAGGCGCCGTACCGCCAGTCGCCCTCGGCCAACTCCAGGACGGTGCCCGGGCCGATTCGGGGCAGCCGCTCCGGCGGCTCACTCATCAGGGTGACCACAAGGTGTCCATGGCGGTCAGAGCCCGAGCTGCTCGTCGATCAGCGGGTCGCTGTCAGCGCGGGCCGACATGTATGCGGCGGTCAGGGTGTCCACGCCGGTGCCCCGAACGCCGCTGGGCCGGTAGGTCACCGTCGCCGCCCGCGCCGAGGCGACCTCAACCACGCCGGCACGCCAGGAACCGCCGCGATAGACCCAGACCCGCTCGGCGGGCTGGTAACTGTCCGTGGGCCGAACCTCGGCCGGGTCGCGATGATCCGGTTTGATGGTTGGGGCGGGCATCCGCACTGTCCTCCCGTCTCGGCTGACGTTCCCATCGGACGTCGCCCGTTTTGCACGAACCTTCACAGGCCGCAATTATTACCGAAGGTGAGCAACCCAGCACATGCTCACATTCGATATCATGCTTGTTGGAAGGTGCAGGCGCAAGAGCAGATGCACGTGCAGGCGACCAGGCACCCATCGACGGGCCGGCCCGGGCCCGTCGGATTCAGCGCACGCCACCGGTGCCCACGCACCAGAAGGTCGACGGTCGCCTCGATTGCCGCGGAATCGGACCGGCGGTCAACTTTTCGGCCAGCGCAGGCGCACGCCACCGACCGGCAGACATAACCGAATGTCGTTGTCTCGTAACGTTTTCGTCGACCGTGGGCGATGTTCATTCCGGCGCGCCGCCGGGTAGGCTGTCCCGCGGTCAACGCCAAGAGGCGCCAACGGGTGCCGGCGGGGACCGCCGCCTAATCGCCCCATGGGCGAACCGGGAACCCAATCACCCGGGGTGAATCCGCGACAGCGGTAGGGATCGCTTCCATCCCGAACCCGTCAGCTAACCCGGTCGGCGGCTGACAGGAGGAAACCTGCAGATGACGGCACCCCTTCGCCGATGGCTGGCACCCGCCCTGATCCTGGCCATCGCGGTGACCCTGCTCGCCCGACCGGCGCCGGCCGGAGCACAACCCGGCGGAAATACGGCGGTAGAGGGCGGGACACCCCTACTCAGCGAGGTCCTGGACTCGACCGGTCGGCGCTTCCTCGAGGCGAAGGCCGCACTGGCGAAGTCAATGCAGCGCCAGTCGCAACTCGCGGTTGAGCAGCGCAAGGCGCAGGCGGTCCTCGCCGAACTGACCCCGCAGGTCACCCGGATCGCCAGCGAGGCCTACCGCACCGGCCGGCTCAGCGCGTTCTCGGTAATGCTCAACAGCGGGTCCCCGGACAGCTTCCTGGAGCGGATCGCCGCGCTCGACGAAATGAACCGGGTCAACGACCAGAAGCTCAAAGAGCTGAACGCGGCACGCGACCGGGCCGTCCGCGCCAAGCTCGCCATCGATGCCGAGGTCAAACGGCAGCAGGAACACAAGCTCGTCATGGAGCGGCAGAAGAAGAACGCGGAGAAGGCCCTCGCGCTGGTCGGCGGTACGAGTCTGACCAACGGCTTCGTCGCCGCGACCTCACCGGTCGCCGCGCAGGCGCCCCGTAACTCGGACGGCAGTTGGCCGGCCGAGTCCTGCAACCAGGACGACCCGACCACCTCCGGCTGCCTCACCCCGCGCACCCTGCACGCCTACAAGGAAGTGAAGAAGGCCGGTTTCAACAAGTTCGTCGGTTGCTACCGCCCTGGTGGACCGTACGAGCATCCCAAGGGCCGCGCCTGTGACTGGTCGCTGTTGAAGAGCGGCTTCAGCCCGGCCAGCACCCCGGAGCAACGGCTCTACGGCAACAACCTCACCGCGTTCCTGGTCCGCAACGCCGACCGGCTCGGCATCCTCTATGTGATCTGGTATAGACAGATTTGGTTTCCGGCTACCGGCTGGACCTCCTACGTCGGGGACAGCGAGCACACCGACCACGTACATATGTCGATGCTCTGAGTCATCCGGGCCGGGTCGGGGTCTCGATCCGGCCCGGCCCGTCCACTTCCACTGGTCCGCTACCGGCGGCCCGGCACCACCGGCTGCGGGGTGCGGCCCGGCACCACCGGCTGCGGGGTGCGGCCCGGGGCAGCGGAGGGATCCTGCGGGCCGGGACTGAAGTCCGGGTTGCTCGTCTGGGCGCCGAAGGTGATGTCCCAGCCAGGCGGGGTGAAGTTCAGCTTCGGCTGGTCGCGCAGCCCCGCTGCTAAGGTCCGCGCCACCGCGGCGATCACGTCCCGCTGCACCGGAGCGCCGACATGATCGCTCGGATTGTCCGGGTTGGCGGCGATCGCGGCCATCGCCAGCTGCGGCGTGTAGGCGACCGCGGTTTCGGTGGCGTTCTCCTCCGAGCTGCCGGTCTTTCCGGCCACCGGACGATCACCGAGGATCGCGACCATCTCGGTGGCGGTCCCCCCGTCGCACCGGCGGTACGCCGACTGGTTGCCCACCGGGCAACGTGCCGCGTCCGTCGCCGCCCGGGCCACCTCAGCGCTGATCACCCGCTGGCAGCTCGGCGCGGCGGCGGCCAGCGTCCGGCCAGCCCGGTCGGTGATCGAGCTGACCGGCAGTGGCTTGCAGTACGTTCCGTCGGCCGCCAGCGTGGCGTAGGCGTTCGCCAGGTCGAGCGGGGTGGTGGCGGAGACCCCGAGGGTGAACGCACCCCAGCCACTGGCGCCCCGCTCGGCCAGCCGGGCGTCGTCACCGGCCCGGAAGGTGATCCCCAGCCGCTGGGCCACCTCCACCGCCTTCTCCGCGCCGACGTACTGTTCCAACCGCACGAAATAGGTGTTCACCGACCGCCCGAAACCGGTCCACATGGTGCGGTGCCCATCCATCCAGGAGGGGTTGGCGTTGACCGGGCACCAGTATCCGCCGCAACTGGTGGGCCCGCTGATCGGATAGCTGGTCAGCAGCCGGGACGGCGCTTCATAACCGGTGTTCAAGGGCAGGCCAGCCTCCAGCGCGGCCAGCATGGTGAACATCTTGAAGGTCGAGCCGGCCTGGTAGCCGGCGATCGCCCCACCGCCTGCGACCAGTTGGTTGACCGTGTTCGGATAGTTCTCCTGCCCGGCCGGGTTCGCGCCGAGGCTGAAATGCCGGTTGACAGCGATCGACAGCACATGACCGGTACCGGGCCGCACCACCGCCATCGGCACTGCCCGGGCGTTGGTGTAGCCGTACACCCGCAGAGCCTGCTGCATCGCGCTGGCCTGGAGCCGCGGGTCGAGCGAGGTGACGATGGTGTAGCCGTTTCGACGCAGCGCCTGCTGCCGCGCCTCGACGCTCGCCCCGAAGGCCGGCTGGTCGTTCCACCACTTCTGGAAGTAGTCACAGAAGAAGCCCCAGTCGTCATGCTCGGGCGAGATGGCGGTGCAGTCGTTCGGCTCGGTGCTGGGCCGCAGCCGCGGTTTCTCGGCCTTCGCCTGCTCCGCGTCCGCGACCGAAATCACCCCCAGCTCAGCCATCTGGTCCAGTACGTACGACCGGCGGGCCAGGGCCGCCTGGGCGTTGCCGTCGATCGGGCTGTCGGTGTCCGGCGACTGCACCAGACCGGCCAGCAGGGCCGCCTCACCCAGGGTCAACTCCGAAGCCGGCTTGGAGAAGTAGCGCTGACTTGCGGCGGAGACGCCGTACGCCCCGGCGCCAAAATAGGCGATGTTGAGGTAACGGCTCAGGATCTCCGCCTTGCTGAGCCGCTGCTCCAGTGCCAACGCGTACCGCATCTCCTGGATCTTGCGTCCGGCGCTGGTGGCGGTGGCCGCGGCCCGCTCCTCCTCGCTCAGATTGGGGTCGGTCTTACGCACGTTGCGGACGTACTGCATGGTCAGCGTGGATGCGCCCTGCCGTACCCGCCCGCCGACGCTGATTGGCCACGAAGGCCCGCAGGACGCCGCGGACATCGACCCCGGCGTGCTGATAGAAGCGGGTGTCCTCGGCCGCGACGATGGCCTGCTGCATGACCGGGGCTACCTCGTCGAGCCGCACGTCGGTGCCGGTTCTCCTGGTAGAACGAGGTGATCAAGGTCTTGCCATCGTTGGCGTAGAGATAGGAGCGCTGGGCCGTCGGAGGGGTACTCAGGTCGTTGGGTAGGTCCCCGAGTAACCCGCTGGCCGACTTCAGGCCGAGCCCGAGCAGTCCGGACGCGGGCAGCGCCGCCGCCGCCAGGATGACGCCGGCCAGCACTCCGGCCAACAGCAGCGTCCACAGTTGGCTCAGCCGGGACCAGAGCATGGGCGTACTCCTCGCCATCACACAGGGGCGTCGAAACCAGGAACCCCCGGGTTTCGGAACTTGTCAAAGACTGACGGTGAAATTCCGGATCCGCATAGATTTCACGAAATTGGCAGGAGTTTCACCGGACTCCTACCTCCGCGAAACAGCGACGCAACGGCCGGATCCACGGGTTGGCGGGTACCTCCGGGTGCAGCACCGCTACCGCGAGGCAGTACTTGCTGACCCGTACCGGCCGCATCCCCAGCTCGCGCAGGAGCCGGTCGGCCGGGGTCACCCCACCCGCCGACTTCGACTCGATCAGCACCTGGTCGCCCCGGGCCGCCACGGCCTGGCAGCCGGCGGCGCAGACCAGGTCGGCGTCGCAGGTGAGCCGACTCAGCCCGGTGCGCTCCACCAGGGTCACCCGCCAGTAACTGGTGGTGGCGGTGGCAACCAGGGCCTGCGGCGCCGTCAGGCGGTACGCGGCCAGCAGCGTGTCGTGCAGGAAGTCCCGCGCCGTGTCGGACAGCTCGGTTCGCCGCGCCAACTCGTACGGCATCCGCCGTTTGACCGTCACGCCACGGGCCCCGACCAGCTTGACCTCGAAGGCGCAGTCGCCGCTGTCCAGATAACTGCGCGTCCGGACCTTGTACCGGCGTCGCCGGCCCTGCAGATGCTGGTGATAGGTGAGCAGCTCCGGCGTGTCGAAGTAGGTGGAGGAATACCGGAAGGTGCGGCGCCGGTCGATCTCCAGGACCGAGTACCGGTCGGCCAACCTGCGGGTCAGCGGAGCCAGCAGCTCCAACGGCAACAGATACTTACGGTCGATCCGGGTCTGCAGCTCGGCCCGGCCGAGCACCTCGACCAGCGGTACCGGCACGAGATCGGCGATGGCCGCCGCCAGCCCGGCGCCACCACTGGCCCTGATCATCGACGCGCCTCTGTCTCACCCCACCGGTTGGCACCGGGGAGGCTGACCGGCAGCTCGCAGCCCCGGCGGTCGGTCGGGACGCGATAACGCACGTCGACCACCATCACGTCCCGGACGTAGTCGATCTCGCTGACCAGCAGGCGTTGGACCGTCCCACCGAGGCGTCCCTCCAGGTCGGCGCGGAGCGCTCCGGGATCGCGGTGGATCACGTCGAGGGTGACTGTCTCCCGTCGCATCCCGGCGAGCAGCCGTGGATGGTCGGCGACGTACATCACCGCCAGTAACAGGACATTCATCGCGGCGAGCAGCCAGGGCGAGCCGGCGGCGATCCCGTTGACCAGGCCGAGAGCGAGCGCCACGAAGTAGTAGCCGATTTCCTCCTGGGTGATCGCGTCGGAGCGCAACCGGATGATCGACAGCACCCCGAAGAGGCCGAATCCGATGGCCAGTTCCACCCGCTGGGCGAGTAGCAGCGACGCGACCACGAAAATCCCGACGTTGAGCGCCAGGTAGCCCAGGAGCAGGTCACGGCGTCGATGCCGACGGAAGTAGATGACGTAGCACAGCAAGGCGATCGCGACCAGATCCACCGCGAGGGCCAGCACGGGGGCGAAACCCATGACACCTCCTCGTACAGTCAACGACCAATGACCGCACGGGAGTCGCCCGCTGGCGGGACACTCAGGGCAGCAGGACCGCGATCAACGGCTGCACCGTCTCCTCGATCTCGTCAGCCACCCGGCTGAAGCACTGATCGCCCCGCCCCCACGGATCGTCGAGGTCATCCCCGGGCAGCGACGCCGCTCCCCGCCGGATCGCGTCCACCGCCGCGACCAGCGCCACTCCCCGGGCGTACACCGCCTCGGGCGTCGGGGTCACCGTCGGCAACGCGGCGGTGTCGACGGCAGGCAGCAACCGGCCGAACTCACCGAGCACGAAGGTCCGGGCGGTGGCGTCGGGTCGCAACGCCACCACGTACTCCTGCTGGTCAGCGGTGGCGGTCAGGACGAGATCGGCGGCGTCGATGTGCTCGGAGCGCAGCTTCCGCGCCGCGAAGTTGGCTTCCTTCCCACCCCGCGACCGGACCTGGCGGGCAGCCGGTGGGTTCATCTCCTCACCCGCGTGCCAGCCGCCGGTGCCGGCGCTGTGGCTGTACAGCAGCTCATCGGCGAGCTGAACCGGGTCGGGGGCACCGGTCGACAGCCGGGCGAGCCGTTCCCGGACCGCCAGCACGAGCAGCCGTTCGGCCATCGGCGAGCGGCAGATGTTACCCATGCAGACGTGCAGGACAGTGAAGGGCGGCATGCCTCACACCTGTCCCTCGATGTCCGGCACCACGTCGCGCAGCTTCTCCAACGGGATCGCCCCCTCCCGCAGCAGCCGGGGCACCGCGCCGGTGAGATCGACGATGGTGCTCGGCGCCGGGTCCGGGCAGGCCCCGGCTTCCAGGTAGACGCGGACCGCGTAGCCGAGCTGGTCGCGGGCCTCCTCGGCGGTCAACGCGGCCGGCTGCCCGGTCTTGTTGGCCGATGAGACAGCCATCGGGCCGGTCTCCCGCAGCACCTCCAGGGCGACCGGATGCAGCGGCATCCGCACCGCCACCGTGCCGCCGGTGTCCCCAAGGTCCCACTGCAGGCTCGGCGAATGCTCGACGATGATGGTCAGCGCGCCCGGCCAGAATGCGTCGGCCAGATCCCGTGCCGCCTGCGGCAACATGAAGACCAGACCGTCGAGGGTGTGCCGGGAGCCGACCAGCACCGGCGGGGGCATGTTCCGGCCCGGCCCTTCGCGTTCAGCAGGGCGGTGACCGCGTACGAGGTGAAAGCGTCCGCGCCCAGCCCGTAGACCGTGTCGGTCGGCAGCACGACCAACTCGCCGTTGCGGACCGCCTCGATCGCCGCAGCGATGCCTCGGTCCCGCTCAGCGAGCGTCCGGCAGTCGTAGAGCATCATGAGGTGCCAGTCTGCCACGCCGGGGCGACCGCCGGGGCCGGGGTCCCACCGGCGCGGCGGGCGGTGACGAACCTCGGTCGTCCGGCCAGGTCCCGGTGACCGACGATCTCGACGAACCGGCCGTCGGCCCGGAGCAGTGCGGGGACCGTCTCGGCCTGGGTGTCGTCGTGTTCTATCGCCAACCCGCCGCCGGGACGCAACAGGCTGGCCGCCCGGGCGATCAGCGGGCGGATCACCGTCAACCCGTCGGGTCCACCGAAGACCGCGTCCGCCGGGTCGTGGTCGGCCACCTCCGGTGGTACGGCGGTCCCCTCCGGCACGTACGGCGGGTTGCAGAGCAGCACGTCCACCCGGCCGGTCAGCTCCGCCAGCAGGTCCGGGTCGGCGACGTCCCCGGCGATCACCGCGACCGGCCGGTCCCCAGCGGCCGTCCGGGCGGCGGCATTGCGACGCAACCAGTCCAACGCGACGGCTGACCGTTCAACCGCCACCACCCGCGCGGCCGGCGCCTCCTGCGCGACCGCCAGGGCGATCGCCCCGGTGCCGCTGCACAGATCAACCACGATCGGCTCGGTCCGGGTCGCCGCCTCTTCGATCCCCCAGCCGGCGAGCAGTTCGGTCTCCGGCCGGGGCACGAAGACCCCCGGCCCGACCGCCAGTTCCAGATGGCGGAACGGGGCCGAGCCGAGCAGGTGCTGCAACGGCTCGTGCCGGGACCGCCGGGCGACCAGCTCCGCGAGCCGGGCCAGCTGGGCGTCGGTGCAGTCGCCGACCAGCGCCAACCGCCCCCGGGGCACCCCCAGCACGTACGCCACCAGCAGTTCCGCTTCCGTCTTCGGCGAGCCGATGCCGGCCGAGGTCAACGCGGCGGCGACCTCGACGACGGCCCTCGACGGTCGGACCGGTTGCGCACGGTCCGGGGCGACCCGGGAGATTCCGGGTTAGGTCGCAGGAAGGCTGACACGACATAATCATGGGGTGCCGGCCGAAGTCATCGCGCCACGGGTGCGCTCCCGCTCGGAATCCGTCGCGGGTTCGGAATCCGTCACGGGTCGCGAATGAACTGGCTGGACCGACTCGACGACCAGGCTGCGGTCCTGGCCAGCGCCCGCGCGCTCATGGAGAACGGCCGGTCCGCCGAGGCGTGCCGGGTCTTCGAGCAGGTGCTGCACAGCACCGACAACCCCTACTCCCGGGCCGATGCCCTGGTGCAGCGGCTCTCCGCGTTGCTCAACCTGGGCCGCACGGCCGAGTACACCAGCGCGGTCGAGGCCGCCTTCAACGCGGCCCGCGACCTGGCCGAACCGTACCTGCACGGGCACCTGCACGCGCTGGCCGCGCTGGCCGCGCAGCATCAGGGGGCGCTGGACCGCTGTGTCACCCACCTGGTACAGAGCGCCCGGTCGCTGGGCGCGGTGGAGCGCCCGGACCCGGAGACCGCGTGGGCCTGGCACGACCTGGCGATGTCCTACTCCTACCTCGGCTTCCACGGCTACGCGTTGAGCGCCATCGGGCGGGCCCGCCAGCTCGGGGAGGTCGCGGGTATCCCGCCGGAGATCTTCGCCGCGCCGGGGATCCGGCTACGCAACGCGGTCCACCTCGATCATCATGGGGACAGCGACGGTTGCCTGCGGGTGCTCCGCGATATCGGCACCGACCTGGACCGGTTTCTGCGCTCCGGCAAGGCCGTACGGCTGCGCCCCAGCAGCCTGGCCGCGTACGGTTACGCGATCGCCCGGTCCGCCGCGCTCGACCGGCCCACCGATCTGGCCGCCGGCGCCGAGGCGAGTCGGCTGCTCGCCACCGGCGGGGACAGCGCGCGGACCCGGGACATGCGTCAGCTCGGTGCGGTGTGCCTGGCCATCGCCGCTGACCGGCCGGCCGAGGCGATCGCCCGGTTGGCCTCGACCACCGTCTCCACCGAGACGCTCGGCGCGGCCGAGCACGCCCGGTTGCGCAGTATGGCCCTGGCCCGCTCCGGTGATCACGCGGCCGCGCACCGGGTCGACCGGTACGCCTTCCGGCTCGCCGTGCAACGCAACGACCGGCTCCGGGACGTCTACGTGGACGGGATCGCGGCCCGGATCGACCAGGAGGAGATGCGCCGCGAAGCCGCCCGGTACGAAGGCGAGGCGCTGACTGATCCGCTTACCGGACTACCCAACCGGCGCCGGTTGGAGCGTTATGTGGCGGCCCGGATCAGCCGCGGTGAGCGGGCCGTGATCGGGGTGTGTGACCTCGATGGCTTCCAGGCGGTCAATGTCGCACACGGGCGGCATTCCGGCGATCTGGTCCTGCAACGGGTAGCCGGCGTGATCAACCGGGTGATGCGTCAGGGCGACTTCGTAGCCCGGTACGGCGGGGACGAGTTCGTGATGGTGCTGCCCGGCGCCTGCCTGGCCGGGACGACCGAGGTGGCCCGGCGGATCAGCCAGGCGGTCCACGCCGAGGACTGGGAGTCACTGGTACCCGGCACACCGATCAGCGTCGGGGTGGGCTTCGCTGAGCTGAACGGCGCCGCGCACCGGCGCCCTGCAGGACGCGCTGACCGTCGCCTTCGCGCTGGCCGCCCGCAATCACCCGCCACCCACCGCCGCTCCCCGCGCCCCCTCCCCGTCGATCAAGGACTTGTCGTCGCATCTTGATCTCCCTGACGCGACAACTTCTCCTTGATCGACGGGCTCAGTCTTGATCAGGGCTCACCCTTGATCGGGCTCAGTGGCGGGACAGCTCGCTCTCCCCGGCCAGGCGGGCTGCCCGATCGGCTTCGGCGAGCGCGTCCAGCACGCCGTCGACCTCGCCGTCGAGCACCAGGTCGAGGTTGTACGCCGTGAAACCGATCCGGTGGTCGGTGATCCGGTTCTGCGGGAAGTTGTAGGTACGGATCCGCTCGGACCGGTCGACCGTGCGCACCTGGGAACGCCGGGCATCCGAGGCGACCGCATCGGCCTGCTCCTGAGCGACGACCAGGAGCCGGGCCCGCAGAATCCGCATCGCCTGCTCACGGTTCTGCAACTGGCTTTTCTCGTTCTGACACGAAGCCACGATCCCGGTCGGCACATGGGTGATCCGCACCGCCGAGTCGGTCGTGTTCACCGACTGTCCACCCGGGCCAGATGACCGATATACGTCGATACGCAGTTCATTGGGATCGATGGTGACATCGACCTCTTCCGCCTCGGGCAGGACTAGCACGCCGGCCGCGCTGGTGTGAATCCGGCCCTGCGACTCGGTGACCGGCACCCGTTGCACCCGGTGCACCCCGCCCTCCCACTTGAGCCGGGACCAGACGCCGTGGCCGCCCTCCGGCACGCCCTTGGTCTTGACCGCCAGCGAAACGTCCTTCACCCCGCCGAGATCCGAGTCCTGCGCGTCGAGCACCTCGGTGACCCAGCCGTGCCGCTCCGCGTACCGCAGGTACATCCGGAGCAGGTCGGCGGCGAAGAGCGCGGATTCCTCACCGCCCTCACCCGCCTTGATCTCCAGGATCACGTCCTTGGCGTCATGCTCGTCGCGCGGGATCAGCAGCTCGGCCAGCCGTTCCTCAAGCGCCGGCAGCGATTCGGCGATGGCCTCGGCCTCGGCGGCGAACGTAGCGTCCTCGGCGACCAGCTCCCGGGCCGCGGCCAGGTCGGCTCGGGCCTGCGTCAGCTCACCGGCGGCCTTGTACAACGGGGCCAACTCGGCGAAGCGGCGCCCCACCCGGCGCGCGGCGCCCTGATCCGCGTGAATCGACGGATCAGCGAGCCGCCGTTCCAACTCCGCGTACTCGTCGAGGAGCGCGGTCAGCCGCTCACTGCTCATGTTCGTACTCCTTGTGGTGAACGCGGCTGATGTCGGTCGGGCGTACGCGGTTGGGATGGGCCCGCGCGAAAGTGCTGCAAGCGGACGGCGCCCGCTCCCGACAAAAGCCGGGAAACGGGCGCCGTCGATGTCGCTACTTGGCCTTCTTGGCCTGAACCTTGGCGTACTTCTGCTGGAACTTCGCAACCCGACCGGCGGTGTCGAGCACGCGCTGCTTGCCGGTGTAGAACGGGTGGCAGGCGCTGCAGGTCTCGACGTGGATCGTGCCGCCCTTGGCGGTGCTGCGCGTCGCGAAGGTGTTGCCGCAGGAGCACGTGACCTCGGTGGTGACGTACTCGGGATGGATCTTGGGCTTCATCTCGCCTCGGTCCTCTCATGAATGGTCGCCGGGTCGCCCTTGGGCGCTCGTCGCGGGCTCGCAAACGAACTCGGGCGTGAACCGGAACCGGTGGCCGATTGACCAGTCTGCCATGCCCTGCACACGGGCCCGAAATCGGGCCGGCGACCGAGTCGATGACCAGAACGGGCTCATCGAGGTAAGCATTCTCGCTACCCCGTGCATTCCCGTTCGGTGGGGGGACACACCCGTGACGCCCGCCGCCGTCAACCGGACGAACTCGCACTCCGCTGGCTGATCAGCACCTGAAGGCCAGCAAGGATGCGGTCCAGGCCGAAGTCGAACGCCTGATCATGGGGGCCCTCGACGGCCGCGGAGGCGATCGTCTCGGCCAGCACCGGAAACCGGTCAGCATGCTCGCGCAGCACATTGGCGGCGCTGGAGAGCAACTCGGCCTCCGGCTGCCCGGTCGTTCCGGCCTGTTGGGCAATCATGCGTACCTGCCCGGCGAGCACGGCAATGGTGTCGAGGCGCTCACCGCCGGTCAATCCGGTTTCTGCCAGGAGAGCCACGGCGCACTCCATCCAGCCCAGTTCGTTGGGGCCGATTGGCCGGGGCCCGACGGTCACCTCCAGCACCCAGCGGTGCCGCAGATACGCCGCCAGCAGCCGATGTGACCACTCCTTCAAGCCGGCCCGCCAATCAGTCGCCACCACCTTGGGCGCTTCACCGACCGCCTGTTCGACCATCAGCGCCACGAGTTCGGCCTTGCCGGGCAGGTACCGGTAGAGGGACATCTTGGTGAAGCCCAGATCGGCGGCGACCCGCTGCATGGAAACCGCGGCGAGCCCCTCAGCGTCGGCGATCTCGATTGCCGCCTCGGTGATGCGCTCGACGCTGAGTGCCGGCTTGGGCCCCCGGGTCGGCCGGGGTCGTACGCCCCAGAGAAATTCGCTCGTCATCCACGCCCCCGAATTCGGGCTTGCGATCACCCAGAAACTGTCTCTATCGTACACAGTAATAACTGTGTCCAATGGACATAGTTTCTATCCGATCCGGGGGAGGACCCCATGAAGAACACCACCGTGCTCATCTCGGGTGCGAGCATCGCGGGGCCGGCGCTGGCCTACTGGCTCGGCCGGTACGGCTTCCGGCCGACCGTGGTGGAGATCGCCCCCACCCCGCGTGGCGGCGGCAATGCGGTCGACTTCCGCGGCGGCCTCCAACTGGACCTGCTCGAACGAATGGGTGTGCTGGCCGACCTACGGCAGATGCAGACCGGGGGCACCGCGCTGCGCTTCGTCGACGAAGACGACCGCCCGCTCTTGACGATGCCCGCCAACTTCGCCGGCGGTGACGTCGAGGTCCTGCGCGGCGACCTCGCCCGGCTGCTGCACGAGCACAGCCGGGCCCACACCGAGTACCTCTTCGGCGAGAGCATCGAGGCGTTGCACGACACGCCACACGGCGTCGAGGTCACCTTCGTCAGCGGCGCACGGCGGACCTTCGATCTCGTGATCGGCGCGGACGGGGTGCACTCAAACGTACGTCGGCTGGTCTTCGGGCCGGAGTCACAGTTCGTCAGCCACCTCGGTTACTACGTGGCGACCTGGGACCTGCCTAACCGCCTTGGCCTGGACCGCGACTCGCTGCTGTACAACGTGCCCGGCAAGATGGCCAGCGTCGCCGGCGACCAGCGCGACCCGACCAGAGCGGGCGCCATGGTCGCGTTCGCCTCGCCACGCCTGGACTACGACCGGCATGACCTGGATCAGCAGCGTCAGATCATCGGGGCCACCTTCGCCGGTCTGGGCTGGCACGTACCGCAGCTGCTCGCCGCGCTGCGGGAGGCACCCGACTTCTACTTTGACGCGATCTGCCGGGTCGACATCGCACCCTGGTCACGCGGTCGGATCGCCCTGCTCGGGGATGCCGCCTGCGGCGCGACGATCGGCGGCATGGGCACCGGCACCGCAATCGTGGCGGCGTACGTCCTAGCCGGCGAGTTGGCGGCCGCCGACGGCGACCACCTAATCGCCTTCCGCCGCTATGAGCAGCTGCTGCGGGGCTTCGCCCGGCGCTGCCAGAAGACCGGGAACCGTACCGGCCCGTTCCTCGCCCCGCGCAGCGCCCGGGGCCTCCGGCTCCGCAACGGCCTGCTGAACCGGCGATCCATCATGAACCTGACGCTCTGGATGGGCAAGGACCGCGCCGCCGGGGTAGCGCTGCCGGAGTATCCGCAGCTGCCCATCGACCCGCGGCTCGGATCCGTATCGCGTTGAAAACCGGGCGCGAGCCCGACCCGTGGGTCCGGCTCGCGCCCGGTTTTCTGGCGAAACTTACCGCTGCTATTCGCCCGGTGCCGACTTCGCGATCTGCATCAGGAACTCGATGTTGGTCCGGGACTGCTTGAGCCGGTCCAACAGAAGATCCAGCGCCGCCTGCGAGTCCAGCGAGTGCAGCACCTTGCGCAGCTTGTGCGTGATGGCCAACTCCTCCGGCGCGAGCAGGATCTCCTCCTTACGCGTACCGGACGGGTGGATGTCGATGGCCGGGAAGACCCGCTTGTCAGCGATCTTCCGATCCAGCTTCAGCTCCGCGTTACCGGTGCCCTTGAACTCCTCGAAGATCACCGTGTCCATCATGGACCCGGTCTCCACCAGGGCGGTGGCGAGGATGGTCAACGAACCGCCGTTCTCGATGTTGCGGGCCGCACCGAGGAATCGCTTCGGCGGATAGAGCGCGGTCGAGTCGATACCACCGGACATGATCCGACCGCTGGCCGGTGCGGCCAGGTTGTAGGACCGACCGAGCCGGGTCACCGAGTCGAGCAGCACGACCACGTCGTGGCCCAACTCGACCAGCCGCTTCGCCCGCTCAATCGCGAGCTCAGCGACGGTGGTGTGGTCCTGCGGCGGCCGGTCGAACGTGGCCGCGATGACCTCGCCCTTGACCGAGCGCTGCATGTCGGTTACCTCTTCGGGCCGCTCGTCAACGAGCACGACCATCAGGTGACACTCGGGATTGTTGTGGGTGATCGCGTTGGCGATCGCCTGCAACACCATCGTCTTACCCGCCTTCGGCGGCGACACGATGAGCGCCCGCTGGCCCTTGCCGATCGGCATGACCAGGTCGATGACCCGGGTGGTGAGGATGTGCGGCTCGGTCTCCAGCCGCAGTCGCTCCTGTGGATAGAGCGGGGTCAGCTTGTAGAACTCCGGACGCCGCTTGGCCTCATCCGGGTCCATCCCATTGATGGTGTCCAGACGCACCAGCGGGTTGTACTTGTCCCGCCGCTGCTCACCCTCGCGATTGGTGCGGACCGCCCCGGTAACCGCGTCGCCCCGGCGCAAGCCGTACTTCTTGACCTGCGACATCGACACGTACACGTCGTTCGGGCCAGCAAGGTAGCCGGTGGTCCGGACGAACGCGTAGTTGTCGAGCACATCGAGGATGCCGGCCACCGGGACGAGTACGTCGTCCTCGCTGACCTGCGGCTCCCGGGCGCCCTCGGTGGTGCCTTCCGGACGATCGTTGCGACCCCGGCGGCGGTCCCGGAACCGGCTACGCCGGCCACGGCGTCCACCGGCCTCACCGTCGTCGTCACCGTCATGGTCCCGGTCGGCGACGCGCTGCACCCGGTCAGTACGGTCAGCACGCTCACCGCGATCGGTGCGCTCAGCCCGCTCGGTGCGGTCAGTGCGCTCACCGCGATCGGTGCGCTCAGCCCGCTCGGTGCGGTCAGTGCGCTCAGCCCGCTCGGTGCGGTCAGCCCGCTCGGTGCGGTCAGCCCGCTCGGTGCGGTCAGCCCGCTCGGCGCGCTCCACACGATCACGGCCGTTGCGCGACTCGCCACGCTCCCCACGGTCGCCCTGATCGGCACGCTCCGCAGGAGCCTCGCCCGCGCCGCCGGCCTCGGTCGGTTCGCTGGGCGCACCAGTGGCCGTGGTGGCCGTGGTGGTGGCGGTGGTGGCTGCGGTGGCGCTCGCGGCAACCGCCCGACTGCGACGAGAGGGCCGCTCACGCGGCTCCGCGGTAGCCGCCGGTGGCTGGGCTGCCAGCGCCGGCTCGGCAGCCGCCCGTTCGCCGGCATCCCGCACCTCGGCGCGTACCTCTTCACGCGTCGGAGCTGCCGAAGCCGCGACCTCGGCACGCGGGCGTGGGGCACCGCCAGCGGCGGCACCGCCCTGCCGCTCGGAAATCGCGGCGATCAGCTCGCCCTTACGCATCCGGGCCGTACCGGAGATGCCGAGCGACGCGGCCAGGCTCTGCAGTTCCGGCAAGAGCATCGCCGACAGTCCAGTTCCGGTTCGCCGACGGCGGGTAGGACCTGCGGTGGCTTCGCCAGCGACGTTGGAAACATCCGACGTCACGTCGGTGGTGTCGCTCAATGGATTCCTTCCCTCGATAAGGCCGTGGCTGCCCGGGGTCCGGTGCTTAGGTGGCCGGGCGGCCTCGGTGCACCCGCCTCGCGTGACGCGTCGCGGGAGTCTGTGACACAGCAGCCGGGTCGGTTTCTGCCCCACCAGACATCGGTGAGCAGGTCTTGCCGTCTGCGGCGACCTGTGGAAACTGCGGTGCGGCGTTGGGCCTAGGCAGGGGTAAGACGGGCTGACCGCCGAAAGCTTCGGGGGTGCGCCGCCCCGCAGGAAGATCGCGTGCTTCGCGGCTGTGCTAAGTCTAGAGCGTAATCAACTCTTCCGACCTGCGGCAACAGGGTCCCGTTCGGCGTGTCCCAGTGTACCCCTATCGAACCGGGCTCCCGCTACATCTATTGGCAACCTTAACGTGGCCCATCCGATTCCCGGCAAGAAGTCGGCAGGCAGGCTGGTCAGGGCCAACACGGTCGGCCCGGCCCCACTGACCACAGCCGCCACACCCGCCCCACGCAGGGCGGCCAGCAGGGCGGCCGTACCGGGCATCCCCTCAGCCCGATATCCCTGATGCAGCCAATCCTCGGTGGCCGGCATCAGCAGCGCCGGATCGGTGGTGAGGGCATGCACGAGCAGGGCCGCCCGGCCCGCGTTACGCGCGGCGTCCGAATGCGGCACGGTCGCCGGCAACGCCGCCCGGGCCACCGAGGTGAGGCCCCGTTCCTCGGGTACGAAGACCGTGGGCTGTACGTCCGGGGCCACGGCCAATCGGACCGCGCGCGCCACTTTCCCCGGCTCGGCCGTCCCGGCGGCCGCCGCCGGTGCCCGATGCTTCGCCGATCCGTTCGCCTCAGCCTCGGCCTGACTCTCAGTCTCAGTCCACGCGATGGTGAATCCGCCCAGCAGACAGGGCGCCACGTTGTCCGGATGCCCCTCCAGGTCGGCAGCGAGCCGGAGCGCGTCCATATCGTCCAGCAGGCTGGTACCGTCGGCAACCAGTCCACGGGCGAGTTGCACGCCAGCGACAATCGCCGCCGACGAGGAGCCGAGGCCACGCGCCTGCGGGATCCGGTTGACGCAGTCGACCGCCAGCCCGGCCGGCTGGCCGCCGAGCACGTCAAAGGTGGCACGCATGGCCCGTACCACCAGGTGGGTGTCGTCGCTGGGCAGTTCGCCCGCGCCCTGGCCAGTCACCTCGACCCGGCAGCCAGCGGCCACAACCCTGGCGGTTACGTCGTCGTAATGGGCCAGCGCGAGACCCAGCGCGTCAAAACCGGGGCCGAGATTGGCGCTGGTCGCGGGTACCCGGACGCGCACCGGCTCGGAAACGAAGGACAGCCCCATCGGGCCCATGCTAGGCGCTCCCGGACCATCCGCCGTCACCCGGTCCGCAGCCTGGGACAGGTCACCCGGTCCGCAGCCTGGGACAGCCGGCGGCGGAAGCGGTCCGGGCGACCCGCGCCGGTGGCTGCCGGCTGCCTAGCGGACCGGTTCGACGGCCGCTTCCGTAACGCCATCGGAGAGGGAGAGCCGTCGGTTGCTGATCCACCAGCCGATCGCGTACAGCACGGTGGTCAGCCCGCACCCGGCGATGATCATGCGCTCATCGACACGATCGACGAGTCCGGCCACCACGAGTTGGCTGACCGCGACGGCCAGGGTCGCCAGCATCATGTCGATGGCGAAGACCCGCCCCCGCAACCGATCCGGCACCTCACCCTGCAGCGCGTAGTTGGACAACACCCAGTTGGTTCCCCCGCCGAAATGTGCGACGAAGACCAGGAACAGCACCAGCGGGAACCAGCCGGCAATGGACACCCCGAGGTAGGACAACCCGTAGATGGACATCGAGAACGCCAATCCGGGCAGTAGCCAGGACCGGCGACTGAGCACCCGGCGCATCAGCAGCGGCCCGGCCAGGGCGCCACCACCGCGGGCCGCGAAAAGCAGGCCGGTACCGATCGCGCCCACCCCGTACACGCCGGCCAGCAGGGGAAAGACCGTGAGTACGCCGTTGCCGAGGCCGACCGCCGACTTGACCGTCACCAGTGCCAGCACTCGGGGTCGGTGCCAGATGTACTGCAGGCCCTCCCGAATGGCCGGCCAGGTGCGTTGCACCGGCTGCCCGAGGGCACGGGGTGCCTGCAGCGGGCGGCGGATGCCCGCGGCGATGGCCGCGGCGATGGCCAGCGCCGCGGCCGCGATCCAGAAGCAGGCGTACGGCCCGACGACGGCGCTGAGTACACCGCCGAGCGAGGCGCCGACCACGGTCATCGTGCCCCAGGCGGAACCGGCTACCGCGTTGGCGGCGGGAAGATCCGCCGGGTCGACCACGTTGGGCAGCGCCGCCTGGGCGGACGGCGAGTAGAAGGCCTTGGCCACCGCGACCACCCCGATCGCGGCCACCGCGAGCCAGGCGGTCGCCGCGCTTCGAACCCCGAGTAGGAGCAGCACCGCGACCAGCGCGACCAGATTCGCCCCCACCATGATCTTCTTACGGTCCACCCGGTCCGCGACGGTGCCGGTGTACGGCAGCAGCAGCGCCACAATGCCGGTGTCGGCCGCCAGCACCAGCGCGCCCCAGACCCCGCTGCCGGTCAGCTCGGGCAGGAGCACGAGCAACGGCACCATCACGAACCAGTCAGCCCCGAAGACCACCAGCTCGGCGCAGAAGAGATTACGGAAGTCCCGGTTGCGGGTAAGGACCGATCGAGGAGACGCCACGTACAGGCACGTTACTATCCCCGACCGGTCCCTCGCCCAGGTCTACCGGGTCAGGCAGCAGATGCTGACCAGGTCATAGTTCAGAAATCCCCTCGATTCACTCTGCCGGGGGCAGCGGCGACTGCCGGCTCTTCGGCAGCCGGAGCACCTCGAACTGGTTGGTGTCGTCAACCAGCGCGCCGGAGGTGGCCGGGCGGGCCGGCACCGGGGAACCCGGCTCGCCGCTTGCCGTCGCGGTCGGCTGGCCACCGCTCGAGCCGTTCGATCCGACCGGCCCCGGGACCGATCCGGGCGAGGTGGTCGACCCGGACCCGGCGCCACCGGCCAGCGCCGGCACCGCCCCACCGGCGCCGGCCAGCCCACCGGAACCGGTCCGCCAGCCCCGCAACCGGTCCTTGCCGGTCTCCACCAGGTGATAGAGCGTCGGCACCAGCACCAGGGTCAGCAGCGTGGAGCTGAGTAGTCCGCCGATCACCACCACGGCCAGCGGTTGCGAGATGAACCCGCCCTCACCGGTGAGGCCGAGCGCCATCGGAAGCAGCGCGAAGATCGTCGCGATCGCGGTCATCAGGATGGGTCGCAGCCGGCGCCGGCCACCCTCGACCACCGCCTCCTGGATTCCCATGCCCTGCGCGCGGTACTGATTGACCAGGTCCAGCAGCACGATCGCGTTCGTCACCACGATGCCGACCAGCATCAGCACACCGATCAGCGCCGGTACGCCCAGCGGGGTGCCGGTGGCCAACAGCAGGGTGATCGCCCCGATCGCCGCGAACGGGATGGACACCAACAGGATCAGCGGCTGAATCAGACTACGGAAGGTCGCCACCATGATCATGAAGACGATGGCGATCGCGACCAGTACGGCCAATCCGAGATCGGCGAAGGCTTCCGCCTGCTCAGCGCTGACCCCACCCACGGTGAAGGTGGCACCCGACACGTCGATCTTGTCGAGACGGTCCTGCAACGCCTTCGTGATCGCGCCCAGGTTCGACCCGGTCGCCGTACCACTGACCGTCGCGCTGCGGTGGCCGTCGATCCGGGTGATCGCCAGCGGGCCGGCGACCTCGGTCACCTCGGCGATATCGGCGAGCTTGACCCCGGCGACCGGCAGAGCGCGCAGTTCATCCAGGCTGGCCGGCGGTTGCTGCCCGGAGCTGAGCAGCACATTCTGTCGCCCGCCAGCAAGCGAGACCTGCCCCAGCGGACTACCCCGGAACGCCTGCGCGACGAGTTGCCCGACCGCCGCCTCGGCGAGTCCGATCCGGGCCGCCGCGGCCCGGTTGACCGTGATATCGATCCGCGGCGCGCTCTCGGCGAGGCTGGTGGCGACATCCGTCACCTCGGGAGTGTCAGCCATCGCCTGCCGGACCCGCTCGGTGGCTCGGGCCAGCACCTCGGCGTCAGCGGCCTGCACCACCACCTGGAGCTGATTCGCGGAACCACCGCCGGGGCCGCCCGCGCCGCCGAAACTGATCTCACCGGCCCCGCTGAGCCGGTCGAGGTCCGACCGCAGGCGCTTCTTGACCGCAGCCGCCTCGGCGTCACCGGAGAGGGTGACCGAGAACTTCGCGGTGGCGTTGCCGCCGCCACCGCCCTCCCACGGCATCCCGCCACCACCGGCGGTCACCTGGTACGACGCCACCCCGTCGGTGCTCGCCAGCACCCGCTCGACCTGCTTGGCCGCCTCGTCAGTGGCCCCCAGGCTGGTGCCGACCGGCATCCGCTGGGTGATACTCAGGCTCCGCTGGCCGGAATCGTCCAGGAAGTTGGTCTCCAGCTGGGTGGCGAGCCCGAAGGTACCGAGCAGCACGAGCAGGCCGAGGCCGACGGTTAGCCAGCGCCGCTGGGTGGCGAACCGGATCACCGGCAAATAGGCGCGCTGCAGCGGGCTACGCAGTTCCTTCTCCTCGGCTGCCCGGCGCACCGCCGCCTCGGTCGCACCATCTGCGGCAGGCCGGAGGAACCAGTACGCCAGTACCGGAATGACGGTCAGCGAGACGAGCAGCGAAGCGAGCAGTGCCACCGTCACGGTAATCGCGAACGGCGCGAAGAGTTGGCCGACGAAACCGCCGACGAGGGCGATCGGGGCGAACACCGCGACGGTGGTGAGAGTAGAGGCGGTCACCGCACCGGCCACCTCGCGGACACCGGTCAGGATCGCTTCGCGTTTGCTCTCGCCGTACCCGAGGTGTCGTTTGATGTTCTCCAGTACGACGATGGAATCGTCAACCACCCGGCCCACCGCGATGGTCAGCGCGCCGAGGGTGAGCAGGTTGAGCGAATAGTCACCGATCCAGAGGGCGAGCAGCGCGACCAGCACCGAGAGCGGGATGGAGACCGCGGTCACCACGGTGGAGCGCAGCGACAACAGGAACACCAGGATCACCAGCACCGCCATGACCAGGCCCAGCAGACCCTCGGTGGTGAGACTCTCGATCGATTTCTCGACGAACGGCGCCTGGTCGAAGATCACGGTAAGTTCGGCGCCGGAGGTGTCCCGGAGTTCGGCGAGTTGGTCGCGGATCGCGTGCGAGATCCGCACCGCGTTACCGTCCGGCGTCGCGGTGATCGAAATACCGAGGCTCTGCTCCCCATTGGTCCGGGTGAACGAGGTCGACGGGGCCAACTGCTGTTCAACGGTGGCGATCTCGCCGAGCTGGACCGGCGCGGCGCCGGGGATGCCCGGGCTGATGAAAATGGTCCGCAGGTCCTCGATAGCGGCGAGCCGGGTGCCGATCTGGACGGCACGGGTCTGGTCGTTCTCGGTCAACGCGCCGGCCGGGATCACCATGCCGTTGGCCTTGAGCGCGGTGGCGATCGCCGTGGGCTGCACGCGAGCGGCGGCAAGCTTGGCCGGGTCGGGCGTGATCAGCACAATCTGATCGCGGGCCCCGGTCAGCGCGACCCCCCGGACACCGTCGATCGTCTCCAGCTCGGGGATGACGTTGCTGGTCAGCTTCTCGACCAGGGCCCGCTCATCACCGTTGCCGGCGGCCGCCAGCACCACCACCGGAAGATCGTCCGTGCTGCCGGCGAGCACCATCGGGTCGACCCCGTCCGGCAACTGTGCGCCGATCCGGTTCAACGCGGTCTGCAGCTTGTTGAGCGCTTCGTCGAGGTTGATCCCGAACTCGTACTCCACCTGTATCGTGGTGGCTCCCTCACGGGAGGTTGAGGTGATCTTGTTCAGCCCGGCGATGCCCTGGATGGCATTCTCGATCGGCTCGGTGACCTGCGACTCGACGATCTCGGGCGCGGCTCCGGGATAGCTGGCCACGATGAACGCGGCCGGAAACTCCAGCGACGGCAGGAGCTGCTGCTTCAACGAGGGCACGGCGAACGCACCGAACGCCGCTATCACCACTGCGGTGAGGGCGACGAGACCCCGATTGGCAAGGCTGAGTCTGGCGAGCAACGACATGAGCGGGCTCACTCCTGGAATGTTGAGTTGGCGCGGCATGACCTGAGTTGGCGCGAGGAGGAGATATTCAGCGCGGCACGAAGAGTCTGCCTGATGTGGACTATCGCCGGAGCGCCGGGGCGCGTCGCGCAACGTCACGGTCGACAACGACGCCAGGGTACGCCGAACTCAGGCCCACTGCCCGGGGTCCGCGCAGGTGGGAGGGAGGCCCACAGCCCACGGAAGCCTCAGAGGTAGCCGTACCCTGGGCTTACGGACGGTCAGATGAGATCGAGCGCACGGGCCGCAGCCAGCACATCATTGTGGATGGTGGTCGGCGACGGCGCTGTGGTGATCGCCCACTCCGGGTCTTTGAGCCCGTGGCCGGTGACCGTGCAGACGATGGTGGCACCGGCCGGTACGGTCCCCGCCGCAGCCTGCTGCAGCAGCCCGGCGACACTGGCCGCGCTGCCCAGTTCCACGAAGACGCCGACCTCGCGGGCGAGCAACCGGTACGCGGCCAGGATCTCCCGGTCGGTCACCGCCGCGATCAGCCCGCCCGAGGAATCCCGCGCGTCCAACGCCTTCGTCCAGCTCGCCGGGTTGCCGATCCGGATCGCGGTGGCGATGGTGGAGGGCTCACGGACCGCCGTACCAGTCACGATGGGTGCGGCACCGGCGGCCTGGAAGCCGTACATCCGGGGCTTCTTTGTGGCGTTGCCGGCCGCCGTCTCCTCCTGGTAGCCCATCCAGTAGGCGCTGATGTTGCCGGCGTTGCCCACCGGGAGGCAGTGGATGTCCGGCGCGTCACCGAGCGCCTCGACGATCTCAAACGCCGCGGTCTTCTGGCCGTGCAGCCGGTCGATGTTGACCGAGTTGACCAGGGCCACCGGGAAATCCTGGGCGAGCTTGGCCGCGAGCGACAGACAGTCGTCGAAGTTGCCGCTGACCTGCAGAAGTTGCGCCCCGTGGACGAGTGCCTGGGCCAGCTTGCCGAGCGCGATCTTGCCCTGCGGCACCAGCACGGCGCAGGTCAGTCCGGCCCGGGCCGCATAGGCGGCCGCCGACGCGCTGGTGTTGCCGGTGGAGGCGCAGATGATTGCCTTGTTCCCGGCCTCCACGGCCTTGGAGACGGCGAGTGTCATCCCCCGGTCCTTGAACGAACCGGTCGGGTTGGCGCCCTCGACCTTGAGATAGACGTCGCAGCCGATCCGGGCGGAGAGCACCGGCGCCGGCAACAGCGGCGTGTTTCCCTCGTGCAGGGTGATCACCGGCGTCGCGTCGGTGACCGGTAGCCGGTCCCGGTAAGCCTCGATCAAACCCCGCCACATGTCGCTCTCCTCGCGCCTGCCAATTTCACCGTGCTACCACCGTCGATGAGGCTAGTTCAGCCTGCCGCACCGCTGATGACCAGTCCCGTCCGCCCTCGACCCCACCCACCTGCCGAGACGCTAGCCATCCCGCACCGACGTCCACCGCCCCAGATCTCCGCACCCCGTCGATCAAGGACTTTCCCGCCGATCAAGGACTTGTTGTCGCGGATCGGAGATCGAACAACGACAACAAGTCCTTGATCGACGGGAAAGGGGGTGGGGCGTGGGGGTGGGCGGTGGGGGTGGGGGTGGGGCGTTAGAGGCTGCCTTCGACGCGGAGGACGCTGGCGATCGACCGGACGAAGTCCAAGCCGCGCAACTCCTCGACGGTCGCCGCCAGCGCGGCATCCGGGGCGACATGCGTGACGATCACCAGAAGGGCGTCCTCGCGCCGACCGGACTGCCGGACCGTGGCGATCGAGACGTCATGTCGGGCGAACACCCCGGCCACCGTGGCCAGCACGCCCGCGCGGTCGGCCACGTTCAGGCTGATGTGGTAGCGGGTGAGCGTCTCACCCATCGGCCGCACCGGCAGCGCCGCGTACGCCGACTCACTGGCCGCGCGGACCCCGGCAAGCCGGTTACGGGCCACCGCCACCACGTCACCGAGCACCGCGCTCGCGGTCGGTGCACCACCGGCCCCGCGCCCGTAGAACATCAGTTGCCCGGCGGCGGTCGCCTCGACGAAGACGGCGTTGAACGCATCGCCCACGCTGGCCAGCGGGTGGCTGAGTGGGATCATCGCCGGGTGCACCCGGACGCTGACCGAGTCAACGCCGGCCGAGTCCGGTCCGCGGGAGGCGATACACAGCAGCTTGATGGTGCAGCCCATCGCCTTGGCGCTGGCCATGTCGGCGGCGGTGACCTCGGTGATCCCCTCCCGGTGGACGTCGGCCGCGCCGACCCGGCTGTGGAAGGCCAGCGAGGCCAGGATGGCCGCCTTCGCGGCGGCGTCGAAGCCCTCCACATCGGCGGTCGGGTCGGCCTCGGCGTAGCCCAGCTCGGTCGCCTCGTCCAAGGCCTCGGTGAACCCGGCGCCGGTGCTGTCCATCGCCGAGAGAATGAAGTTGGTGGTGCCGTTGACGATGCCGGTGACCCGGGTGATCGTGTCACCGTGCAGTGAGTCGCGCAGCGGCCGCAGCAGCGGGATCGCCCCGGCCACCGAGGCCTCGTAGTAGAGATCAGCGTCGCCCTCGGCGGCCGCGTCGTGCAGCGCCCCACCGTCCTCGGCGAGCAGCGCCTTGTTCGCGGTCACCACGCTCTTACCGGCCCGCAGCGCCTCGACCAGCCAGGTTCGGGCCGGCTCGATGCCGCCGACCACCTCGACCACCACGTCCACGTCGTCGGACTTGATCAAACCGAGTGCGTCGGTGGTGAAGAGCGCCGGGTCGACCGGCAGTAGGCCCCGGTCCCGGCCGAGTCGGCGTACGGCGATGCCGGCGATCTCCAGCGGAGCGCCGATCCGCGCGGTCAGGTCAGCGGCCTGCTCGTGCAACAGACGGACTACCTCCGTGCCGACCGTGCCACACCCGAGCAGCGCCAAGCGGATCGGTTTCATCAGAGTCGCGGCGCGGAAACCCGGTCGTACTGGGCCGGGAGGAAACGCCGCTCCCTCCCCTCAGGAATCATGTCGGCCGATGGACCGATAGGGTGCGATACATGGGCGAGGTGGTGAAGCGGAGGTAGACGTACCGCTTTTATCCGCGCGAGCATCCTCGCCGCCGGGCTGGCGGAGCGGCAGCACGCCGGTGGAGCTGGCGTAAGAACTCACGGGCGCCTCCCTCCGGGCAGTCGCGATGGCGCAGGAAACCCTACGGGGCACCGTAGGAATTCCCCTCCCGGCGGGAAGGGACGTGGTCAACCCACATCCAACGCCAACAGATCGTCTTCCGTCTCCCGCCGGACGATCACGCGTGCCTGGCCCTGGCGGACCTCCACCACGGGCGGTCGCGGGACATGGTTGTAGTTGCTGGCCATGCTCCGGCAATAGGCGCCCGTGCCAGGCACGGCAAGAAGATCTCCAGGCTGCACGTCGGCGGGCAGGAATTCATCCTTCACCACCAGGTCCCCGGATTCACAATGCTTTCCCACCACGCGGGCGAGCAGCGGTCCGGCCGACGACACCCGTGAGGCGAGCGTCGCCGAGTACGAGGCGTCGTAGAGCGCGGTACGGATGTTGTCGCTCATCCCGCCGTCCACGCTCACGTAGGTCCGGATGCCATCCACGTCCTTGACCGTGCCGACCTCGTAGAGGGTGAACATGGCCGGGCCGACGATCGCCCGACCGGGTTCGATGGAGAGCCTCGGGACGGCCAGTCGCAGCGCGGCACACTCACCATCGATGATCTTGTTGAGCCGCTTGGACAGGTCGTACGGGGACGACGGGTCGTCCTGGGTGGTGTAGGCGATGCCAAAGCCGCCACCCAGGTCCAGCTCGGGCAGCTCGACGCCCCGGGCGTCCCGGATCTGCGCCTGCAGGCCGAGCACCCGCCGGGCGGAGACCTCGAACCCGCTGGTGTCAAAGATCTGCGAGCCGATGTGCGAATGCAGGCCGCGCAGCTCCAGCACGTCCTCATCAAGGATCCGCAGGGCCGCCTGGGCAGCGGTACCGCCGGTCAACGAGAAGCCGAACTTCTGGTCCTCGTGTGCGGTGGCGATGAACTCGTGGGTGTGCGCCTCGACCCCGACGGTGACCCGGACCAGCACCTTCGGGCGTACCCCACGCACGCGGGCCAGCTCGGTCAGCCGGTCGATCTCCTGATCCGAGTCGACGATGATCCGTCCCACTCCGGCGTCCAGGGCCCGGGTCAGCTCGGCCACCGACTTGTTGTTGCCGTGGAAACCGATCCGCTCGGCCGGCATGTCGGCGGCGAGCGCCACCGCCAGTTCGCCGCCGGTGCAGACGTCCAGGAAGAGCCCCTCCTCGGCGATGATCCGCACCACCGCGCGGGAGAGGAACGCCTTGCCGGCGTAGTAGACGTCCTGGTCCGGGAAGGCGGCCCGGAAGTCCCGGCACCGGGACCGCAGGTCGTCGGAGTCCAGCACGTACGCCGGGGTGCCGAACTCCTCGGCCAGTTCGCGGACACCGAGGCCGGCGACGTCGAGCGCACCGTCGGCGGCGCGCGTCACGTTGCGCGGCCAGAGTCGCGGTACGAGAGCATTGACATCAGCCGGAGTACGCAGCCACGTCGGCCCCCGCCGGCCGATCTCGCCGTGCAGCGCCCCCGCCTCGTGAGCACGCATTCTATTTTCCTTCCGCTCGCGACCACCGGACTCGCATCAACGCTTACATCCGCTCCGGAGCCGAGACGCCGAGCAGGTCCAGACCATTGGCGATGACCGTACGGGTGGCGTCGTTGAGCCAGAGCCGGGCCCGGTGCAGGTCGGTGATCTCCTCGTCGCCCTGCGGCAGGACCCGGCAGTTGTCGTAGAACCGGTGGTAGGACTGCGCCACGCTCTCCTCAAGGTAGTGGGCGATCCGGTGCGGTTCCCGCAGTTCAGCGGCAGTGGCCACCACGGTCGGATACTCGCCGAGCGCCTTGAGCAGGTCGTTCTCCTTCTCGTGCGCGAGCAGCTCGGGGCGGAACGCGTCGACATCCCCCCGGGTCAACCCGACCTCGGCCGCGTTGCGGGCCACCCCGGCGGTCCGGGCGGCGACGTACTGCACGTAGTAGATCGGGTTGTCACGACTGGCCCGGGTCCACAACTCCACATCGATGTCGATCGGGGAGTCGCTGGAGTAGCGGGCCAGCGCGTACCGGGAGGCGTCCACGCCGATCGCCTCGACCAGGTCCTCCAGGGTGATCACCGTGCCGGCCCGCTTGGACATCCGGACCGGCTGCCCCTCGCGGACCAGGTTGACCAGTTGCCCGATCAGGATCTCCAGATTCTGGTCCGGGTCGTCACCGAAACAGGCCGCCATCGCCTTCATCCGGCCGATGTAGCCGTGGTGATCGGCACCCAACATGATCACTACCCGGTCGAAGCCGCGCTCCCGCTTGTCCAGGTAGTAGGCACAGTCAGCGGCGAAGTAGGTCCACTCGCCGTTGGACTTGCGCAGCACCCGGTCCTTGTCGTCACCGAAGTCGGTGGTCCGCAGCCAGGTCGCACCCTCGGTCTCGTAGATGTGCCCCTGCGCACGCAACCTGGTCAGTGCCAGTTCCAACTCACCCCGGTCGTGCAGGTCCTTCTCGTTGAAGTAGGTGTCGAAGTGCACGCCGAACTGGGTCAGCGAGGAGCGGATCTCGTCGAACATCAACGCCACGCCCTCGACCCGGAACACCTCCTGCGCGGCGGCCGGATCCAGAGCGAGCACGTCCGGCCGGCGGGTCACGACGTCGTTGGCGATCTCGACGATGTACGCCCCGCCGTAGCCATCCTCCGGCGCCGGCTCCCCCTTCGCGGCCGCCAGCAGCGACCGGGCGAACCGGTCGATCTGCGAGCCGGCGTCGTTGAAGTAGTACTCGGTGCCGACATCGGCGCCGGCAGCGCGGAGCAGTCGGCTGAGCGCGTCACCGACGGCCGCCCAGCGGACCCCACCGATGTGCACCGGGCCGGTCGGGTTGGCCGAGACGAACTCCAGATTGATCTTTTGGCCGGCGAGCCGATCACTCTGCCCGTACTCCCGGCCGGCCTGCACCACGATGCGGGCGAGCTGGCCGGCGGCGGCAGCATCCAACCGGATGTTGAGGAAGCCGGGTCCGGCGATCTCCACCGACTTGATCCCCGGCTCCCGCCCCAGCCGCTCGGCGAGACCGGCGGCCAGCTCACGCGGCGGCAGTCCGACCTTTTTTGCCAGTTGGAGGGCGAGGGTGGCGGCGTAGTCGCCGTGCTCCGGGTTGCGCGGTCGCTCCAGGACCACCGACTGCGGCAACGTGGCATGGTCCAGCCCGCGCTCGGTGAACAGGGCACGGGCAGCGGCGAGAACGACCTCGGCGAGTTTGGCGGGAGTCACCGAAACATGTTACCGGGGGTAGACTCGGTCACCCGGCGGCGACCCTGCACCTTGCGTGACCCGCCACCCCCCTGCCCGACCGACCTGACGAGGCACGATGAGTATCAGCACCCAGGGCGGCAATCAGCGCCGTCCGTCCGTGGTCAGCACCGGTAAAAAGGCGCCAGCCGGCGGCAAGCCCGCCTCGGATGAGCCGTCGTCGAGCGAGGCCACACCGGCCGACAAGACCAGGCCGGCGGGTAATGGTAAAACCTCGGGCGGCGCCAAGTCGGCCGCGGGGGGCGGCCGGCCCGGCGGCAAGGGCCCACGCAAGCCGATCGCGCCGGTAAAGGTCAGCCAGGAGCGGGCCTGGGGGCCGATCGCGCTCTTCGTCGCGGTCGGGGTACTCACCGCCGGAATCATCGGGTACGGCGCGTACGCGGTGTACCAGGGCGGTCGCGGCTGGGAGGACCGGGCAGCCGGCATCAGCGGCCTCGTCAACTTCCGCAAGTCCGATCCGTCGAAGGTGCAGCCGCTTGAGGGCAAGCAGTCGCACGAGTGGGGCCCGTTGACCTACGCGGTCAACCCGCCGGTCGGCAGCAGCCACAACTTCAACTGGCAGAACTGCATGGGTGACGTCTACGACGCCCCGATCGCCAACGAGCACGCGGTGCACAGCCTGGAGCACGGCGCGGTCTGGATCACCTACCGCTCCGACCTCCCCGCCGACCAGGTGGAGAAGCTGGCCAGCAAGGTCCGTGGCAACGAGTACATGATGATGAGCCCGGTCGACAACCTGGACAAGGCGGTCTCGCTGCAGGCCTGGGGCTTCCAGCTCAAGGTCGACGAGGCCGATGACAGCCGGATCGATGACTTCGTCTCGGCACTGCGGCTGAACGCCAGTGTCGAGCCCGGTTCGACCTGCTGCTTCGGGGATCACCGCCACCGGCACGACGCCGCGTGACCTCGGCAAGGACGGGCAGCAGGGGAGCTGATGAACGTGTTGTCCACCACCGAGGCGCCGGCGGAGACCGGCGCCTCGGCGCACCTGGGAAGTACCAGCGGCGGAAAGCCCCGCTTCGGCACCGCCTGGCTGACCCTCGCGGTCGTCGTCGGGCTGGTGCTCGGCGTCGGCCTCGGGTTGCTCATCCCCGGGATGTTGCGCCCCGGTGACACCTCCGCCGAGGCCGGCTTCGCCCGGGACATGTCGACCCACCACGCGCAGGCCGTCGAGATGTCGATCCTCGCCCATGAGCGGGCCAGTGACGCGGACGTACGGGGACTGGCCACGGATATCGCGCTGACCCAGCAGGCCCAGATCGGCATCATGCTGACCTGGCTGCGCAACTGGAACCTCAGCCCGACCGGTTCGCAGCCGAGGATGGCCTGGATGCCCGAGGGCATCGGCGCGATCCGCGATGGGCTGATGCCGGGCATGGCCACCGACGCCGAGCGGGCCGCGTTGCGGGACGCCAGCGGCAGGGAGTTCGATCTGCTGTTCCTACGGTTGATGCTCAACCACCACCTCGGTGGCATTCACATGGCCGACGGTGTGCTGAAGCTCTCCAACGACAAGCAGACCAGAGTACTGGCCGAAACCATGGTCGCCGGACAGAAGAAGGAGATCGAGGTAATCCGGCAACTCCAGGACAAGCTGGGCGAGGCGTAACCCTTACCCCGATAACAACCTCTTGGTCACACTTATCCAGTTTGGGGAGATTTTTCCAGACATAACGTGACCAGTCCCGATCCGGGATCGTTGTCCCATACGTGGGGGTTGCTCTCAGGGACGCGCGGCGCTCGGTCACCAGTTGGTGCCGGCGCCACACCATCGGTGGTGACGGGGCGGTGGCAGCCGCCCGTCGCGGACAGCAGGCGAGCGGGACGGGATCGCTCAGCCGGGATCAGGAACTGGAGCTGATCGACGCCCTCCGCGGGCGGTATCCCGACCAGCTCGGCCTGGAGGACGAACTGTGGAGCCGGCGCAGCGTCGCCACGCTCATCCAGCGGCGCTACCAACTGCCGCTGGAACCCACCGACGTCGGCGGCTACTTACGGGCCTGGGGAATCGGCCCGCGCGAGCCAACCGACCGCGCCTGCGGGCTCTGCGTCGACGCGGTCAACCGCTGGCTGGTCACCGACTATCCGGCGATCGTCCGCTCGGCCGAGGAACACCACGCCGAGCTCTGCTGGATCGGGCGTACCCGGCTGCACGGGGTGGTGCCGGCCGCCGACGTCGTACACGCCGCGTCGTCCCGGGGCCAACTCCGTTTCATGGTCACCACACCGTCGGTCGACCCACCGCTCCCCCGGGACTTCGTGCTCCGGCTCAGCGGCACGGACGGCCGTACCGTGCACGTGGTGGTCGACGGCTCCTGGTCCAAGGGCGAATGGCCCCGCCGGCTCCCGCCCCGGATCGTGCTGCACCCGCTACCCAGTTGCGGTCTGGGCCGTTGACGTCCGGCCCCTGCACCGCGACACGACGGATACCGATTCGGCTCGGCGCCCGGTCGCCTGCTAGTCTTTCCGGGTCGCTGAGCCCCCGTAGCTCAGGGGATAGAGCACCGCCCTCCGGAGGCGGGGGCGCAGGTTCGAATCCTGCCGGGGGCACATCACAGAACCGCAAACGCACAGCGCGACCGACCGATCACTGATCGTGGAGGCCAGTTTCACGTTCGCGTAGACGAGACGACCGACGATGCCCTGGCCGAGCGGCCAGGGCGTCCTTGCGTTGACCCGAAGTGCGGCTCCAAGTACGCACGGATCGCAAGCACATGCGCGCGCCGACCTCGCTGTGCTAACGGTCGAAGCGACCTATCCACTGCCCCGCTGGGGACAGCCATCGTTCGCTTTCTTCCTCGGTGCGGTCAGGCTGCGGACGCCGTGATGCGCTTGGGTTCAGGTGCCTGCGTAGATCGGTGACGGCTCGTCGAGATCGACGACGAGGTGCCGGGTGTCATTCTGAGTCATCAATGTCCATCGCCATCCGGCGTTGGGTCGGGTCCAGGAGATGGGCTGTTGTTCCCAGGTGGTGAGGCTGGCGTGGTGGGCTGCCATCGCGACCGTGGCTCGGCTGGTCGGCGGGAGCGCAAAGAAGTAGTGGAAGGCGGCGTCCACGGTCTCGCCGTGGCCCACGATGAGGACTCGCTCGCTCTCGTGACGGGCGATGAGACGGCCAAGGGCCAGACCGGATCGGTGAATGTATTCCCGCCAGGTCTCGCCTCCGGAAGCCAGCGGCCGGTCGGCGTCGAGCGCGGGGATGTCGCCGTATTCGGCTACGACCTCCGCCCAGGTCCGCCCGTCGCCGGTGCCGTACTCCTGCTCGGTGAGATCGGGCACGATCTCGGGGTCGATGCCCAGAAACGCGCCGACGATGGCGGCGCTCTCCTGAGCCCGGCGCAGGGGCGTGGTGTAGACGGCGTGGACGGGACGCTCCGGATGCTGCTGGCTGAGCCGCTGGGCGAGGCGTTCCACTTGGCGGCGGCCACGGTCGGTGAGCCCCCGGCAGCCTTTGTGACCCCCGACGATCCCGTCTCGGTTGCAGTGGGCTTCGCCGTGTCGGGCGATGAGAACTTCGGCGGCGGACATCGGGTTTCCCTTCAAGGTGTGGCGGTCGTTTGGTCGAGGACGCTCTGGTACAGCCGAAGGCACCGGCCGGCGTGGTAGGAGGCGCCGAACTGCCGCGAGCGGCGTTGAGCCTGGCGGGCCAGGGCGTCTCGGTAGTTGTCGTCGGAGGCGAATCGTTCGAGGGCGTCGGTGAAGGCGTCCGGGTCGCCGGGTTCGACGATGAGCCCGGCGTCGCCGACGAGTTCGGCCATGTTGGCGACATCGGTGGCGAGGACGGGCACGCCGTGGGCGAGGTAGTCGGCGATAGCGCCGCTACCTTGGAAGGTTGGTTGGGTGCGATACGGGAAGACGGCGAAGTGGGAGTGCTGGGCGAGTGCTCTGCGGTGGCCGGGACCGAGGTAGCCGGTGACGACTTCCACCCGGACGTTGCCGTGCTTCACGCCCGTGCTGGCTTCGCAGGACAGGTCAGTGCCTGCCTCGTCGGGGTTGTTCCACGACGGCCCGGCGAGCAGTACTCGGCAGGCGCTGCTCACGCCTTGGCACGCCTCGATGAGCCCTGCGGGATCTTTCCACGGCGCGGCGAACCCGTACAGGCTGCCCCGTGGACCGTGGTCGCCGGTCAGCGCGGCGGACAGTTCTGGCCCGGCGTTGGCGTGGGTGCCTGCGGGGATCGTGGTGGGTAGCCAGGTCACCGTGGTGGGAACGTCGAGTTGGTGGCGTCGGGTGAGTTGAGTGTGGCCGTAGGTGCCGAAGAAGACAAAACCGTCCATCGTCTTGATGCCGTCGTCGACAGCCGAACGGAGGCCGAGGTCTGGGACGTGGGTGGTGAACAGGGTCCAGTCGAGGCTGTGGACGTGGTAGACAACCGGCGGTCGGGGTGTGTCTTTCCACAGCGAGGGCAGCAGTTGCTCGATTTCGAGGTTGCCGTAGTGCAGGCTGATCAGGTCGTAGCTTCGCAGGTCCACGCCGTCGAGGAGTTGTTCAGCGGTGCGGATGATGCGCTCGGCGGGCCAGAACGCTGCGGTCTGTGGGTCGTAAGGGACGCTGGGGTGGCCCAGCCGCTCGACTTGCGCCCCGTGCAGGCGCAGGGCTTCGGCGAGGACATCGAGGTACGGCGGGAGGCTGCCGCCTCCGCCGGTGGGACCGATCAGCAGGATACGCATTCGCGGCCTCAACCCTGTGCCAGTTCGCGGTAGTAGGCAAGGGTGGCCTCGGCGTTGACGCTCCAGTCGAACTGTTCGGGCAGGGCCGCTGAAGGCCGGGGCTCCCAGGTCAGGATGCGGGCGAGGTCGTCGACGTCACGGTAGGTATATCCGCCGCCGGCTTCGAGGAGTTCCGGGGCCGTCCCGAGCTGTTCGGGCAGCAGGACGGGTGTGCCGCTGGCCATCGCCTCGGCGATGGCCAGGCCGAAGCCTTCCCAACGTGAGGTGGACAGCAGCCAGTCCGCGCTGCGGTAGAGGCCCGGCAGGTCGGCGTCGTTGAGATCGTGCAGAACCGTGAGCCGGTCGGGTTCGATCGTGACGGGGCACCGTGCGCGGGAGTGTCCCAGCAGCACGGTGACCACGGCGATTTCCCGGAGCCGGTCGATGATCCGTTCGAGGTGATCCCAGCCCTTCATCGGGGTGATCTTGCCGACCCATACCAGGCGTGTACGCCTGTGGGCGTCACGCGACCACGGCGGGACAGGCTGCCCAGTGCGCAGCAGTGCGCGGATCGGCTGCGGATCGCGGCTGCCCGTCGCAGTCCAGGGTGACGAGGGAGCCGCTGTTGGGCAGCGACATCGGCCCGGGGCGGAAGCGGTCGCGGTCGATGCCGTTGTGTACGACGCCGGGGGTGGGGATGCCGTAGGCGCTGGCGAGGTCCCCGGCCGCGTAGTGACTGACGGCGATGACCCGGTCGGCGCGGTGGACGAGTTCGTGTTCGTCGCTGGCCAGACCGGGTGCGCCGAGGGTGGCGGCGCTGAACTCGCCGCGCACCATCACCGGTGCCCGCCGGGTGCGCGGCTGGTTGAGGTAGGTCAGGGTTTCGGCTTCCCAGGTGGAGCAGTCGATCATGTCGGGCCGCAGCCGATCGAGCAGATCGGCCACCGCTGCCCGGTGGGCGGGGAGGTCTTCGGTGCGAGGCAGGGTCGCGAGGCGTAGACCTCGGGCGTGAACACGGCGGTTCGCTATGCCGCACGTCCATTGCGTCGTGCACTGCCTCATAGATCAACTGCTTGGCGTTGTTATAGCCGGAAGCTACGGATGGGCCTTCTCGGTGTGGTCGGTCAAGGTAGGAATTCGACGTACCCGTCGGTTCCGTGCACGCGGATCCGCTGCCCGTCCCGGATAAGCCGGGTGGCATCCACCACACCGACGACGGCAGGCAAGCCGTACTCCCGGGCGATCACTGCGCCATGGGTCATCAGGCCGCCCACCTCCGTCACCAGGCCGGCGATTCCGACGAACAGGGGCGACCAGCTGGGATCGGTGTAGGCCGTGACCAGGATGTCGCCCGCTTCGAGATCGGCCTCCGCCATGTCGAGGATGACGCGGGCCCTCCCCTCGATGGTCCCGGCGGAAACCGGTAAGCCGATCAGGGCACCGGCCGGCACGTCGTCGCGCCGGTACGCCCCGACGACGGCCTCGCCGTCAGATGTGAGCACCCGGGGCGGCGTGAGCGCGTGGTACGACCGGAACGCATCCTTGCGCTCCTGGATGAGCTGGTCATCCACCTGTTCGAGCGCACGACGTCGTGGAACTCCTGGAACGTGAGGTAGAAGATGTCTTCCTTCTCAGGGAGCACGTTGGCCTGCACGAGGCGCTCGGCCTCTTCCAGTAGGGCCTGCTTGTAGACGAAGTAGCGGCTGACGATGCCGTACTTCGGGTACTCCCGGTAGCCGATGAAGGTCCGGACCCGGTCGATCATCCGCTTGGCCTCGTCGGCTTTCTGCTCCCCGTCCGGCAGGGCCCGCAAGCGTGCGAGCACGTCCTGTTCCTTCTTCCGCGCCTTTTGCCGCCCCTGCTCGAAGCGCCGCTCGGCGGCGCCCGGCTCGAAGTTCCTGACGTTGTCGAGGATCAGGGGCACGAGCGTGGTGGGGCGTTCGCTCCAGCGCGGCCTCGTGATGTCGATCTCGCCGGCGCAGCGCATTCCGTACCGGTCGAGGTAGGCCTCGATGGCGTCACGCGCTTCAGTCCCGCCCGCGAGCTTCGGCAGCTCGTCCAGGAAGCCCTCGTCCTCGACGCCCTGCAGGAACGCCACCACCTCCGGGTGCGGGCGGATCACGTCGGCGACGTCGAGCAGCGCCAGTCCCATCTCCGAGGTGACGTTGCCGGGGGCGGACAGCGTGAGGGTGTCGGCCGCGTTCTTCTCGCCCAGCCACTCCCGCAGCTGGTCGTTGAGCCACCAGGTGGCCTCCATCCCCGCCATGATCGCCTGCATGGTCAGCGGATCACTGAGGACCCGCTTGTGCTCCTGGAAGGCCTCCAGCAGGAAGTCGAACAGCGCCGGTCCGGTCTTCGTCCGGATGTCACGCCGCAGGGCGGCGATGGACGCCTGGCTGCGCTCGATCAGCTCGGTGACGATGGCCGGATCGGTCTCGATCGGGGCGGACGCGCCGCCGACCGGCGGCCCGCCGGGGCCCGCGTCCGGCAGCGACGGGACGAAGTCGTCGCGGTCGAGGACGGTCTCCAGCGCGTCCCTGATCAGCGGATCGGATTTCCCCAGGACGTCCAGGAGGCCGGCGCGGCTCGCGGGCGAGGCCAGGCGCCGGGTGACGTCGACGAACAGCCTCCCGCCGGCCTCGTGCATCGGCGCCATGGCCGTCAGCTGCCAGACGGAGACTCCCAGGGGCTTCATGGGGTCGGTCATCATCTGCTGGTGGCCGACGGAGACGTAGACGTGGTTCTCCGCGTCACGGGCCGCGGGGATGGGGAACAGCGTGGTGATCGGCCGGCTCTGGACGATCTGGAAGCCTTCGTCGACCAGGCACCATTCGATGTCCTGCGGGCGGCCGAAGTGCGCTTCGATCCGCCGCCCGAGCTGCACGAGCCGCACGGCCTGCGCGTCCGTCAGCGCCGGCTGCTCCTGCCGCTGCGGGTCGATCACCACCTCCTGCGTACCGCCAGCCGGCAGGGCGTGAACGGCACGCTGCTTGGCGGCGACCGCCTTGGCGATGATCCTCGCCGTCGCGCACCTTGAAGACGTCCGGGTTCACCAGGCCGGAGACCAGGGCCTCGCCGAGGCCGAAGCTGGCGTCCACGGTGGCGACCTTCCGGTTGCCCGTGACGGGGTCGGCCGTGAACAGGATGCCGGCCGCATGCGGGAAGACCATCTGCTGCACGACCACGGCCATGTGGACCGTACGGTGGTCGATGCCGTTCCGCTGGCGGTAGGTCACGGCCCGCTCGGTGAACAGCGACGCCCAGCACCGGCTGACGTGCTGGAGGATCGCCGCCGGCCCCACGACGTTCAGGTACGTGTCCTGCTGGCCGGCGAAGGAGGCCGTCGGCAGGTCCTCTGCCGTCGCGCTGGATCGCACGGCGTAGGCGGCTTCCTCACCGCGCTGGGCGAGCGCGCGGGTGATCGCCGCCGTCAGATCGTCGGGGATGGCGATCCCTTCGATGGTCCGGCGGATCTCCGCGCTGAGCGTGCGGATCGCCTCCCGGTCCTCCGGGTTCAGGCGCGACAGCTGATCGAGCCGATCGTCGATCGGCGGCGCTTCCGCCATGATCCGCCGGAAGGCGTCCGTCGTCACGCAAAAGCCAACCGGCACGCGGATGCCTTCGATCCGTGACAGCCCGCCCAGGTGCGCGCCCTTGCCGCCAACGACCGCGACCTGCAGCTCGTCAACTTCTTGAAGATCCAACACGTACTGCTCGGTCATTGCGATACCTCCGAGGCAGCCGTGCTCCGTCGCACTGCACTGGCCGCTCGGATCACCGACGCATACGTCGACAACACACGCACGTCGTGCCCCCATTTCCGCAGGTTGTGGCCTCGGCCGACGATTCTGCGCCACGACCCGGGTCTTGCCGCAAGCCCCCCGGTGCGCTATACATTAGGAATGGCAAGGAGATCTCTCTCTCCTTGCCTTTGCCTTTGCCTTTGCCTTTTGCCGTCCGCTGGGAACTGGCAAACTTCTCGCGAAGCGGCGGCATCCAGTGAACGGAAAGATCCACTCCGCGGCGCTCGACGGCGAGTCGTGGCCTGCTGCGCTATCTGGCGTGACCAACGTACCCATGAGCTCTGGTGGATCACGGGGCGTCCGTCGAATTCGCGCAGCCGCGCCCCATCGCCGGGGCGGGTACGCGGTTGGGCGGCGATGTGCGCCGGCGCTCGGCGTAGGGACCGCGCCAGGGTACGGTGCGATGATGCCGCGGTCGAAGCTGACGGCCCCGTCAGCGAAAAGCGGACCGCATGGAACGGCTATCTTTTTGAATGTCGCATCCAGGAGCAGACGACTGGTAACCATCCGCCACCTCGGACTGCTACTCAGCGCAACCGGACTTCTGGCCGCTTGCGCCAGCCCGGTCGTCCCGCCTCCGCCCACGCCGTCCCCACCCGCGCTGTCTCCGACCAGCAGCGCTGCCGCCTGTCCCGGGTCGGGGGTGGCGATCAGCACGGGAGAGGTCGACGCCGCCATGGGCCTGCGCGCGCTCCGCATCAAGCTGATCAACTGCGCCACCAGCCCGTACACCGTGAACGGCTATCCCGCCGTACGGGTCCTGGACGAGGATCGAAAGCCGCTTGACGTCGCGGTCAGCGACGGGGCGTCATCGATCGCCACTTTGGATCGCTACGATGGCCCGCCCCGACCGGTCACGTTACCGCCCGGGGACTGGGTGACCGCGGTCCTGCTGTGGAGAAACACCGTTACGGGCTGGACAGCGCCCCCCACGAACGGCAGCTACCTGGAGATAGCCCCGGTCAAGGGGCAACCTGCGCAGATAGTCGACCCGCGCACCAGAATCGACCTCGGCACCACCGGCAAGCTGGGCGTGACCGCCTGGGCGCGCCACCCGCACGACGACGCTACGGCCGATCGACCAACGCCTGGCTGACGCCGCCGAGCTGCTCACCGAGCCCGGTACGCAGGTAGCGCAGTCGTCGGCCGACCCGCTCGCCGACCACCAGACCGGCGTCGCGGAGCGTGGTCAGATGGTGCGAGGCGGTCGCCGGGGCCAGACGTAAGGCGGCGGCCACCTCCCCGGTGCTGGACGGCACGGCCAGCAGGGTGAGCACCGCGGCTCGGGTCGGACCGAGCAGGGCGGCCAGCGCCGCCGAGGGTTCGACCCGCTCGGGCGAGTCCCAGAGCCGACCGTATCCGCGCGGCGGGTACCAGAGCGCCCGGCCCGTCGGAGCCTCGGTCATGGTGTGCACAATCGGGCCGGCGAACCCGGCCGGCAACAGTGTCAGCGGATGCCCGTTCAAGTCCCAGTACCGGGTCTTGGCGTACCCGAGCCGGAGCGCCGAGCCGTCCCAGTCCAGCTTCGGGTGCAGGTCCGCGAGGAGCGCCCGCGCCCCGCGCTCGGCGGCGGCCCGCGCCCGGTGCGCGAGCTCGCCCTCGACCGCCGCGCGCAGCCGGTGCCAGGTGGGGGCGACCGCCAGTGCGAAGTACCGCCGGATCTGCCGGACCAGCTCGGCCAGCCCGCCGGCCGGGTCGATACCGAACCGGCGGATCTCCGGTGGCGCCGGATGTCCGGTCCAGGCCGCGTCAACCTCTGCGGCGACCCGGTCCAACGGGGTGGCCGCTATCACCTGCAACTCCTCATCGAGCCTCGGCCGGGCGATGGCCGGCACCGGGGTGAGGAAGTCCGGCACGAAGCAGGTCGGGCCGGAGACCACGGCGAGGAAGGTCTCCAGCCCGGCCCCGGCGAGCAGCGGCTGCACCTTGGCTCGCCAGGAGGCGTACATCCAGTATGTTGTCGGCCTGTTCAGTGCGAAGACGCTGGTCACCACCTCGACCATCGGCGAGTGCGCGAACCTGAGATCGGCCAGATCGGCCGGCACGAACTCGATCTGGAGCATCGGATTATTCGAGCACGGTCGAACGGCTACCGGCCAGCCGACGCCGAACCCTACGGTCCGGCCATGGAATACACCCACCTCGGCCGGACCGGCCTGACCGTGAGCCGGCTCTGCCTCGGCACGATGAACTTCGCCTGGCAGATCGATGAAGCCGCCAGTCACGCGATCCTGGACAGGGCATTCGACGAGGGCCTGAACTTCGTGGACACCGCGAACATGTACGGCAGCGAGCGCGGCGACGGCCTGAGCGAGCAGTTCATCGGCCGTTGGTTCGACAACACCGGGCGGCGGGACCGGATGGTGCTGGCCACCAAGGTGTACGCCCCGATGAGTGACTGGCCCAACGACGGCGGGCTGTCCGCCCGGCACATCGTCGCCGCCTGTGAGGCCTCGCTGCGTCGGCTGCGTACTGATTGGATCGACCTGTACCAGATGCACCACGTGCAGCGGGCCACCTCGTGGGAGGAGATCTGGCAGGCGATGGAGCTGTTGGTCGCCCAGGGCAAGGTCCGTTACGTCGGGTCGTCCAACTTCGCCGGCTGGCATCTGGCCCACGCTCAGGCCGCCGCCGACCGGCGCAACTTCCTCGGCCTGGTCTCCGAGCAGTGCAAATTCAACCTGCTCACCCGGCATGTGGAGCTGGAGGTGCTGCCGGCGGCGGTCGAACTCGGAATCGGCATTCTGCCCTATTCGCCGTTGCACTTCGGCGCGCTCTCCGGCGCGCTGCGCAAACAGCGGGCGGGTGCCACCGGCCGAAGTGTTCTGCACGCCGCTGAGCGGGTCGAGCCGCACCGGGCGAGCCTGGAAAAATACGAGGAGCTCTGTGCCGAGTTGGGCGAGGAGCCCACCACCGTCGCGCTCGCCTGGTTACTGTCCAGGCCGGGGGTGACCGCTCCGGTCCTCGGCCCGAGGGCGCCGGAGCAGCTGGACCTGGCCCTGGCGGCGCTGAACACCGAACTGTCCACCGAAACGCTGGCCCGGCTGGATGACCTGTTTCCGCCGATCGGCAAAGGTGGCCCGGGTCCGGAAGCCTGGGCCTGGTGACGGCCCGCGTTGGCGTCAGCGGGCATCGGCACTGACGGTCCAAGCTGCGGTGAGATAAAAAATGTCCGTCCACTGTCGTACCCATCGACTACGGTGCCAACTCACAGGGACCTCACAGGTATCTCAGCGGGGACCCGGTCCTGTTTCCCCTCAACACGATAGGGACAAATTGAGCAGATCACCTCTGCGCCGGCTCGGGTTGATGATCGTGCCGGTGCTCGCCACCACCTTCATGGCAATCCCACCAGCACACGCGACCACCGCGACCGGAACGATCGCCGGCACGATCACCGACAACGGCGCTCCGGTGGCCGACGCGTCGATCTACGTCTCCGACGAAGACTGGAACTTCAGCGGGTATGCCAGCACCGATGAGAACGGCCGCTACGAGATAGCGGATGTGCCGGCCGCCACCTCGGCGTACCGGGTCAGCATCGACGCGCCCGGCCACCCTTGGCAGTACGCGTACGGAAAGACGGACTGGGAGGACGCGAACGTCTTCTCGGTGACCGCTGGCCAGCAGACGACGGTCAACGACAGCCTGCTGCCCACCGGCACGATCACCGGCCGGTTCACCAACGCGGCTGGCAATGGCGTGTCGGCCTGGGTGGGCGCCTCCGGCGACGGCACACCATTCAGCAGTGCAGGAACAGATGTCGATGGCAACTACTCATTCTCGGTGCTGCCGGGCACCTACCGGGTCACCTTCTACTTTGGAAGCACTCAGCAGTACGCGTACGGCACCCCTGATTGGGACCAGGCGGCCCTCTTTACGGTGGCGGCCGGTCAGACCGTGACGGTCAATGACGTCCAGTTGGTCACCGGCACCATCACCGGCCGGGTAACCAACGCCGACGGCACTCCGGCACGCAACGTCCAGGTGCGGGCCAGCAGCGGCAACTCCCATGGCTATGGCACCACCAACAGATCCGGCGTCTACCGGATCGACGATCTGCTGCCCGGCTCCTACCGGCTGGTCTACGAGTTGCCCTCGGGTGCCCGGCAGTGGGCCCACCAGGCCCGGTCGTTCGAGGACGCCCAGCCCGTCACGGTCAGCGGCGATACGGTGACCACTGTTGATGAGCAATTGCTGCCCACCGGCTCAGTCGCCGGCCGCTTCACGGACAACAACGGTGCGGGCATAGCGAATGTGTCTGTATCGCTCTCCGGCAGCGACGAGGAAGAATCCATCTCCGGGGAGACCGAGGCCGACGGCACCTACCGGATCGATGGGATCTTCACCGGGTCCTACCGGGTCCGCTTCTACGACTGGGAGAGCCACCTCAACCAGTACGCCTATGGCAAGACCACCGCGGACGCGGCCGACCCGATCACGATCGCCGCCGGCCAGACCAGCACAGTCAACGACAGCCGCCTGCCCACCGGCAGTATCCGGTTCACCGCCAAGGACAGCCTGACCGGCGCGGCGATCAGCAGTTTCCACGCCGACCTCGGAGACCGCGGCGGCCACACCGAGGACGGTTCGTTCGTCCTGACCGATGTCGCCATCGGCACGTACCCGGTCTCGGCCGGCGCGGACGGCTACGCGTACGCCGAAAACGCCGCGACCGTAACAGTGAACGCCGGGCAGCAGAGCGAGGTGCAGCTGACGCTCCGGCCGGTCGGAAAGATCACCACCAAGGTCGTCGACCGTGCCAGTGGCATACCGGTGGCGGGCATCTGCGTCTTCGCGGTACAGCCGAATCGCTTCACCTTCCCGGATGGCTGTGGCTCACGCACCGACGCGACGGGTGCGGTAACCGTGGAGGTGCAAGATCCGGGCAGCTACCGCCTCTTCGTGTTGCCGGACCGCGGCAACCCGTACGGCGCCCAGTGGGTCGGCCTCGCTGGCGGCACGGGGTCGCAGCTCACGGCGCGCCCGGTCGCCGTGGCGGCCGGCCGCACCACGTCGGTGCCGAAAATCAAGCTGGACAAGCGGGGCACCATCACCGGAAAGGTGACCAGCGAAACCGGCGGTCCGCTTCAGTACGGCACGGTCGGCATCGTTGGGCCTGATCTGGGCGCCGGCGCAGACAAGCGCTACTCGCCCATCGCCGCCGACGGCACCTACACGATCGACTGGCTCGGGCCGTACCGGTGGCCACTGCTGTTCCATGCCGATGACCACGCGTTCCAGTGGAGCGGCGGAGTCGGTAACCGCCTGCTGGCCCGAACGGTGCCGGTGCAGAGCGGCAAGGCGACCCGCTTCGATTACGTACTGAAGCAGGGCACGAATCTGACAGTGACCATACCGGGCGAGACGAATTGGCCGCGCGTGGTGATCCTGAACGCGGTTACCGGTGATCCGATGGGGGTCGTCGACATCAGACCGCCATCACCGGCAGCCGAGGTCCGGATCATCGGACCGCAGGCCGTCAAGGTGCTGTGCTACTGCAGCTCGACGCGCTGGTACGGCGGGACCGACTTCGCCAGCGCGACGCCGGTCATGATCCCCGCGACCGGGACACCGAAGATTACCTTCCCGACGCGCTAACCCAGCCACACCATCGGAGGGCACCCAACTCGGGCGCCCTCCGATGGTCGCTGTTGGACTCTGGCCGCCCGGCACCCCAGAATTCCGCCATGTCTACCGTCGCCACCTTCGCCGTAGTGGCCGCCGTCATGGCGATCTCGCCGGGCCTGGATACCCTGCTCGTGCTCAATGCCGGAATGCGCCATGGTCGCAGCACCGCACTGCGCACCGCTCTGGGCATCATCTGCGGACTGCTGGCCTGGGGTTTTCTGGTCGCCGCCGGCGTGGCCGCGCTGATCCTCGCCGTGCCGGTGGCCGCGACGCTGCTCCGGCTGGCGGGCGCTGGTTATCTGGCCTGGCTCGGACTCCAATCGCTGCGTGGCGGATTCCGCGCCAAACCGCTGGTCGGCGACGAAAGCTCGTCGGGGCGATCCGGTTTCCTGACCGGGATCGTCGCCAACCTGCTCAACCCCAAGGTCGGCCTCTTCTATCTCAGCCTGCTGCCACAGTTTGTCGGCTTCACCGGCTCAATCACCCTCGACACGATCACGCTGGCCGGCATCCACGCCGGCGAAAGCCTGATCTGGCTGACCGCGGTGGCCCTGGGCGCCGCCCGATATCGACGCCTATTGGCGAAACCACGCTTCGCCCGGGGCATCCAACTGGCCTTCGGCGCCTGTCTGGTGGCGCTCGCCGGTCAACTGGTCGCGTCCTGACCGGCGATCAGGGCGTGTACGCCCGCAGCACGTCCTGGATCAGCGCCGCCGTATCGCCCTGATCCAGCGCCGAACCGCCTAGCTCCTGGTAGACCTGGTTGCAGTGCCGCGTCTCGTCCTCCGCCTCCACCAGCCGCCCACCGGTGACGCCCTCGAGGTAGACGGCGTCGCCGAACCGCTCGTCGGGGAACTCGATGACAGTGAACGAGCCCAACATGCCGGGGTGCGCACCGACCCCGGTCGGCAGAACCTGGAGTGCCACGTTCGGCAACCGCATCGCGGCCAGCAGGCGACGTAACTGATCAGCCATCACCGCGTCACCGCCGACCGGTCGACGCAGCACCGACTCGTCCATGATCACGGAAAAACACAGCTCCGGTCTGGCCCTGAGCCGGGGCTGCCGGGCCAACCGGACCTGTACCCGGCGGTCGACCTCCTGTTCGGAGGCGGCGCGATGAACCCCGGTGAGGGCGGCGCGGGCGTACTGCTCGGTCTGCAGCAGGCCGGGTACGAATTGGGGCTCGAAGTTACGGATCGCGGAGGCCTCGTTCTCCAGTCCGATGTAGTCGGCGTACTGATTCGACAGCACATCGGCGTACGCCCGCCACCAGCCACGCTTACCGGCATCCCGAGCGAGTTGCAGGAGCCGATCGGCCTCGGTCCCGCCCACCTCGTACCTGGCCAGCAGCGCACGGACCACGACCGGCCGCGCGGTGATCTGCGCGGTCTCGATCCGGGACAGGGTGGATTTGGCCAGGTCCACGCCGGCTGCCGCGTCATCGAGGGTCAGGTTCCTGGTCTCGCGCAGCTTGCGCAGCTCGGCCGCGAGACGGCGGCGCCGCAGGGTAGGTACGACCACGGCGCGACTCTGCCACGAGCCGGCGCTACGCGCCATACCCCCGAGAGCCGCGCCGACGGTCTTGATTGCCGCCTGGGCCGGGTTCCGGAACCATCAGCCGGCGCGGGACACGGAACCATCAGCCGGCACGGGAACAATCAGCCGGCGCGGGCGGCTCGCCACCGGGTTGACGGTCGGGACAGGCGTACCGTCTCCTCCTCCGGCCGGGTCCACCGATCGGTGATCACCGGTCGGGTCTGCGCCCGCTGCGCCCGCTGGTCCGCCGCGAACGCCTCCTTCCGCAGGCTGCTGGCCGCCAGCACCGCGATGTCGGCAGCCTGCCAGGCGGCCCGTTCCCGGGCGACCGCCGCCCGGTGGGCGGCCGACTGGTTGGCCCGGATCGCCTGACGGAGCATGATTTCCTGCTCGACCGGGTGCCGGCGCGGATCCCAGCCGTTGCGGTGGGCCAACGCGTCACTGAGTTGCAGGGCCGACAGCTCACCCCGGCCGCAGGCGGTCATCACCGCCCGGTGCAGGTACCGCTCGCGGTCGGCGTACTCGGCCGGGGTGCGTGGCGTGCCCGGGACCGGCAGGGCGAGAGCGGCGGTCACCCGGCGAGCGGCGGCAGCGGCGTCGTCGTACGCCCGTCGGGCCACCTCGGCCTCATCCGACGCGGTCAGCCAGTCCGCCCGTCGGCGCTGCGCGGTGATGGCGGCCCGCTCCGCGGCCACCGCCACCTCCTGGGCATAGCGGCGCAGTTCCGTCGCCTCGGTGGTCAGGCGCGGCTGGCCCGGGTCGAGGTGCTCCTTCTTGGACCGGTCGGGACGGGCGATCAAGGTAGCTATCGTGACCAGAGCGACGACCAGCAGCCCCGACCAGATGGCCGCCGCCTGCGGTAGGTCGAGCAGAAAATGGTAGAAAACCGTGTCCAGCATCAGAAACCTCGCTGATGAACGATGCGAATGCAAGCCAGGAATGCCCGCACATCACCGGGCGGGCGCGCCGTGGGCCGGCGCCACCCCGGGCGGACCGGGGGGCGGATGCCGGGATCAGGGCGCAGGAGGGATGTCAGGGCCGGTCGGTCCGGCCGTCGAACTCAGCAGCCGGGTGGGGCACGCTGGCCGAGCGCCCAGCCGTAGGCCGCACCGCCGGGTCCACGGATGTCCGTAACCCACGGCGCTCCCGTCGACCGATCCGAACGGCCAACCGGGAGCGCGAGGCTTTCGCTGGCCGGGCCAGCGGTGACCCGCTGTTGGTCGACGGCACAGCCCGCCTCGACGCGCTCGCCGGCCTCGGTGGGATGAGTGCGGAGACCGGCATCGGTCGGCGACACCGGTAGTCCGACCACCCAACGGGAGGCGGTGTTCATCGACGGTGTCGCCGACGCGGCCTGCGCGGCATTGGTGACCGGAGTCAGGGTGAGCGCCGCGATCGCCAAACCGATCAGCAGGCGCAGTGATCCCAGCGCCATCCACCACAACGGGCGGAGAAAGGCAGCGGCGATCACGATGCAGAGTCTACCGCCACTCCGCTCGATACAGATTGACGGGTAACGAAGGATGCTGGTTCGCCGGAGCCGGGCAGCCGCCCGGCTCCGGGCAGCGACCTAACCCGGGACGCGCTCGATGACGGCCGGCGGCAGCTCACCCTCCACTGCGGTCGGTTGGCCCGAGGCGCGGGCGGTCCGGGCCCGCCACCACCGCTCGCCGAGGCCGACCAGCACGAAGACCGCCACCACGTACGCCCAGCCGACCAGTACGTCGATGATGTAGTGCTCGCCCCCGTAGACCAGGGTGAAGGTCATCGCCAGCGGGTAGGCCAGCAGCAACGGCCAGTACCGGCGGCGCACCGACGGCAGGAAGAAGAGCACGACGAAGAGCGCGAAGGCCGTGTGCAGCGATGGCATGGCCGCGACCGGGTTTCCCGCCTGCTGCTGTACGGCGTTGAGCACGTTACCGGCACCGTGCAGACCGAACGCGTTCCAACCCCGGCTGGAGATTCGGACGACCTCCTCGGAGAGGTAGCCGTACTTGCCGGCCCACCACGGCGGGGCGGCCGGGTAGAGGAAATAGGTCGCCAGCCCGCTGGCGCTGAGCGCGAACCAGCGGCGCATGAACGCCGCCCACCTCGCCCGCGAGCGCAGCCAAAGCACGACCGCGGCGGCCAGCGCGACCACGAAGTGCGAAAAGTAGACGAAACTGACCAGCACGTCCCACCAGTGCACCGCGTCCGGGTCGTAGAGTCGCTGCTGCAACCAGGTGGTCGGGATCTGGCCATCGGTGAGCCGGCCGAACATCCACACGTCAAAGTTGATCATTTCGCGTACGTGCGGCTCACCGAACTCGTCGGCGAAACTTCGGGAGAAGTCGTAGATGGTCAGCAGGATGACCACCGGCAGCCAGTCCCGGGCGAAAGCGAGATGCCGCCGCCAGGGCAGGCTGATCCGCCAGGCGATGGTGGCCGTCCAGAGCCAGAAGAACGCGTACAACACATCGGTCGGTAGCCCGACGACGAACCAGCCGAGCACGAACGCGACCGTCCAGATGGCCAACGCGGGCAGCCGCCAGCGGTGCCGCTCGACGGTTTCCTTGGCGGGCGGGGGGTCGGCGACTGGATCGATGGGCGGCTTCGCGGTCATGGGAAGCCAGGCTAATCGGTATCCGGCGGGCACCGGCAATGGGTACGCCGACCAGTATCCGGCGACACCGCGAGGCAACCCGCTCAAAATTTAGGTATGCCTTATCTTATTTAGGTGACACTTACCTGCCGGATGCTGGTCGCGGTCGGATCAGTCAACCGAGGGACGAAGGCCGGTAGGGCGCCAGCACGCCAGGCGGTCTCCGATTGGCCCTGGTCGGCACCGCTGGGGAGGGGCCGACTGTGCGGCTCTACCTGACCGCGCTCAATCCCACCGATGCCGTACTCGACGGGTTTCTCCCCGCGGCGGCACGGCTGGGGCTCCCGGTCACCCTCCTCACCGACCGACCAGCGGACTGGCCGACGGACCGACCGACCGGACCGCCGGTCGATGTGCTGGGGTGCGAGGTCCGAAACGCCCAGGCGGTGATCGAAGCGGTACGGCGTGGCGGGCGCCCCACCGCCCTGCTCTCCAACAGCGACCATCTGCAGACCGCCACCGCGCTCGCCGCCGACTACCTCGGGTTGCCCGGCAAGAACTGGCAGGCGACACTGCGCTGCAAGAACAAGGGGCTGACCCGCCGCGCACTCGCCGATGCCGACCTGAACCCGGTGGCCGCGGTCGTTCTCGGGCCCACCGATGACCCGTCACGGGCCGGATCGGTGCCGTTCCCGGCGGTGGTCAAACCCTGCGAGGGGGTGGCGAGTGAGGACGCCTACCTGATCGGCGACGTGATCGAGCTCACCGACCGGATCAGCGAGATCCGGGCCCGCCGACCCGACGCCGCCCTCATCGTCGAGGAGTACCTCGACGGTGAGCTGCACACCTTCGACACCCTCGGCGACCGGACCGTCCGCGCGGCGACCGGTGGCTGGCGAACCACGCTCGGCCCACCTCCGACCTTCATCGAAGCGAGTCTGGACTGGTCGCCGGCACCCCCCGACCCGGTCCAGGCCGACCTGCGGGCCCAACTCGACGCGCTCGGCGTCGACTTCGGGGCCGGCCCACACCGAGTACGTCCGCCAGGGCGACCGGGCCCGGCTGATCGAGGTGAACTACCGCCTGATCGGCGACCGGATGGACCTGATCCTCGCCGAACTGCTCGGCGTGCCACTGTTCGAGTACGTCATCCGAGTGCACCTCGGCGAGCCGGTGACCGTACTGCCGCTGCCCGATCCGGGCGCGGTGCCCGGTTCGCCCGGGTGGAGTACGTCTGCGCCGACCGGGCCGGCACCCTGACCGCCGCCCCCGGCGCGCTGGACCAGCGGCACCACGACGTCCGACTCGGCTGCCGGCCGCTGCGGGACATCGGGGTGTCCGCACCGCTCACCGGGACGAACCGCGACTACCTGGCCGTGCTGCATGCCATCGGCACCTGCGCCGAGGCAGTGACCGGGGCGCTGCGCGACTTCCGGGCCGAACATCGATGGGAGGTCCACGGTTGACCGGCCCGGACGCGCCACGGACGCGGCCGACCGACCTGGACGCCAGCGGGCCGGCGCCCGGTGTGGCGGACGCCACCGAGCGACGGGTCTTCCAGCGGGTACTCGACGCGCTGCTCCGCGAGGACCACCTCGGCCTGAACGGCAACGGCCACCCGGACGGCCCACAGTGGTGGCGGACCCGCATCCCCACCGCGAACGCTCCGCCTGCCGGTCCGAGCCGGACGGATTCCAGCACCCGCTGCGTACCGCCCGGCCGTTCTTCCTGGTCGAGGCGCCCGGAGGCCGGCCCCGGCTGGTCAACACCCTCGACGGTCTACTGGCCGTACTCGCCCCGACCGACGATCCGCAGGCCGAGGCCGGCTGGTTGGTCTTCGGCACCGAGTGCCGAGCCGAGCTCGCCGCCCAGCGGCTAGCGGACCGGGCCCGACCCCGGGTGTACGCCGAGGTCAGGTTGGCCCGCGCCGCCCGGCCCACCGGGATGGCGGGCGCGCTGCTCGACGAGTCGCTCGCCGCGCACGTCGACCATCCGGTGCATCCGACCAGCCGGTGCCGGCACGGGCTGACCGAGCAGGAGCTACTCGCCTACGCACCGGAACACGCTCCCACCTTCGCGCTGCGCTGGCTGCCGGTGCCCCACGGCACCCGCACGCTGCACGGCACCTTGCCGGGCTGGTGGCCGGTGACCGGTGACCCGGACCACGTGCTGCTGCCGGTGCACCCGCTCACCGCCGACCGGCTGGCGCTACCGGTGCTCCCCGAAGCGCATCCGCTGGTCCGGCCGACCCTGTCGATGCGGACCGTGGCGCTGGTCGACGACCCGTACACCCACCTGAAGTTGCCGCTGGCCACCGCGACGCTGGGCGCCCGGAACAAACGCCTGCTCGCCCCCGGCACGCTCGCCGACGGCGCCGGGATGCACCGGCTGCTGGACCGGCTCGCCGCCACCGAACCGGCCTTCGCCGACCGGATCCTGCACGCCGACGAGAGCACGTACGGTCACGCCGGCGACGACAGTCGGGCGTTCCTGCTACGCCGCTATCCCGACACGCTCACCCGCTGCACTGTGCTACCGGTCGCCGCGCTGGCCGCCCCCGATCCGGCCGGTGGCACAGTGCTGGAACGGGTCACCGGCGGCAACCCCCGCCCGTTGTTGGACGACTACCTCGATCTGCTCATCGACTGGCACACCTATCTCTGGCTGCGGCACGGCATCGCGCTCGAAGCACATCAGCAGAACATCCACCTGGTGGTCGATCCGACCGGCCGGACCCGGCTGCTCTACAAGGACAACGACGGCGCCCGGCTCGACCCCCGGCACCGCCTCGCCCTGACCGATCCCCGGATGCGGACCGACGACCCGGGGGACCTCGCCGACGTGTTCACCACGATCACCCTGCACCTGAGCGCGGCGGCGCCGCTGCTCGCGCTCGCCGCACGGGGGCTGCCGGTACCCCCGTTGGCCGCCGCGCTGACGGCCCCGGCTGGTCGCCGCCGTCGAACGCTGGGGCGATCCGGCGACCGAGCGGGTCTTCACCGAACGCCTGCTCGACGCCGAGCGGTTGCCGGTGAAGGCGATGCTCACCGCCGGCACCCTCCTGCCCAAACAGCGGCTCGGCTGCGCCGACATCAACAAGCACTACCTACGGACCGGCCCCAACTACCTGCGGACCGGCCGGTGACCGCCCCGCAGCGCGCCGGGGATCGCCACCCGGCCCGGTCGGTGGCCGACCTGACCAGCACGCATACCCTGCTCGGCTGTCTGGTCCGCGAGGTCGCCGGTCCGGCCCGACAGGTCACCCTCGCCGACGGGCGGGCGCTGATCCGGCTGCCGCACAGCGAGGTACTGCTGCGCTGCGCGGTCGCCCGGGTGTCCGAGGTGGGCGCACACCGGTACACGGGACCGGTGCAGCGACTCGTCGGCACCGGTTGGACCACGGTGGACGCCGCCGGGCTCGCCACCCTGGTCAGTGCCGAACTCACCGCGCTCACCGGGGTCACCAATCCGGAATTCGTCGACCAGGTGACCGGCAGCCGGGACACCTTGGCGCGGATCCTCCGGTTGCGCCCGGCCACCGATCCGGCTCCCAGCGGCGACCCGGTCATCGACTCCTACGTCGACTCCGAGCAGTCCCTGGTGCACGGCCACCCCCGCCACCCGACTCCGAAACACCGCACCGGCGACCCCGAGGCGTGGCGGTCGTACGCCCCGGAACTGCGGTCCACGCTGCGGCTGCGCTGGATCGGCGTACCCCGGCCGCTGCTCGCCGCCGACGGACCCTTCGGTGAGCTGATCGAGGCACTCGAACCGCCGACCGCGCCGGCCGGTCACGTGGCGCTGCCGGTCCACCCCTGGCAGTTCAGGCTCGCCGGGCCGCTCGACCGCCGCTTGCGCGACCTCGGTGTCGGCCGGGGTGCCGGTACGGCCCACCGCGAGCGTCCGCACCCTGTACGCCCCGACCGCCGACCTGTTCGTCAAGACCAGTCTCTTCGTCCGGATCACCAATTGTCTGCGCAAGAACGCCCGCTACGAACTCACCGGCGCGGTGGGGCTCAGCCGGCTCCTCGCCGACCTGCCCCTGCCGTCCGGCGTGGCGCTGCTGCCCGAACCGGCGTACCGGACCGTGGAGCTGCCCGGGCCGGACGAGGCTTACGGGGTGATCCTGCGCGGCGGGCTCCGGCCGCACCTGCGGCCCGGCGAGACGCCGCTGCTCGCCGGGGCACTGGCGGCCGGGCCGCTGCCGGTGCAGGACCCGGTCGGCTGGTGGCGCGCCTACGGCACCCTGCTGGTCCCCGCGATCCTCGGCCTCTGGGCCGAGCACGGGGTGGTGCACGAGGCACACCTGCAGAACGTGATCGTGGTACTCGACCGGCGGCGGTGGCCGGTGCGCATGCTGCTGCGCGACCTGGAGGGCGTGAAGCTGGACACCGATCGGCGGGCCGACTGGTCGGCCGGGCTTCCCGCCCCGGTTGGCTATTCTCCGGCGCAGGCGTTCGACCGGGTGGCGTACTGCCTGTTCGTGAACCACCTCGCCGAGCTGGCCGGGGCGCTGGCCGACGCGCACCCCGGCGTGGAACGGGCGCTCTGGGCCGCGTTGCGGGAGATAGTCGCGCGGACCTCCGCCCGGCTCGGCGATCCGCCCCGACTGCGTGCCCTGCTCGCCGGGGCGCCGCTGCCGGCCAAGGGCAACCTGCTGGTGCGCTGGCAGCGGGCCGCTGACCGACACGCCGGATACCTACCCTTTCCCAACCCGTTCGGAGACCCGCCGTGACCCGACCCCGGTACGCCTACGATCTGGCCGCGCTGGACCGGCACGTGGCCCAGATCCGGTCCGCGCTGCCGGCCGACGTCGAGCTGCTGTATGCGATGAAGGCCAATCCCGCCGCCGAACTCCTGCGCACCCTCGCCCCGCACGTGCACGGCTTCGAGGTGGCCAGTGGTGGCGAGGTGCGCCATCTGGCCGAGATCCTGCCCGGCAGGCCGCCGGCCGCGTTCGGCGGACCGGGCAAGACCGACACCGAGCTGGTCGCCGGGCTCGACGCGGGAGTGCACCGCTGGCATGTCGAGTCGCCGTACGAGCTGCGGCGGCTCGCCGCGCTGGCGATGGCCCGGAAGACCGTGGCCGAGGTGCTGCTCCGGGTCAACCTGCCGGTCGGGGTCAGCGGGGCGGCGCTGGTGATGGGCGGGACGGCGACCCCGTTCGGGATGACTCCGGCGCAGGCCCGCTCCTGCGCCGCGCTCGACCTGCCCGGGGTACGGGTCCGGGGTGTGCACGCCCACCTGGCCAGTGGCCTGTCCGCGCCGGTCGCCGCCGAACTGGCCCGACGGATCGTCGACTGGGCGGGCTCCGAGCTCGATGCCGGCGAGATCAACGTCGGTGGCGGGATGGCGGTGGACTATGTCGATCCGCAGACGCGTTTCGACTGGGCGGCGTACGGTGCGGCGCTCGGCAAGCTGCTTGACGAGCATCCCGGCCGCATCGTGCGGGTCGAGCCGGGACGGGCGGTCACCGCGTACTGCGGCTGGTACCTGACCGAGGTGCTGGACGTGAAGCGGTCGGCCGGACAGTGGTTCGTGGTGGTGGCCGGCGGCACCCACCACCTGCGCACACCGGCGGCGAAGGGGCACTCCCAACCGTTCGTCGTACGTCCAGGTCCGGACTGGTCCCACCCGTTTCCCCGGCCCCGCACCGATGGCGGCCCGGTGACCGTGGTCGGCCAGCTCTGCACGCCGAAGGACGTGCTGGCCCGGGGCGTCGACGCTGGCCCGATCGCGGTCGGGGACCGGATCGCGTTCGCGATGGCCGGCGCGTACGCCTGGAATATCAGCCACCGGGAGTTCCTGATGCACGACCCGCCGTCCTTTGTCGTCGGCGCTGGCATCGACCTCGTGGGCTGACCACCCACGCGCCCCGTCGGCTCAACGCGAACCGGAACTCGGGGACTCCGGAGGGACGTGGCCCGGGCAGTGCAGGATCCCCGGTCGCGGGCCGGCCGTCCGGTTCGAAGCCCTCGTACGGGGCGTCCGGGCCCTGGGTTCGGGTTTTTCGCTGAGCTGCTCCCGGTGTCGCTGCTGGTGCGCGCGGACCGCCGCCTCCCACGCCTCCTGGTCATCATCCGGATCGGGCGGGATCCAGCAGTGCGATCCGTCGTGGTAGTGCATCACCTCGTCACCAGGTCGGAGAACGCTCACCGCGACGACCGGACGGACGAAACCCCGGTCGCGGTGACCGGTCGCCGCGCCCCGGCGTCCCGGACCCAGCCGACGATCCGGTGATGCAGCCGGCCGGCCGGCACCTGCGGCAGGTCGGCGACAGCGGCGACGAGGTGGTTGCCGAGATAGACCACCAGTGACACCAGTGCGCCGTCGTACTCGGCGAGCAGTTCCCCCCGTCGGGACGGGCAGGGCCATTCCCGACCGCAGCCCGCGCAGGTCCAGTCGGGGGTCACCGGGCTGTGCGCGGTCATGCCCGCTCCCGCCGCTGGCTGCTCAGGTAATCCTCATGCGACATCCGCGGCACGGCGCTCCTTCCGAGAATCGGACATGAGGTGGCGGGCGCTGTTCAAGCGCCCAACCGCCACCACGTTTGGTAACGACACGGTGCCACTCTGAGTCGTATTGCGCAACCTGCATCTCAGCACCTACTCATTTGCAAGATTGCAAGTGCGATTCGGCTTGCCGGCCAATGAACCGGTTACCAACGCCATCGCTTACCGATCAATTACGGATCAGACGCCGGCCGGATAGGTCCCCATCTCACCGGGCGCGGCCGTCGCCGACAGTGGGTGCAGTGCGGTGGTCTGGTCGCACCAGATGAACGCGTCATACCGGTCGCCGAGCCGGGTCGGCACGTAGTTGCCCCACTCCTCGAACGTCGGGTCGTAGACCACCCCGATGGCCCGGTGATCGGCGTGTTCGGTCAGCCAGCCGGGTCGATCGCCATGGGTGAGAACGACCAGCGCCCGCTGCGGCAACAGTTCGTGCAACCGGTGCTCCAGTGAGCCCGACCGGGCCGGCGGCACCGTCATCACCTCCGCCGGGGAACCCCAGCGCGGCGCGGCGATCACGTTGCCCTGGTAACTGCCGAAGCCGACCAGCACCACATCTGCCGGGTCGAGCCGTTCCCGGGCGAGCTGGCCGATGTTGGTCATGCCGGCGCCAGCCATGTCAGTGGCCCGGGCATCGCCAATGTGGGTATTGTGCGCCCAGACCACCGCCCGCGAGTCCGGGCCGTAGTTCGCCAGGAGCCGGTCCAAAGTGTTCGCCATGTGGGTGTCCCGAATGTTCCAGGACTGCGGCCCACCGCCCACCATCGACCGGTAGTACCGTTCGGCGTGCGCGACCACCTCGGCGTTCTGCCAGGCCGCGAAGCGCTCCCGGCCATCGGCGGCGGCCCGTTCCCGGGTGCGGGCCAGCAGCCGGACAACCTCCTCCTCACACCGCGCCGACACGAACCGGCTGGCCATCCCGTACTCCTCGATCCGCTTGCCGTACGGCTCAAAGCAGCGGTAGGCGTCCTGCGCCGCCTCCAGACCGGTCGGGTCCTCCTCGCCCAGATAGTCGAAGATGGCCTGCATCGACTCCCAGAGGCTGTAAACATCCAGGCCGTGGAAACCGGTCCGTTCCGACTCCGGCCGCTCCAGGTTCCACGCCCGCAACCAGCGACAGAACCGGACCACCTCGGCGTTGGCCCACATCCAGGTTGGCCATCGCTCGAACTGCTCCAGGGCACGCTGCGGATCGTCCTCGCCGCCCGGTGCGTCGGTCACCGAGCAGTTCACCCGATCGCAGTCGGGCCAGTCGCCCTCGACGGCCACGAAGGAGAAACCAAGTTCGGCGATGAGCCGCCGGGTCAGTTGCTCACGCAGGCGGTAATAGTCGTACGTGCCGTGGCTTGCCTCGCCCAGCATGACCACCCGGGCCGAGCCGATGCGCTCCAGCAGCGGGTCGAAGTCGCCCGGTCCCCCGAGCCGGTGAACCAACATGACCGCGGCTACCCCAGCCCGCCGTGATCAAACCGGAGTCCCGGTAGCCGTGCCGCCGGGTGTACCGGACCGGATGTCGGGTAACTCCTTCGACATGACGGTCAACCCGCTGCCGTTGCCGGAACTCCTGCAAGGGTTGGACTACCCGGTCTCCAAGGAAGATCTGATCCGGTGGGCGCAGGAGACCGGCGCCGGCACCGAAACTCTGCTACGGCTCCGGTCGCTACCCGTCGAGCGGTTCGACTCGCCGGACGAGATCAGCGGCGCCCTCGGCGAACTGGCCTGACCGCCCGGCACTGTTGACTTTTCGCCCGGACCCAGGACGCCAGCCGCGCCCCTATCATCGGGGACATGGTTTCACGTCGCTCGATGCTGGCCGGTGGCGCGGGAGCCGCGCTGCTCGCCGCGGCGGGCACCGCCACGATGGGCCTCCCCCGCCTACGTCGGCTCATCGCCGACGAGCGGGCCGACCGGCTGATCCCGTCCGCACCGCTGGGTGACGAGCGGCTGGTGTCCCGGGAGTCGGTGAGCCTCGCCGGCCGTACCGACTTCTACCTCGCTGTGCCGGATGGGCACGGCGATGGCGCGGGGCTGCCCGTCTGCCTGGTGTTGCACGGCGCCTCAGCCACCGTCGCCGACTTCCCCCGGTTCGGCCTGGGCCGGTTCCTGACCGACGCGGCACGCCGGGGCGCTCCGCCCTTCGCCCTCGCCGCCGCGACGGGCCCACCCGACGGGTGGCAGTCGGCGGCCGCCCAGCGACTCGTCAGCGACGAACTGCCCCGCTGGTGCGCGGACCGACACCTCGACAACTCCCGGATCGCCCTGTGGGGCTGGTCACGCGGTGGCGCCGGCCTGCTGCGCCTGGCCGAAGCTCAGCTACTCCCGCTCCGCGCGATCGCCGCCTTCTCCCCCGCCATCCACCCCGGCGACGCGGTCTTCGCCGACGTCGACCGACTCCGTGGCACGCCGGTGGGGCTCTGGTGTGGGCGCGCCGACGAGCTGTTCTCCACGGTACGGGCGTTCGCCGCCGCGTTGCCCGATCCACCCATCGTGACTTCGTGGGGCGATGGCGGACATGCCCGTGACTATTGGAATGGCGTGACGCCGGCCGCATTCGACTTCATCGCCGACCAGCTGGCCCGACCGTCGTCTCGCTGAACTCCACTCGGGCCATGACATCCGCCGGCATCTCTCTGTCGCGATCGGTAGGACCGGCGCCCGCACCCGGGCCGGGGCGGTCCGGATTGCCGAGGAGAACGGATGGCTGCTCGGCGATCCTCGTTAGCCGGCCTCAGCCGCCAGCCACCCCGTTCAGGTACGCCAGCACGGCGAGTACCCGACGGTTGTCGTCATCGGACGGACCGAGGTTCAGCTTGCCGAAGATGCTGGCGGTATGTTTGGCGACCGCACTTTCGCTGAGGAAGAGCCGCTGCGCGACGGCGCTGTTCGAACGCCCCTCGGCCATCAACTCCAGCACCTCCCGCTCACGTGGGGTGAGCCGGGCCAGCGGCTCGTCCCGACTGGAGCGGACCATAAGCTTGGCGATCACGTCCGGGTCCATCGCGGTGCCGCCGGCCGCCACCCGACGGACCGCCTCGACGAACTGTTCGGCGTTGAACACCCGGTCCTTGAGCAGATAGCCGATTCCGCCCGACCCGTCGGCCAGCAGTTCCCGAGCGTAGAGCTGCTCGACGTGCTGGGAGAGCACCAGCACCGGCAGGCCGGGCAGATCACGTCGGGCGGCCAGCGCCGCCTGCAACCCCTCGTCGGTCTGGGTCGGCGGCAGCCGCACGTCGACCACCGCCACATCGGGCCGCAACCCGATCAGTGCCCGCAGCAGCTCCGGCCCGGTCTCCACCGCGGCGACCACGTCGAACCCGTGTGCGGTGAGCATCCGGGTCAGCCCGTCCCTCAGCAGGTAGAGGTCTTCGGCGAGGACAACACGCATGGCAGCTCCAGGGTCACGGTCGTCGGGCCGCCCGATGGACTGCTCACCACAACGACGCCGTCGAATGTACCGAGCCGCCGTTCGATCCCGCGCAACCCGCTGCCCCGCGCCGGGTCCGCCCCACCGGAGCCGTCATCGCAGACGACGGCGTGCAGTCGACCGTCGGCGTACCGGATGTCGACGGTGACCCGGTCGGCGTTCGCGTGCCGGACCGCGTTGGTGAGCAGCTCGCTGACCGCGAAGTAGGTGGCCGACTCGATCGGTGCTTCCGGTCGCCCGGCCAGTTCGACCGAGACCTCGACCGGCAGTGGAAGGTCCAGGGCGAGGGCCCGGATCGCATCGCCAAGTCCCCGCTCGGCCAGCACCGGCGGGTGGATGCCCCGGACCAGATCGCGCAGCTCGACCAGGGCCTTGGCCGAGGTTTCCCGGGCTTCGGCGAGCAGCGCCCGGGCAGCGGATGGATCCCGGTCCAGCAGGTGCTCGATGTTGTTCAGGGTGAGCCCCACGGCGACCAGTCGGGCCTGCGCACCGTCATGCAGGTCGCGTTCGATCCGGCGCAGCTCGGTGGCCTGCGCCTCGGTGGCGTCGGCCCGGGTTTCGGTGAGCCGCTGCACTCGCAACGCGAGCCGGGCCCGCTCGGTCGGGCCGAGCAGTACCGCGCTCCACCGCCCATGCAACCGCAGGACGGCCGGAGCGATCGCGACTCCGAGGGCGAGCAGGCCGAGCCCGGTCGGTACGGCGGCGATGGCCGAGCCGGCGATCGTGCCCTGCCAACCATGCAGGTTCTCGGGATCCATGCCGAACAAGACCCAGATCCGGGGCAGCAGCAACCCGAAGAATCCGTAGCCGATCGCACCGAGCGGAGCCAGCAGCAGAACTCCCCCGCCGATCGGGTCGATCAGCTGCCAGAGCATGTCCCGCCAGCTCGCCGGGTCCCGGGTCAGCCACCGCATCCGCTGGTTGTAGGCGGTCCAGCGAGGCGTGCGGTAGAGCCGGTTACCGACCCGGTAGAGGCCATCCGGGCGCGGTGCCGGCAGCGCCGGCCGGGGCAGATACGGGGTGGCTACCCCCACTCCGGACCAGTCCCGGGCCAGCCGCCTGCGCAACTCGGGCAGCCAACGGAAGTGTTCGATCAGCGGCGGCATGAGCACGATCAGGCCGATGCCGTAGGAGAGCACCAGGCCGAGCAGGGTCAGGGCAGCCAGCGGCACGTTGACCAGGGTCAGTCCGCACAGGGCGAGCAACCGGACGATGGCCAGGAGCCGGCCGCTCACCCAGGCCTGCCAGCCGGTAAGTGCCAGCGGGCGCACGGGTCGCAGCAGCAGCCGGGTCCATCGGCCGTGCAGTCCCAGCAGCCCCGGAGCGAGCGCGAAGCCAGCCAGCGTGGCGACCAGGCCGGCCGGCGCCGCCCACCAGTGACGGCCGGCCTGGCTGACCGCATACCAGGTGCCGCCCGTGACCAGCGCGGCCGGCAGTCCAGCCAGCACGCCGCCGATCATCGGATTCATCAGCGTCCAGAGCAGATCCCGGTAGGTGGCCGGATCACCGAGCAGCCAGTTCATCCAAGCCTGGCACGCGGGCCACCAGGGTCGCTTGTAGAGCTGGTTGTCGAGCCGGTAACGACCGTCCGGCTCCGTTCGCGGAGCGGGCGGCGGGGAACGGTACGGGGCGGCGACCGGCACCGCACACCAGGCGCCGGCGAGTCGGCGGGCCAGGTCGGCCAACGGGCGACCGGCCAGAATCGACAGCATCGGCAGGAAGATCAGCCCGAGACCGAACCCGGGTACGAAGAACGCCAGGTGCACCAGGAACAGCAGCGCACTGGCGAACGCCAGCCCGGCCAGCAGAACTCCGCGCACGACGGCGACCAGACGTCGGCCAATCCAGTTGGTTGTCATGCCGTCAAGTCTGGGCGTCACGGTCCGATCGGCGTACTGGCCTGAACCGCCGAGCTGGGGTGTAGTCAAATACACCCCGACGGGGTAACCAACCACATTCCTCGACGGTGATCTGCTTCGTAGCGTCGGTACCATGAGCACACCAAGTCAGCCGCCGGCGGTTAACCCGACGCCCGCGCTCCAACTACTCGGTCTGGCCAAGACCTTCGGCGACACCACCGCGGTGGATCAGATTGAGCTGACCGTCCCGGCCGGATCCTTCTACGGTCTGGTCGGACCGAACGGGGCCGGGAAGACCACCACCTTGTCGATGGCGGTCGGGCTGCTCCGTCCGAACGCCGGCCACGCGCGGATCTTCGGCGTCAACGTGTGGCGCGACCCGGTCGAGGCGAAGCGGCAGGTGGGCGTGCTGCCCGACGGTCTCGCCCTGCCCGAGCGGCTCACCGGCCGCGAACTGCTCACCTATCTGGGCCGGCTGCGCGGCCTGCCCACGCAGACCCTGGCCGAACGGGTTGACGAGCTGCTGAGCGTGCTCGACCTGACCCACGCCGAGCGGACCATGGTGCTCGGCTACTCGGCCGGCATGCGCAAGAAGATCGGGCTGGCCACCGCGCTGCTGCACGCGCCCCGGCTGCTGGTGCTCGACGAGCCGTTCGAGGCGGTCGACCCGGTGTCGGCCGCGACGATCCGGGCGATCCTGCGGCGGTTCGTCGCCGGGGGCGGCTCGGTGGTGCTCTCCAGCCATGTGATGGCACTGGTCGAACAGGTCTGCGACCAGGTCGCGGTCATGCACCGCGGCCGGGTGGCTGCGGCCGGTCCGCTGGCCGAGGTACGCAACGGCCGGAGTCTGGATGAGGCGTTCGTCGAGTTGGTCGGCGCACCGGTGCCGAGTGGGGAGGAGCTGTCATGGTTGGCGTCCTGATCCGGATGAAACTCACCGTGCTACGCCGGTCGTTCGCCGGCACCCAGGCCGCCAACCTCACCTCGGGCGCGGTCTGCGGGCTGGCCCTGGCGCTCGGGATGATCTGGCTGGGCAGCCGCGGCACAGCGGCCTCCGCCGACCTGCTCGCACTCGCCCTGGCCGGCTGGGCGGCGGGTTGGATCACCGGTCCGGCGATCGGTGGCGGCGGCGATCCCGGCGTACGTCGGGAGCATCTCAGGCTGCTGCCGCTCGGTCGCCGCCAGGTCACGGTCGGGTTGTTCGGCGCCGCGCTGGTCGGGGTCGGACCAGCGGTCACCCTGGTCGCCTTCGCCGCTCTGGTCTGCTACGGCGCGACGCTCGGCCTGGCAGCCGCCCTGATCGCTGTGCCGGCCGCGCTCCTGCTGCTGGTCGGTCTGGTGGCACTCGCCAGACTGGTGGTCGCCACGCTCGGCGCGCTGCTCAGCTCCCGGGCCTCCGCGGCGCTGGCCGCGCTGCCCTGGGCGGTGTTGACCGCGGTCATGGGCCAGTGCTGGGTGGTGTTCGTGGCAGTGGATGGCGATCAGAATCCACTCGCCGACGGTCTGCCCGGTGGCCTGGCCACCGTGCTCCGTGCCCTCCCGTCAGGCTGGCCGGTGGTCGCGGTGGAGGCCGCCGACCGGGGTGACTGGCTGCTCGCACTCGGCGCGCTCGCCGGGCTGGCCGCACTCACCGGACTGGCCCTGGTGCTCTGGACCCGGCTACTCGAACGGCCAGCACCGGTCACGGTCACCCGGCCGACCGGCGCAGCTCAACCTGCCCTCGACCGGAGCGGGGCGGCCCGGCTGGCGGGAACACCGGGCCGCAGCGGTGGCGTGCTCGGCGCGGTGGTCGGCAAGGAGTTGCGCACCTGGTCGCGGGACCTGGTCCGGATCCACTTCCTGACCTTCGCGCTCGCCTACGGCCTGGTCTTCGCGCTGTTCCCGGCACCGTTCGGGCTCACCGAATTTCTGCCGTTCACCGGGGTGATCGTCGCGCTGATGATCGCGTCCTGCTCCGCCCACCTGTACAGCTCCGACGGCACCGCACTGTGGTTGACGTTGATGATGCCCGGTGTGGCGCGGGCGGATGTCCGGGGCCGGCAACTGGCCTGGCTGTTGACGGCCGGCCCGGTGGCGATCGGGCTGACCCTGATCGGCCTGCTCGGTTCCGGACACTGGTGGGCCGCACCGTGGCTGGCCGCGCTGGTGCCGGCGGTGCTCGGCGCCGGCGCCGGGCTGGTGGTGCTGGTGTCGGTCTTCGTGCCGGTCCGGATGCCGGATCCGCATCGGCGGGGCAACAACCCGGGCCAGGACGCCGGTCCGATCAGTGGCCTGATCTGGTTGATGCTCGGGCTGCTGGCGGCCGCCGCCACACCGTCGTTCGCGATCACCATGACCGGGGCGATCACCGGGAACGGCGCACTGCTCTGGGCCGGCGCCCCGGTGGGCCTGGCCACCGGGGTACTGCTGGCCTGGGGCCTGGGACGGGTCGCGCACCGACGACTGGCGACCCGTGGCCCGGAACTGCTGCACCGGATCGGCACCGCCTGACCCCCGCATCGCCCCGCCGCATCGCCCCGCCGCATCGCCCCGCCGCATCGCCCCGCCGCATCGCCCCGCCGCGTCGCCCCGCCGCATCGCCCCGCCGCGTCGATCAAGGACCTGTTGCTGTGCTTAAGAGATCATTCGACAGCAACTGGTCCTTGATCGACGCGGAAGTCCTTGATCGACGCGCGCGGTGGCGGGTAGCGGCGTGTGTTCTAGCCCACCGGGACGGTGCGGCCCTCGGCCCGAGCCGTCTCAGCAGCGTCGAGCACCGCCACCACCTCCCGGCCGAACCGGACATCGCACTGGTGGTCACGGGTACCCGATTCGATCTCGGTCAGCAACTGTTCGATCGCGAGGGTGAGCGCCGGCATCGGGCCGTGCTCACCGTCGGGCACCCTCTCGATGCCGTCCTCGCCGTAGAACTCAAAATCGCGGACGGTTGCCGTGGGCGGAGCGTCCACGGTCAGCGACAGGGTGCTCGTCGCCCCATCCTCGTGTGCCAGCAGCAGATGGACGGTGTCCCGGGGCCCGTCCATGGCGGCGACCCGGGTCACCGGCCCGAGCACCGGCAGGATCACCGAGAGCGCGTGCGGACCGACGTCCCACAGGCCGCCCCGGTCCCGACGCCACGGCGAGCCACCGTACGGGTTACCCGGCTGAAAGATCGAGGCGAACATGGTGCCCCGGGCGCCGTGCCAACCTCCGGTGGCCGCCGTGGCGGCGAGGAAGGCTGCCACGTTCGGCTGGAACCGGTTGGTGAAGAAGACCACCGAGGCCACCTGGGCCTGCTCGGCCGCCGTCACCACCCGGTCGGCGTCCGGCAGGCTCAGCGCGAGCGGCTTGTCCAGCAGCAGATGCCGACCGGCGGCTGCGGCCCGGACCGCGATATCGGCCTGCACATCGGGTGGCAGGGCCACCGCCACCGCGTCGACCTGCTCAAGCAGCGCGTCGACATCGTCGAACGCCGAAACTCCGTACGGCTGGGCCAGTGCGGCTGCCTTGGCCGGGTCACGGCCCCAGACCCCGGCGAGCGTCGCCCGGGGATGCGCCGCGATCGCGGCGGCGTGCGTATCGGCGGCCCAACGACCGGTCCCGAACAATCCAAACCGCAGCAAGATGATCTCCCTTTGTCGCGCCATCGACAACCGACACTAGTGTCGGTGATGATCGCGAAGAATTTGACCGGTTTCCGAAGGCCGGGTCCTTCGCGATCTTGCGGGTCACCCTCAGACGCGAGCGGCGGCGGTAACCGGGCCGAAAGCATTACTACACCGGTTAGTAGGCTGTACCCGTGCATCACCTGGACCGGAGTACGCCGGTAACCGACCCGCTCGCGGGGGATGACCGGTGAACGGCTTCCTCATGACGGTGACGATCATTCTGTCGCTCGTACTCGCGGGCTGGGGCCTGATCGCCACGGTACGCAACCGGCCGCCGGACCGTTCCCACCTCGTCGGCCTGGCCGTGGTGGAGGTGGCCGTGCTCGTCCTGGTCGCCATGGCGGTGGTTGCCTGGGCCGGCGGCACACAACCGGGCGAGACCGGCGCGTTCCTCGGCTATCTGGTCACCCTGGTCTGCCTGCCGTTGCTCGCCGGTGTGCTGGCCTGGATGGAGCCGACCCGCTGGGGATCGGTGATCGTCACGGTGGTCTGCCTGGTCATTCCGGTCGTGGTGATCCGGCTCGAACAGACCTGGCAGTACGTCAGTGGGTGAGTCGCCGAGCCGTACCCGGGCCACCACCCCGGTCCGGCGGACCAACTCAGGGCCCGGACGGGTGCTGATCGCGATCTACATCCTGTTCGCCATCGCGGCCAGCAGCCGGGCGGGCTACCAGATCGCCACCCGGTTCGGCAAGGCGCCGTTGGCCTACCTGCTGTCCGCTCTGGCGGCGGCGATCTACCTCGTCGCGACCGTCGGCCTGGCCCGGGGCGACACCGGTGGCCGGCGTACCGCGCTGGTCTGCTGCACGGTGGAACTGTTCGGGGTAATCGCCATCGGCTTCTTCAGCCTGGTCGCACCGGCGCTCTTTCCCGACGCCACGGTCTGGTCGGATTTTGGACGCGGCTACGGCTACGTCCCGCTGGTGCTGCCGGTCCTCGGCCTGCTCTGGCTGTGGCGCACCCCGGCCGCTGACTGAGCGGGACGGGGCCACCGGCACCGGCTGAGCGGGGGCGGGGCCACCGGCACCGGCTGAGCGGGGGCGGGGCCACCGGCACCGGCTGAGCGGGGGCGGGGCCACCGGCACCGGCTGAGCGGGGGCGGGGCCACCGGCACCGGCTGAGCGGGGGCGGTCGTGGCCGGCTGGCCTGATCAATCGCGCGGCCCACCGGCTACGTAGATCACCTGACCAGAGACGAACGAGGCGCCCTCGCTGGTCAGGAACGAGATGGTGTGCGCCACGTCCTCCGGGCGGCCGACCCGGCGGACCGGGATTTCGGCGGCGCCGCGTCGCTGGAACTCCTCGAAGTCCATGCCGACCCGGGCGGCGGTCGCCGCCGTCATGTCGGTCGCGATGAAGCCGGGCGCCACCGCGTTGGCGGTGATGCCGAATGGGCCCAGTTCGATGGCGAGTGTCTTGGTGAAGCCCTGTAGGCCGGCCTTGGCCGCCGCGTAGTTGGCCTGACCCCGGTTACCCAGCGCCGAGGTGCTGGAGAGGTTGACGATCCGGCCCCAGCGCTGCTCAACCATGTGCTGCTGCACCACCTGGGTGAATAGGAATGCCCCGCGCAGATGCACCCCCATGACCGCTTCCCAGTCGGCGTCGGTCATCTTGAACAGCAGGTTGTCCCGAAGCACCCCGGCGTTGTTGACCAGCACCGCGGGGGCGCCCAGTTCGGCGGCGACCCGGTCGACGGCCGCCTGCACCTGCACCCGGTCGGCGACGTCAGCGCCCACCGCCAGAGCCCGACCACCGTCTGCCACGATGGCGTCCACCGTGGCCTGCGCGACCGACTCCGCGAGGTCCACCACGGCGACAGCCATGCCGTCGGCGGCCAACCGGCGGGCGGTGGCCGCGCCGATGCCACGGGCAGCACCGGTAACGATGGCAACGCGCGACTGCTCCGGCATGGTTCCTCCCCGGTAACTTACGGCCCAGGCCCCGGAGCCTAGCTCAACGGTACGACGACAGCCGCCACCGCCGCCCTCACCCCCGTCGATCAAGGACCTTCCCCATCGATCAAGGACCTTTCCGTCGATCAAGGACTTGTTGTCGCACTCTAGAGATCGAAGCACGACCATAAGTCCTTGATCGACGGGGAAGGGGGCCTTGATCGACGGGGATGGGTCAGCTGAACTTGGCGGTGATCGAGGTGAACTCCCAGTTGTTCTGGGCAATGCCGCTGCAGTCGGAAACCACCCCGCCGCCCGGACACGGCCGATCCCGGTTGACCGACCAGAAGGTGAACCGGGCCAGCCCGCGTGCCTTCGCCCAGTCCCGGATCTGGGTCCAGATCGCCGTAGTGGTCAACTCCTGCTGGTCGGAGAGGCCGTTCATGCCGGAGATACCCATGTGCGCGTACGCGGTCGCATCCGACCAGCCGAACGCGTTCTTCAGCGCGGTCTTGAGCCCCTCGGCCGCGTTCACGTTGTTCTGGTACATGTTCGCGCCGCCACCGAAGTCGAACGGCATGATGGTGAAGACGTCAATGTTCGCCTGCAATGCGGCAGCCTGATTGATCAGCCGGGTGCCCCACCAGGACGGGCCGCTGGTGGTGGTGCCGAAGGTGATGATCGTCTTGATCCCCGGGTTGTTCTGCTTGACGATCTTCAACGCGCCGAGAATCCGGTCCTGGACCACCTCGTTCTCGAACTCGTCGGTGTTCTCGATGTCGACATCGATCGCCTTCAGGTTGTACGCGTTGATCACCTGCTGGTACGCCCCGGCCAGCGCGGAGGCGGAGGAACACCTCGGGCCGAGCTTGTTGCCACTCCACCCGCCGATCGACGGGATGACGTCGCCACCGGCGGCCCGGATCGCGTTGATCGTGCTGGCGTGCGCGCCCCCGGTGAGCGGCCCGCTGCCGTCCCAGGCCGGCGCACACCCGCCGTTGGAGAGGATGAAGGCGATGGTGAACCACTTGACGCCGGTCGCGCTCATCACGGTCGACGGCGCCGGCGGGTTACCCCAGCCCGGATAGAGGTACGGCGCGGCAGCCATCGATCCGCCACCCCCGGTGCAGCCGGTGGTGGTCGCGGACACCGCCGTCGACTTCGCCGACTCGCCAGCGGAGTTGTACGCCGCCACCGTGTAGCTGTGTGCCGAACAGGTGGCCAGCCCGGAGACGGTCGCCGAGGTACCGGTGACGGTGGCCCGCACCGTCGTACCCTCGTAGACCCGATAGCCGGTCACCGTGCCGGAGGAGGCGTTCCAGGCCAGCGATACCGAGGCGTTGGTGGTGCCGGTGACCCGCAGGTTGCCCGGGGTGCCCGGCGCCGACGGGTTGGGGGGCGTGGTGGTCGGTCCGCCCCCGCCACCACAGGCGGTGCCGTTGATCGTGCAGTTGGTCGGGAGGCCGGTGCCGGTCACGTTGAAGCCGAAGGTGGTCACCCCGTTCGGTGCCAGAGTGCCGTTCCAGGACTGGTTGTTGGCGGTGTAGTGCTGGCCGGACCTGGTCACCACGGCGTCCCAGAACGTGCTGACCGAGCTGCCCGAGGGGAGGTCGAACTGCACGTTCCACGAGGTGATGGTCGACGAGCTGTTGTTGGTCACGGTGAACTTGCCCTCGTACCCGTTGTCCCAGGTCACGGTACGGACGAAGGCTGCGGTGGCGGCTGACGCGGCGGGTGCCAGTACGACGGTGCCCACCATCACCATGGCGGCCATGCCGGCGGCCAACGCCGCGGTGCGGATCGGTCTGAGTCTCACGAGAACCTCCGGATATTCACCTTCATCAACGGTTAGACAATTATTAGGACTCTTAACTGATCCTGTCCAGACCTCCGACGCGGGGAAGGGCCCCTTCTTAATCAGAAGATCGATAAGAAGGGGCCCGACAGACAACTCAGCGACGGAAGGTGAACCAGTTGACGTTGACGAAGTCGTTCGGCTGTCCACTGGTGAACGTCAGGTACACGGTATGGATACCGGTTACCGCCGACACGTTGCCGGGCACCGACCGCCAGCTCTGCCAACCGCCGGTGTTGGCGATCGCGAAACTCCCGATCGGCGGGCTGGTCGGGCTGTCGATCCGTACCTCGACCAGGCCACTCACCCCGCCGGCCGCACCGGAGGCAACCCGGGCCACGAAGTCCATCGGCCGGGTCGAGCCGAAGTCCACCCGGTCGTACCGGGCCCAGTCGCCGTTGGCCAGGGCGCTGATGTTCTGCCCGCCCTCGCTGCACGCCTCGACCTGCACCCCCTGTTGGGCGTTGAAGGCCTCCGCCTGGATGGTCGAGTAGGCGCTCACCGTGCCGCCCGGGGCGGTGGTGGGCGGGGTGGTGGGCGGCGTGGTCGGCGGCGGTGTGCCGCCCCCGCCCCGGCTCCAGACCGCGACGTAGTCGACCAGCATCGGCCGGCCGGAGACGGTCGCTGAGGTCGGCGTGCCCGAGCCGGCCACCCCGTCCGGGAACGCGCCGCCCATCGCCACGTTGAGCAGCAGGAAGTAACCGGCGTGGTTGGTCATGTTGGTCCAGTGCGGCTCGCCGACCTGGGACTGGGTGACCGTGTGGTACTGCTGGCCATCCACGTACCAGCGCAGTTGCTGGGGGCTGACGCTGGCGTCCCACTCGAAGCGGTAGTTGTGGTACGCCGCCTGGCAGGTCGATCCGGGGCAGGCCCGCGACGCACCGATGCCGTTGAACTCGTTGCACGGCCCGCCGGGGGCGACGCCGCAGTGCAGTACGCCCCAGACCGAGTTGATTCCGTTGACGTTCTCCATCACGTCGAACTCGCCGATTCCCGGCCAGTTCTGGAAATTGCCCCGGTACGGCGCGCCGAGCGCCCAGAACGCCGGCCAGTATCCGGCTGCCTGGGCACCGGTTACGTTGGGCATCTGGATCCGCCCCTCGATGGCCAGCACCCCGCCGGACGGCGGCTTGAAGTTGGTCCGTACGGTCTCGATCCGCGCCGAGGTCCACCGGCCGTTGGCGTCCCGGATCGGCGTGATCCGCAGGTTGCCGTTGCCGTCGTGGCTGATGTTCGCGGTGCTGTTGGTGTAGGTCTGGATCTCGCCGGTGCCCCACTGGGCCGGGCCACCCGGATAGCTGGTACCGGTGTCGATGATCCAGTTCGTCGAGGACGGCAGGGTGTTGGCGGCGCCGGTGAAGTCGTCGCTCCAGACCAGGCTCCAGCCCGGCGGGGTGGGCGGCACGGCGGCCCGGGCGGTCACGGCGACCATGGCCAGCGTGGTGGTGGCCGCGGCGAGCAGGGCGACGAGCAGCAGTCGGCGACGCCGCGGGGCGGATGGGCCGGCGAACGCCGGTTGGCTGAGCACGTGGGGTCTCATGGGTGGCCTCTCTGAGCAGGACGGGAGAGAGCGCTCTCTCCCGAGTTGTACGTGGCAACTCCATCGATGTCAACCGATCTCGATGTCACTCTGGCGGCCGGCTACGTGCGGATAGCGGCACTTTCCGCCAAGAAAAGCGACAAGCCGGAACCCATGGCCGCCCGGTGGCGCCTAGAGTCAACTGGTGGCCGAACGGCTGATCGTCATCGGCGGGGATGCCGGCGGGATGTCCGCCGCATCCCAGGCTCGCCGCCGCCGAGGCCCGGACGACCTGGAAATCATCGCGTTCGAGCGCGGTTCCTTCACCTCCTACTCGGCCTGCGGCATCCCGTACTGGATCGGCGGTCTGGTCGACAACGTCGACCAACTCATCACCCGCGAGCCGGCGACGTTCCGAGACGAATACGCCATCGACGTACGGCTACGCCATGAGGTCACCGCGATCGACCTTGATCGACGCGAGGTGCTCGCCCGGGATCTGACCGACGGCGGGCGCGAGGTCCGGGAGCGGTTCGACCTGCTGATGTACGCGACCGGCGCGAGGCCCAAGGCCCCGGACTGGGCCCGGACCGAAACCGCCGGGGTCTTCGGCGTGCAGACCCTCGACGACGGTACGGCGTTGCGCGCCTGGCTGGACGGCGAACCCCGGCCACGCCGGGCGGTGGTGGTCGGCGGCGGCTACATCGGCGTGGAGATGGCCGAGGCGATGCTCCGGCGCGGGCTCGCGGTCACCCTGATCGAGCGGGCCACCGAGCCGATGTCCACCGTCGACCCGGACATGGGCGTTCTGGTCCGGCACGCCATGGTCGGGCTGGGCATCACGGTCCGCACCGGGCTCGGAGTCACCGGACTGACCACCCGGGACGGTCGGATCACCGGGGTGGTCACCGACACCGACGAGGTACCGGCCGACCTGGTGGTGCTGGGTCTCGGCGTACAGCCGGAGACCGCGCTGGCCGCCGCCGCCGGACTCCCGCTCGGGCCGACCGGCGGCCTCCGGGTCGACCTGCGGATGCGGGTGGTCGGGGTACCGGGCGTCTGGGCCGCCGGCGACTGTGTCGAAACCACCCACCGGGTCACCGGCCAGCCGGCGCACATCCCGCTCGGCACGCACGCCAACAAGCAGGGCCGGGTCGCCGGGATCAACATCGGTGGCGGGTACGCCACCTTCACCGGGGTGGTCGGCACCGCCGTCACCCGGGTCTGTGACCTGGAGGTGGGGCGGACCGGGCTGCGGGAGTGCGACGCGACCGCCGCCGGATACGAGTTCGCGGTGGTGCGGGTCGAGTCGAACAACCGGGCCGGCTACCTGCCCGGTGCCGAGCCGATGACGGTGAAGCTGATCGTGGAGCGGAGCAGCGGCCGACTGCTCGGCGCCCAGATCATCGGCCGGTCCCACTCCGCCAAACGGATCGACACCCTGGCCGTGGCGATCTGGAACCGGATGACGGTGGACGACATGGCCGGGCTCGATCTCGGCTACGCGCCGCCGTACGCGCCGGTCTGGGACCCGGTCCTGCTCGCCGCCCGCAAAGCGGTCGAGCTCGTCCACTCCGGATCGTGACGGCAGATCCCGGGGTGGCGCCATCGGCGGGTGGCGACCAACTCCGGACCGTAGGGTGGGGCGCGGAACGAGGTCTGCGTCTGCGCGAACCTGGTACTGCCCGATAGGCTGCGGTTCGTGGAACTGGAACCGCGGGACGACGTTAACCGGATCCGGGTCTCCGACCGGGAACGGGAGCAGATCATCGAACTGCTCGGCCATGCGGCGGCCGAGGGACGTCTGACCCTTGACGAATACTCAGAGCGCGCCACCTCGGCCTACTCCGCGCGCACCCGAGGGGAACTGGCCCGGCTCACCGACGATCTGCCAGCGACGACGTCGGTCCGGAACGCACCGACGAAAGCGGGCCAGCCGGTCGCGCCCACCCCGAGCGGACCCGCGCCGGAGTCGGTGATCGCCGTCTTCGGCGAGGCATCCCGCAAGGGCAACTGGCCGGTGCCGGAGCGGCTGGAGGCGAAAGCGGTCTTCGGCGAGTGCCGGCTCGAGTTTCAGGACGCCCAGCTTCAGCACCCGGTGACGGTGATCGAAGCGACCGTGGTCTTCGGTTCGCTGATCATTTACGTACCGGAGGGGGTGGATGTCCGGATGGGCGGCACCGCGGTCTTCGGATCGAAGGAGTCGAAGCTGAAAGGCCCGGTGGCGCCGGGCGCTCCAGTGATCGAGATCCAGTCCAAGGTCGTGTTCGGCTCGGTCGTCGTCAAGCCGCCCAAACGCCGCTGGTGGTAACCGCCCACCGTCGGCGGTCAGGAAGATCTATTCCGATGGTCGGTCGGCCAGCAGGGTGTTGAGCCGGACATAATCCAGCCCGGCGGCCGGCGCCGGATAACTTCCGGCGCTGAGCAGCGCACGCGCGTCGCGCTCGGCCAGGGCGTACGCGGCGAGCGCGAGCTTCGGGCCGAGACTCACCCGGGCCACGCCCAGATCGGCCAGCCGGTCGATGGTGGGCGCACCCGGACCGACCATGAGGTTCAGCGGGGCGGCCACCCCGTTGACCAGGGCTGCGATGGTCGACGCATCGGTTACCCCGGGCACGAAGATGCCGTCCGCGCCGGCCGCGAGATATGCCGCCGCTCGGCGTAGCGTCTCCGGCAGCCGGGTTGCCGGGTCACCGAACCCGAGCAGGTACAGGTCGACCCGTGCGTTCAGGAACAGCGGCACGCCAACGGCATCCGCGGCCTGCCGGGCCGCGGCGATCCGCTCGACCTGCCGGTCGATCGGGTCCGCCAGCAGCGGCCCGTCCTCCAGGTTCACCCCCACCGCACCGGCGGCGAGCACTCCTCGGATCGTTTCCGCCACCCCGTCCGGGCTGTCCGCGTACCCGCTCTCGATGTCGGCGGTGACCGGCACGCCAACGGCGGCGGCGATCCGGGCGATGAGGTCCAGGGCCAGGTCCCGGTCGAGCCGGTCGCCGTCCGGAGCGCCGAGACTCCAGGCGACGCCCGCGCTGGTGGTGGCGATCGCGGTGGCGCCGGCCGCCTCGATCAGCCGGGCGCTGGCCACGTCCCAGGCGTTGGGCAGCCGCAGTACGGCACCGGTGTGCAGTTCGCGGAAGAGTCGGGCTTTCTGCTGTTGCGCTCTGTTCATGACGGCCAGTCCATCAGCCGGCATCCTTCCCGTCTAGCGGGATCCGGACCGCACCGCTACCTATTGTTGTTATCAAGGTGGTGGTGCTGGTCGCCGGCTCGACCTCACTTCGGGTTGAAGTTCGACGATGGTCGGGTGCACGAAGATTAGCGGGGAGTGTGGTCGGCATGCGCGTGGTCGAGGTATCCCGGTTCGGTGGCCCCGAGGTGCTCGTCCTGGGTGAGGCGCCCGACCCGGTCCCCGGGCCGGGTGAAGTCGTGATCGACGTCGCCTTCGCCGATGTGCTCTGGGTGGAGACGATGATCCGCAGTGGCGACGGTGGCGAGTACTTCCCGATGCAGCCGCCGTACCGGCCCGGCGTCGGCGTGGCCGGCACGATCACCGCCACCGGGTCGGGTGTTGACCCGAAGTGGACCGGGCAGCGGGCGTCAGCCCGCACCGGCGCACACGGCGGCTACCTGGATCTTGCGCTGGTGCCGGCCGACGGACTCCTCCCGGTGCCGGACACGGTCGAACTCAACGACGCGGCGGCGCTCCTGCACGACGGGGTCACCGCGCTCGGTCTCGCCGACATCGTGCGGGTCGAACCCGACGACCGGGTGCTGGTCACGGCGGCTGGTGGTGGCCTCGGCGCGCTCCTCGTCCAACTGGCCCACCAGGCCGGGGCGTACGTCGTGGGCGCCGCCCGAGGTGCCGAGAAACTGGACCGGATCCGGCAACTGGGTGCCGATACCGTCGTCGACTACTCGCAGCCGGACTGGGTCGAGTGGGTCCAGGTGGCGACCGGCGGCCTCGATGTGGTGCTCGACGGCGCGGGCGGCGGGTACGGCCAAGCGGCATTCGAGTTGGTGGAGCGGGGCGGGCGGTTTTCCGCGCACGGCAGGCCGAGCGGGGCGTTCGCGACCCTGGATCTGGTTGAGGCGCAGGCCCGTGGCGTCATCGTGACCGGGATCGAGCAGGTGCGGTTCGCCTCGGAGGAGCGCCGACGGTACGCGGCCAACGCGCTCGACGAGGCAGCCGGCGGCCGGCTCGCTCCGCTGATCGGGCAGACGTTTCCGCTGGATCGGGCGGCCGACGCGCATACCGCGATCGAGGCCCGCACCGTCATCGGCAAAACCCTGCTGATCCCCTAGCCCAACCCCACACCCCACCCTGTTGATCATGAGGTTATCGCGGGAGAGAGCGCTCTCTTCCACGATAACCTCATGATCAACAGGACTGCGGCACCTCGCGCCGGGTTGACAAAACCGCCCCTCTGGTTCCATGGTTAGTTACATGACTAATGAACCGATGAACCGATAACGATGAACCAATGAACCAGGATCGCCGAGCTGGCCCGGGTACGCCGACACGCGGGCATGACTGATGGACGACGGTCGGCCGATCTTTCTCCAGATCGCGGAGCTGCTCGAAAACTCGATCATCGACGGCGCCCTCGCCGAGGAGGAGCAGGTGCCGTCAACCAATGAACTGGCCGCCTTCCACCGGATCAACCCGGCAACCGCCGCCAAGGGGGTCAACCAACTCGTTGACGACGGAATTCTCTACAAGAAGCGAGGTATCGGGATGTTCGTCGCGCCCGGCGCCCGAACGAAGCTGCGGGAACGCCGTCGCCAGGAATTCGCCAACCAGTACGTCCACCCACTGCTCGCCGAGGCACGCAAGCTCGGCATCCGGGCCGACGAACTCAAGCTCATGATCGACCGCTGGGAGGAGAGCCGATGAATCCGGCCGTCACCACTCGTAACCTCTCCAAACGCTACCGGGACGTGACCGCCCTGGATCAGATCAGCTGCTCACTCCAGGAAAACACCATCTACGGGCTGCTCGGCCGAAACGGCGCCGGCAAGACCACGCTGATGCGGATCCTCACCGGTCAGAGCTTCGCCACCGCCGGCGAACTGTCAGTGCTCGGCGGACACCCGTACGAGAACGAGGCCGTGCTCTCCCAGGTCTGCTTCTTGAAGGAGAGTCAGACCTATCCACGGCACTTCAGGGTGCGACACGCCCTGGCCGCCGCCCGCCTGCTCTTCCCCAACTGGGACGAGTCGTTCGCGCAGTCCCTGCTGGCCGACTTCGACCTGCCGCCCAACCGGCTCGTACACAAGCTGTCCCGGGGCATGCTCTCCACCCTCGGCATCATCATCGGGCTCGCCGCACGGGCCCCGCTGACCCTCTTCGACGAGCCGTACCTCGGCCTCGACGCCGTTGCCCGACAACGCTTCTACGACCACCTGGTGATCGACTACGCCGAGCACCCGCGCACCATCGTGCTCTCCACCCACCTCATCGACGAGGTCAGCGAACTGATCGAACACGTGCTGCTGCTCGATCACGGCCGGCTGCTGGTCAACGAGGCCACCGAAACCCTGCGCGGCCAGATGATCAGGGTGGTCGGGCCGGTGTCAGCGGTCGACGAACTGGCCGGCGTCGGTACGGAACTGCACCGGGAGCGGATCGGCGGCCTGGTCCGGGCCACCCTGCGTGGCGCCTTCGGCCCAGCGCAACGGGACCGGGTCAACTCGCTGGGACTGAGGACCGAACCGGTCTCGCTCCAGGAACTCGTCGTGCAGCTGACCACCGGAGTCAGCCCGAACACTCAGCGCACCGCCGCAGCGGTGGACACCACCATGCCGAAGGAGCTGCCCCGATGAGTCGTATCCTCGCCGTCGCCCGGCTCCACTCGGTCGGCTGGCCTACCACAATCGGTTGGCCGTGGGGCATCCTGGCCTCCTCCTTCGTGTTGAACCTGGCTATTTTCGCCGGTATCGGTGGCCACATCCCGGACGACCCGATAACCGGTGGCCTGGCCAGCATCTACGTCGTGACGTTGATCCAGGGCGTCGCGTCGATCACCCAGCTCTTCCCGTTCGCCCTGGGCATGAGCACGACCCGGCGGACCTTCTACATCGCGAACTCTCTGATCCTGCTCGCCCAGTCGGTGGTTTTCGGCGTACTGCTCTACCTGCTCAAGCTCGTCGAGGACGGCACCGGCGGCTGGGGGCTGTCCTTGCGGTTCTTCGCCCCACCGTTGCTGGCCCAGCAGAACGCGCTGCTCCAGATCCTGGTCTACACGGTGCCCTTCATCGTGCTGGGCTTCCTCGGCATCTGCGTTGCCGGCGTGCACACCCGATGGGGACTGAACGGAATGTTCACCCTGAGCATCGCCACGGCGCTCCTGCTCGGCGGGCTTGTCGCCCTAGCGAGCTGGCAGGGCTGGTGGCCGGCGATCGGGGACTGGCTGGCCGGACAGTCGACGGTGAGCCTGTTCGCCGGCTGGCCGATGCTGCTGGCCCTGGCCCTGGCCGGAACGGGCTACCTGAACCTCCGCCGGGCAACCCCGTGATCCGTACTCAGCCGGGTCAGCGCGCCGGTTGGCAGGTCGGGCACCAGTAGGAGTTCCGGCCGGCCAGCTCGGCCCGGCGGATCGGGCTGGCGCAGACGTGGCAGGGCTGACCGGCCCGGCGGTAGACGTACACCTCGCCGCCGTGCCGGTCGACCCGCGGCGGGCGGCCCATCACCTCCGGCAGGTGCCGGTCGCGGACCGTGTCGATCTGCCCGCTGACCACCGCCGTACGCATCAACTCCCGCAGGTCGGCCCAGATGCCCCGCCACGCCGCCGGGGTCAACTCCCGGCCCGGCATCGTCGGGTGCAGCCCGGCCCGGAACAGCGCCTCGGTCACAAAGATCAACCCGGTGCCGGCGACGATCGACTGGTCGAGCAGGAGCGCGGCGAGCGCCGTCGAACTGCGCCGGATCCGGGTGTACGCCGGCTCCGGGTCAGCCTCGTCGCGCAGCGGATCGGCGCCCAACCGGGCCCGCAACGCCGCCACCTCGGGTGGAGCCAGCAGCTCGCAGGCGGTCGGACCACGCAGGTCGAGCCAGTGCCGGTCGCTGGTCAGCCGCAACCGGATCTGCCCGACCGGGTCCGGCGGCTCCCCGTCACCGTCGGTGAACTTGCCGTAGAGCCCGAGGTGGATGTGCAGGGTCAGCCCGCTGGCGTAATGGTGCAACAGGTGCTTGCCGTACGCCTCGGTCTCGTCGAGCACGGTGCCGGAGAGCAGCGCGGCGCCCTCGGCGAACCGGCCCTGCGGGCTCGCCGCGAGCACCTTCTCCCCGGCGAAGAGCGCCCGGTGTCGCGCCGCCAGTCGGTGAATGCTGTGTCCCTCGGGCATGGCTGCCAAGCCTAGCCGGACCCGCGCCGACCCCAGGTTGATCTAGTCACTCCTCCTCCGGAGCGGCCGGGCCAAGAACGACACCAGCCGTTTGATCCTCACCATGATCTACCAGCAGCGCTAGGCTTAGCGCCAGCACCAACCCGCTTAGGGCGACTTGCTGCGGATTTTCCGCGCAGAAACCTATTTGATAGGCATTAAGACCGGAGATGAGGGGGCGGCCATGCTGCTGCGCTTCAAGGTCGCCAACCATCGGTCGATCCGTGACGAGCATGAGCTCTCACTGGTGGCGACCGAGTTCAACGAGGGCACCGCCCGATCGACGGGCGTACGCGCCGAGGGGCGGGAGATAAGCGTGGTCCCGGTCGCTGGCATCTTCGGCGCGAATGCCTCAGGCAAGTCGAACGTGCTCGCCGCCCTGCGCGCGATGCGGGAGGCCGTACGTACCTCGTTGGCCGAATGGGCCCAGGGCTCCGGCGTCCCCAGGGAACCATTCGCGCTCGATGCGCAGGCGCGCGATGACACAACGCTCTTCGAAGTTGACCTCTTGCTGGGCGAGAAGCCGGTTCGCTACACCTACGGATTCGAGCTCTCCGACGACCGAGTCGAGGCCGAGTGGTTGCACGCCTACCCGCACGGCCGCAAACAGGTCTGGTTCGACCGGGAAGCCGGCCGCGTGAGCGGAGATGAATTCAGCTTTCCTGGCGATGGGCTACGGGGCGCCAAGGAGCGGCTCGCGGAGTTCACCCGGCCAAACTCGCTCTTCCTCACGGTCGCCGCGAGCCTCAACCACCCGCAGCTCAGCACGATCCATCGCTGGTTCCTGGACAACCTGTGGATCGTAACGCCAGGCAACGACATAGCGGCGCTGGCGGACTACACACGGAGACTGCTCACCACCGCAGGTGGTACCCGCAAAGAGCAGCACCAGCAGCAGATCGAGGCGTTGCTCCGGGTAGCTGATCTCGGAGTAGCCGGTCTGCGGATCGATCCTTCACTGAGCATCGAGCGACAGGTCCAGTTGCTGCACCATAACGGCACCGGAGAAGCTGTTCCGCTGGATTTCCTACGGCAGGAGTCGCTGGGCACATTCGTCTGGTTCAGCTTTCTCGGCCCACTGCTCAACGTACTCGATCATGGGTCGGTCCTGCTCGTCGATGAACTCAACGCGAGCCTGCACCCCGCGCTTGCCGCTGAGGTCATCCGGATCTTCCAGGACCCGAAAGCCAACCCACACCAGGCACAAATGATCTTCACCACGCACGACGCGACACTATTGGGCTCCTCCCTGGTCGACCGTCCCCTCGATCGTGACCAGGTCTGGATCACCGCCAAACGCCGCTCCGGCGAAACGGAGCTGTATCCGTTGATCGACGCGAGGCCGCGCAAGGAGGAGAACCTGGAACGCGGCTACCTGCGCGGACGTTACGGCGGCGTACCCCGGATAACCAGCGGCGAGCTGGCCCGGGAGGTCGCACAGGTGCTGGCGGAAACCGCATGAGCCGTCGGCGAAGCAAGCCCGACGCGGAACGGCCACTCCACCGCGGACCAGGAGCGAAGTGGCGCGGCAACCGGATTTTCTACGTTGCGGTCGAGGGCGAATCGACCGAGCCCCGACTACCTCGCCTACCTCAATCGGAGATACGGCGCCGAGCAGCAGTTCCTGATCCATCCGCTTTACCAGCGAAACGGGATGCGCCCGAGCCAGGTTGTCGCGAGGGCACTGGACCAGCGTGACGAGGTTGGTAACGACGGACGCGTCCAACTCTGGGCGCTTTTTGATCGCGACCAGCATAAAGACATTCCGCAAGCTATCCGCGACGCCCACGCTGGTGGGGTGCGTGTCGGGTTCTCTCACCCGTCGTTCGAACTCTGGCTGTTACTGCACTTCACCGATTTCACCGGGCAGCAAAGTAGATCCAGTCGGATCGTCCAGGAAAAGCTACGCCAGTACGGCGGCTTTGCGAAATTCGGCTCTCGCAACGACAAGAGCCTCGCTGGCCAGCGGGCTAAGTCACTGGAGGACCGACACGCAGCGGCGACCAGCCGGGCGCAGAAACTCATCAACGACTGCCCAACCGGCACATGCTCAGCATCGGTCGGACACGCACCACACTGTGACCCACTTGTCCGCGACCCATCGACGGATGCGTGGCTACTCCTCGCCGAACTGGGCATTATCGATCTATGATCGATTGCCCCCGCTCCAGCCGACACCCTGACCACCTCGGTTGAGGTGCCGCACCTCAGCGCAATACCGCTTGGGACCACGAGCACGAATACGCCGGTCCGCTTCGTGATGAGTTATCCGCCTACGGCCGGGGGCTGCTGATCGCGCCGAACCCTCGACGTGGGTTGCAGCCCGAGGAATTGGCAGCGATCAGCGCGTTCATCAACATGGCGTCCTGGTACGGCGCGGCCGGCCATCGGGGCAGGGGGCAGGTCTTGGTGCGTAGCGGTTAACTAGCGCCTTTGATATGCACCTCCTCGTCCCGGTCGGGCAGCGGGACCCAACCCTGTCCGTCGGGCATCAACCGTTGGGCGGCGGGTTGGGCGCGTACCCACGCGAGGACCTCGGCCCGGTCTCCCTCGAATCTCTCGACACCCGCGGCTTCCTGGTGCTCGTTCGGTTCCTCGAATTCGTCGATCCAGGTGGCCTCCCAGATCAAGCTCGGGGCTTTGCGGCCGTCTGTCCCCAAGACCGTCACGTACACCGTGCCCATCCCGGGCCGGGGCTTGCCGATCGGCTGCGGCATGCCCGTTCGGGTTAGCTCCGGCGCGTAATAACGGGGCATCTTCGGCGTATCGCTCATAGTTCTCATTATGGGTCGCCGGCTCGGCGTTGGTCCGTCAATGCCAGGCCACGCGCTGATCTCCGACTGCCGGGTCCTGGCCCAGCGGGCCGCCATCCTGCGATCCGGCGGGTCAAGAGGTCAGCCGGTCAGCCTTTACCTCGGCCAGGAAGGCGGACCAGGCGATCGGGTTGAATGCCAGCACCGGGCCGGCGGTGTCCTTGCTGTCCCGGACGCCGACCACCCCGGGGAGATTGCCCGCCACCTCGACGCAGTCCCCGCCGCTGCCGCCACTGCGGCTGGCCTTGCGCCACTGGGCGCCGCTCAGCTCACGCATAACACTCCCCTATGATCTCGGCAATCATCTCCGCCGATTCTCGCTCATCCAGGGTGCGGACTTCCAGGTCCGACCACGCATGCTCGTACGCTGTCACCTCCGCCGGCCGGTCCAGGTAGAGCGCCCCGGTGATCCCCTCGACATAGATGGTGGTCGGCTCGGTGGCGATCCGGCCGAAGTTGGCGGGGAAGCCCAGGATGACGAAGTTGCCGGTCTCGCTGGCCAGCGACGGACCGACAGCGAGCGGCAGCACCCGGACCGAGATGTTCTCCCGGACGCCCGCCTCCAGCAGGTGCCGCAACTGGTCGCCCATACCGGCCCGGTCCAGCGCCGGCCTGCGCAGCACCGCCTCGCTCAGCATCACCCTGAGGGTGGGCGCGGGCGGCAGTCGGCGGGCCAGCAGGAGCTGCCGCTGCAACCGGACCGCCACCAGCTTTTCGAGCTCGGCTGCGGTCATCCGGGGATTCTTACGCCGGAACAGCTCGGCGGCGTACTCCCGGGTTTGCAGCAGGCCGGGGATCAGCTCCCCGTTGTAGTGGCGGATCTCCCGGGCCCGTTCCTCCAGCCCGACGTAGAGCGAGAACCAGGCGGGCACGGCATCCCCGTACGAGTGCCACCAGCCCTTGGCCCGGGTCGCCTTGGCCAGCCCGAGCACGATCTCGGTCAGCTCATCGGAGACGCCGTACCGTTCGCAGAGCACCCGACCGTCGACGATCCGGAGCGGGACCAGCCCCTTCTCGATGCGCCAGATCTTCTGCCGGGAGCAGTCCAACGCCTCGGCCGCCGCGTCGAGGGTGAGCGAAGCCTCCTCCCGTAGCTGGGTGAGCAGGGACCCGAGCTCTCGCCTCGGGACAGTCGACCCCTCTGTTTCATACAGCATGCAACATCCCCCATTTCCTCCTGCAACAAAAGCAATTCATCCACGGATCCAGTCCCTTGGCGCTCTTTGCTCACCAATAGCAATCGAGATTAGAGGGGCGGGATTCATTGCGCAAGGAACTGGCGATAACCGATGCTGACCGGGTAGGACAGATCGGTTATGGCGCAAATTTGCACCGCTAATTTGCGCATTGCAAATGATCACGGCAGGGAGCCGGCGACATTTCTCAGGGAGGGTGGATGAAGCGGCGTGTCTCGTACGAGGAGTACCTCTCCGCCGCCGCGATGACCTTCGCGCGTCGGCACCGTCCGCTCTGGCGGCAACGCCGGTGCGCCTGCGGTGCCGACCTGCCCTGCCGGGCAACACACCGGATTCCGATCAGCCGCGAGCACTGGCCCACGGAGCACGAACAGACCGAGAAGGAACAGACCGAGGAGGAGCCAGCGTGACCGAGCACAATCCGTTGCGGCCCGACTGGACCTGCACCTGGTGCCTGGGCGAATGGCCGTGCCACACCCGCCGTCGGGAACTGCTCGCCGAGTACGACGGCACGCTGGTCAGTCTCTCGATCTATCTGGCCGGTCAGTTCGTGCGGGCCGCCGCTGATCTGGACTACGTTCCGGCCGGGTGGCTGCACAACCGGTTCCTCGGCTGGATCCGCCACCCCGAGGAACCGCTCCCCTACAGCGCACTCGATGTCCTGTGCAGCTCCTACTACCGCTAGCCCGGTCTCGGTGCAGGCGGTGCGGGCGGGATAGTCCGGGTGCCCCAGGCGGCCACCGCCGCGACCACCAGGGTCGCCGCCGTGCTGAGTGCCAGTGGCGGGATGACCAGACCGACCGGGACCAGTGCGACCAATGCGGCGAGCGCGACCAGCCTGGCGATGGAGAGCCGACCGAAGACCGCCCGTTTGAACAGCACGTGACCGGCGAGGAAGAGGGCCGGGCCGCCCAGTACGGTCGCGATGATGGCCGGGCTCGGCGCACCAGCCGGGTGGGCAATGATCAAGGCGTCGCCGACGGCCGCGACGATGATGCCGGCGATCATCGGTAGGTGGTGGTAGGTGTACGCCGAGCGGCCGAGCCGTCCCGGATCGTCCGCTCCGGCGATCACCGCACTGGCCGCCTCCGCGCTGCGGTCGAAGTAGACCCACCACAGCGCCACGCTGCCCAGGAAGGCGACCACGAAGGCCGCGAAATCGTCGGGCCGCAGTGACTGGCTCCCGAAGGCCGTCCCGGTGACCAGGATCGACTCCCCGAGCGCGATGAGGATGAAAAGCTGCACCCGCTCGGCCAGGTGCCGACCTCGGATGGACCAGTCCGCCGGAGTCGACCGCCCCAACCCGGGCAGATAGAAACCGACGGCGGCCGCCGCGTACTCGATGACCACGGCCGCCGCCCACAGCGTCAACCGCGCCGAGCCGTGCCCGAGTCCGCCGCTGATCCAGAGCGCGGCGGAAACCGCCTTCCAGCCCAGGATCCGTACGAAGTTGCGCCGCAATCCGGGTTGCCCGCCGAGTTCGGCGACGGCGAAGGCCGTCCGACCGACCTGCATCGCCGCGTACGCGCCAGCGAACCAGATCCCGCGGTCCCCGTACGCTGCGGGCAGCACGGCGGACATGATCAAGCTGAGCAGCATGATCCCGACCAGCATCAGCCGTACGCTCGTCCGGTCCGGGTGGAACCAGTTGGTGAGCCACGCCGTGTCCACCCACGCCCACCAGACCGCGAAGAGCAGCAACATGGTCTGCAGCGCCCCGAGCACGGTCAGGTGCTCGGCCAACAGGTGCGCCAACTGGGTAACGGCTAGCACGTAGACCAGGTCGAAGAAGAGCTCGATGAAGGTGGTGCGGTCGTCCTCCCGCTCTCGCAGCAAACTCCTGCTGGCGCCGGGTCCCGCCATGCCCACCCGCCTCCGGCCGCGTCGACCTCTGCATCCCGTACCAGTCAAGCGGATCGCCCGGACCAGGGAAGGCACTTGCCCGTCCGGGTCCATTCGGATCTGGCCATCCATGAGCGCGGCGCAGATGCGCCCCCAATATCCGGCGCGGGTCCGCACAATGTCCCGGATTTTGCTGCATCCGAGGCCGCTTGAGGCAGCAAAGTCCCCGACATTGCGCGGTTCTCCCCACAGGGGACTCCTGTTGCGTCAGCGGGGTCGGGTGCGGAGGTGTGCCCGTCCAGCCATCGGGGTATTTCGAATCCTGTTCCCGCGTCGGCGCCACTACCCGGAATGGCAGCCGCGCAATCGACAGGAGGTGTGTTGTGGTTAAGATCCCTTCGCTCTCGCGCCGCCCGGAGTCAGCTCAATCCCGGGACGAGCCCCGGGACGAGACTCGGGACGGTCGCGACGGCAGGTCGGACGAACGCGACGATGCGCATGGGGCGACGTACCGCAGTCAACCGGCGATCACTCCCGGCGTCGACCGGAAACGCAAGTTGGACCGGGCGCCAGAGGTTGACCATCAGCCGGCGGTAACGGTGCCGGCCGGAGCGAAGCCGAGAGCCAGCTTGCTCGCCACCCTCGCCCTGGCCATCGGCGTCACATCGGTGCTCTTCGTGCTGACCGGCACGCTCGCCGGATACGGGATTGGCCTCGGCGTGCTCGCCATGCTGGTCTCCATCGGTGGCATCTCGGCGACCAGTCGTCGGCACGTCGCCGGAAAATCCGACGCCCTGATCGGGCTGGCCCTTGGGTTCGGCGCGGTGATCGTCGGCGTGCTCGCGCTGACCGGGCAGTTCCTCTGGCCAGCCACAGACGGCGAGACGGTCCAGCGCTTCCGGGAGTGGCTTGACGCACAGTTGCTCGACCGGCTCTGACCGACAGGCCCCGCCCGCCCCCGCCCCCGAACCCCTGGTTGATCATGAGGTTAGCGGTCCATGAGAGCGCTCTCATGCACGCTAACCTCATGATCAACCAGGGGAGCGAGCGGGTGGACGGGGTGCGGTGATCGAGGTACGGCCAAGTGACTTCGGGTCGGGTACGCAATGAATCGCTGGTCGACCTGCGGTTAGACGCAACGATCATCAGCAGAAAGCAAGTCTCGCCGGTGGTTGTGACCGGTTCGAGGCGAATAGCGTTGAGTACGGCGCCAGCTCGTAGGCCGACCGATGGCCGGGCGCGCCCGATCGCTGGGAGCAGAAACATGACGTTGGACGCCACAGCCGCTGGCCGGCCGGCCTCCAGCCGGCCGCAGAACGCCAGCCGCTACCTGATGTGCCGACCGACGCACTTTGCCGTCGATTACAAGATCAACGCCTGGATGGACCCGACCGGCCCGGTCGACGCCGCGCTCGCCATCTCACAGTGGGAGACCCTGCGCCAGGTGTTCCTGGACCTCGGGCACACCGTCGAGGAGATCGCCCCGCTGCCCGGTCTGCCCGACATGGTCTTCGCCGCCAACGGCGGCCTGGTCATCGACGGCCGCGCCCTCTCCGTACAGTTCCGGGACCCTGAGCGCGCCGACGAGGCGCCCGCCTACCGCGCCTGGTTCGAGCGGGCCGGCTTCGAGTTGTACGACCCGAAGCACCTCAACGAGGGCGAAGGCGACATCCTGCTCGTCGGCGACCTGCTGCTGGCCGGGACCGGGTTCCGCACCGCGCACGCCGCCCACGCCCATCTGCAGGAGGTCTTCGGTCGGCCGGTGATCACGCTGCAGTTGGTGGACCCACGCTTCTACCACCTGGACACCGCGCTCTGCGTACTCGATGACCGGAACGTGGCGTACCTGCCAGAGGCCTTCTCCCCCGGCAGCCAGGCGACGCTGCGCCGGCTCTTCCCCGACGCGGTCATCGCCACCGTCGAAGACGCCGAGGTCTTCGGCCTGAACTCGGTGAGCGACGGCCGGCACGTCGTACTGCCCGTACAGGCCATCGGGCTCGCCGCCGCGCTCCGCGAGCGGGGGTACGAGCCGATCGGTGTCGACATGTCCGAACTACGCAAGGCCGGTGGCGGCCCCAAGTGCTGCACCCTGGTGCTACGCGATCGAGAGGCAAGTAAGTGATCGTGGACGACCTGCTGCGTACCCCGGCTGCGGTACGCGACGCCGAGCGCTGGACCGCGCACAACTACCACCCGCTACCGGTAGTGATCTCCTCGGCGGAAGGCGCCTGGGTCACCGACATCGACGGCAAACGCTACCTTGACTGCCTGGCCGGCTACTCAGCGCTCAACTTCGGCCACCGGCACCCCACGCTGATCGCCGCCGCCCACGCCCAACTGGACCGGCTCACCCTGACCAGCCGCGCCTTCGTCCACGACCAGTTCGCCGACTTCTGCCGGGAACTCTCCGAGCTCTGCGGCAAGGACCTGGTGCTGCCGATGAACACCGGCGCCGAAGCCGTCGAGACCGCGATCAAGGTGTCCCGCAAGTGGGGCTACCAGGTCAAGGGTGTGCCGGATGGCCAGGCCACCATCGTGGTGGCGGACGGTAACTTCCACGGCCGGACCACCACCATCGTCAGCTTCTCCACCGACGCCGAGGCGCGCGCGGACTTCGGCCCGTACACGCCAGGCTTCAAGATCGTGCCCTACGGTGATCTGGCCGCGCTGGCCGACGCGATCGACGAGACCACCGTGGCCGTCCTGCTGGAGCCGATCCAGGGTGAGCAGGGTGTGGTCGTACCGCCGCCGGGTTACCTGCCCGGGGTACGCCGGCTCTGCACCGAGCAGAACGTGCTCTTCGTAGCCGACGAGATCCAGTCCGGCCTGGGCCGGACCGGGGAGACCTTCGCCTGCGACCACGAGGGCGTCAAGCCCGACATGTACGTGCTGGGCAAGGCGCTCGGCGGCGGCATCATCCCGGTGTCGGCGGTCGCCGCTGACCGGTCGGTGCTCGGCGTGCTGCGCCCCGGCGAGCACGGCTCGACGTTCGGCGGTAACCCGCTGGCCTGTGCGGTGGCGACCGAGGTGGTCCGGCTGCTGGCGACCGGCGAGTTCCAGCAGCGCTCGGCCGAGTTGGGTGCCCGGCTGCACGCCGGGTTGCAGAGCCTGGTCGGGCAGGGGTTGGTCGCGGTCCGGGGTCGCGGGCTCTGGGCCGGCATCGACCTCGACCCGGCGCTGATGACCGGTCGGCAGGCCTGTGAGCGCCTGGCCGAGCGGGGCATCCTGGTCAAGGACACCCATGGATCGACCATCCGGCTCGCGCCGCCGCTGGTGATCACAGCCGACGAGGTGGACCTGGCGGTCGAGCACCTGGCCGCTGTCCTGGCCTGACCCGCCCAGCACCCCTCCCCGCCCAGCACCCCTCCCCGCCCGGCACCCCTCCCCGTCGATCAAGGACCAGACGTCGCGGTTCGATCTCCGATCCACGACAAGAAGTCCTTGATCGACGGCTGGCCGGCTACCGGTCAGCGGCGGTCAGTGGCGGTCAGTGGCGGTCAGTGGCGGTCGACAACCATCCGCATCGCCATCGTCGGCGCGTCGGCCATCACCGAGGTCGGGTTGACTACCCCGCCCGAGGTCCAGTTGGCGGCCCGGCCGATCTGCACGCCCGGATACAACTCCACGATGTCGCCGTCCTGCAGCATGCGCGACTGCTGCCGGGTCAGTGCCACCCGCTCGAACTCGTCCATCGAGCCACCGGGCCGCACGCCGGAGCCGTTGGTGCTCACGTCATGCGCGACGAGATCGCTGCCCCGCAGCTCGAAGCGGACGTGGCTGCGGCTGATCCAGCGCCGCGCCTCGTCGTTCAGCCATTGGCCGAGCCGGACGCCACCGGCCTGCTCAGGTGCCCGGCCGACCACCACCGGTTGGTCTGCGGCGACGACGAACCGCTGACGGACCAACCCACCGATCCGTACCGAGAGCACCTCGGTTCCGGGTCGTGGGCCGACATCGTGCAGCCGCTGCTCGTGCCGGGGGCAGGTCGGCACCCCGGTTCGCAGGGTCGGGGGCGGCTGTTGGCTCGGCTTGCGATCCATCCGGGCCAGGTCGGCGAAAGCACCCCCACCTCCATCGCCGCCGAAAAGCGCACAGCCGGAATCCGGACAGCGCCACTTCCGGGCGAGCAACTTCCGTCCGGTGGGGGAAGGAGCAGAGTTGCCGGGCAGGCTTCCCCCACCGACCCGGGCCACCAGACTCGGCCCGCCCGAGCCGGCAATCGGCGCCAGTAGCCGACCCGCCTGACCGGCCAGCCACGGGTAGCGCCCCAACAACCCGTCGAAACGTACCCGGCTGAGCACCGGCAGACCGAGCAGATCAGCCACCTCCAGCACCCGGTCACCGGGGTTGGGCAACACCTCGACCAGGCCGTCGTCCGCCCAACGGCGAACCACCATTCGCTCGTTGGAGGTCAGGTCGGCGTCGGAAAGCAACGCTCGGTGCACCACGGCATAGACCTGGACGCCGTCCTCTTCAAGCTCCCGGCTGAGCGCGTCGATGACGATGCCGAGCCGCAGCATGCTGGCTGGTCGGCCGCCATCGAGATCAGCGAGCCGAATCACCTCAGCCAGGTCCAGCACCGCCCGGACCAGCGATGGATCGGTGCAGACGCGGCCCTCGATCGCGTCGAGGACCTTGCTGATCTCGAACCTCACGCCGTCTCCTGAACAATCTCGTTGATCCGTTGCGCCAACGCGATGTCCCGCCGGGTGATCCCACTCACCGAATGGGTGGCGCACCGGAAGGTTACCGTGCGCCATCGGATGTCAATGTCGGGATGATGGTCGAGTTCCTCAGCGACCGCCGCGACCCGGTCCACGACCGCGATCGCCTCGGGAAAATTGCGCAGTTCGACGGTACGACTGATGCCGGCCGGGTCGCCGGCCCAACCATCCAGCCCGTCCAACTCGCCCCGCACCGCCTCGGCGTCCAACACCTCTGCCATGGCCAGACCATACCGTCGCGGATCCCGCCTGTGTGCGCAACCGCTTCGCGCTGTTCACCTGGCACCCGAGAATGACCATGACGATGGGCGACGCCAGTCAGTCGAACCAGGTCGAGGTCGTGACGATCGACAAAGACGCCTACCTCAGGATGCCCGGCCGGTTCGGCGGATCTGACAAATGGATGCGGGTGGACGCGTCGAAGGTCAAGGCGGGCGGCACCTTCGATCTGATGCCGGACAGCGCTCCGGCCGGCGCCGGCGACCTGGTAAGTGGTGTGACCGACGTCGAACGCGCCGGTGACCGTGCCTTCACGGGCACGCTGGACCTGACCGGGTCGCTGACCGCGGCGGTGTAGCACGCATGGGGAACTTCACCGGACGGTGCTGTCCCCCCATGCGCGAGCGTGGGCTATCCGGGGATCGGAGCTGCGGTACGCAGCGGCGCGCCGACCGCGTGCAGGTGACGCAGTGCCTGCCGGTACGAGTCAATCAGCCCGGTCTCCTCGTACGGGATGCCGTGCTCGGCGCAGTAGATTCGGACGATTGGCTGCGCCCGGCACAGGTTGGACCGCGGCATGTTCGGGAAGAGGTGGTGCTCAATCTGATAGTTGAGCCCGCCCAGTGCGAAGTCCACCACTCGTCCACCGCGGACGTTACGTGAGGTCAACACCTGCTTGCGCAGAAAGTCGAGGTCATCGTCGGCGGTCAGCACCGGCATACCCTTGTGGTTGGGCGCGAACGAGCAACCCATGTAGAGACCCCAGAGTCCCTGGTGGACCGCGATGAACAGCAGCGCCCGTACCGGTGACAGCACCGCGAACAGCGCACCGAGATAGCCCGCCAGGTGCACCGCGAGCAGCAGCGCCTCAATGCGCCGATGCCGCATCGGGGTGCCGAACAGTGCCTTGATGCTGGCCACATGCAGCGCGAGGCCTTCCAGCAGCAGCAGCGGAAAGAACAGGTACGCCTGCCGGCGGGCCAGCCAGCGACCGAAGCCCTGACACTGGAGCGCCTGATCGCGGGTCCAGACCAGTGCACCCGCCCCGACGTCCGGATCCTCCTCTTCATGGTTTGGATTGGCATGGTGCCGGTTGTGTTTGTCGATCCACCACCCGTAGCTGAGTCCGACGGCGAGGTTGCCCGCCAGCAGCCCCGCGATCTCACTGGCCGCTCGGTTGCGGAACATTTGCCGGTGTCCGGCGTCGTGCCCGAGGAAGGCGACCTGGGTGGTGGCGACCGCCAGGACGACCGCGACCAGCATCTGCCACCAGGAGTCGCCGATCAGGAAAACCGCTGCCCAACCGGCGATAAACAGGCCGGCGGTCAGGACGATCTTCGCGGCGTACCAGCCCGGCCGAGGGTTCAACAGACCGGCCTGCCGGATCCGACGGGATAGTCGGGCGTAGTCGCTACCCCGTCGAAGAGCCGGCTCCGCCGGCGCGCTGACAGTCATGTTTCCCCCAGGTCACGATCTCCGCCACGCCAGATAGGCGTGTAGCTGCAACCAGTCTCTGGTCGCTGCCAAAGCCATTGAACCCCGTAGGCCCCCGATTCAAGGTAGGGGCAGCCCTACCTGCTCACCCCAACCCCCAACCCGTCGATCATGAGGTTATCGTCAAAAAAGCGGCGGATACTGACGATAACCTCATGATCAACGCGGGCGGCAGAACGGCAGGGCGGCAGGGCGGCAGGGCGGCAGCGCTGATGCGGGGTTCAGGTCATCCGGGCCATCGCTGACCGGAGTCGGGCCAGATCCCGGCGGCGCCGCTCGTAGGTCATGGCCAGTCCAATGAGGATGAGCCCGCCGATGGCAAGGAAGATCCACCGGTCGAGCCGGTCCCAGACGCCGGCCATCTCGCGCAGCGCGCCGAGGGCGAGGGTCACCCCGCCGAGCAGCACCGGGGCCTGACGCCGCCAGATGGCACCCAACAGCACGACGACCAGGGCTCCTGCCCCCAGCAACAACCGACGCCACGGCTGCCCACCGGCGACCAGGACGGAGACGAGGCTGGGCAACAGCGCCGCCGCCAGGCCCGGCCCGTACGCCAGCCAGCTACTCAACGCCGGCCAGGCCCGGACCGCCAGCCATCCCGCGAACAGCCCGAGCGCCGCCGCCGGCAGGGTGTACGCCTCCAGCAGCGCCACCTGGTCGGCGGTGAGCAGCAGCCACACGGCGAGCAGTTCGCTGCCGGCCGCGAAGGCGGCGTGCAACCACCGTCGCCGGTTCGCTTCCGCTGGCCGCAACGCCCGGAGGCCCAATGCCACGCCCCACAGCGTGCAGACCCCGGCGGCGTACCGGATTTCCCCGAAGGTCAGCAGCAGCGCGATGACCGCCCCGGCGTGGCTGGCCGCCTCAATGGCGACCGATTCGGCGGGTCGCCGGCCGCGTAGCGCGGTGCCGGTCACGAGTATCGCCGCCGCCACCCCGAGCACCACCAGCGCCGCGACCCGCAGCGGTAGGTCGACGGCGAGCGACGCGGTCACCGCCAGCGCCACCGCGGCAATGCTCGCGACCAGCCAGCCCACCATCCGGGCGAACTGGACCCGACCGGCCGCACCGACCGCAGCCGCCGCGACGACGACCAGCCCCAGCGCCACGAGCGTGCTGCTCTTCGTCGGTAGCAGGCCGGTCAGCCCGGCCCCGACCAGGATCACCCCCAGGGGTACGGCGAGCCGGGCCGGTACGGCGAATCGCCCGACCCGCTCGACTGCCGGCACCGGCACCAGCGCGGCGGCGAGCAGCGCGACCAACCCGCCGAGCAGCGCGACCGCCGGCACCACGGGCCACCGGGCGCCGGCTGCGGCGAGCGTGACCAGGATCGCCGGTGCCGCGACCGGGAGCGCGCTCCAGATCGTCGCGGCGACGGTACGTCGGGCGGCCCAGCCAGCGACCGCCGCGGTGGCGCTGAGCAAGCCGAGCGCGACGGCGGCCGGAACGCCTGGACGCCAGGCGGTCGGGCTGAATCCCACCCCGAACGGCGCACCCGACCAGATCTCGGTCACCCAGCCGTATGGCCCGACCAACACCGCCAGGGTGGCGGGCGCCACCGCGACGGCGGCCCGCAGCAGCAGGCCCGCGCCGGCGTACAGCAGCGGCACCTTCGACCGGATCGGCCAGACGATCAGCAGGGCGGCGGCGACCAGCAGCGCGCTGGCCGCGGCATACACCCCGGACGGTTCGCCGACGGCGACGACCGTTGGCGCCAGACCCACCACGACTGCGGCGAGCGCAAAGGCATTACCGGCGTACGGCAGGTAGGGCGGCCACCAGCGACGGATCGGGACCAGCGCGGCGACCAGCAGTACGACGGTGCCCAGCCCGGCCCGGATCTGCCAGCCGGGTCCGACGCCGGCGGCGAAGAGCCCGACGACCGCCGTGGCCGGCGCGGCGAGCAGGCCGGTGACGAGCGCGGCGCCGCCGATCACCCGCCGGTGCGCCGGCAGGCCGGTCGCGACCGGGCTGGCGGTGGCGGCGATGGCCAGCCCGGCGAGCAGCAGCGCCCCGAACACCGCTGCGGCGCTGGCCGGTCGGGCCAGACTGACCAGCACGGCGTACCCGGTCAGCACCGCACCGGCACCTGCCCGGAGCATCGGCACCGCTGGCCGGATCGACGGCTGGCGTACGGCGGAGAGCAGCAGTGCCACCGCTACGCCGAGGTCAACTGCGCAGACCGTCCACCAGGGCACGGCAACGGCGGACGGTCCGGCGAGCACGACGAGTACCCCGCCGGCCAGCGCCGTTTCCAGCCGCGCGGCCCGGGGTAGCAGCACCGCCAGTGCCACGGTGGCCAGCAGCACCGCGACCGGCAGTTGCCAGCCGAAGGGCCCGGCGACGACCTTGATCTCCGCTCGCCACGGCGGCAACGAACGTCCGACCGTGGTGACCGCGACGATCAGGACCAGCAGCCCGGTGACCGCTGTCTGCACCCCGGCTACGACGAGCCCACCGATCCGGGGTCCGATCCGTACCCGGGTCGGCAGTAGCCGGGCGGGTAGCAGTGCGACGGCGGCCGCGACCGCCCCGGCCAGCACCGCGACGACCAGCGCACTGGAGGCCAGCGGCCACCGCGTCTCGACAACCGGGCGGATCGCGGCCACCGCGAGCGCGATCACCAGGATGGCACCGGCGATCATCTGGAACGGCGTACTGCGGGTGACCACCGAGCCGGCGATCAGCACCAGCACCGCCGCCAGTAGCGGCAGCCCGGCCAGGACCGCCCCGGCGCGGTCGGTCACCAGCAGCGCACCGAGCCCGGACAGGCCGGCGAAGAGCAGGGCGATCGAGTACGCCACCCAGGCCACGATCTGCTGGGCGAGCAGACTCGCACTCGGTGCCGGAGCCACGGCCGGCATCGGAGCGCTACCGCGCAGCCGCCAGACCGTGAGCAGGTTCAGTACGGCAAGCACGGCCAACATCACCGTCCAGCCGGCGGCGCCGAGCCTCGCGTCGTACGCCAGCAGCGGCGGTACCGGCTGCAGCAGCAGAATTGCGGCGAACCACGGTCCGGCGAGTCGGGTGATCCTCCGGTAGCCGACCGCCACCAACGCGCTGCCGGCACAGACCAGCGCGGCATATCGGGCGCCCGGCCAGCTCGAGACCCCGAACAGGTTGACGGCCCACCCGGCGTACCCGTCGAGCAGCACCAGCAGCAGCCCGACGGCCGCGAACGTCTCCGCCGTGGCGGTCAGACCCCGCCGCTGCGCCAGCGGCGGGACGGCCAGGACCAGCATGGTCACCGCGGCGAGGATCACCGCCCGGCCAGCGACCCCGACGGTGGTCCAGGCGACGGCGGTGAACACGATCGCGGCCGTGCCGAGCAGCAGGCCACCGAGTATGAAGAGCAGGTTCTGCACGGTACGGGTGGAGGCCTCCGGTCGTACCGGGGCGGTGCCGGCTGTCGGCACTGGCCTGGCGCCGACGCGGGTCGGGTCAATGGGGGGCTGAGCGGGTTGACCGGCACCGGCACTGGCCGACGGGCCGGCAGCGGTCCGCGGGCCGACGTAGGCCGCGATGTGTAACCGGCTGGCCAGTTCGCTGCGCCGCTGTTGCCGCTCACGCAAGGTCGTCGCGAGCGCGACGTGCGTCTGCCGGGCCTGCTCGACCCGACCGACGAGCCCGGCGATCTCACCGTCGAGCCGGATCACCTCCGCCGCTACCGGATCCGGTCCCCGACGGCAGTTCGGGCAGCCGGTGGCCAGGTTGGCGGCTGCGCCGCAGGCTGGGCAGGGATAGGCACTCGCGGGAAGGGTCACCTCGCCATACTCTCGCCTGCGAACCTCGGGGCACAGAGTGCGGGTACTCACTCCGGTCTGGAACTGGTGACCTCAGGTCCGGGTCTGTTCGCGCACCCAAGCGGAATAGTCCGGATTGCCGACCTCCACCCAGCTGACCAGGATTTCCGGCACCTCGTAGGGGTGCGCGGCCCGCAGATGGTCGATCAGCGCGTCCCGCCGGTCCGCGGCGGTTTTGAACTGCACCGACCATTCCCGGGTGCACTCCACCGCCGACTGCCACCAGTAGGTGCTGTCCACCGGACCGCCCACCTGTGCGCAGGCCGCCAACCGACCGGCGACCGCCGCCGCGGCGAGTACCTCGGCAACCGCGCGGGCATCCACCACGGTCGTCACGACGCAGATCTGCTCCACGCCGGAACCATACGCCCTGACTGCGGAATCGCAGTCGCCATCGAGTCAATTATCTATCTATATTGAGCGATTGGTGATCCCGTTCGATTCGGGTAGCATCCGGATCGGTAACGACGGCGGCATTGCCATCCACTTACGACTGCTGGCGCTCTTCGCGAATCGGGAGCGAGATCGAGCGACCCAGGCAACCCTCCACCACCGGGTACCTGCGGACCTACGGAGTGTCGTCACCCAACTCCAGACCGCCCTCCGGCCGCCCGGTCCACTCTCCCTGGCCCGCGTGGACGGGCCCCCACCAATCCCCGTACCCACGTCGCACATGGTTGGCGGAGATTCACGAACGGTATCTGTCCCGAGCGCGGCACGCCGACCACCAGCGTCGATATCTGCCGGGCAGGATGTCCCCCGGAAAGTGGTGAGGACCCGGTTACTTAATCGACCGTTGACAGGACGTTGCCGTTACCGGAGCCTCTGAGACGACCCCGACCCCCTCTCAGGCAGGTGCGACGAAAGATGGCATCGCTGCATGCGGGCGGTCTGCTCGCCCGGAGGTACCGGCTCATCGACCGGATCGGCGCCGGTGGCATGTCGGTCATCTGGCGGGCTCGCGACGAGGTGCTCGACCGGATGGTGGCGGTCAAGGTGCTCGCGGCCGCGCTCGCCGCGGACGTCAAGTTCCGCGAAATGGTTCGTGAGGAGGCCCGCTCCGCCGCCCAGCTTGTGCACCCACACGTGACCTCCGTACACGACTACGGCGAGACGCTGGCCCCGGACGGTACGGTCACCGCCTTCGTGGTGATGGAACTGCTCACCGGGGAGGAGCTTGAGGCGCTGCTCACCGCCGGCCCATTGCCCTGGATCGAGGCGGTGGAGATCTGCGCGCAGGTGGCCGAGGCGTTGTCCGCCGCCCATCGGATGGGCGTGGTACATCGGGATATCACCCCGTCAAACATCATGATGACCGCGAACGGCGCGAAGCTGCTCGATTTCGGCATCGCCACCCACATCGGTGCCCCGGATGAGGACGAGGACGGCGAAACGTTCGGCACCCCGGCGTACGTCGCTCCGGAACGGCTCGACGGCACACCGGCCCAGCCGGCCACCGACACGTACTCGCTCGGTGTGCTGCTCTACGAGACGCTGACCGGCCAGGTCCCCTTTCCGGCCGAGACCTGGGATGACCTGACCCACGCGCTACGGGACGGGACCGTACCGTCGGCCCTCGACGTACCGCGGCTGCCACCGGCGGTTGCCGACATCTGTTTCCGCTGTCTGGCCCGCAATCCGCTCGATCGACCGACGGCCCACCAGGTCGCCGAGGTCCTCCGTGACCAACTGATGTTTTCCGATCAGTCGGCGGCTACCGCGCTGGCCCCGATAGCCGCCCTGCCGGCCATCGTCGCGCCGGTGCCCGACCCAACCGGGGCCGAACCGTATCCGTTGGCGCAGCCACTACGCCCACCTGGCCCGGATCCCGGACCCGCGTCGGTCGCCTCGGCGTCAACCGGGGATCCTTCGCTCGCGGTTGCCGAGCCGGCACCGACCGGTAACCGCGCGGCGTCGGATAACGGGCCGGGCCGTGACGATCGCCGCCACGGCGCTGGTCGCGCTGACCGCCACCTTGCTCATCACCACTTCGCTCTTCAACGGACGACGGGCGGAGCATCGGGACCCGCCCGCCGCCTCCGGGCCCAGCGAATCCGCACCGCCGGCACCGTTGCCGACCGGGGCGACACCGCTCGGATCACAGTCGTCCGGCTCCCCGCTGACCGGTCCGCCACTGCCTGAATCACCGCCATCCGGGGCGTCACCGGACGGATCAGCACTGCCCTGGCCGCCGTCCCGCCGGCAACCCGGCCTTCACCCAGTCGTCGGTGCCAGATCAGCGACACAGCGAGGTTCCGACCGCTACCGCCTCGCCGACCATCAACGAAGCCGTGACTGAACTGGACCAGATCATCAGCTTCGGAGTCACCACCGGGGAAATCCGGGATGATGCCGGCCTCGACCTGCAGAATTACCTACGCAACCTGCGGGCGGCCCTGATCAACGGACCGGTCGATCTGGCCCCGCTGGTGGCTCACCTACGGGCGAAGGTGGCCACTCGGGCGAATGAGGGCGCGATCGCCCCCAGGTACGCCCAGCGACTCGACGCCGCCCTCGTCCAACTCGCCACGGCGAGGTGAGGAAAGCCAGAAAAGAACCATATTGCCAACGGTGGCAGGGGGCCGACACTGCACGCTCGGCGACAACGCTGACCGACCCGGAGCTTCAGACCGCCACGGTGAGCCGATCGTCCACCGCACCTACACCCGGCGCTGACCAGGCCACCCGCTGCGCCTCTTCCCGCTCCATCCAGGACCGGACCGTCCCGGCGAGGATGACGGTATCCCCCGCCACATCAACAATTAGTTGATCTTCATCGATCTCGATGGTTCGGAGCAGGGCAGCCCGGATCGTCCGCTTGAGTTCCTCAGGGGCGGTCCGATCCACCGGGCGCACGGCGATCAGGTTGGTCACCCCACGTACGCCGGACAGCCGCCGGACGGCCCGCTCGGCGGCCCGCTTCTGGTAACCCTGAGCAACCTCCCCGCGCAGCATCACCCAGCCGTTGGCCACGGTCACGTCAAGTTGCCGCGTCGGCACGAACGTATCCCACTCCAGGGCCCGACTCGCCGCCATCGCGAGGTCCGGATCGGCGCGCTCGGCTGAGGCTGGGAGCCGTACCTCAATGTCGTTGGCCACCGCTCGGACGCCGCGCAACCGGTGCGCGGTACGCTCCGCGGCCCACTTCTTGGCGTAACTGTCCACCCAGCCGATCAGGGTGACAATTCCACTCTTAACCGCCACAGCGATCTCGTTGGGCTGCACCCGGGCATCCCAGGCCAACTCCGCGAGCACGTCGCGTTGAATCTCCGCATCACTGCGCACCAGGCTCGCCGTGGTCATCTGCCAAACCTCCCCAAGATCGGTCACCCTGTTGCCGTACCCGATCATGCTGCGGAACCGGGTGAGGCCGGCTCATCCGATCCGGGTGAACCCGGAGACCGACAGGAGAAGCGGCGGACGACGTGACCAACCCCCTTGGTCACGTCGTCCGCCGCCGTGGGGAGGAGGCGTAACGACCCGTGGTACGGACGGTTGCGGCCTCAGGACGCCGGACGTCTTTTCTTAGGACGTCTCGGCGAGCGTCACGGTTGCCGTCTTTTCTGCTCCGTCCCGGACGTAGGTCAACTCCACCCGGTCACCAACCTTGCCGGCCTGTACCGCCACCACGAGATCAGTCGATTCGTTGATCGTCCTGCCACCGAACCGGGTAATCACATCACCCTTCTGCAGGCCGACCTTTGCCGCCGGGCTGCTCCGGCACCACCGAGTCGACCAGCGCACCGCCGTTCTCGGCGTTCCCGACGCCGACCCCGAGCGACGGGTGACTGACCTTCTCACCCCGCCGCAACGCCTCGGCCACCACCTTCGCCTTGTTGCTCGGGATCGCGAAGCCGACACCGATGTTGCCGTTGCTCTGTCCAGAGGTGGCGATGGCGGTATTGATCCCGATCACCTCACCCCTGGTGTTGACCAGGGCGCCGCCGGAGTTGCCCGGGTTGATCGGGGCGTCGGTCTGCAGCAGACCCGAGATCGAGTTGACCGTCTGCGCGCTGCTGGAACGGGTTACCCGGCTGATCGTCATCGCCGGCCTGGATGGTCCGGTCCCGGGCGCTGATGATGCCGGCGGTCACCGAGCCCTGCAGGCCGAGCGGGCTGCCCAGGGCGAGCACGGTGTCACCGACCTGCATGCGCGTCGCTGTCGCCGAACTTGGCCGCTGCCAGGTCGGAAACCCCCTCGGCCTTGACCACAGCCAGGTCCGTCCTCGGGTCGGTGCCCACGATCTTCGCGTTGGCGCTCTTGCCATTGGCGAAGGCCACCTTGACGGTGGCCCCGCCCGCGCTCGCCACCACGTGGTTGTTGGTCAGCACATAGCCGTCTCCGGTGAGCACCACACCCGAGCCCTCACCGCTGTCGGTGCTGATCGACACGACGCTGTTCTCCACTGCGGCGGCGATCGCCGGCAGGTCGGCGCTGTTGATGATCGGTGCCGCGGTGTAGGTCCGGCCGCCCAGCTGGGCTGTGGCTCACGGCGAGCGCGACGACCCCGCCCGCGACACCGGAACCGAGCATCAGCACCAGCGCGGTGGCACCGACCGCCAGGGCACGGCCGAGGCGGCTCGGCCGGGGCGGCGGCGCGGCACCCGGATAGCCCGGCTGCCCAGACCGGCGGCGCGGGGGCGGGCCACCGCCGAGGTCAGGCTGGACCCGGGTACCCGGCGCTCGGCCCAGCCGCCCGGCTGCGGCGCTGCGCCGATGTGCGGGTACGTCGGCTGCCACGGGCTCGGCGGATAGGAAGCGGCGTACGGGTGGCGCTGACCGGGGTACGGCTGGCCCGGCGCTGGCGCGGCTGAGGCGCTGGGCGGCTCAGCGGGCTGGACCGGCGGCGGGTCCGACACGGGCGGGCTCAGGCTGGGGCCGGCCGGACAGCCGGGCGGGCTCAGGCTGGAGGCGGCGGGCCAGGGCCCGAGGTTCGGGGAGTCGGACTGCCCGCCGTCGAGGCGAGGCAGCTCGGCGGCGGGTCGCGAGGGCTCGCCGTCGGCGTTCGCCGAGAGCCGCTGCGAGTCGGTCTCGTGCTCATTCATGTCGCTAACCTTGCCCCTTCCGACTGCGGCGCAGACTGGAATTCGCCTGCGTTTTAGCTGTGAGTCACTCTTCGTCCGCCGCCATGGCGCTCGTTGGCAACTGCGGTAGCCAGACCCGGAAGGTCGCACCCCCACCCGGTGTTTCATCCACCTCGACCGGCCCTGGTGCGCGGCCACCAGCGCCGCGACGATCGCCAGACCCAGGCCGGTGCTGGTGCTACCGCCCGCCCGTCGGGTACGCGCGGCGTCCGCCCGGTAGAACCGCTCAAAGACCCGCTCCGCCTGCTCCGGCGAGAGGCCAGGGCCGGTATCCGCGACCTCCACGACGGCCTGGTCGCCCGGCGCGCCACGCAGCCGGAGGGTCACCGAGGCGCCCGGCGGGGTGTGGGTGAGCGCGTTGGTCATCAGGTTGCCGAGCACCTGCCGGAGCCGGGCATCGTCGCCGTACACCACCAGCGGACCGGCGTCCCGGCTCGATCTCCAGCGTGATCTCCCGGTCCGGGGCGACCGCCCGGGCGGCCTGCACCGCGTCGGCGGCCAGCACCGGCAGCTCGACCGGGGCCAGCGCCAGCGGCCGTTCCCGGTCCAGCCGGGCCAGCAGCAGCAGATCCTCGACCAGCAGACCCATCCGGGCCGCCTCGTCCTCGATCCGGCGCAGCAGTCGGGCGACGTCCTCCGGTCGCCGCGGCCGCGCCCTGCCGGTACAGCTCGGCGAAGCCCCGGATGGTGGTCAGCGGGGTGCGCAGCTCGTGCGAGGCGTCCGCGATGAACTGCCGCATCCGTTCCTCCGAACGGCGGGCCCGCGCCTCGGACGCCTGGGCCGCGAACGCCGCGTCGCGGGCGGCGGACTCGGCGTACCGCGCCGCGGTCTCCGAGGCGGCCCGCGCGGTGAAGGCCGCCTCGATCTGGGTGAGCATCGCGTTCAGCGCCCGGGACAGCCGGCCCAGTTCGGTCTTGGCCTCCAGCGTGCCGGCCTCCGGGTCGGGCACCCGCTGGCTGAGGTCCCCGCGCGGCGATCGCCGCCGCGGTCCGCTCGATTTCGACCAGCGGCTTGAGGCTGGTCCGGACGACCGCCGCGCCCAGCGCGGCAAGCAGTACCAGCACCGCGCCGCCGACCAGTACATCGATCCAGACCAGCCGCTGCACCGCGAGGTCGACGTCGGAGAGGCTGCTGCCCGACGCGCGATCATCCGTCCGTCCGGCAGCTGGGTGTAGCAGCACCCGCCAGCGGGTCGGTTGTCCTGTGCCCGGACGGTGAACGGCTCGACCGACCCGCCCGTGAAAGCCGGCGACATCCGCCGGTAGCGGGGGAAGATCCTCCGGCCGGAAGCGGGCCACGTAGTAGTACGGATCGCTGGTCACGCCGGTCTGCGGGTCGGTCAGCACCACGACATAGTCGGTGGGCAGTTCGAAGTCGACCCGACGCACCGTGGGGGAAAAAGGCACGGTGCGTACGGCATCGGAGAAATTGTGCAGCTTGGTCGTCGAGCTGGTCGATCAGGTAACTGCGCAGCAGGAACACGGCTGACACGCTGATCACCACCAGCGCGGCGGTGACCAGGGCGAGGACTGAGGCGACCAGCTTGACCCGCAGCGGTACGTGGCGCAGCCGCCCGGTCAGCGGCAGATGACCGGTCACGCCGCCGGTTTACGCAGGACGTATCCGACGCCGCGCAGCGTGTGAATCAGCCGGGGTTGGACGTTGTCGACCTTGCGTCGGAGGTAGGAGATGTAGGACTCGACGATGTTGTCGTCGCCCCGGAAGTCGTAGTTCCAGACGTGGTCGAGGATCTGCGCCTTGGAGAGCACCCGGTTGGCGTTGAGCATCAGGTAGCGCAGCAGCTTGAACTCGGTCGGCGAGAGTTGCACCCGCTGGCCGGCCCGGTGCACCTCATGGGTCTCTTCATCCAGTTCCAGGTCCGCGAAGGTCAACCGGGATGGCGCGTGCTCGCCGGTCGCGGTGCGCCGCAGCACCGCCCGGATCCGGGCGGTCAGCTCCTCCAGGCTGAACGGCTTGGTGACGTAGTCGTCGCCGCCCAGGGTGAGCCCACGGATCTTGTCGTCGGTGGCGTCCCGGGCGGTCAGGAACACCACCGGGGTACGGCTGCCACCCTCGCGCATCAGCCGGATCACCTCGAACCCGTCCAGATCGGGCAGCATCACGTCGAGGACCACCAGATCGGGTCGGCGCTCCTTGGCGGCACTGACCGCGGCGCTGCCGCTGGTCGCGGTGGCCACGTCGAACCCGGCGAACCGCAGACTGGCGGAGAGCAGCTCGAGGATGTTCGGGTCGTCTTCGACGACGAGGAGTCGCGCCTCGGTCTGCGTTGCGGCCATACCCATATCATCCGCATCGCCGCTGCGCCCTGGCTGAGCACTGCCTGAAAAATCACTGAGAACCTTGGCGTGCTCCGCTGCCGGACCCGGGCGTGACCCTGATCGTCGCCCTCAGCGCAGCAGCCGGCGCAGCCCGTCGACCACCCCGTCGAGCATCCGCGTGGCGGTCCGCAGTTGGCTGTCGGTGAGCCGTAGGCCGCGTACCAGGTCCCGCACCTCGGCCACGAAGGCCGTCAGCCTCTGGTCGAACTCCGCCTCGGCGTCCCGTTCCGGCTCCGGGCCGTGGCCGCCCGGGCTGACCGACGGGCCCGGGTACGTCGGGCGGGTGCCCGCTGCCGGCCCACCCGGCTCCCGGCCGCCCCGACGGGTCTCCCGGGTCGCCACCCGCAACTCCCGTTTGAGCACGGAAATCGAATCGCGCACCTCGGCCTGAATCTCACCGGCCAGCGTGGTGAGATCCGCCACCGAGGACTGAATATCCGATTCCAGCGCGGCGAGCTCACCCGCCCGCTGTCGCAACTCCGCCCGGCCGGCGTCGGTGATCTGGTAGATCTTGCGACCACCGGCGGCGGTATGGGTGACCAGGCCTTCGGCTTCCATCCGCTGCAGCCTCGGGTAGATGGTCCCGGCGCTGGGCACGTACAGGCCGAGGAACAGATTCTCCAGCAGCCGGATCAGCTCGTACCCATGCTTCGGACCGTCGTCGAGCAGCTTGAGCAGGTAGAGCCGAAGCCGTCCGTGGCCGAAGACCGCGGTCACGACACGCCCTCCTCATCGTCATCACCAATCGGACGGGCCAGCAACGAGATGCCGCCCGACACGGTGCTCGCCGAGAGTTGACCCTGCCCCGTGCCGAGCGTTCCCCGGAGGTACTTGGACCAACTGGCACCCTGGTCCGGGTCGAGCTGCGGGAAGGCGCTGGTGATGCGACCGGAGGTCGTATGCATGTGCACGGTCAGGTCGCTGTCCTGGCGAACCCGGACCGTGACGCTACCGGAGATCGCGTCGAGTCGGATCTCGCTGCCCGCGGGATTGTCCAGATCACAGGTGATCGCGCCGGAAACGGTGCTGGCCCGGATCCGCTCGGCGGCGCTGTCCGCCACGATCAGTTCACCGGAGACCGTTTCCAGGGTGAGGTCGCCGGCCACGCCGAGCGCCTCGACCGGCCCGGAGACGAGTTTGGCGTTGGTCTGCCCGGTCAGGCCCATCAGGGTCACCTGGCCGGAGGTGACATCCACCCGGGTGGACTCGCGTAGCCCGGAGACCACCACGGAGCCCTGGACCAGGTTCAGATCGGCCCGGACCTGGGCCGGGACGGCGATGGAGACGTCGGCCCGAAGCCGCCGACCGAACTGCGACAACCACCAGAGGATGCCCGGCCACCGGGGGATCCGCTCCTGGCGTACGGAGAGCCGTCCGTCGCGGTGCTCGACCACGATCGGACGATGACCGATCCGGCTGATCTCGACCCGGCTCGGGCCGTCGGTGCTCACCACGTTGAGCCGACCCGAGACCAGCCGGACGTCGAGCCAATTGACCGGATCGGTAAGGGTGAACTGCTGCGGGCTGTCTGCCGTCCACCGGGCCACGACGTCCTCCTTCAGGGGTGAGCCGCCCCGTCCAACGCGATCGGACCGACGGCGAGGCGATGCGTACGATCAGCATAACGCGATACATCGCGATAGGCTAGAGTGCGCACGACCAATTGCGAACCCTTTGATCGCCCTGCCGCCCCCACCCCGCACACCTCACCCCACCCCCCCGCCGCACACCCCACCCCCCGCCGCACACCCCACCCCCCGCCGCACACCCCCACCCCCCGCCGCACACCCCCACCCCCCGCCGCAAATTCACGGAAAGAGTGCCTTCGAGCGGTGCGGGAGGGGACTCTTTCTCTGAATTTGCGGGGGGGGTGGAGAGGAGGAGGAGGAGGAGGAGGTAGGCCCGGACGGACGGCTGCTCCGCGCGCTGGGCGACCGAGAACCGGTCCCGGTTTCGGTCGGACCGAGCACCGGAGAATCCGGTGGGCGACCGTAGGGTGAAACGATGATCATTGACGGACGGTTCAACGGACCACCCGGATCCGGCAACGGCGGGTACGCCGCGGGCGTCTTCGCCAACGGCTTCACCACGGCGCTCGGCAACGGCCCGGTCGAGGTGACCCTCCGGCTGCCGCCGCCGCTCGGCGTACCGCTCACCGTCGTCGACGGTGCGGTACGCACCTCCGACGGCTCGGTGGTGGCCGAGGGACGGGCGGTGGACGACTTCGACGCGACCGTACCCGGCGTCTCCTGGCCCACCGCGGTAGCCGCGGCGGCGGACTATCCCGGCTTCACCGAGCATCCCTTCCCCACCTGCTACGTCTGCGGACCGGAGCGGGCCGACGGGCTACGGATCTTTCCGGGCCGGCTACCGGACGGGCGGACCGCCGCCCCCTTCGTGGCGCCGACTCGCGTCGGACCGGAACTCGTCTGGGCGGCGTTGGATTGCCCCGGCGGCTGGGCGGTCATCGCGCCCGGTCGGCCGTTTGTGCTGGGCCGGATGACCACTGTGGTGGCCATGCTGCCAGCGGCGGGCGACGAGTGCGTCATCACCGGGATGCTGGTGGAACAGGCCGGGCGCAAGGCGCAGGTACACTCCACCCTGCGTGGTCCGGACGGCACGGTACTCGCCTATGCCCGGGCCACCTGGATCGCCATCTAACTGCGACAGGTCCCCGCGCCGACCTCGCTGACGTCGGACAGTCCGCTGGCACAGCGAATCGGCACCGGGCGATGATGGACCCCCCGATTCGTCGCGCCCGCGCGGCGCGGTTTCCACCGGGCGGACAGTTCCAGGGTCTTACACATCCGGATTGACCCCGCCACCCAGAACAGTCACGCTGTGCAACGGGCGCGACCGGAATGGCCGCGCCGCCCACGGAGGGAGAAAGATGTCCGACGGGCAGCCAAGCCCCAAAATCAATAGCGGCCAGATCGTGGTCACCGGTCTCAGCAAGCAGTACCGCAACCTGCGGGCGGTCGACAATCTGTCGTTCACCATCGAACCCGGTCGGGTGACCGGCTTCCTGGGCCCGAACGGCGCTGGCAAGACCACCACGCTCCGGATGCTGCTCAACCTGGTCACCCCGACCACCGGCACCGCGACCATCGGCGGACACCGGTACGCGGACCTGCGGGAGCCGTTGCGACACGTCGGGGCGGTGCTGGAGGCATCCAGCGCGCACAAAGGGCGGACCGGGATCAACCATCTACGGGTGATCTGCGCGGCGGCCGGGCTGCCCCGACAGCGGGCCGAGGAGGCACTCGACCTGGTCGGGCTCACCCCGGCGGCCACGCGCAAGTTCAAGGGCTACTCGCTCGGCATGAAGCAGCGGCTCGGGATCGCCGCCGCGATGCTGGGTGACCCACAGGTGCTGGTGCTGGACGAGCCGGCCAACGGGTTGGACCCGGAGGGCATCCGCTGGATGCGTGGCTTCCTCAAGAAGCTGGCCAGCGCCGGCCGGACCGTCCTGGTCTCCAGCCATCTGCTCTCCGAGATGCAGCTCCTCGCCGACGACGTGGTGATCATCGCGGCCGGCAAGCTGGTCCGGCAGGGGCCGGTCGACACGGTGATCGGTTCGATGGCGCACGGCGGCCGAGTACGGGTCCGTACGCCGCAGGTCGACGAACTGACCGCGGCGCTCGCGAAGCAGAGCGCGAAGGTCGAACGGGGCGAGGACGGCGCGCTGCTGGTCGACGGGGTGGACGCGCCGACGGTCGGCCGGGCCGCCCTGGAGGCCAAGGTCGAGCTGCACGAACTGACCACCGAGCGCCCCGACCTCGAAGGCGTCTTCCTGGAACTGACGGCCGGAAAGGCGGGTATCCGATGAACCTCGTCCGATCCGAGCTGCTCAAGATCCGTACGACCAACACCTGGTGGCTGTTCGGCCTCGGCGCCCTGGTCACGCTCGCCTTGGCCTTCCTGATCAACACGGTCAACGCACATTATTCCCTGCACCCGCCCGCCGGAGCCACCGACGGGCTCCCACCCGAGCAGGCGGAACAGGTAGCCGCAGCGTCCGACATCGTCTACCAGGCGGCCAACCTCTACACCTCGGGGCAGTTCTTCGGCCTGCTCTTCGTGATGCTGCTCGGCATCATCCTGGTGACGAACGAGTTCTACCACCAGACCGCGACCACCACCTTTCTCACCACGCCGCGACGCAGCACGGTGATCCTGGCCAAGCTCGGTACGGCGACGCTGTTCGGCGCCGGACTCTGGCTGCTGACCACGGCGCTGGCCATACCGGCAACAATGATCTTCCTGCGGAGCGAGGGGGTAGCCGAACCACCTGGGTGATCCGGCGATCACACGGGCAATCCTGCTGAACCTCCTCGCCTACGCGCTCTGGGGCATCCTCGGGGTCGGATTCGGCGTCCTCATCCGCAGCCAGATCGGCGCCACCGTGACCGCGGTGGTGCTCTACCTGGTGGGCACGACGGCTGCGAGTGTCGTCTTCTTCCTCCTCCAGCAGTGGCTCGAGTGGGACTGGATCAGCAAACTCCAGGTACTCGTACCGTCCATCGCCTCGCAACTGATGATCTCCGGGACCGAACTACCCGGTAATCCACCGCAGTGGGTGGGCGCGGCCGTGCTGATCGGGTACGCGGTGATCACCGGCGCCATCGGCACCCTGATTGTCCGCAAACGGGACATCTCCTGATCCGCTGACCGGGGAGTGCGGATTCCCCGGTACTGGCCGGTCGGAGTGTGGGTGCCGGCACCCACACTCCGACCGGGAAAGCCCAGGCCATCCCTTTCCCCAAGATCAGAAATGTGACCCGCGACACGGGCCGGATGCCGAAATGCCGACGGTGGCCGTACGGCGTAGCCTTGGACTCGTCTCTGCCTCAATGTGGGCAGGAAGACACCGCGTGACATACAAACCCGCGTGAAAGAGGCGATTACCGGCCGTGTCGACCCAGCAGACCTCGCAGGAGAATCCACTGGCGGGTTTTGGCCCGAACGAGTGGATCGTCGAGGAGATGTACCAGCGCTATCTCGCCGACCCCGCCAGCGTCGATTCGGCCTGGCACGACTTCTTCGCTGACTACCGGCCGGCGACCGAGTCGCGCCGCTCCGGCCACGGTGAGCGGCGCGGCGGCCACCGGCCCGGGCGAGCCGGCGGCGCAGCGGGAGGCAGCGCCGAAGCCGGAGCCGGTCAGCCCGACCACGCCGGCCGCCGGGACCACAGCGCCGCCGAAGGCTGCCGGACCACCGCGCCGAAGGCTGCCGACCGCCGCCGAAGGCGGCCGGAACCGCGCCGAAGGCGGCCGGGACCGCGCCGAAGGCTGCCGGGACCGCGCCGAAGACCGACGCCGCGAAGACCACCCCGGCGAAATCCACGGCCCGCAAAGGTAAGGACAGCGGGAAGAGCGTGTCGACCGATAGCCAGACTGTTCCGCTCCGTGGCGTAGCGGCGAAGATCGTGCAGAACATGGACGCCTCGCTGTCGGTGCCGACCGCGACCAGCGTCCGCGCAGTGCCGGCCAAGCTGCTGGTGGACAACCGGATCGTGATCAACAACCACCTGGCCCGCGGCCGCGGTGGGAAGATCAGCTTCACCCATCTGATCGGGTACGCCCTGATCAAGGCGCTCGCCGCGCACCCGGAGATGAACAACTCGTTCGCCGAGGTCGACGGCAAGCCGGCGGTGCTCCGACCGGAACACGTCAACCTGGGCATCGCCATCGACCTGGCCAAGCCGGACGGCTCCCGCAACCTGGTCGTGCCGTCGATCAAGGCCTGCGAGCAGATGGACTTCCGTCAGTTCTGGCAGGCCTACGAGGACGTGATCCGACGGGCCCGGCGCAACGAGCTGACCATGGCGGATTACGGCGGGACCACGATCTCGCTGACCAACCCGGGCGGCATCGGCACGGTGCACTCCCAGCCCCGGCTGATGGTCGGGCAGGGCACGATCATCGGGGTCGGCGCCATGGAGTACCCGGCGCCGTACGCGGGCATGTCCGAGGAGACCCTCGCCGAGCTCGCGGTCAGCAAGATCATCACGTTGACCAGCACGTACGACCACCGGATCATCCAGGGCGCCCAGTCCGGCGAGTTCCTCAAGCTCATCCACGAGCTGGTCCTCGGCGAGCACGGCTTCTACGACGAGATCTTCACCTCGCTGCGGATCCCGTACGAGCCGGTGCGCTGGATGCGGGATGTCGCGGTCAGCTCCGAGGGGCAGATCAACAAGACCGCCCGGGTGATCGAGCTGATCCACGCCTACCGGGTCCGTGGTCACCTGATGGCCGACACCAACCCGCTGGAGTACGAGATCCGCAAGCATCCGGATCTCGACGTACTGCAGCACGGGCTGACCCTCTGGGACCTGGACCGGACCTTCCCGGTCGGCGGCTTCGCCGGAAAGCAGCGGATGAAGCTGCGCGAGGTGCTCGGGGTGCTGCGCGACTCGTACTGCCGCCGGGTCGGCGTCGAGTACATGCACATCCAGGACCCGGAGGAGCGGCGCTGGATCCAGGCCCGGGTGGAGCGCGGGTACGAGAAGCCCTCCCCGGACGAGCAGAAGCACGTGCTCAACCGGCTCAACGCGGCCGAGGCGTTCGAGACCTTCCTCCAGACCAAGTACGTCGGCCAGAAGCGCTTCTCGCTCGAGGGCGGCGAGTCGCTGATCCCGCTGCTCGGCGAGGTGCTGGAGGCCTCGGCCGAGGACGGGCTGGACGAGGTGGTCATCGGCATGGCCCACCGGGGCCGGCTCAACGTGCTCGCCAACATCGTCGGTAAGCCGTACGAGAAGATCTTCTCCGAGTTCGAGGGGCACCTCGACCCGAGGTCGACCCAGGGCTCCGGCGACGTGAAGTACCACCTCGGTCAGACCGGCAAGTTCACCACGCCGGGCGGCCAGCACTCGATCAAGGTCTCGGTGGTCGGCGAACCCGTCCCACCTGGAGGCGGTCGACCCGGTGATGGAGGGCATCGTCCGGGCCAAGCAGGACCGGATAGACCTCAAGCTGGAGGGCTACACCGTGCTGCCGTTGGCCGTGCACGGGGACGCCGCGTTCGCCGGACAGGGCGTGGTCGCCGAAACCCTCAACCTCTCCCAGTTGCGCGGCTACCGCACCGGCGGCACCGTGCACGTGGTCGTCAACAACCAGGTCGGATTCACCACCGCCCCGGAGTACTCGCGCTCCAGCCTCTACAGCACGGACGTGGCGCGGATGATCCAGGCGCCGATCTTCCACGTCAACGGCGACGACCCGGAGGCCGTGGTCCGGGTCGCCCGGCTGGCCTTCCAGTACCGGCAGGCGTTCAACAAGGACGTCGTGATCGATCTGGTCTGCTACCGGCGGCGCGGACACAACGAGGGCGACGACCCGTCGATGTCCAACCCGCAGATGTACCAGATCATCGACAAGAAGCGATCGGTTCGCAAGCTCTACACCGAGGAGCTGATCGGTCGCAAGGACATCACCGTCGAGGATGCCGAGGAGCTGCTGCGCGACTTCCAGTCGCAGTTGGAGCGGGTCTTCAAGGCGACCCGGGACGCCGCCGCGTCACCGGCCCGACCGCCGAGCCCTGCCGCGTCGTCAGGTCGAGCCCGAACCGCGAGGTCGAGACCGACGGTCGACGCCGTCGGTGATCCGGGCGGTCGGCGAGGCCCACGTGACGCTGCCGGAGGGTTTCACCCCGCACAAGCGGATCCAGCAGTTGCTCGACCGGCGGGCCAAGATGGCCGTCGAGGGCAATATCGACTGGGGCTTCGGCGAGATCATCGCGTTCGGTTCCCTACTGCATGACGGGGTGACCGTTCGGCTGGCCGGTCAGGACTCCCGGCGGGGCACCTTCGTGCAGCGGCACGCGGTCGTCGTGGATTCCCGCACCGGCGGCGAGCACCTGCCACTCTCCGCGCTCGCCAGCGACCAGGCCCGGTTCTTCGTGCACGACTCGCTGCTCAGCGAGTACGCGGCGATGGGCTTCGAGTACGGCTACTCGGTGGAGAACACCGAGGCGCTGGTGCTCTGGGAGGCGCAGTTCGGTGACTTCGCCAACGGCGCGCAGTCGGTGGTGGACGAGTTCATCTCCTCCGGCGAGGTGAAGTGGGCACAGCGGTCAGCGGTGACGCTGCTGCTGCCACACGGCCACGAGGGACAGGGTCCGGACCACACCTCCGGACGTCCGGAGCGGTTCCTGCAGATGTGCGCCGAGGACAACATGCGGGTTGCCATCCCGAGCACCCCGGCGAACTACTTCCACCTGCTCCGCCGGCAGGCCCTGTCCAACAAGCGCCGGCCGCTGGTGGTCTTCACCCCGAAGTCTCTGCTGCGGCACAAGCTCTGCGTGTCCAGCGTTGAGGACTTCACCACCGGTGGCTTCCAACTGGTGCTGGGCGACAGCGCACAACCGGCACCGGAGGCGGTGAAGCGGGTGCTGCTCTGCTCCGGCAAGGTCTACTACGACCTCGTACAGGCGCGGGCTGAGCGGGGCATCACCGACACCGCGATCATCCGCGTCGAGCAGCTCTACCCGTTGCCGGTGGAGGAGCTGCGCGCCGCGCTCGCCGAGTACCCCAACGCGGAGGACTTCGCCTGGGTGCAGGAGGAACCGGCCAACCAGGGGGCCTGGTCGTTCGTGGCGCTCAACCTGCTGGAGCACCTCGATGGTGTACGCCTGCGCCGGATCTCCCGGCCGGCGGCGGCCGCTCCGTCGGTCGGCTCCGCGAAGCTGCACGATCTCGAGCAGGCCACGCTGATCGAGGCAGCCCTCCCCCGTCCCTAATTAATCCCCGTCGATCAAGGACTTGTTGTCGTGGATCGGAGATCATTCCACCGCAACAAGTCCTTGATCGGCGGGAAAGTCCTTGATCGAGAAGTGGGAACGCCATGTACTTCACTGACCGGGGCATTGAGGAACTCGTCCAGCGTCGCGGCGACGAGTCGGTAACCCTGGAGTGGATCGGCGAGCGGCTCCGTGATTTCGTCGACCTCAATCCGGAGTTTGAGACCCCGATCGAGCGGTTCGCCACCTGGCTGGCCCGGCTCGACGACGAGGACGACCTGTAGTCGACAACGCCGACAGTCCGGGAAAACGCTGCGCCTCGCCGTACCGAAGCGTCCGCAGCGCCCGAGCCGATCGGCGCCCGCGGCCAAGCCGGACGTGGGCGCCGACAGCAACGCCGGGATCTTGTAGGTTGAGAGCGTGGCCCGCAGCGTCTACATCACCAGTCTGGGACAGGGCGGCGGGAAGTCGACGATCGCACTGGGCCTGGCCGAAATACTCTTCCGGCAGGTGGAACGGATCGGCGCGTTCCGACCCTTGGTAACCGCCGCCGGACAGGATCCGATCCTCTCCCTGCTGCGCGACCGCTACCGGATCGAAGCGCCCGAGCAGAATCTCTTCGGGGCCACCTACGCCGAGGCCGCCGCGTTGGTCGCCGACGGCCGACGGGAGGAACTGATCTCTCAGATCGTCGAGCGGTACCGGGCCGTCGAACACCGCTGTCGTGCCGTGGTGGTCATCGGCAGTGACTTCGACGACGCGGGCGATTCCGCAGCCGGCGGCCTCCCCCGGGAACTGGCCTTCAACGCCCGGCTGGCCACCGAGTTCGGCAGTGTCGTGGTGCCGGTCGTTGACGGCTTCGGCCAGGACCCGGCGGCGATCGCCGGGGCGGCCGGCAGCGCGTACCACGATCTGACCGATCTCGGTGCGACCGTACTCGCGATCATCGCCAACCGGGTCCCGCCCGGCACGGCGGTGCCGGCCCTTCCGGTGCCCGCGTACGCCATTCCGGAGGTGCCCACCGTGTCGGCGCCGACGGTGGCTGAGGTGGCAGTGGCGCTCGGCGCCAGCAAGCTGGCCGGCGACGACGCCGCGTTCGAGCGTGACGTGCTGGACTACGTGGTGGGCGCCGGTCATGTGCCGACACTGCTCGACCACCTCACCGAAGGCTGCCTGGTGATCACTCCGGGCGACCGGGCTGATCTGCTGGTCGCGGCGAGCGCGGCGCGCGTGGCCGGGCAGGCCTCGGTGGCCGGGGTGGTCCTCACCCTCGGCGAGCAGCCCGACGAGCAGGTGATGCGCCTGGTCAGCGGGCTTTCCAGCGGTCTGGCCGTGCTCTCGGTGGCCAGCGACAGCTACCACACCGTAGCCGCGTCGAGCCGGATCGAGGGACGGCCGAGTGCCGCCACCCCGCGCAAGGTGGAGGCCGCGCTGGGTGCCTTCGAATCCAACGTCAACACCGTGGAACTGGCCCGTCGCCTGCGGGTCACCCGCTCGGCCCGGGTCACCCCACTGATGTTCGAGTACGAGCTGATCGATCGGGCCCGCACCAACCGCCGACGTCTGGTGCTCCCCGAGGGCAGCGAGGAGCGGATCCTCCGGGCGGCCGAGATCCTGCTCCGTCGGTCGGTCGCCGACCTGACCCTGCTCGGTCGGCCGGAGGAGATCGCCCGTAAGGCCCGCGAACTGGGCGTCGATGTCGGAGGCGCGACGGTCGTCGATCCGTTGACCAGCCCGTGGCGGGACGCCTTCGCCGCCGAGTACGTCCGACTGCGCGGACATCGGGGCATCACCCCCGATCTGGCCCATGACACGGTCACCGCCGCGAACTACTTCGGCACCCTGATGGTGCACTGCGGGTACGCCGATGGCATGGTCTCCGGAGCCACCCACACCACTGCCGCGACGATTCGACCCGCCTTCGAGATCATCAGGACGGTGCCCGGGGTATCCGTGGCCTCCAGCGTCTTCTTCATGCTGCTCGCCGACCGGGTGCTGGTCTACGGCGACTGCGCGGTCAACCCCGCCCCGGACGCGGCACAGCTCGCCGACATCGCGCTCTCCTCGGCCGACACCGCCGCCCGGTTCGGCGTCGAACCGAGGGTGGCGATGTTGTCGTACTCGACCGGCACCTCCGGCACCGGCGCGGACGTGGAGAAGGTCGCGGCCGCCACCGCGCTGGTCCGGACCCGTCGTCCGGACCTGCTGGTCGAAGGTCCGATCCAGTACGACGCGGCGATCGATCCGGCGGTCGCGGCGACCAAACTGCCCGACAGCGCGGTCGCCGGCCGGGCCACGGTTTTCATCTTTCCGGATCTCAATACCGGCAACAACACCTACAAGGCGGTGCAGCGCTCGGCTGGCGCGGTCGCCGTCGGTCCGGTCATGCAGGGCCTGCGGCGCCCGGTCAACGACCTGTCCCGCGGCGCCACGGTCGCCGACATCGTCAACACGGTCGCGATCACCGCGATTCAGGCGGCCGCCCCCCACAACGGCGCCGAAGCGGCTGCCGACGCAGCCGGTCACGTCGATAAGGCAGCCGGCCACGACAACAAGGCGGAGCCGAAACGGTGACCCGGGTACTTGTGCTCAACTGCGGCTCGTCTTCGTTGAAATACCGGCTCTACGACGACACCACCGTGCGGGCCGACGGAGTGGTGGAGCGGATCGGCGAGCGGAACGGTGGCCCGGCCGACCACGCGACCGCGCTACGTGCGGTGCTGGACAACCTCGATCTCACCGGCCTGGCCGCGGTCGGGCACCGGGTGGTGCACGGCGGTCTGCAATTCGCCGAGCCGACGCTGATCAACGACGAGGTGTTCGCCGCGATCAACGATCTGGTACCGCTCGCCCCGCTGCACAATCCAGCGAACCTGACCGGCATCACGGTGGCCCGGCAACTGTTGCCCGACACGCCCCAGGTCGCCGTCTTCGACACCGCCTTCCACCGGACCCTGCCGCCGGAAGCGGCCATGTACGCCATCGACCTGGCCACCGCCGATCAGTACGGCATCCGCCGGTACGGCTTCCACGGCACCTCGCACGCGTACGTCTCCCGGCGCACCGCCGCGCTGCTGGACCGCCCGTACGCGGAGGTGAACACCATCTCGCTGCACCTGGGCAACGGTGCCAGCGCCTGTGCGATCGCCGGTGGCCGCAGCGTGGCCACCTCGATGGGCCTGTCCCCGTTGGAAGGCCTGGTGATGGGCACCCGCAGCGGGGATCTGGACCCGGCGGTGGTCTTCCATCTGCGTCGGGTCGGCGGGCTCGGTATGGACGAGATCGACGATCTGCTCAACCATCACAGCGGTCTACTCGGCCTCTGCGGCGACAACGACATGCGGGCGGTGCTGCGCCGCCGGGAGTCCGGCGACCCAGCCGCCACACTGGCCTTCGACATCTACTGCCGGCGCATCCGGTCGTACGTTGGCGCGTACTACGCCCTGCTCGGCCGGCTCGACGCGATCACCTTCACCGCCGGGGTCGGTGAGCACGCCGCTCCGGTTCGTGCGGCCGCGCTGGCCGGACTGGAGCGGCTAGGCATCGTCGTCGATACCGACCGGAACCAGGCCAGCGGCGATCGAGTGATCTCGCCGCCGGGCGCTCCGGTCGCGGTCTGTGTGATCGCCACCAACGAGGAGTTGGAGATCGCCCAGCAGACCAGAACGGTGGTCGCTGGGCACGGCTAGCCCGGACCGGCGGTCCGGCTTGACCCTGGACCGCCGGTACGGCCGGCCGATGCGCTGGGCTGACCTCAGATTGATGTTTGCCGTCCTGCGCGACTGAGCCGCGTCGGGGCGGCTCGACCGCGAGGCAGAATCGAGGCCATGGACCGACGCCGTACCACAGATCTGCTGGCCGCAGCGCTACTGACGGTAAGTCTGGTGGGCTGTTCGGAACCGGTCGCCCGCCCGAGCACCGAGTGGCACAGGCCGTCGAGCGACCCCACCACGCCGGTAGGTTCGGCGGCCCCAACAGCCGTACCGGCACCCGGCGCCGCGCCGACCAGTTCGTTCCCGGTCGGTCTTCGCGAGCTGGAGGTCAACCGCGGCGGCGATCGGCCACTGCCCGTTACGGTCTGGTATCCGGGTAGCGGATCCGCCGGTGGGACGCCGAAGCGGAGCGTACGAGTGGCGGCCGGACGGTTTCCGGTGGTCCTGTTCAGCCATGGACTGGGCGCCCGGCCGGACGACTACCAGCCGCTGCTGAGTCGCTGGGCGGCCGCCGGGTTCGTCGTTGTCGCGCCCGCCTACCCACACACCAGCCGGGGCGTCCCCAACTACCAGGTCCTCGACGTGCTCAACCAGCCGGCTGACGCGTCCCACGTACTCACCGAGGTCCTCGCCCTGGACACCCGGGTTGGCGACCCGTTCCAGGGGCGGCTGGCCACCGATCGGGTCGGCGCTGCCGGGCACTCGGCGGGCGGTATCACCACGATCGGGCTCTTCACCGCCGGACGCGATGAACGGTTCGACGCCGGCATCGTGCTCGCCGGCAGTGCGCTGGGCGTTGGTACGGCGTTCAGCGGCCCGGTAGCGCCACAACTCTTCGTGCATGGACAACTTGACGACGTGGTGTCGCATCAGGCCGGCAAGGCCGCGTACGACCAGGTTCCCTGGCCCAAGGCGATGCTCAGCCTGCCCAACGGCGACCACGGCCAGTCGCTGCTACGCGCCGGTGATCGCGCCTTCGCGGTGGTGGTCGAGACGACCGTGGAGTTTCTGCGCTGGTCGTTGTATGGCGATCCGGAGGCGAAGCGCCGCCTTTCGGAGGCGGCGGTCCGGGGCGGCCTGGCCGAGCTCGACAATCAACTCTGAGGCACCCGACGCGTGGCGGGGCTGGACACCGGTAGCGGTCCGTGCTCGGTACACGGACCGCTACCGGTGTCCAGCCAGGTTCGGGGGCTCGGGGCAGGGCCGCTACTTGACTACCGGCAGACGGTTGTCCAGATAAAGATTGCTCACGTTATCCCAGAGGATGCCGGTGTGAGTTGGCCGGGCGATCACGCCGAAGCGATGGTTACGACCGTAAACGTTGTCACGGAGCTGAATCTTGTTTGCCTTCAGTGACGTGTCGAAGCTGATCGAATAGTTACCTCCGTTGCAGTAGTTCTGCTCGAAGATCAGGTTCGCCACGATCGGCCCGGTCGTCGAGCCCAACTGCAGGCAGGCGTTCATCGGATCTTTGGTGATCGGATTATACGCATCCAAAGTGTTGCCGCGGACCACGATGTTCGTAGCGCCTGTGGTTTGCAGGGTGTCATTGTGCGAGCCGCTCTGTCGCTTCAAATGATGAATCCAGGAGTACTCGACCACGGTTCTGTCTCCCAGCCGGGGGCCATCTATGACGTTACTGATGTTGACCCGACGAAGCGTGTAGTCATCGCAACAGACCGCAGCCGAATTTTTTCCCTGACCATCGATTTCGACATCCTCAACAAGCAGATTCGCCGCGTTCTTGGTACGTACCGAATACAGCCCGGAGCAGGTGATACGCGATTTACGGATGATCACATTCTTCGCCGAGACGGTCACACAACCATTGATATTCAGGCCGCTGATGACCTGTCCATCGGTTGTCACGGTGATCGAACCAGAGGCCTTCAACGTGATGCCCGCCGGCACCCCGGTGTTCGTCGGCCCGGGAAACGAGGTAGGTATCCCCGCAGCCTCGGCCGAGCGTGACTCCGTACTCGCCCCACTCACCCTCGGCCTGGCCGCTACCCCGGTCGCGACCTTGCCCAGAGCGCTCGGAGCCGAAACGGATCCGGCTGGCTGCTCCGACTCGGACGCCGGCTCCGGATCAGACCGCAGAGCCGCTGAGGGGGGCATGTCGACCACTACCGGCTGATTGTCCACGGCCGAGTCGATAATTGTCGCGGGCAATTCCTCTGAATACATGAACCCGTTTCGGCAACCCGTGACCGTGACCCGTAACGCCGTATAGTTGCCGAATACCAGCCCGTTTGTCCCGGCCTCGAGACAGACAATCTTGGTGTCCTCGATCACCGCACCGGTGTAACTCTCGAACACCCGCACGGCGTGGGCGCCACCGTATCGGACAGTCGAGTTTCTGATCGTGACGTTGTTGGCCTTGATATGAAGGTACCCCTTGATCACCCGGCTGTCCACAACCGTGTCATCCCGGGTGATCGTCACGGACCCGCCAAAGGTGTCCGCGACCGCCACCCCGACTCCAGCCAGGGCGACTCCCATCGATATGATTCCCACTAGGAACAACCGTGGCGGTCTCCAGGAGGGACAGTGTCTACCCCGCGCGAATCGTGGCGCGTGTCGAACGCCTTTATATGCTGCCGAAAACCTCAACATCGGACCCCTTCAAACTACCATCGTCCGCAATCAGCAGAGCGGGACGGCACGACTGTACCCGCCCCTCGGGCCGATCAAGAGGTACGCCACAAAGAGCGAAAGCCGAGTCTTTAGTTTTCTTGAAGAGAATCTTTACTCCGTCTTACCGCTGGATGTTCAGTGACTTATATTCGCCCGGTGTCCAAATTAACGCGGGGCAAAGGTCTGGATTTTCAAATCACGGAATCGCGCGTGTCCATCGAGTGAGCCAGAGCAACGATCATGCCGAGTGATCGAGAACTACCTTGCCGAACACCGCGCCGGAGTGCAGCCGGGCGAACGCCTCATCGATCCGGGAGAAGCCATAGACGCGATCCACCACCGGACGGATTCCGCGCTCCGCGCAGAGCGCCAGCAGGTCGGCCAACTCCTCGGCAGTCCCCATTGAGGAGCCGAGAATCTCCAACTGCAGGGCGAAGACCCGGCGCAGGTTCACCTTCGGTTCATACCCGGCGGTCGCGCCGGAGACCACGATCCGCGCACCGGGCGCGGCAGACTTCAGGGAGTGATCGAAGGTCGCTGCCCCAACCGTCTCAATGACCACATCCACCCGCTCGGGTAGTCGGGCGCCGGGCTCCAGCGCGATCGCGCCGAGCTCGTCGATCCGGGTCCGCTTCACGGCATCCCGGCTGGTGGCGTAAACCCGCTTGCCGAGCGCGACGGCGATCGCCACCGCAGCGGTGGCCACGCCACCGCCAGCGCCCTGCACCAGCACCGACTCGCCCTCGTGCACCCGGCCCCGGGTAGTCAGCATGCGGTACGCGGTCAGCCAGGCGGTGGGCAGGCAGGCGGCCTCGGTAAAGGACATCCCGGCCGGCTTGGGCACCAGGTTGACCCGGGGCACCACGACCTGCTCAGCGAACGTACCCTGCTGATGCTCTGAGAGGAGCGAGATGCCGCGCGGGTCGGCCGGATCCGCGACCACCGGATAGATGACGACCTCGTTGCCGTCCGGATCGACCCCGGCCGCGTCACAGCCGAGGATCATCGGCAGCCGGTCGGCCGCCAACCCGACACCGCGCAGCGTCCACAGATCGTGATGGTTGAGTGAGCTGGCCCGGACCCGCACCGTCACCCAGTCGACGTTCGGGACCACTGGTTCAGGACGATCGCCGACGCACAGGGCGGCGAGTGGATCGGCAACGTCGAACCTCGAGACGTACGCGGCACGCATGATCAGGACGCTAGCAGCGTGGATCGCCGAACGGCAGTCAAGAAGGGCCCCTTCTATATCAGAAGCGATAAGAAGGGGCCCTTCCTTGCGGTCAGACGCGGGCCACGCCGTCCCGGCGGGCGGCCTCAGCCACTGCCGCGGCAACCGCGGGCGCCACCCGCGGATCCAGCGGCGACGGCACGATCAAGTCGGCTCGCAGCGTGGCGAACTCCGGCCCCGACTCGTTTGTCCCATCGGTGTCCAGGACCACCCCGGCGATCGCATCGGCGGCCGCGACCTTCATGTTCTCGGTGATCCGGGTGGCCCGTGCTTCGAGGGCGCCACGGAAAATCCCCGGGAAGGCGAGCACATTGTTGATCTGGTTGGGGTAGTCGCTCCGGCCGGTGGCGACCACGGCGGCGTACCGTGCGGCCACGTCCGGGTGCACCTCGGGGGTCGGGTTGGCCAGCGCGAAGATGATGCCATCCGGGGCCATCCCGGCAACCGCCTCCTCGGCGATCTGCCCGCCCGATACCCCGATCAGGACATCGGCATCGCGTAGCGCGTCCGCGATGTCGCCGACCCGGCCAGCCGCATTGGTGAGCGCGGCCAACTCGGCCTTGGCCCCGGCCAGTCCCGGGCGGTCCCGGTGGATGATGCCGCGGGAGTCGCAGATCACCATCTCGGCTGGATTCACCCCACCGGCCACCAGCATCTTGCTCACCGCGACCCCGGCCGCACCGGCACCGCTGACCACCACCCGCAGGTCAACCAGCTTGCGGTTGAGCACTGTCGCGGCGTTGCGCAACGCGGCGAGCACCACGACCGCCGTACCGTGCTGATCGTCGTGGAAGACCGGGATGCTGAGTGCCTCGTCGAGCCGGCGCTCGATTTCGAAGCAGCGGGGCGCGCTGATGTCCTCCAGGTTGATACCGCCGAACGACGGGGCCAGCGCGGTGACCGCGGTGACAATCTCGTCGACGTCCTGGGTGTCGAGGCAGATCGGCACGGCGTCCACCCCGCCGAACTGTTTGAAGAGCACCGCCTTGCCCTCCATGACCGGCATCGCCGCGCGCGGGCCGATGTTGCCCAGGCCGAGCACGGCTGAGCCGTCCGTCACCACGGCGACGGTGTGTGACACCCAGGTGTAGTCGTCCACCAGGGCGGGGTCGGCGGCGATCGCTTCACAGACCTGGGCGACGCCGGGGGTATAGGCCAGGGAGAGGTCGGCGCTGCTGGCTAGTGGGACGGTCGAGGCGACCGCCATCTTGCCGCCCCGGTGCAGCGCGAAAACCGGATCGGCAGGGTCCACAGGGGAGGATGACATCGGTGACTCCAGGGTGCGTCGAGCAGATGGACCAGCCGGCCGGAGCGAGATCAGCGATGACCGGCGTGCGGTGCGGGGGTCACCCGGTTACGACCTCTTGAGCATAGTGTCGACCCGACAGACCGCCTGTGAGCAGGGTCATACCCGTCGGTAACCGAACCAACCCGGCCGCGGCCAGTACCGCAGCACCACCCGGCCCAGCACGTCGGCTACCCCGTACGCCCGGGAATCATCGGTGACCAGGGCATTGTCCCCGCACACCCACCAACCGTCGGCTTCCGGCCGGATTGCCCGCTTGACCACCAGCAGCTCCGGTCGGCTACGGAAGGTCGCCACCACCAGGTCCCCGGCGCGAATCGGGCGACCACCACGTCGCACCAGTAGTGCGTCGCCGTGCCGCAGCGTCGGGGCCATCGAAGGACCGGTGACGAGCGCGGCGAAAAGCCGTTTGCGTGGCCAACCCGCAGGTACAGCCCGACCCGGCGGCACCAGTTTTCACCTCCGTCCCAACAGGGGCAGGTCCTGAGGGGTAATGTCGTCCTGGATCATCGCAGACTTGCCACGGAGGGTCCTCATGCGACTTCCACGCATCTTCACGCCACAACTCGCCGTCAGCGCGCACTGCGACCTGCCGTGCGGCGTCTACGACCCGGCCCAGGCCCGAATCGAGGCCGAGTCGGTCAAGGCAATCGCCGAGAAGTACCAGGCCAACAACGACCCCGAGTTCCGTACCCGGGCACTGATCATCAAGGAGCAGCGAGCCGAGCTGGTCAAGCACCACCTGTGGGTGCTCTGGACCGACTACTTCAAGCCCCCGCACTTCGAGAAGTACCCGCAGTTGCACCAGCTCTTCAATGAGGCCACCAAGCTGGCCGGGGCGAGCGGCGCCAAGGGCTCGGCCGATCCGGCCAAGGCTGATGAGCTGCTACAGAAGATCGACGAGATCGCCAAGATCTTCTGGGAGACCAAGCAAGCGTGAGCTCCGCTGTCTCAACCGGACCTCCACATTCCGGCCCGGCGGACAGGTCCTGCGGGTCTGTGCCTCCCGGTCCGCAGGACGTCAGTGGCACACCAACGATTCAGCCGGCGCGTCCCTCGGACGTGCCGGCCATCGTCCAGATGGTGCACGAGTTGGCCGAATACGAGCGGGCGGTCGAGCACTGCCGGTTGACCGAAGGGCAGCTACACACCGCGCTCTTCGGCCCGGAACCGGCGCTCTTCGGCCATCTCGCGCTCGACAACGCCGGTACGCCGATCGGCTTCGCCCTGTGGTTTCTCAATTACTCCACCTGGGAAGGCGTGCACGGCATCCACCTGGAGGATCTGTACGTCCGTCCGGAGGCCCGCCACTGCGGCGCGGGGCGGCTGCTGATCGCCACCCTGGCCGCGATCTGCGTGGAACGTGGTTACCAGCGGCTGGAATGGGCAATGCTGGACTGGAATCCGGCCGCCGGTTTCTACCGGGCGATCGGAGCCACCGTCCTCGACGAGTGGCTGTCGTACCGGCTGAGCGGTCCGGCCCTGCACACCCTGGGGGCCCTGGCCGTCACCTGATAGCCGGATAACCGGTAGAGTCCGTGAGCGGGGGTACCGCGCCGGTGAGTGAACTGAAACACCCGCAGCCGACGATCGACGACGACGTCGTGCTTCTCACCGTGCCCGCCGACGGCGGCTATCTCGGCGTACTGCGCACCGCCACCGCCGGGCTCGCCGCCCGGTTGCACTTCGCCCTAGATGAGATTGAGGATCTCCGGATCGCGGTCGATGAGGCCTGCGCGATGCTGCTTGCCGCCGCCGCTCCTAACGCCGAACTGGAGTGCCGTTTCGGGATCACCGACGACGCACTCACCGTTCAGGTCTCCGTACCGACCGGGCGGGGTGCCCGGCTGCCGGCGGAGTCCTCGTTCGCGTGGAAGGTGCTGACCGCGCTGACCACCTCGGCCTCCGCCAAGGTCACCGCCGAGTGGGCAACCATCTCGCTGCTCACCCGCCGGGCCACCGCGTTCTGACGTTCGCGGGCCGACCGCCGCCCCCGGGCGCGCCGCTCAACGTACTGAGTCGCTCCGATCCGACCGGTGCGCCGACCGACTGGCATCCGCGATCGGTCGACCAGCGCGGATGCCGGTGGCTCACCGACGCTCGATGCCGAGGCCCAGCGCCCTGGTTGTCGGCGCGCTCACCAGCAGTCCGCAGACCAGCAACCCGAGCCCGGCCAACAACCCGCCGAGCCAGCCCAGACCGCCCTGGACCATGTAATAGCCAACCGGCAGGAGCATGAACTGCAACACCATGGCGGGGCCCCGGGCACCGGCCCGACGCCGTCCGAGGGCTGCGGCGAGCGCCCACAGCACGGCGGTTCCCCCCACCGCGAAGCCCGTGACGAAGATCGCCGAGAGCAGGTCGTTGGCGGCCGCGGTCAGATCCTCATAGATCAGAAAGATCGCCAGCATGCCAAGGGCAACCGCCTCGCCGCGTAGCAGCCAGACCGCCCAGCGCAGCGGGCCGGGTAGTGGGCCTGGGTCGGTGGTCACGGCCGACACGATACGCGAGGCGTTCGGGGTACAGTGCCGCCCATGCGGGCCGTCCTGCTGGTCAACCCCAAGGCCACCACCACCAGTGAACGCAGCCGGGACGTACTGGTCCGCGCGCTGCGCAGCGAGGTCGATCTCAGCGTCCGGTACACCCGACGCCGGGGCCACGCGGTGGCACTGGCGAAGGAGGCTGCCGAACAGGGTGTCGACCTTATAGTCACACTCGGTGGTGACGGCACGGTCAACGAGGTCGTCAACGGCATGATGGCCGCCGACCCGGGGCCCAGGGTGCCAGGGCAATCGTCGGCCGAGCGGTTGCCGGCCCTCGCGGCGGTCCCGGGCGGCTCGACGAATGTTTTCGCCCGTGCGCTGGGCCTGCCCCGGGAGTGGCCGGATGGGACCAGTGTGATCCTGGAGGCCCTGCGCGCGGGGCGGGCCCGGACCATCGGCCTCGGTCTTGCCGATGATCGCTACTTCACTTTCTGTGCCGGCTTCGGGCTGGACGCAGCGGTAATCCACCGGGTCGAGCGCGCCCGCCGACGCGGCCGGGTCTCGACCCCCGGCCTTTACCTGCGCGCCGCTGTCAACCAGTATTTCCTGGGCACCAACCGCCGGCACCCGTCGATCTCACTGGAACGGCCGGGTGAGCCGGTAGCGGCGGAACTCGGCACGGTGATCATTCAGAACACCGCGCCCTGGACCTACCTGCGCGACCGGCCGGTCAACCCCAACCCGGATGCCTCGTTCGACCTCGGCCTGGACGTGATGGCGCTGCGCCGCCTCCGAGTGCCCAGTACCACGCGTACGGTGGCTCAGATCCTCTCCCGCCAACCTGACCCGCATGGGCGACAGCTGCTACGACTGCACGACCTGGCCGAATTCACGCTGGTTGCCGATCAGCCGCAGGCGTTTCAGCTCGATGGTGACTACCTCGGGGCGCGGGAAAAAATCCGATTCGCCTCCGTACCGGCGGCACTGAGGGTAATCTGCTGACCCTGGGGGTAGCTCCTTCAACGGCAAACCTGCGGTGAGCACCGAGACGCGACGGGTGCCGGAAATGCCAGCTATGCGGCGGTGACCGTACTATATTGATTCTTGACTGTGCTACACCGGGCCCCTGGCAAGCGCCAGAATCCGGACAAATGGGTCGTGAGCTAGCTCACCCACTCAGACATTTTCCGAGCGTTACCCTTGACATCGCGGGGGTTCGTGAAAGTATTCACAAGCGAACTTGAGTTACCGGGACATTGCGCGGGCCAACTCGCATTGCGACGACTCCGCAGCAGGTCCTAGTAACTAAGCCTGCTCACGCATTGCCGACCTGATGGATGCACACCGTTGGGATCAGCAATGCGGACGCATATAAGAAAATCCGAAAAGCACTGCCACCCATCCAGAATGAGGAGTGTTGCCGCCATGGACTGGCGCCACCATGCTGCCTGCCGCGACGAAGACCCGGAGCTGTTTTTCCCGATCGGGACGTCCGGCCCGGCGCTTCTGCAGGTCGAGCAGGCCAAGGCCGTCTGCCGGCGTTGCTCCGTGACCGATGCGTGCCTCCAGTGGGCGCTCGAGTCCGGACAGGACGCCGGCGTCTGGGGCGGGATGAGCGAAGAAGAGCGGCGCGCTGTCAAGCGCCGTGGCGGCCTACGGGTACTACGCGCTCACTCTGCCTAACCGACTACCGCACAGGACCAATCTGACACCGGCGCCTTGGGGGATTTAGTCCCCCGGGACGCCGGTGTCGCATTTCAATGATTTACGCGTCGATCAAGGACTTTCGTCGCGCTTTGGAGATCAAAGCACAACACCTTCTCCTTGATCGGCGGGGACATCGGCGGGCACATCGGCGGGCACATCGGTGGGCACATCGGCGGTCGCGCGGGCCAGCACCAACCGGGCGAGTTCGGGCGCGTCACCCAGCGGAGCCGCCACCGCCACCGCGCCGGCCGCCCGGGCCGACTCCGCCGCCACCTCGTAGAGCCGGCCAGGTGCCAGAAAGTAAGCAGCGACCGCCACCCGTCGGGCGCCAGCCGCCCGGAACCTGGCCACCAGCGCGCCAACAGCGGGTGGGGCGGCTGAGGCATACCCGGCCAGGCAGGGGACGTTCAGCGAGGCGCTCAGCGCCGCGGCGGCCCGATCCACGGTACGCCGCGCGGCCTCATCCCGGGTGCCCGCGGCGGCCAGCACCACCGCGTCAAATCCCCCGGGCTCGCCAACAGCCGGCCGCGCCGGATCAGCCAATCGCCGCTTCAGGCCGGCCAGCAGCAATTCGTCGACCACCGCCTCGGTCGGTCCGAGCACACCGGTGACCCGTACCGGCATCCGCAGCCCCTCGGCCCGCGCCGCCGCGAGCGCACCGGGCACGTCCACCCGACTGTGGTAGGCGGCGGTGAGCAGCAGCGGTACCACCGTGGCCCGCCGCTGACCGGCCCGCTCCAACGCGCACAGCACCTCGGCGGGACGCGGGCCATCGTGGTCGAGAAAACTGGCGTGTACCCGCACGCCCGGTCGGGCCGCCGTCACCGCCCGGGCCAGGGCCCGGGTCGTCTCGGCGGCCCGGGGATCCCGACTACCGTGCGCGATCAGGACGATCGGCCCGGTCGCTCCGATCGTCAGCGGTGCCGCGTCGGCCGTCACAGGTGCAGGCCGCACTCGGTCTTCTCGAACATCGCCCACCGACCGGCCCGCGGGTCCTCACCAGCCCGGGTACGCCGGGTGCAGGGCCAGCAACCGATCGAGGTGTAGCCCTGCCGGAACAACTCGTTGACCGGCACGTTCCACCGGGCGATGTAGGCGTCCACATCTGCCTGCGTCCAGGCCGCGATCGGATTGACCTTGACCTTGCCCCGACGCGGGTCGAACGCGATCACGGGCGTGTTGGCCCGGGTCGGTGACTCGTCCCGACGCAGCCCGGTGGCCCAGGCGTCATAGTCGGCCAGCGCCCGCTCCAGCGGCGCCACCTTGCGGAGCGCGCAGCACTCGTCCGGCGCCTTGTTGAACAGCCTGGGTCCGTACTCGCCATCCTGCTGGCCGACCGTCTGCCGGGGCCGGATCGAGCGGAGGTTCACCGGAAGGGTACGGGCCACCGTGTCCCGAACCTTGAGCGTCTCCGGGAAGTGCAGTCCGGTGTCCAGGAAGAGCACGTCCACCCCGGGCGCGACCCGGGACACCAGATGGGCGACGACCGCGTCCGCCATCGAACTGGTCACACAGAACCGGTCACCGAAGGTCTCGGCCGCCCACCGGGCGATCTCCCGCGCCGGAGCCCCCGCCAGTTCGCGGCCCGCCTCCTCGGCGATCGCCCGCAGCGCCCCGGCGTTCCGGGCGGACGGCTCCGCTGCCGGCTTCGGGTCGAGGCTGACCAGTCCGAGGCTGACCGCTGATACCGGGCTCACCGGGTCACCAGCCGGCCGAGCAACCCGCTGAATTTAAGCGTGAAGACGCGGGTGCAGGCACGACACTCCCAGGCGCCGTGTCCGGCCTCGCTCGGCCGCAGGTCCTCCTCGCCACAGTAGGGGCAGTAGAGGGGCGCGGCCCGGGTGTCGCTCATGACGCCGTCCCGGCGTACCCGCCGGCACCCTGCCGTACGACGCTGAGCTGGCTGACTTGCTCGCTACGCGTGCTCATCGCAGTTCCTCCTCGTCAACTCGGACAACCCACTGGGCGAACGTCTCGCCCTCGGTCCGGCCGGCCAGGTAACGACGGGCCAGCCGTTCGACGTACTCAGGCAGCTCTGCCGCGGTGGTCTTGAGCCCGCGCAGCTTGCGGCCGAACCCGGCGCTCTGCCCCTGTGCCATGCCCAGGCCACCGCCCAGGTGCACCTGGAACCCCTCCACCTGGCGTCCGTCCGGCCCGACCACAAGCTGTCCCTTGAGCCCGATATCAGCGGTCTGGGTACGGGCGCAGGCGTTCGGACAGCCGTTGATGTGAATCGACAGGTCGGCGTCGAATTCGCGCAGCCGCTCCTCCAGCCGGGCCACCAGTTCCTCGCCCCGGGCCTTGGTCTCGACGATGGCGAGCTTGCAGTACTCGATGCCGGTGCAGGCCATGGTGCCCCGCCGCCAGGCCGACGGCGCCGCCTCCAGACCGATCCCCCGCAACGCGGTGATCAGCGAGTCGGTCCGCTCCGGCGCGATGTCCAGGACCAGCAACTTCTGGTACGGGGTGAGCCGAACCCGGTCGCTGCCGTGCGCGGCGACGAGGTCGGCCAGCGCCGCCAGTTGACTGCCGGAAACCCGGCCGACGACCGGCGCGGCACCGACGTAGTTGCGTCCGTCGCGCTGCGGGTGCACCCCGAGGTGGTCGATCGGCTTCGCCGGCAGTTCCGGGGCCGGACCGTCGAGCAGGCTCCGCCCGAGGTACTCCTTCTCCAGCACCTCACGGAACTTCTCCACGCCCCAGTCGGCGACCAGGAACTTGAGTCGGGCCCGGTTGCGCAGCCGGCGGTAACCGTAGTCGCGGAAGATGCCGACCACCCCGGCCCAGACGTCCGGCACCTCATTCAGCGGCACCCAGACACCGAGCCGCTTGGCCAGCATCGGGTTCGTACTCAGGCCACCACCGACCCAGAGGTCGAAACCGGGGCCGTAGTCCGGGTGTTCCACGCCGAGGAACGAGATGTCGTTGACCTCGTACGGTGTGTCCACCAACCAGGAGATCGACGACTTGAACTTACGGGGCAGGTTGGAGAACTCCTCGCTGCCGACGTAACGGCGGACGATCTCGTCGATCGCCGGGGTCGGGTCGACCCGCTCGGTGACGGCCACCCCGGCGACCGGGCTGCCGAGCACGATCCGCGGGCAGTCCCCGCACGCCTCGGTGGTCTGCAGCCCGACCTCGTCGAGCGCCCGCCAGATCGCCGGCATGTCCTCGACCCGGACCCAGTGCAGTTGGATGTTCTGCCGGTCGGTGATGTCGGCGGTGTCCCGGGCGTACCGCTGCGAAATGTCGGCGATCACCCGGAGCTGGGCGAGGTTGAGCTGCCCGCCGTCGACCCGGATCCGGAGCATGAAGTACTCGTCTTCGAGCTCGTGCGGCTCGAGTACGGCGGTCCGACCGCCGTCGATGCCGGCCTTGCGCTGGGTGTAGAGCCCCCACCAGCGGAACCGGCCGCGCAGGTCGGCCGGGTCGATGGAGGCGAACCCGCCGTGCGCGTAGATGTTCTCGATCCGGGCCCGGACGTTGAGCGGATCGTCGTCCTTCTTGGTCCGCTCGTTGGGGTTGAGCGGCTCCCGGTGGCCGAGCGCCCACTGGCCCTCGCCCCGGGGGCGGCGGGCCGGCCGGGCAGGTCCGGCCTTCGCCGTCGTCGGGTCACCGATCGAGCCGGACCGGGCCGGGGTGCTGCTGACCACCATCGTGGCGTCCTCCGTTGTTCGCGGGGTTACCAGCGACTCTGCGCGCTGGGGGCGGGGGTTCACGCCAAGGTGCGGCCATGACTGGTCACGCACGGCGATGGTGGCCGACTGACGGCAATGTCTACGAGGCCGGGGAGATACGCGCCTGGAACGAAAAGAGTCCAGCCAGCGTCAGTGGGCCGGACAGATCGCGCTACGCACGCGGCAGTAGTCAACGTGGCGGCGGGAGGTGAGTCCCGGCCACGCGACGCGGCGTCCAACAGCGGTCATGTCCGCCATGCTGCCATATCGAAGTAGCCAGGACCACTGGTGGAGAGGCATATCCCGCCTGCCGGACCCGCTGTGGCCAGCTTCACGCCGATACAGGCAACATCGCGCCGACTCTCGGTTGACGCAGCGCGGCGGTTGCCCTACGCGGCCTGAACCGCCCTCCGGCTGGTAGAGCGCCAACCCGCCACAACCACCCCACACGCACCGTATATTCAAAGCTACGTTGAGCTATGGAGCGGAGTCTGTGAGTCCCTGGTCCCGCGTCCGTGTCCTGGAGGGACCCTCGGCAGCGGGCACCGCAGACCTGGACCTGCCGCCGTCCCTGCGCCGCACGTACTGGCTCTGGCCCGCACTGGCCACGCTCGCGATCACCTGCGTCGAGGCCAACCGGGCCCAGCCCTGGCGCGACGAGCTGGCGACCTGGCACGCGGCCACTCGCGCGGCCGGCGATCTGCTGCGCCTGATCGGCAACATCGACGGCGTCAACGGCCCCTACTACCTGCTCATGCACGGCTGGATCGCGGTCTTCGGCGACTCGGTTCTGGCTCTGCGGCTGCCCTCGATCCTGGCCATGACGGGCGCCGCCGCACTGCTCGCCGCACTCGGCGCACGGCTCTTCTCCCCCCGCACCGGCCTGCTCGCGGGGTTGCTCTTCGCGGTCCTGCCCAGCACCTCCCGCTACGCGCAGGAAGCCCGGTCGTACGCCTTCGCCACGCTCTTCGCGGTGCTGGCCACCCTGCTGCTGGTCACCGCGCTGGACCGGGGCGGCTGGGGCCGGTGGGCCGGCTACACCGCCGCGGTGCTGGGCCTGGGTCTGGCCCACCTGGTGGCGGTCACCCTACTGGTCGGCCACGCCGCCGCCGTGCTGCTCACCCGGCGGGCCGACCGGGGCCGGGCGCTGCTGCGCTGGCTGGCCGCGCTGGCACCAGCCGCCGTGCTCCTGGTCCCGTTCGCCCTGCTCGGCCACGACCAGCGGGGCCAGCAACTCGGCTGGGTCAGCCGGTCGAACATCACCGAGCTGCTCGGCCTGCCCGGATCGGTCGTGCAGGCCAGCACGGTCGGCGGCATGCTCGTCGGGCTGGCCGCGGTGGGCGCGGTCAGCCGGGGCCGCCGGGGTGCGGTACTGGCGCTGTTCGTGCTGATCCCGACCGGGCTGCTCTTCGTCGGCGGCCGGCTCACCCCCCTCTGGGTGCCGCGCTACCTGGTCTTCGTGGTGCCGTTCGGCTGTCTGCTCGCCGCCGGGGTACTCGCTGGGCTACGGCTGCGCGCCGCGCTGCCGATCGTCGCTCTCCTCGGCCTGCTCGGCGCCCCGGCCCAGGCCGAACTGCGCCACACCCACGAATGGCCGCGCAGCGCACCGATCGACTACCGGGCGGCGATGCGGATCATCGACGCACGCCAGCAACCGGGCGACGGCATCGTCTACTCTCCCCGGACCGGCTGGGCCTTTCTCGACCTCGCGGCCGACTACCACCTCCGCCCGGAGCGGCCGCGTGACGTACTGGCGACCCGGGACCAACGACAGCGGGCCGACCTCTGGGCCACCGAATGCGCGGCCCCGCAGACCTGCCTGGCCCCGGTCCACCGGGTCTGGCTGGTGGTCAAGGGAGAGCGGACCGATCCGCTACGGGACGTACCGGAGCCGAAGGCGACCGCGCTGCGGACCGGATTCACCGTGCGTCAGGTCTGGACCGTGCCCGGCCTCACCGTCGCCCTGCTCACCCGCTAGCCGACGCCGGGTCAGCGGACCAGCGGGACCACCAGGACAGCCTCGGTGCCCCGGCCGGTCCGGTTGCGCAACTCGATGGTGCCCCGCAACTCCCCGGTAGCCAGCGCCCGGACGATCTGCAGACCGAGCCGGCCACCCCGCTCAGGGTCGAAATCGGCCGGCAGGCCCCGGCCGTTGTCCGCGACTGTGACGTGCAGTTGCCTACGGGACCGCTGGGCCGAGACGACAACCTCGGGTGCCCCGCCCTCGGCAGCCTCCCCATCAGCCACCGGGAAGCCATGCTCGACCGCGTTGAGCAGCAACTCGTTGAGCACCATCACCAACGAGGTGGCGATCTCGGCGGGCAGTACCCCGAAACCACCCTCCCGCCGTACCCGCACCCGGGCCTCGGTAGCGGCCACCTCGGCCGCCGCGACGGCCACCCGGTCGGCGATCCCGTCGAACTCGACCGCCTCGTCGCTGGACATGGCGAGGGTCTCGTGTACCAGTGCGATCGACGCGACCCGGCTGCACCGATTCCTCCAGGGCCGCCTTCGCGGCCGGGATACCGACCCGGCGGGCCTGTAGGCGTAGCAGCGCGGCGACCGTCTGCAGGTTGTTCTTCACCCGGTGGTGGATTTCCCGGATGGTGGCGTCCTTGGTGATCAGTGCACGGTCCCGGGCCCGTACCTCGGTCATGTCCCGGACCAGGACCAGCGCGCCGATCGGCACACCGGCGGGCATCAACGGCAGCGCCCGGGTCAGTACGGTGGCGCCGCGCGCCTCGATCTCCCGGCGGGCCGGCGCCTCGCCCCGCAGTGCGGCGAGCACCCGGTTGGCCACCTCAGTGCCCTCCAGCGGGATCGGTGGCGAGCCGGCCGTTCAGCGCGGCGAGATCCTCGCCGACCAGGTGGGAGGAGAAACCGAGCCGCCGGTAGGCCGACTGCGCGTTCGGACTGGCGTAGGTGACCATGCCGCTGGCGTCCAGCCGGATCAGTCCGTCACCGACCCGGGGCGCCGAGGTGGTCTCCCCCGGATGCCGGCGTGGCGGGAAGGTGCCGTCGGCGACCATCTGCGCCAGGTCATCGGCGGTGGTCAGGTAGTTCAGCTCCAACTGGCTGGGCGAGCGGGCGGTGGAAAGGTTGGTGTCCCGACCCACCACGGCGATGACCTCACCCGACTCACCGTCGGCCGTACGCAGCCGTACCGGGATCGCCTCATGTCGGGCCGGGGTGTCGCCGTACCAGACCGGGTCGCCCTCCCGCCAGATCCGACCCTGACGGTAGGCGATCTCCAGGTGGACCACCTCCGGGCCGCCGACGATCCGACCGACCTGGTCATCCAGGTACGCGGTGGGCGCGGTGGTCGGTCGCACCTGGGCCACGCAGAGGAAGGCGTCGTCGCCGCTGACCGGCACCCAGAGCAGCAGATCGGCGAAGGAAAGGTCGGAGAGTAACTGCCACTCGCCGGCAACCCGGTGCAGGTGGTCGATGTCGGCCGGGCGCAGGGTGGTGTGCTCCTCGGCGAGATCACGCAGCGTAGACACGTTCGCTAGCCTGCCATGACCCGGCGCGGTGCCAGCACGGGCCAGCGCCTCCACCGCCCCGGGCCGGCGAGCAGCAGCTCAGAGCGTGGTGGTGACCTTTTTCAGCCCGCGCGGCGCGTCGGGGTCCGTGCCCCGGGCGAGCGCCAGAGCGAGGGCGAGTTGCTGCAGCGGCAGGATGTCCAGCAGCGGGGAGTACCGCTCGTCCACCTCGGGCACCGGCAGCCGGGCGGTTCCATCGGTCGCCTCGGCCGATCCGACGGCGACCACGTCCGCGCCCTGCTCAGCCAGGCGGACGAGCACCTCACGCATGGCCGCGCCGCCCGCCCCGGAACCGACCACGGCCAGCACCGGCACATCCGGATCGGTCATCGCCAGCGGGCCGTGCAGCAGGTCGGCGCCGGAGAAGGCGAGCGCCGGCAGGTACGAGGTCTCCATCAGTTTCAACGCCGCCTCGCGGGCGGTCGGATAGGCGTAGCCCCGACCGGTGGTCACCATTCGGGCGGCGAACCGGTAGCGCGGTGTCAGTTGCGCGGCGGTCGGGTCGGCGAGCACCCGGGCGGCCAACTCCGGCAGCGCGGCCAGCCCGGCCCGCTCCGCTGCGGCCAGCCGGCCGTCGCCGTTGCGTACCCCTTCGATCAGCATGAGCAGGGTGAGCAGTTCCGCGGTGTAGGTTTTGGTCGCGGCGACGGCGCGCTCGTGCCCGGCGGCGATGTCGAGGGAGAGTTCGGCCACCTCGGTCAGGGGTGAGCCCGGCGCGTTGGTGACCGCCAGGGTCAGCGCGCCGGCGGCCCGGGCCACCCGCAGCACCTCGGCCAGGTCGGGCGAGCCACCGCTCTGGCTGACCCCGATGACCAGCGCCCCGGAAAGGTCCGGCCGGGCCCCGAAGAGGGTGATCGAGCTTGGTGCGGCCAGCCCGGCGGGCAGACCGAGCCGGATCTCGGTGAGGTACGCGGCGTAGAGCGCGGCATGGCCGGAGGTGCCTCGGGCGGTGAACACCACCTGCCGTGGTCGACGATCGGCGATCACCGCCGCCACCCGGGCGATCGCCTCGGCCTGCGCCGACTCCAGCAGTCGCGCGTAACCGGCTGGCTGCTCGGCGATGTCCGCAGCCATGCCGGTTCCAGGTCGTACCACGAAGACCTCCTGGCCCTGCGCGAACTATGCGGGTGCGGCGCTCAGTCTTGCACGATCAAGGCATCCGTCACAATGTAACGATCAGCAATGCGCAGTGGACTTTGGGATCGCCCAATCGTGCTCTAGGCTGCCCAACCCAGGGAAGAACGCAAATGGCAGAGAGGGCGATCGGGTGCCCGAGGGAACGGACGACCCCCGGCTGTCGGCCGAAGGGGAGCTGGCGCTGGCCCGGCTGGCACTGGAGGAGGGCGATCTGCCGCACGCGGCCGGCCATCTGGCCGGTGCGATCGCGTACGCCCCGACCCTGCCCGAGGTGCATGAGGCGCTCGCCCAACTCGCCGCCCGTACCGGAGGCGGGGTCGACCTGTTTCCGCTCGATCCGCATCCGTTCATCGGTACCGTGGTGGCCCGGGCCCACCTACTCGCCGCCGCCGGTCAGCCCGCCGACGGCCTGGAACTGCTCGCCGCGGCCACCGGGCACGCCCCCGGGATCAACTGGGCCGGGGTTCCCTGGGTCAGCGCGCCGGAGTTGCCCGGCAACCTCGAACCGGACCGGGTCGCCCGGATCCTGATGCAGGTCTGCGCCGGGATCGCCGATCCGGTGCCCGCGCAGGCGCGGGGGCCCCTCGGGCCGTACCTGCGGCTGGCGCGAGCATGCCGTCGTAGCGCACCCGCGGCACGGTCTGCTGCTCGGCGCGGCGTCCGCGCTGGCCCGGCGGCTCGGCGCGGTCACCCTCGCGATCCAGTGGGCCGGGCGGGCGGTACGGACGATGCCGTCCAAACTCACCGAGGTCTGGCTGGGCTACGCGTATCGCAGCGCCGGTCACACCGAGGAGGCCCTCGCCGCCCTGCGTCGTGCCGTCGCCCATGACCCGGATGACCTGTCCGTCTACGCCGACCTGGCCAGCACCCTCGCTGACAACGGCCGGCTCGACGAGGCCCTCGGCTGGATCGACCAGGCACTCGCCCGCGATCCGACCTTCGACTGTGCCATTCATACCGGACACCGGCTCCGCTACCGGCACGATGGCAACCTGGCACATCTGGTCGCGCTCGCCGATTTTCAGCGCGATCATCCGGACGATTCACACGAGCACAGCGACCTGACGGAGTGCTGCCACGACCAACCGTGGCTGGGCCGACTACCACCGGCCAGCGAGGTGGCGATGGTCGCACTTCGACAGATCCTGAGTAACGACGGGCCGGCCACGGACGGGGTGCTACGGCTGCGTGGGCTGGAGCCGCCGAGCGCGATGCGGACGCTGTCCATGGCGACTCCTGGGCTGACCGTCGCGGTCGACGAGGTGGCCGAACCGGACATCCGCCGACCGCGTCGGGAATCCGCCCGCTCGTTGTGGCGCTACGACGACCTCGCGGCCGTACCGGCGCTGCCGGCGCCATCGGAGTCAGCGGTCGAGCGGATCCGCCAACTCGCACAGCCTGCCTGGCCGCACCTGCCCGCCCTGTACGACGCCGCGGTTGGGCTGGCCACCCTGGAACTCGACGATCTGCTGGGGCTGCTGGTGCATCCGCCCGCGCCGCCAGCGAGCCCGCTGGGATCGGTGCTGGCCGAGCACGATCCGGCCCTCTGGGTGCGCTGCGTGCAGGTCTGGGCCTGCCTCGGGCTGCTGCACCACCGCACCGACGAGCCCTGGCCAATCTCGACCCGACGGCAGGTGCTGGTGGATCTGCTCTGGGGCGTCGAGGACTGGATCACCGAGGCGGCCCTCTTCGCGCTGGTCACCGCCGCCTGGGTCGACCCGTCGGTCCGTTCCGACGTGGCAGCGGGTAGCGGCCGAGCGGCTGGCCGACGCGGTTCAGGTGGCCCACCGGCGCCCGGTCACCATCGCCTGGTCCCTGGCGCATCTGGTGCTGGCTACGCCGGGATTGGATCCGGCGGTGCTCAGCGCGGCGCGGGAACTGTCCGGTACGCGAACCGTGGCTGACGTCCAGGCCGAGAGTGACCCGGCCCCGGACGCGCAGACCGCGTCGGCCGGGCCCGGTTGGTTCGGCCGGGCATGGCGCCGCTGGTTCGGCCGCGCCGATCCCCCAGCCTGACCCCGTCACTCCAGAGCCGCTGACCCCGTCACCCCAGCCCGTCGATCAAGGGCCAATCGCGGCATGCTGATCTCCAAAGTGCCGCAATTCGTCCTTGATCGGTGCGGGTGGCTCGGCGGCGAACAGGTCGAGACGCAGCCCGAGCAGCTCCACACCGGGCAATGGCGACCAGTCCAACTCCGGTGCGCGAACAAACCCGAGTCGGGCGTAGAGCCGCTGCGCCGAGGTCGCGAAACTGCGGGCGCAGATCACCACGCCCCGGCAGCCGAGCTCAATCGCCCGGGCCACGCAGGCTCGGGCGAGCGCCTCGCCGACCCCACGGCCCTGGGCTGCCGGATCGACCGCGAGCATCCGGAACTCCGCCTCGCCCGGGGCCGATAACTCGGCGTACCGCGTACCTGGCAGGACAAAGGTGACCGCACCGAGCACCTCGCCGGTGACCGCGTCCACCGCGACCAGCAACGCACCGGCCGCTGCCCGGCTCGGTACGTCAGCGAGCACCCGCTCGTAGCCGTGCTCGCCGTCAAGTTGGCCATCCGCCCGGTACGCCGCGACGGTGAGCCGGGCGATCGCGGCAAAGTCCGCCGGCTCAGCGGTCCGGACCGAAAGCCCGGTCACCCGATCACTGCGATCAGGTCACCATCCTGAACCACGTCGCCCTCGTTGACCGCCATCTGCTGCACCACTCCGTCGGACTCGGCCAGCACCGGGATCTCCATCTTCATGGACTCGAGAATCACCAGTGTGTCCCCCTCCGACACGGAGTCGCCGGTCGACGCGACGACCTTCCAGACGTTCGCCACCATCTCGGCGCGGATCTCCTCGGCCATCGGCGCGGCCCTCCTCGTCAGCGTGTGTGCGTGCGAACGGTATCCAATCATGCGCCGGCCCTCTCCGGCGGCACGGCGGGCCGGACTAGCATCAGCGGGTCAACTCCCAGTCCCGGGAGTGGCCGCCACCAGGTAGTAAGTCCGCTACCTTGGCGGCGGCGATCAGCTACGCACCGGGAGATCAACCATGGCGAAGAAGGCTCGCAAGAAGAAGGCCCGCAAGAAGAGCGGCGCGAACCACGGCAAGCGCCCCAACTCCTGACGGAGGCCGGTCACGCTGGCCGGAATGGGCGTTCTGCTCCGGACTGGGTACGGGGATCATCGACGGTCACGCATGCCGTGATCACGGTGACCCCGGCCCAGTTGCCGGACCTGCTCGCAGACGTGGACAAGTCACTCGATTCCGTGATCCCGGCTGGCGGGTGCGGGACGCGAAGGATCCGCCGCGAGCTCGCCTTCCGGTTGCCGACCGGAGCCGGCTGCGGCGCGCCGCCAGCGGACCGGTGTTCCGGACCCGCTGACGCGGATGGTCCAACACGACGCGCTCAGTCGGGCAGATACTCTCGGGATTCGGTTTCGAAGACCAGGGCGGCCAGCCGGATCCGAAGCCGTTCGCGCAGCTCGACCGGAGCTGTCTCATTGCCGCAGCACCGGGCCACCAGCGCCTTGACCTCCTGCTCGATGCCGTACTCGCGCAGGCAGGGGGAGCACTCGTCGAGATGTTGCCGAATGAGGACCCGCCGCTCGTCGGCGCACTCAAGGTCAAGGTAGAGGTAGACCTCGGTCAGCACCTCACGGCAGTCGGTCTCGTGGGGTTCACCGCAACTCATACTCGCTCACACCTCCCGGCTGGCTGCGGCGGACTTCGTCGAGGCGGTGATGCCTCGTTCGGCAGCATAGTGCTCCAGCAGCTTCCGCAAGTTGCGCCGGCCACGGTGCAATCGGGACATCACGGTACCGATGGGCGTACCCATAATGTCGGCGACCTCCTTATAGGAGAATCCCTCGACATCGGTGAGGTAGACGGCCAGCCGGAAGTCCTCGGGAAGTTGCTGCAACGCGTTCTTCACGTCACTGTCCGGAAGTCGGTCCAGCGCCTCGGTCTCAGCCGAACGCAGGCCACTGGACGTGTGTGATTCCGCCTCGGCAAGCTGCCAGTCAGTGATCTCCTCCGTCGGCGCCTGAATCGGTTGGCGCTGCCGCCGCCGGTAGGAGTTGATGTAGGTGTTGGTCAGGATCCGGTACAACCAGGCTTTCAGGTTGGTGCCCTGCTCGAACTGATGAAAGGCGGCGAAGGCCTTCAAGAAGGTCTCCTGGACCAGGTCTTCGGCATCCGCCGGGTTGCGGGTCATCCGCAGCCCCGCGGCGTAGAGCTGGTCAACGAAGGGCAAGGCGTCGCGCTCGAACCGCGCCCGACGCTCGTCCATCTTCTCCGGTTGTGTCAACCGCACGTCTCCCTCGCCTCGGCGTCGCTTCAGGGCCACCGACGCCTGGGCAGCGGCACTGGACGACTGTCCTGCTGAGGATACGCGGAAATATTGAACCGCAGCTCCAGATCCGGCCAGGCCCGCGCCTGAACCCGCTGGCGCGACGGCCGGTTGGGGCACCGGCCATGCCGGGCCGCTGCGCACGTCCGGCAACCGCCGCCCGCTGCGGTCGCGCTCCGGACACCATGTCTCGGTCGGCACCGGTCAACCCCCTCGCCTAGGTAGCTTCCGGGAGTCGTAACGCTCCGCATCCGGTCGGGCATTCCAGGGCGCGGCACCCATCCCTGGTCCCGGCCGTGGCAGTCACCACCGCTGGGACCAGGAAGGGCCTGGGAGGATGACGCCGGGCTCCCCGCAATTCGGGAACCAGACGAGTCCCCCGAGGTGTCCGGCATCATGGAATGCAACGACCGCTCGGCGCGCGGAGAAACGGGACAAGGGTGCCGGGCACGGCCGGGTAGCGGTCAGCCGGGGCAGCCGTGTCGCCGCAGCCAGTCCAACACGACGGTCGCCGTACCCACCGGATCGCGTCGCAGGTCGTGCCGCTCGCCCGGACGGACTTCGACCCGTACCCCGGGACTGCTGGACGGAATTCCGAACGGATCACGATCACCATTGACCACCAGGGTCGGTCGGCCGGTGGCGAGTTCCGCGCTCCGCGACCGTTCGGGCCGTCCCGGTGGATGCAGCGGAAAGGCGAGCGCCACGACTGCGGTCGCGCCGAGGGTCGCGGCCGTGCGGCAGGCGACCCGGGCGCCGCTGGAGCGCCCGCCGACGATCAGGGCCGACACCGACCGGTGCCGGCCCAGCAGCGTCTCCACCACGGCCGACCAGGCCTGGTCGAGCTGTCCGGCGGGGGCCGGTGCCCGGCGGCCGGCCACCCGGTAGGGCTGGGTCACCCGGGCCACCGCCAGGCCGACCGCCACCGCCCCGTCACGCAGCGCGACGAGGTCGGGGGCGTCAACGCTCCCACCCGCGCCATGGCCGAGCACCAGCAGGCTGGCGAACCCGGCGTCGGGCTGATCCAGGTCGGCCCACGCCGGGCCGTACGGGGTGTCGATCTCATCGCGCCAGCGCACCACCCCAGTCTCCACCCGGTGCCCGGTCATCGAATCCGGGCACCGGCCCCCGGCCCGGCCAGCCGACAGCAACGGATCGGCCCGGTCCCGGCCCGAGGTCAACGACTCAAGGGCACCATCGTGAGCAACCGGTCACGCACTGGCGGACCAGCGTCCGCCACCGCATCAGGGTCACGTTGCACCTGCCCCCGCCAGGCCACCAACATGGCACGTCGTTCGCGCGGCGTGGTGCCGCCCCAGACGCCATGGCAGTCGCCCACCTCCAGGGCCCAGGCCAGGCAGGGACCTTGGACCTCGCAGGTACGACAGAGTGTCACGGCGGAGTCGACCGGCTCATTCGGCGCCGGAAAAAACGTCTCCGGGTCCACGCTCTGGCAGACTCCTCGGGTGCGCCAGGCTTCATCGAGCCGCCGTTCGTTCAGCGCCCGAAGCAACCTCGGGTCGCGTTGTGCCGCAGCAACCTCGTGCGGGCGTGGCATCCGCGCCCGTGTCATTCACCCACCTCCCCCGTGGGACCGACAAAATCGATGAGTGTACTCGCCCGCTGCGAATCAACACCCACTGCCGGCGCTGTGTTCTATCGCATCGATACAGGGAAAGACAAGACTTCTCCGCGAATCCATGCAAAACAATGGGCAACAACTCGCCCGAACTCTGACAAATCAGTACGCGCCAATACGGTCATCGAAGATCAGAAGAGCGGCTGGGTGATCGGCTCCTCGGATAGCGACCGCAATCGTGACGCGGCTACCCGAGCAACCAATTCCGACCCCGAATTCCGGACATTTCCGACGGCCGGCCCTACCGGCCGGGTCTCTATCCCAGCGAGCAGTTCCTCCCCGGGAGGGGTGAGCAGTTCGCCGGGTTCGCCCCCGCCGGCAAGCCAGGCGGCCCACCGCCCGGGTGGCAACAGCAGGGGCATCCGCTCGTGCACCAGGGCGAGGTCCCCCACCGCCGCCGTGGTGATCACGCTGCAGGTCAGCAGCGGCAACTCCGCGCCGGAGCTGGTACCCGCACCAGACCAGGCGGACCAGATTCCAGCGAAAGCCAGCCCTCCACCGTCGCGCGGAGTCATGAAATAGGCCTGCTTCGGCGCGCCGTCCCGACGCACCCATTCGTACCAGCCATCAGCCGGAATCAGGCAGCGGCGCTGCGCGAACGGCTTGGCGTACGACCTGATGGTGGCTACCGTCTCGGCCCGCGCGTTGATCATCCGAGCGGCACCCCGGAGGTCCTTCGCCCAGGACGGCACCAGTCCCCACCGGGCCACCGACAGCACCGAACCCCCCAATCGCTGCGAAATCCGCACGATGGGTACCGGTTTGGTCGGGGCAACGTTGTAGTCCACGGCGAGCCGGCCGCCGGTGTCGTCGTACGCCTCGAAGAGGGCACTCAGGTCGGCCGCACCACGGGTCGTCGCGTACCTTCCGCACATGGCGCTCCACGCTAGCGCGCCGGGCGGGTCCGCGGCGTCCCGCCAACCGGGAGTGGCCATGGGCGATCACAGCACGCCGCGACGACAAGGCAGACTGTACGCGTGGCGAATCAGACCGTGACCCGTCCACCTGAGCCGTGGAGCGCGCCGACGGCGACCGATCCGGTCGCCGAGACGCTTCGCCTGCCCGGCTCCAAGTCCCTGACCGCTCGGGCCCTGGTGCTCAGCGCGATCGCCGAGGGGCCATCCACCCTGCGTCGTCCGCTGCGCGCCCGGGACACCGAGCTGATGGCCGGCGGCCTGCGCGCGCTGGGCATCCATGTCTCCACCGTGGACGATGAACGCTGGCTGATCCGGCCGCACACGCTGCAGGGCCCGGCCCACGTTGACGTCGGCCTCTCCGGCACCGTCATGCGGTTCGTACCACCGATCGCCGGGCTCGCGGAGGGGCCGGTGACCTTCGACGGTGATCCGTACGCCCGGGCCCGTCCGCTCGGCCCACTGGTCCGCGCACTCGGCTCACTCGGGGTACGGATCGACGCCGCGCCCAGCGGCGGCCTGCCCCTGACCGTGCAGGGCACCGGTCGGGTGACCGGCGGCGAAGTGGTGATCGACGCCTCCGCCTCCAGTCAGTTCGTCACCGGCCTGCTACTCGGTGCGGCACGTTTCGATCATGGCGTGGTGGTCCGGCACTCCGGCCCACCGGTGCCGTCCGCGCCACACCTACGGATGACCGTGCAGATGCTGCGGGCGGCCGGCGCGGCGGTCGACGATGACACTCCGGACGTCTGGGTGGTGGCACCGGGCCGCCTCTCCGGCCGGGCCTGGGACATCGAGCCCGACCTGTCCGGCGCGGTGCCCTTCTTCGCCGCCGCCCTGGTCACCGGCGGCTCGGTAACGCTGCTCGGCTGGCCACGCAGCAGCCTGCAGGCGGTCGACACGCTACGCACCCTGCTGCAACGGATGGGCGGCGAGGTGACCCTGGGCACCGACGGGCTCACCGTACGCGGTACCGGCGTGGTGCGTGGCCTCGACGCCGACCTCTCCGATGTCAGCGAGTTCACCCCGGTGCTGGCCGCCCTGGCCGCGCTGGCCGACTCGCCCTCCCGGCTGCACGGGGTGGCGCACATCCGCGGTCACGAAACCGACCGCGTGGCCGCCCTGGCCCGCGAACTCAACGCGCTCGGCGCTGACGTGGTGGAGTCCCATGACGGTCTGGAGATCCGGCCCCGACCGCTACGCGGCGGGGTCTTCGAGACCTACGCCGACCATCGGATGGCACACGCGGCAGCGGTGATCGGACTCGTGGTGCCCGGGATCGAGTTGACCGATGTGGCGTGTACCTCTAAAACTCTGCCCGAATTCCCGGCACTATGGTCAACGATGGTGGCTGGCACAGCCGCCCACCGGTAGCGGAGCGCCAGGAACCCCGGCGCCCGCCGACATTCCATGACAAAGGGGCGCGAACTGGCGAGCAGGCGACGGGAGTACGACGAGGACGACGTCCGGGTCCGACCGGGCCGGTCCTCGCGCCCGCGTACCCGAACCCGGCCTCAGCACGCCGACGCGGTCCGCGGGTTCGTGGTGGCCGTCGACCGGGGCCGCTACACCTGCGAGGTCGATGCCGTCCCGGACGCCCCCGACGCCACCGGAACCGGTCGGACGGTGACCGCGATGCGGGCCCGGGAGCTGGGCCGTAAGTCGGTGGTGGTCGGTGACCGGGTCTGGCTGGTCGGTGACCTCTCCGGAGCAGCGGGAGCCCTGGCCCGGATCGTCCGGATCGCCGAACGCGGCTCCGTGCTGCGCCGCACCGCCGACGACGACGAGACCACCGCGGAAGGACGCCTGGAACGGGTGGTGGTGGCCAACGCGGAGCAGCTCGTCATCGTCAGTTCGCTGGCCGATCCCCCGCCGCGTACCGGGTTCATCGACCGCTGTCTGGTGGCCGCGTACGACGCGGGCATCGAACCGCTGCTCTGTCTGACCAAGGCCGACCTGGCCAGCCCGGAGCAGGTGCTCGACTACTACGCGGAGCTGGACCTGCCCTACCTGCTGATGCGACCCGAATCCGACCTGAACGAGCTACGTGGCCGGCTCGGCGCACACATCTCGGTCCTGGTCGGGCACTCGGGCGTCGGTAAGTCGACCCTGGTCAACCGGCTGGTCCCGGCGGCCGACCGGGCAGTCGGCCGGGTCAGCGCGATCGGCCGGGGACGGCACACCTCGACCAGCGCGGTGGCCCTGCGCCTGCCGCCCGCCCCGGCGACGTCGGACGACCCGGGCTGGATCATCGACACCCCCGGCATCCGCAGCTTCGGCCTGGCCCACGTCTCCGCCGAGAGCCTGCTGCACGGCTTCTCCGACCTGGTCGCGGGCACCGAGCACTGCCCGCCCAACTGTGAGCACACCGCGGGCGAGGCCGACTGCGCCCTGGACGCCTGGGTAGCCGCGGGAAACGCCGACCCGCGACGGCTGGCGTCATACCGGCGGCTACTCGCCTCGCGGGCCGGTGAGACCGACTAGCGCCCGGCCCGACCCGCGCCGACCCGCGCCGACCGGGTCGGCTAGGTTCCGACCTTGACCTCCTCCCGGCCCTGAAGGGTCGGGATTCCCGCCGTCGCCGGTCGGGGTTTCCTGCTTCATCGCCGGCTGCCTGGTCCGAGAAGGGTTCTCGTTGGGGTCTTACACCAGCTCGACAGGCGTTTTACCTCTCCGCCAGCCCGGCGGCGAGAATGTTTCTGGCTGCGTTGACATCCCGGTCGTGGACCGCCCCGCAACCGCACCTCCAGCTCCGAACGCTCAATGGCAGCGTGTTCCGCTTGGTCCCGCAGGCGGAGCAGAGTTTGGAGGAGGGGAACCAGCGGTCGACCGCGACCAGGTTCCGGCCGTACCAGGCCGTTTTGTACTCCAGCATGGCCCGCAGTTGCCGCCAGGCCGCGTCCGAGATCGCACGAGCCAGCCTGTGATTGCGCAGCAGGTTACCGACGGGCAGATCCTCGATCACGACCGTTTGGTTCTCGCGGACGAGTCGAGTGGTCAGCTTGTGCAGAAAGTCCCGGCGGCGGTCGGCGATCCGCGCGTAGATGGTCGCGACCCTGCGGCGGGCTTTGACCCGGTTTTTCGAACCCTTGGCTTTGCGGGAGAGTTCCCGGTGGGCTTTGACGAGTTTCCGCTCGTCAAGGCGTTCGTGGCGGGGGTTGGGGATCTTCTCCCCGGTGGAGAGGGTGACCAGAGCGGTGATCCCCGCGTCCACCCCCACCACACTCCCGGTGGGTTCCAGGGGGTGGAGGGTCTCCTCAACCAGGATCGACACGAACCACCGCCCCGCCGCGTCCCGCGACACCGTCACCGTGGACGGCTGGGCACCCTCCGGAAGCGGACGCGACCACACAATGCTCAACGGCCCGTCCAGCTTCGCCAACGTCAGCTGGCCGTCCCGCCAGCGGAAACCGCTACGGGTGTACTCCGCCGACGCCCGCGATTTCTTCTTCGACTTGAACGTCGGATACTGGGCCCGCTTGGCGAAAAAGTTGCCGAACGCCGCCTGCAGATGCCGCAGCGCCTGCTGCAACGGCACACAGGACACCTCGGTAAGGAACGCGAACTCGTCGCCGCGTTTCCACCTGGTCAACAAGGCCGAGGACTCCCCGTAGGAAACCCGACGCCCTTCCACCCGGTAGGCGCGGGTCCGCTCCTCCAAAGCCTTGTTGTAGACCAGACGCACACACCCGAACGTCCGAGCCAGCTCAGCCGCCTGCTCACAAGTGGGATAGAAGCGGTACTTGTACGCCCGCTTCACCACCCGACCCATACACCACACTGTATACCTGATCGTACAGATGTACGCACGGCGGTTCGCCTTACGACGAACCGCCTACCCATGCCCTGCTCCGCAGGGGATCCGATTCCTCCCCCGCCTAAAGGCAGGGGTCTCCTCGGAGGTTCCGATGACCGGGTACACCGACGATCTGTCCCTCGCCCACCTGCTCGCCGACACCGCCGACGCGATCTCGACGGCCCGGTTCCGGGCCATCGACCTGCACGTCACGGCGAAGCCCGACCTGACCCCGGTCTCCGACGCGGATACCGCGGTTGAGCGGGCCATCCGCCAGACCCTGGCCCGGGACCGGCCCGCCGACGGAATGCTCGGCGAGGAGTACGGCGCCACCGACGGGCCGGCCGGGCCGGGCAACCGGCGCTGGGTGATCGACCCGATCGACGGCACCAAGAACTTCGTCCGGGGCGTACCGGTCTGGGCCACCCTGATCGCGCTCCTGGAGGACGACCAGCCGGTCCTCGGGCTGGTCTCCGCACCGGCACTCGGCCGCCGCTGGTGGGCGGCGACCGGCCACGGGGCGTACGCGGGCCGCGATCTGACCGACGCCAACCCGATCCGGGTTTCCGCGGTCGGCCAACTGACCGACGCCAGCTTCTGCTACTCCTCGCTCTCCAGTTGGGAGGAGATCGGGCGGCTCCCGGCGATGCTCGACATCCTGCGACAGTCCTGGCGGACCCGGGCGTACGGCGACTTCTACGGCTACATGCTGGTGGCCGAGGGTGCGGTCGACGCGATGGCCGAGCCGGAACTGTCGCTCTGGGACCTGGCCGCACTGATCCCCATTGTCACCGAAGCCGGCGGCACCTTCACTGACCTCACCGGACAGCCGGGCCCGGGTGGTGGCAACGCGGTGGCCAGCAACGGCAAGCTACACCAGGATCTACTCGATCGACTCGGCTAGCCGGCCGAAGGAACGTTGCTGACAGCATCTATCCTCGCCAGGTGGCGTCCACGGGCTGGTACTTCCTAGCGGCGATGATTCTCGCCTACGGCTTTGCCAACCTGCTGCAGTCTGTCGCCGCAGCCCGGACCAGCATGCACCACACGTTCGATCCAGGACTACTGCTGCGGCTGGCCGGGCACCGCACCTACCTGGTGGGCCTGGGCTGTCAGGTGCTCGGCTTCGTCCTGGCCTTCCTGGCCCGGCGGGACCTGCCGCTGTTCCTGGTGCAGGCGAGCGTGGCCGCCGGGTTGGGGGTGACCGCGCTGCTCGGGGTGCTGGTGCTCAAGTGGCGCCTGCCCGCCGCAGAGGTCGCGCTGCTGCTGCTGCTCTTCGCCGGGATCATCGCCCTGGTGCTGGCCGCCGAACCGGCGCCGTCGCGGCAACTCGGGACAGCCGGGGTGATCGGCCTCGGCGTCGCGCTCGTGGTGATCGCGGTGCTCGGTTTCTTCGCCGTACGGCTGCACGGCGCGCCCGGCTCCGTAGCGTTGGGTTCGCTCGCCGGGCTGGCTTTCTCCGCCGCCGCGGTAGCCGCCCGGCCGCTGGCTTCGGTGCCGTCCTACGACGCGTTCCTCAGTAATCCCCTGCTCTATCTGCTGATCACCCACTCGGTCGTGGGGCAGTTGCTGCTCGGTCTGGCCATGCAGCGCGGCTCCACCACCGCTGCGGTCGCCGCGATGGACGCGGCCGGAGCGGTGCCGGCGGCCATCGTCGGTCTGCTGCTGCTCAACGACAGGATCTGGCCGGGTCGGGAGTGGCTGGCCGCCGTCGGCTTCCTGATCACGCTGGCCGCGGTGGTCGGCCTGACCCGGTACGCCGAGCCGCAACACCACCATGCGGTCAACGCCGATCGACTGCCGTCGGATCCCAACCCGGTCACGCCGGTCGCCTGAGGCTGACCCGGCCGGCCGGCTGGCTGACCCGGCAGGCCGGCTGGCCGGCCGCGGACGCCAGACAGCGCCCGACACGGTTCAGGCGGCGGCCGGACGGCGGCGATCCAGTACGCGCTCGTAGAGCCGTTCCAACGCCCCCGCCGTACGCTCCCAGGTATAACTGCACCGCACCCGGTCCACGGCGGCATGCCCGTACGCGAACCGGCCCGCGTCGTCGGCGAGCAATCGGCGCAGCGTGAGCCCGAGGCTCCGGACATCACCCAACGGCACCAACCGCCCGGTCACCTCGTCCACCACGGTGTCCGCGATGCCGCCCAGGGCATAGCCGACCACCGGTACCCCGCAGGCCATCGCCTCCAGGGGAACTCGGCCGACTGCCGCGTACCGCGGGGTGCAGGCGACCACATCAGCCGAGCGGTACCAGCCGGGCAACTCCTCGTGTGGCACCGCACCGACCAGCCGTACCCGCTCGGCGAGTCCGCACTGCCGAGCGAGCTCCCGCAGGCGGCGGGCCTCGGCGTGGTGGTCCAGATCTCCGGCGGACGGCCCACCGATGATCAACAGCTCGGCTTCGCCGAGCATCCGCATCGCCCGGATCAGGTCATCCTGGCCGTGTCCCGGCGTCAGACACCCGACCGAGAGGATCCGGGGTCGATGTTCCTCCCGTGGCGCCGCGTCCCCGTCCGGGCTGAACCGTCCGATGTCCACCCCGGCGGGCACCACCACCACCGCCGCCCGGTGCAGGCCCATCCGGGTCAGTTCGTTCACTTCATCGGTGCACTGGGCGACCGTCAGGTCCACCGCCCGACTCAACGCGAGTTCGAGCGGAATCCGTTCGGCCGGAGCGGCATAGGCGTCGCCGAGGTGACGGAGTTGTTCGACGCCGAGTGAATGAAAGGTCTGGACGACCGGAATGTCGGTCCGCCGCACCGCGTTGGCGGCGGCGAGGCCACCGATCCAGAAATGGCCGTGCACCACCTCGGGCGTCCAGTCGCTGGACCAGCGTTCAGCCAGCCAGCGTCCGAACTCGGGTACGTGGCCGACCAGTTCCGCCGTCACGACCGGGGCGGGTGGCCCGACCGGCGCCCGCTCCACCCGGTAACCGGCGGTGTCGCTACTCAACGGCCGGTCAGGATCGTCACGCCGCTGATAGACCCGGACCTCGTGCCCACGCTCGGCCAACTCGGCGGCGACCCGGTCGACGTGCTGGTGGGTACCGACGGCCGGACCGTGGGTATGGCCAGGTGGCCCGCCGTGGGCACAGACGAGGCCAACGCGCATCGGTCACCTCCGTCGGCGAGAACCACGGCCTTCCGATCAGAGGCTCCCATTAACCGCGCCCCGCCGAGCCGAAACCTGCCAACTCACCCACCGGCCGCGCGGCCGGTTCCGGCCGGGCCGACCGGTCGGTTAGCCGAGCGGGGCAGCGGGTAGTGCTCTGTCATGCGTCGTGACGAGTATCTGCCGCACGTGTCCGATCCCGAAGCTGACGGCTTGCCGGACACCGCCGACGACGACTCGACGGCCGGCGATGATCTCGCGACGGGCCGCCAGGCGGACGGCCCGGACCCGGCCGAACTCCCCGGTGACCTGCCGCTCGGCATGGACCACTACGGCAATACCGCCCAGGAACAGCTCGACGGCGAGTCGCTGGATCAGAAGATCGCCCGGGAACAGTGGGACAGCCCGATCGACGACCCGCTCGCGGCGCCGGTCGACCCCGCGCTGGCCAATGAAGCCGACAGCGAGGCCGCGGCCATCCAGGCCCAGTTCGACGCCGACGTGCTCAACCCGGGACCGACCTCGGACCCCAAATCAGCGGTGTCAATCTACGACCATGGCGAGTTGGGCACCGTCGCCGGGACCACGGTAGGCCGGCTGGTGGAGTCGGACGCTACTGAGACCGATTCGATCGGGTACGACGCCGGCCCCGCCGGCCGGGGGGCCACCGCCGAGGAACTGGCCGTGCACGAAACCGAGCCGCCGGACTGATCAGCCGTCCAGGCCCTGCTCGATGGCGTAGCGGGTGAGTTCGACCCGGTTGTGCAGTTGCAGCTTTCCGAGGGTGTTCTGGACATGGTTCTGCACGGTCCGGTGGGACAGCCCGAGCCGCGTCGCGATCTGCTTGTACGACAGGCCCTTGGCGACCAATCTGAGCACCTCGGTCTCCCGCTCGGTGAGCCGGGGCAGCCCATGACTGTCCGGGCCACCTGGCACGGTAGCGAGTCGGCGGTACTCGCCCAGCACCAGCCCGGCCAGCCCCGGCGTGAAGACCGTTTCGCCGGCGGCGGTCCGGCGTACCGCGTCGAGGAACTCCGCCGCTCCGGTTGATTTGATCAGGTATCCGGTGGCTCCGGCCTTCACCGCGTCGAGCACGCTCTGCTGTTCGCCGCTGGCCGACAGCATCAGCACCCGGACGCCGGGCACCACCGCCACCAGGCCACGGATCACCTCAACCCCGGAGATGTCCGGCAACTGCAGGTCGAGTACCACCACGTCCGGCCGGGTGGCGGCGGCGACCCGGACCGCCTGCCGCCCCTCACCGAGGGTGGCGACCACCTCGTTCCCGGCTTCGGCCAGATCACGGGCCACTCCCTCACGCCACATCGGATGGTCGTCGACCACCATCACCCGGATCGGCGTTACGTCGTTTCGTGCGCCCATACCGTCGAGCCTAGAGAACCCGGGCACCAGGCCTCGAGGACCGGCGCTCGGGGCGGGGCACCCGCAGTTCGATCTCGGTGCCCTGGCCGGCGGTGGAGGCGATCTGCACCGATCCTCCCAGGTCGACAACCCGGCCCTGGATCGACTGCGCGACACCCAGCCGCCCCTGCCCAACCGCTTCGGCGAGCCGGCCGGGCGGGATACCCGGCCCGTCATCACGGACCGACACGGTAACCTCGTCGGCTTCCTCCTCGATCAGCACCCAGGCCCGCCCACCGCCGTGCCGGGCGACATTGTCGAGCGCCGCCCCAACCGCTGCCCCGAGTTCACGGGCCACCACCGCCGGTAGGGCAACCGGGGTCGCCGGTCCGGCGATGGAGACCAGGGGCGAGGCGTACCGGCCGAGGACGGCACGCAGGTCACGGTCCGCGCCCTCCCCGTCACCTCTACTGTCCAAGTTGGACACGCTAGGCACGCCGGGCGGGTCATCCGTCCGAATGGCGATCAACGATCGCAGTGCCGCCTCCTGCTCGCCGGCCAGCCGGGCCAGCTCCCCGGCCTCCCCGTCAAGGTGTGCGCCCCGCCGGGCGACCATGGCAAGCACCTGCAGGACCGAATCGTGGATGCCCCGCGCCAGCCGCTCCCGCTCGCGGGTCGCGGCCTCCAGCTCGACGGCCCGCTGCAGCCGTCGCTCGGCCGTCACCGCGAGCCGGGCCACATGCCCGACAGCGATCCCGGCGAGCAGCATCAGCGCCCCACCGGTCAACGAGGACTGGGTCAGCTCCTCCCGGACCGCCAGGTCCGCGGCGCCGAGAATAAGCGCGGCGGCCGTGCCCCGGCGGCGGCCGCCGGCGACCGCCCAGGCCAACACCGGTCCGGCCAACCATGCGACGTTCAGGGTGGGGACCCCGGCGGCCAGCGCCGGGCGGCCGACCACCCACGGGGTGCAGAGCAGCACCGCCATCGCCACCAGCAGGTCGGCCGCGAGCAGGGGCCACCGCCGCCAGACCGGTCGGGGGTAGGCGTAGGCGGTGAACACCGTCCAACTGGTCATCACGAGCAGGACCGGCGCCGCCGCCAGCGGATGGGCATAGGCACGTACGTTGTTGCCGACCAGGATGGCGACGTAGGCCAGGGCGGCGAACCGGAAGACCGCGAGTGCCCGCCAGAGCGGCATCTGCAGACTGCCCGCGACCCGCTCCCCGAATATCGGATCGCCATCCAGATCGATCCGCTGACCCGTCCAGTGCCCCGGCATCATCCGACCATTGCACAGGACGGGCAGAGCGGAGAGGCGGCCCCGACCGTGGGTACCGAGTTCCCTGATCACGATGTGGCTCCACATACTTAACGTAAGGTGATAAAGACGTTAAAGCGTCGGACGACCAGTGGCGGGACAGGCAATGGCCAACGCAGATCCCCTCGCACCACGTACGGTTGGAGATATCGAATCCGCCGTCCTGTTCACCGACACCTTCGATCACACACGCGTCACCGATGTACGACACATTGTGACTTCACGCGTCGAAGGAGTCGGGCTACACGGTCAACGCCGCGACGACTTCGTCCTGGCCGTCAATGAACTGATCACGAATGCGGTCCGGCACGGCGGCGGCCGGGGCTGGCTGCGGTTGTGGCGCGAGGGAATGACCCTCTTCTGCGTGGTCGCCGACCACGGTCCCGGAATCGATGCCGAACGGCTCGCCGACGGCCAGCGGCCGGCACCGGACACGGCCGGCGGATGGGGGCTGTGGCTGGCCCGGGAACTCAGCGACGAAATGGTGGTCCACACCGGCCCCACCGGCACCAGCGTCCGGATCAGCGCCGCTCTCGGCCGGATCGCACCGGCGGCTCAACCGAACAGCGCGCTGACCGACTCCCCGTAATGGATCCGCCGCACCGCCTCAACGTGCGCCCGGGCCACCGAAGCACTGCCAGGCACATGGCCTCAGGGCCGACGGCGCTACCAGGTGCGGCCGGTGAGCCGTTCGTAGACCTCGACGTAGCGGGCCCGGGTCGCCTCGATGATCTCCGCCGGCACCTCGGGTGCCGGCGGCCGCTTGTCCCAACCGGCGCCGACCGCCCAGTCCCGGACATACTGCTTGTCGAAGGAGAACTGCACCCGACCCGGCTGATAAAAGTCGGCCGGCCAGAACCGCGACGAGTCCGAGGTGAGCACCTCGTCGCCGAGCACCAGCGCGCCGTCCGGCGCCCAGCCGAACTCAAGCTTCGTATCGGCGACGATGATGCCGCGCTCGGCGGCGAGCTCGGCGCCACGCCGGTAGACGGCCAGGGTGATCTCGCGTAGCTGCTCGGCGGTCTCCGCACCGACCTTAGCCACCACATCGGCGAACGTGATCGACTCGTCGTGCTCGCCGAGCGGCGCCTTCGTCGTCGGGGTGAAGACCGGCTCAGCCAGGATGGCGGCCTCGACCAGACCGCTGGGCAGTTCGATCCCGGAGACAGCGCCGGTCTTCTCGTACTCTTTCAGGCCGGAACCGGTCAGATAGCCCCGGGCGACACACTCGACCGGCACCATGTTCAGCCGACGGCACCGGATTGCCCGCCCGGCGAACTCCGCCGGTACGTCGGTGGCCGAGATGACGTGGTTGGGCACCAGGTCGGCAAGCTGCTCGAACCACCACAGGGAGAGCGCGGTGAGCAGCTTCCCCTTGTCCGGTACCGGAGTCGGCAGCACCACGTCGTAGATCGAAAGCCGGTCCGAGGCGACCAGGATCAGGTCGTCGCCGTCGGCGTACACGTCCCGGACCTTGCCCGAATGCACCAGTTCCACGGGCGCCAGTACATCATGGGCCAACCCGACGGCAGGTGGTCGGCGCCGGGAAGTGTGACCAGTTCCGGGGACAGACGGCCCGCAGTCCGGGCCGGACAGCCGTTGACACCCTAGCGGGCTGGCTGTGTAAATGTTCCGGAGATCACCCCGCATAGCAGCTCATCCCGCGCGCCGGTCGGCGCTGTCAGGAGTTTCCGTGCCTTCTCTCTTCCGCTGGACGCGCGGCAGCCTCGGGCGCCGGACCGGGGTCGGTCGGGACCGCCGACGCCGGCTTGCCGCGTTACTGGGCACCCTGGCCATGCTGACCGGCCTGCCGGCCTGCAGCAGCACCGACGCGACGGCCGCGAAAGAAGAGCCGATCGAGTTGTCGGTCTTCTGGTGGGGCGGGGAGAAACGGGCTGACCTGACCGAAAAGGCCCTCGCGCTCTACTCGGCGCGGCACTCCGGAGTCACCTTCAAGCTCACCTGGCAGGGGAACACCGGTTACTACGAACACCTTTCGACCCAGGCCGCCGCCGGCAACGTCCCCGACCTGTTCCAGATCGACGACAACTACCTGACCGAGTACGCCCAGCGGCAGATCCTCCTCGACCTGACCGATTATGTGCAGAACGGCCAACTCGATCTGCACGGGCTGCCCAGCAGCCTCGCCCAGTACGGCCAGGTGGCCGGCCGGACCATGGCGGTCGCCGCCGCTGAGAACACCCCGGGCCTGATCTACAACAAGACGCTCCTGCGCCGGCTCAAGCTGCCCGAGCCGTACATCGGAATGACCTACGACGAGTACCTGAACTGGGCCGCTCTGGTGACCAGGCGCAGCGGCGGCAAGGTCGCCGGCACAATGGATCCGTCCGGCGACTACAAGGCACTGTGGATGTGGCTGCGGGCGGACGGCAAGGAGCTTTACCAGGGCCGGCAGATCGGCTTCACCGAAGCGGACCTGACCCGCTGGTTCGACCTGTGGCGGGGCGCTCGGGCGAATCAAGCTGTCCCGCCAGTGGCGGTGGTCCAGGCGGCCAACGGCGGCGATGTGACCAAGCAGCTCGTCGTCACCGGCGCCGCCGCGGCCTCTTTCATGTGGTCGAATCAACTGTCCGAACTGCAGAAGCGGACCACGGACCAGCTCGGCGTGGTGACCTATCCCGGCCTACCGCAGGCCCAATGGGCGCGAGCGTCGATGTACTGGGCCGGGTTCCGGGGCACTCGCCACCGGGAGACCGTGGTCGACGTGATCGACTTTCTGACCAACGATGTGGAGGCCGGGCAGATCCTGGGCGCGGAACGAGGTTTGAGCGCCAACCTCGAGGTACGCCGAGTCGTTCAAGAGTCCCTGACCGACGAGAGCATGCGACTCTCCGCGGCCTTCGAAACCGAGATGGCCGAGCGGTTCGGGGCAGCGCCGGTGCCGCCGCCGAAGGGACATGCCAAAGTACGCGCCCTCCTGGTCAAGGCCGCTGAGGACGCGCAATCAGGTCGGGCCACCAGTCGGCAGGCCGCGGCGAGCTTCATCAGCCAGGCCAACGCCGCGCTGACCAGCTGACCGGGGTGTCAACGCCGCTTGGAGCGTCGATTGCGCCTCACCAGAAGCACCAGTACCACGATGCCGATCACGATGAGACAGCAGACCGAGCCGAAAAAGCCGCCGAGTCCGCGCCGCTGGGCGGCGGCCTCCGTGACTTCATCGGGACCCGCTGAGGCCCACGCCGCCACCGGTACGAAGACCGCCAACGCCACCGTGCCCAGTAGCACACTCAGGCGGGCCCACAGGTTGTTGAAGAATGCCATGCCCTCATCCTCGGTGCTGCGGACAACCAGCAGCGCCGGGTCCGGCGAAATCCGCCGCACGGTGACCTCCGGCTGGCCTTCGCGGACCTGGATCACCGGACTCTTACCCGGACCGGCGCCAGCGCCAGCTGCGGAGGTGCAGAAACCTAGCCGGCCCGGCGGAAACAGAACGGCCCCCGAGAGTAATCTCTCGGGGGCCGTTCTCTTGGTAGCGGGGACAGGATTTGAACCTGCGACCTCTGGGTTATGAGCCCAGCGAGCTACCGAGCTGCTCCACCCCGCGCCGTATCTTGCTGTCTTGCTGTGTTCTTGCTGTCTTGCTGCGTTGCTGTGTTCTCGTAGAGAGTAGCGCACTCCCAGGTGAACCCGCAAAACGACCCCCACCCTCACCAGTCCCAGCAGTCAGAACCGCCCCGCCGCCCCCAACGATCAAGGGTTTCTGGTCGCCGCCCCCAACGATCAAGGGCTTGTGGTCGCGGATCGGAGATCCAACTACAACCACAAGCCCTTGATCGTTGGGAAGGAACGGGAAGGAAGGGGAAGGAACGGGACGGGCGGTGCCCTGCCCCAGGCAGATCAGCCGGTCGGTGCGGCCGTGGGCCCGCCCGGCGCGGGAGACGTCGACGACGATCCCGCCGCCGGCGCCGCACTCGGCATACTGGCCCGCTGAGCGGCCTGGAACTCGTTCATCGCATCGTCCAGGGCCTTCAGCGCCCGGCCGTACCGCTCAAAATCACCGGACGTCTGAGCGGCCTTGGCCTCGGCGATGGCCGTCTGCACCTTGGCCGCCGCAGCGGCCAGGTCACCGGTCATTGGCGGACCATCCGTCGACGGTGGAGTCGTCGGCTCGCCGCCCGTCGTCGGCGGCGGCGGCGAGGTGCCGGAATCAGCCGCCTGCTTGCCCTGCTCGACGAGTTGCTTGATGCCCTCGGACAGGTTGTTGGCCAGCACCACGTACTCGCCGCCGTCACCGTAGGAAACCAGCACCCGCTGCAGCAGCGGATAGGCGTTCTGCTGGTTGCTCTTCACGTAGACCGGTTCGACATAGATCATGCCGTTACCGAACGGCAGGGAGAGCAGGTTGCCGTACTGCACCTGAGCCTGATTGGAGGTCAACAGGGTCAACTGCTGCCGGATGGTCGCGTTGTTGGTCATCTTCTGGTGCACCTGCACCGGCCCGGAGACGGCGGTCTGGTCCGGCAGGTCCAGCACCTCCAACCGGGGCTCGCCATCAACGTACGAGCCGCTGATCAACGCGGCCAGGTTCTGCCGACCGAACGGGGTGACCGCCGAGGTGAGCTGGAAGCGCGGCGACTCCTGCTCGGGGAACTGGGTGTAGAGGTAGTAGGGCGGCTGCTTCTTTCCGGTGTCCGGTGCGTCCGGAACGTTGGGCACCTCCCAGAAGTCCTGCCCGGAGAAGAACTCCGACGGATCGGTGACGTGGAACTTGGCCAGCAGGTTCCGCTGCACCTTGAACAGGTCGGCCGGATAGCGGAAGTGGGCAGCCAACTCGGCCGGAATCTTCGACTTCGGCAGCAGCAGCTTGCCGCCGAACGCCTTGTTCCAGGCCTTGAGCACCGGATCGGTCTCGTCGAACTCGTACAGCTTGACGGTGCCGTCGTACGCGTCAACGGTGGCCTTCACCGAGTTGCGGATGTAGTTGACGTTCTCCCGGGCGAGTTGGAAGGTGCCCAGTCCGGTCAACTCATCGGTGGTCTCCTGCTGGAGGTTCACCTGCTCGGCGTAGGGATAGGTGGCCGACGTGGTGTAGCCGTCGATGATCCACTGGATCCGGCCGTCGACCATGGCCGGGTACGGGTCGCCGTCGAGGGTCAGGAATGGCGCGACCTTCTCCACCCGGTCCCGCGGGTTACGCACGTAGAGCAGCTTGGAGTTCTCGTTGACCGCCTCGGAGAGCAGGAAGTTCGCCTCCTGCTCCTTGAGCGCGTACAGCAGCTTGCGGCCGAACGAGCCGATCGGCACACCGCCGGTGCCGGTGTAGGTGTAGTACTGCTCCCCGCCGCTTGAGGTTGGGCGATCGAACTCGACGTTCCGGCTCGAATCGGCCTGGCCGACGATCGCGTAGTCGCTGCCGTCCATCTGTTCGCCGTAGTAGATCCGCGGCTGGCCGGCCGGGATCTGGTCGGTCGCCGACGAGCAGGCCTCCTGTTCGCGCTCGCCGAGGAAGCCGGAGACGAAGTACGGCTGGCCGCCGCAGACCACCTGGTTGGCTGGCGCCCCGACCAACCCGTAGCCGTGTGTGAAGACCGTGTGTCGGTTGATCCAGTTGCTCTGCTGCGGGGTCAGCGCGGAGTAGTTGATCTCACGCATGCCGAGCACGTAGTCCTGGGTTTCGCCATCGATGGCGTACCGGTCGATGTCGAGCTTGACGCCGAAGTCGTAGAAACCACGCACCTGCTGGAGCTGGGTGTAGGTCTCGGAGAGCAGTTGCGGGTCGAGCAGCCGGATGGTGGGCACCACGGTGGTGTCGGTGGCCAGGCTCGCTGGCGGCTTCAGGTTGGAGGCCGGGTACGGCGACACCTTGGTGTCATTCAGCGCGAACGAGGCCCGGGTCGCCTTGACGCTGCGCTCGATGAAGATCGCTTCCTTGTCCTTGACGCTCGGCTTGACCTCGAAGGTCTGCACCGCCCAGGGGTAGATGCCACCGATCGCCACCGCGGAGATGCCGAGCAGGGCCAGTGAGATTCCCGGCCAGACCAGGTTGCGCATCTTCACGTTGGAGAAGACGATGATCGCGATCGCCACCACGATCGAGATGTAGGCCAGGATCTCCTTCGCCGGGAGCAGAGCATTGATGTCGGCGTACCCGGCGCCGTAAAGGTTGATCCCCTCGTTGTACTCCAGCAGCATCGCCCGGCGGTCCAGCACGTAGGCAACTGCCTTGAGGAGCACGAAGACCGCGACCAGGGTGGTCAGGTGGGCGCGGGCGGCATTCGTCATCCGGTCACCGATGCCCTGCAACCGGACCCCACCGAAGACGTAGTGCACGGCCAGCGCGCCGATCACCGAGAGCACCACCGCGGTGAAGCCGATGCCCAGCAGGTAACGCCAGAACGGAAGTTCGAAAACGTAGAAGCCGACGTCGATGCCGAACTCCGGGTCCTTGATCCCGAAGTCCTGCGCGTTCCGGAACAGCAGCCACTGGCTCCACCGGTCCTGGGCCGAGAGGCCGGCGAAGAGTCCGATGACCGCCGCGGCGGCGGTGATCCAGGCCCCGATCCGCGGGGTGAGCACCATCCGGTAGCGCTCCAGGGTTACCTGCTCGGGCGAGTGCGGACGCAACATCGGCCGGAGTCGGTAGGCCAACCAGAGGTTGCCGCCGACCAGCACGGCCATCGCGAGCCCGATCACCACGAAGAGCGCGATCCGGGTGACCAGCACACCGCTGAAGACCTTGGTGTAGTCAACCTCGTCGAACCAGAGCCAGTCCGTCCAGATCTGGACACCCCAGCCGAGCAGAGTAAGAAGCAGAAAGACCCCGAGGAGTACGCCGACCGTGGCGCGGCCACGTCGGCTCATTCTGGGTACGGGACTGCTACGCATGACCACTGTTGGCTCCGCACGCTCGGGGGTAACCGGCTCTGATCAGGCACCTAGCCTACGGGGTGCACCCAGGCGGATCGCCCTCGGTCAGTGCCCGCAGCCCCACCGTACGCATATGCGTGCGGTGCGGGCCACGGCGGTCGAGAGTGACGGATGCCCGCCGGGCGAGGTCGGGAGGCCCGCCGGGCGAGGTCGGAGGCCGCCGCGATCGGGAGGGCCCGCCGGGCGAGGTCGGAGGGCCCGGCGTCGGTGCCGGTTGGCCGCCGGACCGGAGCGTGACCAGCGCGGCCCGCGCCTCCTTGAGGGTGGCGACCCGCACCAGCGGAAGGCCGGGCTGCGCGTTTCGCACCGCCTCCGCACAGTTCTCCACCGGCACCAGGAAGGCTTTCGCACCCGCCTTCCTAGCTCCGACGAGCTTCTGCGGGATGCCCCCGATCGCGCCAACATTGCCCAGCTCGTCGATGGTCCCGGTGCCCGCGATGATCTTGCCGCCGGTCAGATCCTCGGGCTCAACCTTGTCGATGATGCCGAGGGCGAACATCAGGCCGGCACTCGGTCCGCCGATGTTCCCAAGTTCGATCTTGAGCTCGAACGGGTGGGGCTGCCGCTGCTCGATTTCCACCCCGATCCGCGGCGGCCCCGAGTCCTGAGACCGGGTGACGATGGTCGCGGTGGCCCCGGTACCGTCGCGCTGGTAGCCGATGGCCAACGCGGTGCCGGCCGGGCGGGCCCGGATCAGTTCGGTGAGTTTCGACGCGGTCGGCACCGGCGTTCCGTCGACCGAGGTGATCAGGTCCCCGCTACGCAGCACGCCGGACGCCGGCCCGTCGGCGGTAACCGACTTGACCACTACCTGCACCGGGTAGCCCAGCTCGCGCAACGCGGCGGTCTCCGCGCTCGTCTGCGACGAGGCGAAGTCCTCCGAGTTGCGTTCCTCGACCTGTTTCTGGGTCTGACCCGGCGGGTAGATCATCTCGTACGGCACCACGGCCTCGTCCGCGGAGAACCAGCCGGCGATCGCGGAGAGTAGTTTCACGTCGGGCTGCACGCCCACCGTGGTCAGCCGCAACTGCCCCGCCGGGGGGCGACCTCCCGGCCGGAAACCTGGATCACCTCTTTGCCGTCCCGCTCGCCGAGGGTGTCGACCGTCGGTCCGGGACCGAGCACCACGTACGGGACAGGCGCCTTCAGCACGCCGATGCTGAGCAGTGCGGTGAGCAGCGCGCCGAGCAGGACCGTGACGCCACGACGTCTCATGCGTCAGAGCGTACCGATCCACCCGCGCCGTGCCTCACCAGCTGAATCACCGGTTCGCCGTGAGCGCAACACCTGGTGCGGTCGGCGGTGCCCCGGCGCGCGTACCGTGGGTGTGTGCCTGATATTCCGTTCGGCTTCGCGCTCCCGGGTGGCCAGCCCCCCGACCCCAACGACCCGCAGCAGATGCAGCAGTTCATGGCGCAACTGCAGCACCTGCTCGCCGCACCGGGCGCCGGCCCGGTCAACTGGGATCTGGCCCGCCAGGTCGCGGCCAGCCAGCTCGCCTCGGCCGGCGATCCCGCTGTGACGCCGTACGAGCGCAACGCGGTGGAAGAAGCGCTGCGCCTGGCCGATCTGTGGCTGGAGCCCGCCTCGGCGCTACCCTCCGGCATCCGGTCCTCGGTCGCCTGGAACCGCAACGAGTGGATCTACAAGACCCTGGACGTCTGGCAGAAGCTCTGCGATCCGGTCGCCGGGCGGATGGTCGGCGCGATGGGCGACCTGGTCCCGCCAGAGGCACGGGCCCAGCTCGGTCCGATGCAGTCGATGGTCGCCACGCTCGGTGGCGCGCTCTTCGGCGGCCAGCTCGGCCAGGCGCTCGGTTCGCTCGCCGCCGAGGTGCTCTCCGCCGGGGACATCGGACTGCCGCTCGGACCGGCCGGTACGGCCGCACTGGTCCCGGCCAACATCAAGGAGTACGGCACGGGCCTCGAGTTGCCGGAGGATGAGGTACGCCTCTACGTGGCCCTGCGCGAGGCGGCCCACCAGCGGCTCTTCGGGCATGTGCCGTGGCTGCGCGGGCACGTACTGACCTCGGTGGAGGCGTATGCCTCCGGCATCACGGTCAACCGGGAGGCGATCGAGGAGGCGATGGGCCGGGTCGACCCGATGAACCCGGAGTCGATGCAGGCGATGGCCCTGGAGGGATCTTCACCCCGGAGGACACCCCGGCCCAGAAGACCGTCGCTGGCCCGGCTGGAGACGGCGCTGGCTCTGGTCGAGGGCTGGGTCTGCCACATCGTCGACACCGCCGCCGGTGACGCGGCTGCCCAACGTGGTCCGGCTCGGCGAGGCGTTCCGTCGGCGCCGGGCGGCCGGTGGGCCGGCCGAGCAGACCTTCGCGGCGCTGGTCGGGTTGGAGTTGCGGCCCCGACGGTTGCGCGAGGCCGCCGCGCTCTGGGCGGCGCTGACCGAGCATCGCGGCATCGCGGATCGGGACGCGCTCTGGGGCGCATCCGGACCTGCTGCCCTCCGGCGACGACTTCGCCGACCCGCAGGCGTTCGCCCGGTACCCAGCTCGACCTGGGCAGCCTCGGCGACTTCGACTTCGATTCGGCAGCCCCCACGTAGGGGTCCGCAACCGAGCGACACCGAGCGCACCGAGCGGCCGGGCGACGATCCGGGGGAGCCTGCCGGTGGATCCGTGGTGGCCCGGTCAGCCAGCCGTCCGGCCAGCAGTGCCCGGGTGGTGTCCCAGCCCTCAAGGCCGGGTCGAGGGCGGCCAGGTCCGCCGGGCCGCGCAGCCGGCGCCAGCCCGGCGTGACCACCACCTGCCGGGCCGCGGCGCCGCGGCGCGCAGCGCGGCGGCGTCGGCCGCGTCCAGATCGATCTCCGGCAGCCACCCGGCACGGGTAACCGCGCCGCGACCCCGAGCAGGCCCGGCCCGCCCGTCCCGCACGGGGCCACCGCCACCGGTCGGCTGGTCAGCGGGCGGAGCAGCTTGCCAGCACAGTCCGGGCACGTCCGGCGCGTCGGCGGCGATAACTGCCGCCTGCTCGTAGCCCTCGGCCCGACCGGCGGCGAGGACGCCCCGGCACCGTACGGGTCCGGCACGGTCGTACATCGGCATGCCCGGCCAGGCATCGCCTCGGCCAGCGACGGTCGGCCGGCACCGCTGCGATCGCGGCGTCGACCTCGGCCATGGTGCCAGAGGTCCACCATGTCCTCGGCGAGCGCGGCCGCCACCGGGCCGGCATCGATCCCCGGCGGCGCCCAGGACACCGGTCCGAGCAGGACCACCACGACAGTCTAGCGCACCATGACGCCGACCTTAGGGGGTGGGGCTCCGTCGGCGGCAGCGGGCTGGAGGTGACGGCACCGGTCACGGCTGCGGCGATGCCCTCCAGGTAGCCGCGCGCCCGCTCCGCCTTGGGGTAGCGGCCGACCAGCGCCCAGAACCGTGCGTTGTGGCTGGGAACCACCAGGTGCGCCAGTTCGTGCAACAGCACGTAGTCGATCACCCAGTCGGGCATCTCCTGGATCCGGTGGGAGATCCGGATCGTCCGGTCGGCCGGCGTGCAGGAACCCCACCGGCCGTTCTGGTTGGTCACCCAGCGGACGCTCTCCGGTACGACGACCGCTCGTGTTCGCTGAGGTACCGGCTGATCAGCCGTCGGCCCGGACCAGTAGTTCCTCGTCCGAGCGGCCGGGGCGATCCTCCCGGGCGGCGAGCCGGGCGAGCATCCGGTCGACCCACTCGCTCTCCTCGGCCCGGGAGAACTGGTCGGGGATGAGCACTACGACCCGCTCGCCGTCCCGATATGCAGACACCGTCCGGCGCCGGCGCTGGCTGCGCCGTACCTCTACGACCGGCTTGCGCGCCCCAGCCATTACCGGACCCGCGCAGCCCCGGGTTTGGTTCACGAAAGAAACTAATGCGTACAGACCGGGGGACCGCAAGGGTAAGGCAATAAACACCTGCCGGAAAAATCCCGAAGATTGGTCGACGTCGAGTCCGCGAAAATATTTCCCCGACTATGGCTGTACCCGCTTCAGCGGCCGTAGAACGAGCCGCGTCGGTCGAACCAACGCGCCCGCCAACTCCCGCCCCACGGAGAAGGTTAAACGATCACACCACCGGCCAGGCTAAATGGGTCCTGGGCGACCGTTCAGCACGGTTCATCCGGCGTGTCACTGCGAAACTGACTTATCCGACCTATTGCCGGCATGCACACTCTGTCCGTCGGCTTTCTCACAGTGTCGACGTATTGCGACATGGAACCGCCCGACCTGGGTAGGGTCCGCGGACCAGCGGTCCACGGGTGGCCGCGGGAGAACCCCACGGCGCGGTCGCCGTGCCGGGCCCGCCGCCGGGAGCGCGCGGGATCCGAGACCCGGCGGAAAAGGACGAGGAGGGCACCGTGGCCGAAGCGGCCCAGACCTACAACGGGTACTGCGTCAAGTGCAAGGAGAAGCGGGATTTCGAGGGCCACGTCGAGGTCTCCAAGACAGGCATGAACATGGCGAAGGGCAAGTGCCCGGTCTGCGGCACGACCGTCAACCGGATCCTGGGTAAGGCCAAGGTCTGACCTGGCGACCAGGAACCTACGCGGGGAGGGACGGCCGTGGTCGGCCGTCCCTCGCGCGTTCCGGGCGGGACCGCCGCCGCACCGCGCCCCCGGCTCGGTGTCGCGCTTCTGACACGCAAGGTAATGTCCGCGTGCGACAGAAGTTACTCGCCGGTTGTGGATAACTCGCTAAATCCTGTGGATAACCCAGTGCACCCGCGGGCCCGCCTGTGGACAACGCGCGGCACACCGGGCCCGGTGATGACACGTGTCGCCCCATGACCCGAACCGTCTTCCCCGACCGACCCTGCTCCCCGGCCTCGCCCGGCTCTGGCGGGACCGGCACACGCTGCAACTCGGCCTCCATCCCACCCGCGCGGTCCTGGTCGAGGTGGCCAACCCGGCTACCGCCCGCCTGCTCGACCTGCTCGACGGCACCCGCAGCGAGCGTGGCGTCCTCGACCAGGCCGCCCGGCTGAACGTGGCCCTGGACGACGCCCGGACGCCTGATCGACCCCCTGCGGGCCGCGGGCCTGGTGGTAGCCGCGCACACCCTGCTCCCCGGTGCCTCACCGAGCCGACCCGGCGCCGGCTCGCCGCGGAGGCCGCGGCGCTCGCCCTGCCGCGGCTCCGCCGCTCCGGCCACCCCGGCCCAGGTGCTGCGGCGTCGGGCCGCCGCCCGGGTCGTGGTGACCGGTCACGGCCGGCTCGCCGCGCCGGTCGCGATCGCCCTCGCGCAGGCCGGCGTGGGACACGTCAACCCTGAACTGGTCGGCCAGGTCACACCGGCCGAGCTGCTCGGCGGCGGACTGATCGCCACCGACGTACACCGGCCCCGGGCCGCCGCGGTCGCCGACGCCATCACCCGCGCTGCCCCCGGACACCGGGTCCCGGCCGGTACGTCGCGGGCGGGCGACGCTCGTCGTCCAGGTCGGCACGGACCGTCCGGCCGGCGCTGCTCGCCGCCGGGTACGCCCAGCGCCGGCAGCCCACCTGCTGCTGAGCCTGCGGGACGGCATCCCGGTGATCGGGCCGTTCGTCCAGGCCAACGGCTCCCCCTGCCTGAACTGCCTCGACCTGCACCGGCAGGACCGCGACCCGGGCTGGCCCGAGCTGGCCGCCCAACTGGCCGCCGGCGCCCGACGGAGCCGTGCGCCGGCCCGACCCTGCTCGCCGCGGTCGCCTACGCGGCCGGCGAGGTCCTCGCCTTTCTCGACGGGGCGACGCCGAAACGGTCGGCGGCGCCGTTGAGATCAGCGGCGCCGGGCCGGATCCGTCGGCGCGGCTGGCCCCCGCACCCGGCATGCGACTGTGCTCGCCGGAAAAGGCGCTAGTCACCACGCCGGAACGGACGCTTGCGGCGCCCACGGAACACGGCGATCGGACCGAGACAGGACGACCGGCGCCAGCACGTCACCGGCGCCGGCCGTTGCCACCCGCGCACGGCGGTCACAGCCTTGCTGAGTCAGTAACAATGGTCTAGTGACCGACATCCCGCGCCGGGCTGTGTCCCGGACCGCCAAGCTTGCCGCACTGCCCCTCGGCTTCGCCGGTCGAACCGTCCTGGGCGTGGGCAAGCGGGTTACCGGGCTCGCCTCCGAAGTGATCTCCGCCGAGATCCAGCAGCGCACCGCTGAGCAGCTCTTCAGCGTGCTCGGCCAGCTCAAGGGCGGTGCGATGAAGTTCGGGCAGGCCCTCTCCGTTTTCGAGGCCGCGCTGCCCGATGAGATCGCCGCCCCCTATCGACAGGCGCTGACCAAGCTGCAGGAGGCCGCCCCGCCGCTACCCGCGGCAACTGTGCACAGAGTGCTCGCCGAGCAACTCGGGCCCGACTGGCGGTCACATTTCGTGGAGTTCGATGACAAACCCGCCGCTGCGGCGAGCATCGGACAGGTGCATCGGGCGGTCTGGAAAACCACCGTCGACACCCCGGTCGGGCGACGCCGCGCCGGCAAAGCAGCCGGCACCCGGCCCGGCGCTCCGGCGGCCGGCCGGGTGGTCGCGGTCAAGGTGCAGTACCCCGGGGCCGGGGACGCCCTGCTCAACGACCTCAAGCAGTTGTCCCGACTCGGCACGATGTTCCGGGCGATCCAGCCCGGCCTGGATATCAAACCGCTGCTGGCCGAGTTGCGTGAACGGATCAGCGAAGAGCTCGACTATGAGTTGGAGGCCGAGTCACAACGCAGTTTCGCGGCCGCGTTCGCCGGCGATCCGGACATCTTCGTACCGGAGGTTATCGCCGCGGCGCCCCGGGTACTGGTCACCGACTGGGTCGAGGGCACCCCGCTGTCGGAGATCATCAGCTCCGGCTCGGAGAGCGAACGGGACCAGGCCGGGTCGACTGATGGCCACCCTGCACTTCTCGGCGCCGACCCGGGCCGGGCTGCTGCACGCCGATCCGCATCCGGGCAACTTCCGACTATTGCCGGACGGGCGGCTCGGCGTACTCGATTTCGGTGCGGTGGCCCGGCTGCCCGGTGGGCACCCGGAGCCGATCGGCCGGCTGGTCCGGCTGGCGCTCACCGGCGAGGCCGAAGCGGTGGTGACCGGGCTGCGGGCCGAAGGGTTCATCAAACCGAACAGTCCGATCGACGCCGAGGCAGTACTCGACTTCCTGCTGCCCGTCCTGCAACCGCTCTCGGTCGAGGAGTTCCGCTTCACCCGCGCCTGGCTCCGGGCCGAGGCCGCCCGGCTGACCAACCCGCGGTCCCCGGCCTACCAACTGAGCCGGCAGCTCAACCTTCCGCCGTCCTACCTGTTGGTGCACCGGGTGACCCTCGGCTCGATCGGTCTGCTCTGCCAACTTGAGGCTAAGGCGCCCTACCGGGGCATCGTGGAGCGCTGGCTGCCCGGATTCGCCCCGGTGCCCTGAGGCACCCTGAACAGCACGCGATCAAGGGCTTGTCGCGGTGGTTGGTGATCGATCCACCGCGACAAGCCCTTGATCGACGAACACAGGAGTGGTGATGGGTAGTTACTGGCTGCCCAGCTCGCGGGCCGCCTGCCGGCGGGCCTCGATCGCGATCCTCCGGGCGGAACGGGTTGCCTCAGTGCTCGTGGTGATACGACCGGCCTGAGGCAGTCGCATTCGGGCCCTCGACAACGCTTCGTTAAGAAGTTGCATCCTGATTTCTCCAGTCAGGGTGGGCGTTGCTTCGTGTGCCGTCGGCAGAAGACCGACGAACGTACTGATCGGGTTCATGTCAGGCCGCCAACCGGACCGCGCTGCGCGACTGGGCGATTCCATCGGTCGCCAGCCGCGCCGCCGCCTCGACCCGCAGCACCTCGTCCCGGACAACGTCCTCCTTGCGCGGACGACCACGCGGCCGCTTGCGCGGGACAACCGCGCCACGCTCGAAGATCTCGCCGCCCCAGACGCCCCACGGCTCGGCCCGCTCCACCGCACCGGCCAGGCACTCGGCGCGCAGCGGGCAGTCCCCGCAGAGCGACTTGGCCAGCTCCAGTTCGGTGGGCGAATCGGCGAACCACAGGTCAGGGTCGAGCTTCCGGCAGGGCAGGTTCGCTTCCAACTCGACCTCCAGGTCGAGGGGAGCCAACGCCAGACTCATCGCCCGGTCACCTCTCTCTCGCTTCGATTTCGTCGATCTCGGTATCGACGTACTTCGACGGTGCAAAAAACTAAGGCCGCGGATCCCGGTAGCGGGTTCCGCGGCCTCGAGGTGAGCCGGCTGGTCTTCGTTAGACCGGTTTACCTCGAGGTGGAACACCGCTGACATCCGTGCGCTTAAACCCGGTGGGAACGACGCCGGCGAGGAAGCCACTGATCCCGTTTCCGGCGGACGCGGCAGCCTGGACCAGCTCGGCCTGGACCCATGCCTGGTGCAGCTGCGCACCCGGTTGGGTCTCGACAGCCAGCGAAACACGGGTAGCCGACATCGGTGCCGGGACAGCAGGCAGCGCCGACGGTCGTTCGTTCAGATAGATCTCCACGTCGCTCCCCTCCTGTCTCGCACTCGACACCAACATGGCCTGGACCCCTTTGAGCAGCCGGAACGATGCCGCTCGCGAGGTATGTCCTGAGGCTATTCCTCACCCCCGGGCAGGGGCAAACGATTTTACGGTTCGTTTGCGGAACTTTTTTCCGGCGCCAGTTCATCGACCGTCGCGCCACCGACCAGAGCGAGCACCGAGTCGCCGTACAGGCCCAACTTGCGGGGGCCGATCCCGGCGATCGCCAGCAGGTCCTCCGCCCGGCCCGGCCGCCGCTCGGCCAGCGCGGTCAGCGTGGCGTCGGTGAAGACCACGTACGCCGGGACCTGCTGCGTTCCGGCGACCCGGATCCGCCACTCGCGCAGCCGCTCGTACAGCCCCTCGTCCAGGTCGGACGGGCAGTCCGGGCAACGTCCCAACTTGCGGTCCGCGCCGGCCAGCAGGGTGGCACCGCAGATCCGACAGGACATGACCCGGCTACGTCGACGGTCCGCGCTCCGGCCGTCGGCCGCGCCCGATCTGCCCCGATCCGGTGCGGAGCGGTCGAGCTGCGGCAGGAACCGGCACGGCCGCCGGGCCCGACCGCCGGGCGAGCGAGCTGCCCCGTACGACAGCCAGAGCCACTCCCGGGCCCGGGTCACTCCGACATAGAGCAGTCGGCGCTCCTCCTCCAACTGCTCGGCCGTCTTGGCGTAGCTGGTCGGCAGCGTGCCGTCGGAGAGCCCGACCAGGAACACCGCATCCCACTCCAGGCCCTTGGCCGAGTGCAGCGAGGCGAGCGTGACCCCGTCGACGGTCGGCACGTGCTGGGCCGCGGCCCGTCGGGCCAACTCTTCGCAGAAGTCCGCCAACGACACCGGCCGTTCGATCCAGGCCGCCGCGTCGCTCGCGCCGCTCTCCGCAGCCGCATCGCCGATCGGCGGCACCGCCGGTCGGGACGCGTACTCCTCGGCGAGCCCGACCAGCGCGGCGAGCGCCTCCCAACGCTCCCGCGCCGCGCCCCCGGGCGGCGGCTGGTCGGCCGCCCAGCCGACTGCGGTCAGCGCCTCGACCACCGCCGGCACCAGCGGGGTCTCTCCCGGGGTGGTCCGGACGGCCGCCCGCAGCGCCAGCATGGCCTGGCGCACCTCGGTCCGCTCGAAGAACCGTTCGGCGCCCTGGACCAGGTAGGGCACCTCCGCCTCGGCGAGCGCCTTCTCGTACGCCTCGGACTGGGCGTTGGTACGGAACAGTACGGCGATCTCCCTGGCCGGTGTCCCGGCGGCGATCAGTTCCCGGCAGCGGGCCGCGACCGCGACCGCCTCGGCCGGCTCGTCGGTGAAGATCCGCAGGTCCGGTTCGGGGCCGGCCGGACGCTGTCCGATGAGTTCCAGCCGCAGCCGCGCCTCGGCCCCGCGAGCCTGCCGGATCACCGCGTTGGCCAGCCCGACCACCTGCGGGGTGGAGCGGTAGTCGCGGACCAGCCGAACCACCACGGCCTCCGGCCGCCGTCGCGGAAAGTCGACCAGGTACGACGAGGTCGCGCCGGTGAACGAGTAGATCGTCTGGCTGGCGTCGCCGACCACGGTGAGGTCGTCCCGCCCGCCCAACCAGGCGTCGAGCAGCCGCTGCTGCAACGGGTTGACGTCCTGATACTCGTCGACGACGAAGTGCCGGTACTGGGCCCGGATCTGCTCGGCGACATCCGGGTGCTCCTCGATCCCCCACACCGCGGCCCGCAGCATGTCCTCGAAGTCGATCACCCCATTGGCCCGCTTGATCTGCTCGTAGCTGGCGAAGACCTCGCCGACCTTGGCCGGATCGTGCGGCGTCTCCCGCAGCGCCTTAGCCGCCGCGACGACGTACTCCGCCGGCTCGACCATCGATGACTTGGCCCACTCGATCTCACCGGCCAGGTCCCGGGCGGCGGCCCGGTCGGTACGCAGCCCGGCCCGCGCGGCGGCGAGGGTGACCAGCCGGACCTTGCTGTCCAGCAGTTCCGGCATCGCCCGGCCGTCCAGCAGCCGGGGTGCGAAGTAGCGGACCTGTCGCAGCGCGGCGGCGTGGAAGGTGCGGGCCTGCACGCCGGCCACACCGAGTGCGGTGAGCCGGGCCCGCATCTCGGCCGCGGCGCGGGCGGTGAAGGTGACGGCGAGCACGTGCCGGGCGGCGATCTCGCCGGTCAGCGACCGGTAGGCGATCCGGTGGGTGATCGCTCGGGTCTTGCCGGTGCCGGCGCCGGCCAGGATGCAGACCGGCCCGGCCGGTGCCGTCACGGCAGTGCGCTGCTCCGGGTCCAGCCCGGTCAGCACCCGCTCGGCATTTGAGTCAACCGCCACAACTAGGAATCATGGCAGCCACCCCTGACGTTGGACCTTCTAGCCCGTTTAATCGATAACCGTTTGCTCAACCCCGTCTGGAGGACCTGGCGATGTTGACGATGTATTCCACCACCTGGTGCGGCTACTGCCACCGGCTCAAGTCACAGTTCGACCGGGAGGGCATCGGTTACCAGGTCATCGACATCGAACAGGATCCGGCCGCCGCCGAGTACGTGATGTCCGTCAACGGCGGCAACCAGACGGTCCCCACGATCCGCTTCGACAACGGCACCACCCTGACCAACCCGTCCATCGTGCAGGTCAAGCAGCACCTGGCCGCGCTCGCCGAGCACTGATTCGATCGCGGGCCCCGGGCGCGTCGCCACCAACCGGTGCCGGCCGCCCGGTGCCGGCTGCCGGCTGCCGGTGGTGGGTGGTGGCGTGGTGCCGGGTCAGGCCTGCGCCTCCGGTACGGCGCTCGGCTCGGCGCGCGGGGCGCCTATCCTCACCTCCGGCAGCACAACGGCCGGTGCCGGCTCGATCAGCGCAGATGGTTCGAGCCGGCCAGCCGAAGCGGCCAGTGGTGGGGAGAGCCGCCGGCCGAACCAGAGGTAGGCCGCCGCGCCGAGCATCACCACCCCCATCAACGCGAAGAGCAGCCGGTAGTCGATCACACTGACCAGCAGTGCCCCGGTGCCGATCGAGATCGCCTGCGGACCGCTGATCAACGCTTCCGAGGCGGCGGAGACCCGACCGAGCAACAGCGCCGGGGTGCGACGCTGGATGAGTGTGTTCAGTCCGACGAAGGCGATCGGCAGACCGAGCCCGGCGAACACCAGCGCGAGGAACGCCAGCCAGAGATTCGGATAGGCCAGCAGCAGGGCGCCCGGCGCGAAGACCGCCACACCCATGGCGAGGGTGGCCAACTCACCGAACCGACGCACGATCGTTGAGGAGAGCAAGCCGCCGAGTAATCCTCCAATGCCCTGGACCGTCACCAGCACTCCGACGAACTCGGGTTTACGGCCGAGCCCCTGGTCCACGTACGCGAAAATCAACGACTCGCTGAATCCCATCACCAGCACGGCCAGGCCGGTACCGACCACGGCCCGGCGCAAGGTCGCTTCGCCGACCAGGTGCCGCAGGCCGGCGCCGACCTCGGCGGCCCAACGCAGTTGAGCCGGTCCGGGCGGGACCTCCTGCACCCGCAGCGCGGTGACCGTACCGGCGGCGGTGATGAAGCCGATCGCGCCGATGGCGGCCAGCGTCCAGCCACCGACCCCGGCATAGAGCGCCGCACCGGCCAGTGGGCCGATCAGCCGCAGCCCCTGCTTGACGGTCTGCAGGGCACCGTTCGCCTCGGCCAGCAGTTCGCTGGGGACGATCTCCTTGATCAGGCCGTTCAGGGTCGCGCTGAGTGCGATGTACGACAGTCCGTACATGACGCCCACCACATAAATGATCCACACATCGCCGCGATCATGTACCGCGAAGAGCGGGGTGAGCACCAACGCGGTGCTGAGGTTGACCGAGACGAAGAACTGGCGACGGCGGAACCGGTCCACCACCCAGCCGACGATCGGCGCGAGGACCATCGGGGCGACTATCGCGAAGATCGTCGCTCCGGCCATCCCGTTGGAACCGGTCAGGTCCTTCACCCAGATGGCGAGTGCCAGCAGCATGATCGATTCGGCGGCCATACTGGCGATGAGGCCACCGAAGAGGAGTCGGAAGTCGGGGCGGCGCAGGATGGTGCGCATGGGAGGGGTCCCTTCGGGGGTGTGACAGTGTGTCCCGTTGCGTCGACCGTGATAACCACGATGGGGGCGGTACGGCCGGCACCGGGACCCGGCCTGGCCGGTGGACCCGGGGCGGTGCCGGTGATCTCGGGTGCGGTCAGCCTCCGTCCGGCGTGGACCGGTCCACGTCCAGGTTGGGGCGGTCATCCGTCGGTCGAGGTGTGCTGGTCGGTACGCCCCAGGCCAGGAAGCGGATCGGCCGCGCGTCCGGCGGACGGGTGGTGGGGTCCTGCAGCCGGACCAGGTAGCGGGTGAAGAGCTCGTTTACCGCCTCGTTGATCTCGGTCAGCTCCGCCGCCGTGCACCAGGTCATCGACTGGACGAAGAAGCCCGCGTCCCGCCACTGCGGGTCTTCGTTACCGCGGTCCCGCAACCAGCCGCGCAACGCCTGGTACTCCAGGTCCAGCAGGACCCGCGTCGCGGCGTCACCGGCCCGGGCCAGTTCGGGTCCTTCCTCGCCCGCGCCCCAACGGTGGCTCTGGACGACAATCCGCCACGGCCGCTGTCGTCCGGTTCCGCCACCAGCCTCGGTGACGAAGCCGTAGCGGGCGAGTTGACGCAGGTGCCACGAGCAGTTGGCCGGGCTTTCGCCCACCAGCTCGGCGACCTCGGTCGCGGTGGCCGGCCCGGAGAGCGCCACCGCCTCGAGGATGCGCAGGCGCAGCGGATGGGCCATGGCCCGCAGCACTCTCGGATCTTTGATGTCCCGAACGACGACCTCTTCCACCATGTCTCGAAGCCTATCTTTCGAAAGAGTTCTTTGGAAAGTTGACTTTTCTATGACACGCGGCCCCCTTCGGCCCCACGGACGGCCCAGCGACGGCATACTGGCCGACGGGGGCGGAATCGAAATCGGTCATAACCGGCCCGGCGCCACCCGGGCTCGACATGTTTGAGAGAGAGGATCCCGTGCCTCCTGCTCAGCCCAGTCCCATCCTCCGACGGCGCAGGCTCGGCACTGAACTGCGACGTCTTCGGGAAGCCGCCCGACTCACCGGCGATCAGGTTATCGAAAGAATTGGATGGGCATCGGCGTCCAAGTTATCCCGCCTGGAAAACGGGCGCAGCCGGCCCGACCTGAAGGATGTACTCGACCTGCTCGACCTCTACCGGGTCACCGGACCGTCCCGGGAAGAGCTGATCGCCATCACCGGCGAGGCCGGGGACATGCGCGGCTGGCTGCGCACCTATCCGGTGATGACCCAGCGGCAGCGCGGCTACGCCGAGCTGGAGGCGAGCTGCGCCCAGATCCGCGAGTACAGCCCGGTGATCGTGCCCGGACTACTGCAGACCCCGGCGTACGCCCGGGTACGCATCAACTCGGCCCGGCCGCTGATGGCCGACCCGGACGAGCCGGTCCGGGAGGACACGGAGAACCCGGAAATCGAGGTACGGGCCCGACAGGCCCGCCAGGAACTGCTGACCAGGGCGGTCGAACCACCGACCTACTCGGCGGTGCTGGAGGAGACCGCCCTGAGCGGGCGGGCCGGTCCGCCCGATGTGCTCCGCGCTCAACTGGCACAACTTCGCAAGCTCGCCGCGTTGTCCAACGTGACCCTGCAGGTGCTCCCCCGGGATACGCCCATCGCCAGTTGGTACCTGCCGCACACCGCCTTCTCGCTCTACCGGTTCGCCGATCCCCAGGATCCGGAGACACTTTCGATCGAGGGCATCACCACCAACCTGGTGGTATCCGATCAGGACGAGATAAGCCGCTATCTAGCCGTCTTCGACTGGCTGCAGTCGGCCGCGCTCACCCCGGAGGACACGATCTCCTGGTTGACCGAGACCGCACGTCGGATTTCCGGCGGGTCAGCCGGACCTCCGCCGACCCTCGGGTCGGCGATGCCGCCGTTGCAGCGCAGTCGGCGCGCCAGACGCCTGACCGAGCAGTAGTTCCGACCACGGGTTGTCCGCCCTCCTCGTCAGGGAGAGGAGGGCGGACAACCCGAGTTCATCAGCGGTTACTTGCGGGGCGTCCGCCGGAGCGGGCGCCCCGCAGGCGCGCTGGGCCCACTCTTTGCCCGGAACGCGCCGCCGTTCGCTCCTATCTGGGCATTGGCCAGGCATCCCCGAAACGGGTGAACCGCAGCGGCAATCGGCGCGTTTCGCTTGCCGGCATCCCCGTGGATGAGTAAACATAGCCGACAGCACTCCGTGGAACTTCCACACATCGACTCCATCAGGTAGTTGATTGATCATTATCCGTCACCGTTCAACCGGAGACACCCATGCGGTTCCTGATCGTGCGCACCGACATCCGCACCGCCGCCGATAACGATCTAGCTGACGCCTGGGCACACGGGGAGCGCCTACGCGACGAACAAACCGCTCCGGAACCCCGCCGACAGACCGTTCGGGCGGATGATCGCGAAGCCGCACTGCGACTGGCCCGCGCGTTCACCGCACTGGGCTCGGTCCGATCCGGACGGCAACGGGTCAAGGTACTGCCGGTCGGCGAACGCGAACGCCGGCCCCGGAACGAACGAGCCGGTACCCCGCCCTCGGGGCCCGGCTCGCCGCCTCGACTCACCTGAAACGACCGCCGTCCGCCGGACCGGCTCCCCCGCCGCTTCCCACCCCAACCGGCCCACGGCAGTCGATCATCTTGGCCCGGGTCCGTCGCGGCAACGACGGACCCGGGCCAAGATGCTTCCCCGCCGGGCACCATCACGCCGGGCACCCGCCCCGGCATCCGGTCAGCCGGTGACGGTCAGACCCCGGCCAACGCCGTCGTACCAGCGGCGGATCAGGGCGTGCGCGATCGAGGCCGGGGGTGGCAACCCGGCCCGCACCCCGTCGCCGGCCTCGATACTTTCGCCGGCCAACACCGCCCCGATCTCCAGACGGCTGAACCATCGAGCATGCGCGATCTCCGTCGGATCGAGCCGGATCGGCTGTTCCGGGTCGGCCAGGGCAAGGAACCCCAGCATCAGTGAGCCCGGAAACGGCCAGGCCTGGCTGCCCACGTACTCAAGGTCGGTGGCCGCGAGGCCAACCTCCTCATCGACCTCGCGGAGCACCGTCGCCTCGGCCGACTCGCCGGGCTCGACGTAGCCGGCCAGGCAGGAAAAGCGACGGACCCCCTGATCCGCCCGCCAGGCCGCGTTGCTGCCGAGCAGGCAGCGCCCAGCCGGACCGGCCCCACCGTCGTGCAATAACACGATCATCGCGGGGTCGGTGCGCGGCCAGAACTGTTGACCTCCCTCATCGATCCGCGCCCAGCCGCCCTGCCCCACCGATGTGGGCAGGCCATTGATCGACGAGTACGCGTGCCGGGCGTGCCAGTTGGCCAGCGCCACGGCGGTGTTGAACAACTCGGCGTCCCAGTTGTCGAGCAGGTGCCCGATCTCGCGCAAGCTGGCCGGCCGGGTCTCCGGTAGCACCGGTAGCGGCGCGTCGACCGCGAACACCGGCGTGCCGTCGCGGTCGACCCCGAGGAAGAGCCGGCCCGCCGGGTCACTCTGCGCAGCGACCTCGGCGTCGAGCAGCACCAGCCCGGGCCGCGCTCCGGCCGAGGAAACGAGGGCCCGTCCGCCGCCCGCCACATCCACCACCAGCACCCGCCCGCGTGCCCAGGCCTCGATCAGCCACCGCTGATCCGCCCGTCGGTGCCCGGCCCGGTCCAGGGTCGACCGGGCCGGCGGTGGTTCCTCCGCCGGTGCTGGTCCGCCGGGCAGGTCATCCGGGCGTGCCGCGGTCACGACGACGTGGGCGCGGTTTCGATTGCGGTCAGGGCCGCGAGCGGCTCCGCGATCCGTTCGGCATCCCCGAGTACGACGGCGACCGCCCGAGCCGGCGCCAGGTAGGTGGCTGCCGCGGCGGCCACCTCATCGCGGGTCGCCTTCGCCAACCGGGCCGCGTGTTCGACGAGAAAGTCCAGGCGGAGCCCGAATCCGGCGTACGCGCTGGCCAACGAGGCCAGCCCGGACTGGGTCGACATGCCGAGTTGCAGGGTGCCCAACGCATACTGTCGCGCCTGCTCCAACTCCTCCGCTTCGGGCGGCAGCGAGGCCAGCCGGCCAAGCTCGTAGATCGTCTCCAGCAGCGCCGGACCGGTCACCTCGGTGGCCACATCGGCGGCCACGACCAGCGCGGAGCCGGCAACCGAGTGCTCCACCAGGGAATGCGGTCCGTAGGTGTAGCCCTTGTCCTCCCGGATGTTCTCCACCCAGCGCGACGAGAAGTACCCACCGAAAATCAGGTTGGCCAGTTGCAGCGCCGCGTGGTCAGGGTGGGTACGACCGACGGCCGGCAGGGCCAGCCGGATCGAGGACTGCACCGCCTCGGGGCGGTCGACCAGCAGCAACGGCCCCGGTTGCAAGGCGGGCGTGCTGGGCAGTTCGGCCGCCACCGGCCCGCTGCGCCAGCCGTTGAGAGCCTGCTCGGCGGCATCGAGCGCCCGCTCCGGCCGCAGGTCACCGACGAGCACCAGGACAGCGCCGGTGGGCTGTATCCGGCTCGCGTGCAGCGATCGGAGCTGACCCGGCCGGACCGCTCGGATCTGGTCCGGCTCCGGCGTCTGAACGGCATACGGATGCCGGCCGTACATCCGCTTGAGCAGCGCCGCCCGAGCCAGGTGGGCGGGCTGGCTCTGCGCCACCTGGATCCGGTCGACCAGCCGATCGCGCTCGGTGGCCACCTCATCGGTCGGATAGGTCGCCGTGGTGAGCACCTCGGCCAGGATCTCCAGAATCCGCTCCAAGCCGGTGACCAGCCCGTTCCCGGAGATTATCAACCGGTCCGGGTCGATCCCGGCGGCCAGACCGCCGCCCACCTTCTGCAGTTCCGCCGCGATTTCCACGTTGGACATGGCGTCGGTGCCGGAGAGCAGGGTCTGGGCGAGCAACACGCTCCGGGCCAGATTGGCCCGGCCGAACGGCATCCAGAGCCGTACCTCGACCAGCGGGACAGCCGGCCGGCGGATGGCGATCACGGTCAGCCCGTTGGGCAGCGTCCGCTCAACCGCCGCCGGCAGTTTCAGTTTCCGGGTCGGACCGAGCGCCGGCAGCGGACGTATCGTCATCGGGCACCTCCACCGGCGACGACCTCGACCGAGGCCCGCCGCTGCGGTCGCAGGGTGGCGGCTGCGGCCCGGATCTGCTCCTCGGTGACCTCACCGATCAGTCTGGGTAGTTCGTTGAGCAGTCCCGGCTCACCGCGTTGCTGCTCCAACACCGCCATCCGCAGCGCCCGGCCGAGCACCGCGTCGGTTTCCCGGAGCAGGTGGGTGGCCATCCGGGCCTGGGTCCGGGCCAGTTCACCGTCGGTCAACCCGTCGGTGGCCAACCGGTCGAGTTCCTCGTCGATGGTGCGCAGCACCTTATCCACCGCACCGTCGGGCGGCAGGTGCGCCTGCAGCAGCAGCGCCGTCGGGTCACGCACATCGAACGGATCACCCATCATGCCGAGGTAACCACCCACGCTGGTCACCGTACGGTCGCGCAGCACCAGCCGGCCGACCAGCCGGGAGGCGTCACCGTCGGTGAGCACCTCGGCCAACACCACGTACGGCAGGTATCCGGCGAAGTCGGCGATCGGGTCGGGCACCCGCCAGGCCGCGGCCACCGCCGGCAACGGCGCCAGCTTGTCGACGTACGACTCCCGCCGCTCGGCGGTCAGGTCGGGCTCGCCGAAGTCGGGCCGGACCGGCGCCGGTCGGGCGGGCACATCGCCGAAGTGCCGCTCGACCAGTGCGGTGGTCTGCGCCATGTCCAGATCGCCGCTGACCGACAGGACCGCGTTGCCACAGGCGTAGTAGCGGGCGAAGAAGTCCGTCGCGTCGGCGACACTGGCGCTTTCCAGGTCGTCGAAGGAGCCGTACCCGTCGTGCGCGTTCGGGAACGTGTCGAAGAGCACCGGCGGCAGTTTCAGCCAGGGGAAGCCACCGTACGGCCGGTTGAGCACGTTGACCCGGATCTCCTCCTTGACCACGTCGACCTGGTTGCGCAGGTTCTCCTCGGTCAGCCGGGGGCCGCGCATCCGGTCGGCTTCGAGGAACAGGGCGCGTTCGAGGGCGTTGCTGGGCAGCGTTTCGAAGTAGTCGGTGTAGTCCAGGTGGGTCGAGCCGTTGAAGGTGCCGCCCGCCCCCTGCACATGGCGGAAGTGCGCGAGTTTCTCCAGTGACTCCGAGCCCTGGAACATCAGGTGTTCGAAGAGGTGGGCGAAGCCGGTCCGCCCCTCGGGCTCGGAGCGGATGCCCACGTCGTAGACGACCGCGACCCCGATCACCGGGGCACTACGGTCCGGCGTGAGCACCACCCGCAGACCGTTGTCGAGGGTGAACCGCTCGACCGGATATTTCGTCGCTGGAATTCTCGATCTCCGCGCCGCCACGACCTGACCCTAGCGTGTCCGTGCGCCATCGTCCCAGAGCCGGCCGGGACGCGGTGGGCGTCGCGCCGACAAAAGCCCCGCTTGGCTAGGGGTTTGCCAAATCAGGCGTGGTCGTTCGTGGGCGAGCTCCCAAATTTTGAATGCCCCCTTGACCCGTCCCGCCGCTTAGTCCACTCTTCCTATCAACCTAGTAGGGATAGCGGCCCACGGGCATCGTCGTGGTCTCAGGGATTCTGCTCAGCTCCGTACGTTCGATCGCGTCCCGCGCCTCGGCCGCCGAGCGGCTCGGACCCCTGACGACCGGAACTCCCACCCCTGACAGACGTCGCAGGAGACGGAATGATCACCCGCGGAACACGAGTCCTCGCCGCCACCGCAGCGGCAATCCTCACGGTCACCGCGCTCGCCGCCTGCGGCAACGACGACTCGGTCGGAGCCGACGGCGAGGCCACCAAGCTGCGCCTGGGCTACTTCCCGAACATCACCCACGCGCCCGCCCTGGTCGGCATCAACAAGGGCATCTACGCGGAGCAGCTCGGCAGCGACATCACGCTTACCGACCACCCCCTTCAATGCCGGTCCGTCCGCGATCGAGGCACTCTTCTCCGGCGCGATCGACGCCACCTATATCGGGCCGAACCCGGCGATCAACGGCTGGGCCCAGTCCAGGGGCGCCGCGCTGCACATCATCGCCGGCACCACCTCCGGCGGCGCCGCGCTCGTGGTCAAGCCGGGCATCAACACCCCGCAGGATCTGAAGGGCAAGAAGATCGCCTCGCCGCAACTGGGCAACACCCAGGACGTGGCACTGCGCTACTGGCTCAAGCAGCACGGACTCAACAGCGACACCTCCGGCGGCGGCGACGTCGCGGTGCTCCCCACCCCCAACTCCGAGATCGTCACCGGCTTCGCCAGTGGCGCACTCGACGGCGCCTGGGTGCCCGAGCCGCACCTGAGCCGACTGCTCCTCGAGCAGAACGGCAAGATCCTCGCAGACGAGAAGGACGAGTGGCCCGGTGGCGAATTCGTCACCACCCACCTGATCGTCAACAAGACCTTCCTCGACAAGAACCCCAACCTGGTCAAGAAACTCCTTGCCGGGCACATCGCCTCGGTCGACTTCGTCAACAACAACCGCGACGCGGCGGCCAGGTCCGCCAACGACCAACTCAAGGCACTCAACGGCAATGCGCTCAAGGACAACATCCTGGCCGCGTCGTTCGCCAACCTGACGTTCACCGTCGACCCGATCGCCGCCTCGCTCTACGGCAGCGCCAGACACGCTGAGCAGGTCGGCCTGCTCAACCCGGTCGACCTCAAGGGCATCTACCACCTCGGCCCGCTCAACGAGCTGCTCAAGGCAGCCGGCAGGCCCGAGATCAGCGCGGAAGGTGACGCCTCGTGACACTGCTCGACTCCCACGTCGCCGCAACGGCTCGCCGCAGCACCCCGGCGGTCCGCCTGGACGGCGTCTCCAAGGCGTACGGGCGCGGCAGATCCGCGCTGCTGGCGCTCGACAAGGTGTCGCTGACCGTGGCCCCGGGCGAGTTCGTCTGCCTGCTCGGCGCCTCCGGCTGCGGCAAGAGCACGCTGCTCTCCCTGGTCGCCGGACTCGACCCGGCCAGCGGCGGAACCATCGACACCGGCGATCACCAGGTCTCGATGATGTTCCAGGAGCCGGCGCTCTTCCCGTGGCTGAGCGTCAGCCGCAACGTCGAGATCGCCATGCGGCTGCGCGGCGTCGGGCGGGACGAGCGCCGCCGCCGGGCCGCCGAACTGCTGGAGACCGTGCGGCTCGGCGGCTTCGGACGCAAGCGACCACACGAGCTCTCCGGCGGGATGCGGCAGCGGGTCGCCCTGGCCCGGGCCCTGGCGCAGGACACCGACCTGCTGCTGATGGATGAGCCCTTCGGCGCACTGGACGCGATGACCCGCGACATCCTGCACGACGAGCTGGAGCGGATCTGGCGGGAGCGGTCACTGTCCGTTCTGTTCGTGACGCACAACGTACGCGAGGCCGTCCGGCTCGGCGATCGGGTCATCCTGCTCAGCAGCCGCCCCGGCCGGATCATCGAGGAATTCCGGGTCGACCATCCGCGGCCGCGCCGGATCGACTCGGCCGAGGTCGCCGAGCTCGCCGCCACCATCACCAACCGTCTGCGCGCGGAGGTCTCCCGCCATGCCCACTAGACTCCTTGGCCGACAAGACGGTGCCGACGGCCGACGCCAGTCCGGCACCGAGCACGGCCGACCAGCTCACCGGCCTGGACGCGCTGGAACTCGGACCGTCGCGGGCGGAAGGCCGAGCCGCCCGGCCTCGGCCGGACGGCCTGGCAGTCGCTCTGGCCCAAGCTGATGGCCATCGGGCTGGTGGTGATCGCCTGGCAGCTGCTCTACCTCAGCGAGTGGAAACCGCCCTACGTGCTGCCCGGACCGCAGGACCGTCTTCGAGCGACATGGTCGACTTGATCCCGACGGCCGAGTTCGCCCAGGCGATCGGCATCACCATGCAGCGGGCCGTCACCGGCTTCCTGATCGCCGTCGTGATCGGCACGGTGCTCGGCGCGGCGGTCGCCCGGTTCCGCCCGCTGCGGGCCGCGATCGGGTCCCTGATCACCGGCCTGCAGACCATGCCATCGATCATCTGGTTCCCGTTCGCGATCCTGCTCTTCCAGATCAGCGAGACCACCATCCTCTTCGTGGTGGTCATCGGCGCCGCGCCGTCGGTCGCCAACGGGCTGATCGGCGGCATCGACTACGTACCGCCGACCTGGCTGCGGGTGGGCAAGGTGCTGGGCATGCGCGGTCTGTCGCTCTACCGGTTCCTCATCCTGCCGGCCTCGCTACCGTCCTTCGTCTCCGGCCTCAAACAGGGCTGGGCGTTCTCCTGGCGCAGCCTGATGGCGGGCGAGCTGTTGGTGATGGTGGCCGGCCAGGGCTCGATCGGCACCCTGATGCAGGGCGCCCGGGAATTCAACAACGCGCCCCGACTGCTCTCCTGGATCGTGGTGGTGCTGATGATCGGCATCGTCGTCGACATCGTGTTCAACGCGGCCGACAACGCACTACGCCGCCGGTGGGGTTTGACGCAGGCCTGACAGCTCAGGCGGCCCGCAGCCCCCGCGCGGCGTAGTGAACATCACCGCGCTGTACCGTCCGGCTAGGAGTGCGCTCCGGTCAACTCGCTCCCGCCCGATGCAGCGCGGCGCCGTCATCCGGCGGCGCGGGTGGGGTACGCATCTCCACCACCGCGGGTCGCCGGGGCTCAGCGGAAGCGCCGTACCAGGGGGCGAAAACGGCGATCGTGGCCAGGAACAGACCTACGACGGCGAGCGCGAGCACCACCATGATTTCCCGCACCGCCCCCGGTCCGGCACCCACCACCATGACGACCTCCGCACCGCACGCGGGTCCGCTCCGACCCGCCAAACCCCCAGTAGACAGAATCAACCATCGATTGCCTCGGTGCAGTCGCCCATCGGACGCAATCGAATGTATTCATAGGCACGATCGGATTAGCCGATCGGTGCAAGCCGGGCGGATTGCCCCGAGTCGCGGGCACTTGTCCAAATTGGCTCCACCGCCGCGTCAGTCGCGCTCAACTCGGCGTGCACCGCCGTCAACCCGTCGCCACCGCCGGCGCACGTTGCTCCGCCGGCCCGGCCGGCACCGGTCGGGCCCGGCGGGCGGCCCAGGTCAGCCCGGCGGCGAGCAGCAGCGCCATCGCGGCCACCAGCCAGCCGTACTCGAAACCGGCCCATTCGGCCAGTCGGGTGACGCCGAGCGAGCCGGCCAATCCACCGAACTGCAGAGCCAACGAATCCACCGAGAGCAACGTGGCCCGTTGGGTTTCGGTGACCCGCTCATGCAGCGCTTCGGCCGTGAGCGGGCCGGGCACGCCGGCGAGCAGATAGGCGAGCAGGTAGCCGGTGGCGGCCAGTGCCAGGCCACCGAACCCGATGGCGACCAGACCGAGCAGGCCGATGCCGAGCGCGGTGAGCACGGTGCAGAGTGCGGCCACCGACAACGGACCGGAGAGCCGGAACCGGTCACCGATCCGGCAGAGCAGCGGCGCGCTCGCCGATCCGGCGGCGGTGCCGAGGAAGGCCCCGGCGACCAGTAACCCGTACCCGGCGCTGGCCTTTCCCCGCCGCCGAGCAGCGCGGCGAACTGCAACGGGGAGAGGACCTCCAGGATGAAGATGGCCAGACCGATCGCCGCGGTCCGGGCCATGAGCAGCCGGATCACCGGATCACGACCGGCCAGCCGTACCCCGGCGGTGATCTGGCTGGGCACCGCCCGCAGCGCGGCAACAGCCGGATCCGGCGCGGACCCGTGCGGCGGTTCGATCATGTAGACGGCATGCGCGATGAGGCTGACCGCACCGATCGCGGCCGCCCCCAGGGCCGGAATGGCGAGCGGGGTGAGCGGACCATCCGCCGGCAGGCCGGCGAACCACCGGGGCGCGGCGCCCCCGATGATCGCGGCCAATCCCAGTCCGAGCGCCTCCACCGCCCAGGCACGCGAGATGCCGGCCCGCAGCGAAGCGCCAGGGGCGACCGCCCGAACGGTGTCCACATACCAGGCTTCCAACGGTCCGGAATAGAGCGCCCGGCTGATCGCGGAGAGCGCCACCGCCCCGGCGAACTGCCAACCGGTCTGCGCGAAGGCCATCGACACCATGGCGCCGATGAAGCAGATGCCGGCCGCCAGCATGGTGCGCCGCCGGCCGAGCAGGTCGGCGAGGCTGCCGCTGGGCAGTTCGAGCAGGACGATCAGTCCGGAGTAGAGGGCGACCAGCAGACCGACTGTGCTCAGATCGAGGCCACGAGCCGCGTAGAGCAGCATTGTCACCGGCATCATCAGGCCGGTGGCCGACCAGCGCAGCGCGGTCAGCCCGAGGTAGCGACGCTGTACCTGCCGGAGGGTGAGTATCAGAGCGGTAGCTGTTCGAACGGGAGCAACTGGTAGTAGACCTTGATGTGGCCGACCGGCTCGGCCTGTTCCGCCGACTCTTCGGCAACCGGCGGGGGTGGGTCGGTGCGGTACCGGGCGAAGACCGCCATCAGGTCGGCGCTCAACGCGGCCACCTGGCTCGGGGTCAGCCGCAACAGATCGTCGTAGGCGCCACCGACCTCGTCCCAGCGCGGATCGCGTTCGTCCCGACTGGCGAACCAGCGCTGGAAATGATCGACCGCGCTGAGCAGTTGCCTGCGCTCCAGCGCGTCGCTGATCTGCCGGCCCTCGGAATCCCCGGCGAACGAGGCACGACTCCAACTGGTGATCCGGTAGGCGGCCCGCCAGCGCTTGTCCCGCTTGTTGGGCTGCTCGGGATCCTCTTCCACGAAGCCGTAGCGGGCCAGTTGGCGCAGGTGGTAACTGGTGGAACCGCTCGACTCGTCGAGCCGGCGGCCCAGTTCGGAGGCGGTTGCCGGGCCTTCGTACCGAAGCAGTGCGAGCAGCTTGGAGCGGATCGGGTGGGCGATCGCTCGCAGCGTCCCGACGTCACGGATCTCGGGTACGGGTTTCTCCGCCATGCCAGCACCCTATGACCGCAAATAAAACTTTGCAAAGTTTTCTTTGCGGAGCCGCACGAGTCCGCTGGTGAACGAAAAAAGAGCTGAGCGCCCCCGACGGGGACGCTCAGCTCATGGAAGAGAACAACCGGCCGGATCAGGACAGCGGATCGATTCAGGCCGACGGACGGACCGGCCGACGAGGCCGACGAGGCCGACCCGACGTACGGTGCGCGGCCCGGGGCGCCGCCGGCGCGGGCGGCGCGGCCACCGTCACCGGCACCCCCGACGGGATCCGGGCGCCGGTCACCCGGACCAGCTCCTCGTCACCGGGACGAACCCGGGCCGACGAAGGGGTGATTCCGGCGGTGGACATCAGCCGGGCCATGTCCCGACGCTGCTCAGGCAGGACCAGCGTGACCACCGCACCCGACTCGCCCGCCCGCGCGGTACGACCGCCCCGGTGCAGGTAGTCCTTGGCCTCGGTCGGCGGGTCCACATTGACCACCAGGTCGAGCCCGTCGACGTGGATACCCCGGGCCGCCACGTCGGTGGCCACCAGCGCGGTCACCTGGCCGGTGCGGAACTGCTCCAGGATCCGGGTCCGCTGCGGCTGCGACTTACCACCGTGCAGCGCCGCCGCCCGTACCCCGCTGGCCAGCAGTTGCCGGGCCAGCCGGTCGGCGCGGTGCTTGGTGCCGATGAACATGATCGTCCGTCCGTCCCGGGCGGCGATCTGGGCGGTGGCAGCGGCCTTGTCGGCCGCCTCCACGTGCAGTACGTGGTGCGTCATCGCGGTGACCGTGGCGGTGCCCGGATCCACCGAGTGCGTCACCGGGTCGGTCAGGAAACGACGGACCAGCCGATCGACGCCACGGTCCAGGGTGGCGGAGAAGAGCATCCGCTGCCCGCGCGGCGCGACCTGCTCCAACAGCACGGTGACCTGCGGCAGGAAGCCCATGTCGGCCATCTGGTCGGCCTCGTCCAGCACCGTGATGGCGACCTGGTCGAGCCGGCAGTCACCCCGGTTGATCAGGTCGGTGAGCCGACCGGGCGTGGCCACCACCACCTCGGCGCCGGCCCGCAGCGCATCGGCCTGGCGCTGCAACGACAGCCCGCCGACAACGGTGGCGCAGCGCAGGCCCGACTACCCGGGCGTACGGCGCGAGCGCTGCGGTGACCTGCTGGGCCAACTCACGGGTAGGCACCAGGACGAGGGCCAGCGGACGACCCGGGCGGGCCCGCTGACCAGCGGTACGGGAGAGCAGCGGCAGACCGAAGGCGAGCGTCTTGCCGGAACCGGTACGCCCCCGGCCGAGAATGTCCCGCCCGTCGAGCGCGTCCGGCAGCGTGGCCGCCTGGATCGGAAACGGTTCGGCGATGCCGTTGGCAACCAGCGCGGCGTCCAGCCCGGCGGCGAGTGACGCATCGGCGAATGAATTGATGGCACGGGTCATGATCAGAGCCTTCCTCGACGACGGCACGTGTCGAGGAAGGCGCCGAGCCGCCAAGGGCAGCGAAGGGGCGCCGCCACCAGCAGATCGCTGGCGGTCGCAAGCACGAACCGAAAAAGGTACGCGGTACCGGCCCGCGCCTTGCGGCGCGGGCCGGTCGCGTCACCACACCCGACGGGCGTGATGGGATGAAACTAGGTTCAGAGCGGGCGGATGTTCTCCGCCTGCGGGCCCTTCTGGCCCTGGGTCACCTCGAACTCGACCCGCTGGTTCTCGTCCAGGCTGCGGTAGCCGGAGGACTGGATCGCCGAGAAGTGGGCGAAGACGTCAGCGCCGCCGCCGTCCGGGGTGATGAAGCCAAAGCCCTTGTCAGCGTTGAACCACTTGACGGTACCAATTGCCATGTGTTTCGTCTCCTTGACGGAACGTCGGATCCGCACCTGTTGCGGACCCGAAAAGTCGCCCGCGCCCACAGCGCGGACCGTGTCGCCTTTGGTCGCCCCGCCCGGAGAGCTCCGGACACAACAAAGAGCGCCTGGGGTCACAATCCCGCAGGCGCACACAGAGTCTCTGGGAACCAATAACTGCAACCCGGAAATCATAACACGACCCACCCCAGTTGCGCACCCGAAGATCGGGATCCTCCGACGCGCAACCATGACCACACCCGCCAAGTGTAACCGGTCATTCGGGTCGAATCCCGGCCGTTGACCGATGACTTTCCGTCACCGTCCGCCGGCCCCGGCCGACAGTGCCCGGGCTCGCCCGGGGCACGCGGCGCAACACCAGCACCGGCAGGGCCAACTCGACCCTGGTCAGTCACCGCCGCGAACCGCCAGCGTTCAACGACTCGCAGCCGATTTTCGTGGATCAGCGGCTGCGGGGAGCCGATGCGCGTCAACGGGACGGGGCCTTGTCAGCGGGCCGGGGCCAGGGCCTTGACGCCCGCCCCCCGCAACGAGCGGCTGACGTCCCAGTCGAGCCACACGAAACACTGCACCCCGCGGTCACCAGCGGCCCAGGACTCCCGGCTCGGGTGGAAATAGATCCAGCCGACGGACTCCGCCACCAATCGTCGGTCCGCCACCTTGAGAAAGGCCGCGATCACCGCCGTACATCCCCGATCCACACCGGCTTCGTCCTTCAGGGCCGCCTGGTAGGGAACGTCCGCAGCGGTGTAGACGCCGGCGAACTCGCTCTGGTGCGGCTGGTCGCAGGGCGTCGGAGCCAACTCCCCGACATGGTCCCGGGTGACATCTTGAGGCTTGAAGCAGGTGTGGGCCAAGGGCGAAGCGCCATCGAGTGCCCCCTTCAGGCTGCCGTTCGCCGGGACCTGCCAGTCATCCGCCGCGCTTTGGACTTCACTGACATCGCAGCGGAACCATCGGGCGCCCCCGGACCAGGCCGCCGACGACGGCAGTACGACGGTGAACTTGAGGCGAGCAGTACGCCAGTCGCCACCGAGCCACTGGCTCACCCGCTCGTCACAATTACGCCAGGCGAGCCGGAAATCCGGCGATCCGGCCGGTGGCGGGTTGATCCGGGCAGCGACCTCCCCGGTGAAATCGCCAACATGGGCGATCTCCGCGAGGTGTGGCGTCCCGCACTCCACCGGCTGGTAGGAGCTCAGGTAGCCAACCTCCCGCAGTTGCGGGTGACAGGTGCCCGCATCGGGTACGAACACGGCCGGCTCGCCGATCACCGGCCAGTCGTTGATCAGGTCACCGTCGACCCCGGCCGGCTTGGCGCAGCTCGCCAGAGCCAGCACCGCCACGCCACCCAGTGCCACCGCGGCCATCCATCGTCGCATCGGGTGCTCGCCCTTCCTGGGCTGACCGCCGGACACCGCGCGGGGCAGCTCCAGCGTCGAGGTTCGATCTTTGTGCGAAGCAGCGTAACCGGAGGCACGTCTCACCCCAAGGCCCCATCCGAGTACGCACCTTCACCAGGAACGACGGGTGCGAGCGTGTCATGCGGCGCTGGGCAAATTGACGGGCCCACGGGGTTCGAAGATCAAACTACTGTGGCGAATTGATGCCGCCAGAGCGACCCTGATTCGCCACAGTAACCCCTGGCCGACCGCCGGACAGGCCAGCACCGACGGACCACCCGGTTAGGACGATTCACACGGGAGCCGACGATGAGGGACCCGGCATCTGCGGCCACTATGGATCTGTGCCGAATGTGCACGCTGGCCCTGCCAGCCGGCGAAGCTCGGGCTGCTCGCCGAGTACCGGCAGGCCCGGATCGGCCTGACCCTGCTGATGGTGGCAACCATGTACGAGGCGGTACCGGAGCTGATGGCGCTCGAAGCGGGCACCTTTGGCGTACCGGAGAATCTCTGGGCCCGGTTCGTGCTCTGGACCCGGCACGGCAGCGGAACGGCCGCCCCATCTCGGCCATGATCACGTAGTGTCCGGCCTGCTCACGCCGGCCAAACTCTTCATGGTCACGGCTGGGCCGGGACAAGCCGTCAGGTGAGCCGCCGGATCACGCCGGGCGGTCGCCGTGCCAGGAGCGCCAGAGCGCCGCGTACGAGCCGTCGGCCGCGACCAGCTCGTCGTGCGAGCCCAGCTCGGTGATCCGCCCCTGCTCCACCACCGCCACCCGGTCCGCGTCGTGCGCGGAGAAGAGCCGGTGCGCGATCGCGATCACCGTACGACCCTGGAGCACCGCCGCCAGCGAGCGCTCCAGGTGCCGGGCCGAGCGCGGGTCGATCAGCGAGGTCGCCTCGTCCAGCACCAGGGTGTGCGGGTCGGCCAGCACCAGCCGGGCCAGCGCGAGCTGCTGCGCCTGGGCCGGCGACAGCTCGTGCCCACCGGCACCGACCACGGTCGCCAACCCGTCCGGTAGCTGCTCGGCCCAGTCCAGGGCGTCAACGGCGGCCAGCGCGCCGCGTACCTGCTCGTCGGTCGCGTCCGGCCGGACCATCGCCACGTTCTCACGGAGCGTACCGATGAAAACGTGGTGTTCCTGGGTGACCAGCGCGACCTGGGCGCGCAGGTCGGCCAGGGGCAGGTCGGCCAGCGGAACCCCGCCGACGGTCACCGACCCGGTACGTGGGTGGTGGATGCCGGCGAGCAGCCGACCGAGGGTGGACTTGCCGGCCCCGGACGGCCCGACCATGGCCAGCCGCTCACCGGGGACCGGGGTCAGCGTGATGCCGTGCAGCACGTCGTGGCCCGGCCGGTAGCCGTACCGGACATCGCGCACCTCCAGCCGCTGGTCAGCCGGACGCCCAGTCACCGTCGACTCCTCATCGGCCGGCTGCGCGATGCCGAGCAGTCGGGCCAGGGACGCGCCACCCACCTGCAGCTCGTCCAACCAGTTGAGCAACCGGTCGACCGGGTCGATCAACTGCTGTACGTAGAGGGTGGCGGCGGTGACCTGGCCGAGCGTCGCCCAACCCTTGAAATAGAACCAGCCGCCGAGGACCAGGGTCAACGCCACCGGCAGGAAGTAGCTGATCTCCGCGACCGGAAAGAAGACGGTACGCAGGTACAGGGTGTACCGCTCGGCGGCGTACGAGCGGGCGATGTTGGTGTCGGTCCTGGCCCGGCGGCGGGTCTGCTGGCGCAGCGCCTCGGTGGTCCGCGAGCCCTCCACCAGCTCGCTGATCCCGTCGGTCATGTCCGAGTACGAGGCATTCTCCGCCAGGTATCCCGCCGGTGCGCGACGCAGATACCAGCGGCTGATCGTCCAGAGCGTCGGCACCGCCACCAGGCAGGGCAGCATCAGCACCGGCCCGACCAGCAGCAGCGCACCGAGAATGAGGAGAATGGTCACCACAGCCACCAGGGTGCTGGGCACCGCGAACCGGACCGAGTGCGACAGCGCCCCGACATCCCGGGTGGTCCGGGTCAGCAGGTCGCCGGTGCCCGCCTTCTCCACCGTCGACAATGGGGTGGCCAGCACCCGGTCGACGAACTCCTCGCGCAGCTCGGCCATCACCCGCTCGCCGAGCCGGGCCGAGGCGAAGTGGGCGAACCGGACCAGCACCGCCTGCCCGACCACGAAACCGGCGATGGCCAGCACGATCCGGTCCACGGTGACCGTGCTGGTGCCCCGCGAAATCCCCTCCACCAGACTGCCGAGCAGTCTCGGCGCGGCCAGACCGGCGATCGCGGCGAGCGCGTGCAGACCGAGCACGGCGGCCAGCGCCCGGGGGTGCCGGCGGATCAGGGTACGGGCGTACTGCCGGACCTGCCGCGCGTCGGCCACCGGCAGGGCGGCACTCATGGCTCCTCCGTCCGGGTGACCGTGGCGGCGTACCTCGGCTCGGTTTCCATCAGCTCGCGGTGGGTTCCCTCGGCGACCACCTTGCCGTCCTCGACGAAGACCACCTGGTCGGCACGGTCGAGGACCAGCGGACTGGTGGTGCAGACCAGCGTGGTCCGGCCGCGCCGGGCCACGCCCAGCCGATCGGCGATCCGGGCTTCGGTGTGCGCGTCCACCGCACTGGTCGGCTCCACCAGGATCAGGATCTCCGGGTCGGCGACCAGCGCTCGGGCCAGCCGCAGCCGCTGCTGCTGACCGCCGGAGAACTCCCGCCCCCGCTCGGCGACCTGCGCGGCCAGCCCATCGGGCAGCGCCTCGACGATGTCGCTGGCGCTCGCCGCGTCCAGGGCCGCCGCGATGGTGGTGTCATCGGCCCGGTCGTGCGGGTCAAGCTCCGCCCGCAGGGGTCCGGTGAAAAGCCGTGCGTCGTTGTCGGCCACCAGGATCCGCTCCCGGACTCCGGCCAGTGCCAGGTCCCGCAGCGGTACGCCGGCCAGCGTCACCTCGGCGTCGGTGTACCGGCCCAGCCGGTCGGCGATGACGGTCCCGTCCTCGGGCACGCTCGCGGCGAGCGCGGTCAGTCGTCCCGGCCGGACGACCAGGCCGGACTGGACATCAACCAGGTCACCGCCGTGGTTCGGCATCGGCGCCGGTCGCTCAGAGTCGGTGAGCTCCGGTTCCAGGGCGAAGAGCGTGACCACCCGGCGGGCGGCAACGTGGCCACGGGTGATCCGGTCGATCGCCTCGGTCAGCGTGCGCAGCGGGGCGACCAGGAAGGCGGTGTACCCGTAGAACGCGACTAGCTGGCCGACGGTGATCGCCCCGCGCACCGCGAACCGGGCCCCGAGCCAGGTGACCAGCACCATGAAGATGCCGGGCAGCAGGATCTGGGCAGCCTCCAGGAGGGCCTCCACCCGGGCGACCCGTACCCCGCTTGTCCGCAGCGCCTGTGATTCGGCGCGGTACCGCGCCGAGAGGACCGGCTCGCCACCAACCGCGCGCAGCACCCGCAGCCCGGAGACGATGTCGCTGGCCCGGCTGGTGAGCTTGCTCTGCTGCTCCCGGTACGCCGCCTGCTGCCGGTGTAGTGGCCGGATCAGGCCGCCGACAATCGCCATCAGCAGCGGTACGCCGAGCAGCACCACCAGACCGAGCGGCACTGAGGTGCTGAGCAGTATCCCCGTCACCGCGATCACCGCAAAGACCGAACCGGCGCCTCGGGAGAGGATGTCCAGTGCGCTGCCAATGTGGCTGATGTCCGTGGTGCCGATGCTGACCACCTCGCCAGCGGCGACCCGTTTGGGCAATGCGGCGCCGAGCCGGTTCGCCTGGTCGGTGGTGATCTGGACGGTCCGGTAGGCGGAGGCGAGCCAGTTGTAGACCGCGCAGCGGTGCCGAAGGATGTTCGTGACCGCCTGGGCAACCCCCAGAGCGAGCAGAATCAGCCCCCATCGGAGCAACTCATCGTAGTTCCGGGCGGTCACCCCGGCATCGATGGCCTTACCGACCACCGCCGGCACCATCGCCAGGGTGAGCATCCATGCGATGCCCAGCAGCATCCCGGCGGCGAGCGTGGGCCAGATCCGGGCGGCGAGCCAGAGCAGGAACCGGCTCGCCGAACGATGGTTCGGCATGCCGGGCTCGGAAACTGGTAGTGGCCGCATGACAAGAGGGAACTTACGAGAACAGCGCCCTCGATCGCCATCCAATTACCGACCGGCCGCTGCCCCTACGCCGTAGCGCCCCATCCCCCATCCCCCATCCCCCGCACCCACCCCAGTCCGGTTGATCATGAGATTATCGTCCGAACCTGGAGGAAAATCGACGATAACCTCATGATCGACACGGTGTGGGCGATCAGCGATCAACCTGGGCAAAGTCCCAGACGTGCGGGGCACGGGCGATCAGCCGGGATGGCGGCTCGGAAAATGACTCGGGATTACTCCGCCATTTGGAGATGACCACCAATCGGTGATCAGTGGAGGAGAAGACTTCACTGGAGATATGCAACGCGTTGTGCTCGAGTTCGGGCAGCGCGGTGTCACAGACCCACGAAATCAGGTCCGCGAACCTGGCTGGCTCGGCCCGCGCCTCCCACATTCGTACGATCACAGCCGTCATCTCTCCGCTCCAGTCGCACTGCCCGAGAAAAACCCGGGCACGGCGTCGATCAAGGACTTTCCCGTCGATCAAGGAGTTGTTGCGGCGTAACGGTGATCAAAGTGCGACAACAAGTCCTTGATCGACGGGGTGGGGTGGGGGGGGGGGGGGGTGGGGTGGGGGTGGGGTGGGGGTTAGAGGCTGACCAGGGTGAGCGGCATGGCGGAGTCGGCGGGGAGGTCCAGCCGGCTCGGCGCCACCCCGGCCGCGACCAGGTGAGAGCCGAGCGCCGCCACCATCGCGCCGTTGTCCGTACAGAGCCCCGGTCGGGGTACCCGGACCCGGATGCCGTGTCGGGCAGCCCGCTGCTCAGCGAGCACCCGCAGCCGGGAGTTGGCCGCCACGCCGCCACCGATCACCAGCGTCTCCACCCCGTGTTCCCGGCAGGCGTCGATCGCCTTTGCGGTCAACACATCACAGACCGCCTCCTGGAACGAGGCGGCCACGTCCGGCACCGGGACCGGTTCACCGGCCCGCTGTTTCGCCTCCACCCACCGGGCCACCGCGGTCTTCAGTCCGGAGAAGGAGAAGTCGAACCGGTGCGCGGCGAGATCCTTGGCCGCGGTCAGGCCGCGCGGGAAGCTGATCGCCGCCGGGTTTCCGGCCCGGGCCTCCCGATCAATCGGCGGTCCACCGGGGAACGGCAGGCCGAGCAGCCGGGCGATCTTGTCGAACGCCTCACCCGCCGCGTCGTCGATGGTCGCGCCCAGCGGGGTGACCCCGGTCGCCAGATCATCCACCAGCAGCAGCGACGAATGCCCACCGGAAACCAGCAGCGCGATCGCCGGCTCGGGCAGCGGCCCGTGCTCAAGGGTGTCGACCGCGACGTGCGCGGCCAGGTGGTTGACCCCGTACACCGGCTTCTCTGCGGCGAGTGCGTACCCCTTTGCCGCCGCCACCCCGACCAGCAGCGCGCCGGCCAGCCCGGGGCCGGCGGTCACCGCGATCGCGTCGATATCGGCGAGGGTCACCCCCGCCTGGGTCAGCGCGCGCTCCATGGTGGGCACGATCGCCTCCAGGTGGGCCCGACTGGCCACCTCCGGTACCACGCCACCGAACCGGGCGTGCTCCTCAACGCTGGAGGCCAGCGCGTCGGCCAGCAGGGTGTGCCCCCGGACGATACCGACGCCGGTTTCGTCGCAGGAGGTCTCGATCCCGAGGATCAGCGGTTCGTCAGTCATCACGCATCATCACCAGTGCGTCGGTGTTGCTCGGTTGGTAGTAGCCACGCCGGACGCCGATCGGCTCGAAACCGTACCCGGCATAGAGTTTCTGCGCGGCGGCGTTGTCCACCGCGACCTCCAGCAGGGTCCGCCGCACCCCGCGTCGGTCCGCCTCGGCGAGCAGGGCCTCCAGCAGAGCCCGACCGAGGCCGGCACGCTGCGCGTCCCGCCGCACCGCGATGTTCTGCACCCAGCCCTCGTCAGGGGGGCTCAGCGCCAGGCCGGCGTAACCGCGCACGGTGTCCGTCCCGTCGAGGGCGACCAGGTAGTGGTGGCCGTTGGCCAACTCGCTCCAGAACATCGCGGCCGACCAGCGTTCCACCCCGAAGAGCTCCACCTCGATCGGGATGAGTTCCTCGATCTGCCACCACCGGAGCCGGGACAGTCGCACACCGGCGAGGGCGCTGCCGCTCACGGCAGCACCGACTTATGGCCGGACGCGGCCACCGCGTCGGGCCGACGCAGATAGAGCGGGGTCAACCGTTCGCCGGGCGCCCCGGCCCGGATCCGTTCGGCGGCCAGCTCCGCCAGGGCGTACGCCGGTGGGTAGGCCGGCTCGACGGAGACCGACAGGCCGAGCAGATCGGCGTAGCGCTGGGCGCCCTCCCCGACCGCTACGGTGATCCCCAGCGCGGCGGCCCGCTTCGCCACTTCGGCCGGGGCGCCGACGTCCGGGCCGGCCAGTCGTTCGCCCCGGCTGTGATAGACCGCCCAGTAGATCTCCCGGCGCCGCGCGTCGCTCGCCACGAGCACCGGCTCAGCGCCGATGGCCGCGTGCCCGAGCGCGTCGAGCGAGCAGACCCCGTACGTGGGTATACCGAGTGTCTGCCCCATGGTGGCCGCGGTGACCAGGCCGACCCGGAGGCCGGTGAACGGCCCGGGGCCGAGTCCAGCGACGATCGCGCCAAGGTCGGCGGGCCGGACGCCGGCCTCGGCCAGTACCGCGTCGATCTGGGGCGCGAGCAGTTCGCCGTGCGCCCGGGCGTCGATCGTCCGACGTTCCGCGCGCAACGCGAGGTCAGCGGGCGTGATCTCCACCAGCGCTGCGGTCACCGCCGGAGTCGACGAATCCACCACGAGTACGAGCACGCCTGCACCCTAGCCGGACGCCCGTTACCGCCCGTCACCACCCGGCCCAACCGAACGCCCCCGGCGCAGCCTGGTCAGCGGAGGGTCGCCCGATCCCAGTCGATGGTGGGCAGCCCGGCGTCGGCGAGCGCCTTGTTGGTCGCGCTGAACGGCCGGCTGCCGAGGAATCCGCGCGGGTTCATCGGGCTGGGGTGACCGGCCTCCAGCACCACGTGCGCCGGATTGGTGATCAGGTCACGCTTTTTGCGGGCGTAACCACCCCAGAGCAGGAACACGATCCGGTCCGGTTGCGCGTCCAGCGCCTTGATGGTGGCGTCGGTGAAGCTCTCCCAGCCCTGGCCCGCATGCGAGTTGGGGGTCGCCTGCCGCACGGTCAGCACCGCGTTGAGCAGCAGCACACCCTGCTCGGCCCAACCGGTCAGGTTGCCGTTGCGGGAGACCGGAACGTCGACATCCTCGGCCAGCTCCTTGAACACGTTGCGCAGGGATGGTGGGACCGTGACTCCGTCACGCACGCTGAAGCTCAACCCGTGTGCCTGGCCCGCCTTGTGGTAGGGATCCTGCCCGAGGATCAGCACCCGACAGTCCGCCGGGCCGCAGAGCTGGTACGCCGAGAACAGATCCTCCCGCGGCGGGAAGATTGTCTGGGTCGCGTACTCGTTGGCGACGAAGTCGCCCAGCTCGGCGGTGCGCGCCGGGTCGAGATGCGGGGCCAGGGCAGCACGCCAGGCCGCTGGCAGCAGGGACGGCAGGTCGAGGGTGGGGAGCGCGTGGGGCATCGGCAGCCTTTCCGGATCGTGGACCGCTACCGCACTCTAGGCGGCCGGTATGACATCGAGCCGCTCGGCGAGCAGTCAGGCCAGTCCGGTCAACCGATCCGCCCAGTCGCCGCCGCTGGGCACCAGCTCGACCAGCCGGGAGTCGTCGTCCCGCCGGTCGATCCGAATGGCCAGGTGGGCATCGACGAGCTGTTCAACCATCCCCTCGCCCCACTCGACGACGGTGACCGCGTCATCGATGGACGCGTCCAGGTCGAGGTCGTCGATCTCGGCGCGTGGGTCGGCCATGGCTCCGAGCCGGTATGCGTCGGCGTGCACCAGCGTCAACCGGCCGCCCCGCGCCGGGTCGGGCCGGTGCCGCCGGGCGATCACGAAGGTGGGCGAGGTGATGTCACCGAGCACCCCGAGCCCGGCCCCGATCCCCTGCACCAGCGCGGTCTTGCCGGCGCCCAGTGGCCCGGTCAGCACCAGCAGGTCACCGGCGCGCAGCAGCCGTCCGAGCCGGCTGCCGAACGCCCGGGTTTCATCGACTGTGGACAACGTGACGACCGGGTTCATCGGGCCGCCAGCCGGTCCAGGAAGTCAACCAGCACGGTGTTCACCTCATCAGCGTGTTCGAGCATCACCACGTGCCCACCGTCCGGCACCTTGACGAACTCGGCCTGCGGTAGTCGACGCAGGATCTCCTCGGAGTGGATGACCGGGGTGATCATGTCCTGGTCGCCGACGATAACCAGCGCGGGGTTGTGCCGCAGGGCGGCCAGGGCCGGATAGCGGGCGTGCGTGTAGAGGGTACGCAGATAGCGGGCCACCGTCTCAGTCGAGGTACGGGCGTTCATCTGCTCCACATAGGACACAAGGGCCGGGCTCGGCTTCGAGCTGCCGAAGCCGTACCGGCGGGTCAACAGCCAGGCCAGGTCGCCGGCCGCCTGGCGGCCTCGGTCGAGCATGCCACCGGTCAACCGGGTGGCCCCATTGACCCAGGGCAACAGCGGCGCGCCGACCCGACCGATGATCGCCGGCAGTCCGAACTTCGTTTCCGCGAGCCGGCCACCGGAGGTGGCCATCAGCACCACGCCGACCACCCGCTGGTCGAACATCTCCGGATACCGCTCAGCGAAGGCCATGATGGTCATGCCGCCCATCGAGTGGCCGACCAGCACCACCGGGCCGGTGGGGACGGTGCGGTCGATCACCGTACGCAGCGTCTCACCGAGCGCCGACAGCTCGTACTCGCCCGACTCCAGGCGTCCGGAGCGACCATGACCCGGCTGGTCGTAGAAGACCAGCCGGTGGTCACCCCGCTCGCTGAGCGCCCGGCGTTGGAAATGGAACGTGCCCATGTCGAGGCAGAAGCCGTGCACGAAGATGACGGCCGGCCGGGTCTCGTCGGGGGCCCGCGCCCGCACCACTTCCAGATAGATGTCCGTGCCGTCGGGGGTCTCGATCACGGCTGCCTCGTCCGGCGGCGGGGTGCTGAACTCCTCGTCAGCGTACGGGTCTCCGGGGGCGGCCTTGGTCCGGCGGACCACCGCCCGCTCGGCGACCGCCCCGGCGGCGACGACGCCGAGCGCCGCGCCGAGGATCCCGGCCACCCGGAGCACCCCCGAACTCGGCACCGACCAGCGGCCCGGCGATCGCCGGGCCGGGCCGGACCAGCCGTTGGTCACGAATCGCGCCCCTCGTAGAAGCGGGGCACCCGCACGCCGCCGAACCGGGTGACGATCTCGTAGTTGATGGTGCCCGCCGCCTCAGCCCAGTCGTCCGCGGTCGGCTCGCCGTTCGCGCCGCTGCCGAAGAGGGTGGCCACATCGCCGGCGGCCACCGGATCGTCGCCACAGTCCAGCACGAACTGGTCCATACAAACCCGCCCGGCGATGGTGCGTACCTGTCCGGCGAGCTGGACCGGCCCGGCGTTGGAGGCGTGCCGGGGCACCCCGTCGGCGTACCCGACCGGCACCACGGCCAGCGTGGTCTCCCGATCGGTGGTGTAGGTGTGCCCGTAGGAGACGCCGGTACCGCCCGGCACCCGCTTGGTCAGGGTCACCCGGGCCCGGGCGGTCATCGCGGGTCGGAGCCCGAAGCGCTCCCCCGGCACCGGCGACAGCCCGTAGATGGCGAGGCCGGGGCGGATCAGGTCGAGGTGGATGTCCGGTCGGGTCAGCGCGGCTGCGGAGTTGGCCAGGTGCCGGTAGCGCGGCCGGATACCGGCCGCTCGGCGATCGCCAGCCCCTCGTGGAAGACCGCGATCTGCCGGTCGATGGTCGGGTGACCAGGGGCGTCCGCGTACGCGAAGTGGCTCCACATTCCGACCACCTCGACCACCCCGTCGGCCTGCGCCTTGGCCGCGGCCTCGACCAGATCCGGCCAGTCGGCCGGGGTCGCGCCACCTCGGGACAGCCCGGTGTCGATCTTGAGGTGCACTCGGGCCGGGCGACCGGCCAGCTGCGCTGCCCGGGCCAGCTCAGCCAGCTGACCGAGGCTCGCCGCGGCCAGGTCGATCCCGGCCGTCACGCCGTCGACGAATGACAGGCCGGGAGCGAGGAGCCAGGCCAGCACCGGGGCGGTTATCCCGGCCCGGCGCAGGGTCAGCGCCTCATCCAGCGTGCACACGCCGAGCCAGTCCGCGCCCGCGTCCAGCGCGGCCCGTGCGGCGGGGAGCATGCCATGACCGTAGCCGTCGGCCTTCACGACCGCCATCAGCTCGGCGCTGGTGGCGGTCCGGAGCCGGGCCACGTTGTCTCGAATCGCGTCAAGATCGACACGTACCTCCGCCTGCCACATGGCCCCAGCCTACTTTCCAGCTGATCGAGGCGTCCGGGGTGCGGTAATGCCCGGTCAGGAGCGTGATCAGCACAGCCGGACGAGCACGGACGATCAACGCAGCCGGGCGAGCACCGGCCGGAGTGCGGTGACCAGATCGGACGCGGTCACCGGGCCCCGCTCGGCCGCCTCCCGGCCAGCCAAACCGTGCAGGTAGGCCGCCATCGCGGCGGCCCGCTGCGCGGGCAGTCCAGCGGCGAGCAGTGAACCCAGCAGTCCGGCCAACACGTCGCCGGTACCACCGGTGGCCAGCACCGGCGTACCGGTCGGGTTGACCACCGCCTGGCCATCCGGGGTCGCGATGATCGTACGGTCGCCCTTGAGCAGCACCACCGCGTTCAACCAGGCGGCCAGTCGGAGTGCCGCCGCCACCCGGTCCGGCCCCGGCATTTCACCACAGAGCCGGGCGTACTCTCGGTCATGCGGGGTCACCACAATCGGCGCGGCACGCTGCCGCAACTGCTTCGCCATCGACCCGTCGACGAGTAGGGTCAACGCGTCCGCGTCGAGCACCACCGGCACCGGCGCGGCCAGCACGCAGCGCAGCTCCACGGCGGCGTCCGCACCGGTGCCCAGCCCGGAACCGCAGACCCAGGCCTGGACCCGACCGGCGTCCGCCGCCCGGTCGGTGGCGATCACCGACGGATACCGCCGGAGCACCTCGGCCCGGGCACTGCCCGCGTAGCGCACCAGACCGGTCGGTCCGACCACCGCGCCGCCCACCGACAGCACGGCAGCGCCCGGATAGGTCATCGAGCCGGTCGCCACGCCCACCACGCCCCGGCGGTACTTCTCCGACTCGGCACCGAGCCGGGGCCACCAGTCGGACACGTCCGACCATTCGGTGACGCCGAGCGCGGGCGCGCCCCGCAGCCACGGCCCCAGGCCGATGTCAACCAGCTCGACCTGACCGGCCTCGGCGGCGGCCGGGCCGACCACCAGCGCCGGCTTGAGACAGCCGAAGGCCACCGTCAGATCGGCGGTGACCGAGGTCGGCGTACCGCCATCGGCCGGGGGCACGGCACCCGTGTCCACCGCGACGCCGCTGGGCACATCGACGGCCACCACCGGGGTCCGAGCGCCGAACCGGGTACGCAGCCCGGCGAGCCCAGCCACGACCCGCGCCGCCGGCTCGCGCAGCCCACCGGTGCCACCGATCCCGATGATGCCGTCGAGCACCAGATCAGCGCGGGACGGCAACCGGTCGACGAGGCGTCCGCCGGCCGTCCGCAACGCGGCCAGCCCGCCCCGATGCACCCGATCCGGCACCAGGAGCAGCGCGTCGACCGCAGCGCCCCGGTCAGCCAGTCGGGCCCCGGCGTAGAGCGCGTCTCCGCCGTTGTCGCCCGAACCGACGAGCAACAACACCCGGGCCCCGTAAACCCCGCCCCGATCGCCGAGCAGCAGCGCGCAGCGACGGGCGAGCCCCGCAGCGGCGCGGTGCATCAGCGTCTCCGGCGGCAGCGTGGCCAGCAACGCACTCTCCGCCGCCCGTACGTCCGCGACCCGCCAGGCTGACCTCATCGCCGTCCCCCCACTCGTCGCCGCCACGTCACCGCAGATCGCCGCCACGTCACCGCAGAGGCTTACCCGGCCGCCGCGACGTCTACCTGCGGCGACGCCGGAAGCCGGCTACCAGCCACCGATCACCGCTCCGCGACCACCATCGCGGACGCGATGCCGCCATCGTGGGAGAGCGACAGGTGCCATCGCCGCACCCCCCGCTCGGCGGCGACGGCGGCTACCGTACCGGACACGGTCAACCACGGGCGGCCATCCGGATCGGAGACAACCTCGCAGTCGTGCCAGCGCAGTCCGGCCGGAGCACCGAGCGCCTTGGCCACCGCCTCCTTGGCCGCGAACCGGGCAGCCAGCGACTCGGGCGAGCGTGGATTGCCCGACCTGGTACACCGCTCGGCCTCGGTGAACAACCGATCGGCCAGCAACGGGGTGCGGGCGAGCGCGCGGGCAAACCGATCGACCAGAACCACATCGATGCCGACTGCGACAATCACCGTTTCACCTTATCCGGGAGCGCGGGCGCGCAGATTAGCCTCTGGACCAACAGCCGGGCAAGCCCTGTGGATAACCCGGGGGTTCCCCGGCCCTCCGGTTATCCACAGGGCTTCCGGGACGCCGATCCGATTGCTTAGCGTCGATCTGATCGACGCTAAGCACCGGAGGTTGTCATGCCCGACGAACTGCTTCAGGTCCGCACCGGAGCACTACGCCACGCCGCCAGCGAGTTGACCGGCATCGGCTACCAACTCGGCCATGGGCTGGCCGGCACGCCCGGACTGGTCGTACCGGCAACCGGCTGGGCCGCGGCCGACGCGCTGGCGGCGCTGGAGTCCGCCGTACACGGTTGGCTCGGCGCCCTCGGCGGTCGGGCCGCGGCGACCGCCGCCGGGCTGCGCGTGGCAGCTGACGGGTACGACGCCGCCGATGAACGGGCGGCCCGCCGACTGGCCGGAGCCGGCGGATGATCACGTACGGGCAACTGCGGTCCGTCGAGCCGGCCGCCTGGCGGGCCGCCGGGCTGAGCTGGCACGCCGTGGCCGGCCCGATCGCCCGGTACGCCACCGCCATCGTCGAGACGACCACGGCGGTACGCGCCGACTGGTCCGGCGTAGCCGCTCGGGCCGCCGACGGTCGCCTACTGGGCCTACGCGCGGAACTGATCGCGAGTCAACCGGCCTTCATCGAGATCGATCAGGTGCTCGCCGAGTACGCGGCCGGGCTGACCCGGGCCAGAGCGCTGCTGGCCGCCGACATCCGGGCCGCGCTCGACCTCGCCGCCACCGTCGACCGGGCAGCCGCCCACCGACTCGCCGACCTGGCAGCGGACGCCGCCGTCGGCTGGGTGGCCCGGCCACCGGCGGGCCGCCCGAGGGCCGACGACGAACCAATCGCGGTACGTCGCTGGTGGGACGGTTTGACCCCGGCCCAGCGCCGCTGGTTGATCGGGCACGAGGCGGCCCTGATCGGGCGCCTGGACGGCCTGCCGGTAGCCGCCCGGGACCAGGCGAACCGACTGTTGCTGGCCGCGCTGCGGGAGGAACTGCTGGCCCGCCGGGCCCGCTTGGTGGCGGCGACGAGCAACCCGGTCACCGCGCGGACGCTGGCCCGGTTGACCGGGACGCTCACCGGTCTGGACACGATCGCCGATCGGCTGGCCGAGCCGGGCGGCCCACGTGCCTATCTGCTGGCACTGGATCCGGACGGCGACGGGCGGGCGATCGTCGCGCTGGGCAACCCGGACCGGGCGGACAATGTGCTGACCTACGTGCCCGGGATGACCGCCGAGCTGGCCCGGGTCGGCGACGAGCTGGGCCGGGCCGACCGGCTGGCGACGCGCTGTGCGGAACTGGATCCGACGGCGCAGACCGCGACGGTGCTCTGGCTCGACTACGACGCGCCCGACTTCCTGCACGAGGCGTTCCGGCCGAGCCAAGCCGAGACGGCCGGCCCGGCGCTGCACCGGTTCCAGGAAGGGCTGCGCGCCAGCCACGACAGCCACCCGGCACACCAGACGGTGCTCGGCCACAGTTACGGCTCACTGGTGGTCGGCGTCACCGCCCGCGATCATGGGCTGGCCGCCGACCGTGTGGTCTTCATCGGTTCGCCCGGGGTCGGCGTCGAGCACGTCGCCGAGCTCAACCTGCCGCCCGGGCAGGTCTGGGCCAGCACCGCCGGCAATGACGTGATCCAGTACGGCGCGCTCTCCCCGGGCGAAGCACTCAGCCGGGTGATCACTGGTGGCCGGGCGCTGACCGGCGCCCCGCTGACCGGCGCCCCGCTACTCCTCGGCCGGCCAGCGGACGAACTCTGGTTCGGGGCCAACCCGAGCAGTCCCAGCTTCGGCGCTGAGATCTTCCGCAGCGCGCCCAATGGCCACAGCGGCTACTGGAACGCCGGCAACCCCGCCCTGGACACGATGGCCCACATCGCCCTGGGCCTGGCGTGAGTCGGGCCCCCTCCGGCGATAGGAAGGGGCCCGCCTGGCACCTCACTCGACGGTGACCGACTTGGCCAGGTTGCGCGGCTGGTCGACGTCATGTCCGCGGGCCGCGGCGATCTCGGCGGCGAGCACCTGCAGCGGAACGGTGGTGACCAGCGGGGCCAGCAGGGTCGGGGTACGCGGCACATAGATCACGTGGTCGGCGTACGGCAGCACGGCCTCGTCGCCCTCCTCGGCGATCACGATGGTCCGCGCGCCACGCGCCCGTACCTCCTGGATGTTGGAGACGATTTTGTCGTGCAACATCCCCCGCCCGGCTGGCGACGGCACCACGCAGACCACCGGGGTGCCCTGGTCGATCAGCGCGATCGGGCCATGCTTCAGCTCGCCAGCGGCGAACCCCTCGGCGTGCATGTACGCCAGTTCCTTGAGTTTGAGCGCGCCTTCGAGGGCGACCGGATAACCGACGTGTCGTCCGATGAAGAGCACGGTCGGCGCCGACTTCAGATCGCGGGCCAGTTCACGCACCGGCTCGATCCGGTCCAGCAGCACACGCAGCTTGCCGGGCATCTCCTGGAGTTGCGACACCACGGCGGCCACCTCGTCGGCGTACTTGACCCCCCGGACCTGCGCGAGGTGCAGGCCGATCAGATAGCAGGCGACGAGCTGGGTGAGGAACGCCTTCGTCGAGGCCACGGCGATCTCGGGGCCCCCGTGGGTGTACAGGACCGCGTCGGATTCCCGCGGGATGGTCGAACCGTTGGTGTTGCAGATCGCCAGCACTCGGGCCTTCTGCTCCTTGGCGTGCCGCAGCGCCATCAAGGTGTCCATCGTTTCGCCGGACTGGGAGATGACAATGATCAACGTCGAGCGGTCGAGGACCGGATCGCGGTAGCGGAACTCGCTGGCCAGCTCCACCTCACACGGAATCCGGGTCCAGTGCTCAATGGCGTACTTGGCGACCATGCCGGAGTGGTACGCGGTGCCGCAGGCCACGATGAAGATCTTGTCGACGTCGCGCAGGTCCTGATCGGTGAGCCGGACCTCGTCGAGGACGATTTCGCCGTTCTCGGTGAGCCGGCCGAGCAGCGTGTCCGCGACCACCTGCGGCTGTTCCGCGATCTCCTTGAGCATGAACCAGTCGTAGCCACCCTTTTCCGCGGCACAGGCATCCCAGTCGATATAAAAGTCCTTACCGGTGGCCGGCTGGCCGTCGAAGTCCGTAATCTCGATCTCGTCCGCAGTGATCAGGACCACCTGATCCTGGCCCAACTCCACTGCCTCGCGGGTGTGCTCGATGAACGCCGAGACATCGCTGGAGAGAAAGTTCTCCCCGTTTCCCCGCCCAACAACGAGCGGAGAATTGCGCCGCGCGCCGACCACCGCGCCCGGCACGCTGGCATCCGTGGCCAGCAGGGTGAACGCGCCTTCCAGGCGCCGGCAGACGCCACGCATGGCTGCGGCGAGCAACTGTGGCCCCTCGAACCGCCCGGTCGCCCGGAGCGTTGCCAACTCGGCGGCGAGCAGGTGAGCCGCGCACTCGGTATCGGTATCGCTGACGAACTCCACCCCCGCGGCTTCCAACTCGGCGCGGAGCTTGGCGAAGTTTTCGATGATGCCGTTGTGGATGACAGCGATCCGGCCGTCACGATCCGGGTGCGGGTGCGCGTTCCGATCGGTGGGACCACCATGGGTAGCCCAGCGGGTGTGTCCGATACCGGTCACACCGTCCCCGATGCCCCACACCGCACCAGCGTCGGAGGCGGGCCGCTCCGCCAGGGCCTTCTCCAGGTTGGCCAGCTTGCCGGCCTTCTTCTCGATCAACAACTCGCCGTCACTGACGATCGCCACGCCCGCCGAGTCGTAACCGCGGTACTCCAGCCGCCGCAGCCCATCCAGCACGATCCCGAGTGCCGGCCGTGCGCCGACGTATCCCACGATGCCACACATGACTCGCAGCGTACTCGAATTTCACTCACCATGAGTGCTCGGAAGCCCGCTTATCAAGCATGAGGCTTGCGCGATTCGAGTTTTCAGGGCACAACCGGACAGGCGGGCCCGCCACACCCGAAGCGCCACGTCGCTACCAGCCGGCCTCGACGTGGGGTCGCTCGCCGATACCACCATCGATCAGTCAGGTCCGCGCCGCAGAACAGTCAGGCCGGAGCCGCAGAGCAGCGCTGGACGCAGGCGGCCGTCCTCGCCGGAACTGAGGGGCCGCCCTAAGCTGGCCCGGTGACAACGACGCCCACCGAGATCGATCCCCTGGTACGACGGATGCGCCCGTTCGGCACCACCATCTTCGCCGAGATGTCGGCCCTGGCGGTCCGGACCGGCGCGGTCAACCTCGGACAGGGCTTCCCGGACACCGACGGGCCGGACGAGATGTTAGCCGCTGCGGCCGACGCGCTGCGCGCCGGCCACAACCAATACCCACCGGGCCCGGGTACACCCGGGCTACGAGCGGCGGTCGTCGACCATCAGCGCCGGTTCTGGGGGCTGGAGTACGACCCCGACGGCGAGGTGCTGATCACCGCTGGGGCAACCGAAGCGATCGCCGCCGCCATCCTCGGCCTCTGCGAGCCCGGCGATGAGGTGGTCTGCTTCGAGCCGTACTACGACTCGTACGCGGCCTCGATCGCCCTGGCCGGCGCGGTGCGCCGACCGGTAACCCTGCGCCCGACGGAGAACAGTCGGTACGGCTTCGACCCAGCCGCCCTGCGGGCCGCCTTCGGTCCGCGCACCCGGCTGATGCTGCTCAACTCACCACACAACCCGACCGGCAAGGTTTTCAGTCGGGAAGAACTCACCTTGATCGCCGAACTGTGCCAGGAACACGACGTGTACGCGGTCACCGACGAGGTCTACGAGCATCTCGTCTTCACCGACGCGTCGAGCCCACACCTGCCGTTGGCCAGCCTGCCCGGAATGCGGGAGCGAACGCTACGGATCTCGTCGGCCGGCAAGACATTCTCCTGCACCGGCTGGAAGATCGGCTGGGCCAGCGGGCCGGCCCGGCTGGTCTCCGCGGCGATGCGCGTGAAACAGTTCCTCACCTTCGTCAACGGGGCACCGCTACAGCCGGCGGTCGCCGTGGCCCTGGCGCTCCCCGACGGGTACTACCACGGGTTCCGCGCTGACCTGCAGACCCGCCGCGACCAGCTCTGCGCCGGGCTGCTGGACGCCGGGTTCGGCGTGCTGCCACCGGAGGGCACCTATTTCGTCACCGCGGACATCACCGCTGCGGGCGGACGGGACGGGGTGGAATTCTGCCGTGCGTTGCCCGAACGCTGCGGCGTGGTAGCCATACCGACCCAGGTGTTCTACGACAACGTTGCGGCAGGGCGTCGACTGGTCCGGTTCGCCTTCTGCAAGCGTCCCGAAGTACTCGCCGAGGCGGTCATCCGGCTCCGGGCGATGCCCCCGCCCGCCCTGCCTGACCGCCCTGCCTGACCGCCACCCACGCCCCCACGCCGCGTCGATCAAGGACTTTCCCGTCGATCAAGGGCTTGTTGCGGCATCTTGATCACAGTTCCGCGACAATTGCTCCTTGATCGACGGGACGGGCGACGGGACGAGCAGCCGGGACGGGCGACGGGACGAGCAGCCGGGGTGACGGTGGTGACGGTGGTGGGGGTTAGCTGGAGGCTGGGCTGGCCACCCGGACCTGAGCAGCGATCCGCTCGGCCATGATTTGGGCGATCTCCACGGTCGCCGCCTCGACCATCACCCGGACCAGCGGCTCGGTGCCCGACGGGCGAAGCAGCACCCGTCCGGTCTCCCCCAACTCGGCCTCGGCCTGCCCGATCGCGGCCAGTACGGCCGGCGCGCCGGCACCGACGGTGCGGTCCCCGACCGGCACGTTGATCAGCACCTGCGGCAGCTTGGTCAGCACACTGGCCAACTCGGCCAGCGAACGGCCGGTTGCCGCCATCCGCGACATCAGGTGCAACCCGGTGAGTACGCCGTCACCGGTAGTCGCATAGCCGGGCAGCACCAGGTGCCCGCTCTGCTCGCCTCCGAGCGCCAGCCCGGAGGCCCGCAGCTCTTCCAGCACGTACCGGTCGCCAACCTTGGTCTCGATCAGTCGGATGCCCGCCTGCGACATCGCGATACGCAACCCCAGGTTGCTCATTACCGTGGCGACCAGGGTGTCGGCGGTCAGCGTGCCGGCCTCCCGCATGGCCAGGGCGAGGATGGCCATGATCTGATCGCCGTCCACCTCGTCACCCTGAGCGGTGACGGCAACACAGCGGTCGGCATCGCCGTCGTGGGCGATGCCGAGGTCCGCGCCGTGCTCGAGCACGGCGGCCTGGAGGGCGTCGAGGTGGTTCGAGCCGCAGGCGGCATTGATGTTGAGCCCGTCCGGCTCGGCATGGATCGAGATCACCTCGGCACCGGCCTCCTGGTAGGCGACCGGGGCCACCTCGCAGGCGGCTCCGTTGGCGCAGTCGACCACCACCTTGAGCCCGTCGAGCCGGTGCGGCACCGTGCCGATGAGGTGCTGCACGTAGTGGTCAGCCCCGTCCAGCAGATCATGCACCCGGCCGACCCCGGCCCCGGTCGGCCGCTGCCAGTCGGCGGACCCGTTGGCCTCGATCGCGGCCTCGATCCGGAGCTCGATCTCATCCGGCAGCTTGTGTCCACCGGCAGCGAAGAGCTTGATCCCGTTGTCCGGCATCGGGTTGTGCGACGCGGAAAGCATTACCCCCAGGTTCGCCTTGGTTTCGGCGACCAGGAACGCCACCGCTGGGGTCGGCACCACCCCGACGCGCACCACGTTGGCGCCGGCGCTCGCCAGGCCGGCCACCACTGCCGCCTCAAGCATCTCGCCGCTGGCCCGGGTGTCCCGACCGACCACCGCCAGCGGCCGTTGGCTCTGGTCGGTCTCGGCGAGAGTGTGCGCGGCCGCGACCGCGACCGCGAGGGCCAACTCGGGTGTCAGATCAGCGTTCGCGCGCCCGCGTACACCATCAGTGCCGAACAACCGACCCATGCGCGGGAACCTCCGAAAGACGCGCCGACGAGAAGGGAGCCGACGAGAAAACTGGGCAAGAGAGAGCTGGGTAGAACGGGGATGGAAACAACAGAACGGCCGGACCGCCACCATGCAAGGGGGCGGACCCGGCCGTCCGTTAGACGTGCAAGGTAACGCTGATCAGCGCTTCGAGTACTGAGGCGCCTTACGAGCCTTCTTGAGACCGTACTTCTTGCTTTCCTTGACCCGAGCATCCCGGGTGAGGAAACCGGCCTTCTTGAGCGCGGGACGGTCGTCCGCGTCGTTGACGATCAACGCCCGGGCGATTGCCAGGCGCAGCGCGCCGGCCTGACCGGTGATGCCACCACCGTGGAGGTTGGCGATCACGTCGAACGCCTCGCCCTTTTCCGCGGTCGCCAGCGGGTCCTTGATCAGCTGCTGGTGAACCTTGCTCGGGAAGTAGGCTTCCAGTTCCCGGCCGTTGCACGTGATCTTGCCACTGCCGGGGACGATCCGGACCCGGACGATGGCCTCCTTGCGGCGGCCCACGGTCTGGATCGGGCGGTCACCCCGATAGGCCTGAGCGACGGGCGCCGGAGCCTCAGCGACGGCGGTCGCGGTGGTGTCGGTCATGCTGCTTCCTTCGCCCGCGCTTGCGCGCGATATCCCTGGCTCACGATCACTGAGCGATCTGCTTGATCTCGAACGGCACCGGCTGCTGGGCGGCGTGCGGGTGCTCGGCACCGGCGTAGACCTTCAGCTTCGTGATCAGCTTACGGCCGAGCTTGTTATGCGGGAGCATGCCCTTGACGGCAAGCTCAATGGCCCGCTCCGGGCGCTTGGTCAGCAGTTCGTCGTAGCCGATCTGCTTGAGACCCCCGGGGTACCCCGAGTGCCGATAGGCGATCTTGGTCTGTCGCTTGTTGCCGGTCAGCGCGACCTTGCCCGCGTTCACAATGACGACAAAGTCGCCCGTGTCAACGTGCGGCGCGAAAGTCGGCTTGTGCTTACCACGCAGCAACGTGGCGGCGTGGGTGGCCAGTCGGCCCAGCACGACATCAGAAGCGTCGATAACGTGCCACTGACGCTCGATCTCACCCGGCTTCGGGCTGTACGTACGCACAGGTCTACCTTGTCTCGTCGTCGGTCTGGGGTTGCGCACCGGTCACCAGGCGCGCACGAACGACCAAGCGTACCTGATGGGGTACGCTTCTGGCTGTCGCACAACAGCAGGCAACGATACCGGGTCGCCCATCCCAGGGTCAAAACGAGGCGGCCGACCCGCTTCCGCGCACCGGTAACGGTAACGGGTCGGTTCGCGCCCCGCAGCACCGGGGTCCGTAATTCGCCCCTTCACCGGTCATCGGGGCACAACAAGCGCATCCCGGCAGGGTCGTGCCGAGTTGCGCGGGCGATTGCCGGAACCATCCGGCCCATCGCCACGGTCACCGTCCGCGCGCCGACGCACCCGCCCAGCAGCCCAGCCCCAGCCCAGTGGGCACACGACTAGCACCCACCGGAGGCGGGGGCGACGACCGTGAGCTGCCTGCTCCGACGCCCGGACGCTGCTGGCGGGCTAGCCGACCGGCGTCGGCCGACCCCGCCCGTGTTCGGCACGCAGCGTGACCATCGCGTGCTCGACCACGTTGACCAGCACGTGTTTGACCGACTCCCGATGCCGGGCATCGCACATCACCAGAGGTACGTGCGGCGCGATGGCCAACGCCTCGCGAATCTCCTCCATCTCGTACTGGGGCGCCCCATCGAAGCAGTTGAGCGCCACCACGTATGGCAGGTGCCGGTTCTCGAAGTAGTCCAACGGCGCGAAGGCGTCGGTGATCCGCCGGGTATCGACCAGCACCGCGGCCCCCACCGCGCCGCGGATGATCTCGTCCCACATGAACCAGAAACGGGTCTGTCCCGGCGTACCGAAGAGGTACAGGATCAGATCCTGTGCCATGGTGATCCGGCCGAAGTCCATGGCGACCGTGGTGGTCTCCTTGCCCGGCACCTTTGACGGGTCGTCGATCCCCACACCGGCGGCCGTCAGCACCGCTTCGGTGGTCAACGGAGTGATCTCCGAGACCGCACCGACCAGCGTCGTCTTTCCTACACCGAATCCGCCCGCGACAACGATCTTCGCGGAGGTGATCCCCCCGCCGCGACGGGCTCCGGCCGGCTCAAAGCCTGCGAAGTCCACTTAGCACCCTTTCAAGCATGTCCATCCGCTCCTCGTACGCCTCAGCGGGAGCGGCACTGTGCAGAATCAGCAGGCTGTCGGCCACCATGTCGGCGACCAGCACCCGGGCGACGCCGAGCGGTAACCGGGTGTATGCGGCGATCTCAGCCAATGACTGCGCCCGGCCCTCGCAGACCGTGGCGATGCGGTGCTTGTCGTGTCCGGCAAACCGAGACTCCACGACCGCGGCCGGGGTCGCCGTGAGTACCGCCTCCAGAGCGATCTCCTGGCGCGGCTCGGTGCGCCCGCGGGTGACGGCGTATGGACGGACAAGTGCCCCACGCGGATCATCTCGCCGACGGTCCATGCCGTGGTCACCTCCTCCTCGTCAAGCTGCGGTTTGACCGATCCCGATCCTTGCTTTGCGGGCGCTAGGAGCGCATTACGGCCTCGCGCGGCAGCGGCACCAGGGCCGCCCCGACCCGCTCGACCAAGAGCGCCATTTCGTAGCCCACCTGGCCCACGTCACAACTGCGGGCAGCCAACACGGCCATCGACGACCCGTCGCTGATGGACATCAGGAACAGGTAGCCGCTGTCCATCTCGATAACCGTTTGCAGAACACCACCGGCGCTGAACATCCGGGAGGCACCGTCGGTCAGACTGACCACGCCCGAGGTGATCGCGGCAAGCTGATCGGCTCGGTCCCCCGGCAGGTCCCGCGAGGAGGCGAGGAGTAGACCATCGGCCGAAACCGCCACCACATGCGCGATACCGGCCACACTGTCGGCGAAGCTACTGAGCAGCCAACTCATATCCTGCATAGCTGCTGGCCTGTTCATTCGCTCGTCTCCTTGGTTGAGGTACTGCCGTTCTGCTCCACACCGGCCGACCGACCCCGTTGCACACCACGGTGGTAGGCCGACAGCAGACCCCGTACTTCATCCGGGGTCCGCCGGGTCCGCTCCCGATTGCTCTTGGTTTCCACCCCGCCGGGCACAAGTTGCGCCTGGGGTACCCGCTTTGGCAGCCCAGAGCGAGTGCTGCCCGCCGTAGCGGGGGCTGCCGCCCGATTGGCACGGGCCCAGCCCTCGTCCGCCGCCGTCTGCCACGCCTGGCCCCCGGCCGCGGTCCGGGGCTGAGGCGCCGGCGCTGGTTCCGGCGCGCGGACCGGCGCGCTCGGCGGGGTGTACGGCGCTGGAGGTGGCGACGTGGCTGGCATGCTGGGCGACAACGAGGCACCGGTCGGCCGGGTGGGCAGTGGCGGACGTACCGCTCCAGCCCCAGCGGCGGGTGCGGACCCACCGCCCCTGACGATCGGCTGAGTTGCCGGAGACCCGGCCGGCGGCGGAGGTGACTGATAACCGTCGGCCGGCACCGTGAAGATCGCGGTGGTGTCCTGGCCATGCGAGCGGAACCAGACCGCCTCCATCTCGCGGAAAATCGGCATCTCGCCCACGTCCTCGGGACGAGGAGCCGGCGCGGCAGCACCGGTTGCGGCCGCGCCGGCCACCGGCCCGTTGGGCAGACCGGCCACCGGAGCCGTCGCGGGCGTCATCGTGTACGCCGGCGGCTGGCCAGGGCCCGCGTCGCTGGTGCCGTACTGCGGCGGCGCGCCCACCGTCGGGTAGGACACCGTCGGCGTGCCGATCCCGGTCGCGACTGCGGGCGGAGGAAGCGGAGCTGTCGGCGCAATCACCTGATGGGCCATGGTCTGGGGCACAGCCGGCTGCTGGGCGGACGGCCAGGGCGCCGCAACCGGGGCGCCGAGCCCCCGCGAGTCAGCGGCGGTCTGCCACTGCACCGGCGGCGTGCCGCGCTGCGGTTCGGCGAAGGTCGCCGGAGCACCACGCGTCCCAGCGGCCGAACCCGCTGGTTCCGACCAGCTGCCGCCGCCGATCGCCGCGGCTGCCGCCGACGGGCCGGGCTCAACGGCGAGCGGCTGCCTCGGCCGGCCGAGGATCTGCTCCCGCCCCTGAGGCTTGGGCAGAACGACCGTGCTGCTGGGAAGGGTGACCTGGGCGACCGTACCGCCCTCGACATTGCGCCGCAGCTCCACCCGGATGCTGTACCGGCTGGCCAGCCGGCTTACCACGGCGAGACCCATCAGCCGGAACGCGGCCACGTCAACGGCCGGCGGCGCGGCCAACCGGCGGTTGAGCGAGGCCAACTGCTCATCGCTGAGCCCGAGGCCCCGGTCCTCCACCTGGATCAGCACGTAGTCGCGGATCCGCCGGGCATCGGCCACCACCGCCGTGGTCGGCGGCGAGAAGCGGGTGGCGTTGTCCAGCAGTTCGGCAACGAGCCGGACGACGTCGTTGACGGCGTGCGCGGCGACCGAGATGTCGGTGTCGACCGTGCCGAACTCGATCCGGTTGTACTGCTCCACCTCGGACTGGGCGGCCCGCAGCGCGTCCACCAGCAGCGCGTCGTCGCGACGCGGCGCGGTCGAGTCGGCACCGGCCAGCACCAGCAGGTTCTCGTCGTTGCGGCGCATTCGGGTGGCCAGGTGGTCCAGCTCGAAGAGCTGGGCCAGCCGCTTCGGGTCCTCCTCGCCACGCTCGATCATGTCGAGCTCGCCGATCATCCGGTCGACCAGGGTCTGGCTTGCGGCGGGCCAGGTTGAGGAACATCGCCGAGACGCTGGTCCGCAGCGCCGCCTGTTCGGCCGCGATCCGGACGGCTTCCTTGTGTACGACGTTGAAGGCGGACCGCGACCTGGCCGATCTCGTCCCGGTTCGACAGTCGGATCGGGTCCCGCACCTGCCGGACGATCTCCTCGACGCTGCCCTCGTCGACGCTGCTCGACGTCACGCAGCCGGCTGACCGCCTCGGGCAGGTCGTGGTGGGCCACCGAGAGCGCGCCTTCGCGCAGTCGACGCAGCGACTGGTTGAGTGAGCGGGCGAGCATCACCGCGAGCACGACCGCGACGATCAGGGTGAGCAGCACCAGCACGCTCTCCACGATCGCCTGCTGGATGACGCGCGCGCGGCCTGCTCGGCCTGGTCGAGCAGCTGGTCCTCCAACTCGACCTCGGCCCAACGCATCAGGTCGGTAACGGCGCCCACCGCGGCTGCGGCGTCCACCGCGGTGACCAGCGGGCCGTCGCCGACCGATCGGGCTCACATCGGCGGCCACCCGGTCGGCCAGCACCACCGCGTCGCCGCTGACCGCCTTCTCCACCAGTGCCCGCTGCGCGGGGGTGGCGGCCAGCGAGAAGGCCAGCAGCGCCTCCTGCTGGCTGGTCAGGGTCGCCACGAACGCGGAGAACTGTTCCTCTTCGAGGCGGTTGCCGGAGAGCGCGGTGAAGGCCACCGCCTGCTGCTCCGCGGTAGCCGACTTGGCCCGCGCGAACGCGGCAACCGCCCGGAGGCTTTCCGCGACGGCGCCTTCCACCGGAGACCTGGCCGAGTGCGTCGCCGTAGGAGACGAGGTCGGTCAGGACCACTCCGTAGCGCAGCACCGCTTCGGAGACCGGCATCTGCTTGCGGTCCAGCACCTCCTGGCGGGTGGTGTTCAAAGTGGCCAGGTGATCGTCGATCGCCCGCAACCGCTCGCGCACCGCGGCGGGCACGTCACCGAGTTTGCGGCGGTCGGCGTTGTAGGCGGCGATCCGCTCGTCGGTACGCCGCACGTGCAGGTTGTAGGCGTCGGGCTTCGAGGACGGCGCGGCGAGCAGGTTCACCGCCGCCATCCGCTCCTGGTGGATGTCCTGGGTCAGTGCCGAGATGTCGGTGGAGAGGCTGGTCAGCGACCTGATCAGGTCAGCCTGGTAGGCCTCGCGGCCGACATCGAGCAGCCGCACCGTGGCAAGTGCCAGGACCGCGGCAACCGGCACCACAAGGATCAGTGCGAGTTTGGACCGAATCCTGGCGTCCCGCAGCCTGGGCAGCAGACGACGCCGGGCGGCGCGCTCCTGTGGGCCTTTTTTGGGCAGGGTCGTAGGTCCGGTGCTCACGACATCGCCTCCGTCGCTTTCTCCACGCATGACCCGCCGACCGATGCCTGCTGCAGCGGACAGCGCCGCGCGCGGCACGGCCGCGATTTCATCAGAACCGGAACGATTTTGGAAGCCGTAGTGGGCCAGGAAACGGTCGGACAACGCAGAACCACTACTCTGCTCACCAGACCCCTTCTATTTTACGAGCCCGTGAACTGGGCAGATACTGTCAGAGTTGTCGTTTGCATCTGTACGGTAAGCGTGTGAAAAGAAGCGCCCTCGCCAGCATGTGGGATGCCTGTCCCGGCAAACGGTCGGGTAGTCGCGCTTGACCCGGGCGCTCGGCATTGGCAAGGTTTTGCAGGCTTGACGGCTTAGCGCACACCGTACGGCAGACCACCCCGGCTCTCCAATGAGGACGGGTTCGTCGGCGGTGACCGGGCAGGCCTGCCCACGCCGCGCATATGGAGGACTGAGTTGAGGCCCATCCGCTCCGCGACAATCACGATGCTCGCATCGGCCTTAGTGGCCATGCCACTCACCGCCTGCCAGGTCGGCACTGAGCCGCGACTGACCGGCGAGATCGTCATCGCCGCCGACCTGGAACTATCCGGCTCGACCGCGCCGGTGGGCAAGGCCTACCAACGCGCCCTCGGACTCAAGGTCAAGCAGATCAACGCATCCGGCGTACTCGGTGGCCGGAAGCTCCGGCTGGTGGTCAAGGACAACCGTTCCGACCCGAGCGAGTCGCTACGAAACATCGGTGAATTCGCCGATGATCCGACGGTCAGCGCGGTCATCATGGGCGGTTGCAACGACTGCGCAATCGGCGCGGCGCGATCGGTCAACGACAAACGGATACCTACGATCGCCCTGGCCTCGTCCGGTAGCGTCGCCAATCCGGTGACCGAGCGGCGCTACATGTTCAAACTCGCCCCGAACGCGCTCGACAGCGCCGCTGTGCTCGCCGGTGAACTCAAGCGCCAGAAAATCAAGACCGTGGGCATCCTGCACACCGACGACGACTACGGGCAGGAAGGACTCCGGGCCCTCACCGCTGAGCTGGCGAAGGCCAAAATCACCCTCAGTCAGAAACAACGGATCCGCAACACCGACACCGTGGTCAGCCAGGCGGTGAGCTCACTGGCCGCCGCCGAGCCGGACGCGCTGATCATCTGGACCCCGGCGGAGCAGGCGATGTCCGCCTCGGCCAGTGCCCAGGAAAGCAAATACAAGGGCAGGCTGTACTTTGACGCCGCCGCCGCCGGTGAACTGTTCTTCGCCGGTACGGCCGGCAGCGTGGCCACCAACACCACCATGGTCTTCACCCAGACCATGGTGATCGACGATGTGATCGCGACCACCCCGGCCAAGGCGGCGCGCAAGAAGTGGTTCCGCGACTACACCGCCCAGTTCGGCGGCTACTACGGCTTCTCCTCGTTCGCCGCCGACGCGGTGCAGATGATCACCGACGCGGTGGTCAAGGAGACCGAGCCCGCCAACCGCGACCGGATCCGGGATGTCTTGGAGACCTCACAGCTGGACGGCCTCTCCGGCCCGATCCGGATGACCCCGGACAACCACTCCGGGCTGATGCCGCAGGCGCTGACCATGTTGGTGGCCCGCGACGGCCGGTGGCGGCTGGCCAACTAGCCACTCCGGACCGGGTCGGCGTGGCCGCGGCGCATCGGCAGCTACCACGGTCTCCGGCCGGGCCCCGAGCGGGGCCCGGCCAGAGACCGCCCCGCTGACTCAGTGTGCCGAGGTGGTCTCCCGCACCCACGGCAGCAGCAACCGCTCGATCAGCACCAGCGCGAAGTAGAGCAGGATGCTGACCAGCCCGATCAGGATGATCGCCGCCCAGGCCATGCCGACCTCACCGACGCCGCTGTACTGGACGATCTGGTAGCCCAGGCCACCTTCGCCGGCTTGGAACTCGCCGATTACCGCACCGATCGCGGCCAGCGGCATCGCGACCTTCAGACCGATGAAGATCTGCGGCAACGCGGCCGGCAGTCGGACCTTCCGGAAGGCCTGCCAGCGGGTCGCGTCCAGGGACCTGGCCAACTCCGCGAGATCGGCCGGGGTGGTGGTCAGTCCGGTCGCCGTGGATAGCACGATCGGAAAGAAGCAGAGCAGGAAAACCATGCTCAGGATGGGCTTCTGGCCCCAGCCCAGGGAGACCACGAGCAGCGGCCCGAGGGCGATCTTCGGTACCGCGTTCACCGCTACCAACAGGGGTGCGAACATCCGCTCGACCACCGGCGACGCCGCCAGGGAGAGCCCGATCGCCACCCCGGCGACCGTGGAGAGCAGGAAGCCGACCACCGTCTCCAGGGTGGTCACGCCGGTCGCTTCCAGAAGCACACCCGTGCCGGCGTTGAACGCGGCCAGCACCTCCTGCGGCGGTGGCAGTACGGCGGGGTGGATCAGGGCGAACACCGAGGTGGCAAGCCACCACACCACCAGCGCGACCACCAACCCGAGCCCGGGCAGCGCCACCGCGCCGACACCACCGCTTCCTCGACGCCGCCGCGCCGGGACCGCCGGCGCCGGGCGGACCTGGGCCAACTCGGCCATTTCACACTCCTCGCATCAATCGGCCGGTACGGCCGGACAGCCGCGAAGGGCACGCCCCCCGGAGAGCTCCGGGCGGGCGTGCCCACGCGTTACAGGTCAGGTTGGATCAGCTCAGGGCTTCGGCGTCAGGTTGGCGTCGATGAGCTGCTCCGGGGTGAGGCCGGCGGGGATGGCCTGCGCGCCCTGGAGGATGGCGATGCTCCGGGCCACCCGCTGGGGATCGATCGCGCCGACCGCCGTGCCGGAACCGGCCGACTTCACGAAGGCGGCCATCAGTTCCAACTCGGCCGCGGCGGCTTCGGCGTTGGCCGCATCCACGTTGGCGTGCAGGATCTCGCCCGCCTCCTTGGGGTTGTCGATGCTGTACTCAAGGCCCTTGAGCAACGCACCCACGAACCGCTTCACCATCTCCGGGTTGTCTTTCGCGAGCTTGGCGGAGGTGGCCAGCACGTTGCCGTAGAGGTCGATCATCACATCGCTGTAGGGCAGCAGCACCGCCGGCTTGCCCGCGACCTTCTCCACGGTCGGCTTACCGACCACGAACTGGCCGATGCCGTGCACCGCCCCGGAGGCCAGGGTGCTCATCAGGGTCTGCGCGTCGCCGTTGACCCACTGCACCTTGGCGGCATCGACCCCGGCCAGCTTGGCGTAGGTCGGGAAGAGGTTGCGCACCACCGAACCGGGGGTGTCCGCGAGCTTCTTGCCCTCCAGGTCCTTCGGGGTGCTGATCCCGTTACCGTCCAACGAAACAATGGCCGCCATGGTCCGCTGCTGAATGGCGGAGACCACGGTGACGTCCTCGAACTTTCCATCGCCCCGGGCCAGCATGAAGCCGGTCAGGTCGACCGGGGTGAACTGGGCCTGACCAGCGGCGATGGTCTGCAGATTGCCACCGGTACCGTTACCGGGCTTGATTTCGACATCAAATCCGGCGTCCTTGAAGAACCCCTTGTCCTTGGCGACCCAGGCATACGAGTCACGGCCGAAGTTGCCGAACGAGGTGAGGTAGGTCACCTTCTCCAGCACCTTGCCGTCGCTGTTCTTTGCGGCGTCCGAGCTGTCGGAGCTGCTGCAGCCGGTTGCCAGTGCGAGCGCCGTAGCGAGTGCGGCTGTGGCGATCGTACGGGTGGTCCTGTTCATGAACACCATGTTCCTTTCCGCCCGGAGGTCCTCAACCAACCGGAGGGTTTCTGTTGGGGGACGGCGTCCGGCCGAGGGGGTCGTGGCCGTGTGCCGCGCAGGTGAGGAATCTTCGCGGCACAGCGTACGAGAAGCTCGCCTTTACGACGCCAGGCATATTGCATTGCGAAATGGACACAAATGTGTGACCTGACGCTCGCGGTACGCAACCGGCCACCACCACCACCCCTGCCGATGCCCGACATTCTCCTGCCGGCTAGCCTGGCCAAGCCGTTGATCGCCACCGTCCCGGATGGAGCCCTCAGATGATCCGACTCGCTGGGGTGTCCCGTACGTTTGCCGGCCGGTCCGGCACAGTAGAGGCCCTACGTGGCATAGACCTCGATGTCGCGAAGGGCGAGTTTGTCGCGATCCTCGGTCGATCGGGTTGCGGGAAGTCCACATTGCTGCGGCTGATTGCCGGCCTCCTACCGGTTTCCGAAGGCGAGATCGTCGTCGACGGCAAACCGGTCCGGAAAGCCCGGCGGGACATCGCGATGCTCTTCCAACGCCCGGCCCTGTTGCCCTGGCGATCAGTGCTCGACAACGTACTGCTGCCGGTGGAGATGTACGGCTGGAGTAAAGCGAAACACCGGCCCCGGGCCGAACAGTTGCTGGAGCTGGCCGGGCTCGGCGGATTTGAGAAACGCCTGCCACACGAGCTCTCCGGCGGAATGCAGCAACGGGTGTCGCTCTGCCGATCGCTGATCGGCGAGCCCCAGGTATTGCTGATGGACGAGCCGTTCTCCGCCCTCGACGCGCTGACCCGGGAGGAACTCTCGGTCGAGTTGCAGCGCATCCACATGGAGAGCGCGGCGACCATTGTCTTCGTCACCCACTCGATCGACGAGGCGGTACTCCTCGCCGACCGGGTGGTGGTGCTCAGTCCACGTCCGGGTCGGATCCGCCAGGTGGTCAACATCGACATCCCCCGCCCGCGCAGCCTGGGTCGCAACGCCCACCTGGCGCAGGTCGCCCAGTGCAGCGCCGAATTGCACGAACTGCTGATGGAACGAGACACCCCGGCGCTGGCCGGGACAGGGAGACGTTGACCATGCGGGTGTCCATCTTCACCGAGCCGCACCGGGGCGCGACCTACGACGATCAGTTGCGGATGGCCCGGCTCGCCGAGGAGGGCGGCTTCGAGGGCTTCCTGCGCGCCGACCACTATCAGGGCATGGAGGCCGAGCAGGGCCAGCCCGGGCCGACCGATGCCTGGCTCACCCTGGCCGGCCTGGCCCGGGAGACCACCCGGATCCGCCTCGGCACCCTGGTCACCTCGGCAACCTTCCGACTGCCCGGCCCGCTCGCGATGATGGTCGCGCAGGTCGATCAGATGAGCGGCGGCCGGGTCGACCTGGGCATCGGTGCCGGCTGGTACGAGCGGGAGCACACGTCCTATGGCATCCCGTTCCCGCCGGTGCGCGAGCGCTTCGACCGGTTGGCGGAGCAGCTCGCGGTGATCAGCGGGCTCTGGTCCACCCCGCCCGGCGCGAGCTTCACCCACCGGGGTGCGCACTATCAACTGGTGGACGCACCGGCACTGCCCAAGCCGGTACAGGTGCCGGGCCCACCGATCATCGTCGGTGGTCGGGGTCCGAAGCGTACGCCGGAGCTGGCTGCCCGCTACGCGGACGAGTTCAACGTGCCGTTCAAGAACGTGGCGGAGACCGCTGAGGCGTACCAGCGGGTGACCGAGGCCTGCAAGCGGGTCGGCCGGGACAGCACCGGTCGGGGCCCGTTGGTCTTCTCCGCCGGCATCGTGGTGGCGATCGGCCGCACCGACGCCGAGGCCGCCCGCCGGGCCGCGCCGCTGCACGCGAAGAGCGCGCTGCCGCCGGAGGATCCGGTGGTCGGCTCCCCCGCCCAGCTTGTCGACCGAATCGGCGAGTTCGCCGCGATCGGCGCCACCCGGATACACCTGCGGCTGATCGAGCTCACCGACCTCGACCATCTCGAGCTGATCGCCGCCGAGGTGCTGCCCCAGCTCGACGGCGTCTGAGCCCCACAGTGGAGGCAGCCGGAGCCGGCTGAATTCGAGGGGTGGCGGTGGCCTCCGGTCCACCGTAACGTGCCGGCGTGAGCTATCGGACCTGGAGCAGGCTGCTGCTGGCGGCACTCAGCGCCGGTTTTCTGGCCGGTGCTGGCCAACTCGGCTTCGCGTACGGCCTGGGTATCCTGCGTTTCGCCGACACCTTTGACCCACCGGTGGCGAACCGGTGGGCGGCGCAGCTCGCCTGGGTGGGTTGGATCGCGATGGTAGCCGCGGTGACCGGCGCGCTGGTCACCGCGCGGCTCGCCGATCGACAGCTCCCCCGGGTCACGATGCCGATCCGGGTTGCGCTGGCCGGTGCCGCCGCGATCGGTGCGGCCGGCATCGCACCATTGGCCATGCCACCGGCCCGGGCCGTGCCGGTCACCTCGGTCGACGCGGTGCTGGCCGTCGGGCTGGCTGCCGGACTCGGCGCGGTGGTCGGTCTCCTCGCAGCCCTGGTCGCGTCCAGGGCCCGACCGATCGGCTGGAACATCGCCGCGGTCACCGGCGGGGTGTGGTTCCTCGCCCTGCTGTCGGTCCTGCCCTCCATTGGCCCGAGCGATCCGCTGCCCGACGTCCGGCTCGGCGGTCTGGATTCGGCCTGGCTGGACGCCGAGGTCGCCGAGCGTCTCGCGCTGGTCCCCCTGCCGGCGCTGGCCCTGATCGCGGGGGCCGCCATCGGCGCCCTCGCCCGCTGGCGTGGCCACCCCGGGCCCGTGGTGGCCACCTCCGGCATCGCCGGCCCGGCACTGCTGGCCCTGGCGTACCTCACCGCCGGTCCGGGTGTCGCCACGGACCGGTATCAGGCGGCGCCGTACTGGGCTGCGCTCATCGCGCTCGGCGCGGGCCCACTCGGTTCGGTACTCGCCGCCGTGGTCCGCTGGCCTTTCAGTCGGCCCGCGGACGACCAGCCGTCAGCCGTACGGCCGGCGGACCCGACTCCGGCCGGGGCGATCGGCCCTACCGGCCACGGGCCTGGCGATGCTGCCGAGACCACCCCGCCCGGCAAACCCTTCGCCAAAGCGTTACGGCGGCGGGCGGTGAAGCGGCACGGCCGCGTGGAGCGTCCCGTGCCGGCTCCGGACGACGAGTACATCGACTGGGTCAGCGGGCTGGGTGTCCCCGGCCCACGGGACGCGGAACCGCCGTCGGAGGCGTTGTTCCGGCGTTCACTGCGGCCTCGTCCTTGAGGGGCGGCTGAGCGACCTTCATCGAGCAAACTTCACACCGTACATCGATCAGCACGCACCGGCAGCACCCGTCATGTTCACCAGGGCCGATTCGTCCGCGCTATCCGAATTGTCGAACGACGTTATCCAACCGTAATCCGATTGAGCTTGTCGCCTCATTCCCGCCGGCCGTCCCGCACCCTAATTTGTTTAGCAACAAGGCAAAATTCGTCGACCGTGGCTTCGGCGAGCCGTGGCGCGAGCGAACACCCCCGAGACGGTCTTCGGCGTACCGACCCGGGATCCCTGCTGTCCTCATCGGACCAAGGAGATCCTCCGTGTCCAGTTATCGCCGCGTCCGCGGCACCCTCACCCGAACGCTACTGAGCGCAAGTGCGGCCGTCGCTATGACGGCGGCCTCGCTGGTAGCCACCCCCGCCCTCGCCTCGGCCGCCCCGAACGACACCGCGACCCAGGCCGACCCGTACGCCGTGCTGGTCTTCTCCAAGACGGCGGCGTTCCGCCACGGCTCCATCCCGGCTGGCATCACGGCCATCAGGAAGCTCGGCGCCGACAACGGTTTCACCGTCGACGCGACCGAGGACAGCACGGCGTTCAGCGACGCCAACCTGGCCAGGTACCGTGCGGTCATCTGGCTCTCCACCACCGGTGACGTGCTCAACGCCGACCAGAGGGCGGCATTCGAGCGCTACATCCAGGCCGGCGGGGGCTACGCGGGCATTCACGCCGCGTCGGACACCGAATACAACTGGGCCTGGTACGGCAAGCTGGTGGGTGCCTACTTCAACTCGCACCCGGCCAACCAGACGGCCACCGTCAAGGTCGAGGACCCGGCGCACCCGTCCACGGCGTCGCTGCCGTCCCGGTGGACGCGCTTCGACGAGTGGTACAACTTCCGGACCAACCCGCGTGGCAACGTGCACGTGCTGGCCAGCCTGGACGAGAAGAGCTACACGCCGGGCTCGGGTGCGATGGGGATGGACCACCCCACCGCCTGGTGCCAGGACTACGACGGCGGACGCTCCTGGTACACCGGCGGCGGTCACACCGACCAGTCGTTCGTCGAGCCGGCGTTCCTGGCCCACCTGCTGGGCGGGATCGAAACCGCCGCCGGGGCCAAGAACGCCGACTGCGGCGCCTCGCTGACCAAGTCGTTCGAGAAGGTCACCCTGGACAGCAACACGAACAACCCGATGGAGTTGGACATCGCGGCCGACGGCCGGGTGTTCTACGCCGAACGGGACGGCCGGATCCAGATCATCAAGCCGGACACCCACACCACGGTTACCGCGATCAAGCTCAACGTCTTCACCGGTAACGAGGACGGGCTCCTCGGCCTGCGGCTGGACCCGAACTTCGCCACCAACAAGTGGATCTACGTGTACTACGCGCCGAACGGCGGCGCGGCCCGTAACCTGCTGTCCCGGTTCACCGTCGAGGGCGACTCGATCAACCTGGCCAGCGAGAAGGCCATCCTGCAGGTCGACACCCAGCGCAACACCTGCTGCCACGCGGGTGGCAGCATCGTGTTCGACAGCGCCGGCAACCTGTACCTGGCCACCGGTGACAACACCAACCCGTTCGAGTCGGGCAACTACACCCCGATCGACGAGCGGCCGGGCCGGCAGGACTTCGACGCGCAGCGCACCTCGGGCAACACCAACGATCTGCGCGGCAAGGTGATCCGGATCCACCCGGAGGCGGACGGCACCTACACCGTGCCGAGCGGGAACCTGTTCCCCGCCGGGCACGGCCAAGACCCGCCCCGAGATCTACGGCATGGGCTTCCGTAACCCGTTCCGGATCGGCATGGACCTGAAGACCGATACGCTGTACGTCGCCGACTACGGCCCGGATGCCGGATCGGCCAACCCGAACCGCGGCCCCGAGGGCCTGGTCGAGTGGAACGCCATCGGCAAGGCCGGCAACTACGGCTGGCCGTACTGCACCGGCAACAACTCCGCGTACAACTACTACACCTTCCCGTCCGGCCCGAGCGGGGCGAAATTCGACTGCTCGGCACCGGTGAACAACTCACCGAACAACACCGGCCTGACCAACCTGCCGACCGCCATCCCGGCCACGGTCTGGTACGGCTACAGCGCCAACCCGCTCTTCCCGGAGATCGGCGGCGGCGGCGCGCCGATGGGCGGACCGGTCTACCGCTTCGACCCGAACCTGGTTTCCGACCGCAAGTGGCCGGGCTACTTCGACGGCAAGGCGCTGTTCGGCGAGTGGAACCAGTCGAAGATGTACACCATGCAGGTCACCCAGGACGGTAAGTCGCTTGTGGACATCAAGCGCCTGCTGGCCGGGATGAACTTCATCCGCCCGATGGACATGGAGTTCGGGCCGGACGGCGCGATGTACCTGATCGAATGGGGCAGCGGCTTCGGCGGCAACAACGACAACTCCGGCATCTACCGGATCGACTACATCGCCGGTGACCGGGCGCCGATCGCGGTGGCGCAGGCCACCCCCACCTCGGGGCAGGCCCCGCTGGCGGTGGCCTTCTCCAGCCAGGGCACCCGGGACCCGGACGGCGGCACCCTCACCTACACCTGGGCGTTCGGTGACGGCGGCACCTCCACCGAGCCGAACCCGACGTACACCTACACCACGGCGGGGAACTACACCGCCCAGCTCACCGTCACCAACCCCAAGGGCCGGACCGCGACCGCGAACGTGCCGATCACGGTGGGCAACACCGAGCCGACGGTCCTCATCGAGTTCCCGCCGAACGGCGGTTTCTACGAGTGGGGTGACCAGGTCAGGTACACGGTCAAGGTGACCGACCCGGAGGACGGGGAGATCGACTGCGCCCGGGTGAAGGTGCAGCATCTGCTCGGCCACGACGAGCACGCCCACCCGCTGGAGTCGTACAACGGCTGCTCGGGCACCATGCAGACCGCGCTCACCGACGGGCACGGCCCCGAGGCGAACGTGTTCGCGGTACTTGAGGCCACCTACACCGACAACGGTGGTGTCGGCGGGGCGAAGCCGCTGACCGGCCGGGCCATCCAGCTTTTGCAGCCCAAGCGCAAGCAGGCCGAGTACTTCGCGGAGACCGGCCGGACCCCGGACGGCGTCGGTGGCGGTGACCCCGGCGTGCAGAAGGAGACCACCGGCGACTCAGCCGGCGGCTACCAGAACATCGGATTCATCGAGGACGGCGACTGGTGGTCGTTCGATCCGGTCAACCTGACCGGCATCGACTCGCTGCGCTTCCGGGTGGCATCCGACACCAACGGCGGCCTGATCGAGGTACGCACCGGGTCGTTCGACGGTCCGAAGGTCGCGACAGCGACCGTCCCTGGCACCGGTGGCTGGCAGACGTACACCGACGTGACCGTCGAGCTCGCCGCCCCGAGCACCACCAGCGGGCCGCTCTACTTCGTGGCCAAGCACCCGACCGGCGGCGCCGGCTCGATATTCAATGTCAACTGGGTCGACTTCCTCGGCCGGGGCGTCACCGACAACACCCCGCCCGTGGTGACCGCCTCCGCCACGCCGACCACCGGCACCGCGCCGGTCACGGTGAACTTCACCGGCACGGCCACCGACCCGGATGGCGACAACCCGTTGACGTACGCCTGGGACTTCGGTGACGGGGGCCGGGCGACCACGCTCAACGCCACGCACACCTACACCGCCCCGGGTACCTTCACCGCGACGCTGACCGTGACCGACGCGCGCGGCGCCAAGTCGTTCGCCAACGTCACCGTGCAGGTCAATGCCCCGAACACGGCCTGTTTCGGGGTGAACTCGGACGACTTCAACGGTACCGAGCTGGACCGCACCCGGTGGTCGACGATCGTCCGGGAGAACCAGACCCACTCGGTGCGTAACGGTTCGCTGATCCTGCCGGCCGGGGTCGGTGACCTGTACGAGGGCCGCAACGACGCCACCAACATCGTGCTCCAGCCGGCGCCCAGCGGGGCCTGGCAGGCGACCACGAAGGTGACGCTCAAGGTGGCGCAGAACTACCAGCAGGCCGGTCTGATCCTCTACGGCGACGACGACAACTACGCCAAGGTGGACCTGCTCTACTCCGGCAGCCGTCGGGTCGAGTTCATCCGGGAGACCGCGGGTAAGGCGCGCAACGAGAGCGCCGACGCCACGGCCGCACCGGCGGGCGACACGGTGTACCTCCGCCTGACCAGTGACGGCACCAACCTGACCGCGGCCTTCTCCGCCGACGGCCAGACGTTCACCCCGGTCGGTCGGTCGGCCGCCCTGGCCGGCATCAACAACCCCAGGATCGGCCTGTTCGCGATCCAGGGCGGCACCGAAGCCCCAGTGGTGGATGCGGCCTTCGACTGGTTCCAGATCACGCCCGACCAGCCGGCCGCGCCGGTCACCCCGTCGGACGAGTTCACCGGAACCACGTTGGACAAGTGCCGGTGGAACGCGATCGTCCGGGAGGACCCGACCGCGTACCGGGTCAGCGGCGGATCGTTGCACATCGACATATCCAACGGTGACATCTACGGCGGCGACAACTCCGGGCCGACGAACTTCATCCTGCAGACCGCGCCGACCGGCGACTGGACCGTGGAGACGAAGGTCGACGGCAGTCTGCTGAACGAGCAGTACCAGCAGGCCGGGCTCATCGTGTACGGCAACGATGACAACTACCTGAAGTTCGATTTCATCGCGGACAACGTCGCCGGCCAGGCCGTGGAACGGCGACTCGAGTTCCGCAGTGAGATCGACGCGGTGGTGCAGGACCCGCAGCCGCAGGTCAGCAACCTCACCAACGCGGTGTGGCATCTGCGACTGGCGCGTAAGGGAAATGTCTACACCGCGTCGTACTCGGCGAACGGGACGGACTGGACGACCCTGCCGGCGCTGACCAACGCGGCCGTCAGCGCCACGCCGAAGGTCGGGCTCTTCACCCTCGGCGCCAACCAGACCGCCCGCAAGACCGCCTCGTTCGACTACTTCCGGTTGACCGCGGCGGCCAGTGACGCGACCGCACCGGTGACCACCGCTGCGGTGACCGGCCCGGTGACCGCCGGCTGGTACAACGGGCCGGCCACGGTCACCCTGACCGCGACGGACAACCCCGGTGGTAGCGGGGTGGCCAGCACCGAGTACCAGCAGGACGGGGAGAGCACCTGGTCCGCCTACACCGAGCCGATCGTGGTCTCGGGTGACGGCAGCCACCAGGTGCGGTTCCGGTCGACGGACAGGGCGGGCAACGTCGAGGCGACGAAGACCGTCGACTTCAAGATCGACGCCACCGCGCCGGTGAGCACCGCGTCGTTCGCGCCCGCGAACGACGACGGCTGGCACGCCGGCAAGGTCCCGGTCACCCTCGCCGCGACCGACAGCGGCTCCGGGGTCGCCAAGTTGGAGTGGTCGCTCGATGGCGGCGCCTGGAAGGCGTACACCGCACCGGTTGACGTCAGCGGCGACGGGCAGCACGAGCTGCTCTACCGCGCCACCGACGCCGCCGGCAACGTGGAGACGCTGAAGTCGGCGATCCTCAAGATCGACGCGACCAAGCCGACGCTGATGGTCTCCGGACTGGCCGACGGTCAGCTCTACGGCGACAGCCAGGACGTCCACATCACCTGGCAGGCGGTCGACGCGACCTCAGGAATCAAGTCGGTCATCGGCACGCTCAACGGCCAGACGTACCAGAGCAACACGCTCCAGCCCATGTTCGAGCTGGCGCTCGGTATGCACGAGCTGACCGTGACCGCCACGGACAAGGCCGGCAACCAGTCGACCACCACCGTGCAGTTCTTCGTCACCACCTCGTTCCGGGACATGCAGAAGTTGCAGGACCGGTTCCAGGCGTCGGGGCTCCTGTCGGACCTGGCGCACAAGAAGTTGACGAACAAGCTCAACAATGTCCGGCTCTCCGAGACGACCGGCAACGGCAAGCGGGCGATCGAGCAGTTGATGGCCTTCCGCGACCTCGCCAAGGACGCCAAGCTGGTCACCGACAGCGGGGTCCGTGACGTGCTGGTCCGGGACACCGATGCGATGATCGTGCGGCTCGGCGGCACGACGAACAGCGGTTCGGAGATCCAGACGCTGATCGAGCAGTTCCGGGCGGACGGCAAGCTGTCGACCGCAGCGCACCGGCAGCTGACGAACAAGCTCGCCAATGCCCTGGAGTCCGAGGCGGAGGGGAACAACAAGCGGGCCATCCAACAGATGACCGCGTTCGGCAAGCTCGCCAGCGACGCCGCACTGGTCACCGATGCCAATGCACGTGACGTGCTGGTCCGGGAGACCGAGGCGGCAATCGTGCGCCTCGGCGGATCGGCCGGCGGCGCCGGAGTCAAGACCAGCTCCGGCCAGTCGCTGTACGGCACCGGCCGGCTCGACTCGGACCCGACCCGGGTGGCGCCGGGCGGGACGCTGTAATACCAATTAGCGGGGCGGCCGTCGCTCGACGGCCGCCCCGTTCCCGTCTCTCACCGGTGACGGCGTGCTCGAAAGGAAACACCACATGCGACACCACCGGCTCGTGCCCGCCACGCTGGCGCTGGTCCCGCTGCTGGCGGCCGCCCTGGTGCTGCCGTCGGCAGCTCCCGGCCGCCGCCCACGGCAACAAAATCAACCTGGCGGTGGCCGGTGACGGCGCCACCGGGGTGACCGTGCAGGCGACCTACGCCGAGGACGGGCACCCACTGGAGAAGATGCTGCGCCTGGTGCTCAACGCGACCGCCGACAACGGCGAGGTGGTTGGCCCGATCCAGCTCAACCCGGCCGACGAGGGTCACGGCTTCTACACCACCGGCCCGCTGCTCGCCCCCGGCCGCTGGCAGGTCACGGTCGCCGCACCGGAGCCGCATCCGGCCAAGGTGATGGTGGTCATCGAGGCCCGCGCCGAGCAGGCGGCCCCGCCCCCGGCTCCCAGCGCGGCGGCGGTCAAGGACCCGGTGCCGGAATCCACCGGCTGGCTCTGGTGGGTGGCTGGCTCCGCGCTGCTCGTCGCAGCCGCCGCAACCGTGGTGGCGCTGGCCCGCCGCCGCACCTGACCAGAACGTCGAGGCGCGGCGGCAGGCGCTGCCGTGTCGCGAAGTGAGCCACTGGTGTGCGAGTCGTCAGCGAATGGCACGCAGCGCGACGAGGTCCTCAGACGACGGCTGCCAGGCGCCGGCGGCGGCATTGGCGCGTACCTGCTCCGGGGTGGTCGCCCCGGCGATCACCGAGGTCACCGCCGGCTGGGCGGCCAGTCCGCCGATCGCCACCTCCAGCATCGAGACGCCCGCGCTCGGCGGCGTACTTCTCGATCGCCTCGATGGTGTCCCATCGGCGCGGCGGCCAGCCGCTCGGCGTACCGGCCACCGCCGGCGAGCCGGCTGCCCGACGGCGGCGTCTCGCCGCGCTGGTACTTGCCGGTGAGCAGCCCGTTGGCGAGCGGGAAGAACGGCAGCAGCCCAGCCCGAAGCGCTCGCAGGCCGGGCACCACCTCGGCCTCCACGCCGCGCTCCAGCAGGCTGTACTGGTTCTGGGCGCTGATGAACGGGGTCAGCCCGCCGGACCGGGCGGTCCAGTCGGCGTCGGCGATCTGCCAGCCGGCGAAGTTGGAGTTGCCCAGGTAGCGCACCTTGCCGGCGCGCGACCAGGTCGTCGAGGGCGGCGAGCGTCTCCTCGATCGGGGTGCCCGGGTCGGGCTCGTGCATCTGGTAGAGGTCGATGTAGTCGGTGCCGCAGCCGGCGCAGCGACGCCTCGACCGCCCGGGCGGATGTAGCGCCGCGAGCCGCGGGCGCCCGTGGTCCGGCCCGTTCATGCCGCGCCATGTCCATGCCGAACTTGGTGGCCACCACCACGTCGTCCCGGCGGCCCCGCAGCGCGGCGCCGAGCAGCTCCTCGGAGCCGCCGTGCGGCTCGCCGTAGATGTCCGCGGTGTCGAAGAAGTTGATGCCGGCGTCCAGGGCGGCGTCGACCACCGCCCGGGTGCCGTCGCAGCGTCGAGCTTGCGGCCGAAGTTGTTGCAGCCGATGCCGACCACGGACACCACGAGGCCGGAGTCACCCAGCCGGCGATAGGTCATCTCAGTCACGCGATCAACCCTATGCCGCCGGGCGCGCCGAGCCGCCACCCGCCCGGACTGCGATCAGCCGACGTCCCAGACCGGCTCGGGCGTCTCCTCCACCTCGCCGTCGCCGCGGAACAGCACGAACCGGTCGAAGGAACGGGTGAACCACCGGTCGTGGGTGACCGCGATCACCGTGCCCTCGAACGCGGCCAGCCCCGCCTCCAGCGCCTCGGCCGAGGCCAGGTCGAGGTTGTCGGTGGGCTCGTCGAGCAGCAGCAGGGTCGCCCCGGACAGCTCCAGCAGCAGCACCAGGAACCGGGCCTGCTGGCCGCCGGAGAGCGTGCCGAACCGCTGGTCGCCCTGCCCGGCCAGCTCGTACCGGCTCAGCGCGGCCATCGCCGCGTGCCGGTCCATGCCCGGCCGCGGTGCTCGTCGCCCCGCCACAGGATCTCGACCAGCGTCCGGTCCATCAGCTCCGGCCGGTCGTGGGTCTGCGAGAAGTGACCGGGCCGGACCCGGGCGCCGAGCCGGGCCACCCCGTCGTGCGCGACCGGCGCGAGCGCGGCGCGCCGTCGACCGGCGCGTTGCGCCGGATCCGGGTCGGTGCCGCCGCGGGCCAGCAGCCGCAGGAAGTGCGACTTGCCGGTACCGTTGGCGCCGAGCACCGCGACCCGGTCGCCGTACCAGATCTCCAGGTCGAACGGGTAGGTCAGGCCGTCCAGCTCCAGCTGCTCGCAGATCACCGCCCGCTTGCCGGTCCGCCCGCCGGTCAGCCGCATCCGGATGTCCTGGTCCTTCGGCGGTACCGGCGGCGGCCCGGCCTCCTCGAACTTGCGCAGCCGGGTCTGCGCCGACTGGTAGCGGGAGGCCATGTCCGTGTTGTACGCGGCCTTCTGCTTGTACATCAGCATCAGCTCGCGCAGCTTCTGGTGCTCCTCGTCCCAGCGCCGGCGCAGCTCGTCGAGCCGGGCGTGCCGGGCCATCCGGGCCTCGTGCCAGCTGGCGAAGCCGCCCGGGTGCACCCAGGCGCCGCCGCCCTCCACGGCCACCACCCGGTCGGCGGTCTGGGCCAGCAGCTCCCGGTCGTGCGAGACGTACAGCACCGACTTCGCCGACTCGCGCAGCCGGGCCTCCAGCCACCGCTTGCCCGGCACGTCGAGGAAGTTGTCCGGCTCGTCCAACAGCAGCACCTCGTCCGTGCCGCGCAGCAGCATCTCCAGGGCGAACCGCTTCTGCTGGCCACCGGAGAGGGTGCGCACCGGCCGGTCCGCTGGCGCTCCCACGGCAGGTCGAGCACGATCGTCGAGACCGTGTCGAAGAGCACCTCGGCGTCGTACCCGCCGGCCTCGCCCCAGGCGGCGAGCGCGTCGGCGTACGCGCAGCTGGGCCTTGCCGGCCGCGGTGCTGAACTTGCCCCGGACCTCGGCGGCGTGCATCGCCGCCTCGGCCGCCGCGAGCCGCTCGCCGCCGTCCGCAGCGCCGGCGCGGCGAGCGACAGCGCCAGGTCGGCGCAGCGTGATCTCGTCGCCGATCATGCCGATGAACTGCCGCATCACGCCCAGCCCGCCGGAGCGGCGATCGCGCCGGCGCTGGCGACCGGCAGGTCACCGGCGACCATCCGCAGCAGGGTGGTCTTGCCGGCGCCGTTCGGGCCGACGAGCGCCACCTTGGCGCCCTCGCCGACCCGGAACGAGACATCGGCGAACAGCTGCCGGCCGTCCGGGCAGCGATGTGCCCGACCCCGGCGACGTCCACGTATCCCACGCCGGCATCCTGCCCGAGTCGGCTGGTGCGGGCGACACCCGATTACCGGGTGACCCGGAGCACCCGGTAGCCCTTCTGGCTGGCGTGCCGCTCGACCTGCCAGCCCTGCTCGACCAGCCAGCGCTGCAGCGAGTCGCCGCCGAGGTGGCGGGCCACGACCAGCCAGGCCACGCCGTCCGGGGCCAGCCGGGGCAGCCAGCGCGAACAGCAGGTCGTGCAGCTCGGCCTTGCCGATCCGGATCGGCGGGTTGGACCAGATCTGGGCGAACGTCACCTCCGTCCGGGATTTCGTCCGGGCCGACGACCCGGACCCGGTCCGCGAGCGCCGATCCGCTGCGGCGTTTTCCGAGGTCAGCTCGCGGGCGCGGGTGTTGACATCGACCGCCCAGACGGTGGCGGTCGGCGCTGTCGCGGCGAGCACGCAGGTGATCGGCCCGTATCCGCAGCCGAGGTCCAGCAGCGGACCGGGGTGCCGGCGGTGGGCAGGTCAGCCTTGCGCAGCAGTACGGCCGTGCCGGGGTCGAGCCGCGCGGCGGAGAACACCCCGCCCGCCGAGGTGAGCGAGTAGTCGCGACCCGCGATGGAAAATTCGACGTCTCGCCGGAGCGGGGCGGCAGCGGGCTGTGCGCTGAAGTAATGATCGCCGGTCACACCTCGCATTGTCGCTTACCGGGTTTTCCCGTCGCGGCAACGGTCGGTCCGCCAGTCAGCCAGCGAGCCGGCCCATTAGCACCGTCACTTGTTCATCAAACGTGCGACACGTGAACCGGCGCGAAAACGTTAACTTCCGTTACCCTGTGCGACATGGTTTACGGGCACGAATCGGTACCTGGCGGTTGGCCACCAACCGACGACCACCAACCGGGTGCGCCCGACGAGCCGGGTCTGCCGCGCGGTGGCCCACGCCCGGCCCAGGCCCCAGCAAAGGTCAGACCAGCCGTCGGCACCCACCTCCGGACCGCTAGCCGGAAATCCCGCATTTCCTTCGGGACGAGCCGGCTACCCCGCAGAAGGCAGCGGCCGATCCCGCGCCGCTCGGCCCGGCCACCAGGTCGGACCGCCCAGCCCCTACCCACCCCGCCGCTATCCTCCCGGCTTGGGACCGTCCGGGCCGGCGCTGCCCCGGCCCGGACCGCCCGGGCCGGCGCTGCCCCGGCCCGATCCGCCCGGCGGACCGCCCGGCGGACCGCCCGGCGGTGCGCCACCGGTGGACCGAGCGCGGCAGGCCGGCGGCGGCCCACCACCGCATCAGCGCAGCCAGCAACCCGAGGCGCCGTTTCGATCAGGGCGACGTGGCGGGCCAACCCAGCCTGGCCCGCGGTCCGGCTCCAGCCCCGCCGCCCGTCGTCGCCATCCGCACCGGTCCCACAGGAACAGCAGGCTCAGCCAAGCGAACCTGGCAGTTGATTATCGGCGGACTCGGCGTCCTGATCCTGCTGACGGTCTGCGGCATCACGTCCTATTTTTTACTGGCCGACGACCAGAACGGGTTGGCCGGCCAGAGCGGCGGGGCCGCAGCCGAGGCCACCGCACTTCCTCGGGACATCAGTTCCCGAGACATCGATCCCGAACCGCTGACCGTCGCTGAGGTGTTCCCCGGCAAGGAGATCGTCATCAACGTCGAGGAATCGGCGTATCAGGTGCTCAAGACCCAGGCCAGTAAGGACTGTAAGACGGCCACCTCGGGTGAACTCAATACGCTCCTCGCCGAACTGGACTGCAGCCAGGTGGTCCGTGCGACCTTACGTTCCCCGACCGGTATCTACCTGATGACCGCCGGCATCTTCAACCTTGCCGATGCCACCGGCGCCGAATTGGCACACGACAAGACCAAGTCGATTGTCGACAGCCGAACGGGCGGTTTCCAGGGCCTGATCGCCGGCCGGGGCACCGACGCCCTCGCGCTCCCCTCAGCCCAGGTCGGCTGGCATGTCCGCGGCCACTACCTGGTCTACTGCGTCATCGCCAAAGCCGATGGCACGCCGATCGGGGAGAACGACCCGTTCGCCCGCGAGTCGCTCGCCAATGTGATCGAGTCGTACCTACGCGGCCGGATCCTGGAGAACCGGGCAACCGTGCCGGTCAACCCGTCCGGGCCGGTCGCGCTCTCCGCACCACCGACCTGAACGCCGGACAACCGACGGAGACCGCCGCCGGTTGCCCACCTGGCGCTCACCAAGAAGCGACGGTCCGCAACCGGCGGGTACGGGCCGCGCGGCTGGCGTACTCGGCCGGATCATCGGGATAACCGACCGCGACCAGGGTCAGCCCGTGTGCCGGCGCCACCGTCACCTCACTTGACCGCTCCCGGCGGGTGAGCAGGTTAGCCGGCCAATCGGCCGCCCGTCGCCCGTCGCCGACGAAGAGCATCGCACCGACCAGGCTGCGCACCATGGCCTGACAGAACGCATCGGCCTGCACCGTGGCCACCAGCACTCCGTCCGGCGCACGCCGCCAGCTCAGCCGGGTGATTTCCCGTACGGTCGTCGCGTGCTCCTTGCGTCGGCAGTACGCCGCGAAGTCATGCTCGCCGACGAGTCCATCCGCCGCCTGCCCGAGCGCCGCCAGATCCAACGGACGTGGCCAGGCCAGGATCTCGTGTCGACGCAGCGGCTCGGCGCCGTGCGGCGCATCGGTGACCCGGTACTCGTACCGACGGAAGGTGGCCGAGAAGCGGGCGTCGAAGTCCGCCGGAACCTCGGTCACCGCCCGGACCCGGACATCGGTCGGTAGCAGCCCGGCGAGCCGACGCGGCAACGAGTCGGAGAGCGCCCGCCATCCCTCGGCGGCAAGGTCCACGTGGCAGACCTGACCGGTGGCGTGCACCCCGGCATCGGTCCGCCCAGCGACGGTCAGCCCGGTCGCCCCGTCGGCGCCGAAGAGCCGGGCCAACGTCTCAGCCAGCACCCCGGCAACCGTACGGCGGCCCGGTTGGGCAGCCCAGCCGGAGAAGTCCGTGCCGTCGTAGGCCACGTCCAGCCGTACCCGGATAAGTTCATCGACCACAACCGTTACCTTTCAGTACGCTCTGGCGAGCGTCGGATAGGCAGTCCCGCCTTGCGGTGGGATGGTCCCGGTCCGACCCGCAAGTGCGGTGCGGGGTTGACGTTTCACCGCCAGCAGCCCGCCGGAGCGGGTCTTATGGTCGGCTCCACGTCCGGCCACCGGGCCACTCCCCAGAATGCCTACAGGCCCGGCATCCCCAACCGGGGATGCCGGGCCCGACGTGCCGGTGCTCAGGACTTGGACTCGGTGCCCTCGTCAGTGTCCTCGAGGTGCGGCCTTCGTGTCGCCCGACACCGACTCCGGCGCCTCGCTGTCCTGATCCACGCTGGACCGGGCCGCGGGGGCCTCCTCCGAGGGAGCGAGCGCCTCGACCTTGTCCTGCTGGGCGCGGTCGGCGCTCTTGGCGGCCTTGGCCGGAGTCGACGTGGGAACCGCCAGCTCCTCGACCAGTTCGATGATCGCCATCGGCGCGTTGTCACCCTTGCGGGGGCCGGTCTTCACGATCCGGGTGTAGCCGCCGGGGCGGTTGGCGTAGCGGGGCGCGATCTGGTCGAACAGGGCGTAGACCACGTCCTTGTCCCGCACGACGGTCAGCACCCGGCGCCGCGCGGCCAGGTCACCGCGCTTAGCCTTGGTGATGAGCTGCTCCGCGAGCGGACGCAGCCGCTTGGCCTTCGTCTCGGTGGTCTTGATCTTCCCGTGCTGGAACAGCGCGGTGGCCAGGTTGGCCAGCATCAACCGCTCGTGCGCGGGGCTGCCGCCGAGGCGGGGACCCTTGCTGGGCGTGGGCATTCTTGGTGCTCCTCAGTTGTGGCGGCAGTGGAACTAGAGCTGCTCGGTCTCGCGGTAGTCATCGGTGTCGTAGTCCGCCTCGCCGAAGGTGTCCACGACGTGCGCCGGGTCGAAGTTGGGAGCCGAATCCTTGAGCCCCAGCCCCATGCCGGCAAGCTTCATCTTGACCTCGTCTATCGACTTCTGACCGAAGTTGCGGATGTCGAGGAGGTCAGCCTCGGTACGCCCGATGAGCTCACCAACGGTGTTGATGCCCTCGCGCTTGAGGCAGTTGTAGGAGCGGACCGTCAAATCGAGTTCCTCGATCGGCAGAGCCAGGTCAGCGGCGAGCTGAGCGTCCTGCGGCGACGGACCGATGTCGATCCCCTCCGCGCTCTCGTCCAGCTCACGGGCCAGGCCGAAGAGCTCCACCAGGGTGGATCCGGCCGACGCCAGCGCGGTCCGCGGCCGATCGACGCCTTGGTCTCCACATCGATGATCAAACGATCGAAGTCGGTACGCTGCTCAACCCGGGTCGCCTCGACCCGGTACGTCACCTTGAGCACCGGCGAGTAGATCGAGTCGATCGGGATCCGGCCGATTTCGGCACCCGCCTGCTTGTTCTGCGCCGCGGTGACATAGCCGCGGCCCCGCTCGACGGTCAACTCCATGTCGAGCCGACCCTTGCCGTTGAGGGTGGCGAGGTTCAGGTCGCTGTTGTGCACCGAGACCCCGGCCGGCGGCTGAATGTCACCAGCGGTGACATCGCCCGGGCCCTGCTTGCGCAGGTACATGCTGACCGGCTCGTCGTGGTCGGAGCTGACGCAGAGCTCCTTGACGTTCATGACGAGCTGGGATGCGT